>NZ_LMLW01000001.1 GCF_001422045.1 Sphingomonas sp. Leaf242
CAACCAGAACAACGCCATCTACCGCCTCCATCGTCACACACTCTGTGAATCAGGAAGCTCCATTCAGATCAATAGACTGATTGGGTTTGAGCCCTAACTTCGATCATCTCAGCGGAGGCAGGAAACGATGATCTACGACGCATCGAGTTTAGTCGCGGCTAGCGGGGGCATCGCAATTATCGTGACGATGTTGATGCGTAACCCTTACCTCCCGCCATTGGCGCGCTATGCAGTCATCGGTGCTGCCTTTGGCCTGTTCACCTCCAGCCGCTATGTTGCTGAAGACCATAGTCTTCACGCCGCAATTTTCTCCGTTGGCGTTTCCGGTCTAATGGCCGCCGTCGCTCTCCGACACTTCCGAGCCTTTCCACCAAGTGTCTAGCAGGTTCGCCATCAGCTGAAGGAAGATGCCATGCGCTAGCTAAACATGTACCCGTCGCCTTTGTGGGGGGGCTGCTAGCCCTTATTATCATGCGCGCCTTTGGGTGGAGCGATTGGGCATTTAGCCGTGAAGACTGGTTCGTGCTCGGCGGATTACTTGTCGGTGAGATTACGGCCCGCTCCATCGTTACCGCCAGACGGAAACAGGCGTCATCGCAGTAGCTTTCCCATTTCTCGATCGATTCCGGGAACGCCCGCGCCGTCTCGCCTGCCGTTCGGTTTTGGGAAGGAGAGAGCGACGGCGCATACGCACAGACAATGCTGACGCCTTGTTACCCGGCTCCCGCCGCTGCATCATCCTTCAATGATGACGTTCGGCTTTTCTACGCTACTCGACCTTTTGAGTTGGATCGTAGCCGTAACGCTGGGTGCGAAAGTTCTGGCAACGCTCATACTGCTCAACTTCGACAAGAGCGTCTGGGATCGGCCAGGGTGGGGGGCGATCCTTTGGTGGTCTACCAAGATTACACCGATAATCGCGGTGCCTTGCGTCATTTGCATCGCGTGGTTGCAAGGCATGACCGATCAGATTTGGATTTTTGTAGGATTGATGGTGTTTGTAATGGTCGCGGTGCCGTGGAAGATCCGCCAGCGCCGAGCGCGGATAGCCGATCGGGCAACCATTAAATCAAGCTCGTAGTATCAAACCATTCGAATGCTCACCGCCGCTGACTATTCCCAAAATTCGATCGAAAAACGGGAATGCGATGGCTCAACGATTCACTTCATGCCGCCTTTCGGCTGATGAACAGCCCGCTTTCCTTGCCGACCTCAAGAACACCATTCCCGGCCTGAAAAGCTTCGGCAATGGCATCCCGAAACGCGGCAAGCTGCGCCTCGTCTGCCCTGTCGCCGGGCGGATAGGACGTGAGTGCTAAAAATACGTCGTCCGGCTCTGTCACTTGCATGCGCGCCGGATGCTGCGACATGCTTACATTGCCGAACTGGGCCTGCATGGCCCCCTCGGCCGCGTCGTATCCGAAGGCAGCGCCGGCCGGGTCCAACGGTTCGCTGCCGAACACGGTCGTCAGCGCATACAGTTCGCGCCTGTTGCCCGCTCCGTTCGTCGTCACGGCAAGAAACCCGCCGGGTTTCAAAACGCGGTATATCTCCGCAAGTCCCTTTGATGGGTCTGGCAGATGATAAAGCATGTGCATGGCTATGACGGCGTCAAAGGCCCCGTCCTCGAAAGGTAAATCAGTCGCATTGGCCTGCCTGCCGGTGACCGATGCGAACGGCAGTGGCTGGCATCGCTCAACAGCTTCCTGAACCATGCCCGGCGACAAATCCGAAAGGGTGAGTTCCAGATTCTTGGGCACCTCATTCGCGGCAGCCGCCCAAAACCAACCTGGGCCACATCCGATATCGAGGATGCTGGCCTCAGCGTTGAGAGGGAGTTGCTTCGCCACCCATGGGAACCAGTCCATCTCGGCAATGGTGTATTCGCTATGAAGGCGAGCGCGGGCGGCAAGCTTCTGGCTGTCGCTATACTGTTCTACATTGCCGGAAGTAATGGACGACATGATAGACCCTCCTCTGGGCCTTCTATCTTACATCGGCGACTACAGGCAGAACAAGCGGGCAGCGAGGAGACGGCTTGCGACCGAAGCCTATCACGCGACTGGGAGCTTCCCGAAAAGGAACGTCTGGCGGGAACCATGCCGCCTCGATGGCGCTGACGTGTAAACGCGCACGGTATGTGGCGGCCTTCTGATCGCGCTAATTGGCGTCGTGACTAGCCCCGCCATTCTCACTGAGGATCGAATTTCGGGAAAGCGGGTGAAGACGGGTAGTATGGGCTATATGGCTTCATAGGCAGGAGCCGTCCTGCAATAGAGGCAAGTCGTGGCGATCACGTTGAAGTTGCAGAAGGTGACGGAGGCCGACCCAACACGCGGTTGGGCCCCCGCTGAGTTTTACGACATGGTGGCGGCCGGAAAGGTCGTTGGCACTATCCAGCTGCGTCTTGGAAACACTGACTATATGCGCCTGTATGGCGGGCATGTGGGATATATGGTCGAGCCGGAACATCGGGGGCATGGCTACGCAAGCGAGGCGCTGACGGCATTGCGCCCGATTGCTCGCCGCCACGGCTTCGAGGAAATCTGGATCACCGTGCGGCCGGACAACACTGCGTCTTGCCGCACGCTCGATAAAGCCGGAGCGTGCTATGAGGGAACGGCAACAGTCCCGCTCGACAGCGACCTATATGTGCGAGGCGACCTCCATATGCGGCGATATCGCCTACTCACCTGAGCGGCCCCCGCTCATTCCCATTGGGATCGTGAATGGGAACGGTGATGCTACTCGGCGGGCGAAGCGGCTAGGTTGCTGCTCAAGGGCCGGCATAGCTCGACGCGATGATGGCTCCGCAACTTGAACGTGTCGGGACCGACACGGCGAAGCTCTCTATAGCCCAGTGACCGCCAGAACCTCTCCGCCGCATCGTTCGCCTCAAGGACAGCAAGCCTCATTTCCTCTGCTCCGCGAACCACTGCCCACTGCTCGATCGCGTCATGAATCGATCGGCCGATGCCTTGCCCTCTGACGGCTGAATCAACGATCATGAAGCCGAGATACCAGACACGGTCGCTTGGATAGTCACGCAAGATGGCGCCTACGGCTATCAGGCCGTTTTCATTCCGCCAGCCCATAATGGTCTGATCGGCCGAACTCTTTTCTTCGGGAACCTCGCGAAACAGATCGATCGCATCCGCCAGCGTCGCCGGCTCCCCGTCCTGCAACATGAAGTAGTCGATGCACCGGGCATATAGGTCAGCAACATCACCGGCATCATGCTCTGTGAGGATCGACGGCGGTTCACTGGTTGCGATCATCATCCACGCCTAGCCTGCCGCTCGACCGAACACGACCTTTCCCGCAATCGAAGGGCGATCGAGACCGACGCTTTCGCAAAAGGACGGTCAGTTGGGAATGTGCGGGTCTCTAAGCCGCAGTTCGATCGAGCACGTCAGATGCCACTATCCACTTGCCGAACAACGCAAAGCCGCACGATTTAGCAAGGGTGACGGATGCAAGGTTATCGATCTGGCAACGATACTGCGGTTCATATCCCTTTCGGCGCGAGAATTCGCTGATCGTCAGGACGACCGCACGTGCGAAACCTCTTCCCCGAACATCGGGAAGCGTCAGTACTCCTAAGTCCGCGAACAGGCCGCTTTCCCAAGGGTATGCGCTGGCGGCACTGACCAGCCGACCGTTCTCAAAGCAACCGAACACCGCCCAATGATCGAGTTCGACAAACGCATCGTCGCGGTCCTGCCCTGATGCATCGGCATGGAACGCCTCGAACGCATCCCGATCCTCGATCGTAAGTTGGCGTGCGGCCAATGATTGACCGAATGCGACGCGCGTATCCGCGGGAAGGTAGAACAAATAGTCGGGATCGTGCAGGCTGACGCCCTCGCGTTCCAACAGGTCCTGTATGTCGGCGATCAACGTGACACCCGGCGCATTAAGACTGACCCGATCGATCAGCTCGGGTCGCAATACGGTTCGCACCCGGCCATCAATCCCCTCCAGCATCATCGCCGGGCGTTTGGGGTTCAATTTCTCGCTTACCGCCCACGTCGAGCTGCCGTCACCAGCGAACGCATCATGCCAGTAGTCCAGAATGGGCTTGGGGAATATCGTCATGAGGCTGCACTACCATAGCGGCTCACTGCCCCGGCACTCCACTTTCCCGATGGGATCAAGATTTGTGACACGGTTAGACCGTGGCTGGCGTCTGTCGCCTTGCGAGCCAATCACGATGAACTGCGATGCCGGACGCGAGCCAGAGCGCACCAGCGGCCATTAATCCAGCGACCTTGCCGCCTGTGGGGGCGTCGACAATGAAGCCCATGATCGCCGCAACAATTAGCGCCGTTCCAAGAGCATAGAACGGACGAAAGCCGCCAGCAAAGGCGATTGGCAGGAAATGGAGGCCGACGACCAACGCCATTGATGGTAACAGAAGATCGGGTCGGTGCAGGTTCACTACGATGTTAGCGGCTAGGAAAAGGCCGACGCCTTCACCAATGCTGCTCCACATGATGGCTCGTTCTTCTTTCGGTGACGGCTTGATGCCCTCGCCAGGGGTACGGATCACATAGCTCGCGGCAAGACCGATCAGCATGAATCCTAAGAAGGGCAGCGCCACAGTGATCCCGGACAAGTGCCATTGCCAGTAAAGCGTCAACGCCGCGAACACCGCTCCGAAGAAGCTCATAATCAGCGCGCCCCATGCCCCCACAGACGGTCCCCCTTATATTTGATAGGCCGATAGTACGTCTGCAATTTCGACAGGTCGAGAAGGATACGCCCATTCTCATTTGGGAACGACGATCGAGAAGGCCGGGGCTTTCCCAAAAGGATCGAATTTCGGGAATATCGGGTTAAGTGGAGAGTAGTCCTAAGCCTCCGAGTCGGGTTTCGGGCTCCATGGCATCAGCCCGTATACTGCTTGGGAAAAGTCGATGTCGGTGGTCGGCCCGCCAGCGTTACAGTAGCCTTCGATCATCGAAAGGCGGCCGTCTTTCAGAAACACGATGAAGCCCATACCATGTTCGATCCCTAGCACGCTCCCATAGGCACCGCTTAACGGCGAGTTTTCGAGCAATACAGGAGCATCATCGGCGACCGCGAGGTGGGAAAAGAAGCCTGCTCCGCTGTTCTCAAAGCTGGTAACTTGTGCGGTGTCAATCTGGCGGCGCATGGCCTCGACAGAGCCCGAATACTCCGTTGCCGTGATTTCAAGAACTTCCCGTTCGATGGGCCAAAGCGGACGCATCAGGGGTCTGTAGCCGATCCTGCGTATGACCGGAACTGGGCGTTCTTGCCCGAGCCGGCATTTTCGCGAGGGATCGGATTTCGGGAATGTCCGGAATGGGAAGGAAAGCGGACAGGCTGCTTTTAGACTGAGCCGACGATTATCGTACCCCCGAAAATCCGCACTGCTGCTGGAACCCTTGCCACACCTTACTGGCTGTGCGCCGATCTACTGCGTCCATGAATGCCGAACTGAATGTGGCGTCCCCGTCAAAATAGGCAGTGAGAAGCGGAGCGGAACGACCTGAGTGTTTCAGGGAGTGGAGCATAAGACGGATTGAACCGGCTTCCGGCTTTGCGCCCCTATCGCTGACGACGCGACCATATCGGCTAAGCACGCGCATGGCGCACCTTGCGGTGGCATCCAGCGAGCGTTTCGAAAACCCCTCCCACTCGGGCACCGGCCTGTTCGCGTGGAGCATACCCCCAGTCGTCAACACGGCCGCTGAAAGGACTATGGAAGCCATTCGGATCGTACGGTTGGTCATTGAGACATGCTGCCTTGCTGAACGATCGTCCGCAATCGGGAAGCGCGAGAATGTCCGCGATCGGCAAGGTATGGGCGGTTTGGTCATTTTGGCCATTCCCAAAAGGGATGCTATTTCAGGAATATCCTGCTTCCTTAACTTGTCAGAACGAGAAACTAGCGGCAGTTTCCCTCCATCATCTCGCCGACTTTCGCCGCGAGTGCCTCCATGGAGAACGGCTTTGTGAGCAACTCCATACCAGCTTCAAGGTGGCCGTTTCCGACTGCGGCGTTCTCTGCGTAGCCGGTGATGAACAGCACCTTCAGTCCCGGCCGGAGTATCCGAGCAGCGTCGGCAACCTGCCGGCCGTTCATGCCGTTAGGCAGCCCGACGTCGGTGATGAGCAGTTCAATCCTTGCTCCGGATTGAAGTACCTTGATCCCGGCTGCGCCGTCAGCGGCACCGATCACCGTATAGCCGGCCTCGTCTAGCACTTCATCGATCAGATGGCGGATCGTCGCCTCATCATCGACCACCAGGATCGTCTGACCAGTCGCACCGGCGACGGTCAGAGCGGTCTCGTCGGCTTCCGTCTCCTCCGCGTCGCCAAGATGGCGCGGCAGGTAGACGCACACGGTCGTTCCCTCCCCAATTTCAGAGTAGATGCGGACCTGACCACCCGACTGACGGGCAAAGCCGTAGATCATCGACAGGCCGAGACCGGTGCCCTGGCCGATCGGCTTCGTAGTGTAGAATGGCTCGAAGGCGCGCGCGATCGTCTCAGCAGACATGCCCGAGCCTGTATCGGTGACGCAGATGGAGAGGTATTGCCCTGGTGACAGATCACGTTCCTTGCCAGTGCGGTCGTCGAGCCACTTGTTAGCCGTCTCGATCGTGATCCGACCACCGTCGGGCATGGCATCGCGCGCGTTGATGCACAGGTTTAGCAGGGCGTTCTCAAGCTGGCCGGCATCGATGTTCGCTGTCCACAACCCGCCCGCACCGACGATCTCGATGTGCGACGCACCTCCGACCGTACGCCGGAGCATATCTTCCATCCCGGTAATAAGACGGTTCACGTCCGTTGGCTTTGGATCGAGCGTCTGGCGTCGGGAGAAAGCGAGCAGTCGTTGAGTTAACGATGCCGCGCGGCGACCTGCACCCTGGGCCGCGTTGATGAACCGGTCGATGTCATCAAGCCGTCCCCGCGCGATCCGCGCTTGGAGCAGTTCAAGATTGCCCATCATGCCAGTCAGCAGGTTGTTGAAGTCGTGCGCCAATCCGCCGGTCAGCTGCCCCACGGCCTCCATCTTCTGAGCCTGCCGTAGCGCTTCCTGCGCGCTGGCGAGCTGTTCTTCAGCGTTTACCTGTTCAGTGATGTCCACACCGTGCTGAACCGCGCCGATGATCTCGCCATTCCCTGCGCGCAGCGGATTGTAGAAGATTTCCCACATGGGCGAGGCAAAATCTGGATGTCCGAACCGCTCGGTGATCGTGAATGCCTCCCCGGCAAGAGCACGATCGAGATACCCCGCGATGATTTCGCCCTGGTCCGGCAGGAAGAGGGCCGGGAACGTCTCGCCAGGCTGAGCGCGATGCCCATACACCCGGAAGAATTCATCGCTGAACGCCTGATTGAAGGCAACGATCGCGTGATTGATGTCAAAGGCGCACGCTGGATTCGGGTCGGATTGGAACACGTCCTGGTACAAGAGCAAAGCTTCCGATCGCTCCACGACGCGTTGCTCAAGCGTGGCATTCAGCGCTCGCAGATGCTGCTTGGACGTCGTCTCAGAAGCGACGTTTAGAAATCCTGCAATACTGCCGCCATCGTCTCGCAGGGGGCTATAGCAGAACGTCCACCAGGTTTCCTCAGCATGGCCGTACCGTTCCATCGTGAGGGGAAGATCATCAAAGGCGACCGTCTCCCCCGACATCGCTTGGACGATGAAGGGCTGGATGTCGGCCCAGACGTCACTCCAGATGCTCGCCATCGGCTTGCCAAGAGCGGCTGGATGTTTCTGACCCAAGAACGGTATGTAGGCGTCGTTATAGAATAGCGTCACGTCATCGCCCCAACCGATGCACATCGGAAAGCGAGACGCGAGCATCGTGTCGAGGACAGTCGTCAAAGATTGCGACCAACCGGTTCGATCACCGACGGACGTCGACGACCAATCATAGGACAGGGTCAACGCGGTAAGTTCGTCCGACCCCTTGAGGTGACCTGTGCTAGCAATAAGGGCTTGAGCCGTGATATTCGCAGTTTTCTCGACATTATCGTGCATGACTGAGCCCCATCGTTCGCGTCTCATCGCGTTCGATCATCGGCCGGAGCGCAGAGCGCACGATCTCGCTGGAGCTGCTGAACCGTCCTGATGGGACCTGCGCCTTGATGTACGCTTCTAGTTCGATCGTCAGAGTGACATTGCGGGTCAGAGTCGAAGCCATAAGCCCGTCTCTTCAGGCAGTTGGTGCCTGTCAATGCTTGCTAGCGGTATTGCTGCTCGCGGATGGCACTGAACCTTCCCGCAAAGGAACGTTGACCGGGAAACCTGCCCCGTCGATCCGGCTGACAGCCGCAGACGGATGCGCTTTCTCAAAATCTGTTCCCAATTTGAAATTCTCGAAATTCCGAATTTTGATGGCAAACTGGGAAAGATGCCGATGGCTCTTGGGCGGATATGGGGTGACGACTATACCCGAACCTGAAGCCGGGTGCTGATGTACACAACACCCTCAGCACCACCGTCCGTGTATGTTCAACAAACGGACGTTTTCTGGACAGAGGCAGCCGTTGGCCGTGCTTCTTATAAAAGCGTGTTTACAGTCGCTTAGTGCAACAGGTGTTCAACANTATGTTCAACAAACGGACGTTTTCTGGACAGAGGCAGCCGTTGGCCGTGCTTCTTATAAAAGCGTGTTTACAGTCGCTTAGTGCAACAGGTGTTCAACAAACGGCAGTTTTGTGAACGGATGTCAGCTCTTGAGGAGAGATGCCCGCCAACAAGCCATCGGCGCACGCCGCCAGACGGACCGACCGCTCTGCGCCTTTGTGTCTTCTTAACTGGACCGGGCGAACATGCGCATTGCCGCTCTACCAGAGCTTCTACCGCAAGCGTCTGCTTTCGTCGGGAGCTGCCGTTCCCGGCGGGCACATCCGATGACCGCTTTGTCCCAACTCAAGCCGTTCGACCGGTCCGCGCTATCAGGCGGCGCTCAATGCATTGGGNCTGGACCGGGCGAACATGCGCATTGCCGCTCTACCAGAGCTTCTACCGCAAGCGTCTGCTTTCGTCGGGAGCTGCCGTTCCCGGCGGGCACATCCGATGACCGCTTTGTCTTAACTCAAGCCGTTCGACCGGTATGAACCAACGGCCGAAGTTGGGAAGCCGGAAAGAGCCCGCCAGTGTCGACTATTGGGTCTAACCCGCCTTTATCGCGCCGCTGCGCGATAAAGGCGTCGCCCCCTGTGTCATCCCCATGGCAGCATCAAGGGTATCACCGGTGCTGCTAACCATCGTCCCCGGCGGGTAGCGCTTTTAGTCCGGCAGCAATCGGGGCGGCGGGCATCGCGCCAGCCGGGGTCGGGGAGGGCCCAATTTCGCGACCCCATCTAACACGCTATTACCCCCGCCTCGCCCGCGGTCTTTTCGTGGCCCAAAAGGTGCACCCCCCCATTGGCAGAAACCGGCCTAGATCCTAGCCCGACGCGCACCGATCGAGCAAACAGCGACGGTGCAGTTCGGTGCAGCAATCGCTGGCGTTGCGCGACTGAGGGCTGGTAACTGCTAACGCCCATTATCGGTGATTTCTGCGTTGATCGGCGCACCCCACAAGCGGACAGGCTACTCGCTTAACCAGGTTCCACCGCTACAGTCTGGAAATGGGTGAGGAGCAGTAGGTCCGCTTTCAGCTCCGATCGGTCAACAACGGTTGCGGTGCCCGCTACCCGAAATGTCGGCCAGGTTCGTGGCGAGGTTTCCGGCCCATACCGCGATGTCGTCTCGCTAGCAGCGGTCAGTAAACCCAAGGACTGGCTGGTCATATATGCCAAGCCGAAACGATTGCTATTTCACCGAACGGCAATCCTTCAACACCAGCACGTGGCGATCGAAATTCAACGATTCGTAGGCGCCACTTAGCGTGATGCTCTTTCCCGGCTTGAGCTGTAGGTAGTATGTCGCCTGACCCGCCGCCATCTTGCAGACGATATCTGTTTTGAACGGTGCCTGATTCGGTAGTCGCAATGCCTCTCGGCTAGGTTCGGGAATGTCGAACATGACGGCGTAACTGTTACCCCATTTATCGAGGCTGCCTACATTACCGCTAAAAACGAAGGTCTGATCACGATATCGCAATTCAGTGGCCGCCGGGTTGCGTTGGGTATCCTTTGAAATCTGATGCGAAAAGGAGAACGCGGTCATCGCGATCGGGGTAGATTTTCCAACTGCGGCTACTCTGCTGGCTGCGGCGGCAGTACCGGCACGACCGCCCTTCAACGCGCCTAAGATCTGGCACATTTCCGATTTTGCTGAAACTGCGTTGGCGGTCATCCCCCTGGGCAACTTCGCCTGGATCGACACGGTCGCGGCTCCGCCGTTGGCGGTCGTGCTCACTGTCAACGGAAAGCCCCGCGCCTTACCGCTGACGGATTGTTCAAACAACATGCTGCCAGCCTCGGGCTCGGCGGACATCACCACATAGCCGCGCGATGCAACGATTCCACGCAACTGGCCGATCGCGCTTTCCGGCGTCAGGTCCGTCACTGTCACTGCCGCGCCGAAGCGCTGCCCGCCGATGATGTTACCGGTCTTTGTGAACGCTTCCTCACAGGAAGTGGCATGCGCCAGTGAGGGCAGGCAAACAGCAACCGGTACGGCGAGATAAGCAAAGCGCATCAGATTTCCCAGCTTCATCAATATATATCGGCCGTATCAATTAGGATCAGGGCTGACAACCCGACGCGGTAGAGGCAATTACCACCCAATTGCGTACGTTTGGGTTCCCGGTCGAGATCACTAGAAATAGCCATTCGTTCGGTTTGTGTTCAACAACTGCACCCGTGGCGCACCCCGTCGACTATCGTGCAAACCGCCAAGCGGCGCATAGTGCAATTCCGAGAGCGCTTAACGTAAGTCGTTGCAATTAAGCGGCTATCCGCATGACGGCGTGTTTGGTTGTCATATCGGTGCTGCCCAGGCGAGCGATCTGGGTCCTGCTGTCTTCGAGCAACCCGTTGATTTCGGTAGTTGCGTCGCCCGCCTGGCCCGCCAGTTTGCGCACTTCTTCTGCCACCACCTTAAAGCCGTTGCCCGCCTCACCCGCCCGACCCGCCTCCACCGCAGCGTTGAAAGCAAGCAGATTGGTCATTCTGGCAATAACGTCAATTTTGCCAACAATCGTAGTTACACCGTCCAGCATTCGCCGCATCGCGCTCGACGTCTCCTCGACAGTGCGACGCCTCGGCGTGATATCGACTCCGCACATCAGAATGCGGTCGATCTTTCCCTCGAGATTGATCATTGGTGAAAAGGTCGCATCAAGCCACATGTCGTCACGCTTGGAACGAGGCCATGCCACTTCGCACCGCACCACCTCATTGCGAAAAATGCGTGCGATCTGATCCTTGGACAACATCATCGCCAATGGCTGCACGGCAAAATCGGCAAGAAAGGGATTAAGCGCTTGGCACTCCCCGGCTCCATCCCATTCAGCCATAGCGGTGGATGCACCGATCGCCTTGAGTTTCAAATCGAATTGCAGCGATTGGAGCTTAGTTTCGGTTATGTTGGCTTGGATAGATATGAACTTCTCTATATTTCCCTGTGAATCGTGCACCGGGTTTATAGCCAACGATATCCAATAAGGTTCGCCAGATTTATTATAGTTCAAGATTTCGTCATAGAATGCCTCACCCGCTGCCAGCTTTTTCTTGATACGATCCACCGTTGCCTTATCGGTCGCTTCACCTTGCAAGATACTCCCGGGTGATTTGCCCATCACGGCGGTGTCTGAGTAGCCGGTCATGCGGCGAAAGCCTTCGTTGACGTAGATGATACGCTTTTCACGGTCCGTGATAACTACCGAATTATCAGTACCGTCCGCAACCAGTGAGAGCAGATTGAATTTTTGCCTTTCTTCGACGCGTTTCGTGATGTCGCTGGCATATTTCACCACCTTGAACGGTATTCCGGCGGGGTCGAGAATAGGCGTGTAGGATGCTTGAAGCCAAAGAGGGCGGCCTGATCGACCAACACGCAAAAACTCACCGGCTAGACATTCACCGCGATTAAGTGCCTCCCAGAACTGCGCATACGAAACGCTGTCGCGCTCTGTGGTCGGCATGAACAGTCGATGATGTTTGCCGACGATTTGATATTCAGCATAGTCTACTGCGTTGCAAAAAATCTCGTTCGCCGACGTGATGATCCCGTTCATGTCAAAGGTGATCACGGCTTGAGTGAGGCCAATTGCGGCAATCTGCCCTGCGTGATCCGCGCTTCTAAGCTTGTTGACGGTAATGTCGGTGGCAAATTTCATAATCCTGACTGGAACGCCATCCGGACCGAGCAGCGGATTGTAGGCGCCCTGAATCCATATAGGCTTGCCTCCCTTGCCGACGCGAGCAAATTCCGCCGAGAAGAACTCCCCCGCGCGCAGTCTTTCCCAGAAATCGGCATAGGATTTACTGGCCGCCTCCCTCGGGTCGACGAACATCCGATGATGGCGCCCGACTATCTCGTCCAAGCTGTAACCCATCACCGCTAGGAAATTTGCGTTCGCATCCAGAACGATGCCGTCCAAGTCGAACTCAATAACAGCCTGCGACCGCCGGATGGCAACCCGCTCTGCTGCGTCGATAGCGAATGTAGGTATCGGCGGGTCGCTTTTGACCTTATCAAAAATTCCAAACATCGCCATTCCCCAAATATCTTTTGAATATTATAGGATTATTTTTCAGGGCTGGGCTCGATGATACGCTTGGATGAGCCGGCGGATCATGTGTGGCGGATGCTGCGGAACGGGGTCCCGCCCGAAAACACAATCGGCGCAAGCGATATTGCTTATTGACCAGTATTTATCCCGGCTATCTGCCGCGAAAGCGGTCATACCGCTTTCCTTCCCATTCCGGCCGTTCCGCGGCGGAGATACCCTCCGCCGCAACCACGCTTTTCCGCGGGTTTCACCGCGGGAAGTACCCCGTTTTCAGGCCGTTGATATCCCGGCTGGTTATGCCTAATCCTCGCCGCTCCCGGCTGCCAGCACTCTACCCGATTGAGGGCGCTCGTTCATCAAGGCAGCATGCCGATGATGAACAATCCAAGGGCACGACAGACCAAGTCGTGCATCAGGTATCCTTTCAGAAGGTCAGAAGTCAGCCGTGAGCGAGACCACGACAGTGCCGCCGGCGATATTGCCGGCGCGGTCCTGACCCTTGCTGAAGCTGGGGCGGAGGTACGTTGCCTCCCGGTTCGAAATGTCGGTGTCGATATAGCTGACGTTGAATGTCAGGTTTTTGTACGTGGCATCGGTACCGAGAGACCAATCCCAGTATGCGCCGGTAGGCGTGACCGCAGTCGCGTTCGGCCCCAAGCCATCCTGGCCCCAACTGTGGCCGACATGCGCCTTCGCCGTGATCGGCGTGCCGGCAAGCGCCAGAGCTCCGTCACCCCAAAGGTAGAGGTTGTCGTCCTTGTCGCCGGGACTGTTGTAGACGCCGTTCGCGGCATCGGTGCCGGTGTTATACCATTTGCCGAGCGCCTGCTGCTTGGGGGCGTAGGCAGCACCAGCGGTCAGCGTCGCAGGACCGGTAGTGCCGGCCAGTTTCACGTAAGGCTCGGCAAAGTCGGTTTTATCAGCGCCGCCCGGATACATGTACCAGGTGAGGCCGACGTCGAGCGTAGCATTGGCGGCAAGCGCTGCTTTATAGCCCCCGATGAGATCGAGTTCCATGTTGGCGCCGCCAAACGTTCCCCACCCCGCGAGGTTCGATCCCCAGGCGCCAGCGTAAAGACCGCTCTCGTGCGCAACCGTAATGCCACCCTGCACTGCCATTTCTTGGTCGGACTGCGATACGCCGCGGAACCTATAGTCGGAGGCAATTGCGGCCGAACCGCTAACCGTCAGCGTCGCGGGTGGCGCAGTGTCTTCGGAGGCTTCAGCCTTGTCGTTCGGTGTCGATTGTGCCCGCGCGGTAATTGGAAAAGCCAGGATCGCGACGACCGCGGCCGCTTGACGGAACTTCATTTCTACACCCCTTCACTACCGCTCGTCACATGACGATGCCTTCATGAAATGGGGATTAAACGCGTTCAGCATAGTAATTCGAGATCGATTCTGGGGAAACGCATATAGTTCGAATGTGCAGCCAGCAGCTACATAACCGAGCGTTCTTATTCCTAATTTGATAGTTTGGGATGCCCCTGGCGTTATCAAAACACCATCATGATGGGAAACCGGCATCGGTAGAAACGCCCAAAGCCGGACGTTCAGGCTGGCGATCCGAGCTACCAATAACGGCCATTCGTTAAGCGGCATCTTTCCCGTTTCTCCGTCTTCGATTGGCCATTTCGGGAAAGAGCAATTGGGAACAGATTTCGCGAAAGCGAAACCCACAGACGTCCGTCAACGCGATCGAGGCGGCGAGATTCCCGCTAGACGTTGGTTTGTGAGAAAGCCGTAAAAGCGGGTATAGAGCGCGCGAGATCACCTAGCGAGGGCTTGCCGTGCCGGTAGCCGGAAGGAAAATCGTTATCGTTTCCGGTGCCCCCGGCGCTGGCAAGACGACCTTGGCGGTTCCCCTCGCCTCAAGGCTTGGTTTTCCTCTCTTCTCCAAGGACTTCATCAAGGAGACGCTGACGGATGTGTTCGGTGATGCTGACGGCGATCTAGCAGCATCAAGGAAGATCGGCGGCGCGTCCATGGAATTGATCTGGTCTTTGGCGCGACACGCACCCCAAGCTGTCTTGGAGGCAAATTTTCGACCACACAGCGAGTATGAGCGATCCAAGCTCGCCGGCTTGGGTGCGCTCGTGATCGAGGTGCATTGCGACTGTGGTGCAGACGAGACTGCGCGCCGCTTCCGCGACCGCGCCGCTGCAAGCGGCCATCATGCCGCTCACCCATTAAAGGAAATGCCGCCAGAGATGCTGGCGGAATACGACAGGCCTGTTGGCTTGGGGCCGGTGATAACGGTAGATACGCGCGTCACAGCGGACGTTGAGAGGATCGCGCAGGACATTCTTCGATCCTTCGCGTGATCGCCGTTTCCCATTTCCCGATCGCAATGGGAATGGCCCGGCCGTCTCGCAGGCCTTTCCTAATCGGGAAAGATGCAGCGAGCCTTTCGGGCGGACTTTACCGTCTTTCACTGGATCACATTGATGGAGCGCAGCCATTGTTCCGCCAGCTTAGGCCAGTTGCCTATCGATGATTTTGTCGGGCGGACCCCAAATGCGTGCCCGCCCTCTGCGTAGATATGCATTTCCGCGGGCACGTCGGCTTCCTTAAGCGCGATGTAGTATGCAAGAGATTGCTGGACGCTATCGGTGTCATCGTTTTCAGCATGTATGATGAAGGTTGGCGGTGTCTCCAATGATACTATGATGTCTCCGCGCAATTTCAAATCTGACGGATCGCGCGATTTTGCCTCTTCATCTTCGTGCGCCCAAATATGTCCAGGGTAAGCGATCATGGCGAAGTCTGGTCGGCAGCTTACTACATCAGCGGCGTCTATTGAGCGGTAAGCCCGTTTTGCGAAGTTGGTACTCAACGCAGCGGCCAAATGCCCGCCAGCGGAGAAGCCCATTACACCGATTTTATTCGGGTCTATCCCATGCTCCTTGGCACTTTTACGAATAAGGCCGAGGGTTCTTTGGGCATCCTGTAACGCGGTGGGAACCGGTGGATAGTACCGCTTGCCATCCCTGTAGGTCGGTCCGGATTCCGGCACTCTGTATTTGAGCAGGACGCAGGTAATCCCACGAGACGTCAACCAGTCACAGATTTCCGTACCTTCCAAATCCATGGCGAGGAACTGATACCCACCACCCGGAAGCACCATGACAGCCGCACCGGTATTGGCTCCTGTCGGAGCGTAGATCGTCATCGTGGGGCGACTGACGTTATTGGCTCTCGGCCACCATTCGCGACCAGGCGGGGGGCCAACAGATTCTGGTTTGGGATGTGGCAATGCATTCGGCACCGTGCCAGGCCAAATCGGCACTTGTATATGTCCGGCGGACGGTTCCCAAATCCGAGAAGCAATTGCTGCCTTACCTGGGGTTCCGTTGATCGGCCTGACAGCCGCTTCGCTTACGTCATGCTGGCCGATCGTATCCGCTTGAACGTCGCAGGCTCCAAGCAAGGCTGCGAGTGTCACACAAAGAACGTCGCCACGCCCCATCGTCCGCCTGTCCTTTCCCGATTGCGGCAGCATATACGGGTTTCGAGAAAACCACAGTGTTCCCGTTATCGAATCCTTTTCGGGAAACGCAGCAGCGTCGGGCGACGTCCGCTAACGCCATCTGCCTCCCCAATAGCGGACGGGCTGCTTTCCTGCCCAACGCGGTCGTTCCCGCGACGCCGTCGCTGGCGGGGAGGCGCATCGGGCGACCACATTAATTGGGCGATCAACAGCCTACGCCTTCGCAACGATTAATGTATGATGTTGGCCAGATCCTGTCCCCGCAACCATCATTACAGAACTCGACATCACGCCGCCCCTTGGGGCGGCGTTGTCGTTTGTGGACCAGGCCAGCAGGTTCGATACTTTGGCGACCACCTCCGCCTCCGGGCCGCCGGGTTCGTCGGGGCAGATCGTCACGCTTTCGATGGGCGTCGACATCACTGCCGCAGCCTCGGTCCGGATTGATCCGTCGTCGAGCGACTTGCGGAGTGCCGCAACCTTGCCGCGGAAGCGGTCCACAAGCACCGGGTTTGGCTGGAGGACTACGATCGGTTTCCCGGTAGTCGTTGCAACTCTTTGTGCCTCCAGCCGCTCCTTCTCCGCCTCTCGCTCCGCGATCATCGCCCGGAGCAATGGACTGGCAATGCCAGCGAGCAGGTTTGGTGCAGATTGTTGAGTTCAGTATTGACCTGCTTGAGGCGGTGTCGAGCGGCAACTGCCTGCAATTCAATGACTCACCCTGGCTCGGATCGATTATCGTCCGCAAGGGATCGGCGACCGTCTTCATCAACGGGCGGCCCGCCTCGCGCCTGAAATCGATGCTGACGTGCGGCGCGCATATCAAGACCGCATCGCCGAACGTCTTCATCGGCGGCGAGACGGTGCGGACCGGCTTCGTTTTCGACCTTGAGGCGTGGACGCGTAGTGGCCTGCAGATCTTGGGGATAGGCGCCGCGGTAGGTGCTGGCGCGTTTGCTGCGATGGCCGGTGTTGCCGCATTCGGCACGTTCGCCGGGATCGGCGCGCTCGGTTTTGCGGGTATGGAAGGCGTCGGCATGGTCGGCGACGCGATCGAGCCAGGCTACCGCGACCTGGTTTGGTCGGCATGGGAATGGTCGTGTCCGAGCCGAAGTATGCCAAGGCTCATGTAGGCACGACGCTGGAAGGCACACCGGGTGGCCGGGTCATCGATGACTGGGATCATTTGAACACCTTTATGCCATGGGACAAAGGTGGCGAGCAGGTCTAGAGCCAAACATCTGCAGGCTATACCCGCGGATTGATGGGGGACGTTGAAGCGTTGCAACCACCAAGTAGGGCAGGCGGCGGTTACGTCTTCCGAAAATACGAGATCGAGGCCGGCAAAGCGGCAGGTCGGATCACCAGTTTCCAGGAGAAGATCGTGTTGCCTGATACGGGAAATTGGCCGTGACCTGGACAGCCTTCAGCAAGCAATATGAGGCAAAGGGGCGGGAGAAGGCGGATGGCTATTTTCCCTTCCACTTTGAGGGCATGGACGCCAACGAATTGACGCGGGCGCGAGCATTGATGGAAACGCGTGGCTCGGCCGGCGATACCACCGATCTCGACGGCTTGAGATTGATCGGCGATGCCGGCAGCATCGCCGTGCTCGAAGCCGCAGAGGCTCAGGATAAGAGGCTAGGCATTGCGTTCGAGTGTGCGCGCCGTGAGACTTTGTTCGCCCTGACGGG
Organism: Sphingomonas sp. Leaf242; assembly: GCF_001422045.1. Taxonomy (GTDB): domain Bacteria; phylum Pseudomonadota; class Alphaproteobacteria; order Sphingomonadales; family Sphingomonadaceae; genus Sphingomonas. Next base: position 17,862 of record NZ_LMLW01000001.1, read on the forward strand.
GAATGCGCGCTTCCTTGCCCCGCTGATCGATCGATTGGACACACGCGAGGACCGCGATTCGGCCTTCGCTGCGCAAGCGATCGCCCGCCATCAACTGCCGCCATCCTTCGCCACAGTATTGGCGGCCCGTATCGCCGACGGGCGTCACGAAACCGCCTTGCTGTGGATCATAAAGGCATGGCTGTCGGCGCAAGGCGAAGCAATCTGGCAGGTGCCAGTATTCGACGCGAACCTTTCCTTTATCCGCAGCGTGATAGCCGAGCGTCCCGCGGCGCGGCGAGCGTTGCTGGAAACATGGCGGATGTAAAATGGCTTGGTAAATGAGAAGTCAGTGCTGCACGGTTCCGATATTGTGGAGTAATGCGAGGTTTCGAGTTTAGTGAAGGGATGACGAGCGGACGGTTTACTCTGGTTGAATACGAACGGGTAACATGACATCTGGTCGACGTGATTGACGCCGCTATTTGTAGTTATCAGTAAATGATGTGGAGTGAATTCCAGCACCAGTACGAAGCTCGGTGACGTGAAAGGGCGACGGTTATTCTCCAAGTGACTTCGACGGGATGACGGAAGAGCAGCGCGCGCGTGCGCGGGAAATGATGCTGGATCGGGCGCTGAAAGCGCGATACCATGGATCTTAGCGGTTTGCGTTATATTGGCGATGCCGATACCATCGCCGCTCTTTAAGTCGCTGCCGAAAAACTTACCCACCTTGGATGGCGGGATGGCATCATCCGGCATGCAGTGTTCGAACTTACAGGCCAGGAAATATACCTGACCGATTGCGCGAATTAACTCGCCGAGCGCGATCGCCCGTGCAGTAACGTGCCGCCAGCGCTTTCACCCGGGATGTCGTTTCTAGCCATACCGAACACTTTCTGCTCGATCGTATCTGTGACGGCCGGCATAAAACAGCCATATCTTCGCTTGTGCAGGCGTGGATCGCTGCCCACCAACGCGCCGCGTGCGATATCACGTGTTTTCAGCGTCACTTGGACTTGATTTGCCAGATCAGCGGTGACCCTCCGAAACGTCGACATGATACATTGGCCATGCCGCGAGGAAGCTTTCGCGCGGATCGTGTCGCGGGACCCTGATATGTTGACATTCGAACACGAGACATCCTCTTTCGTTTTTCACGGAGTTCGGATCGGACCAAGTGTCCCCGTCACGCAACTCGCAGCGGGTCTGGGCGTCAGCGTTCAAGACAAGCCAGATGATCGAGCATGGAGCTTCGTTAAAGTCGACGACCGACCGGTGGGGGCGTTTGTCGCGTTTTTGGAAGGCAAGATCAACGGCGGCTATTTCTGGGTCGACGTGCCTAGTGCCGGGTGGAATGACTATGAACGCGCAGAGCAGCAGCGTCGAAGGAAACACGAGTGTTTGATGTACGAGATGTTCGGAACGCTGCAATACGACGATCAATTTTTGAGCGTCGACCTCGTGCGCGATCCTCGGTCCGGCCTTGAGCAGATACGGTTCGAAACTGGGGAACGGCTTGAGGTGCGTCCGTTTGGATCCAGGCGTGCGATGCCGATGAGGCAGCTAATAGGAAGGGCGCGTTGCGTTGCTTGAGGACAATGAGCGCGGCGTACCATCCGACGCATTTCGCGGGGGGCGTGACGTCTATATGATTTATAGCTTCGAAGACGTCGCCTTCCACTGGGAGCATGTGTCGGGACGGATTTTCCGTCGCTTCAAGGGTACGGGGCGGGAGAGCGAAACCGTCCATTCAAACCGCTTATATATGGACGCTCGAATGGGCGGCCGGCTCGCGACCCGAGAGGAGTACGACAATTACTGACCTATCGTTTAGCCCACTTGACGAAGCGATTGTGTTCGCAACTCATGCGCATCAGGGACAGGTCGACAAAGCTGGCGCGCCCTACATCCTGCATCCGCTCCGGGTAATGCTGGCGCAGGCGGACGATGTGCGCCGGATCACCGCGGTGCTGCACGATGTCGTCGAGGATTGCGCTGTAACGCCAGCTACGATCCGCGTTCGCTTCGGCGATGCGGTTGCCGACGCCGTGGTGGCACTCACCCGACGCGATGATGAGGACTACGATGCTTTCGTCGCGCGCTGCGCCGCAAACGAGATCGCGCGCGACGTGAAGCGCGCCGACATTGCCGACAATTTGGACCTTTCGCGCCTTCCCGTTGTTACGAACCGGGATCGAGAACGCGCTGATAAATACCGACGAGCGCTCGCGTTGCTTCAATAGAAGATTGGCCAACGACGTCGAAGCGTCGCAATTTTCCGGTCGCGCAAACGGCAGCTACGTCTTTCGGGTGGAATGGTCGCTTCTGGAAAGCAGCGAGAGTTCCTTCGATGTCGGATTATGGGCGGACATGGCCTAGCCGCTTTTTAGTGTCGACTGGCCGCCGAGCGCCGTTGTAAAAGACCGGTTTGTCGTTGCCGCGCACCTTAAATCCCGGACAATTGCGGCTTGCGCGGTGGAGTACGTGCTCCATGTCAGCACTATTGTCCGAGATACCCTGTCGGATTGAGAAAGTGCGCGACAACCTCGGAAATGAGGTTTTTCGTCATGGACAGCGGCTGCTGTTTTGGCGTGAGATCCAATCTCGACGAAGTCGCTACCTTGCAGGCTGGCTTGGTACCGAGCCGACCTCGAAGGCCCCTCGAATGCCCAATTTTTCCAGAACTCGACATTCACGGCCGATTGCCCGAACGACCGCTTTGTTCCAATGTTCGCCATTAAATTCTCGATCCGTGGCGGCTTGACGCCGCGTTCCACTGAGATGAAGACATGTCTGAAGTTGGAGCTAGCCAACGAAGCGCTGAGTGTCTGGGAGTGGGGCATCTGAGCTGTGCCAGCGTGAACGCCCCCTATAGTCGACCTTGCTGTGGGTGGATGACCGGCTACGGGCCAACTGGCCCCACCCACACTACGGACTAGAACGTATAGGCAAGACCGATCGTCCCGAGCCACTGATCGCGCGATCCGGCGATCGCGACGAGCGGGCTGCGGGCGATGTCACCTTCCATGCGTCCATAAGTGCCGCCCGCGACGATCTTGATGCCCTGCAGTAGGTCGCCAGTGAGCGAATAGCTGCCGATCGCGCCGAGCGTCCAGTTCTTGAGGCCAGCACCGGCGGCATAGATAGGCAAACCGCTCGCTACGCTCTGCGCCGTTGAGACGCTGTAATAGGTTTGGGCATAGCCGCGTTCGACGATGTCGGCGGACGCGAACACGCCGATCGCAGCCTTGCGGGACAGTGGCGTGAAATAAGTGATGCTAGGGTTCCAGATGCCGCTGTCGTGGACATTGCTGATGTCGTGGCGATAGCCGAGCGTGACCGACAGCTTGTCGTACGGGCTCGTCAGCACCCCGGTTTTGCCTATGCCAACATAGCCGCCAAGTTCGACTGCGGTGGCGCGCTTGCCGAGCGCACGGACGCGAAGGTCGACTATGTTACCGAGCGAACTGCGGTTGAAGTTCAGCTGGACGATCGGACCCACCTGGAAATCCCAGACTGGACCGGGCTCGTCCTTGATTAGGTCGACGCTCAGCTGGTTGCCGGCAAGCACGAAGCCGTACCCCCTGACGGCGCCGATCGCGGCGGGGACGGGGGTGATCCGGTAGTCGTTGGAGCCTTCGTAATCAGGGAGCGCCGCGACGCCGGCACCGACGGTCACGGTATCGCGGTACAGATCGGCGGGCTGGTCCTGTGCGTAGGCGGGTAGCGTGACGGTCACAGCAAGAATGCTGGCGAGCGTGAACTTCAGGGTTTGGGTATAGAGCACGGGAAGATCCTTTGCTGATCGATAAGGGTGAAGAAAACGGCTAGCCGCCAAGCGTGCGGTGGCGCCGGATGTGTGTGAGCGTTGACGCGACCGCTGGCGAACGACCGCGGGCTCTGCCGTTAATTTTGCTTGGCGCGTGTCGAACACGGGCAGTGCGCCGAAATCGCCACGGGCGTAGCGGGCCTCGACCGTCGCGACCGTTTGGTGCCGCGACGCCAGATCACGATCGTAGAGGTGAGCGCCGACCTGCACGTTCAGCGCGAGCACCCGGCCGCCGGTCTTGAAGCCAAGCGGAATGTCGCGGCGCGGGCGCAGGACGCCGTCCAACGCCGCAGTCTGTCCGCCAGCATGATGGATGGTGACCACGTTAACACGCGTGGCGTCGGATCGGGGGCGATATGACCGGCTCGGGAGAACAGCTGGCGCAGGCAAGGAGGGGCAGACCGGCGATAATCAGCTTAGTCGGCAGCTTGCTTGGCAGCCTGGTCGAGGCAATGGAAATCATCGGCATCGTCGTGTCCCGTTGTGAACGCGGTCGCCCTGCCGATTTGAACCGATCCTGGCACGGCGATCCTCGAAACCGACCAGTCGTTTTCGAAAACGACTGGTACGCAGGCTTGGAAAACGGCGCGCCTAGCCTTCGAGATGCCGCCGCCCAAACGTGCTGGGGGCCTTGCCGAAAAGTTCTTTGAACACCCGGTTGAACATCACGAGGTTGCCAAACCTGGCACCCATCGCGCTCGTCAGGAGCGACACGTCGGCCTGCGAGGGCGGCGAGCGCGCTGCGGACTTCGGCGATCCGGTGTTCGTTTAGGTAGTCGCTGACGCTGCAAAGGCCGAGCCCGCCATTGATGTGACGCCGCACGCGGTATTCAGGCGTCTCGATCCGCGCAGCGACCTTCGACATGAGATGCGCTTCCGGCTCATCTCCCCGGATCGCTCCGTCAGCCTCTGCCTGTAGTCGGCGATTACCAGCGATCTTGGCGAGCAGCGTTCGGCTGCATCAGGTCGCGGCCATGATATCGCGCCAGCTTCGGCCGTCGCGGAGAAGGCTTGAGATAGCGGCGTTGCGAGCCTTATTTTCGGGGCGTTCCTGATAAAGGCCTGCAACCTGCTCACGGTGCCGAACCAACTCGGCGTCGACTATAACGCGCATGTGCTCGAGTCCGTCCTGACCTACGTCGCGCCCGCGCTCGGATGGCGCTGAGGCGGCGCGTGTCACGGTGTTTCGGCTGGTTCAGCACTTCGAAGAGTGAAGGTGGGAGGGCAGGTCTACCGTAACCGATCACCGTCGAAACGGATCATGAAGGCGTGTCCGGTTTCAAAAGCGACAACGTCGACCTGAACGGCCGCTTTCATCCCCTCGCCGCGCGTTCAAACCCAACTACACAGCCGGCAAATATCTACTGGAAACCGCGTATTCGTCAGCTCCGCGCGCCGCCCTGTCGGCTGGTAAATTCGTCAGCGACTACAGGAATGACGATAGCGGCAGTGGTGCTTTCCACGCTCAACAGCTGAGAACCAACGCGCGCTTCCCCGCTGGCACAGACGGTCCTCTCCGACGATCGGATAGGCACTATTGCCGCCATCGCCAGCGAGGAAATCGAAATGACCGTTATGGTATCGCGCCTGCCAGCTACACGCCCCACGGACTTCAACAGTGGCTATCCCATCCCCAACAGTATTGAAGAATTGCTGGCCGATATTCAGGCGCTCGCACCTGAAATACGGTTGCGTGCCGACGAGATCGAGATCGACCGCCGCGTGCCGTCGGATCTGATCGACCGGCTCCGTACTATCGGCATCTTCCGGATGACAGCGGCCCGAAGTCGAGGTGGCTTGGAGTTCGATCTCGCATCGATCGTCGAGGCTATCAGTGCGCTCGGCCGCATCGATGGATCGGTTGGATGGACGGCGATGATCGGATGCAGCTCGTCGCTGTTCCTGCCGCTCCTGCCGCAGGAAACATATGACCTGATCTACCGGGACAGTCCCGACGTCGTCGTCGCGGGCTCCTCCCAGGCATTGGGCACCGCGCAGACCGTCGATGGTGGCTGGCTGGTCACCGGGCGGTGGCCGTTCGCCAGTGGTTGCCAGCACGCGCAGTGGATGCTCGGCGTGTTCGTCGACGACGACGACGCGATGCGCGGCTTCATCATGCCGGCGCGCACATGGCACATCGAGGACACCTGGTCCGTCGCGGGCCTCAAAGGAACCGGTAGCCACCACATCCGGGTCGACGGCGTCTTCGTCCCAGCTGCAAATGTGTTCGATCCGGCTATGGGGATCGTCTGCATGTCAGAGCCCCTCTTGCAGGCGCCCCGGCATTTGCTTCCACTGATCTATGCTGCGGTCGTCGTCGGCATGGCAGAGGGGGCGGTCGACGATATCGTCGCCATGGCCAACAGCGGCAGGCGTCTTCAATACGCCAGGGATGCGCTACGAGACATGGAGACGTTCCATGCCGAATTGGGCCGGATCGCGGCGGAGTTGAGGGCGGCCCGCGCGATGCTTCAGGCGCAGACCGCCATTCACTGGCAGCACGCGCTCACGGGGACTCTGCACACCGATGCGCGTCTTGCCGAGGCGACGCAGACCGCAGTGTGGCTGCAGTCGACCTGCGTGGAGATCGTCGATGCCTGTTTCCGCCTTGGCGGGGCGAGTGCGCTCTATGATACGTCGCCGTTGCAACGCCGACTGCGCGACATCCACGCCGCGGGACAGCACGCATCCGCGCAGCCGCGTCACTATGCCGGCGCCGGCAAGCTTTTGATCGAGGGGCATCGAGCGGTGTGATCGAGATCGGGTAAGTGGGGCGAGCTGGCTTCCGGCCGCCCCAAAGACGAGGTAGCATCCGCGTAGGACGTGCCGGACTGGCGAAGGCTTGGGCTTTGTTAGGCCGGCAGGTTCCGGGATAGATGCCGACGCAGCGGCAGTTTGGTTCGGGTCGACAAGGGGTAACCGGACTACCCAACTGGGTCCCCTTCACGCCGCGTGGTCCCGGAATACCACGCGCGCGCGCGCCGTTTCCACGCTCACATCCCCGACTGCGCCGCGGCCTGTCACCGATACAGATCGCGGCGTGACCGACATCCGGGCGCCGCGATCGAAGGATGGACATGTGAAGAACCCTATCGTCAGCGCTACCGGCCTTGGTACACGAAGGATCATCGAGCAAGGCCGTCGCCATGAAGCATGATGGCGAAACCACCGCTGCTTTTGAAACGCGTGTCTCGGCGAACCAAGCGCTGCAGCGTGCCGAAGACCGTCGCGAATACGACTATATCGTTTGCGGGGCGGGGTCGTCCGGTTCGGTGGTCGCGCGGCGGCTTGCGGAGGATCCCGATGTCACCGTGCTGCTGATCGAGGCGGGCGGCGGCGATGCCTCGCCGAGCGTTTCCAATCCCGCGCTCTGGATAGACAACCTCGGTGGCGAACGCGACTGGGGGTTTGTCGCGGAGCCGAGCGCGCATCTGAACGGACGTGCGATGCCGTTGTCGATGGGCAAAGGGCTCGGCGGCGGATCGTCGATCAACGCGATGGTCTGGTCGCGCGGGCATCGGACCGACTGGGACCATTTCGCGCGCGAAACCGGTGACGATGCCTGGAGCTACGAGTCGGTGCTGGGCATTTATCGCCGGATCGAGGACTGGCGCGGTGCACCCGATCCACTGCGTCGCGGGCAGGGCGGGCTGTTCCCCGTCGAACCCGCCCGTGACCCGCATCCGCTCGCCACGGCGCTGCTCCGCGGGGTCGCCGATGCGGGGATCGCCACGTTCGCCGATCACAACGGCGCGATGATGGAAGGGGCGGGCGGTGCCGCGCTGTGCAATCTCGCGATCAGCGGCGGGCTGCGATCGTCGGTGTTCCGGCGGTACCTGTACCCGGCGATGGCGCGGCCGAACCTGACCGTCTTGACCCACACCACGGTGACCCGCGTGTTGATCGAACGCCGCGAGGCGCGTGGTGTCGAGATCGTGATCGACGGCCAGTGGCGGCAGATCCGCACGCGGTGCGAAACGATCCTGTCGCTTGGCGCGATCAACACCCCGAAGCTGCTGATGCAGTCGGGCATCGGGGATATGTCGCAGTTGCGGCGACACGGCATCGCGCTGGTCGAGCATCTGCCCGGCGTCGGGCGCAACCTCCAGGATCACGTGATGGTGGCGGGGTGTGTCTGGGAAAGTCCCGAACCGATCGTCCCCCGCAACAATCTGGGCGAGGCGACCTTTTTCTGGAAAAGCGATCCGCACCTGGAGACGCCCGATATCCAGGCCTTCGTGGTCGAAGCGCCGATCGTCGCGCACGATGCGGGGGGACGCGATCCCGCCCCCGCTGCGTCATGGTCGTTGCTGCCCGGTCTGGTTCGGCCAAAGAGCCGTGGCTCGGTGACGATCACCGGTGCAGCACCCGCATCGCCGGTGCGGATCGAGGCCAACGCACTGGCCGATCCCGATGACCTGACGGCACTGGTGCGCAGCGTCGAGCTGTGTCGCGATATCGGCAACGGCGCAGCGCTGCGTCCGTACGTCAAGCGCGAGGTAATGCCCGGCAATTTGAGCCGCGAGGGCCTCACCGGATTCGTGCGGAATACGGCGTCGACCGTCTGGCATCAGGCTGGCACGGCCAAGATGGGGCGTGATGCGATGTCGGTCGTCGACGCCGAGCTGCGCGTCTACGGTATCGCCAACCTGCGCGTCGCCGATGCCTCGATCATGCCGCGGGTGACGACCGGCAACACGATGGCGCCGTGCGTCGTGATCGGCGAGCGGGCGGCGGCGCTGCTGACGGCCGCACGATCGTCGGAAACGCGGTCATCCGCCGATGCTCCTGCGTTCTTCGGCAAGGAACTGGCGGATATGCGCGACGAAGGCCGCGGCCGCGGGCTCCCGGCCGAGTAGGACATGATTCTCGGTGTCGAGGGTCACGAACTCGGCACCGGGGATTGCCGCCGCTAGAGCACCGCCGACCGCCAGCGGGATCTGACGGTCGCCGCGGCCGTGCATCACCAGCGTCGGCGTGGTCACGCCGGCCAGCCGGTGGCGTACATCGATATCGGCGAACACGTTGGCGAAGCGTACCGCGTTCTCGGCGCTGACCGCCTCGCGCTGAAACGCGTCGAACCAGTCGAGTTCCTCGGCGGAGGCGCCCGGCATGAACTGCCACGTTACGAGCTTGCGGTACGCGGGATCGGATCGCCCCCAGCCTTGACGGACGAGCGTCAGGATCGCCTCGCGTTCCTTGTGGACATCGGGCGTGCCGATCACGCGCCAGCCGGCCGCAAAACCACCCCACAGGATCAGGTGACTGACGCGTTCCGGGTGCCGCGCGGCATATTCGATCGCGACCGAACAGCCTTGCGAGATGCCGAGCAGCGGGAAACGGTCGATCCCGGCCGCGTCGACGACCGTCTCCAGATCGTGCACCAACGTATCGAAGTCGATCAGGGCGACCTCCCGGTCCGACATGCCGTTGCCGCGCCCGTCGTAGCGGAGGAAGCGGTGGTCCTGCGCCAAATCATGGAACAGCGGCGCCCACACCGGGGCATCCCAGTCGAGCTCGAGATGGTTGAGCCAATTTGCGACCTTGACGAGCGGTGGGCCGTCGCCGACCGAGGCAAAGGCGATCCGCACGCCGTCATCGGTTGTCGCGAAGCTGATCTTCTGGCGGTGCAGCGTCATCCGATCAGTTCCTGCACCGAGCGCTGGAGCCGATACATCTGCGGGAGCCGGTGCCCGCGAGGGCGCAGGTTCGAATGGCATTGCCGGTGATCTAGGCAACCCTGCCTCACGCAGCCCGGCGGAGAAGTCTCGCTCGACTCGCTTGGCATCTGCAAGCCGGCCCAGTTCGCGCAAGGTCCTTTGCAACCGTGCCACGGCCTCGTGATTGAACGGATCGGCGTCGCACCATTCGCGGCACCACGGGAGCCGGTCCTCGTGAGAGAGCGGCATCTCGCCGACAAGCCGTTGCAGCAGCGTGCGTCGCAACCGTGCGGTCGCCTCGCGTTCCGCCACCAGCCAAGCCTGGAAGGCTGCGTTGTCGGGCAGATCGATCCCGGCGAGCAACGGTTGGCGCAACGCGGTAAGACACGCGACGATTTCCTCGACCGACGCGTCGGGACCGATCTGGCGGGCGGCATGAAGGTCGATCGTCACTTCGCCTGCATCGAACGCGACGGTCTCGCGGTCCGCGATGACGCGCGGGCGATCGGTATCGATCAGCGCGCGGATCTTGCTGAGCGACCAGCGCAGCGCGCCGCGCGGATCGTCGGGACCATCGCCCCAGAACAGATCGATCAGATGCTCGCGGCGCTGTGGGCGGGTGGCGAGAACGAGATAGGCGAGGAGCGCGCGCGTCTTGCGCGAGGGGGGCAGCGGTACCGCATTGGTCGATTGGAAAACCGACAGGATGCCGAGTGTCGTTATAGCGAGATAACTCATGAGACGGGTGGGCCGATGTGAAGTGCCGCGAGCATGGGGGCCGTACGCTTGGAGGGCGTCGGGTCCCAGCCGGGGCATGGTTCATCACAAAGGCGGGGATCCGAACTGGATGCCCGCCTTTGTGGGAAAGCAGGGGGGGGCGAGCGCCCGATTTCTGGGGCGCGCGCGTGTTTGCAGAGATTGGCGAAGGGTTGGCGATCAATAAGCGAGGGCTTCGATCGACCCGCGCCGGAACATGCCGCCAGGGTCGAGGTCCACGGCGTCGGGCTTGCTCGGTTGCAGAAGCGCGATGCTTGCCGCGTCGCCGTTGCGGCACGCATCGTCGAGCGGGGTGTTGCCCCAGCGGTCGGCCACGTCCGTCGCCGCGCCGAGCGGCAGGAGATACCGGAGCACGTCCGCGCGGCCTTCGCTGGCCGCCAAATGAAGCGCCGTCCGGCCGTCATAGTCGGCAAGGTTCACGTCGATCGAGCGCGCCACCAGGCGGCGCAATTCGGTCAGGTCGCCCTTCGCTGCGGCGGCGCAAAAATAGGTCGCCTGATCGACCGCGGCTTCGGCAGACCTGCGACGCGGGTTGGTCTGTTCCGCCGTGGCGACCAAGCCGTCGAACGCGAACCGCTTGACGAGCCGGCGGGCAAATTCGACGCCGCGCACCGAGTTGCCCAGCGCGTCTAGGCGCGGGCTCCAGACCGCGATCCCGCAGACGCCCGGAATGGTGATGAACAGCGCCCCCGATACGCCCGATTTTGCGGGCAACCCAACGGTGAACGCAAACTCGCCGGAGAAATCATACAGACCGCACGACGCCATCAGCGGCAGGCAGTTTTTGGTGGTGTCGCTGGTGAAGACGCGCTCGTTGCTGAGTGGGCATACACCGCCGTTTGCGAACGTCGCCGCGATCGTCGCCATGCCGGGCGCATCGACGGTGATCGAACAGCATTGGAAATACAGGTCGAGCGTCGCCTTCAGGTCGGTGCCCTCGGGGAATGCGCCGTTCTCGCGCATGAAATAGGCGAGCGCGAAATTGCGATCGGCGGTGTCGCGCTCGGACAGGAAGACCGCGTTGTCGAAACCGACCGCCCCCTTGCCGGCGAGCGCACCCCAGGTCTGCATCACGGTGTCGAACCGGTCCGCGGCGGACTGTTCCGGCGCGATCAAAGAGGCGCACATGATCGCGCCTGCGTTGATCATCGGATTGTGCGGCAGGCCTGCGCCGTTCAGCGTGATTGCGTTGAACGAATGCCCGGATGGCTCGCGACCGACATGACGATGGACCGCATCGACGCCAAGCCGGTCGAGCGCTATCGCGTAGTTGACCGGCTTGCAGGTGGATTGCACGCAGTAGCGCGTCGCGGTGTCGCCGATCGCGAAGCGTTGCCCGTCGATCGTGCACACCGCCACCGCAAAGCCGTCGGGGTCGGCGCGCGCGAGTTGCGGGATGTAGGCGGCGACATCGCCGTCGCGGCAATCGCGCACCGTGTCGAACATCCGGGCGATCTCCGCGCAGAACGCAGTGAAGTCGGGGATCACCAGATTGCCGGTTAGCGCACGGCTGAGCAATGTCCGGTTCGCACCGGCCAGCGCGGGCGCGATCGCCTCGAACGGGATGTCGACCGCCTGCGCATAGCCCTGCATCAGTGCGTCGAGCTCGCGCAGGCGGGGATCGTCGATCGCCAGGCCATTGTCGCGCAGAACCCGCTCGATCGCGGTCCGCGAACGCTCGCCCCCGCCATCGGTGAGCCCTTCGTAGAGTTTCCGCGCCGCGTCGTCTTCACCGGGGCGAACCGCCGTCATCCCCGTTGCCGTCGTCTTCACGACGCGCTGCCGGTGGCGGCAAGCGGCCATTGTCTTGCGCCGCCGCCGAATACGGCAAGCGATTGGTTGCGCGGCGCATGGTCATCGCGCAGCGGCTCAGCTTTGCCGAAGCCTGGGTATTGCGGCAGGGCGATGGCAGCCTCGTCGGGCGACAGGATGGTCATGCCATGCTCGTTGGCCAGCGCGACCGCGTGATCCGGATCCTCGGTCTGATAGGTCGCGGCGGTATTCGGGGGCAGCGTCATGCTTACCGCGACGGTGCTCATCCGACGGAAATACTCGTCGAGCTGGACGGAATCTTCGCCCACCGCCTGCACGATCACCAGGGCCCGAAACTGTGCCGAGCGGATGTAGAAGGCGTGCGGCTGGCCACGCGGGACGAACGCCATCTCCCCCGGATGAAGTAGCATGACCGTATCGCCGCAATACATCTCTAGGGCGCCGTCCAGAACGTAGACGATCTCGTTTTCCCAGAGGTGGATATGCGGGGGCGGCTCGTTACCGGGTTTGCCGCGATATTCCATCAGCGCAAAGCCGCCTTCGGTTTCGGCGCCGGTGGTCAGGAAGCTCATCAGGCTGCCCATATAGAAGCGCGTCGTGTCGAGCGTCGCCGCGCGGGTGAACGGGGCGGGCGTGAGTGTTGAAATGGTCATGTCGGGTCCTTGGCCGGCACCCGAAGTGACGGCGTATAAAGTGAAAAGGGCGTGGCGGGTCAGGCGCGAAAGGGCAGCAGCGCGCGCAACCGCGGATCGCGCAGGTACAGTCCGCCCCACGCCATGACGCCAAGCGTCAGACAGACTATCTGCGGTGGCGAGCCGATCTCGTTCAGGCGGAGATGCAAGCAGATTGCGCCGCCCAGAAACCCGGTGAGCAGGATCGCGCCCAGCACCGCGGTGCGCGGGGCCGCGTACAGGACGACGCAGGTCATCGTAATCGTTCCGACCACCGGCGACAACGCGAAGGGAAAGCCGCTCGCCTCGACCTCGGCACGGAGAACCGGCAACGAGACCAGCTGGGCGACCGCATCGGCGAACAGCAGCATGATCACAATCACGCTGAGGACATGCCCGATACGGATCGCGGCAGACGGCGAAGCGATGTCCTTTGCGGGGAAGTTGCGATCCGATCGCACGGCAACGCCGCCCAGGTCGAGCCAGAACGTCACAGCAACGCTGCGGGCAAGCGGGCCAGCATCGGCGCTTCGAGAAGATACGAGGTTTTCATGAGGATGGTCCAGTCGATCGGGTGCGACGTCGTGTCGCGCTTTGCCGACGTTGCACTCGACCCCCGTCGTGGGGACCAGCGATTGAGCGCGCGTGGACATTGCCGCTGGCGGCGTGGTAACTGCTTTTTCACGTCGAGAGGCCGTATCGATCGATCATTTGCCAAATCTGGTCGTCAACTTACTGGGTTCTCTGGCGATAACGTCAGAATCGGTAGCCGTTGATCTCCCGGCCTCGCGCAAGACTCGGGCGCTGATCGCGTATCTTCTCATGGCGGACCGCCCGCAGCGCCGCGAACACTTGTGCGATCTGTTGTGGGACGAGGGTCCCGACGATCCCCGCGGCGCGCTACGCTGGTCGCTGAGCAAGCTGCGACCAGTCATGGATCGGGATCGCCGACGGCTGATCGCCGACCGCGAGACGGTCGTGATCGACCGCGAGGGGATCGTCGTCGATATCCATGACGCGCAACGGGCGCTCGATACGAAGCCATCCGTGGCAGCCGATCTGCTGGCAGCGTTGGTTGCTCTTCGCGAGCCGTTGCTGGCGGGGCTCGATATGCCGCGACACGAAAGGTTTGCGATCTGGCTTGCCGCCGAACGCGCCGCCGCCGAGCGGCTGCGTCGATCGCTGTTGCACCGCCTCGTCGTGTCGATCGCGTTGTCGCCGGAAGATCGGCTTCCCTGGGCGCGCGAGTGGCTCGACGCGGATCCGTTCAACACCGATGCGGCGGTGCATCTGCAGGAGACGCTGCGACAGCTCGGGCGGCAGGACGATGCGAAGGTCGCCAAGCGTAGTTTCGCGGATGCGGTGAGCGAGGCGGGCCTGCCGCCACCGCCGGTGACGCAGGAAGCGGCGCGCGAACTGGCGATCCCGGTTCTGCCCGCACACGACATGCTGCAGCGGCAGAAGATTCAGTTCTGCAAGGCGGCGGACGGCGTTCGGCTGGCCTATGCCTGCGTCGGGGAGGGGCTGCCGCTCGTCAAGGCAGCGAACTGGCTCAACCACCTCGAGCTCGACTGGGATGCGCCGATCTGGGCCCCGCTGTTCCAGGAGCTGGCGCGCGATCACATGTTCGTACGCTATGACGCGCGGGGCAACGGCATGTCGGAAGCGTGTGTCGCGGATATCAACTTCGACGCGTTCGTCAGCGATCTGGAGGCGGTGGTCGATGCCGCCGGGATCGATCGCTTCCCGTTATTGGGCCTGTCGCAGGGTTGCGCGGTCGCGATCGCTTACGCGGTGCGCCATCCCGAACGAGTGAGTCACCTGATTCTGTGGGGCGGGTATGCCGCCGGGTGGCGGATCAATGCCACACCCGACGTGATCGAAGAACGCGAGGCGATCATCACGCTCGTCCGGCAGGGTTGGGGGCGTACCGATGCCGCCTACCGCCAGGTCGTGACCGCGACCTTCATGCCGAGCGCGACCGCGGAGGAACTCGACTGGTTCAACATCTTCCAGCGCCAGACCGTCCACGCCGAGAACGCCGCCCGCTATCTCGAAGTGTTCGCCGATATCGACGTCCGCGCGATCCTGAAGGACGTGCAGGCCCCAACGCTTGTGATGCACGCGCGCGGCGATCGTCGTATCCCGCTGGCGACCGGGGGCGAGCTCGCCGCCGAGATACCGGGTGCCGAGTTCGTCACGCTCGACAGCGACAACCATCTCCTGCTCGGGCGCGAGCCCGCGTCGCTCGCGTTCGTGGCGCATGTTCGGCATTTCCTGTCGGTGCCACTGCGGGTCGGCTAGGCAAATGCGCTCGGGCGCGTCTGCGGACTGCTCACGACCATGTGGGCGGATCGCTCGTAAACGGGACCAACGACCGCCAGTAGGCACAGCGTCGTACTGAAGGCGGTCGCGGCAGTGACGATCATTGCCTGGGCAACGCTCATTTTCGAGGGGAGGGGCATAGCTGTCTTTCCGATCATGGTAGGAACGCCGGTGCGGCTTTCCTAACGGACTCTAGGCCGGGGATTTCCGGCATCCCTCCAATGCGGCGCTGCCGTCGACACGTACGTTGATCGGCGCGTGGAAACGGACCGTCCCAGCGTGGTATTGCGCGGTGCTGAAAGGAGCTGCGGGGAAAATGTGCGCGGCTCCATTAATGCGCTGATGCGTTGTCGGTGAGTTTGCAAAACCACCAGACTATCAGGCAGTCTCTAATTTTGATGTAAACTGGGACTCGTTCGGCTGAGTGCAAATACATTTTAGGTATAGCCAACTACTTCACAAGCAGGTGCATCGAGTTCGTCGACCTAGAAATGTTGCGCTATCTCGATTTATATCGGACGGGCGGACTTGATGGCGGAGTGTCCTGTTCGAAACCTGCTAGTGGTCTTGATGAAGCTAAATGTAGCGGATGTTCAGGCTGGGACGTGAACTGACGAGCAAGAGGCAAGATGTTCGAAATCCGCAAAGATGATTTATCCGGCGATCAAACCCGTTCCCTGTTGGCGCTGCATCTTGCTGGAATGCATGACACCTCGCCCCCGGACAATG
Source organism: Sphingomonas sp. Leaf242 (assembly GCF_001422045.1). Taxonomy (GTDB): domain Bacteria; phylum Pseudomonadota; class Alphaproteobacteria; order Sphingomonadales; family Sphingomonadaceae; genus Sphingomonas. Next base: position 33,608 of record NZ_LMLW01000001.1, read on the forward strand.
TTTTTGCTCTCGATCTTACAGGCTTGCAGGCTCCGGAAATCACAGTGTGGACGGCGTGCGTGACGGCCAGGTTGCCAGTGTTGGCGCGATCAAGATGCTGGCCGGCGATGGCGCTGAGGTGAAGTCGATGCGAACTCACCCTGAGTTCCTGCGTCAGGGGGCAGCAGCGGCCCTGCTGGATACGATTATAGGTGTTGCGTGAAGCCGGGGCGTAAAACGGTTGAGCCTCGAAACCGGTAGCGGTGCTGCGTTCGAGCCAGCCCTCGCACTCTACCGCCGTCGAGGTTTCACGAGCGGAGCGGCGTTTGGACAATATAGAGCTACCGCGTTCAACCAGTTTCTACATCTGGATTTGTAGTCCCACGCTCTGAATCCTGAGGTACCGCGATCGCGCCAGGGCGGCCTCTGCTAATGTCCATGCCGGTTCGCTTGACCTCAATCCTGTATCCGTCCGGCAAGTGCTCGCTCTTGGGCATCGCAGTTGCCTCCATGAAGTAGCCCGGAGCGTGTAGCGTCCCGCCACTCGGCAGGGCTGCTTGCAAATAACCGGCCGCGCCGCACAGCTTCAAAAAATAGCGGGGATCGCTGATGGAACGAGCGAGGCGTTCAAGAGAATAGCTTGACTTGGGAAACACCCAGCGGGCGACTTCGGCGTTGGCCGTGATCATCGCGCGTGTCCTTCGTTGAGCAGGCTGTCGATCTGCGTCGACAGGGCAGTATTATCATTGCCGGATGCTTCACGCTCGTGGTTCATCGATACCTCGTTGCCTGTCGCCTGTATCGCCGAAGTGTCCGGCGCGCGCGGCTCGGCAGCGCGCATGCGTGCATCACGCTCGGGGACCAGCGCATTCTGCCAGGTAATAACTGCACCGCCCGCGGCGATCCCCGCTGCCAGCAACAACGCAGCTACCATCAGACCCGCCCGCCCATCGGCAGGTCCGCTCGATGTCCAAGGCGTGGGCGGGACGCCATGGTCATTGATACCGCGCTCGCCCGGTCGCAGCCCCAACGCCGCTGTCGCAATTCCCGCAAGCGTTAGCGTTCCCCAGACAATCGCATCGGCATCATGGCCTAACCAGCGCGCGACTGCGGTCAGCACAAGCGCGACCACGCCAGTGGCGACCGTCGGCACCCACCAGCCGCTCTGCCCGCTGTCATGAACGCGGCGCACCGTTTCGGTCCCGATCTTCGCTGCGAATAAGCCTAGCGCGGCGAACACGCTCATCAGCACGACGCCTTCCACCCGAGCTAGCGTTTCGACGCTCAGCCAACCAAGCCCCAGCATCAGCGTCAGCCAAGCGAGCCACCGCAGCGGCGCCGTTCGTGCACGATATGAGAAGAACCGGACCAGAATCACTGTACGCTCCCGTTGTCATGGTCGTCAGGCAGTTCTACACTCCTGACCGCAATGAGACAGTGTCGGCTTACAGGCAGCGTGCCGCAGTGCGAACCCGCTCTACGGTCCGTACGCTTACGATGCAGACTTTGACTGAGCTGCAGAGTGATCGCGTGCAAAACGCTTTATTTTTTCCATTCGTGTTGCCGCCCAAAGCGCTGACAGAGCATCGCGGGTTTGCGCGATGACTCGCCGGGTGATCGATAGGGCAAAGCGCGGTCCGCTGTTCCCCGGCCTTATCTCCAGCAACATTATCAATGATTAGGTCCAAAAGGGTATTTGGTGAATGTCGCGCGTGGATACCTCATAAATGAAGATGCTTTGATTGCTGCACTAGAAACAGGTCATCTTGGCGGGGCTGCTCTCGACGTTTTTGCGACGAGCCCGCGGACGCAGGCCGCTGGAAGTACGTACCCAATGTCCTTTTGACGCCTCATATCACAGGCAAAACAGCGGAGGCCATTGCCAAAATGGGCCGACAACTCCGCGTTAACCTCGATACATTCTTTGCCAGCTCAGATTCCCTAGGTTCGGTGAGAACGGAATAATCGGCCTAATCTTTGTAGAATGCGTCAAAAGGGTAGCACTTCCGCCGGCAAGCGACATCAGGGAGGGGTGATCCTCAATTGTCGTTTTATGATCGAATTTCGGGAAGGGGGCGGCTTGTTTGCTGCGACGGCGCAAAGGATCAATGATGCCCTATACCAAGCTACTTTAGTGGCAGGAACAATTCCGCGACCGCCTCATGCTCCGGCACCTCCGGGAAGAAGGCGACGCGCTGGCAGTAGAGTGGAAAATCTCGTGCCTCCTCGCCGCTGGCGGGTAGCCAATCGCGGTAGAGGTATAGCGCGGCCAGCTCCAGATTGTCGGTGTTGCCGACGACGCGCAGCACCGCGCAGCGTCCGCCGGGGATGGTGTCGGCTTCGATCCGCTCGCCGTTTGCCTCGATCGGTCGATCGGTGCCGACGCATAGGTCCATGCGATACTGGGCCGGGGGCGTCGTGCGCGGATCGGAGTGGAAAACGTTGAATGTCGGGCTAACCGTCGGCGACAGGCCGGTTGCCTTCCGCCAACCGATGAACCGCTGAATGGTAGCGCCGATTGTTACCGGGTCGCCGCGATGCTCCATGATCGCCACAGGGGTCGGGGCTACGTCGCGGATCGTCACATCGTTGGGTGTGTAGGTGGTCTGCATGAGCTTGCTCCTCGCGTTGTTGAGAGGCCCGAAGGCCGCAAGCCACGGTTCCCAATCGGGAGCCTTCCTAAACGACGACGGCGATTGCCCGACCCGTTGCCGGAAGGCGCGGGCAAAGGCATCCGGGGCGTCGTATCCGGCGTCCATTGCTATTTCAGTGATACTCTGCGCGTCCCTGTAAACCAGCCGATAGGATGCACGCTTCATGCGGGCGAGCTGGACGTAGCGATGCACGGATAGCCCGAAGGTCGCCGTGAACTGCCGGTGGAAGTGGAATTTCGAAAAGGCCGCGACGCCGCTCATCGCATCTAGGTCTAGGTCATCGTCCAAATGCTGGTCGATGTGATCTAGTACCCGCTGCATCCGGGCACGGTAATTGGGAAGCGCCGCCTTCATCGTCCTGTCCTCCTTGGCGTCGCTATCTAGGCGCTCCCGGATCTGACGCGCTCGACCGATCTTGCGGTTCTAGCAAGGCTCGCAGTCTTTCCCGCAAAGGACCGACGATCGAGACGGGGAGGTCATTCTCGGAATTGATCCTAATCGGGAAATTGAGCTTGCCGTCGGGTAGGGGGAATGCGTGCGCCAATAGCCCGCCTAGACATGAACGAAGGGCCGAAATTGGGGAGCTGAAATTACCCCGTGAACGTCCACAATGGGGTCCAGCCTGCTGCCGCAATTTCAAACGACAGGTTACTAAGTACGCTGTTTCGAGATCAGATGACCCGCGCTCGCTTTATGCCGGCGCGACGCCGTCGGCGCTGACCAGTTCGGCGCCCACGAGTGTGCCGACGAGCCTTACCCGCTTCTCAACCAGGTCCACGGGCGTACGCTGAAGTTCCAGCTGATAGCGCCCGCCTGCGTCCCGGCGCAGGCAGAAGGCACCACCATCGCGTGACAAAGTGCCCGTTTCGTCAATTCGGGTTCCAATTTCCATCGCCAGCTTCCTATCAGCGATCACGTTCCTCGCGCTTGCGATCGGCTTTGCGCGCGCGACTGACGGCGGCTGCATGCTCCCGCGCGCGCTTCTCGGATGGCTTTTCATAATGGCGGCGCAGCTTCATCTCGCGATACACACCCTCGCGCTGCAGTTTCTTTTTCAACGCGCGCAAAGCTTGATCGACATTGTTATCGCGAACGGTGATCAACATGCGTGCGTGCCCTAGCTGTGTCTATAATCTCGGCTAAGCTCGTTAACGGTGAGCGGGCCGGCTGCCAAGAGAGGCTGCATGTAAGCGGCATATGCTGCACGCAGAAAACGCTGTTGGGCGCCTCCTTTCGGAACGACGGCTTCAGTTTTCTTCATTCAATACGACTTCAGGATGATTGCACACCGATGATGAGTGGCGGAAGTTGGGAAGGCTAGGATGCGCCACGAATGTCGGCTTATGGGTCGATCTGTTGCGCACTATGCCGCTGGGTCATGTTGTTCGAAGCGCTAAGCTCGCGGAAGGGTCATGCGAAATATGGTGCCGGGGCCGTTCACGAGCGTGAGGCTCCCGCCGTGAGCTAGCGCAATTTGTCGCGCGAGACTGAGGCCGATGCCGTTACCGTCTGGCTTGGTCGTATGAAACGGCCGGAAGACTAGCGTGGAACTAGCCGGGGCGATACCTGCGCCATTGTCTACGACATCGATAACGAGCTGGGCTTTTACATGGTTTATCGACAGGCTGACCCGCGCGTCGCTCGATCGCGCCGCTTCTGCCGCATTCTGTAGTAGAGCCCAAAGCGCCTGATCGATCTGATCGCGGTCAAACGACCATGTGAGACCGTCGTCAACCTCGACCCAAAGCGTGATATCCGGCCAGCGTCCGGCACTTAGCCGCGCGAGATCGTCCGCCATCTCGCGAAGGTTCGTCGGCCTCAGTATAGGGCCGGGTAGGCGGGCTAGCGCACGATAGGCTTCGGTGAAGCGCTGCAATCCCTCCGCCCGACGGGCCAGCGTGCCGAGAATCTCACGCAGGAGGTCAAGATCGACGCCCGGCCGGTCGATAGCCGTCACCCCACTTTCGGCAAGCGAGGCGATCGGCGCCAGGCCGTTGAGCAATTCGTGGCCCAGCACCTGGATCATTTCGGTGGTCGCTCGCGCTTCGGCCACGCGCTCTTCCTGTTCGATATCGATCAAGGCGGCGACGGCGCGATGGTCCGAGACGATGACGCGGTCGATCCGCCAGCGTCGGCCTTCGTGGCTCAGATGGCTCACACCTAGCTGGGAGAGCGCGGCAGGGATTGGGAGGATGCGGTCGTCGGTCGCGAACAGCGTGCGGGCGGCACGGTTGAGAGCCCGAGCTGCGTTGCCCTCAATGGCGAGCAGAGGAGTCGGCGCGGCGTCGAGCAGGACGAGCAAGACCAAAGCGTCGGCGTCCGCTTCGGTTGCCGTCGATGGCTGGGGAGCGGCCCGCGGACGCATTACCGCCCACCAGACGAGCGTCCCCAGCCACGCGGCGATCAGCGTTGCGCCCGTCAGCAGGCCCCACAGGCCGATCCGCCATGCCGTCGCTCCGGCGATTCCAGACGCGACGAGACCGAGGCTTGCGAAGATCGCGGAAAGGCTCCTGCTCGCAGGCAGTCTAAAGCCCATAGCGCGCCATGCGACGATACAGCGCGCCTCGGCTAAGCCCGAGCGCGGTGGCAGCATGGGTAACATTGTGGCGATGCTCGCGCAGCGCCGCCTCGATCAGCGTCCGTTCGGCATCGGTCAGATCGAACGCTGCGTCGGATACGCCGGCCGCGATCTGCGCATCGGCCGTCGGGGGAGCGAGTATCGCTGCGTCGATGATGCCGCCATCCGACAGAAGCACGGCGCGCTCGACGGTAAGTGCCAGCCCGCGCACATCGTCGGGCCACACGGTCGCGCGGATCGCGGCCACGGCTGTTTCGCTCAACGTCGGCTCTGGCTGACCGAACCGGTCCGCAGCAACGCGGGCGAAATGCCGAGCTAGTAATACGGCATCGTCCTCGCGAGCGGCGAGCGGCGGTACGCTGACTTCAACGGTGCAGAGCCGCCGCCGCAGCGCCGGCGTCAGCGGAAACACGGTCTTGGCAATCGCGATGCAGCGCACGCCGGGCGGGATGCGGTCGATCAATCGCGATTGGGCGACCGTGTCGAGCTGGTCGGGATGGCGTAGGATGGCGGTGCCTTTGGCATCGTCGAGCCGTACCCATGCTGCCCCGTCGCGCAGGTCGATCCGCATCGGCGCGGTATCGGCATGCGGCGACGCGGCGTGGATCGCGAGCGCCGTCAGCGTCCGGCCACTGCCTGGGGCACCTGTGACGGTGACCCCTGCCGGAGTCGGAGCGATCCGGCGAACGAGGTCGCGCAGCCGGTGCATCGCTGCGCTTTCGCCGAGCAACCGCGCCGGCTCGTCGCTGTTGGCAGAGCGGGGCGTGCCCGTGCTGACGGTCGCGCCACGAGCGATGGCGCCCTCGACCTTGGCAATCAGCTCGGCGTTGCGCCACGGCTTCATCAGAAAATCGCTTGCGCCGGCCTGCATCGCCGCGACCGCGATCCGTATGCCGCTATGGGCGGTGATGATCACGACGCGGGCGTTCGGATCGTCGGACATGATGCGAGCGAGGCAGGCCATCCCTTCGCTGCCGCTCGATTCACCTGCGCTGAAATTCATGTCGAGCAGGATGGCATCGTAACCGCACGCAGCGAGCCGAGAGAAGGCGTCTTCCGGCGTGGTCGCGACATCCAGCCGGTGTCCTGCCATGCGGAATACGATCTCCATTGCCCGAGCCACCGCCTGGTTGTCGTCGACCAGCAGGATGGTGGCGACACTTGACATGGCCTCGAACCGTCCATTGGTGGACGGTCCGTCCATTTTCGAACGGCCGCCCGGTGGGGCAATCATGTTAAGAGGCTGATCCATAACGATTTAGTCTTTCGGCCGGTGATCGGCGACACTGGCGCCATGATGCCCGAACAGCCCGTACACGCAACTGCTTCTGCCAGCCCATCCGCGGGCGCGGCAATGGACCGCCGGGTCGACCGGCATGCGACGCCTCGGTGGCGTAACCCGCGCGTGCTGATCGCGGTGGCGCTCATCGTTGCTGCGGGCTTGGTGTGGCGGTTCCTGCCGGCCAGCGGATCGACCGATATGGCTGCGTCCGAGGTCGAGACCGGCATCGTCGAGCGTGCACCGTTCGCCGACTATTTGCCGGTGCGCGCCTCCGTTGCGCCGCGCGTCACGACGCTGGTCGGCGTGTTGTCGGGCGGACAGGTCGAAAAGCTGTTCGTACAGGACGGTTCGATGGTCGCCGAAGGCCAGCCGCTCGCGACGGTCGCCAACCCGGCGCTCAAGCTCGACGTGCTGACCCGCGAGGCACAGATCGCGAGCCAGCTCGGCAGTGTCGCGGGTGAGAATCTGGGGATCGAGCGTAACCGCCTCGATCGCGCTGGCCAGATCGCACAGGCGAACTACGACCTGATCAAGGCGCGTCGCGAACTGGGGATTCGCCAGCAGCTGCATGACAAGGGCTTTGTGTCAGATGCGGGGGTGCGGAGCTTCGTAGAGGAGGCTGCGTACCAGGAAAAGCGCCTCGCGCAGTTGCAGTCCGGCGGCGCGGCGGAGGCGCGGATCACGGCCACGCAGGGCCAACGGCTCGACGATACGCGCGGTCGGTTGGAAAGCAACCTGTCGGCGGTGCGTGCCGGTCTGGATGCACTGGTGATTCGTGCGCCGGCGGGTGGGCGGTTGACCAACTTCACGATCCAGCCGGGCCAGACGCTCAAGGCTGGTGACCCTGCGGGGCAGATCGACAGCGAAGGCTCGTGGAAGCTCGAAGCGGACGTCGACGAATACTATGTCGGGCGCGTCGCGGTGGGGCAGACGGCGACGGCGGGCGACGCACGGCTGCGCGTGTCGAAGGTGTTGCCGGCGGTGAAGGACGGGCGTTTCCGCGTCGAACTGACGTTCGTGTCGGCCCCGCCGGCCGGGCTCAACCGCGGCCAGACGCTCGACAGCCGTATCACGCTGGGAAGCACCGCCCCCGCACTCGTCGCGCCGGTCGGCGGCTGGCTGGAATCGGGCGGCGGCGCGTCCGTCTTCGTGTTCGACGCCGACGGCCGTCACGCCCGCCGCCAGGCGGTCAAGACCGGTCGGCGCAATCCCGAACAGGTCGAGATCCTGTCCGGCGTGGCCACCGGCGATCGCATCGTCACCTCCAGTACCGCGACCGTGAAGGGCGACATCCTCAACCTCCGCTAGACCCATCCTCCGAAAGGCTTCCCGTGATCCATCTTGAGAATATCCAGCGCCGCTACGTCTCCGACGAGGTCGAGACGACCGCGCTCGCCGATATCGACCTGCACGTCGAGGCGGGCGAGTTCGTCGCGATCATGGGCCCGTCGGGGTGTGGCAAGTCGACTCTGCTCAATACGCTCGGCACCGTCGATCGTCCGACGGGGGGCAAGTATCTGTTCGACGATCGCGATCTCGCCGCGCTCGACGAGAAGGCACTGGCGCAGTTCCGCGGCGCCACGCTCGGTTTCGTGTTTCAGAGCTTCAACCTGATCGACGAATTGACGATCGAGGAGAACGTCGCGCTCGGGCTCGCCTATCGCAAGGATGATGGCGGCAAGAAGAGCGGGGCTGGCAAGGGGATTGGGGACCGGCGGGCGCGGGTCGCCGCTGCGATGGACAAGGTCGGCATCGCCCACCGTGCACGGCATTATCCGCACCAACTGTCGGGCGGGCAGCAGCAACGCGCCGCGATCGCCCGCGCGATCGTCGGAGCGCCCAAGCTGATCCTCGCCGACGAGCCGACCGGCAACCTCGACACCGCCAATGGCGAGCAGGTGATGAATATCCTCGCCGGACTGAATGACGAGGGCGCGACGATCATCATGGTCACGCATTCGCCTAGCCACGCAGACATGGCGAAGCGGCGCATCGACATGCTCGACGGCCGAATCGTCGCGTCCGCCGCGCGCGTGATCTGAGCCATCCCCTCGCTCGACCATCCCCTTGTTCGAAAGGTCCCGCGCGCGATGAACCGTTTCGCCCTGCTCTCGCTCTACCGGTCGCTCACGCGTCACAAGCTGCATGCCGCGCTCAACATCGGCGGGCTCGCGGTTGGCATCGCCGTGTTCCTGGTTCTGAGCCTGTATGTCCGGTTCGAGACGAGCTTCGAGACGTGGTTGCCGCGACACCGGGGCATCTATGTCGTGCAAAGCGCGCTCCATCTGCCGGGCAACGCGTTCAACGGCGCCTATCCGGGAACCATGTCTGGCATGCTCGAACAGATGCGGCAGGATTTCCCCGGCCTCGTCGGCACGCGTATTCGCGGCGGCAAGGGCGGCGGCACCGTGTTGCGCGGCGACGACGCCACCAAGGAGGATGTCGCGCAGGTCGATGCGGCGTTCTTCGACGTGTTCGACCTGCCGATGGTGCGCGGCGAGGGCGCGCGCGCGTTGGCCGATCCGGCCGCCGCGCTGGTCAGCCGCTCTGCCGCGCGCAAATTCTTTGGCACCACCGATCCGCTCGGGCAGACGATCCGGATCGCGGTCGATGCACCCGCCAATTACCGCGTCGCGGGCGTGTTCGAGGATCTGCCGGCCAACACCGATCTCCACTTCTCGATCCTGCTGCCGATCCCGCGCACGCCGCCGCCCGCCGAATGGGCGTGGTATAAATGGGGCACCGCGTCGCTCTGGACCTATCTGCGTTTCGAGACGCCGGGTGCGGCACAGCGGTTTCAGCAGGCGCTGCCAGCCTTCATCAAACGCCATGCCGGGCAGGATCTCGGGCCGGCACCGACCGATATCTTCTCGCTGCCGCTGGTCCCGATCGCCGCCGCACATCTGCGACCGGTCGGCGAGGAGAGCGGGGGACGCAAGCTGACCGTTGCGACGCTCGGCATCGTCGGGGTGCTGACGCTCCTGATCGCGATCGTGAACTATGTGAACCTCGCCACCGCGCGGGCTAGCCTGCGCGCGCGCGAAGTGGCGATGCGCAAGGTGCTGGGCGCGGACCGGGCCGCGCTGATACGCCAGTTCCTCGGCGAGGCGATCGCTACCGCCGCGCTGGCCGCTTTGCTTGGCCTGATCCTCGCCGAACTCGGCCTGCCACTCGTTAATGCGGCGGCGCGGCTGGCGCTCAAGATCCCCTATGCGCTGGTCGTGCCGTCGCTGGCGCTTGTGGTGCTGATCGTTGGTCTGCTCGCCGGGTTCTATCCCGCGCTGCTGTTGTCGCGTTATCCCGCCGCAACGGTACTGGCGTCGGCGCGCGCGCCGGGCGGGGGGCGCGCAGGAACGCGTCTGCGCGAGGCACTGGTAGTGTTCCAGTTCGGCCTAGCGATCGCGTTCGTCACCGGCACGATGATCCTCGCTGCGCAGACCGCGCATGTCCGCAAGGCGGATCTCGGTTTCCGGCGCGATGGCCTGCTTACCGTTTCTTCGTTGCTGGACAAGGCGATCTGGCCGGCGCGCGCGACCGCGATCCTCGCGGCGATGCGCGCGCTGCCCGGTGTCGAGTCTGTCGGTGTCGGAGGCACCGGACCGGGCGGCGACGGTACCGCCAATATCGACGTGATCGACATGCCGGGACGCCCCCCGCCGGGCCTGTCGGTCGCCACGATCATTGCGGGCAAGGGCTTCTTCCGCACCTACGGCGTCACGCTACTTGCCGGACGTCTATTCGACGATGCCCACGGCGCGGACGATTCGAGCGACTGGAAGGCGTGGCCGAAGGGGCGAAATATCGTCATCAACCGCAAGGCCGCGGCGGCGCTCGGCTTCCGCTCGCCGACCGAAGCGATCGGCAAAACGGTCGGCGGCGGCATGCCCCGCACGATCGTCGGCGTGATCGACCAGCTCCGCTTTTATGCGCCACGCGCACCCGACCAGGCGACGTATTACGTCTATTATCGCAATATGCCGCCGACACCCGTGGCGGCGATCCGCTACGCGGGCGATCGCAAGGCCGTCATGGACGCGGTGCGCGCGACATGGCGGAGGCTCGCGCCCGAGGTTCCGTTGTCGGTCGAGACTGCCGAACACCGGCTCGCGCCATTCTACGAGGCTGACGATCATGCTGCGCGGCTGTTCGGGATCGGCGCGGGGCTGGCGGTGCTGATCGCCTGTGGCGGGCTATGGGGCCTCGCCTCGTTCAACACGACGCGGCGGATCCGCGAGATCGGCATCAGGAAGACGCTCGGCGCGTCGTCCTCCGACATCGTCCGGCTGTTGATAGGCCAGTTCCTGCGGCCTGTGCTGATCGCCAATCTGGTCGCGTGGCCGCTAGCGTTCGTCGCGATGCGGACGTGGCTGGCCGGGTTCGATGACCGGATCGCGCTGTCGCCGATCTATTTCGTCGGCGCCAGCCTGCTCGCGCTCGCGATCGCGCTGATTACCATCGTCGGCCAGTCAGTCCGTGCCAGTCGTGCCGCGCCCGCCTGGGCCCTGCGCCATGACTGATTCCGTCGCCATCTCCTCTCGTTCGGATCATCCGCAATGAACCGCTTCGCCCTGCTCTCGCTCTACCGGTCGCTGACCCGCCACCGGCTTTATGCCGCGCTCAACATCGGCGGGCTGGCGGTGGGGGTCGCCGTCTTTCTCGTCCTCGGGCTCTACGTCCGGTTCGAGACGAGCTTCGAGAAATGGCTGCCGCGCCACGCCGGAATCTATGTCGTGCAGACGGTGTGGAACCTGCCGGAAAGCCCCGTCAACGGTGCCTATCCGAACACGATGGGCGGTCTGCTGGACCAGCTGCGTGAGGATTTCCCCGGTATCGTCGGCACGCGGATCCGCGGCGGCGAGAACGGGGGATCGGTGATCCGCGGCGGTGTCGCGACGGCCGAGGACGTCGCGCAGGTCGACGCATCTTTCTTCCGGGTATTCGACCTGCCAATGGCGCGGGGCGACGGCCGCGCCGCGCTTGCCAGCCCAACCAACGCGCTGATCAGTGAGAGCGTGGCGCGCAAATATTTCGGCACCGCCAACCCCGTCGGTCAGACGCTGACGATCGCGACCGATGCGCAGACCAACTACCAGATCGCCGGCGTCTTCCGCGACCTGCCCAAGACCAGCGACCTGCGGCTCTCGATCCTGATCCCGCTGCCGCGGACCCCGCCGTCGGAGAGCTGGTTCCACTGGGGCAGTACGTCGCTCCAAACGTTTCTGCGGTTCGATACGCCAGCCGCGGCGCGCGCGTTTTCGCAGACAATCCCGTCGTTCGTGAACCGGCGAGGCTTGGCGGATCTCGGCAAGAATGCGTGGGACACGCAGCGGATCGCCGTCCTGCCGATCGACCGGCTTCATCTCGAACCGACCGGATCGCAGAGCGCCAGCCGCAAGATCACCGTCGTGACACTCGGGCTGGTCGGGCTGCTGACGCTGGTCATCGCGGTCGTGAACTACGTCAACCTGGCGACCGCACGCGCCGGTCTGCGCGCACGCGAGGTGGCGATGCGCAAGGTCCTGGGTGCGGACCGCGCCACGCTGGTCCGCCAGTTCCTGGGGGAGGCGGTGCTGACCGTGATCGTCGCGGGCCTGACCGGGCTGATTCTCGCCGAGCTCGGACTGCCGCTGGTCAATGCGGCCGGAGGCCTGTCGCTGAGCATTCCCTATGCGCTCGTCGTGCCCGCGCTGGCGGTGCTTGCGGTAATGGTGGGGATCCTCGCCGGCTTCTATCCGGCGGTGCTGCTGTCGCGGTTTCCCGCGGCGGCGGTGCTGGCGTCGGCGCGTTCACCAGGCGGCGGCCGTGCCGGAACCCGCACGCGCGAGGCGCTGGTCGTGCTGCAGTTCGCGCTGGCGATCGCGTTCATGATAGGCACCACGGTGCTGGTCGCGCAGACCCGCCATGTTCGCCAGTCCGATCTCGGTTTCAGGCGCGAGGGGCTGCTGGTGCTCCTGTCGATGCGCGACAGCCTCGTCGACAGCGCGCAGCGTCGCGCAGTCATCGCGGCGATCCGCGATCTTCCGGGTGTTACCGGTGTCGCCGTCGGCAACACCGCGGTCGGCGGCAGCGGCGAGGACAATAGCGACAACGTACCCTTGCCGGGCGTGACCGGTCCCGGACCGTCGCTCCGCTGGTCGATCGTCGGGCCGGCGTTCTTCCGGGTCTATGGCACGCGTTTGCTAGCTGGCCGGGTCTTCGACGAAGCGCATCGCGCGGACGACGATCCGTCCCGCGCAAAAGGGGTGTCCATAGCCATCGTCATCAACCGACGCGCTGTCGCCGTGCTGGGCTTCCGCTCGCCGGAGGATGCGGTCGGCAAGACGGTCGGCGGCGACCGGCCGCGGACGATTATCGGCGTGGTCGACGACATGCGTTTCTCCTCGCCGCGCGAACCCAACAGCGCGGCATATTATATCTATTACCGCGAGCCCGAGCGTACCGGCACGGCGGTCGCCTCGATCCGCTTTGCGGGCGACCCACGCGCGATGCTCGACGCGGTCAGGAAGACTTGGCAGCGGATCGTGCCTCAGGTGCCGTTCGCCGCCGATACCGCCGACTCCCGCCTGAACGCGTTCTACGAAACCGACGACCGCGCCACGCGGCTGTTCGGCATCGGCGCAGCGCTGGCGGTGCTGATCGGTTGCGTCGGGCTGTGGGGTCTGGCCTCGTTCAACACCGCGCGGCGGATTCGGGAGATCGGGATCAGGAAGACGCTCGGCGCGTCGTCCGCCGATATCGTCATGCTCCTGGTCGGCCAGTTTCTCCGCCCCGTGCTGATCGCCAACGTCATCGCATGGCCGCTCGCCTTTGTGTCGATGCGGACGTGGCTGGCCGGCTTCGACGACCGGATCACGCTATCGCCGCTCTATTTCGTTGGCGCCAGCCTGCTCGCGCTTGCGGTCGCAGTGTTGACCGTGCTGGGCCAGTCGCTCCGCGCCAGCCGTGCTGCGCCGGCTTGGGCGCTCCGCCATGACTAAGTGGCTGGCGTTGATCGGCGTGGCGTTCCTTGTTGCACCGGTTTCGGCGGAAACCCTGCGCGAGGCGATAGCGACGGCTTATGCGACCAACCCGCAACTCGGCGCAGCACGCGCCCGCCAGGAAGCGCTCGCCAAGAGCCCGGAGCAGGCGCGTGTGCTCGGTCGCCCGACCGTGTCCGTCGACGCGGGCGCGGGGTATGACCGGCTGGGCCGCATGTCGCGGTGGATCCGCGAGACGCACTTCTTCGGATCGAGATCGAGCCCGGCCACCGCCTCGTCGTAACTGGCGGCGGCGTCGATCAGCTGGGCAGCAACGTCCGTCAGGTTCTCGAGCGCCGTCTCGTAGCGGTCACGGTGCGCCTCGAACCATTCCTTGTCATTGTTCTTGCCCAGGTCGCGCAGGAACTTGAACGTAGCGGCATCGATCATCGGGATACTCCTTGTGGGGATGGTCAGGCGCCGGTGGCGGAGACGGCGACCACGGGTTCGACGGCGCGGAAGAGGACGCCGGCGATCTCCGAATCATATTCGTTGGCGCGATCGATCAGGTCCTCCTCGAGCGCGAGAAGATCGTCGCGGGCGGCATGCAATGCACCGCGATGTGCGACGGCCCATACCTTGCTGTTGTCGCCCGGATGTTTGGCGAATAGGAACGCTCGATCGACCATCGCGCAATAACGGACGGTATCGTCCTTTGTTGCAATGCCGGGTGAACGGACTAACTCTGACGCTATGGCTGACGCTCCTCCGACAGATCGCCCGCGTAGAGGCCGCCCCCGCGCCGAAGATCGCGGATTGGTCGATGAGCGCGTCCTCGACGCCGCGACGGCGCTGTTTCTCGAACAGGGGTTCGGGCGGACGACGCTGGACCAGGTCTCGGAGCGATCGCGGACGGGAAAATCGACGCTCTACGGGCGGTATGCGAACAAGGAGGCCTTGTTCGCGGCGGTGGTGACGCGGTCGATCGACGCGATGTTCGACGATCTGAAAGCCGCTCCGTCCGGTGGCGACGTGCAAAGCCGGTTGCGCCATCTCGGACGCGAGCTGGCGCTGGTGATGCTCGATGCGCGGTGTGTCGCGCTGATGCGGATCACCGCGGCCGAGGCCGGCAACTTTCCGGCGCTGGCGACGCTCGGGTATCAAAAGAGCTTCGACGGCACGGCGCGCTTCGTCGCGGAGGCGATCGTCGGGCCGGACGGGAGCAGGTCGGTAGAGAACGCCCTGCCGATCGCCTGCCGGTTCGTCGAACTCGCGCTTCAGCCGATCAGTTTCCAGGCGACCTTCGGCGTCGATCCCGAACTGTTGAAAGAGCATGTCGGTCGTCATGTCGACGATGCGATCGTCCTGCTGACCACGACCGGTTTGCTCAAGAGCTGACGACGCTCTCGGGCGTCACCGCAGTCGGCACGCTGTTTTCTGGGCTTATTTCTATCACCCCGGGAACCATGATCGCGCCGACGCGTCTTTAATGGACGAAACCCTCCGTTAATTAGCGGCGGCGATCGCATTTCTTCACCCGACCCTTTCAACGCGTTTTCGTCCGTCGTTCCGTCCCCGTTTGCGGCACGGGATCGGTGTGCGCGGGGTCACAGTTCAAGGACGCACGATGTCTAAAGCAGCCTATATGGAATGGTACAAAGCTGGCTCGCATGCCGCACGCTCGGCGTGCGAGCAGGGTGTCGCGGCCGCATCTAAGGCCGAGCAGCACTTCACCGACAGCGATGCCAAGGCGCTGGCTGGCGATGGCAGGACGATGCTCGAGCAGCACCAGAAGGCGTTTGTCGGCTTCCTCGCCGACATCCGTGAACAGCCGAACGACTTCGTCGATCAGATCATGAAGGGTATCGGCGAGGGCGTCGGCCTGTCGCTCGAGGCGGCAGAGGAACCCGAGATCGTCGATGTCGCGCTGGTGACGGGTGAACAGACCGGGCTGCACTATTTCATCGCAGCATACGGCGCCCATGGTGCCGCTGCCAAGGCGCTCGGGATGCCCGCGCATGCCGAGACTCTGGAGCAGATGATCGAAGAGTGCCACGCGCTAGACCGTCGCTACACCGATGTCGCTGAAGCCAGAGTCAATCCAGCGGCGGCGGCCTAACGACCTTCCAGTCCGAAGAGCCCGGATGCTGCCGTTCCACGCTCTGCGGTGGGCCGGCAGTATTCGCTTCGTCGATCCACGAGGATGAATTCATGGCGATGCCCCGGATGATGCAGGCTGCACGACTATACGATGTCGACTCCGACATGCAGCTGGAAGAGATTGTGAGAAAAGCCGAACGCAGCGGTGGTTTCACCAACTTCGTCGTCAATCCGAACTGACGGGTGCCGACGATGCCAAAGTCCTTGCCTGGAAAGGTGCTCGTCCTGCTGGCCGAGGATTTGCGACTGGAAGACAATCTCGCCTTCGCCTTGGCATCGGACCCCAACGGCGATGGACTGGCGGTTCTCCGCATTCTTCCCGAAGCGCGAGGCCGGCCCCTGCGTACCCAACACCGGCGGGAGATCGAGGATGCGGCTGAGATCCGTCTCGGCAAGCAGCTGTGCGACAGGGGTATCGCGTTCGAAATCGTGGGTCCCGAAGACGACGCATCGCTGGTGCACGCCTGCCGTCGGTTGGGGTGCACATCCGTCATTCGCAACGCAGCCGACGGCATGGCGATCGAGAACGCGTATCGTCTGGAGTGGGAGCGGGAGTCGGCGGCTGCGAACATTCCCTTCCTGACGGTCAACGGGGAGATGATCCGGCGGCTGGGTCCGGGCGGTGCAAAACCCGACCGTCCGTTCCTGTCGGATGACCGGGAGGTCGAAGCAGATCGCTTGCCTGACGATCATCCGATCCTGCTGCTGCGTGCGTTCCTGCTTGCGCTGCCGGATCGCAATTATCTGGCCGACATGTGGATACCAGGTCGGGACCGGACGAGTTCCAGCCAGCTCTCGACCCATTTTGCCGCGGGAACGCTGTCGAGTGACCGTGCGACATGGGAAACCGTCAAGGCCGAACGCGCGTGGAACGCGGCCAATCCTGGGCAATCACGGACGCCGGAAGGTGCGTCGTTTCGCCACTTCCGGAGTAGGGTCAGCATGAGGACGGGGTTTCTGACGACGTTCTCCCGCTACCAGGACACGACGCCACCGCTGGCATCGCCTCCGGCGGAGATGGAGCGGGTCCGGGCATGGCGAGACGGTCGCACCGGCATCCCCATGCCCGACGCCGCCATGCGCGAGCTGGCTCGCACCGGCTGGATCAATTTCCGGCTGCGGCAGCTCGTCACGTCCTACGGTGTCCAGCTTCTTCAACTCCCCGCGGCCGAGGTCGGTGGCGCGCTTGCCGAGATGTTCGACGACTATGAGCCGGGCATCACCTGGCCACAGGTCGGCCTGAACGATGGGACGATCATGCAGGATCGCGGTCCACGCATCCTCAATCCGGTCAAGCAAGGCCGCGATCTCGATCCGTTTGAGACGTACGTCAGGCGGTGGATCCCCGAACTGGAACCGGTGCCGGTCGGCTTCGGACACGAGCCATGGCTCTGGCTCGACAATCCGCTGCCTGCCCCGATCGTCGATCACAAAGCCGCCTTCCGCGATGCCCGAGCCCGATGGGGGAATCAAAAGCAACGTCTAAGGCCACGTGAAGATGTGCTCCTCACGCACGGGAGTGACCCTTCCTGAGAGCTGCAGCATGCAAATGGTGACCATTAGGATACTGGCCGAAACTATGGATCTGCAGCTACCGCCTGTCCCGAAGCTCGATTGTTTTGGAGACAGGCGGTAATGCAGCCCGACGGCAGCTATCGCACACGCCTCTCTGAAGGCTGCAGTACGACTGACCTGCCCAGTCCCTGCCGTCCAACCAGATGAACGAGTGGCTGAAGTCCGGAAGTCGATAGGTAAATCTGCGGGGACAAGAGGCTAGCTGGCCTACAACCGTTAGCTCTCACCTCGGGTTGCCGCGCCACGTTGAAAACACCGGTGTTCTAGTACGCACCTTCAGATGGGGCATCCAAATGCTCGTGACGTCCGATCCCGTTTTGCACGATCGAATCCAGCGCAGTGATGGCCTCGATGTCCTGATCATCTCGAGTCGGCACCGCGAAACGCCATAGCTGCCGTCGGGATCGATCACCGGGCCGTGCGCCACGATCTGCCCTTTGGCGAGCAGGTCGTCGAGCAACGCGCCGTGCTGCTCATCGATGTCTTTTATCGTCGGTCATCGTCGCGAGGAATCCGCGCGGGGTGGCAGGTATTTGCACAGCTGACATTTCATCGATGGTACCGTCAGACCTGAAACTGCTCGGCGCAGGCGGTGCGCAAGAGCCTACGCTATCCGGTTCTGGCCTAGCCTCGGGTGAGCTCGGGCAGCGTGTCTTCGATCCAGTCGGCCAGCGCCTGTACGAGGAGGGCGGCCTGCTTGCCTTGCTCGGTCAGCGCATACTCGACACGGGGCGGTACGACCGGGAAGCTTCGGCGGCGGACGAGCCCGTCGCCTTCGAGCTGCTTCAATGTCTGCGAGAGCATGCGTTCGCTGACGCCGGCGACCTTGCGGCGAAGGTCGCTGAACCGAAGCGTCCCGGGTAGCAGCGCGATCAACGCCAGTGTGCCCCAACTGCTCGTCACGTGCCGCAGGATGGCGCGAGAGGGACACCGGGGCGCGAACACGTCGCCGCGTTCCATGCGATCGGCAAGGCGCGTGGACGATGCGGTGGTGATTTCCAAAACTAACCTTTTTGTGCGTACTTCTGTTTCGTAAGTTAAGCGCTTACCTCGCCTGCATCAACAGCGTGAAAGTGGAGACCATCATGTACGCAGTCACGGGAGCTTCCGGTCAGCTTGGTCGCTTGGTCATCGACGCCCTTCTCCGGACGGCCAGGCCATCCGACATCGTCGCGCTCGTACGCAATCCCGCCAAGCTGAGCGACCTTGCCGCGCGCGGCGTCGTCGTGCGGGCCTTCGATTACGATGCGCCGGATACGCTCGAGCCCGCACTCGCCGGGGTCGAGCGCCTGCTGCTGATCTCCTCGAGCGACGTCGGTTCGCGCGAGGCGCAGCACAAGGCCGTGATCTCCGCCGCCAAGACGGCGGGTGTCGGCTACATCGCGTACACCAGCATCCTCCATGCCGACGCCAATCCGATGAACCTGGCGGTCGAGCACCGCGCGACCGAGGCCGCGATCAAGGCAAGCGGCCTGCCGCACGCGATCCTTCGCAACGGCTGGTATACCGAGAATTACGTTATGTCCGCCGCGTCCGCGATCGAGCATGGTGCACTGGTCGGTAGTGCAGGCGACGGCCGGATTTCCAGCGCGAGCCGCGAGGACTATGCCGATGCGGCGGCCGCGGTGCTGATCGATGGTTCCGCCGAGACCCGGGTCTTCGAACTCGCCGGGGACGATGCGTTCACGCTTGCCGAGTTCACCGCTGCGATCGGCGAGATCGCGGGACGCCCGGTCGTCTACCAGGATCTACCGCAGGACGACTATCGCCGGATCCTTGAAGGCGCCGGCCTTCCGGCACCGATCGCCGACATGCTCGCGGAAAGCGATGCAAAGGCGGCCAACGGCTCATTGTTCGACGAGGGCCGGGCACTCAGCGCGCTGATCGGTCGTCCGACGACGCCATGGCGCACGACGCTCGCCGACGCATTGAAGGGCAAGCAAGGCTGACGCTGGCGCTTCAAGCGCGCGCGTCGGGATCGCGCTTGGCCGCTACGCGTGCGGGAATGCCGACAACGGTCGTTCCCGCCGCGACATCCCGGGTGACGACGCTGCCGGCACCGACGATCGCGTCGTCGCCGATCGTCACGCCGGGCAGGATCAGCGCGCCGGCGCCGATCCAGACGTTGCGGCCGATGACGACCGGGCGGCCGAACTCCAGCATCTTCGCCCTGATCGCTGGATCGCGGGGGTGATCCGCCGTGAGGATCTGGACACCCGGTCCGATCTGCGTTCCCGCGCCGATCCGGACCGACACGACATCCAGGACGATGCATCCGAAATTGAGAAAGACACCGTCTTCGAGGTGGATGTTGTAGCCATAATCGCAGTAGAACGGCGATCGCACGGTGGCGCCGTTGCCGACGTGCCCTAGCGCTTCGGCGAGCATCGCATGCCGCTCTGACGCAGGCGCAGCGGGCGCGGTATTGTAGCGCGCGAGCCAGATAGAGGCCGCCGCGGCGTCGGCCGCAAGTTCGGGACCGTCCGCGGTGTACAGGTCGCCGCGCAACATCTTCTGCTTTTCGGTCGGCATGCTCAGCTCAGATCGTGAAGGTCTTTGCCGAGCGGGGCGGTGATCTGGAGGTCTGAGAACCGGATATTCAGGCCACTGCGTTCGGGCGTGCAGGCCATCGGACCGACCTGATACGACGATGCGATCGGGAACGGCGCGAGGCGGACCAGCGGCCAGGTCTTGCCGTCCGCCGAGACCTGAAGCCGCAGCACGCCTTTGGCGACGGTCGCGCGCATCCAGAAATCCTGCGCCGGATGCTCGTAAGGCCCGGTTGCCCAATCGGACTTGCCGTCGGTCAACACGCTGCTGAGCATCGCGCGTCCGTCGGACAGTTCGATCCCGGCCTTGACCCAATGAAGATCGTCGACCCGCACCATGATCCCGGCCTGATCGTAGAGCTTTTCATACTGGCCACGAATGCGGACCTGTGCGGTGAACGCATCGGGCGCGGTGAAACCGAGGAAGTGGCCGCTGTCGCGCGTGAAGCCGTAATGCGTTTCCCGCCAGAAATCGGTTCCCTGGTCGGTGACGATCGACAGGTCGTCATTCGGATCGACCGTCCAAGTCTTCGGTTCGTTCAACCAACGCCCGTCGGATCGTCCGAGTATCGACTTACCGCTCGCCGCTGCGACCGGCGTTGCCACAACCGAGGGGATCGCCAACGCTGCCGCTCCACCGAGAACCGTACGTCGCGATATATCAGGGGTCTTCACAAGCGCTGCCTTTCGCTACAATCTCCGGATGTGTACAGATGTACATAATGGCTGGAAAGGCAGAAATTGACCGTGGAACCTCGTCGGCGGAATGATCCGGAGCGCAGACAGCGGATCGTCGACGCGACGCTGATCGTCATCGAACGCCACGGCGTGGCCGGGACCACGCATCGTCGGATCGCCGAGGCGGCCGCGGTGCCGCTGGGCTCAGTCACCTATTATTTCGCATCGCTCGAGGACCTGCTGACGACCGCGTTCCTGCAACTGGCGACGATCTCGTCCGGCGCGTTCGAGGCGAGACTGGACGCAGCCACCACGCGCAGCGAGGCGATCGAGGGTGTCATCGACATCATTGCCGGATCGGTCTGGGCGGATCCGCGCACGCTGTTGCTGAGCTACGAGCTATACGCCTACGCGACGCGCCATCCCGAGGTGACGACGGTCATGCGGCAATGGATGGACAATAGTCGCGCTGCGCTGGGGCGGTTCTTCGATCCCGTCACGGCGCGGGCGCTGGATGCGCTTGTCGAGGGGATCGGCATCCACAATTCGATCGACTCCGCACCGCTCGACCGGGATGCGATCCGTATGATCGTCGACAGAATTACCAGGGTCGCATGACTCAAAGACGATTTGCAGCCGAGTATATTCGCCGACCAATCGCTACGGGGCGCTCCGCTTCTGCCGTGAACTAGCAAGCCTGCCTTCTGGCATCGTCTGGCTTCGACTCAATATCGTTGCTCCATCAGTGTGGAGACGTCGCGATCGGCATGCCGATAGCCAGGCTCGATCCGATTGACCCACAAGAACATTGCAAGAACATGGATTCGATGCGATTGTCAGCCCGACGATTCGTAGGACGAGAGAATGACCGATCACGATGACGACCAGCAGGAGCCGAGGCCGGCGTTCGGCCAGTGGCTTGTGACGCAGAAGGACCGGACCGACCTTGTCGGTCAGCTTGCGATCGGAGCGGTTGCCGACCGCCGTTTTCCGCGCAACGGGGATCCCGAAGCGGTACGGAAGCATCTTAGCGCCATGCAGGCGGAGGGCGACATGTTTGCCGCGGTCGATGACGCCGAGTCGGATTGGTTGTCGGCATGATGCAGGACGCGTGGGAGCAGGCATTTGCGCTGATGGCTGATCATGGGCAACTGGGTGCCTGCGCGGTCGTAGCGTCTGGCATGCAGAAGACGCCGCCAGGGCGACCGGAGCAATACCGACAATGGGAGGTGCTAGCGGACTGCCTGAATGCCGTGGCCGACGCCAGCCGGACGACGCATTGATCCGAAAGATAGTTCGCTGATCGCCGTCGCTGCAGCGAGGACGTTCCCCTGCACGGTACCGCGAACACGATCGCATCGGAAATACCGATGAGATGCCCGCGTCACCTTATATTGCGGCGCCTGTGACCTATGTCGCGGCGACTTATGGAAAACGTCCCACCTCTCATCCTCGCGATCGGCGATAGTCTCATTGCGGGATACGGACTGGCAGTCGCGGACAGCTTTCCGGCGCAACTGCAGTCATCGCTGCGGTATCGATATCCCGGCGTGTCCGTGATCAACGCCGGCGTGTCAGGCGATACGAGCGCCGACGTTCTACGCCGCCTGCCACGGCTGCTGTCGAGCCTCGACCAGCGGCCAGCGCTGGCCATCGTCCAGGTAGGGCCGAACGACGTCCTGCGGCAGGTGCCCGTAGCGCGTACCCGCGCGCAACTCGCGAACATCCTGCTGAGCCTGAGCGATTGCGGCATTCCCGTGGTCCTTACGACCGTCGAGCCGCCGGCGTTCATACGCGACCGCGCTGCTGCGTATCTGAACATCCATGCCGAGGTGGCTGCCGAACACGGTGCGACCGTCTGGCCGTTCTTCCCGCCGGGTGTGCTGGGGCACTCCGCCATGGTGCTGGCAGATAGGGTGCATCCCAACGCGAAGGCGATCGCTGCGGTCGTGGCCGCGATGCTGCCTGTAGTGGAGCGAATGGTGTAGCGCCGCGCGTTCGAGCGTAACCACAGGCTGTTGGGATCATGTCGGAATATGAAGACTAAAGTCGTGGCGACGGAGCCGACGTGGTTGAAGGCAGCTAGAGCGAAGTCGGGCACCAAAGAGGCTGCCGGTTCGGCGAACAGTGCCACCATTCTCGGCTGGGCGAAGCGGCTCGGCACGAAAGTGCTCGGCATGGTCTACAACGCCGACAGCGTCCCGTGGTGCGGCGTGTTCGTCGCCTATTGTCTTCAGGAAGACGGGATCGAGCCCGTAGCGATCGCGGTTCGCGCGACGTCGTGGTCGACATGGGGGCAGGGGCTTCGTCCGGAACGGCTCGCACCCGGCGCGGTGCTGGTGTTCGCGCGTCCGGGCGGTGGTCACGTCGGATTCTATGTCGGCGAGGATGCCGTTGCGTATCATGTCCTTGGCGGCAATCAGGGCGATGCCGTCACTGTCGCGAGGGTCGCAAAGGATCGGTGCATTGCGCGACGGTGGCCATCAGGCCGTCCGGTCATCGGCAAGCCGGTGCAGATGGCCGCGCGTAAGCCGACCTCGAGCGACGAGGCCTGACCGCCCCATGCTATTCTCGGTTACCGGGGCGGTAACCTTCAATGTCTGGAACGATCATCTGTCGACACCGCTTTTAGGAGCATCTGCAACCGAGCCATCGACAGGAAGCACAATGAGCACGAACCTCATATCCGCCGTATTCGATAATCACGCCGACGCAGAGCGCGCGGTCTCGGAGCTTCGTGCTGCCGGGGTCGACGACCGCGCCATTTCCATCGTCGCTCAGCACGACGGCAAGACCGCGACGACCGACGGCAACGGCGACACGCAGGAGTTCGCCGGTAAGGTTGCCGCCGGCGCAGGCATCGGGACCCTGCTCGGCATCGCGGCGCTGGCCATTCCCGGGGTCGGTCCCCTGGTCGCAGCGGGTGCGATCGCATCGGCGGCGATTCCCGGTGCCGCGATCACTGGCGCGGCGCTTGGTGGGGCCATCGGGGGGCTCGAGAAGGTGATGACCGACCACGGCGTCAGCCGCGTCGATGCGAGCTACTACGAGGGGCGCATCAAGGAGGGCGGCGTTTTCGTGTCGGTCGATACCAGCGCTGCCGGGATTGCCCCGAACGATGCGGCCGACCTGTTGTATCGCGCCGGCGGTCACACCTCCACGCGCACCAAAGTGGCCGCAGCGTAAGAACTAGCCCAGGATCGGAGGGGCGTCCACGGACGGGGCTGGCTTGGCAAGCGTGTCCCGTCCGCTGCCGCGTCAGTCTCGGCTACCGCGGCGCACGCCCGCGCGGCGCCTATGGACCGCAGCGCGCTTTGCGACCTTCCCGACCGCCCCTGCTAATTCAGGTCACCGTTCGACCGAGGAAGTCCCGGATATAGCTGGCGATCACGTCATGGTGCGTTTCCAGCGCGAAATGGCCGGCCTCGAGCAGGTGTATCTCTGCCTTGGGCAGGTCCTGCCGATAGGCTTGCGCACCGGCGGGAATGAAAGCGGGATCGTGTCTGCCCCACACCGCGAGCAGCGGAGGCTGATGCTGGCGGAAATACGCGTGGAAGGCGGGGTACAGAGCGACGTTGCTGCGGTAATCCAGGATCAGGTCGAGCTGGATGTCCGCAGCGCTCGGACGTTCCATATAGGCGATGTCGAGTTCGTAGCCGTCCGGTGACAGCAGCGCGGGATCCGAGCCGGTCCCATATTGCCAGTCGCGGATCGTGTTTGGTGCCAAGGATGCGCGGCAGGCCTCGCGGTGGGCGTCGTTCGGCTCGCGCCAATACGCTTGCCAGGCACCCCACTGATCGCTGAAACCCTCTTCATAGGCGTTGCCGTTCTGGCTGATGATAGCGGTCACCCGCTCGGGATGGCGCATTGCCAGCCTGAGTCCGACGGGTGCCCCGTAATCGAAGATGTACAGGGCGTAGCGGTCGAGGCCGAGCGCATCGACGAACTCCCCGAGCACCCGGGCAAGCGTGTCGAAGGTGTAGGGGAATGCCCCTCGCGCCGGTGCTCTGGTCTGTCCGAATCCTGCCAGATCTGGCGCGATGACGCGATAGCGGTCCGCCAGCAACGGGATCAGATCGCGGAACATGTGGCTTGCGGAGGGAAATCCATGCAGCAGCAACAGCACCGGCGCGTCGGCGGGACCGGCTTCGCGGTAGAAGACGTCGACCTCGCCGACCTGTTTTCGACGATAGTGAATTTTGGACACGGGCGGTTCCTTTGATCGGGGTGGGGCAGCGGTGAGAAGGCTTGGGATGCTCGCCAGCGCTGGCCCTGTCGCGAGCCATGAGAGAAGGGTCCGGCGGGGGTAGAGAGTCGGTCGATGGCGCATGCGGCCTCCTTGCCGACCTCATGTATGTCTTGCAGGGAGCGGCGGTTAGCCTTGTATAATGACAGGCTTGATTGCAGGATCCGAAACGATGGATCGATTGGAAGCGATGGCGCTGTTCGTTGCCGCGGTGGATCGCGGGTCGCTCGCGGCGGCTGCCAAACGCTACGGGCGATCGCCGGCCAGCGTGACGCGCGCGGTCGCGTTGCTGGAGCGGGACGCCGGCGAGACGCTTCTGCTGCGCTCCACCCGCAAGCTGAGCTTGACCGCATCCGGCGAGCATCACGTAACGGTATGGCGGGACGTGCTCGAAAAGCTCGAACACCTTGCGCCGATCGGCGCGGGCGCGCCGGTCCAGGGAAATATCGTGCTCACGGCGCCCGAATTGTTTGGCCGCGTCGCCGTCCTGCCGCTCCTCGAAAGCTTTCTCGACGATCATCCGCTGGTGTCGGCACGCGTTCTTCTGATGAACCGCTTGGTCAACCTCATCGGGGAAGGGGTCGATCTCGCCGTGCGGCTGGCGCCGCTGGGGGATTCTTCTCTGCGCGCCATCCGGATCGGCGCGGTCCGTACGCTGCTGTGCGCATCCCCGGAGTACCTGGACAAGGCAGCACCTCTGACGACCCCGGCCGATCTCGAGCACCACGCGTGCATCGGCTTAGACGTAGCGGCCGAGGGCGAGCGCTGGACGTTCGCAAGCCCTACGACCCCCGCGCGCAAGCGGCGATCGGTCCGGGTCCAGCCCCGGCTCAGCATCAGCAACGCAGCCGCCGCCATCGATGCCGCTCTGCGCGGCCACGGCTTGATTCAGGCTCGCTCCTATCAAATCGTCGACGCGATCGCGGACGGTCGCCTGATACGCCTGCTGCCGGAATGGGAGGAGCCGCCCGTACCCGTGCATTTGGTGTTCCCCGCCGGGCGCGCGTCTCATGGAAGCGTGCGGGCGCTGATCGACCATCTTGGTCCCGCCTTGCGACGCAATCTGGCGGACGTCGAGGCGTCCATGCGCGTGGTACCGACTATATCGTAATTACCGACGTACGCTTTCGCTCCGGGCAAGCCACGGCTGCTCGCGATCGTCGCGGCCGAAGAGAGCAATGGGCACGAGGACGTCGCGGCCGGTAGAAACGATCCTGATCGCGGAGATCGCCGCCGCGAACGGAATACTGAACTCGATGGCATGAGCGTCGGTCAGCGGCGGTGCCGAGCCCTCGACCGAAGGGCCACCACCCGTCGGTTTGTCTCGCGTGATCAGCAGCGCGCGGTGGATCGTTACCGGCGGCAGCAACCGCGACGTACCGCGCCATACGATGCTCAGGTAGTCGCGGTGCAGCACGGCGTCGCCGAGCGGAACGACGACCGCGGGTTCGGCTGCCGCCACCACATGATCCCGACTTATCGGGGCAATTCGGAACAGAGCCTGGATACGTATCGGAACGCCGCAGCGGAATTGCGACCTGCGTACTTTCCGAGGGTCACGTCGGGGGCTGTCGACGGATAAACGTCCAGACCAGATACCCCGCAGGATCGCGCCGCGCTTTGCTGCGGCTGGCGGGGATCGCGACACTTTGGCGAGGACGCAACGATGGCAGGTGGCGAGCGCGGCACGACAGGCGGACGGCATGCCGTGATCCTGTGTCATCCCGATCCGTCGAGCTTCAACCATGCGATCGCGGGCGCCTATTGCGACGCGGTGCGCGGGGCGGGGCAGGCGGCCGTGTTGCGGGATCTGTACGCAATGGGGTTCGATCCAGTCCTCAAGGCGGCGGAGCGGCCGACCAACGTCGCCGCAGTATATGAAGCGGACGTACTGGTCGAAGTCGACGCGATCGCCGGCTGCGACGTCTTCGTTCTCGTCTACCCGATCTGGTTCGGGACGCCGCCGGCGATGCTGAAAGGCTATGTCGAACGCGTGTTCGGCGCAGGCGTGCAGCCTGAGGCGTTGCAGGGGCGAGTGCGGACCGACCTTCTCGGCGGCAAGCGGCTTGTCAGCTTCTCGACCTCCGCGGCGAGCAAGGTCTGGCTCGACGAACAGGGGCAGGGGCAGGGGCTCAACAGCGTGTTCGACCAGTAACTGGTGCATGCGTTCGGGATGCGGTCGCAGGAGCATCGCCGGTTTGCACACATCGTGCCGGGGCTGAGCGCGCGCTTTGCCGATCAGTATCTGCGCGAGGTTGCGGTCCAGGCGCAGCGGACGTGTGCGCAGATCGCGTTCGGGGACGAGGCCTTGCTGGCCGATCCCGCGCTCGTCGCCCGGATGGCCCGCTGATCCATCCGCATCTTCAAGGAAATTCCATGACCCGTATGATGCACGCCGCCGTCGTCGAGGCGTTCGGCAAACCCCTGACCTTGCGCGAATGGCCGGTACCGGTCGCAGGGCCCGGACAGATCGTCGTCAAGACCGAAGCATGCGGGGTGTGCCACACCGATCTGCACGCCACGCATGGCGACTGGCCGGTCAAGCCGACGCCGCCGTTCATTCCGGGCCATGAGGGCATCGGCATCGTCGTCGAAGTCGGCGCGGGGGTAACGATCGTGAAACTCGGCGACCGGGTTGGTGTGCCGTGGCTATACTCCGCGTGCGGGCATTGCGAATACTGCCTGTCCGCCTGGGAAACCGTGTGCGCCGAGGCGGAGTTCGGCGGCTACACGCGCAGTGGCGGGTTCGCCGAGTATATCCTCGCCGACCCGAACTACGTCGCGCATATTCCCGCCGGGCTGTCCGCGGTCGAGGCGGCGCCGATCATCTGTGCGGGAGTGACGACGTACAAGGGCATCAAGGAAACCGGCGCGAAGCCGGGCGAGTGGGTCGCGATCTCGGGCGTCGGCGGGCTGGGGCATCTCGCGGTGCAGTACGCCAAGGCGATGGGGTTGCGCGTTGCCGCGGTCGATGTCGACGAAGGCAAGCTCGCGCATGCCGAGGCGCTGGGCGCGGAACTGTTGATCGACGCGCGCAAGCCGGATGCGATCACGGCGCTGAAGGACAGGACCGGGGGTGGCGCGCACGGCGTGCTGATCACCGCGCCGTCGCTGACCGCGTTCAATCAGGGCGTGGCGATGACGCGGCGCAAGGGGACGTGCGTGCTCGTCGGACTGCCGCCGGGCGACTTTCCGATGCCGCTGTTCGACGTGGTGGCGCAGTGCATCACGGTGCGCGGATCGTTCGTCGGGACGCGCAAGGATATGGCGGAGGCGCTCGCCTTTGCCGCCGACGGCAAGGTGAAGGCCGACATCGAAGTGCAGCCCTTGTCGGCGATCAACGACATCTTCGACCGGCTCGAACGCGGGCAGGTTGCGTCGCGCGTCGTCCTCGATTTCGGGAGCTGAACATGGCCGATATTGCAACGATGATGCCTCCTAAGATGCATCCTCTGTCTCACGACATGCTGCGCCGGATGGACGCGTATTGGCGTGCCGCGAATTATTTGTCGGTCGGGCAGATCTACCTGCGCGACAACGCGTTGCTCGATCGACCGCTGACGATCGCCGACGTCAAGCCGCGGCTGCTCGGGCATTGGGGGACGACGCCGGGGCTGAATTTCCTGTACGTCCATCTCAACCGCCTGATCGTCGAGCATGACCTCGACATGATCAACATCATCGGTCCGGGGCATGGCGGGCCGGGGCTGGTCGCGAATACCTATCTGGAGGGCTCGTACACCGAACGCTATCCGGCGATCGAGCGGAGCCGCAGCGGCATGCACCGGCTGTTCCGGCAATTCTCGTGGCCGGGCGGTATCCCGAGCCATGTCGCACCCGAGACGCCGGGGTCTATCCACGAAGGCGGCGAGCTCGGCTATTCGCTCGCGCATGCCTATGGCGCAGCGTTCGACAATCCAGACCTGATCGTCGCATGCGTCATCGGCGACGGCGAGGCGGAGACGGGCGCGCTGGCGGCGAGCTGGCATTCGAACAAGTTCCTCAACCCCGCCCGCGACGGCGCGGTGCTGCCGATCCTGCACCTCAACGGCTTCAAGATCGCCAATCCGACGATCCTAGCGCGGATCGACGAGCATGAGCTCGACGCGTTGCTGCGCGGTTATGGGCATGAGCCCTATTATGTCGGCGGCAGCGACCCGGCGGCCGTCCACCAGCAACTCGCCGCCGCCCTCGACAAGGCGTTGGCACGGATCCAGGCGATCCAGGCGGCGGCGCGGATCGAGGGCGTGACGCCCCAGCGACCGCGTTGGCCGATGATCGTGTTCCAGACGCCGAAGGGCTGGACGGGGCCGAAGTTCGTCGACGGCAAGCCGGTCGAGGGCACTTGGCGCGCACATCAGGTGCCGATCGCCGACTTCGAGGATCCCGAGCATCTGCGCCAGCTCGAAGACTGGATGCGGAGCTATCGTCCCGAGGAGCTGTTCGATGCGAACGGCAAGTTCCTGGAGGAGTACGCCTCGCTTGCACCGACCGGGCATCGGCGGATGGGATCGAACCCGCACGCCAATGGCGGGGAATTGATGGTGCCGCTGTCGCTGCCCGATTTCCGCAGCTTTGCGGTGCCGGTGGCAACGCCGGGCGGAGTCAAGGCGGAAGCGACGCGGGTGCTCGGGCGCTATTTGCGCGACGTGATGAAGCTCAATCTGGCGACGGTGAATTTCCGGCTGTTCGGGCCCGACGAGACCGCGTCGAACCGGCTCGCCGACGTGTACGACGTGTCGGGGAAAGTCTGGATGGCGGAGATCGAGGCGGTCGACGAGCATCTCGGGCCCGACGGCCGGGTGATGGAGGTGCTCAGCGAGCATCTTTGCCAGGGCTGGCTCGAGGGGTATCTGCTGACCGGGCGGCACGGGCTGTTCTCGTGTTACGAAGCGTTCGTTCACATTGTCGATTCGATGGTCAACCAGCATGCCAAGTGGCTGAAGGTGACGCGCGGCATTCCGTGGCGGCGGCCGATCGCTTCTTTGAATTATCTGCTGACCTCGCATGTCTGGCGGCAGGATCATAACGGGCTGTCGCACCAGGATCCGGGGTTCATCGATCACGTTGCGAACAAGACCGCGGACGTCGCGCGGATCTACCTGCCGCCCGATGCGAACTGCCTGTTGTCGGTCGGCGACCATTGCCTGCGTAGTCGCGGCTATGTGAACGTGATCGTCGCGGGCAAACAGCCCGAGTGGCAATGGCTCGGGATCGACGCAGCGGTGCGGCATTGCACCGCGGGGGCGGGGATCTGGGACTGGGCGGGCGACGATGCGGACCCGGACGTGGTGATGGCGTGTGCGGGCGACGTGGCGACGCTGGAGACGCTCGCGGCAGTGACGCTGTTGCGCGCATACGTGCCCGACATCCGCATCCGGGTGGTCAACGTGGTCGACCTGATGGTGTTGCAGCCACGCTCCGAACATTCGCACGGGCTCGACGAGCGCGAGTTCGACGCGATGTTCACGCGCGACAAGCCGGTGATCTTCGCGTTTCACGGGTACCCGGCGATGATCCACAAGCTGACCTACCGGCGCGCGAACCACGCCAATATCCACGTCCGCGGGTACAAGGAGATGGGGACGACGACGACGCCGTTCGACATGGTCGTTCTGAACGATCTCGACCGGTACAGGCTGGCGCTCGACGCGATCGAGCGCGTGCCTCGGCTGCGCGACTGCGTGCCGCGCGAGATGGCGCGGTATTGGACGACGATGGAGCGGCACAAGCTGTACATCGCCGAGCAGGGCGACGATCTGCCGGAGGTGCGTGACTGGCAATGGTCACGGTAGAGGGGCGCGCGGTAGTTCTCGCGCTCAACAGCGGTTCGTCGTCGCTGAAATATGGGCTGTACGCGGTCGATCCGGAGCCGGTCCTGCTCGTTGGCGGTACGATCGAGACGCTCGACGATGATAGCGACGATCACGCGCGCTTCCTCGATACGATCGAGACCGCGTTGAAGGGGTGGCCGACGCCTACGGTGATCGGTCACCGGATCGTCCACGGTGGCCCGCACCGCCACGCGCATTGTCGGATCGACGATGCGGTGATGGCGGATATGGAGGCGGCGTGTGCGTTCGCGCCACTGCATGGGCCGGCGTCGCTGGCGCTGATCCGGGCGGCGGGCGCGCGCTATCCGGGCGTGCCGCAGGTCGCGTGCTTCGATACCGCGTTCCACGCCGGGATGCCCGACGTTGCCAAGACGCTGCCGATCCCGCGCGCGTATCAGGCGGCTGGCGTGCGACGCTACGGCTTCCACGGCCTGTCCTGCGAGTCGATCGTCCGCCAACTCGGCGGCGACATGCCGGCACGGCTCGTGATCGCGCATCTCGGCAACGGCGCGAGCGTGACCGCCGTGCGCGATGGACGATCGATTGATACCAGCATGGGGCTGACCCCGTCCGGCGGCGTGATGATGGCGACGCGGACGGGGGATATCGACCCGGGCGTGTTGCTGTACCTTCTGCGAGAAACCGAGCTGGACGCCAAGGCGCTGGCGACGCTGGTCGATCATGCTGCCGGGATGACGGGTATCTCGGGGCTGTCCGGCGACATGCGCGTCCTGCGCGCTGCGGCGACCGAAGACGCCGACCTCGCCATCCGTATGTTCGAGCGGTCGGTGTGCAAGCAGGTCGCAGCGATGATCGCCTCGCTCGGCGGCGCCGACATGCTTGTGCTGACGGGGGGCATCGGTGAGAACGACAGACTCACCGGCCGCGCCGTTCGCGACGGCCTAGCCTGGATGTCGGGGCTCGAAATCCGGATACTGCCCTCGCAGGAAGACGCGCAGATCGCGCTGCACGCTGGCGTACTCGCCTGACGACCTTGGCGAGGTACGTGCTTTCCGAGTCCCGACGCCGCCGTCCACGCCCGCTACCGTCTGGATACGGATCGGCTCATCGACACCCGCATCGTGCGGCAGCGGGGGCGAACCGGCGGGGACTTCGTGATGAACGCTATCCACACCGAGATACTTTATTTCCAGCGCCGCCTCGACGCCACGCGGGCGATGGCCGATGCCGCCGCCGGGCCGTGTGCGCGCCGGGCTCACGAACTGCTCGCGCAACTCTATGGCGAGAACCTAGAGGTGTTGTCAGTCCAGGCCGCCGGCCTGATCGCCGAACCCGTGCCGACATTGGCGGTGCGGAGTATCGGCGCCGCCCCGCGCCTTCGGCCGATCGCGCACCGTGCGCGCCTGACGCTTAAGCTCGCCTGCTAGCCCACATTCCTGCTGCTATGGTGCGCAGCGAAGCATGGATCAGCGAGCGGTAGCGCAGCGCAGGCGAACGCCGGGAAGCATGGCTTAAGGCTGGGGAGGTCGGCTTTGGACCACCACGGGGCATCGTTCGACAGGATCGCCGTGGAGCCCCCTGCGCCTGCGCGTGCGTCAGGCGATCGGCTCGATGATCGGCAGTTCGCCGGTCAGTTGTGGTCGTCGAAGCCGGCGACGATCGAATGGCTGAATTCATGGCGTAATCACGTTAATTGGGCATTGCCAGACTGTAGGATCGAGATGTGGCGGCACCAGAGTCGGGAACTAGTCTAGCGCGCCCTAGCGATCGGTGCGGGCGTGGGACGGGCGCTCGAATGGCGCTTGCGGATCGAACACGCTTTTGGCCTCCCGCGAAGGCGGTAGATCAGTCTGGGTCCCCGCCTTCGCGGGAAAACAGGCTATCCTTACGCCGCAGTCAGCCCGCCGCGTTCCAGCCGGACCAGCCGCGATCGATCGACGCAGCGATCGCGGTAAGCAGCGGGGCGTCCCCGGCGGTGCGGTCGAGGATGCGGTCGCCGTGGCGTTCGGCGGCGTGGACCAGCGCGGGGGGCGGGGCGGTGCCGTCGAGCAGGATCGCCTTGCCGCGCCAACCCGACGCGCGCATCGCCTGGAGCGTGGCCATGCCGGTGCCCTCCGGGCCTTCGACATCGACGACGATGCAGGGCACGTCGCGCGATCGGGGGTCGGCGAGCAGCGCCGCGCCGGTCGCATAGGAGCGGACGTCATAGTGCTCCGAGAGCAGCATGATCTGGCGCGCGCGACGGATCGCGGGGTCGCCGTCGACCAGCGAAACGCCGATGCCGTCATGCGATTGGGGAGCGTGGTCGGTCATCGGGCGGGTCCTTCTCGACCCTCGATGACACGCGGACCCCGCCGCGTCTGTACGTAGAAGACGAGGGTGTCAGGCGGGCTCAGCGGTTTCGCCTAGCCCGGCCGAGAACGCGATGCGCAGGACGTCGGACAGGCTGCGCGCAGCGAGCTTTTCCATCAAACTGGCGCGGTGGACTTCGACGGTGCGGGTGGCGATGGCGAGGTCGTAGGCGATCAGCTTGTTCGGGCGGCCGAGCACCATGCCGTCAAGCACGTCGCGTTCGCGCGGGGTAAGGGCGGCGAGGCGGACGAGCGCGTCGGCGGCGGCAAGGTGCTCACGGTCTGACCGTGCCGCGTGCGCCAGCGCCGTATCGATCGCGGCAAGCAACGCGCTGCGCTCGAACGGCTTTTCGAGAAAC
The DNA here is from genome assembly GCF_001422045.1 of Sphingomonas sp. Leaf242. Classification (GTDB taxonomy): domain Bacteria; phylum Pseudomonadota; class Alphaproteobacteria; order Sphingomonadales; family Sphingomonadaceae; genus Sphingomonas. The sequence continues at coordinate 66,770 of NZ_LMLW01000001.1, forward strand.
TCGATCGCGCCCGCCTTGATCGCGCGAACGGCCAGCGTCACGTCGCCGTGGCCGGTCAGCAGGATCACCGGCAGCGCGATGCCGGTCTGCGCGAGGCGCGCCTGTACCTCCAACCCGTCGAGGTCGGGCATGCGGACGTCGAGTAGCACGCAGCCGCGCGTCTCCCGCGTCACGGACTTCAGGAAATGCGTGCCCGCCGGATAGGTCTCGACCGCATACCCTGCCTTGCGCAACAGGAAACCGACCGACTGGCGGATCGCCTCGTCGTCGTCGACGATATGCACCGTGCGGAGTACGTCAGTCATCGGTGTCGCCTTCTTGTGGCGCGGCAAGCGGCACGGTGAAGTGGAACGCCGTGCCGCCGTTCGTAACGCCCTCCGCCCAGATCCGCCCGCCATGCGCCTCGACGATCGTCCGGCAGATCGACAGGCCGAGCCCCATGCCGTCCTCCTTGGTGGTCGCGAACGCCTCGAACAGACGAGCGCGGACGTCGGTGTCGATACCGGAGCCCGTGTCGGCGACGGTGACTTGCATCCAGCCATCTCGTTCGGGCGCGGTGGCGATCGACAGCGTCCGGACCGGCGACGCGGTCATCGCATGGATCGCGTTGCGGATGAGGTTGACGAGCACCTGCTGGATCTGGATGCGATCAACGCGGACCATGATCGGGCCCGGCGAGGCCGTGTTGACGACGGCAATCCCCGCCTCGTGTGCGCCGAGCAGACCAAGGCTGGTCGCCTCTTCGACGAGCAGGTCGAGCGCTTCGTCGCGGAACCCCGTGTCGCCGCCATCGACGAACGCGCGCAGTCGGCGGACGATCGTGCCCGCCCTCAGCGACTGCGCCGCTGCCAGGTCGAGCGCCTCGGCGATATCGGCCAGCAGCGGGTCAGCGCTGCCGTCTATCATCGCCCGCGTTGCCTCGAGATAATTGGCGATCGCGGTCAGCGGCTGGTTGATCTCGTGCGCCAGGGTGGACGCCATCGTGCCCATCGCGCTGACGCGGGAGACATGGACGAGTTCGGATTGAAGCTCCTGTACGCGGCGCTCGGTCGCATGGCGGTTGGTGAGGTCGCGGATGAAGCCGGTGAAGATGCGTTCGCCCGCGATCGACGCCTCGCCGACCGCGAGTTCGATCGGAAACGTCTCGCCGCCTTTACGCATCGCGCGTTCGAGCCGGACGTTGCCGATCACGTGGCGCTCGCCGGTGTGGCGGTATTTCCCCAGGTGCGCGTCGTGATCGCGCGATTCCACCTGCGGCATCAGCATCGCGACGTTCTGGCCGATCACGTCGCTCGCCGCATAGCCGAAGACGAGTTCGGCGGCGGCGCTGAACGAGGCGACGATGCCGTTCTCGTTCATCACGATCATCGCGTCGGGGACGGTGTTGAGGATCGAGCGGAGATGGTGTTCGCGGCGGACGATCGCGGCCTCGGCGGCCTTCTCATGCGTGATGTCGCGGATCACCTTGCCGAACCCGCGCAACGCACCGGCATCGTCGTGGAGCGCGGTGATCGTGACGTGCGCGAGGAATTCGGAGCCGTCCTTGCGGACCCGCCAGCTCTCTTCCTCGATCCGGCCATCGCAGTGTGCGCGGGCGAGGTCGGCTTCGGGCTTGCCCGCGGCGATATCGTCGGCGGGGTAGAAGATCGCGAAATCGCGGCCGATGATCTCTGCCTCGGCCCAGCCCTTGATCCGTTCCGCGCCGCGGTTCCAGATCGTCACGCGGCCGCGGGGATCGAGCATGTAGATTGCATAGGTCGCCGCGCCGTCGATCAGCAGCCCCAGTTCCTCCGCCAGCGCCGCATCGCCGCGCGCCACCGCCTGGGGGTCGGTACCGGGCGAAGACTGCGACGCGATCATGCGGGCGGTGCGGTGGCTCGGGGGGCGCAGAGGCAAATCATCGAGATGCGGGCCTTGTTCGACACACTGATCCGATCCGGCAGGGGGCAATGATACGACGCCCTCGTTCGGACCATGACGCATGTTAAGCCAAAGACCCGCTATATGCTAATAGTCCTTCGATGATCGCGATTGCCGACAAGGTCGTGACGCCGACGACTAGTCTTCGGTTCGCCTTGGCAACCGGGCCAAGATAATTGCGGATCACGGCGCCCGTCACGGTTCAGTGCGACAGCAATGTGCAACGCCGGTCGCGCAGCAGCAGGTCGCGGGTGACGCCGCCGAACGCCCATTCGCGGATCCGGCTGTGACCATAGGCGCCCGCGACGACGAGGTCGGCCTCGACGTCGTTCGCGATGCCCGCGAGCGTGTCGATGCTGGTGCCTTTCATCCGCGCGACGATCTTATCCGCATCGACGCCGTGGCGTGCGAGCCAGGCGGTGACGTCGTCGATCGGTTTCCGCGCGTCGATCGCGTCGATCGCCACCTCGACGATCACGACCCGGTCGGCGGCGTGGAGCATCGGCAACGCATCGCTGATCGCGCGGCGGCATTCGCGCGTATCCGTCCACGCGATCATGATCGTCGAGAAGATGGCGGTCGCGGCGCCGTCGGGAACGATCAGCACCGGGCGGCCGGCGCGCAGGATGAGATCGCCGGTGTCGGCATGCGTCGCGCGGTCGGCAAACCCTGGGCCAGCGCTGGTGATGACGAGATCGGCGGCGCGCGCGTTCTCCGCGACGACGTGCGCGATGTTGACGATCGTCGGGATCGACCGCCATTCGAGGACGTGCTTGGCGAGCCGTTCGTGCGCGTAAAACTCGGTCTTGGCGCGGGCGAGTTCGTCGGCGACGATATCGCGCTCGATCACCGCATAGTCGCCGCCGAGATAGCCGTCGCACGTGCCGATCGGCACCGGCTGGCAGGCGGCGATGCCGATCACCGCGGCGTCATGCTGATCGGCAAGCGTGGCCGCGACGTCGAGCAGGACGGCGTTAGGTCGGCCGCCGTCGAGATGCACCATCAGGGTCGAATAGGTCATGCGCGGTCTCCCTCTTTCGCCGAGCTGTCGGCGTTAGGGCGGGCGCATGAAAGGATCGGGAACTACGCATAAGCGCGGCATGTGCGTAGTTCCCGACGCTGGCCGCGACCGGTCGCGGCGATAGGGTGTGGTCATCGGCTCGGGCCTCTCCGCGCTGTCTCCAGGAGCGTGTCATGTCTCACGACGCCAGATTGCAGAAAGCCGTACTCGCCGAACTCAACTGGGACCCGAGCGTCCCCGCCGGTCACATCGCCGTCACCGCGAACAACGGCGTCGTCACGCTGAGCGGCCACGCCGGCAGCTACGCCGCAAAATACGCCGCCGAACGCGCCGCCGCGCGCGTCGATGGCGTGAAGGCGGTCGCCGAGGCGATCGAGGTGCAGCTGGAGGACCGCTTCAAGCGTGGGGACGAGGCGATCGCCAGCGCGATCGTCGAGCGCCTCTCCTGGGATACCACTGTTCCGCATGACAGCATCAAGGCGCAGGTCGAGGATGGCTGGGTCAGCCTGCGCGGCGAAGTGCGCTGGCATTTCCAGAAGGACGCAGCCGAGGCGGCGGTACGGCCGCTCGCAGGCGTGGTCGGCGTGATCAACCACGTCACGCTGAAGCCGCGCGTCGACGTGACCGACGTCAGCAACGACATCCGCACCGCGCTGCACCGCTCGTGGTTCTTCGACGGCGACACGATCAAAGTGTCGGTCGACGGCGGCACGGTGCGGCTCACCGGCTCGGTCGATTCGCCGCACGACCGGATGGTCGCCGAGCGCACCGCCTGGGCGGCGCCGGGCGCGGTGAAGGTCGAGAACATGCTCGAAATCGTCTGACATGGGCGCGGTGTCGTCGCACCGCGAACGTCACGTCACGTCACGTCACGTCACCGATCGGATCGGCTGGCTTCGCGCGGCGGTGCTCGGCGCCAATGACGGGCCAATGACGAGATCGCCTCGACTGGCAGCCTGATCATCGGCGTCGCCGCCGCCGGTGGTCAGGTCGCCGAGATCGTCATCGGCGTGACACTCGCGGCCCTGCTGTTCACGGCGCGGGTGAGCGATACCGTTGCGATTATTGGTCCTGGGGACGACGCGCCCACCGAACGCGAAGCACCGCCGACCTGGCCAGATTTCCAGACCTAGCCTCCGCGCGCTGGGCTCGTGTCCCTCGAGAACCGGGTCTTGGTGCACCGGGACGACCGGAGAAATGCCGAAGCGTTCCGATCGTCGCGCGAAGCGGAATTCAGGTCATCGTCACGGCGGCACGGCCGTGCTCGACGATCGCCGTGCCGGCCGTTTTGACAGCACCGTCGGGGCGCGCGACGGTATCGACCGTCCGGAACTGCGTTTTCCACTGGTCCGTACCCACGTCGCACAGCAGGTAACCGCGACGGTCGTTGGTCCAGGCGAGGAACGGGTTGCGGGCGCGTATCCGGTCTTCGCCGACCCGGCGATCCGCACCGTCGCCGCCCGAGCTGATCGACGTGCCGACGAACTCGACGGCGACGGCATCCCCCTGGCCACCCCCGGTACGCAGCACGCCAGCATAGTTCTGATGCTCGTCGCCGGTCAGGACGACGGCATTGCCGAGCCCCTCGACCATCTTCAACACGCGTTCGCGCGGCGCGTCGTAGCCGCCCCAGCTGTCCATGTTGCGGATCGGCGCGGGCTCATCGCCGGTGCGCCGGTCGAGCGGCATCATCATCACCTGCTGCGCCAGCGCGTTCCACCGCGCCTTCTTCTGCTTCAGCGCCGTCGCCAGCCACGCCTCCTGCGCGCGTCCCATGACCTGCGCCGCGGGATCCGCCCAGCCCTTGCAACGCGTCTTGAAGCCGTCATCGCAGGGTTGGTCGGTCCGGAACTGCCGGGTGTCGAGCAAATGCAGGTCGAGCAGATTGCCGATCGTCGCGCGGCGATAGATCTGCATCCCCGCAGGCCCCGGAAACGCCGAGCGACGCAGCGGCATATGCTCGTAATAGGCCTGGAATGCCGCCGCCCGGCGCAGTGCGAACACCTCGGGCGGGTCGTTCTCCTGGTCGATCTCGCCGACCCAGTTGTTTTCGACTTCGTGATCGTCGAACGTGACGAACCACGCCGCGGCCGCGTGGGCGGCCTGGAGGTCCGGGTCGGTCTTGTACTGGGCGTAGCGGCGGCGATAATCGGCGAGGTCGAACAGCTTCTGCCCGGCATGTTCGCGGACGAAGCGGCGGGGCTTGCCGTCATAGCCGACCGGCATCGGCGCGCTTCGCCCTTCGTAGATATAGTCGCCGTAATGGAAGACGAAGGCGGGATCGTCCGCCGCGAGGTGACGATAGGCGGTGTAGAGGCCGTCCTCGTAGTTCTGGCAGCCGGCGACCGCGAACCGTAGCCGGTCGAGTGGCGCACCGGCGACCGGCAGCGTGCGTGCGCATCCCGTGGTCGAGCGCTCGCTGCCGACCGTGAACCGGTACCAATACGGCCGATCGGGTAGCAGGCCCGCAACCTCGACATGGACGGAGTGGGCGAGTTCGGGCCGCGCCAGCGTCTTGCCGCCCGCGACGAGCGTCGCAAAGCGCGGGTCGGTTGCGACCTGCCAATCGACCTCGACCGGCTGCATCGGCATGCCGCCATGCTCGGCGAGCGGATCGGGCGCGAGCCGGGTCCAGATGACGAAGCCGTCCGCTGCCGGATCGCCCGCCGCGATGCCGAGGCGAAACGGGTAGGCGGCGAACAGTTGTTGGGCGCGCAGGATCGCCGGCGCGCCGACCAGCGCCGCGGCGGCGCCGATCATGGTGCGGCGATTGAGGAGCAGGCGCGAGGTGGTGTCGGTCATGATGGTCTCGTCAGTAGAGGGGCTGGGCGACGAGGGCCGCTTCGCCTGTGCAGAGCGCAGCGTCGGGTTTCGCCGTTCCGCCGTCGTGTCGAAGCGCCGCGATCTCCTGCCTGGCTGCGGCGAGATCCGCGGTGAAGGCCGGGTCGCCATGCATCGCTGTCAGCGTCGACGACGCCGACAGCCGCCCCGCCTCGACGGCGCTGGCATTGTGGACGCCGCACACGATCCGGCTTTCGCCATAAGCCCGGCCGCGTGCGAGCAGGGCGGTCGCGCGATCGGGCGCGATCTGCGCAAGCAACGTCGCCATCGTCCAGCCTGCGGTCGTGTGGCCCGACGGGTAATCATAGCTGTCAGCGACCTCGGCGGCGGGCTGGCAGATCGGTCCGCGGTCGATCAGGAACGGTCGCTGCCGCTTGTAGAATGTCTTGGCACCGTTGGTTTGACGGGATGTGTCGAACATGGCGCGCCGAAGCAGCGCGGCGGTCCGCGGGGCGTTCTCGGGCGTGAGCACGATCCCCATCGCACAACTGAAGTCGCGGAACAGGTCGGCGGGCGCGGACTTCACGTCGTTGGTGGCCAGCGCCCAGCGCGGACTGCCCTGCAACGCGCGTGTTGCCTTGAAGATCGCACGGTCGGCGATCCCGCGAGGGTCGGTGGACCTGGGGGCAGGCGGCAGGATGGCCAACACGTCGAACGCGCCGGGCTTGAGATATCCCGCCGGCCCGAGCGCCTGCTGCGCGCCGGCAACGGCACCAAGGCTCGCCAGCGTGACGGCGAGGAGAAGCGGCAAACGCGTCATGGAGTGAGTATCCTGATGGCTTGGATCATGAGACGCCGTGCGCCGGTTTGGCAGGGGCAATGGACCGGTAATGTGTCAGCCACGTTGCATCGCGCTCGCCCACAGCGCCGCGGTTTCCGCTGGTGGCGGACAGTCGAGCACGAGCAGAAGCCGCTCCTCGCCGGTGCCGGCGATCGGCGGCGAACGGTGGATGATCGCCTGCTCGCCAGCGAGAACGCGGCCCTTGAACAGACCGACCGCACCCGCGTCGAGCGATTGCGGTGTCTCGACGACCGGTACGTCCGGGCTTTCGACCGACCGCTCGATCCACTGCGTTCCCGATCCGCGATAGGTGCAGATCAGGCGGACGGAGACGTAATCGGCGTGCCAGCGTTTGCAGGCATCGCCCACCACCCGCTCCAGCCGGATCACGACGTGCGACAGCGCCATGATCGCCGCGAAGGACGTGGTGAGCGCGGCGATGTCCGCGGCGATATCCGCATGCCAGGCGGCGGCGGGTAGCTGCGCGAACGCACCGGTCAGTTCCTCCTGCGCGCGATCGACCGTCGTCGTCATTTGGATGGTGCCGAAACCGCCTAGCGGCCCGATCGGCACCGATGGTCGATCCCAGATCGCGAGATTGACGTCGGGTTCGAGGATCGCGGCAAGCGCATCGACGGTCCGTGCCCGACGAACGTGCGATCGGACCGGCGCGAGTATCGACGCGTCGGTCATCACGCCATCTCCCGCACGCCCCAGGCGGGGAACGGATCGGGCAGCTCCTCCCACAACCGGGGGGTGAAAGCGGCGGCGGGCACCAGGCAGGCATCGAGACGGCGCCGGATCTCGGCCTCGTCCATGTCGATGCCGATGCCGATGAAGACCAGTTCCTGCCGTCGGTCGCCCCAGATCGGCGACCATTTCGCGGCGACCATCCGGTCCCACGCTTCGCCGCTCGGCCGCTTCGGTTCCGGCACGCAGGCCCACCAGCGGCCCAGCGCCTCCGTCACCGACTGCGCGCCGGCCTGCGCGAGTTCGCCACACCAGTCGGGGCGCGTCGCAAGCCAGAAATGCCCCTTCGCCCGGACCACACCCGGCCAGCCGCCGCGCGCGAAGTCGTGGAACTTCACCGGGTCGAACGGCGCACGAGCCCGGTAGACGAAGCTTTCGACGCCGTATTCTTCGCTCTCGGGACGGTGATCGGCATGACCGTAGAGTTCCTTCGCCCACAGCGGATGCAACTCCGCCTTCTCGTCGTCGAACAGCCCGGTTTCGATAACGGCATCGATCGGCACGCGTCCGTGATCGGCCTCGACGATGCGGGCATCGGCGTTGAGCGACGCGACCAGTTTTCGCACGGTCGCGAGTTGCGCGGCGTCGACCAGATCGCCCTTGGTGATGACGATCACGTCCGCGAACTCGATCTGCTCGACCAGCAACCCGACCAGGCTGCGACGATCGTCGTCGCCGAGCACCTCGCCGCGATCGGCGAGAAAGTCGGTGCTGGCATAGTCGCGCAGCAGGTTGGCGGCGTCGACCACCGTCACCATCGTGTCGAGCCGCGCGACGTCGGACAGGCTTTCGCCTTGTTCGTTCTCGAACGAAAAGGTCGCGGCCACCGGCAACGGTTCGGAGATACCGGTACTTTCGATGACCAGGCAGTCGAACCGTCCCGCATCGGCAAGCGCTCGCACCTCGACGAGCAGGTCCTCGCGCAGCGTGCAGCAGATGCAGCCATTGGTCATCTCGACCAGCGTGTCTTCACCGCGTGACAGGGCGGTATCGCCGCTCCGCACCAGATCCGCATCGATGTTCACCTCGGACATGTCGTTGACGATCACCGCAACCCGCCGGCCTTCGCGGTTGGCGAGGATGTTATTGAGAAGCGTCGTCTTACCCGCACCCAGGAATCCGGACAGGACCGTCACGGGCAACAGCGGCTTCATATCCTGGACCATCGACTTACCTCATATGAAATGATATGATGTATCATTACGATATTGACGGCGGGCGTGGCAAGATGAGAACGATACGGACGTGCGGAATGGACTGGCTCGATCGGGCGGCGATGGCGGGATCGGCAGCGTGCATGGTGCATTGCCTTGCGCTACCGCTCCTCCTGGCGGCGGTGCCGATGGTGTCCACGATTGTGGTCATCCCCGAAAGCTTCCACCGTTGGGTGCTGCTGTTGGCTGTCCCGATAGCGGTCATCGCGCTGATCGGCGGACGGACCCGTCACGCCACATCATGGCCTCTGTGCCTTGGTGCCGCCGGACTGTGTCTGATGACGATAGGGGCGTTCGTCCTGCCGGAAGGCAACGCCGAGGTCGCCGTCACGGTGACTGGCGGCATCCTGGTGGCGACTGCGCACATTATGAACATGCGGCTGCGGCATACCTGCCTCACCTGACGACGGTCTGGCACTTCGCGTTGAAGATCTCCCGGACCTTGCTCGATCATGGACTGAAGGAGGCTCTGCCTTCGCCCGAGTATCGGAAGCGCACATGCGGCGGGATGTCCGCAAACCGGCCTTCGGCTAATCTTACGCGGGGTCGCCAGTGTAACTTCCGGTTTATCCTGCTAGCGGACGTCCATGCTCAAGATACGAACCAAGCGGCGCGCGACGGAGACGGGGCGGGCGCTCGAGCGCCTTGCGGCGGTAGAGGCGTCGGTGAAAGCGCTTGGCGACGAGGATCTGCTCGACCTCGCCGACATCTTTGCCGCAGGCGATCCGACGCCGTTGCGCGAAATGGCGGGGGACGAGATGCGCCGACGCGACATCCGCCTGTGAAACGATTCCCGTCGCGCTTCCGGCGCCTCGATGGTGCACTCGCCGACCTCGCCGTCGAGGAGCCGATGCTGCTTACCGAGCTCGACGGCTTCCTCACCGGGCTGCTGATTTGCCCGGAGGCGATCCCCCCGGGCGAATGGATGACCGTCGTGTGGGGAGCGGACGTCGACGGCGTCGCGCCGTTCGAGGACCCGCTGGACGTGCAATGGTTCGCCGACGCGGTGGCGGCGCGACGCGAAGAGATCGCGCGCGATCTTGTCCGCGGCAAGCTTCAGCCGATCTTCGACGTCGACGAGCGCGATGGCGAGGTCCTTTGGGAATATTGGATCGACGGCTTCGCCGAGGCGATCGCACTACGTCCGAACGCCCGGGAGGCGATGGCCGGCGACGCTGAAAGCGCAGCACCCTGGTCGCAATTGACGACGCTGATCGCGGTCGCGCGCGACGAGAGCGACCTCGACAGCGTGGAGATCAACGCGCTGCAGGACGGTGCCGCGTCGGCCCTGACAGACGCTGTCCAACTGCTGTACGTGGTGCGTACGCGCCTCGCCGGCACGACCTCGCTCGATGCGCTGGCGACGACGGCATCGAAAGTCGGGCGCAACGATCCGTGCCCTTGCGGGTCGGGGAAAAAGCACAAGCGCTGCTGTGGTTGATCAGGTCGTAGGCAAGGATATCGCGGCCTGATTGCTGCCAAGTCCGCCTCCAACTTGGTCGAGCCTTCTGCGAACGAAGCGTACCCGAGTCCCGTCTGCACGCTGACACGATGTACCGCCCGCTAAGCGACATGAATGGGTGTCCGCTTTGCGCTCTGGACTACGCGCCCCGAATGCCGGTGCGGGGCGACGCCTTGATATACATTAACGGTGTCAGCCAGGACAACGACTTATGCGAACGATTTGCATTAGCGTATCGTGTCGCGTAGGGGCGTCCTCATTCGGGGGACATCATGCGGTTTGGGCTTTTCACTCTACTGGCTTTGCCGATCGTCGGTACGACCTCGCCGGTTCGCGCGCAGGTGATACTCACGCCGGCGGGGGACGATACCGACGCTCGGTCTGCGGACGTCCCCGCGGATATCATCGTCAGTGCGACCCGCAGCATCCTGCCGCCCAACGCGCTGCCGCTGACGATCGACGTGATCGACCGCGCCGCGCTCGACCAGCAGGTCGCGATTGGCGGGTCCGTGGTCGATGCGGTATCGAACCTGACGCCGTCCTTCTCGCCGACGCGGCAGAAGCTGTCGGGCGCGGGCGAGACGTTGCGCGGGCGTTCGCCGCTCTATGCGATCAACGGCATCCCGCAGTCGACACCCCTGCGCGATGGGTCGCGCGACGGCTTCACGATCGATCCGTTCTTCATCGACCGCGTCGAATTGATCTACGGTTCGAACGCGTTGCAGGGGATCGGCGGCACCGGCGGGATCGTCAACCAGGTGACCGTGCAGCCGCCGCGCACCGAAGGCCTTTCGGGCCGCGCGCTGGTACAGGGGACGACCGACACCGGCTTCAGCGGCGATGGCAAAGGTGGCAAGGTCGCCGGGCTGCTCGCGTGGAAATCGGGGCGCTTCGACGTGATGGCGGGCGGTGCGTATGACAAGCGCGGTGCGTTCTACGACGGCCACGGCAACCGCGTCGGCACCGACCTGACCCAAGGCGAAACGCAGGACTCGCGCAGCTGGTCGGTGTTCGCACGCGCCGGCTATGCGCTGACCGACACCGCGCGGATCGACCTGATCGCCAACCGGTTCGAGCTGAAGGGCGGCGGCAACTACATCGCCAGCAACGGAAATTTCCGGATCAACCTACCAACCACCTCGGTACGCGGCACCCCGCCGGGCGACCCTGCCGAGAACCGGACCGAGAGCATCGCGCTGTCGCTGACCGATCCCGATCTGTGGGGCGGCAACCTCGTCACCCAGGTCTTCTTCAACCGGTCGCGCGACACATTCGGCGGTGAGGTCGCACCGATCGCGACGTTCCAGGACGTGCGGCTCGCACCGGTCGGCACGCTGTTCGACCAGTCGCAGAACCGCTCGCGCAAATATGGCGGCAAGTTCAGCTACGAGCGCGCTGTCCCCGGCTTCGAGGCGCTCACCGCGACGCTCGGCTTCGACGCGCTGTACGATCGCACCGAGCAACGCCTGATCGCGACCGACCGCGTCTGGGTACCACCCGCCGACTTCCGCAGTCTCGCGCCGTTCGGCCAGGTCAACCTCGCGCTGTTCGACAAGGTCGTACGGATCGCCGGCGGCGCGCGCTACGAGAATGTGAAGATCGTCATCGACGACTACACCACGCTCGCCTCGTACGGCAGCCACGCGGTCGCCGGCGGCAGCCCGAGCTTCAGCAAGGCGTTGTTCAACGGCGGCGTCATCGTCGAGCCGATCCCCGGCATCCGCGCCTATGGCAGCTATGCGCAGGGCTTTACGGTGCCCGATGTCGGCCGCATCTCGCGCGCGATCAACCGCGACGGGGTCGACCTCGACAGCTATGTCGACATCGCGCCGATCGTGTCGAACAACCGCGAACTCGGCGTCGAGGTGAAGCGCGGACCGATGAACGCGAGCGCGACCTATTTCTGGTCGACCAGCACGCGAGGACAGGTGCTGGTGTTCGTCGGCGGCGCGTATGAAGCGCAGCGCCAGCGCGTCGAGATCCAGGGCATCGAGGTCAATCTGGAGGCGCGGATGCCCCTGCCGGGGCTGACTCTGTCGACCGGGTTCGCGCATCTCGTCGGCCGCACCGACTCGAACGACGACGGCAAGGTCGATATCGATCTGGACGGTGCGAACATCTCGCCCGATCGCCTCAACCTCGCGGCGAGCTATGTCCGCGGCAAGATGTCCGCCCGCGTGCAGCAGCAATTCTACCTCGCGCGTAAATATGCCGGGCTGCCCGCCGCAAACGACTTCAGCGGCTACAATATCACCGACGCCTCGATACGGTACGCGTTGCCAATCGGCGCGCTGACGCTGAGCGCGCAAAACATCTTCGACCATTTCTATATCGATTATTACAGCGACACGGTGCGGCCAACCGACAATGCGCATTTCTTCGCGGGGCGCGGGCGCAATTTCACGCTCGGCTGGGACGTTCGGTTCTAGCATGGCGCTGCTCGATACGCTGCACCGCTGGGCTGGCGGGTTCCTAGGCCTGGTCCTCGCGCTGCTCGGCTTGACCGGCGCGATCCTCGTCCACCGCGATGCGTGGATCATGCTGCCGCATGCCGGCGACGCGCAGATCCAGAGCACGCGCATCCTCGCCGTGACCACCGAGCGGTTGATGGCGGACCCCGCGAACCGGCCGCAGAGCATCACCTTCGCCAACGCCAATCTCGGGCTCGACCGGCTCGATTTCGGCAAGGGGGCAGGGGCCTATACCGATCAGGCGGGCACGATCGTCAGCCTGTGGCATAGCCAATGGGCGCGGCCCGAATTGTGGCTGTTCGACCTGCATCATCATCTGTTTTCAGGCGACACCGGCGAGACGATCATCGGCATCGCGGGCGTGGCGGGGCTGTTCTTCGTGATCACGGGGACGATCCTGTGGTGGCGGACGCGCAAGACGTTCGCGTTCCGCCCGCTGCCAAAGCGTATCAGTCGTCCGGCGATCGTCCGGCATCACCGCGATCTGGGGATCGTCGCCGCACCGTTGCTGATCCTGTCGCTGCTGACCGGCGCGACATTGGTGTTCCGGCCGATCAGCGCGCTGTTCCTCGGTCCCAGCGCACCGACGACGATCGACGCGGCACTGAAGCCGCCGAAGGGCCCCAAGGTCGCGCTTGCGGACCATCTCGACTGGGAGGGCATGATCGTCGCGGCGCGCGCGCGCTTTCCCGACGCCGAACTGCGCAGCCTGTCGCTGCCGCGCAAGGAGAGCGGACTCATCACGATCCGGATGAAGCGGCCGCAGGAATGGCTGCCGAACGGGCGGACGACGCTGTGGTTCGCGGCCGATGACGGCCGTCTGATCGGCGCGCGCGATGCAGCGTCGCTGTCGAATGTCGTGGCCGCGTACAACATCCTGTATCCGCTGCACGCCGCCAAGGTCGGCGGGCTCGGCTACCGCCTTGTGATGACGTTGTCGGGGCTCGTTCTCGGCCTGCTCGGGACGTTGAGCGTCTGGAGCTTCTGGTTCAAACGGCCTGCGGGGAGGACGAAGGTGCGGGCCAAGGGCAGCGCCCGGCAAGCGGGTTAGGCCGGTTCTTCCAAGGGTTCTGAACCGGACTGTCTGGTCAGCAAGGCGCCAATGCCGTCGATGGTTCCGAACGGTCCGCAGAAGGCGTCCATCGTTGGGTGGATGAAGCGTTGGACCGATGCCGAACGGCGAGATCCAGCCTGAAAACCTGGCGACCTTCCACCCGATCGGCGAATGGATGACCGCGCATGGCACGGCCATCTACGGCACGCGCGGCGGGCCGGCCGCGCCGGGGGACTGGGGCGTCACCACGCAGCGTGGCAAGACGGTGTATGTCCATCTGATGCGCGCGCACGACGGGCTGGTCACGCTACCGATCGATGGGCCGATGCGGGGCAGGATCGCGTCCGCACGGCTGTTCGACGGCGGTGCAGCGGTAAAGGTCATGGCAGGCAAGGGCAGGATCGAACTGTCGGGTCTGCCGCCGCTGGGCAAGGCGTGGGATCAGATCGTCGCGCTGGAATTGCGCTGACGGGTGATGGGCACCTAACCGGTTTTGCTATCGCAGGCGCGTCGCGTCAGGCGTTGCGCGGCGGCTGCCAGCCCAGCGCGACCGAGATGCGCTGGCCGGTCTGCTTGAGTTCGGCACACGCGTCTTCGATCGAGACCAGTTGCGAGCCGTCGAGCAACTCGAGGAACGGCACCGTCAACGCCGCGAGCAGTTCGCCGTCGAAGCCGAAGATCGGGCAGCTGATATCGGTCACGCCGCGCGTTACCGGGCTTTCGCGCAGACCGTGGCCCTGCGCACGAACCTGCCGGAGCGTCTTGGCCAGCGCGGCGTGCCCGACCGGCTCCTTGCGCAGCGCGGAGGCGCGCGCGAGCAGCCGTTCTGCCGCGTCCTCGGGCGTGAAGGCGAGGATGACGCTGCCCGAGCAGCTGCGCACCAGATCGATCGAGGCACCGACGCGCAGCGCAAAACCGCGCACGCCGGGATTTTCCTCGCGGGCGATGACCAGTCCTTCGGCGCGCTGCACCACCACGAGATGACAGGACTGGCCGATCGCGGCGGCGAGCATTTGCATTTCGGGCTGCGCGGTGACGACCAGCTTGCGCGCGGGGGTGGCGCGATAGGCGACGTCGAGGAACTTGTAGGTCACGGTGTATCGGTCGGTGACCTTGGATTTCTGCAGATAGCCCGCTTCTTCCATGACCACGACGATGCGGAACAGCTCGCCGAGCGAGCGTTGCAGAGCGGTCGCCATCTCGCTCGCCAGCAGCCCCTGCGGGTTGTTGGCGAGCAGTTCGATGATCAGGAACGCCTTGTCGAGCGCGGGCGCATTGTAGTTGCCCTTGCGCTGCGCCGCGTCCCCCTCCTGCTTCGCCATCGTTTCCTCGCCCCCCGTTCTGGCGTTGATGTCTAGCCGCAACCGCCTCGCCAAGGAAGGCGTGCGGGCATGGCGTGGGCGCCGGCTCTCAGTCCATTCGGCGACTCAGATGGTGACGATCGCCTTCAGCACGTCTTCCTGCCGGGCGATCAGCGCCGGGATCGCGTGCGGAGCGTCGTCGAGGTCGACGCGGTCGGTCAGGAACCGGTCGGCCGGGACCGAGCCGTTGCGGATCGAGGCGATGACATGATCGAAATCCGCCGCGAGCGCGTTGCGGCTGGCGAGCAGGGTCGTCTCGCGCTTGTGGAATTCGGGGTCGGGGAAGACCAGATCGTCGAGACACAGGCCGACCAGGACATAGGTGCCGGCGTTGGCGACGTTGAACAGCCCCGCCTTCATCGCCTGGCTGCTGCCCGTCGCGTCGAACACATAGTCGAACATCTCGCCATCCGTTCGATCCGCCAGCGCGGCGGTCGCATCCGGGCCGGCGACGACGCCGTCATCGAAACCGAACCGCTCCGCCGCGGTCGCGAGACGCCTTGCGCTGCGATCCAGCAGCGTGACGGAGCCGGCGCCGGCGATCCGCGCGAACAGCGCGCAGCCGATGCCGATCGGCCCGGCCCCGGTGACCAGCACGCGCGTGCCCGGTTCGATCGCGGCACGGCGGACCGCGTGCGCGCCGATCGCGAGAAATTCGACCATCGCCGCCTGATCGACGCTCAGGCCGTCGGTCGTCACGATCGAACCGATCGGCACCGCGAGAAATTCGGTCATGCCGCCGTCGGCGTGCACGCCGAGCACGCTGATCCGCGCGCAGCAATTGGGCCGCCCCCGCCGGCACGCGACGCAGGTGCCGCACGCGATGTAGGGATTGACCGTCACGATCTGGCCGGGTGTCAGCCCACTGTCCGCAGGCGCCTCGATCACTTCGCCGGCGAGCTCGTGGCCGATCAGGCGGGGATAGGTGAAGAACGGCTGGCTGCCGTCGAAGATATGATAGTCGGTGCCGCAGATCCCGACCCGCCGCATCCGCAGCAGGACCTGGCCCTCGCCGCGCTGGGGCGTCGGCCGGTCTTCTATCCGCGCCGCGTTGGGCGCCGTGCAGACCAATGCCTTCATTGCTTCCTCCACTATGTCGTTCCGCGTCGCTGGGTCGTTCTGCGTCGCCGGTCGCGCGCCGAGGGCAGGGTGCCTGCTCCACAACGACCGGCTGATTGACGCAGAATGAGACCCGCCTATCATATGTGCAATCGAAATTCGAGTTTCCGGTGATAGCCGTCGCCGGAATTGAGGAGAGAAAAATGTCTCGTCGCGTGTGTTTCGCGCTCGATCTGGTCGATAATGCGGATCTGATCGCCGACTATGAACGCGCGCATGCGCCGGGCGCGGTCTGGCCCGAGGTGACGCGGGGTATCCGCGACAAGGGCTTCACCGACATGGAAATCTGGCGTGTCGCCGATCGCCTGGTGATGATCGCGCAGGTCGCCGACGACTGGCCACGCGACCTCGACGCCGAGGGAAGCGCGGTCGACGCGCGCTGGGAGGCGGCGATGGATCGCTTCCAACGCCCGCTGTCGTGCGCCGGTGACGGGGAAAAATGGGTCCCGATGCACCGCATATATTCGCTCGGCGACCAAGCCGGTTAGAGGCTGCCATCGACGGGACCCGCCCATCCTGTGGGCGTGGCCTCCGGGGAAGAGGTTGCCAAAGGCGAGGCGCTCGGTTAGCTCTCGCTCGTGAAAATATGATCTCGCATGTGTGCAGGCGGTGGTTCGCAGTCACACATCTATCGATGGCCTCCGCGGCGTCGCAACGACCGAGACTGGAGAGACAGGATGGCCTTGCCGCCGATGATCGATTCTCACCCGGCCGATCCTCACCATGCCGCGCGTTCGACGGGCGGCGCTGACGGCGGTCGCTATGTCGCCGCGCTCGTCATCACCGTCGCGCTGTTCTTCCTGTGGGGGATGGCGAACAACCTGAACGACATCCTGATCGCGCAGTTCCGCAAGGCGTTCGCGCTGTCGGACTTTGGCACCAGCTTCGTCCAGCAGGTCTTCTATTTCGGCTATTTCGTCGTCGCGATCCCGGCGTCGTCGGTGATGCGGCGCTTCGGTTACAAGACCGCGATCGTGACCGGGCTGACGCTGTACGGGTGCGGCGCGTTGCTGTTCTATCCCGCCGCTGTCGCCGGCATGTACCAGCTGTTCCTGCTCGCCTTGTTCGTGATCGCCTGCGGCCTCGCGTTCCTCGAGACATCGGCCAACCCGCTGATGACCGAACTGGGCGATCCGCGCACAGCGACGCGGCGGCTCAACTGGGCGCAGGCGGCCAACCCGCTCGGCGCGATCACCGGAATCCTCGTCGGACGCAATTTCATCCTGTCGGGGATCGAGCATAACGAACGCAGCCTGGCGGCGATGAGCGACGCGGCGCGCGACGCGTTCTACCGCGCCGAAGTGCAGGCGGTGGTGATGCCCTATGTCGCGATCGCCGGCGTCGTGCTGCTGTTCGCGGTCGCCGCCGCGCTGGTCCCGTTCCCCCGTGGCAGCGTCGAGCATGATCAGGGCCCGACGGGTCGCTTCACCGACGTGTTCCGCCGCCCGCAGCTGATCGCCGCGGTCGTCGCGCA
This sequence comes from Sphingomonas sp. Leaf242, assembly GCF_001422045.1. Taxonomy (GTDB): domain Bacteria; phylum Pseudomonadota; class Alphaproteobacteria; order Sphingomonadales; family Sphingomonadaceae; genus Sphingomonas. The sequence continues at coordinate 84,238 of NZ_LMLW01000001.1, forward strand.
GTTCTTCTACGTCGGCGCACAGGTCGGGCTGTGGAGCTATACGATCCGCTACGCCCAGGCGAACGCAGGGATGGGCGAACGCGCCGGCGCCGATGCGCTGTTCGTGTCGCTGGTGCTGTTCGCGGCGGGGCGCTTTGTCGGCACTGCGCTGATGGCGCGGCTTGCGCCGGTCGTGTTGCTGGCGATCTTCTCGGCGATCTCGCTGCTGCTGGCGGTGTTCGCGGGAACGGTCGGCGGCACGCTCGGCCTGTACGCGATGGTCGCCGCCAGCCTGTTCATGTCGATCCAGTTCCCGACGATCTTCGCGCTCGGCGTCGAGGGTCTCGGACCGCTGCGCAAAGCGGGGTCGTCGTTGATCATCATGGCGATCATCGGCGGCGCGGCGCTGACCGCGCTGATGGGCTGGGTGTCGGATCGCGCCGGGATCACGCATGCGATGCTGGTGCCGGCCGCCTGTTTCGCCGGCGTATTCGCCTTCGCACTGTACGCCCGCGGCGCGACCGCGCGGGCATCGATCTGAAAGGAAAGACGACATGGATAGACTGAAGGGCAAGCGCGCGATCGTGACCGGTGCCGGCCAGGGTATCGGGCGCGCCGCGGCCGAACTGTTCGCTGCGGAGGGCGCCGAGGTGCTCGCGCTCGATCGCAACGCGGCGGCATTGGCGGATCTCGCCGGATGCACCACGCATGTCATCGACCTGACCGATCGCGCCGCGATCAGGGCGTTCGCTGAAACTGCCGGCGGGGTCGACGTGCTGTTCAACTGCGCGGGCTATGTCGATGCGGGCGTGCTGCTGGAGACCGCGGATGTGGGCTACGACCTGTCGTTCGATCTCAACGTCCACGCGATCACGCACATGCTGACCGCGTTGCTGCCGGCGATGATCGCGCGTGGCGGTGGCTCGATCGTCAACATGTCCTCGGTCGCCGGCGCGGTGATCGGCGTCGGCAACCGCTACGCCTATTGCGCCTCGAAAGCCGCGGTCGCCGGGATCACCCGCTCGGTCGCGCTCGACTATGTCGCCAAGGGTATCCGCTGCAACGCGATCTGCCCGGGGACGGTCCAGTCGCCCTCGCTCGACGAGCGGCTCGCCGCGACGGGCGACGAAGCCGCGGCGCGCGCCGCATTCATCGCACGTCAGCCGATGGGGCGGCTCGGCAAGGCCGACGAGGTCGCGGCGCTCGCGCTGTATCTCGCATCGGACGAGAGCGCCTACACCACCGGGCAGTTGCACGTGATCGACGGCGGCTGGTGCATGGCCTGATGCGATGGTGACGATCGCCTCGACCCTCGATTTCCAGCGTGCGGCGAAGGCACGGCTGCCGCGCTTCCTGTTCGATTATGCGGACGGTGGCGCGTATGCCGAGCAGACGCTGCGGCGTAACACTGCCGATCTCGCCGACATCGCGCTGCGCCAGCGGGTGTTGCAGGACGTCGCGACGATCGATCTGTCGACCACCTTGTTCGGCCGGCAGATGCCGCTGCCCGTGGCGCTCGCACCGATCGGGATCGGCGGCATGTATCGCCGTCGCGGCGAGACTCAGGCGGCGCGCGCCGCCAACGCACGCGGCCTGCCGTTCACGCTGTCGACCGTCGGGCTGTGCGGGATCGGCGAGGTCCGCCGCGCCACCGACGGGCCGTTGTGGTTCCAGCTCTACGTCCTGCGCGACCGTGGTTTCATGCGCGAGCTGATCGCGAACGCCAAGGCGGCAGGCGCGGAGGCGCTCGTGTTCACGGTCGACATGCCGGTACCGGGTGCCCGCTACCGCGACGCGCATTCGGGCATGTCCGGGCCGCGCGCGCCATTGCGCCGAATGCTCCAGGCGATCGGACGGCCGGGCTGGGCGTGGGATGTCGGTCTGCGCGGGCGGCCGCACCGGCTCGGCAATCTGGAGCCGGTGCTCGGCAAGGCCAGCGGCATGAACGACTACATGGGCTGGCTCGGCGCCAATTTCGATCCGTCGATCCAGTGGCGCGATCTCGACTGGATTCGCGCCGCGTGGGACGGCCCGCTGATCATCAAGGGTATCCTCGACCCCGACGATGCGCGCGCCGCCGCCGATGTCGGTGCGGACGGGATCGTCGTCTCCAACCACGGCGGGCGTCAGCTCGACGGCGTGCTGTCGACCGCGCGCGCGCTGCCGGCGATTGCCGATGCGGTCGGCGACCGGCTGACCGTGCTGGCGGATTCGGGCGTGCGCTCGGGTCTCGACGTCGTGCGGATGCTCGCGCTGGGCGCACACGGCGTCCTGCTCGGGCGCGCGTGGCTCTATGCGCTGGCCGCGCTCGGCGAGGCGGGCGTGACCCAACTGCTCGACCTGATCGAAAAGGAAATGCGCGTCGCGATGACGCTTACCGGCGTCAACACGATCGCCAAGATCGATCGCTCCATTCTGGTTTCTGCAAAGGATAATCTATGAAACTTTGTCGCTATGGTACGCCCGGAAACGAACAGCCGGGCCTGATCGATGCCGATGGCCGCCTGCGCGCGCTGACCGGTCACGCCGACATTGCCGCGGAAACGCTGGCGCCCGAAGCGCTGGCGAAGCTCGCCGCGATCGACCCCGCGACGCTGCCGCTGGTCGAGGGCGAGCAGCGCTACGGCGTGCCCGTATCGGGCACGCGCAAATTCATCGCGATCGGGCTGAACTACGCCGATCACGCCGCCGAATCGAACCTGCCGATTCCCGCGGAGCCGGTCGTCTTCAACAAATGGGTCAGCTGTCTCCAGGGCGCGAACGACCCCGTCGTCATCCCGCGCGATTCGAAGAAGACCGACTGGGAAGTCGAACTCGGCATCGTCATCGGCACCCGCGCCGAATATGTCGAAACCGCCGACGCACTTGCGCATGTCGCGGGCTACCTCGTGGTCAACGATGTCTCCGAGCGGCACTGGCAGATCGAACGCGGCGCGACCTGGGACAAGGGCAAGGGCTTCCCGACCTTCGGCCCGGTCGGCCCGTGGCTCGTCACCGCCGACGAAGTGGGCGATCCGCAGAACCTGTCGATGTGGCTCGACGTCAACGGCAAGCGGATGCAGGACGGCAGCACGAAGACGATGATCTTCTCGGTCGCCGAGATCGTCGCCTATTGCTCGCAGTTCATGACGCTGGAGCCCGGCGACATCATCACCACCGGCACGCCGCCGGGCGTCGGCATGGGCCAGAAGCCCGAGCCCTGGTATCTGAAGGCGGGTGACGTCGTCACGCTCGGCATCGAGAAACTCGGCGAACAACGCCAGGACTTCGTCGCCTGGCAGCCGCGCCACTAGGATGGCCCGACCGCCGTTCGTCGATGCGCATCTGCACCTCTGGGACAGGGATGGCCTGCGCTATCCCTGGCTCGACGAGCCGGACACCGCGCCGATCGCCGCCACCTATACGGTCGCGCACCACTGTGCGGCGGCGGCGGCGTGGAACCTCGTCGGCGCGGTGCACATCGACGCCGGCGCGCACCGCGACGACGGCGAGCGCGAGACCGACTGGCTCAACGCGGTCGCGGACGCGCATGGCTTGCCGGACGCGATCATCGCGCGCGTCGAACTCGACGATCCCGATGTCGAGGCGCTGCTGGCCCGGCAGGCCGCACGACCACGCGTCCGCGGTATCCGCCACCTCGTCAACTGGCACCCCGACGCCGTGCGACAAGCCTATCCGCGCGACCTGACGATCGATCCGGCCTGGCGACGCGGCTTCGGCCTGCTCGCCGACCACGCGCTCAGCTACGATTTCCACGGCTTCCCCGCGCAGCTTGCCGGGCTCGTCGAGATCGCTGCGCTCCATCCGAGCGTTCCCGTCATCGTCAATCATCTCGGATTGCCGATACCCGGCGACGGGCTCGATCAATGGCGCACCGGGGTAACCGCGCTGGCGGCGATGCCGCAGGTGTCGATCAAGCTGTCGGGGGCCGGCTTCATCCACGCGCCGTTCGACCCCGCCGCCTTTGCCGACATCGTCGCCGAGGTGATCGATCTGTTCGGCACTCGCCGCGTGATGGTCGCCACCAATTTTCCCACCGACCGCCTGTTCGCGACGCTGGACGAGACGCTCGGCGCCTATGAGGCTTTGCTCGCCGATCGCAGCGACGACGAGCGGGCTGACCTGTGGGGCCGCAACGCCAACCGCATCTATCGACTGGACCTGGACCTGTGACGCCTATTCCCCACCGGCCGATCGGCCGCACCGCGCTGTCGGTGCCCGAACTCGGCTTCGGTGCCGCCTCGCTCGGCAATCTCTACGCGCCGGTCGCCGACTCCGATGCGCGCGCCGCGGTCGATGCCGCGCTCGCCGCGGGGCTGCGCTATGTCGACACCGCGCCGCATTACGGCCGCGGGCTCTCCGAACGGCGCGTCGGCGACGCGCTGCGGTTGCAGCCGGATACCGTCGTCTCGACCAAGGTCGGCCGGTTGATGGACCCCGATGCCTCGATCACCGATGATCGCGAACGCGACGGCTTCCGCTCGCCGATGCCGTTCCGGATGCGCTACGACTACACGCATGACGGCATCCTGCGCAGCCACGAGCACAGCCTGCAGCGGTTGGGCGTGGCGAAGATAGACCTGCTCTATGTCCACGACATCGGCCGGTACACGCATGGCGACGCCGCGGACGGTTACTGGCAGCAGCTGACTAGCGGCGGCGGCCTTAAGGCACTCGAGCGACTGCGCGACGACGGCACGATCACGGGCTTCGGCATCGGCGTCAACGAGATCCAGGTCTGCCTCGACGTCATGGCCGAGGCACGGCTCGACGCGATCCTGCTCGCCGGCCGCTATACATTGCTCGAACAGGATGCGCTCGACGCGCTGTTCCCGGCGTGCGCCGCGGCGGGCACGTCGATCGTGATCGGTGGTCCGTACAACAGCGGCATCCTCGCGACCGGCACGCGGCGCAGCGGCACGATCCATTACGACTACGGACCCGCGCCCGACCACGTGCTGGCACGCGTGCGCGGAATCGAGGCGATCGCCGACCGCCACGCTGTCGCTCTGCCTGCCGCAGCGCTCGCGTTCGTGCTCGCGCATCCGCTCGTGGCCAGCGTCATTCCGGGCATCGGCAGCGCGGCGCGCGTGGCGCAGACGGTCGACCTGTATCACGCGTCGATTCCGCCGGCGTTCTGGGAAGAGTTGCGCACCGAAGGGCTGCTGCGCGGCGATGCGCCGGTGCCGGAGTTGGCGCCATGAGCGCCGCCGCTATCCGCCTGTCGCCCATCGACAATGTCGCGGTAGCCTGCCGCAACCTGATCCCCGGCGAGACGATCATGGTCGAGGGCACCACGCTGGCGATCACCGAAAAGGTCGATCTCGGTCATAAGATCGCAGTCTCGTCCTTGAAAATGCGCGACAAGATCGTCAAATATGGCATGCCGATCGGGTCGGCGACGGCGGACGTGCCCGCGGGCGGCTGGGTGCACATGCACAACATGCAAAGCGACTATATCCCCGCGCACCTGCGTGACGCGGCAGGAGATCATTCATGAACGACGCGGTGCAGACCTTTGGGGTCCAGACCACTGGGGCCCAGGACTATGTGGCCCAGAACGACGGGACGATGACCGGCTGGCTGCGCGCCGATGGTCGCAAGGGCATCCGCGATGCCATCGTGGTCGTGTACCTGGTCGAATGCGCGCATCACGTCGCGCGCCGGATCGTCGACAAGATCGACGATCCGCGCGTCCAGCTAATCGGCTTTCCAGGCTGCTATCCCAACGACTACGCGCTGGCGATGATGAAGGCGCTGACCACGCACCCCAATGTCGGCGGAGTCGTACTGCTGTCGCTAGGCTGCGAGAGCTTCAACCGCGAACTGCTCGGTGCGAACGCGCGGGAGCAGGGCCGCCCAGTCGAGACCGTGGTGATCCAGCAGGTCGGCGGCACCGGCCCGGCGATCGCAGCCGGGATGGCGGCGGTCGAGCGCGTCCGTGCCGAAGCCGACGCCCGCGCGCGCCGTGTGCCGATGGCGATGTCGGAACTGGTGATCGGCACGATCTGCGGCGGGTCCGATGGGACTAGCGGGATCACCGGCAACCCGGCGGTCGGCCGCGCCTTCGATACGCTGATCGACGCGGGTGCGGCGTGCATCTTCGAGGAAACCGGCGAGATGATCGGCTGCGAAGGGCATATGGCGAGCCGCGCCGCGACACCCGACGTGGCGGATGCGCTGATCGCCTCGGTCCACAAGGCCGAGATTTATTACCGCGCGATGGGCTATGGCAGCTTTGCCCCCGGCAACGCCGAGGGTGGCCTGTCGAGCCAGGAGGAGAAATCCGCCGGCGCCTATGCCAAGTCGGGCAGCCGCGCTATCGATGGCGTGATCGACCCCGCCGAACTGGTGCCGGGGCCGGGCCTCTATCTGCTAGACGTCGTGCCGCCCGGCGATCCCAAGTTCGGCTTCCCCAACATCGTCGACAATGCCGAGATCGGCGAACTGATGGCGAGCGGCGCGCATATCAACCTGTTCGTCACCGGGCGCGGCTCGGTGGTCGGCTCGGCGATCTCGCCGGTGGTGAAGATCTGCGCCAATCCCGACACCTATCGGCGGATGGCCGACGACATGGACGTCGACGCCGGTCGCATCCTCGAGGGGCGTGGTACGCTGGACGAGGTCGGGGCCGAGATCGTCGACCTGATCATCGGCATCGCGAACGGCGTGCAGACCAAGTCCGAAGAGCTGGGCCATTCCGAATTCATCCTGACATACAAGGCGTCGGGACCGGCTCGCCCCGCGGTGTGTCACTGAGTCAGGCGTTGGCCGCGCGCGTCAGGCTGAGGAAGACGTCCTCGAGATCGGGTTCCTTGGTCGAGACGTCGACGATCCCGAAGCCGACGGACTGGACCGCGGCCAGGACTTCGCCTGCGTTCACGCGGTCCTTCTTGTAGGTGATCTCCAGCGTCCGCGTGCCTTTCAGCGCGATCTTCTGGAAGCATGCGTTCGCCGGGATGTCGGTGACGTCGCGGTCGACCGTGACCGCGACGATCTTCTCCTGCGCCTTGCCGACCAGTTCACGCGTCGGTTCGTTGGCGATCAGGCGACCGTTGTTGATGATCGCGATCCGGTCGCAGAGTTCTTCGGCTTCTTCGAGGTAATGTGTGGTGAGGACCACCGTCACGCCGGCATGGTTGAGGCTGCGGACATAGGTCCAGAGCTGCTGGCGCAGTTCGATATCGACGCCCGCGGTCGGCTCGTCGAGGACGAGGACGGGCGGCGAGTGGACCATCGCTTTCGCCACCATCAGCCGCCGCTTCATCCCGCCCGACAGCGTGCGTGCATAGGCGTGCGCCTTGTCCTCGAGATGGACCGCGCGGAGCAGTTCCATGGTGCGGCGCTTCGCCTTGGGGACGCCGTAGAGGCCGGCCTGGATCTCCAGCGTCTCGAACGGTGAGAAGAACGGATCGAACAGGATCTCCTGGTTGACGATCCCGATCGACGCCTTGGCGTTGCGCGGGTGCTCGTCGATGTCGAACCCCCAGATCGCGGCGCTACCGTCGGTCTTGTTGACCAGCCCGGCGAGGATGTTGATCAGCGTCGACTTTCCCGCACCGTTCGGGCCGAGCAGGCCGAAAATCTGGCCGCGGGGCACGTCGAACGTCACGTCGTCGAGCGCACGCTTGGGCGGCGCCGTGCCGACGGGCGCGTAGGTCTTGCAGAGGTTCTTGATGGCGATGGCGGCTTCGGTCATGCCAGCGGCATAGCGGGGCGGGCGGGACTGGTCATCCCCTCGGGCACTGCAAAGAAGATTTGTTCGCGCGGAGCCGCGGAGACGCGGAGGTGTAGCGCTTGCCGCGTAGCGACCGCTCAATCATCTGCCTACGGAACGGAGTATGATGTCTCCCGACCGACAGGCTGGATGCAACACCTCCGCGTCTCCGCGCCTCCGCGTGAACCATTCTTCCTTCTGGACCACAGGAAGAAGCAATTGCCCGGCCCGCCCGCGCTTGCTATCGCCCCTGCATGCATCCGCCGCTCGAAACCACCCGCGTCACCCACGCCCGCGTCGCCTGCGATGGCGCAACCGACATTCCCGGCGGCGCAGCGCTCGGTCACCCGCGCGTCTGGTTGCAGATCGACGAGACAGGCTATGTCGATTGCGGCTATTGCGACCGCCGCTTCATTCTAGTCGGCGGCGCTGCGGACGGCGCGGACCAGTCGACTTTGCGCGATCACGGGGATGGCGCAGGGCGCTAAGCCTCTTATATCTATCGGATGACGATAGCAGCAGACCCCCGTTCGTTCCTCTACCGCGATACCCTGGACCCCGAACAAGCGCAGGCGCTGACCGCCACGGCGCTCGGCAAAGCCGATGACGGGGAGCTCTATCTCCAGTACCGCAAGGCCGAGGCGTTCGGCTTCGACGACGGCCGGCTGAAGACCGCCTCCTATGACACGAGCTCAGGCTTCGGCCTGCGCGCGGTATCGGGCGAGATGACCGCGTTCGCGCATTCGAACGAGATGACTCCCGCTGCGATCCGTCGCGCCGCAGAGACGATGGCACTGATCGAACCCGGTGTGGCCGCGAAGGCCGGTCCGCCGCAGGGCACGAACCAGCGTCGATACACCGCCGCCGATCCGCTCGACCTCGTGCCGTTCGCCGATAAGGTGAACCTGTGTCAGACGATCGATGCCGCCGCGCGGGCGCGCGATCCTCGCGTCGCGCAGGTATCGGTTAGCCTGTCCGGGACGTGGTCGGTGGTCGAGATCGTCCGCGCGGACGGCTTCGTCGCGACCGATGTCCGGCCGTTGGTGCGGTTGAACGTTTCGATCGTCGCCGAGCAGAATGGTCGCCGCGAGACGGGCAGCTACGGGATCGGAGGCCGCTATCTCTACAACGACCTGTTCGAGCCCGCGACGTACAACCGCGCGATCGACGAGGCGTTGTCGCAGGCGCTCGTAAACCTCGACTCGATCGCCGCTCCTGCGGGCGAGATGACCGTGTTGCTCGGCAATGGCTGGCCCGGCATTTTGCTGCACGAGGCGATCGGTCACGGTCTCGAAGGCGATTTCAATCGCAAGGGCACGTCGGCCTTCTCGGGTCGCATCGGCGAGCGCGTCGCGGCCGAGGGTGTGACGGTGGTCGACGACGGCTCGCTTCAAGACCGCCGCGGCTCGCTGACGATCGACGACGAGGGCACGCCGACGCGCGAGACCGTGCTGATCGAGGACGGCATCCTCAAGGGCTATATGCAGGACCGCCTCAACGCACGGCTGATGGGCGTCGAGGCAACTGGCAACGGCCGTCGCGAAAGCTACGCACACGCACCGATGCCGCGGATGACGAACACGTTCATGAAGGCGGGCAACGACGACCCGGCCGAACTTCTGTCGCGCGTGAAGAAGGGCATATTCGCCAAGGCGTTCGGCGGCGGGCAGGTCGACATCGTGTCGGGCAAGTTCGTGTTCAGCTGCACCGAGGCGTATTTGATCGAGGACGGCAAGCTGGGCGCGCCGATCAAGGGCGCGACGCTGATCGGCGATGGTCCGAGTTCGCTTACCAAGGTGCGCGGGATCGGCAACGACTTCGCGCTCGACGAGGGTATCGGTATTTGCGGCAAGGGCGGGCAGTCGGTGCCGGCTGGTGTCGGCCAGCCGACGTTGCTGGTCGATGGGCTTACGGTCGGGGGGACGGCGGCTTAAAACCCGGAGATCAACATATCGAGCGCAGCCTTGATCTCGAACTGCGCTGCGTCGAGTGTCGTGACGGTATCTTCGATATCGCGGACATCGATCGCCCGCGCTAGCGGCGTGATCATGGTCAGTGCCGTGCCGTCGATAACGAAGGTCGGGGTCAGCCTCTTGAGTGCGACGGTGTCGGTCGGGCGAAGCGGCACCACGAAGCGGGTCGGCAAATCAGCCAGAAGATCAGACTGGCAATCGATCACCAGCACGTTGCCGCGAACGCGGTAGACGTCGAACTGTGCCATTCAGAGCGACCGCAAATGGGCGAGCGGATCGCCGTTCTTTTCGTACCAGTGGTTCCAGCCCTCTATCGCCTCGCGATTTTCTTCCTTCCAGCGGCGCTCCTGTTCGACTTTCGTTGCATGCCTGATAGCGTGTTCGCTGATCTGGGAGAGGTTGAGCCCTGCCTCCCGGGCCGCCGCTACGATGCCGGTATCGAGCGACATATTAACCGATTTGCGCTTGCCGGTTGCGACTGGATCATGTTTCATGGGCATAGAGTATGCGCGTCGATGATGCGCGTCAATTCGGAGCCGAACGATGGACTTCTTCCCCGCGCTCACCGACGATCATCGCGCGTTCGTGATGCGGCAACCGGTATTCTTCGTTGCGACAGCCGCGGAAGGCGCGCGGATCAATCTCAGTCCCAAGGGCATGGACAGCTTTCGTATGCTCGATCCGAAGACGGTCGCGTATCTCGACGTCGGTGGGTCGGGGAACGAGACGAACGCGCATCTGGGCGCCGATGGTCGCATCACGATCATGTTCTGCGCGTTCGACCAGCCGGCGCTGATCTTCCGCATCTATGGCACGGGTCGTGCGGTGTTGCCGCAGGATGCGGAGTGGACGGACCTGCATGCGCAGTTTACGCCGTTGCCGGGCACGCGGCAGATCTTCGTGATCGATGTCGACGAGGTGCAGACGAGTTGCGGCTGGGGCGTGCCGTTCATGACGCTGGAGCGCGAGCGGCAGACCTTGTCGAAGTATCACGCCAGGCAGTCCGACGCCGAACGGACTGGGGAATTGGCGAGGCCTGTTGCGAGCATCGATGGCTTGCCGGTTCGGCTCGGCACCGTTCTGCCGGATCGCGTCGGCGCATGAGCCTGGTCGAACTGGGGCGGTACGGCCGCAACGAGGCGCATATCATCGTCGGGCGGCTGGAAAGCGAAGGCATTCCCGCGATCGCATTCGATGGCGGGATGTCGATCATGGAGGGGAGCTGGTTGCTGATCCCGGTCCGCGTGATGGTCGACGAGGATGATCTCGACGAGGCTCGGGGGATCCTGGCGGGGTGAGCGGGTGCGTTAGGCGCTGATAGAAAGCCGCCTGCCTAAACCCCGGATCGTCATTGCCGCGCAGGCGGGAACCCATACTGGCAAAGCTTGCGAGTTAATCGATAGCTTTGGAGCATATGGGTCCCGGCCTCCGCGGGGATGACGACAAGTCGGGATCGTACGCCGTTGGTATAGAGGGCGGGGCCTTTGCCGACCTCCGGCAAGATCACCCCCCGGCGCTGACCCGCCAGATCGCGTTGCCGATGTCGTCCGCGACCAGCAGGCCGCCGGTCTTGTCGGTGATGACGCCGACCGGGCGACCCTGCGCATCGCCGTCCTTGTTCAAGAATCCTCCGAGCACATCGACCGGCTTCGCGTTCGCCGCCGGGAAGCCGGTGTCGCCGAACGGTACGTAGACGACCTTGTAGCCCGATACCGGCTTGCGGTTCCATGATCCGTGCTCGCCTACGAACGCGCCGTTGGCGAACTTCGCGCCGAGCTTCGCATCCGCGGAGAAGGTCAGGCCGAGCGCAGCGACGTGCGGCCCCAGCGCATAGTCGGGGCGCTTGGCATATTGCTGAAGCGCGGGGTTCTTCGGCTCGACGCGAGGATCGGGATAGCCGCCCCAATAATACCAGGGCCAGCCGAAGTTATCGCCGAACTCGACCTGCGTCAGGTAATCGGGCGCGAGGTCGGAGCCGAGCATGTCGCGCTCGTTGACGACGGTCCACAGTCCGCCCGACTTGGGATTGATCGCCATGCCGTTGGGGTTGCGCAGGCCGGCCGCGTAGATCCGCCAGTTCTTGTCCTTCGGCCAGACCTGCAGGATGTTGGCGCGGTATTTCTCGGCGTCCATGCCGTTCTCGGCGATGTTGGTCGAAGATCCAACACCGACGTACAGCGTCTTGCCATCGGCAGCGGTGATGACGTTGCGCGCCCAGTGGTTTCCGCCGGGGTTGAGCTTGATGACGAGCTCGGGCTTGGCGGTGATCTTGGTCTGACCGTCGACATAGGGCACGCGGACGAGTGCGTCAGTGTTGCCGATGTAGAGCTGGCCGTCGAGCAGCGTCATGCCGAACGGCGAGTTGAGGCCGGTCATGAACACCGACTTCGTTTCCGCCACGCCATCGCCGTTCGCATCGCGGAGCAGCGTGATGCGGTTGGCCGAGGGCACGCCGGCGCCGGCGCGGCCCATCAGAACCTTCATCACCCAGCCGGTGATCCCGCCGCCCTCGCGCGGGGGCGAGTTCGTCTCGGCGACCAGCACGTCGCCGCTGGGGAGGCGGTACATCCAGCGCGGGTGGTCGAGCCCGGTCGCGAACGGCTGAATCTTGAGGCCCGCGGCAGGCGTCGGCATCGCGCCGTTCTGCCAGCCGACGACCTTCGCCACTTTCACGGTCGGGATCGTCTGGATGCGGGGATCGGTGATCTTGGGCAGCTTGCCGGCGACCTGGTCGACCGACAATTCCGCCGTGTCGGGCCAGGCGAGATAGGTGACGCCCGCGGCGATCACCAGCAGGATCAGCCCAAGGACGATGAGGATGTGTTTGCGCATGAAGGGAAGTTAGAACGGCGGCAGGGCCGGGGCAATGGATCATGGGTAAAAGGCCCGTCGATCCATTGCAGAGGCTGTATCAGTCGTCGTCCTCGACTGGCACCACCGGCGGATGCAGGCGCAATCGGTTGATACGCCGCTCGTCGGCGTCGATAATCTCGAGCTTCCACCCGCTCGGATGATCGACGCATTCGCCGATCTGCGGGACATGCCCCGCCAGCAAGGCCGCCAGCCCGCCCAGCGTGTCGATATCGCCGTCGACCTCCGCCAGACGCGGATCGATCAGTTCTGCGGCATCCTCCAGCTCGGCGCGCGCGTCGGCATCCCAGGCCCCGCCTTCGATCGGCGTCATCAGCACCTGCGGCGCCTCGTCATGCTCGTCCTCTACCTCGCCGACGATCTCCTCGATCAGATCCTCGAACGTTACCAGACCTTCGGTGCCCGAATACTCGTCGAGCACGATCGTCAAATGGACGTGCTTCTGGCGCATGTCCGCGAGCAGATCGAGCGCACCGCGCGACATCGGCGCGTAGAGCGGTTCGCGGATCAGCCCGGCGATCGAGGTCGGATGCTTGGCGCCGGTCGCGAGGATGTTGAAGACGTCCTTGATGTGGACCATGCCGATGATCGTATCGAGGTTGTCGCGGTAGACCGGCAGGCGGCTATGGCCGGCTTCCGCGAACAGCTTGACGAGATCGGCGAACGGGGTCTCTTCCTCGACCGCGATGATATCCGCGCGGGGCACGCCGACGTCGCCCGCATCGCGCTCGCTGAAGTGGAGCAGGTTGCGGACCATCTGGCGCTCGAGCGGGGTCAGATCGCCCTTGGCATCGGGGGCGGGATCGCCCTCGTGCCGGTCGATCGCATCCTCGAGCTGGTCGCGAAGGGATTCGTCTTGAGCACCAAAGATCAGGCCCTTGAGCCCGCGCCAGATACTGTCGCTACTATCGCCGTTACCGGCATTGGGGCCATCGGCCATCGTGGTCGTCAGTCCTCTGTTATCAGGTAAGGGTCGTGGAGACCGAGCGCCGCGAGCGCATCGCGCTCGATCTGCTCCATGCCCTCGGCCTCGTCGTCGTCGATATGGTCATAGCCTAGCAGATGCAGCGTGCCGTGCACCATCAGATGCATCGCATGATCCTCGACCGAAATACCGCGCTCGGCCGCTTCCGCGACGCAGACGCCGTGCGCGAGGATGATGTCGCCAAGCAGCACCTCGCCGTCGTCCGAATTCTGGCTGACCGTGGCGAGCAAGTCCGGCTGGACCATCGGGAAGGACAGGACGTTGGTCGGCTTATCCTTCTGGCGGTACTGCTTGTTGAGCGTATGGACCTCGTCGTCCGACGCGAGCCGGATCGAGATCTCGACCGTTGCCGCGCTGGTCAGCAGTTCGCCGTGCGGAGTCCACTCGATCGCCGCCGTCGCCGCACGCAAGGCGAGTGCCTCCCAATCATACCCAGGGCCCTGGCCCGGCCAGGGGGCGTCAGAAGAAAGTGCGATTTCGAGCATGCGGGCCTTTCGGGGCGAAAGCGTCAGGACGAAAGCACTACCCGCGAACGGAAGTTCCACGCCAGCGCATTTCTATCGATCGCGCAGGCGGCTCCCGAGGAATTCGATCAGCGCCTCGACCCTGGCCGGCCGCAACGGGCTGGGCGGAGTCAGCAGATGAAGGCCGATCGGCGCGGGCGCCCAATCGTCGAGGATCGTCACCAGCGCGCCGCTCGCGAGATGCGCATTGACGATGAAGTCGGGCAGTCGCGCGATGCCGAGACCGGCGATCAGCGAGGGAATAATCGCTTCGCCGCTGTTCGCGGTAAGCTGCCCCTGCGTGCGTACCGAGACGTCCGCGCCGTCGGGGCCGTGAAAGCGCCAGGGCCCGACGACATTGGAATAGCCGAACAGTTTATGCTCGCCGAGTTGCGCCGGATGCGTCGGCGTTCCGTGCGCCGCTAGATAGCGCGGTGCGGCGACGAGATGCGCCTGGATCGTGCACAGGCGGCGCGCGCGCAGCGAACTGTCGGGCAACTCGGCGATCCGCAACGCGATGTCGAACCCCTCCGCGACGATATCGACGCGCGCGTCGGACAGATGCAGGTCGACCTCGATGCCGGGATGCGCGGCGAGAAACTCGGCGAGCAATGGCGCAACGTTGGTGATGCCGAAGCTCATCGGCGCGGCAAGTCGGACCCGGCCCGTATGCGCGCTGGCGGCGTCATGCGCGGACTCTTCGGCGGCCCGGGCTTCGGCAAGGATACGCGCGGCATGCTCGGCGAGCGGCTTGCCCGCCTCGGTCAGCGCGAGCCGGCGCGAGGTGCGGTGGAACAGCGACTGGCCAAGATGCGCTTCGAGCCGCGTGATCGCCTTCGACACGGTCGCCTTGCTCAAGCCCACCGCATCGGCGGCGGCGCTGAACGAACGATGCTCCACCACACTGGCGAAGATCGCCCAGGCTTCGAGATCGGGCAGGCGCATGAGGAGCTCCGCAAACATCAGAAATATACCACCCCGGCGAAGGCCGGGGCCCCATTGGGAGGCATCGATAACGAAGCGCAGTCCTTCGTTATGTCGACCTTGCCAATTGGGCCCCGGCCTTCGCCGGGGTGGTGGATCAGCTTGTCAGCACGCTAGCACCGAAACGATCGGTTTCCACCGTTTCTATTTACGCGGCGATCCGCGCGCCTATCTTGGGATCAACCAGTGGAGACATCTCATGACGACCACGACGCTCAGCAAAGTAGACCGCCGCGCCTTCGACAGCCTCGGCCATGCCAATCACGGCTGGCTCAACGCGCGCCACCATTTCTCGTTCGCCAGCTATTACGATCCCGCGCGGATGGGCTGGGGCGCGATCCGGGTGTGGAACGACGACCAGATCGCCGCCAATTCGGGCTTCCCGCCGCATCCGCATCAGGACATGGAGATCATCACCTACGTCCGCAGCGGCGCGATCACGCATCAGGATTCGCTCGGCAACAAGGGCCGTACCGAGGCAGGCGACGTCCAGGTGATGAGCGCCGGCACCGGCGTCCGCCACGCCGAGTATAATCTCGAACCAGAGACGACGACGATCTTCCAGATCTGGATCGAGCCGTCGCGCAAGGGCGGTGCGCCGAGCTGGGGCGCCAAGCCGTTCCCCAAGGGCGAGCGCTCGGGCCAGTTCGTGACGCTGGCGAGTGGGTTCGAGGGTGACGGCGACGCGCTGCCGATCCGCGCGAATGCCCGCGTGCTGGCCGCGACGCTCAAGGCCGGCGACAGCGTCGACTATGCGATCGGTGAGGGGCGCCACGTGTATCTGGTGCCCGCGACCGGTGCGATCACGATCGGCGACGACGCCTTTGCCGCACGCGACGGAGCGGCGCTCTCGGGCGGTCAGACGGTGACGATCACGGCACAGGACGACGCCGAGATCGTTCTCGTAGACTCGGAATAATACTCCCCTCCCGCCTGCGGGAGGGGTTGGGGGAGGGGCTTCCTGCCTCGACCCCGCCCGGAACTTCCCTCCCCTAACCCCTCCCGCAAGCGGGAGGGGAACTCGAAGGAAACACATATGACCAAGGTTCTCGTGCTCTATTACTCGTCCTACGGCCACATCGAGCAGATGGCCGACGCCGTCGCCGAGGGCGCGCGTGCCGGTGGTGCCGACGTCGATATCCGCCGCGTCGCCGAGACCGCGCCGCAGGCCGTCATCGAGGCCGCGCATTTCAAGACCGATACCGCGCACGCCGAGATCGAAGGTCCCGCCGCGCTCGAACACTATGACGCGATCATCGTCGGCGCGCCGACCCGCTTCGGCCGGATGCCCGCGCAGATGGCGCAGTTTTGGGACACGACCGGTGGCCAGTGGTTCTCGGGCGCGCTGGTCGGCAAGGTCGGTGGTGCATTCACCTCGACTGCGAGCCAGCATGGCGGTCAGGAGACGACCTTGTTCTCGATCATCACCAACCTGCTGCATCACGGCATGACGATCGTCGGGCTCGACTATGGCTTCCAGGCGCAGATGGGCGTCGACACGGTCAAGGGTGGCTCGCCGTACGGCGCGACGACGATCTCGGACGGCGACGGCAGCCGCATGCCGACCACCGCGGAACTTGACGGCGCCCGCTACCAAGGCAAGCGTATCGCGGAGACCGCGGCGAAGTTGAAGGGCTGACCAAAACTCCCTCCCCTTCAGGGGAGGGTCGGGGTGGGGCGTTTCCCCAACCGCGACGCTTGTGACGAAGCCCCACCCCTGCCCCTCCCCTGAAGGGGAGGGGTTTCGCGTTCGTTATGCCTCGTCGTTGCCCTCATACGCCTCGACGACGCGCCCGACGATCGGATGACGCACCACGTCGCCGACGGTAAAGCGGCACATTGAGATGCTCTCGAGCCCCTCCAGCCGCCGGACCGCATCGCCCAGCCCCGACGCCGCGACTCCGCCCGGAATATCCACCTGCTTCGGATCGCCGCAGATCACCATCCGGCTGTTCTGGCCGAAGCGCGTCAGGAACATCTTCATCTGCGCGGGCGTGGTATTCTGCGCCTCATCGAGAATCACGAACGCATCCGCCAGCGTCCGCCCACGCATGAACGCGATCGGCGCGACCTCGATTTCGCCGCTCGCGATCCGGCGCTCGACCTGCTCGGCGGGGAGGCAGTCGTACAGCGCATCGTAGAGCGGGCGCAGGTACGGATCGACCTTCTCCTTCATGTCGCCGGGCAGGAACCCGAGCCGCTCGCCCGCTTCGACCGCGGGGCGCGACAGGATCAGCCGCTGGACGCTGCCGGTGATGAGCTGCTGCACCGCCTGCGCTACCGCCACATAGGTCTTGCCCGTCCCTGCCGGCCCGAGCGCGAAGATCATGTCGTTGTTGGCGAGTTCGCGCATGTAATGCGCCTGCGCCGGCGTGCGCGGGACGATCGTCTTCTTGCGCGTCCGGATCATGATCGGTGGCGCACCACCGCCGCCCGCATCGGCGCGGATGATGCCCTCGAGCACGGGCTCGTCCGCCATCGCGATCGACGCGTCGACGAGACCGGTATCGACGTCCTCGCCGCGCTGGATGCGGGCGTACAGATCGTGGAGCACATCGCGCGCCTTGGCGACCTGTTCGGCGGTGCCCTCCAGGCCGATCTTGTTCCCTCGTGCGGTGATGTAGACGCCGAGGCGATTTTCGAGCGCTACCAGGTTCTGGTCGTACTGGCCGAAGAGCCGGACGAGCAATTGGGGCTTGTCGAACAGCAGCTCGACTCGGGCGCGGTCACCGGACTGGGCGGGAACGGGTTTACGGCTCATACGGTCCTTTCAGGGTGTCAAAGGTTACGCCTGGAAGCGTCGAACCGTAACCTTTGAAAGGAAGATGAGCATCGCGGGCGACGCGTTCAAGCCGCGCCGGAGCGCTGGCTGAGAGATGATTCGAGTCGCGTGGGCGAAGCTGCATCGGGGGCGAGTGTGACAGGCGATCCGGATGTAGGACAGCGAAATCGCGGGGGGCGGGGGTAGGCTCATCAACGTTGCTGAGAACCCTCGACGACAGGCGTCATCAGGCTCCGCGTTTGATCTACCAACCTCCGTCATGCCGGGCTCGTTCCGGCATCCACCGCGGCATGCCCTCCGAACGGTTGGTTTGCGGCACGGTGGACCTCGGAACAGGTCCGGGGTGACGGGGGCCCTAGGGATCTCTGACGCGTAAGATCACCAACCGTCCCGTCGTTACGCCGCCTCGCGCACGCGCTCCACGCCAGTCAGCGAATTGGGCCCCGCGGCGGCCAGCGTCACCTCCACCAAGTCGCCGATCGCGTGGTCGCCGATCAGGTGGACCGATTGCAGCCACGGCGACTTGCCGATCAACTGCCCCGGCAGTTTCCCCGTACGCTCCAGCAGGACCGAGCACGTACGCCCGACGGTGGCGGCATTGAAGGCGTGCTGGTCGCGGTTGAGCGCCGCCTGGAGACGCTGGAGGCGGTCGTCCATCACGTCCTCGGAGACCTGTTCGACGATCGACGCCGCCGGCGTGCCGGGGCGGGGGCTGTATTTGAAGCTGTAGGCCTGCGCGTAGCCGACCGCGTCGACCAGGCTCAGCGTGTCCTCGAACTCGGCGTCGGTCTCGCCGGGGAAACCGACGATGAAGTCACCGGACAGCGCGATGTCGGGGCGCACCGCACGGACGCGGTCGAGCAGGCGGAGATAAGAGTCCCGCGTATGCGACCGGTTCATCGCCTTCAGCACGCGGTCGCTGCCGGACTGCACGGGCAGATGGAGGAACGGCATCAGGCTCTCGATGTCGCGGTGCGCGTCGATCAGGCCTTGCGTCATGTCGTTGGGGTGGCTGGTGGTGTAGCGGATCCGCGCGAGGCCGGGGATGCGGTCGAGGTCGCGGATCAGGTCGTGCAGCCCGCGCTCATTCTCCAACCACGCGTTGACGTTCTGGCCGAGCAGCGTGATCTCGCGCGCGCCGGCGTCGACCAGCGCCTTAGCCTCGTCGACGATCGCCGCGAACGGCCGGCTGATCTCCGCGCCGCGCGTGTAGGGGACGACGCAATAGGTGCAGAACTTATCGCACCCTTCCTGCACCGTCAGGAACGCCGAAGGGGCGACCTTCCGGCGGGCGGGGAGGGCGCCGAACTTCGACAGTAGCGGCATGTCGGTGTCGAGCGAGGGTGTGCCGGCGGCGGCCTTCGCGACGAGGTCGGGCAGGTTGTGATACGCCTGCGGGCCGACGACGATGTCGACCTTGGCGCGAGTGAAGATCTCCTCGCCCTCGGCCTGCGCAACGCAGCCGGCGACCGCGATCATCGGCGTCTTGCCGGACTTGCGGCGCTGGTCCTTCCGCAGCCGGCCGATATCCGAATAGACCTTTTCGGTGGCGCGTTCGCGGATGTGGCAGGTGTTCAGGACGACGACGTCGGCATCGACGGCATCGGCTTGCGTCAGGCCTTGAGCGGCCATCAGTTCGGCCATGCGCTCGCCGTCATAGACGTTCATCTGGCAGCCGAACGACTTGACGTGGAAGGTTTTTGGGAAGGTTTCGGGAGGGGACATGCCGAGCCCCTACCAAATTTGCGCGCGAGTGGGGAGGGGGCGCTTTAACCCCTCTCCCCCTCGGGGAGAGGGAGGGGCCCGCCCGCTCTTGCGGGTGGGAGGGTGAGGGGCGTGAGGCTCGGACCGTTCGTCCCAAAGCCCCTCACCCTTCCGTCGCCAAGTGGCTCCTCCCTCCCTCTCCCCGTGGGGGAGAGGGACTAGTTCACTTCTTCGCGGGCGTCGCAGCCGGCACGACCGCCATCGTCCAGTCCTTCTCCGGCCGCAGGTATTTCGCCGCCGTCGCCTGCAATTCCACCGGCGTGGTGGCGACCAAGTCCGAAGCGATCCGCTGCGTCGCCGCGATCCGTCGCGGATCGAATGTCGCGCCGCCGAGCTGCTGCAACCAGAACTGGTTCCCCGTCGAGGCGCGCAAAATATACTGCCCCATCGGCTTCTTGATCCGGTCCAGCTCGTCCGCAGCGATCGGCGTCGACACCAGTTCGGCCGCGATCTGCCGCGCGATCTGGAAGAAGAACGCCACCTTGTCGGGCGCCACCTGCCCGATCGCGACCATCCGGCCGCCGGTGTTCATCCCGACCGGCCACTGGCTCGACACGTTGGGGCTGTAGCTCGCGCCCGCTGCCTGCCGGAGCCGCTCGAACAGCCGATCGCTGAACACCTGCGCCAGCACGTCGAGACGCCGCGCCTCGACGATGTTGTCGATCCCGCCACCGGTCGGCCAGGCGATCACCGCCGCCGCCTGGTTCTCGGGGCCGGTATGCGCGCGCATCACCGGCGTCATGTTGTGCGCGGGGAAGCCGACCGGCGCCCCCATCGTCGACACCGCCGTCCGCGGCGTCATCGCCCCGAACGTCTTCGCCACCGCCGCGATCGCCTCCTCGGTCTTCACGTCACCGAAGATCGAGACCTCGATCGGTCCGGTCTTCAGGATCGGCTCCCAGAACGCCCGGAAGTCCTTCGCATTCAGTGCCTCGACGGTCGCCTTCGACGGCGTCCCCCAGCGCGGATCACCCGCGCGGAGCAGACCTTCGAGGTCGCGCGACAACACGCCGTCGGGCGACGAATCATACCCGGCGAACCCCGCCAGCGCAGCGACACGCGCCCGCGCGACCGGTGCCGGATCCCAGGCCGGGAACGTCAGCTTCGCAGCCATCAGCCGCAACTGATCCGCGTAATCCGCCGGCGACGTGATCGCATTCAGCGTGAACGCATCGTCGTCGATCCCGAAGTCGAGACCGATCCGCCGCCCTGCGGTCAGCTGATCGAGATCGCCCTGGTCGAGCTTGCCGATACCCCCCGCGACCAGCGCGAGATCGCCCGCCCAGGCCGGCGTCGGCCGGTTCGACGGGATCGCGGTATAGCCGCCGCCGAACCGCACGCGCACATAGACGCGCCCGGTCTCGCCCGAGTTGGGGAACAGCAGCACGCGCGTGCCGTTGGCGAAGTTCACCTGCTCCATGTCGAACGCGGCGATCTTCTCGCGGCTGGCGACGACGCCCGGCCTGCCGAGCGACGGCAGCTTCGAGAAATCGACCGCAGCCTGCGCGCGGCGCTTGCCGGCCAGCCCCGACACGTCCGCCTTCAATGCGGTCGCCAGCTTCGTCGCGGCGCCGGCATCGGGCGTCTGCGTATTGACGAGCGCGCGCGTGATGCCTTCGAAGATCGCCTTGCTCGAGGCGAGCAGCGTGGCGGGCGTGAACATGCCCTTCGCCTTGGCGTCCTGCAAAATCTTATAAGACGTTTCTGGGCCCGCGACCGTCTCGCGAATATCGAGCGCACTGGCCATGTCGTCGGCCTGCTTCGACCCTGCCTCGACCTTGGCGGTCTCAACGCTGGTGCGCATGATCGTGTCGAAATCGGCGTATTCGCGGTCGACTTCGGCCTGGCTCGGCGCGTTGGTCTGCGCGTCGGCGATCACCGCGCGGACGTCCTTCAATGCGGCTTCCCAGTCGGTCCCGATCGGCACGATGTTGACGCTAGTCAGGTTCGCCGAGCGCGACACGTCGTCGATCGACACGCCCGCCTGCAGGAAGCTGCCGCCGGCGCGCGCGCGCGTTTCGAGGCGGCGGCTGATGAGGCGGGTGGCGAGCACGTCGACCAGCCGCTTCTGGTTCATGATCGCGGTGTCGTCCTTATACTCCCAAGGGCGGACCACGCCGAGCGTGACCACCGCCGGGATGGCCGACTCGGCGATCGACGCGGCGACCGGCGCCTTCGGATCGGGCTTGCCGAAGCTGGGCGCAGGGGTGAACGGGTCGGTGCGCTTCCAGTCGGCGAAGTTCTTGACGATCAGCCGCCCGAACAGCGCCGGGTCCATGTCGCCCGAAATGATGACGACGGTATTCTCGGGCCGATACCAGCGATCGTGGAACGCCTTCACGGTGGCGCCGGTCGCCGCCTCGAGCGTCTTGATATTGCCGATCGGCGAGCGATCCGCGAGCGGCTGTCCGGCGAAGAACGTCGCGCGGATCGCATCGCCGAACCGCACCTGCGGCCCCGGCTGCTCGCGCTGTTCCGCCAGCACGACCGGACGCTCGGCGGTGACCGACGCATCGGTGATCGTCGGCTTCTCCATCATGCCCGACATGATCTTCAGGCTCTCGTCGAGCCCGGTTTCGGTCGCCGAGGGCAGGTCGAGCTTGAAGGTGGTCGATGTCGGCGTGGTCTGCGCGTTGGTATCCGAGCCGAAGGTCGCGCCGAACCGCTGCCAGACGCGCTTGGCCTCGCCGTCGGGGACGTATTCGGAGCCGCGGAAGGTCAGATGCTCGATGAAATGCGCGAAGCCGCGTTCGCTGTCGGTCTCGTTGAGCGAGCCCGCATCGATCCGCACGCGCACCGAAACCTGGCCGGGCGGCACGCCGTTCTTGCGCACCGCAAAGCGCATGCCGTTGGGCAGCGTGCCGAACTTCCACTCGGGGTCACGGGTGAGGTCGCTGCCCTTGTAGAGCCACGCGGTCGTATCGATACCCGTCAGTTCGGGCAGCGTCGGCGCTTCCTTGCCACCCTCCGTAGCGGGCGTGGAGGCGGCCTGCTGCGTCGCCATCTGCCCGCTCGCCGGGATGGCGAGGCCGAGCACGAGGGGAAGCAGGATGGGAGCGCGGTACAGGCGCGGAAAGGATAGCATCGTGCATCTCTAGCGCCCCCGCGCACGCATCGCCAGCGCCGCGCCTTAGATCGCCAGCGCCGCGCCTTAGATCGCCAGCGCCGCGCCTCAGTCGGCCGCCGCGGCGCCATCATTTCGTCCAACACCGCCGCTAAGACATGTCGCAACACGGGGATCGGTGCCACGACGCGCCGGGATGCAGGGTAGCGATGACGGTCGGAGCCGAACTGGGGCAGTCTTCATTGTGGCGGGATTCGGGCGGGTCGGCCGTACGGCGTCGCGTTCGCGTTCCTGGCGTCGGTCCCACGACTAGCGCGTCGACCGTGGGCAAGGCCAATCGCCCGCTAATTGCCCGTATTGGCGAGCGCCTGCGTAGCGCGTTCGACCCGGTAATCGCGTCGTCATCGCTGGTCGCCAACGATCCGGTGCTCGACGTTCGCGACTTCGCGTGGACTGCGGGGTTGCGCGACGACTGGGCGGCGATCCGCGACGAAGCCGTTCGCGTTGCGCTGCCAGCCGGGGCATTGCCCGGCGGCGCGACGATCGAGCACAGCCTCGAGCGCTGCCCGCGTACGGCGGCCGTGGTCGCGCGCATCCCCGGCCTCCACAGCGCGTCCTTTTCGATCCTCGCGCCCGGCACTCACATTCCCGAGCGTCGCGGCGCGACCAAGCGCCTGATCACCTGCCACCTCGGCCTGATCGTCCCGCGCGACGGCGACGTCCGGATGCGGGTCCACGACCGGACCGTTCGCTGGGCCGAAGGCGAGACGCTGGTGTTCGACGACACGTATCGGCACGAGGTCTGGAACGATACGCACGGTACGCGGGTGGTGTTGCTGATCCAGTTCGAGCGGCCGCTGCGCAATCCCGGCAAATGGATTGCAGACCTGGTCCTGCGCGTCGCCCGCCGTTCCGCCTAAGCCTGCACACCGCGGTGATGTCCCCGGCCACGTGACGTCGGGCGGATCGAACCAAACCGGACCGGTCTTTGCAAACCGAGCGGCCGTTTGCTGATACGCCGTACTGGTGGGGAGAAATGGCCGTGGCCAAGGATCGCGCGACACCGAGATACATGCTGACGATCGATGGCGGTGGGATACGCGGGCTGATCCCCGCGCTGATTCTCGCCGAACTGGAGCGTCGGATCGAACGGCCGCTGTGCGAGTGCTTCGACCTGATCGCGGGCACCTCTACCGGCGGGATCATCGCCGCCGGTCTCACCGCGCCGAGCCAGGCGGACAAGACCAGCGCGGCGTGCACGGCCAGCGATCTGGTCGATTTCTATCGCACCGACGGCAAGCGGATATTCCCGCATATTCTCGGCCTGTCGCAGCGGCTGCCGGGCTTCCCCTACAGCGCTCGCCCGCTCGAGAAGATTCTCGCCGCGCGGATCGGCACCACCGCGACGACTCGCGACGCGCTGACCAACATCGTCATTCCGGCCTACGACATGATCGGGCGCAAGGCCGTCTTCATGGCGGGCGGCCCCGATTATCCCGTGGACCCGGCAAAACCCGAGCGCGTCTTCCCGCTGCATGTCGCGGCCCGCGCGACCTCGGCGGCGCCGACCTTCTTTCCCCCCGCCGCCATCCCAGCGACCACGGGAGTCGGCGCGGTCAGGGCAGAACCCGCGTTGCTGCTGATCGACGGCGGCGTCTTCGCCAACGACCCGACGATCGCGGCGATCATCGAGGCGCGCAAGCTTGGCTGGCATCTCGGCGATCTGGAAATCCTGTCGCTCAGCACCGGGGCCTCCGATCGGCCCTACAAATCCGCGGGCCACTGGTCGATCTTCGGCTGGGTCAATCCGCTGCGCCGCGTACCGATCTTCTCGATCCTGATGCAGGCCGGCTCCAGCACGATATCGTACCAGGCCCGAGAACTGGCGAGCAGCGGCAATTATGATCGCGCAGAATTCCCGCTCAGTCCCAATGGGGGCGGACTGGACGATGCCAGCCCCGAGCATCTCGCCGAGCTGACGGGACTGGCCAAGACATGGATAGGTGAGAACGAGGATGTCCTTGCGCGCTGGGCCGCCAAACTCAGCCCCAAGCGGTCCGATCCCTCGCTCCCCCTCGCGGCCTAGTCTGTAGGATAGCAACACCGCGGCATATCAGCCGCACAGTGATGCCTGACGCGGCCGGGGGAGGCCTGGCACGGGAGCCACGACGCGAGCCCTGGCGTAGGAACCCAGCGCGCAGGCCCCGGCGTGATAACAAAGCGGTGCTCGGCGCCCGAAAGAAACCGTTTCCCGTTCCGCGCTTGATCCCTCGCGCCCGCCGGGCCACATGACCCTCATGCTGATCGAAACGGAATCCACCCCGAACCCCTCGACGTTGAAGTTCCTGCCGGGACGTACCGTCATGGACGCCGGCACGCGCGACTTCGCCACCCCCGAGGAAGCCGAGACCAGTCCGCTGGCCGAGGCGATCTTCAACCTCGGCGACGTGACCGGCGTGTTCTTCGGCCGCGATTTCGTGTCCGTGACCGCCGGGCCGGGCGTCGCCTGGTCGGATCTGAAGCCCGACGTGCTCGCGATCCTGCTCGATCATTTTTCCGCGGCGATGCCGCTGTTCAAGCCCGCGCGCGCCGGTTTCTCGGTGCCATCCGACGAGCCGGCGCTGTCCGACGATCCCGCCGATGCCGACATCGTTGCGCAGATTCGCGAACTGATCGACACGCGCGTCCGCCCCGCGGTGGCGAACGACGGTGGCGACATCGTCTATCGCGGCTTCGACAAGGGCAAGGTGTTCCTCCAGCTCCAGGGTGCCTGCGCCGGCTGCCCGTCATCGAGCGCCACGCTCAAGAACGGCATCGAGCAGCTGCTGAAATACTACGTCCCCGAAGTCACCGAAGTGAGAGCCGTCTGATGCGCGAGAAACTCGACGACACCGTCCTCGACACCGTCTTCCGCGACGCTCGCAGCTATAACGGCTACACCGATCAGCCGGTCGCCGAGTCCGAGCTCCACGCGATCTGGGACCTGATGAAGTGGGGCCCGACCTCCGCCAACCAGCTCCCCGCGCGCCTGATCTGGGTCACCAGCGACGAAGCCAAGCAGAAGCTCGCGGACGCGTGTAGCGCGCAGAACCAGCCGAAGATCCTCAATGCCCCCGTGTCGGTGATCATCGGCATGGACACGAATTTCCACGAGCATTTGCCCGAGCTGTTCCCGCACGCCGATGCGAAGTCGTGGTTCGACGGCAACGCCGAACTGCGCGAGGCGTCCGCGTTCCGCAACTCGACGTTGCAGGGGGCGTATTTCATCATCGCCGCGCGGATGCTCGGGCTCGATACCGGGCCGATGTCGGGCTTCGACGCGGGCAAGGTCGATGCGGCGTTCTTCCACGACACGCCTGCGGTGCGGACCAACTTCATCTCGACGCTCGGCCACGGCGACCCCGCGACGATCTATGCCCGCTCGCCCCGCCCCGACTTCGCGAAATTCAACAGCATCGCTTGAAGCGGGACCTGCTCCCTCTCCCCTGCGGGGAGAGGGTCGGGGTGAGGGGCAGTTGGGAAGGGCAGCGCTCGCGGCGCCCCTCACCCTGCCCTCTCCCCTGAGGGGAGAGGGTAAGAAGTAATGCGCACTTTAGTCATCGAAACATCCACCATCGCCTGCTCGGTCGCCCTGATCGAGTCCGGCGCCATCATCGCCCGCGCGCACGAGGTCGTCGGGCGCAGCCATGCCGAGCGCCTCATCCCAATGATCGCCGAGCTCCCTAACGGAGGCCGAGCCGACCGCATCATCGTCGATTGCGGCCCCGGTAGCTTCACCGGCGTCCGCGTAGGAATCGCCGCCGCGCGTGGCCTAGCGCTCGGCTGGGGCGCGGAAATCGCCGGCTTTTCCTCGCTTCCGCTGATCGCCGCCGCCGGTTTCGCCGACCGCTTAACCGACGATATTGCGGTGATCATGGAAGGCGGGCATGGCGAGGTCTTCATGCAAGCGTTCTCCGCCGATCTGTCGCCGCGATCCGACATGGTATCGCTGAAGCCCAAGGCCGCGCTCGCCGCGCTGGCAGGACGGCGCGCAGTCGGCAACGGCATCCGCTGGCTCGGCGTACTTGACGACGGCTTGGACCTCACCGAAGCGCTACCAGATGCAGCCTCCGCGATCCTGCTGCCCGCAGCACTGACCGCGCTCGCGCCAAGCCCGATCTACGGCCGCGCGCCCGACGCCAAGCCGTCGGTCCCGAAATAATGGCCACGCGTCAGGCCGCCACGCGCACCGTCACGCTTCGCACCGGAGACGCGCGCGATTTGGCGATCGTCGACGCGCTGATGACCGAGGCGTTCGATCCGCGCTACGGCGAGGCGTGGACGCGCAGCCAGTGCCTCGGCGTGCTCGCGCTGACCGGCGTCCACCTCACCATCGCCTTCGTCGACGATTTCCCCGCCGGTTTCACGATGACCCGGTCAGTCGCCGACGAAGCCGAACTTCTGCTGATCGCGGTCGCGCCAGACTATCGCCGCCGCGGCGTCGGCACGGCGCTTATCCGTGCGGTGATCGCCGATTGCTCGGTCAGTAGCATCGCCAAGCTCCATCTCGAGGTCCGCGCGGGCAACGACGCGGTCAAACTGTACGACGCGCACGGCTTTACCAAGGTCGGCGAACGCCGCGCCTACTATCGCGGCAAGACCGGCGTCGCGTATGACGCACATACATATTCGAAAGATATCAACAGCTAAGGCTTATTGCGAGTCACTATCCCTTTTCGCAACAGCGCGGAGGCCCTACATGGCACTCAACGAGGGAATGACACATGCCGCGCAAGATCGATCTGGAAGCACTCTGCAACGAGAAGGGCCTGCGCATCACCGAGCAGCGTCGCGTCATCGCGCGCGTGCTGTCCGAGGCGGACGATCATCCCGACGTCGAGAAGGTCTATGAGCGCGCGTCGCAAATCGACCCCGGTATTTCGATCGCGACAGTCTACCGCACCGTTCGCCTGTTCGAAGAAGCCGGCATTCTCGACCGCCACGATTTCGGCGACGGTCGCGCGCGCTACGAGCCTGCACCCGAAGCGCATCACGATCACCTGATCGACGTCGAGAGCGGCAAGGTGCTCGAGTTCGTCGATCCCGAACTCGAGCAGTTGCAGAAGGCGATCGCGGAGAAGCTCGGCTTCCGGCTGGTCGATCACCGCATGGAACTCTACGGCGTCGCGCTCACCCGCAAGGACTGACGCGATCAGCCGAACCCGCTTTGGCGCGCGGCTGGCGGCGCTGCTGCTGGCGCTGGTCCTGGCGTTGCCGCTGCACGGGATGTGGCGGCTGTTTGGCCAAAAATCGCCTTGGCCCCCGCGGTTCCTGGGACTGGTCGCGCGCATTGTCGGCGGTCGGGCGCGGGTGGTCGGCACGCCGCTCCGCCACGACGTGGTCTTCGTCTCGAACCATCTGAGCTGGATCGACATCCTCCTCCTGTCCGGCGCGACCGGTAGCGCGTTCGTGGCGAAAGCCGAGTTGCGCAGCGCGCCGCTGGTCGGCTGGCTCTGCATGCTGAACCACACCATCTTCGTCAGCCGTGGCGACCGCATGGCGGTGACCGCCCAGATCGCGCAGATCCGCGACGCGCTCGCCTCGGACTGGCCGGTGACGCTGTTTCCGGAGGGGACGACGGGCGACGGCGTTACTCTGCTGCCGTTCAAGGCGGCGCTGCTAGCCGCGTTGGACCCGCCGCCGCCCGGCGTGAAAGTTCAGCCCGTCCGGATCGATTATGGCGCGGCGACGAGCGAACTCGCCTGGGTCGGCGACGAGCCGGGCCAGCATCACGCCGCGCGCGTCCTCAAACGCAAGGGCAGTTTCGTCGCGACGCTACACTTCGCCGAGCCGTTCGACCCCGCGCAATACGGCGACCGCAAAGCGATCGCCGCCGAAGCCCGCCGCCGCATGGAAGGGCTGTAAGCCGCGAGCACAGGATGTTTCCCCGCGAAGGCGGGGATCCAGACTGGACTCCCGCCTTCGCGGGAGAACAAGGAGGGGACGCTCCCACCCATCCTCAAACTCGAGCACCACCCCGGCGAAGTCCGGGGCCCAATTTGGGGGACAGTGCTAACGGAGGTTCGCGCGTCGTTACTGCGGCCTTGCCGATTGGGCCCCGGCCTCCGCCGGGGTGGAGCAGCTACCAGTCAGAACAGCCCGTAATCTCACCCCGAATACAAACCGTCCAGCCGCTCCCCATACGCCTGCCGCAAAACATGCCGCCGGATCTTCAGACTCGGCGTCAACTGCTCGTTCTCGATCGTGAACGGCCCGTCGGCCAGCACGAACCGCCGGATCCGTTCGGTCACCGTCAGTTCCTTGTTTACCCGCTCGACCGCCGCGCCCAGCGCTGTCCTGAACTCGCTGTTCTCTGCCAACCGCGCGAAGCTGCACGCGTCGCCATTGCCCGCGCACCATTCCTGCGTCCACTCGGGATCGGGCACGATCAGCGCCACCATGTACGGCCGCTTGTCGCCGGCGATCATCGCCTGCGCGATCTCGGGCTGGAGCGTGAGCATCCCCTCGACCTTTTGCGGGGCGACGTTCTCGCCCTTGTCGTTGATGATCAGGTCCTTCTTGCGGTCGGTGATGCGGATCCGGCCGCGCTCGTCGATCTCGCCCACGTCGCCGGTGTGGAGCCAGCCGTCCTTCAGCACCTTGGCGGTTTCGGCATCGTTGCGCCAATAGCCGTGCATGACGAGTTCGCCGCGCACCAGGATCTCGCCGTCCTCGGCGATGCGGACCTCGGTGTCCTTGAGGGCGGGGCCGACCGAGTCCATGCGGACACCGGCCTTGGGGCGGTTGCACGAGATGACCGGCGCGGCTTCGGTCTGGCCATAGCCTTGCAGGAAGGTGAGGCCGAGCGCCTCGAAGAACAGCCCGACCTCGGGATTGAGCGGTGCGCCGCCCGAGATCATCGCCTTCAACCGCCCGCCGAACTTCTTCGAGATCTTCGGCTTGAACAGCGTGGCGACGGCGGCCTGCATCGGCCGGTCGATCAGGCGCAGGCGGCCGGCATAGCGCTTGGCGCCGATGTCGAGCGCTTGGCGCAGGAGGTAGGCGGAGGCGCCGCCCTGCTTCTCGATCGTCTTCGAGATCCGCGTGCGCAGCACCTCGAACAGGCGGGGCACGACGAACATGATCGTCGGGCGCGTCTCCTCGATGTTGGCCGCGAGCTTCTCGATACCCTCCGCGTAATAGATCTGGCCGCCGAGCGAGATCGGGAAATGCTGCCCGCCGGTGTGTTCATAGGCGTGGCTGAGCGGCAGGAATGACAGGAAGACCTCGTCGTCCCACCCGAAATCCTCCGATATGACCGAGGCACACCCAGCGCAATTGTGGAGGATCGCGCCGTGATGCTGCATCACGCCGCGCGGTGCGCCGCCGGTGCCGCTCGTGTAGATGATGCAGGCAAGGTCCTCGCGCGCGAAATTGGCGCGGGCGGCGGCGGCATCGGGTGCGGTCGGGTGCGCGGCGATCAGCGCATGCCAGTTGTGGAAGTCGATTCCGGCAGGGACCTTCATGTCCTCGAGCCCGATCACCGTCTGCGCCTGGTTCGAGCGCACGACCGCGGGGAGCAGCGTCTTGGCCAGCTTGGCGGTCGACACGATGATCGCGCACGCCCCGGCATTCTCGATGATGTGGAGATGATCGCGCTCGGTATTGGTGACATAGGTCGGCACGGTGATGCACCCCGCCGCCATGATCGCGAGGTCGCTCAGGCACCATTCGGGGCGATTTTCGCTGACCAGCATGACCCGGTCGCCGCGCTTCAGGCCGATCGCGGTCAGCGCGGTGGCGAGCGCCGCGACCTGCCGCGCGGCGTCCGCCCAGCTGGTCGCGGTCCATGTGCCGCTCGTCTTGGTCCAGAGGAACGGCGCGTCGCCCTTTTCCGCGGCGCGCGTGAAGAACATCGTGACGAGGTTCGGGAAGCGTTCGAGCTGGCGGGCCATTGTCTCTCCTGAACTGCGCTGCGAGCTTTTTGCCCTAGCGGGGATGCTCGATCTTTGGGGTGGTATAGCCCGTTCGAACGCCCCCGTCATGCCGGGCTTGTTCCGGCATCCACCGTTCCGCGCACTCTCCGGCCTTGGATGATGCGGGATCGTGGACCCCGGAACAAGTCCGGGGTGACGGAGAGATTCACTCCGGTGCGCGCTGGAGGACGCCGACGCGCTGGATTGGGGTGACGGTGCCATCCTGGCTGATCGCGACGCCCTCGCTACGAGGGTCTGCGGCGCCGACCCATTTGCCGCCGACGCGCTCGATCGCGTTCGCCTTCAGCCCGAGCGCGGCGACCTCGACCGTCTCGCCGAGCGCCTGCAACGCCGGGACCATCGTCTCGCGCTCGGTGCCCTTTTCCGCCGCCGCGACATGCCCCGGCGCATACAGCAACCCCAGCGCGATCGAGTCCTGCGCGGACAGTTTCCAGTCGACCACGCCGATGATCGCCTTGGCCACCTGCGCGATGATCGTCGAGCCGCCCGCTGCGCCGACCGCGAGCCGGACGTTCCCGTCGGGGCCGTAGACGATCATCGGCGACATCGAGCTGCGCGGGCGCTTGCCGCCCTCGACTCGGTTGGCGACGAGCGCGCCGTCCTTAACGGGGACGATGTCGAAGTCGGTGAGCTGGTTGTTGAGGACGGTGCCGTCGACGGTGAGGCCTGAGCCGAAATAGCCCTCTACGGTGGTGGTCACCTCTACGACATTGCCTTGCGCGTCGACGGTGGCGATGTCGGTGGTGCCGGGGACTTCGCTGACCGGTGCGCGGGTGCGTGCGGGGGCGCCGGGGGGCGTGCCGGGAGCGACGTTTGCCATCGTCTTCGCCGGCGAGATCAGCGCCGAGCGCGATGCGAGATACTTGGTGTCGAGCATGCCCTGCACCGGCACGCGGACGAAATCGGGATCGCCGACGTACAGGTCGCGGTCGGCATAGGCGAGGCGCGAGGATTCGGCGAACAGGTGCCAGGCCTGCGCGCTGTCCTTGCCGAGCTTGGCCATGTCGAAGCGTTCGAGCTGCTTCAGGATCATCAGCACGGTGATGCCGCCGGACGAGGGCGGGCCCATCCCGCAGACGCGGTAGACGCGGTATTTGACGCAGACCGGCGGCCGCGACTTGGCGTCGTAGCTCGCGAGATCGCCGAGCGTCATTTTCGACGGATTGCGCGCGGCGGTGTTGACCGCGGTGACGATCTTCTGTGCCTCGGGGCCGACGTAGAAGCTGTCGGGGCCTTGGGTGGCGATGCGCTGAAGGAGGGCGGCTTGCTGCGGGTTCTTGACCGTGTCGCCGACCGCGACCGGCGTGCCGTCTGCCTTCGAGAACAGCGCGCGCGTCTCGGGCGTCACGTGGCTGCCATACGCCGCCATGCCGTTGACGAGGCGCGGCGTGACCTGGAACCCGTTGGTCGCGATCCGGATCGCCGGTGCGAACAATTGCGCCCAGGGCAGCTTGCCCGAGGCACGGTGCGCGAGCGCCATGCCGCGGAGCGCGCCGGGGATGCCGACGCTGCGCCCGCCGGGAACCGCGTCGGCGTGGCTGAGGGGGGTGCCGTCGGGGGCGTAGAACCAGCGCGCGTCGGCGGCGGCAGGCGCGGTCTCGCGCGCATCGATCGTGCTGAGTGCGCCGCCGGTCGCGTGGGAGATCCAGAAGCTGCCGCCGCCGATGCCCGAGCTTTGCGGCTCGACGACATTGAGCGCGAGCATGGTGGCGATCGCGGCGTCGGTGGCGCTGCCGCCGGCGCGGAGGATCTCGACGCCGGCGGCGGCGGCGCGGGGGTCGGCGGCGCTGACCATGCCCTGGTCTTTTGCCGGGGCGGGTTGGCGTGCCTCTACGGTGGCTGCGGGGACGAGGAGGGCGAGCGCTAGGAGAGAGGTCTTCATCGAGCGCGAGCCTAGCGCGGTTCGGATACGAGGCAAGTATTCACCTCGAACTTCCCGTCATCCTGGGCTCGACCCAGGATCCAGAGCCACACAGGGCGACATCCGTGGCTCTGGATCCCAGCGTTCGCTGGGATGACGGGAGGAGCCGGGATGACGGAAGCGGCTTAGCGCGCGTCGACACCCACCGCGTCGCCGACCGACGCAAATCCGTCGCCGGTGAGCAGCGCGTCGAGTTCGCGGAGAATGCGGGCGGGGAGGCCGGGGCCTTCGTACACCAGCGCGGTGTAGAGCTGGACGAGGCTAGCGCCGGCGCGGAGACGGGCATAGGCTTCGGCGCCGCTATCGATCCCGCCGACCGAGATCAGCGGGATCGCCGCGCCGGTCGCCTTGCGAAAATCGGCAAGGCGTTGGCGGGCGAGCCGGACCAACGGAGCACCCGACAAGCCGCCGGTTTCCCTGGCATTGCCCGAGCGCAGGCCGGGGCGGGAGATCGTCGTGTTGTTGACGATCAGCGCGTCGATGCGGTTGTCGATCGCCGCGCGGGCGATGTCGTCGATATCGGCGGGTTCGAGGTCGGGGGCGACCTTGAGGAAGATCGGCGTTTTGCCCTTGGCGGCGGTGCAGGCGGCGAGCAGGTCGCGGAGCGCGGCACCGTGCTGGAGATCGCGCAGCCCCGGCGTGTTGGGGGAGCTGATGTTGATCGTGACGTAATTGGCGTGCCGCGCGGCGCGGGTCACGCCGTGGACATAGTCGGCAGTGCGGTCGGTCGCGTCCTTGTTCGCGCCGACGTTGATCCCGAGCACGCCTTCGCCGCCCGCCCCGCGCTCGACGCGATCCAGCGCCGCGTCGAGGCCGCCATTGTTGAAGCCGAGCCGGTTGATGATCGCGCGGTCCTCGGGAAGGCGGAAGATGCGCGGCTTCGGGTTGCCGGGCTGCGGCACCGGCGTGAGCGTACCGATCTCGACGCTGCCGAAGCCAAGGCCGAAGAAGCCGTCGATCGCGCGGCCGTCCTTGTCGACGCCTGCTGCCAAGCCGACCGGGTTGGGAAAGGCTATCCCCGCCACGGTCGTCGCGAGCCGTGGTACGCTGGGGGCGAGCGGCGCGCCGGCCTTCCCCCATGCGCCGAGCGCGGCGATGGTAAGGGTATGTGCGCGCTCGGCGTCGAGGCGGAACAGGATCGGGTGGTAGAAGGCCATGCGCGTCGTCCTTGCTCCCCTCCCTGGAAGGGGGGGGGGTGGGGGTGGGTCGGTGTGGGGTGCGTGCTGCAATCGCCAACCGGCCGACCCACCCCCGGCCCCTCCCTTCCAGGGAGGGGGGAAGTCAAGCTTTCGGGTTGCGTACGGTGCGGAAAACCGCGTTCCAGTTGCGAGTCGTTCGCACCCCTCGCCGGGTTGACGATGCACTGCACAACGCCCATTTGACCAATCGGATCATATCGGTCCGATTGGACTTTCGAAGCCACCATGCGTCTTTCCAGCCTAGCCGACTACGCAGTCGTGATGATGAGCGCCGCGGCGCGTCATTGCGGCGGTATCGCGCGACTGAACGCGACACTGCTCGCGGAGGAGACCGGCGTGCCGCTGCCGACCGTGCAGAAGCTGGTGAGCCGGCTGTCCGCGGCGGGGCTGATCGAGAGTACGCGCGGCACCGGTGGTGGCTTTCGCCTGTCGCGCCCACCGGCGATGATTTCGCTCGCCGACATCATCGAGGCGGTCGAGGGACCGATCGCGCTGACCTCGTGTGTCGATGGCGCCTCGCAGGACTGCTGCGTCGAGCAGACGTGCAAGGTCAAGCCGCACTGGAACGCCGTCAACGGCGCGGTCCGCGGTGCGCTTGCCGGCGTGTCGCTCGCCAGCCTTTCGCAAGCCCCCCTTTCGCAGGTGCCCGCATGACCTTGCGCGCAGCGCCCTATCCCTTCCTTCGCGCCTTTGCGCCTTCGCGTGAGAAGATTCTGTTCACGCAAAGGCGCAAAGGCGCGAAGATTTACGAGAGCCGCGCCGCGGCGGAGATGGAATGATGGCTACCCGGAACGCAGAGGCATACGCCGCCGCGAACAAGACGTACGAGTGGGGCTTCTCCTCGGACATCGAACAGGAATTCGCGCCCAAGGGTCTGTCGGAAGACACGGTGCGCTTCATTTCCGCCAAGAAGGGCGAGCCGCAGTGGATGCTCGACTGGCGGCTGAAGGCATTCGCGTTGTGGCAGACGATGGAGGCGCCCGACTGGTCGAAGCTCAACGTGCCGCCGATCGATTACCAGGACGCGTATTATTACGCGGAGCCCAAGGCGAAGCCGAAGCTCGGGTCGCTCGACGAGGTCGATCCGGAGATCCTGCGCGTCTACGAGAAGCTCGGCATTCCGATCGGCGAGCAGAAGATGCTGGCGGGCGTGGTCGAGGATCCGTTGAACGAGGATGGCACACCCAAGCGTCGCGTCGCGGTGGATGCGGTGTTCGACAGCGTCTCGGTCGCGACCACGTTCCGCAAGGAGCTCGAAGCCGCGGGCGTGATCTTCCGCTCGATCTCCGAGGCGATCAAGGAATATCCCGAGCTCGTCCGGAAGTGGCTCGGCAAGGTCGTGCCGCAGCGCGATAACTATTTCGCAACGTTGAACTCGGCGGTCTTCTCCGACGGCACGTTCGTCTACATCCCGGAGGGCGTCCGCTGCCCGATGGAGCTGTCGACGTATTTCCGCATCAACGCCGAGAATACCGGGCAGTTCGAGCGCACGCTGATCGTTGCGGACAAGGGTTCGTACGTCTCGTATCTCGAAGGCTGCACCGCGCCGATGCGCGACGAGAACCAGCTGCATGCCGCCGTGGTCGAACTCGTCGTGCTCGACGATGCCGAGATCAAATATTCGACCGTGCAGAACTGGTATCCGGGCGACGAGAACGGCGTCGGCGGGATCTACAACTTCGTCACCAAGCGCGCGCTGTGCCAGGGCAAGAACTCGAAGGTCAGCTGGACTCAGGTCGAGACCGGCAGCGCGATCACGTGGAAATACCCGTCGTGCGTGCTGCTCGGCGATGGCTCGGTCGGCGAGTTCTATTCGGTCGCGGTAACGAACAATCGCCAGCAGGCCGATACCGGCACGAAGATGATCCACCTCGGCAAGAATACGCGATCCACGATCGTGTCGAAGGGGATTTCGGCGGGGCGTTCGGACAACACGTACCGCGGGCTGGTGCGGGTTGCGCCGACCGCGGAGGGCGTGCGGAACTTCACGCAGTGCGACAGCCTGCTGCTGGGCGACCAGTGCGGCGCGCATACCGTGCCGTATATCGAGGTCCGCAACCCGTCCGCGCAGATCGAGCACGAGGCGACCACGTCGAAGATCTCCGAGGACCAGCTGTTCTACGCAATGTCGCGCGGGCTGGACCAGGAGGCGGCGGTGGCGCTGATCGTCAATGGTTTCGCGCGAGAGGTGCTGCAGCAACTGCCGATGGAGTTCGCGGTGGAAGCGCAGAAGCTGCTGGGGATCTCGCTTGAGGGCTCTGTGGGGTGAGCATCGACTATTACGCTATTGTTCCTGCCGATCGCTGGCCGTCGTTTGGGTCGGTGCAAGCCACGCTCGACGAAAACACGGCAGGTGTTCGGTTGCGAATACCAGACGGTCTGACGGCTGAGGATGCATTCGCCACGGCCCGATCGGGCAATGGAGTGGACGTGGTGTGTGCGGGACTGTCGGTCTCGATCACGATGACGTTCCAGCAGCTTACTGCGGACGATGTCGACGCGGACAATGATCACGACGACGCGCACGAGGCCATCGTCGTACTTGTTGAACAGGGGATCCCGGTTCAGGCCGGCGATGTGTTGATATGGATGGGCGGTGGCACTTCGGCGTTCGATTGGCATCCGGGCTTCCTGATCTTCGCGGCGTTGGCGGACAGCTTTGGAGCCACCGTCGTCGATCCACAGACCGGACAGGCGTACAGGAAGCAGGACGTGGCCGCCTTGGTCGACATTGCTGCCGATATGCGAACCGAGCTGGATGGAAATCGCCATTTATATCGCGTTGCGGGCCCGTGGGGTTGAATGCCCATGCCTGCGATATTCAGAGAGATGAAACGACCGATGCTGAAAATTGAAAACCTCCACGCCGAGATCGACGGCAAGGAAATCCTCAAGGGCCTGTCGCTCGAAGTGAACGCGGGCGAGGTGCACGCGATCATGGGGCCGAACGGGGCGGGCAAGTCGACGCTGGGCTATGTGCTCGGCGGGCGGCCCGGCTATGAAGTCACGGCAGGCTCGGTGACGTTCGACGGTGTCGACCTGCTCGAACTCGAGGCGCATGAGCGCGCCGCGGCGGGCGTGTTCCTCGGCTTCCAGTATCCGGTCGAGATCCCCGGCGTGTCGAACGTCCAGTTCCTGCGCGAGGCGCTCAACGCCCAGCGCGCGACGCGGGACGAGAAGCCTTTGTCGGGGGCTGAGTTCCTGAAGCTCGCGCGCGGGCAGGCGGATCTGCTCGGCATGGATTACGACATGCTCAAGCGGCCGGTGAACGTCGGCTTTTCGGGTGGCGAGAAGAAGCGCAACGAGATGGTCCAGATGGGCATCGTCAACCCGAAGTTCGCGATCCTCGATGAGACCGATTCGGGGCTCGACATCGATGCGCTGCGCGTCGTCGGCGATGGCATCAACCGCATCATGCGCGCGCCCGACAAGGCGGTGCTGCTGATCACGCACTACCAGCGGTTGCTCGATTACGTGGAGCCGGATTTCGTCCACGTGCTGGCGGACGGCAAGATCGTCCGCTCGGGCGGCAAGGACCTCGCCAAGCAGCTCGAGAGCGAAGGCTATGTGGGGATCGCCGCATGAGTTCGCTCGTCGCCGAAGGCAGGAAAGATTGGGTTCACGCGAAGGCGCAAAGGCGCGAAGGGCGTGCGGACGGTACCACTGTCGGTCTTCTGATTTCTAATCCTCTTCGCGCCTTTGCGCCTTCGCGTGAACAAATCTCAACTTCTTGGAATGCCCAATGAGCGTCCTCGAACTTCCTTCGACGCGCGAGGAATCCTGGCGCTGGGGTGATCCGGCGGCGATTGCGGCGGCGGCTGAACTGCCGCGCGGCGCTGCGCTGGATGCTGGCGAGTGGTTTCTCGACTTGCCGGGTGCGCGGGCGGTGTTCGTCGATGGTGTGCTCGACGAGGGGCGCAGCGATCTGCGGCACGTCACGATCGTCCCGATCGACGGTGGATCGCATGCGCTTGGGCGTCGGACGACCGGCCTGGGCTGGTCCTTGCGCGTCGAGGCGAACGCCACGGCCGAACTGATCCAGATCGTGCACATCGCGACCGGCGGCGAGAACCAGCTTCCGGCGGAAATCCTGCTTGCCGATGGCGCGAGCGCGTCGGTGGTCGAGACGTGTGTCGGGGCTGGCTGGTCGAACCGGTCGACGCGGATGACGCTCGGCAAGGGCGCTAAGCTTACACGGGCGGTGCGGTTGCTTCAGGCCGAAGGCTTCGTGTCGTTGCGCGACGAGGTCGAGATCGGTGCCGAGGCGACTCTGATCGTAACGGTGCTTGGTGCGGGCGATGCCGGGACGCGGATCGATGGGTCGATCACGGTGACGGGTGACGATGCGTTCGCCGAATATGGCGGCGCGTTGCTGACGCGGAACGACCAGCGGCAGGAGTGCGCGGTGTCGGTGCGGCATGCGGCGCTGAACGGGCAGAGCAAGCAGATCTGGCGTGCGGTCGCGGCGGACAAGTCGACCGCCAGCCTCGCGGCGCGGGTCGAGGTGGCACGCGATGCGCAGAAGACCGACGGCGTGCAGTCGTTGCGCGGGTTGCTGTTGCAGCGGACCGCGACGGTGAATTTGAAGCCCGAGCTGGAGATCTTCGCGGACGACGTGAAGTGCGCGCACGGCGCGACGGTCGGCGAACTCGACCAGCGCGCGCTGTTCTACATGCAGAGCCGCGGCATCCCGCACGCCAAGGCGCAGGCGCTGCTCACGCGCGCGTTCGTCGGCGATGCGTTCGTGCAGGTCGCGGACGAGACGGTGCGCGAGGCTTTCGTGGCGGACGCGGACGCGTGGCTGGAGCGGGCATTGTGATCGGGCGCAACGCGCTCCCCTCCCTGGAAGGGAGGGGCTGGGGGTGGGTCGGCCCTTTGGCTGGCGTCACCGTGTCCCAGCAGCCGACCCACCCCCGACCCCTCCCTTCCAGGGAGGGGGGAAGATGAGTGTGATGACCCAAACGCGCCCGCTCGACCGCCTGTCGGACTTCCCGGCGATTCCAGAGGGCTGGGCGTATCTCGATACCGCCGCCACCGCGCAGAAGCCGCAGGTCGTGGTCGATGCGATTACGCGCGCTTATGGCGAGACCTACGCCACCGTGCACCGCGGCGTGTACCAGCGGTCCGCCGACATGACGGTCGCCTATGAGGCGGCACGGAATGCGGTCGCGCGGTTTATCGGTGCGGGATCGTCGGACGAGATCGTGTTCGTGCGCGGTGCTACCGAAGCGATCAATTTGGTCGCAACGTGCTGGGCAGGAACGCAGTTGAAGGCGGGCGACCGCATCCTGCTCTCCATGCTGGAGCATCATTCGAACATCGTGCCGTGGCAGATGATCGCGGAAGCGCATGGCGTCGCGATCGACGTGTTGCCGTTAACGCCCGACAACCGCATCGATCTCGACGCGATGGAGCGGATGATCACGCCGGCGCACAAGCTGGTTGCGCTCGGGCATGTCTCGAACGTGCTCGGCTCGGTGCTCGACGCCAAGCGCGCGACCGAGATCGCACATTCGGTGGGCGCGAAAATCCTGCTCGACGGGTGCCAGTCGGTGCCGCGGATCACGGTCGACGTGAAGACGATCGGCTGCGATTTCTACGTGTTCTCCGGGCACAAGCTGTACGGGCCGACGGGGATCGGCGTGCTTTGGGCTAAGCCGGAACTGCTCGACGCGATGCCGCCGTACCAGGGCGGCGGGTCGATGATCGACAAGGTGTCGTTCGCCAGGACCACCTACGCGCCGCCGCCGGGGCGGTTCGAGGCGGGGACGCCGCATATCGTCGGCGCGCTCGGGCTGCATGCCGCGATCGACTATGTCGAGAGCATCGGCCTCGACGCGATTCACGCGCATGAGACGGCGCTGGTGACGGCCACGCGCGAGGCGCTGTCGGGGATCAATTCGGTGCGCCTCTATGGCCCGGCGGACTCGGCGGGGATCGTGAGCTTCACGATAGAGGGGGTTCATCCGCACGACATCGGCACCATATTGGACGAGGAGCGCGTCGCGATCCGTGCCGGCCATCACTGTGCGCAGCCGTTGATGGAGGCGCTGGGCGTCGAAGCGACGGCACGCGCGAGCTTCGGCGTGTATAACGGGCCGGCGGACGTCGAGGCGCTGGTGCGTGGTATCGAGCGAGTAACGAGGATCTTCAAATGAGCGATCGGTTCGAGATCGAGGAAGTGGATGCGGTCGCATCGCCGCCCAAGGCGCGCGTCGTGATGGAGACGGACTCCGACGCAGAGCGGAAGCGGGATTATCTTGCCGGGTTTCTGGCGCAGAAGCCGCAGGTGGATTCGCCCGGCGAGCCTGGCGGCGCGGTGTATGATGCGATCATCGATGCACTGAAGGAAATCTACGATCCCGAGATCCCGGTGAACATCTATGACCTGGGGCTGATCTACGGCGTCGAGGTGACCGAGGACGGGCATGCGGTGGTGGCGATGACGCTGACCACGCCGAACTGTCCGGTCGCGGAGTCGATGCCGGCGGAGGTCGAGATGCGCGTCGGGTCGGTGCCGGGGGTCGGGTTTGCGGAAGTGAACCTTGTCTGGGATCCGCCCTGGGATCCGCAGAAGATGTCGGACGAGGCTAAGCTCGAGCTGGGCATGCTGTAATCATCCCCTCCCGCTTGCGGGAGGGGTCAGGGGAGGGGAGTGCGGAACGCTGCTGTTCAAGCCCTCCCCCGACCCCTCCCGCAGGCGGGAGGGGAGCAGAAGGAATTGGTGATGGCGACGACATTGCGAGCACGGCCGGCGGCGCTGAACCTCACCGAGACGGCGCATGCGCGGATCGCCGACCTTATGGCGCGGGCTCCGGAAGATGCGATCGGGGTGAAGTTGTCGACGCCGAAGCGTGGGTGTTCGGGGCTGGCCTATTCGGTGGATTACGTCACCGAGGCCAAGCCTTTCGACGAGCGGATCGATACGCCGGGTGGCACGCTGTTCGTAGATGGTGGGTCGATCCTGTATTTGATCGGGTCGACGATGGACTGGGTCGAGGACGATTTCACCGCCGGCTTCGTGTTCCAGAACCCGAACGCCAAGGGTGCTTGCGGGTGTGGGGAAAGCTTCACGGTCTGAGAGTTGCCGTAAGGTAGCGTGTTTCCCCGCGAAGGCGGGGACCCAGACTGGGCTCCCGCCTTCGCGGGAGAACATGATGCGAGCGGACTGCCGTTCGATTTCGGCGGCTCTTCTACCACCCCGGCGACGCCCGGGGCTGTGTCGGGAGACGCTGCGGACATAGTGCTGCGCGTCGTCACAATTACCTTGCCAACTGGACTTCGGCCTCCCGCCGGGGAGGAGATTTCGCTGGGGTAGGTGATTGGCCGCTGGCCTTGCCCCCTGGTCTCGTCCTGTGCCACTCCCCGCGCAACAAGAGGGGATATCCGTGGCCAGTCTGTTTCGCCGAAAAATCGTCACCGAGCAGCCGCCCGAGCATCAGCTCGCGCGGACCTTGTCGTGGCCGCATCTGGTGGCGATGGGTGTCGGTGGAATCGTCGGTACCGGCATCCTGACGCTGATCGGCGTGGGGGCAGGGCTCGCCGGGCCTGCCGTCATTCTGTCCTTCATCATCGCTGGCGGGATCTGTGCCTGCGCGGCGCTCGCCTATGCCGAGATGGCGACGATGATCCCCGCCTCGGGCAGCGCATACACCTATAGCTATGTCGTGCTCGGCGAACTGATCGCCTGGGTGATCGGCTGGTCGCTGATCCTCGAATATTCGCTCGTCGTGTCGACCGTCGCGGTTGGCTGGTCGGGCTATGCCGCGCCGTTGCTGCGCGGTGCGTTCGGGTTTCCCGAGGCGCTGACGCTCAGCCCCGAACTCGGCGGCATTCTCAACGTGCCCGCGATCTTCA
Organism: Sphingomonas sp. Leaf242; assembly: GCF_001422045.1. GTDB lineage: Bacteria > Pseudomonadota > Alphaproteobacteria > Sphingomonadales > Sphingomonadaceae > Sphingomonas. Next base: position 125,813 of record NZ_LMLW01000001.1, read on the forward strand.
TCATCGCGGTCGTCGCGGGCGTGCTGTCGTTCGGCACGCGTGAGAGTGCGACGCTGAACGCAGTGCTGGTCGGCGTGAAGATGATCGCGCTCGCCGTGTTCGTGTTCATCGCGCTGCACTATTTCAACAGCGCCAACCTCCACCCGTTCATGCCCTACGGCTTCCCCAAGGCCGTGCAGCCCGACGGGGCCGAACGCGGCGTGATGGCGGCGGCGGCGATCATCTTCTTTGCGTTCTATGGCTTCGATGCGATCTCCACCGCAGCGGAGGAGACCAAGAACCCAGGCCGCGATCTCGCGATCGGGATCGTCGGGTCGATGGTCGCGTGCATCGCGATCTACATCCTCGTCGCGGTCGCCGCGGTCGGGGCGCTGTCGTACACCAAGTTCGCCGGCAGCGCCGAGCCTCTCGCGCTGATCCTCCGCGAGATCGGCCGACCGGGGTTCGCGACTTTCCTTGGCGCCTCCGCCGTAATCGCGTTGCCGACAGTGCTGCTCGCGTTCCTGTTCGGCCAGAGCCGGATCTTCTTCACGATGGCGCGCGACGGCCTGCTCCCGCTGAGCCTCGCCAAGGTCTCCAAGCGAGGTGCCCCGGTCCGCATCACCTGGATCACGGCGGCGATTGTTGCCGTCATCGCAGGCCTGTTGCCGCTCGCCGAGATCGCCGCGCTGGCCAACGCGGGCACGCTCGCGGCGTTCGTCGCGGTCTGCGCGTGCATGCTCGTGATGCGCCGCCGTGCGCCCGACGCGATCCGCACGTTCCGCACGCCGGCGGCAACGCTGGTCGGCACGATCGGCATCCTCGGATGCCTGTACCTCTTCTTCAGCCTCCCCTCCAAAACGCAGCTCTATTTCGGGCTGTGGAACCTGCTCGGCCTTGCGATCTACTTCGTCTACGCGCGACCGAGGGCGATCGCCAAATGAGCGGCTGGATGATCGGCATCATTGGTGGCTCAGGGCTGTACGCGGTCGACGGGATCGAAGACGGCCGCTGGCAGGCGGTCGAGACGCCGTGGGGCGAGCCATCGGACGCGATCTACACCGGCCGCGTCGGCCATGTCGGCGTCGCGTTCCTGCCAAGGCACGGCCGAGGCCACCGCATCTCCCCTTCCGAGCTCAACGCCCGCGCGAACATCGATGCGTTGAAGCGGCTCGGCGTCACCGATGTTCTGGCCGTGTCGTCGGTCGGCTCTCTGGTCGAGCAGCGCCCGCCCGGCAGCTTCACCGTCGTCGACCAGTTTATCGATCGCACCAAGGCGCGCCCGTCGAGCTTCTTCGGCACCGGCCTCGTCGCGCACGTCTCGATGGCCGACCCGGTCTGCCCGCGCCTGTCGCGCTATGCCGCACAAGCCGCGCGCGAGGCAGGCGCGCAGGTCGACGACCGCGGCACGTATCTCGCGATGGAAGGCCCGCAATTCTCGACGCGCGCGGAAAGTCGGCTGTACCGCCAATGGGGCTGCGACGTCATCGGCATGACCGCCATGCCCGAAGCGAAACTCGCGCGTGAGGCGGAGCTGCCCTACGCGCTGGTCGGCATGGTGACGGATTACGATTGCTGGCGGGAAGACGAGGCGGGCGTCGATGTCGCGCAGGTGATCGCGCAACTCGGCGCGAATGCGGCCAAGGCCCGCGCGATGGTGATGGCGCTCCTCCGCGCGTTACCGGCGGAGCGTCCGGCATCGCCGATCGACACCTGCCTGGACAGCGCGATCATCACCGCCACCGAGGCGCGTGATCCGGCGCTGGTCGCGAAGTTCGCCGCTGTCGCCGGCCGGGCCTTGCGCAGATAACGCGGTTCGAGGCTGAACCACGGGGCGACATGCTGGCCATGTCGCCCCGAGCGTCGGTTTGCGGGTTACTTCTCGACGATCGTCGCAACCGTCCTCGTGTCCCCGATCGCTGCCTTCGGCATGTCGAGCCCGTCGGCGCTCCACTGCGTCGCGGTCTTGCACGTCTTGCGCTGAAGATGGCTGCCCGTGACGGCCGGATCGGTCACGCAGTATTTCTGCGTCTTCGCGTCGTATTTCAGTTCGGTCGTCGGTTGCGATCCACCGGCAGCGAGAACCGGTGCGGCGGAGACGAGCGCGGTGGCGACGATCAGGCTCTTGAGGATGAACGATGACATGAGGGCGTCCTTCGGATTGTTGGCGTTGCAACCCGATCGGATTGCCTGATCACCAATGCACCGAGTGTGCCAGTTTGTTACTACAGCGACACGCTACCTTCAACGCACTCACAAAACGTCATAATTTGTCGAATTTCTTCCAGGGCCGCTAGCATCACGCACCGAACGCAACACCATGATCTGGCGCGCGATACGGAAGGTTGGTGCGTTTAGCGCTCCAGCAGTCGTGGCATCAGCTCGACGAAGTTGCAGGGCCGGTGGCGGCTGTCGAGCTGGTCGCGGAGAATGCCGTCCCAGCCGTCCTTCACCGCGCCGGTCGAGCCTGGCAAAGCGAAGATATAGGTGCCGTGCGACACGCAGGCGCACGCACGCGACTGGACGGTCGAAGTGCCGATCGTCTGGTAGCTGAGCATCCGGAAGACCTCGCCGAACCCCGGGATCATCTTCTCGGCGACCTGCTCGACCGCCTCCGGGGTCACGTCGCGCCCGGTGACGCCGGTGCCGCCGGTGGTGATGATGCAGTCGACCTCCGGATCACTGATCCAGGCATGCAGGCGCGACACGATCGTCTCGACGTCGTCCTTCTCGATCCGGCGGTCGGCGAGGACGTGGCCCGCCTCGGTCAGCCGCGCGACCAGGGTGTCGCCCGAGCGATCCTCGGCAAGGCCACGCGTGTCCGACACCGTCAGCACGGCGATCCGCACAGGCAGGAAAATCCGGCTTTCATCGATCGGCATGAAACTCAGTCCGCGCGCGTGACAGTGGTGGATTGCGGTCCGACGCTGGCATTGACGGCAACGGTGGCGTTCAAGGGCGCCGTGCTGGCCCGGTATTGCGTATAGGGTCTGGCGGCCATCCGCACCGCGGTCGCACCCGGCAGGCCGGGGAAGCGCGGCCACATGCCCTGCGCGAGCGCGTTGCGGCTGGTCGACGCCTTCTTGCCGCCCTGCGCCTCGTACATCCAGTAATTGCGCAGCACGGTGGTCACGTATCCGCGCGTCTCCCAGTACGGAATGCTCTCGATATACAGCAGCGGATCGCCGTTATCGTGGACGATTGCGTTCCAGTCGCCGACCGGGCGCGGACCCGCGTTATACGCCGCAATCACCTTGGGCAGCAGCCCGCCGGTGACGCCCGCCATGTCGCGCAGCCGCTCGAGATGACGCTGGCCGACGTCCATGTTGGTGCTCGGCTTGGTCAGCGCTTTCACGTCGATCGAGGTGCCACGTTCGCGCGCGAAGTCGGTCGCGGCGGCGGGCATGATCTGCATCAGGCCATACGCGCCGGCCGGGCTCTTCACGGTGTTGCGGAACCGCGATTCCTCGAGCGTGTGCGCATAGACCAGCGCCTTGTCGATGTGCCAGCCGCTGTCCGGCGTCCAGTTCGGCGTCGGATAGCGCGCCTCGGCGGTCGACGTGATCCCCTGCGGGCAATTGTGCGCGAGCCACACGGTCGTCGCGGGCAGGCTCAGCGCTTCCGCCACGCGCACCAGATTACCGAACTCGCGCGGGTCGCCGATCTTGGCCTGCTGGCGGATCACGGTATCGGCCAGATCGGTCTCGCCGACCTCAACCAGAGCGGCGGCGACGCGGACGTTCGGGCGGTTGCCGACGATTTTCCAGTCGCTCGCGACCAGCCCGCCGACGGACGTGCCCTTGTCCCTCATCGCCAGCTGCTGACGTGCGAGCTGGCCATAGAAGCTCTCGCCGAACTGCGCCGCCGCCTTCAGCCGACCCTCGATCTTGTCAGGGCGCGAGCAGACCATGTCGGCACGCGACGCCCAGTATAGTGCGGCGGCGCGTAGATCGACGTCGCCCGCGCGTGCTGCAACACCCTCGAACCCGGTCTCGGCATTCGCGCAGTCATTCTGCCGCCATGCCGAAAGCGCGCCGACCCAGCGGCCCTGGACCGCCCAGTCGCCGACGCCGTCCTGTGCCTTCGCCGCCATCACGCGCGCGTTCACGTCGTCGCCCTGGAGGAAATAGATCCACGCGATCTTCTGCTGCCATTCGGTCAGCGCCTCTGGGGTAAGCCCCGGCGTGCTTTCGAGCAGCGACTGTGCCTCGCGGCCCATGTCCGCCTTCACATAAGGCTGCATCTTCATCGCGAGATCGGCGGCGATCATGTCGCCCTGCAGGCTCTTGGCGCGGACGCGACGCGGTGCGCCGTCCTGCCAGATCAACCGCTGCGCTACGGGCAGGGGCGGCAAACCGACCGCGCCGCGCGTCGTCGCCAGGCGCGAGATCTGCGCGGCTTCGGGGAGTTCGGGCGCTTCGTTGAGCAGCGCGACCAGCGGCTCCATCTCGACGCGCGGCGACCCCTTCGCCGTATACATCTCGGCGCGCGCGATCGCATGCAGCGGGCCGGGCTTCATCGTATCGAGCCCGATCTGCGCGTCGGTCCACTTGCCATCGCGGATTGCGGCGAACACCGTTTTGTAGGCCTCGCGCTGGCTGGCATCGAGCTGGTCGGGGATCTGCTCCAGCGTCGGCGCGCCGACCAGCTTGGTCGTTCCGAGCCGCGCATCGCCGGCAGGCTCGCCCGCAGCGGTCGCCGCCAAGGCCGGGAGGGGGAGGGCGCTAAGGCCCAGGGCGATCGCCGCCCAGGAAACCGATCGGATCCGAATCATCTCACACCCTCTTGCGACGTCAGTCCGCGCATCAGCATCTGCAAATCCTTCCAGGCCTCGGCCTTGGCCGCGGGCTTCTCGATCAGAAACCGCGGGTGAAAGCTCGCGATCACGCCGGTCTCGCTGGAGGCTTCGCCAGACGCCGAACCGGACCCCGTTTGTCCGGTCTTATGGTTAAATCCGTGCAAACGCCCACGCGCCGCCTGTAATTCCGTCCCGAGGATCGCACGGCTCGCCGCATTGCCCAGCAGCAGCAACCGCTTGGGCGCGACCAACCCGATGTGATGCCTGGCGATTTCCGAGAGCCGCGCCTCGACCTCGCTCTGGATCCGCCCCGCCGTCGGCCGCTTCGCGCAGACCGCCGCGAGATGCACTTCGTCGCGCGTCAGACCGATCGCTGCGAGCATCTTGTCGAGCAACCGTCCCGACGCGCCACTCAGCAACGCCCCCGCATCGCCGTCGTCCCGGTCCGGGCAATCGACAAGCACCATGACCGTAGCGTCAGCCGGACCTAGGGCAGCGAGCGAAACCCCGCTCCAGTCCGCCTCGGGAACCTCCGCGCCGCTCCGCCAGGCCAGGAAATCGGCGAGCAAATGCGGCATCGCGGACGGTGCCACGACCGGCGCAGTAGGCGCAGCGGAGGGGACGACAAGCGGTTCGGGTGCCGCGAACCAGTCGCGTGGAACGTCGTCCACCAGCGTGTCGACGCCAGCCTCGTGCCACCAATCGAGCGCGCTCGCGGCGGCGTTTCGCCAATCGATGGTTTGATCCGCCCCCACAGGGTAACCTATGCTGCATGGTTGACGTGGCGGTCAACTCGCGCAATCGCCATATTGGACAAGATGGTGCCGGCCCGAGCCCGAACGAGGGGTGGGGCGCAAAGCTATGGCAATAGGGGACATCCCCCGGGAGACGATGATGACGACACGTGAATCGATGCCGTACGACGTGGTGATCGTCGGCGCTGGCCCGGCCGGTCTCTCGGCAGCGATCCGCCTGAAACAGCTGGCCGCGGAGAAGGACGCCGAGATCAGCGTCTGCGTGCTCGAAAAGGGCTCCGAAGTCGGCGCGCATATCCTGTCCGGCGCGGTCATCGATCCCAAGTCGCTCGACGAGCTGCTGCCGAACTGGCGCGAGGACGGCTGCCCGCTCGCCGAAGTGCCGGTGACCGAGAACCATCACTGGATCCTGACCAAGACGAAGAAGAGCGAGATGCCGCACTTCGTCACGCCCTCGTTCATGCACAACAAGGGCACGTACACCGGCTCGCTCGGCAACCTGTGCCGCTGGCTCGCGGGCAAGGCCGAAGAGCTCGGCGTCGAGATCTTCCCGGGGTTCGCCGCGGCAGAAATTCTGTTCAACGACGACGGCTCGGTCAAGGGCGTCGCGACCGGCGACATGGGCGTCGCGCGCGACGGCACGCACAAGGGTGACTACACCCCCGGCCTCGAACTCCACGCCAAATACACCTTCTTCTCGGAAGGCTGCCGCGGTCACCTCACCAAGGAACTGATCCGGACGTTCGCGCTCGACAAGGACAGCGACCCGCAGGTCTACGGCCTCGGCATCAAGGAGCTTTGGGACATCGATCCCGAACTCCACGTCCCCGGCCGCGTCATCCACACGCAGGGCTGGCCGCTGTCCGAAACCGACGGCTCGAACGGCGGCGGCTGGATCTATCACCAGGCGAACGGCCAGGTCTCGATCGGCTTCGTCACGTGGCTGAACTATACCAACCCGTATCTCTCGCCGTTCAGCGAGATGCAGCGCTGGAAGACGCATCCCGAGATCGCTGCGCTCCTTAAGGGCGCCAAGCGCGTCAGCTACGGCGCGCGCGCGATCAGCGACGGCGGGCTCCAGTCGATCCCCAAGCTCGTCATGCCCGGCGCGGCGCTGATCGGCGACAGCGCCGGCTTCCTCAACGTGCCGCGGATCAAGGGCACGCATACCGCGATGAAGTCCGGCATGATGGCCGCCGAAGCCGCGGTCGAGGCGATCGTCTCGCAGCGCGGCCATGACGAGCTCGCCGCCTATCCCGAGGCGTTCGAGAAGTCGTGGGTCAAGAAGGAGCTGTCGGTCGTCCGCAACGTCGTGCCGCTGGTCAAGAAGTTCGGCGACCTCGTCGGCTCGGGCCTCGCCGGCGTGACGATGTGGATGGAGCATCTCGGCATCAAGGTGCCTTTCACGATGCACCATCACCCCGACAATGAGAGCCTGTGGCGCAAGGATCTGGTCAAGCCGATCGTCTATCCGAAGCCCGACGGCGTCCTGACCTTCGATCGCCTCTCGTCGGTGTTCGTCTCGAACACCAACCACGAGGAGGACCAGCCGGTCCACCTGACGCTCAAGGATGCGAGCGTGCCGATCGAATACAACCTGCCGATGTACGACGAACCCGCGCAACGCTATTGCCCGGCCGGCGTTTATGAAGTCGTCGGCGAGGACACCGCGGATCCGAAGTTCGTCATCAACGCGCAGAACTGCGTCCACTGCAAGACCTGCGACATCAAGGACCCCACCCAGAACATCAACTGGGTCGTACCCGAGGGCGGCGGAGGCCCCAATTATCCCAACATGTAAGCCTGCATTGCTCGCGCTCGGTCTCGTCCTGGCGGCGCCCGCCACGGCCGGGACGGGTGATCTGTCCGCCTATCTGAAGGCGCGCGCGGCCGACGCGGCCGGCGAGACGAGCCTGGCCGCCGCCAGTTACGCGAAGGTGCTGGCGGCCGCACCCGACGATCCCGTCGTCGCGATCCGCGCCTATCGCGAGGCGCTGGAGGCCGGCGACATGCTACTCGCCACCCGCGCCGTCGCGGTGCTGAACAAGGCCGGCGTAGCCCCCGCCGACGCCGCGCTGATCCCGCTCGCCGATGCCGCCCGCCGCAACGATGCGAAGGCCGCGAGCGCAGCGATCGCCACGTTGTCGAGCGGTCCGCTCGTTGTTCTCGCGCCCTCGCTCCACGCCTGGGTCGCACAGGCCGAAGGTCGCGATCCCGAACCGTCGCTAGCGACCGCAGCGAAGGACCCCGTCGCCAACCGTTTCGCCACCGAGACACGCGCGCTGATCGCCGCGGCACCGCGTAAGCAACCGCTCGCGGTCGGCGTCTCGCGCCTGCTCGCCCGCCTCGCCAGCGACCTCAGCGCAGGCGAACCCTCGCCGCTGTCGATCGCGCTAACCCAGGCAGCCCTGCGCGCCGACCCGAGTTACGACGTAGCGCGCGTCCTCCTCGCCGACGCGCTCGCCCGCAACAAGCTGGTCGACCGCGCGCTCGTCGTGCTCGACGGCGTCGACGCCAAGAGCCCGTCCGCACCGGCCGCCGCCGCCGAACGCATCGACATCCTCGCCACCGCCGACCGCGACGGCGAAGCGCTCGCCGCCGCGAAGAACCGCGTCGACCAGAAGGGGTCGGAGCCCGCCGACTGGCAACGCTACGCCGACCTATTGCTGACCACCGGCAACCCCGCCGAAGCCGCGACTTGGTACCAGCGCATCATCGCCGCCGACGGTGCAAAGGGCGGCAGCTGGGGCAACTGGCTGCAATATGGCGGCGCGCTCGACCAGGCCGGCCGCTGGCCCGAAGCGCGCGACGCACTGGAAAAGGCCGTCGCCCGCGGCCCCGCCCAACCGCTCGCGCTCAACTATCTAGGCTTTGCGCAAGTCGAGCACGGCGACGACATCCCCGCCTCGATCAAGCTGCTCGAACGCGCCAGCCGGATCGACCCGACCAACGCGTCGATCACCGACTCGCTCGGCTGGGCCTATCACCTCTCCGGCGACACCACCCGAGCGCTCCCCCTGCTCGAAACCGCCGCGCAGGCCGAACCCACCAACGCAGAAATCGCCGACCACCTCGGCGACGCCTATTGGAGCACCGGCCGAAACTACGAAGCGCGCTATTCGTGGCGCGCCGCCTTGCTGACCGCCGAACCCGCAGACACGGCGCGCATAACCGCCAAGATCGCCAACGGTCTCCCGCCCAAAGCCCGCCGCTAAAAGTCCTCCCACCGAGTTAGGGAAGGGCCCCGCAGGCGTGGGGGAGGGCGAGGGCAAGGCGAGTCGACGGCGGAAGCGCCGTTTCGCGAGATCGCCACTAATTCCGAGCATCCGCGGAAGTGATCGACCGCAGTCAGCAACTCGCGAGGTATGCGGCATCCCCCTCCCGTCATCCTGACGAAAGTCAGGATCCAGAGCAAGGACGGCACCAATCATTACCCTGGATCCTGACTTTCGTCAGGATGACGCGCTTAAACCCGCAGACATCACGCGTATTACGCTAAGCTGCGCTGGAACCCTTCGCCGCCAAACCCCGAGACCGACAATGCCCGCCATCACCGAGCCCGCTCCCGCCAAGATCAACCTGGCCCTCCACGTCCGCCGCCGCCGCCCCGACGGCTATCACGACCTCGAAACCCTCTTCGCCTTCGCCACCGACGGCGACCTGATCACCGTAGAACCCGCCCAAACCAACAGCTTCACCATAACCGGCCCCTTCGCCGCAGCACTCCTGCCCGTCTCAAGCTCAAACCCGACCTCCAACACCACCCCGGCGCAGGCCGGGGCCCAATTGGGGGCGAACAATGACGAGGCACCCCGCTCGTCCAGCACCACTCCAGGCAACGCCCCTTGGCATGGCAACCTGGTAACCGCCGCAGCAGACGCGTTCACCACGGCCTTCGCCCCCGACGCCCACCACGCCATAACCCTGGAAAAGCACCTCCCCATCGCCTCTGGCATAGGCGGAGGCTCAGCCGACGCCGCCGCCACGCTCCGCGCGCTGGCCCGCCTCCACGGCATAGCCCCAACCGACCCCCGCCTCCACGAAATCGCCGCAAAGCTCGGCGCAGACGTCCCCGCCTGCCTAGCCAACCGCACCACGCTCGGCACCGGCAAAGGCGACACCCTCACCAATCTCGAAGGCCTGTCCGGCACCCCGCTCCTGCTCGTAAACCCAGGTGTCGCGGTCTCCACCGCCGCCGTCTTCAAGACCTGGGACGGCCACGACCGAGGCCCGATTCCCGAAGGCAATCTCCTCGACCGCGCCCTCGAAGGCCGCAACGACCTAGAGCCCCCCGCGCTGGCCCTCGCCCCCGAAATCGCGGAAGTCCGCACGCTCCTCGACGCAGCCCAAGGCGTCCTCCTGTCCAGAATGTCAGGCTCCGGCGCCACCTGCTTCGCCCTGTTCGAAACCCCCGAAGCCAGAGACACCGCCGCCACCGCCGCCCAAGCCAAAGGCTGGTGGACGCTCGCAACGAAGCTTGCCTGATCGATCGGTCCGCATCCCGGCATCTGACAGTCGCGATGCCACCGCGCCGCAACCGCCCGTCATCCTGACGAAAGTCAGGATCCAGAGCGGCAAACGAAACCGCCCGTCCCAGACACCCGTCAGACTCGCGATCCGTCGGCTGTCCAAACCCCGCGTCCAAACAACCCGAACCGATCTCGACCTAAACGCCCACACCGCCGATCCCGCCCCTCGTCGGTCATCCCGAACATGTCCGACATTATACCCCCAACAAAAGCACCTCCCCGGCGAAGGCCGGGGCCTAGTTGGGAAACGCTCCTGACGACAGACGCACGCCGTCACGCCAACCTCCCCACCTGGACCAGGCCTCAGCCGGGGAGGCGCATTTGTCCGAATCATGTCCGCACCGACCGTCTTCCAACGCCTGCACTCCACGATCTCACGAACTCGTGGGCCCGGAGCTTCGAGCATGCGGACACGGAGGATGCTAGAATGATGCCGTCCCCGCGGCCGACGGGCTCTGCAAGACCCCACCGCCGCAAATTTCCTCCAACAAACCTACCGTTCCCCACTTGTTCCAAAAGAACAAAGAGAATACATGGTGTTTGACGCGTTGAATGGCACGCGCGCTTGCTTTAGCGATGGGAGCATATTCGATGGCCGCTAATCTGAAAGTGATCGACACCGGCATGGCAACCGCAACCAACGACCGGCAGAAGGCGCTCGACGCCGCGCTCGCGCAGATCGACCGCGCCTTCGGCAAGGGCTCGGCGATGCGCCTGGGCTCCAAGGAAACCATGCAGGTCGAGGTCATCTCGACCGGCTCGCTCGGGCTCGACATCGCGCTCGGCGTCGGCGGCCTGCCGCGCGGCCGCGTGATCGAGATCTACGGTCCGGAAAGCTCGGGCAAGACCACGCTCGCGCTCCACGTGATCGCCGAAGCGCAGAAGGGCGGCGGCACCGCCGCGTTCGTCGATGCCGAGCACGCGCTCGATCCGGTCTATGCCAAGAAGCTTGGCGTCAACATCGACGAGCTGATCGTGTCGCAGCCCGACACCGGCGAGCAGGCGCTCGAGATCGTCGACACGCTGGTCCGCTCGAACGCGATCGACGTGCTGGTGGTCGACTCGGTCGCAGCACTCGTGCCGCGTGCCGAAATCGAAGGCGAGATGGGCGACAGCCATGTCGGCCTCCAGGCCCGCCTGATGTCGCAGTCGTTGCGCAAGCTGACCGGCTCGATCAGCCGCTCGCGCTGCATGGTGATCTTCATCAACCAGCTCCGCATGAAGATCGGGGTGATGTACGGCAACCCCGAGACGACGACCGGCGGCAACGCGCTGAAGTTCTACGCCTCGGTCCGCCTCGACATCCGCCGCATCGGCGCGATCAAGGCTGGCGAAGAGGTGACGGGCAACCAGACGCGCGTGAAAGTCGTCAAGAACAAGGTCGCCCCGCCGTTCAAGCAGGTCGAGTTCGACATCATGTACGGGCAGGGCGTCTCCAAGCTCGGCGAGATTCTCGATCTCGGCGTGAAGGCCGGGCTCGTCGAGAAGTCGGGCGCCTGGTTCAGCTACGACAGCGTTCGTCTCGGCCAAGGCCGCGAGAACTCGAAGACCTTCCTCAAGGACAACCCCGAAACCGCCGATCGCCTCGAAAAGCAGATCCGCGCGCGTACTGACAAGGTCGCCGAGGAAATGATGGCCGGCCCCGAAGAAGGCGGCGACGCCTAACCTCCTTTTCCCTCTCCCTTGCGGGGAGAGGGAGGGACCCATTGCCTTCGCAATGGGAGGGTGAGGGCATAGTGCTTGGCCCATGGCCCATGGCCCATGGCTCATGGCTCATGAGGCCGAAGATGTGCACGACTGATAGTTCGAACACATGGTGAACTGGCACCGCGCTAACCCACCCTCAGCACCACCCCGGCGAAGGCCGGGGCCCAGTTGGCATGACCCTGCAAATAAAGTCCTGCGCTAAACCAAACTCTTTAGCGGCAATGACCCCACATTCTTGAACGAGCCGACCCCCTCTTGTTCTCCCGCGAAGGCGGGAGCCCAGTCTGGATCCCCGCCTTCGCGGGGAAAAAAGGAAGCGAAGATCAGCGCGCCAGGCTCAGGAAAACCTCGAAATCCCACAACACCAAACCGTCACCAGCGTCTACACTTCCTATACTTCACTCCAAACCACGCCCCGAACCGCAACCAAAAAAGCACCCCAGCCCATGACCACCGCCCACGAATGGACCGGCAGAATAGGCGACGTCTGGGCCGAGGAATGGCGCCGAACCGACCGCAGCTTCACCAACCTGACACCGCATTTGAACGCCGCGATCCTGTCCGCCGCTACCCCCCAAACCCACAAGATCATCGATATAGGCTGCGGCGCCGGAGCAACCTCACTCGCCACTGCGCAAGCGCTCCCGACCGCGCAGATAACCGGCATAGATCTCTCACCCACCCTGATCGAGATCGCCAAACACCGCGCCAAAGCCGCATTCAACGCCCGCTTCGAGTGCGCGGACATCACCGCCGCCGCCCCGAACCACGCCCCAATCGACCTCTACGTCTCCCGCCACGGCGTCATGTTCTTTGCGGACCCCGTTGCCGCCTTTACGACATTAGCCGAAGCTGCTGCCCCCGACGCGACGCTCGTCTTCTCCTGTTTCGCGGACCGCGCCGCCAACCGCTGGGCCACCGAAATCATCACCGCGACCGGTGGCAATGCAGACGCTCCAGCAAGCACTGCTCCCGGCCCCTTCGCCTTCGCCGACCCGGACTACGTCGCGAGCATCCTCGAAAAATCCGGCTGGCACGTCGCGTCACCCGAGCGTGTCGACTTCGCCTACCGGGCAGGGGAGGGCACCGACCCCGTAGCCGACGCCGTCGACTATTTCCGCCGCATCGGCCCCGCCGCCTCCGCCATCCGCGACGCTGCCCCCGAGGAACGCGAGCGCCACATTGCGCGTCTCACCCAGGTCTGCGACCGGTACCGAAGCGGCGACACGGTGGAATTCCCCGCCGCTGCCTGGATCTGGACCGCGCGCAAATCGTCCGAATAAAACACAGGGGGTTCAGCATGATCATCGTCCACCACCTCGAAAACTCGCGATCGCAGCGGATCCTCTGGATGCTCGAGGAACTCGGCCTCCCCTACGCAATCAAGCGCTACGAGCGGAACAAGGCAACGATGCTCGCCCCGCCCGAACTCAAGAAGGTCCACCCGCTCGGCAAGTCGCCTGTGATCGAAGATGATGGCCAGGTGGTCGCCGAAACCGGCACGATCGTCGAATATCTCGTCGACAAGGCGGACGGCAAACTGGGCGCCCCCGCCAACCGCGCCGACGCGCTGCGCTACCGTTTCTGGCTCCACTATGCGGAAGGCTCGATGATGCCGCCGCTGCTTCTGAAGCTCGTCCTCGCGCGCATCCCGATCCTCGGCAAGGCGGCGACCAGGAAGATCCAGCCGATGATCGACGTCCATCTCGACTATGTCGAAGCCGAACTGTCGAAGCGCCCCTGGTTCGCCGGCAGCGAGATGACCGGCGCCGACATCATGATGAGCTTCCCCCTCGAAGCCGCCCGCAGCCGTGGCGGGCTCGACGAGTCCCGCCCCGCGACGATCGCATGGCTGGCCAAGGTCCACGCGCGACCCGCGTATCAGACCGGCCTCAATAAGGGCGGCCCCTACGCCTACGCTTGAGTAGCGCAAGTCTGGAACCAGATGGGAGTCAAGAAGACGACCTCTCCCCCAAACACCTCCCCGGCGAAGGCCGGGGCCCAATTGGAGAGGTCGGAGTAACGAAGCGCACCGTTCGTCAGCCAGGTTTCCCAATTGGACCCCGGCCTCCGCCGGGGAGGTACTTCTTCAGCGGTCCGCCAGCGTAAAACGGCACCCTTCAGAGGTCGCCGGTTTAAGATCGCCGTCCAACCTCAAAGCTGCCCCGGCCCGATCTTCTCGTAGCTGTCCACATCCACCTTCGGCCCGTGTCCGGTCGGCGCATGCGGGAAATCACGGTCAGCAGGCTCACGCTCATCAAGCCCGCCCTCCCACTTCGCCACCACGGTAGCCGCCACCGCATTCCCGATCACGTTGGTCGCCGAGCGCCCCATGTCGAGGAAATGATCAACCGCCAGGATCAGCAAAATCCCCGCCTCCGGGATCTTGAACATCGACAGCGTCCCCGCGATCACCACCAGCGACGCGCGAGGCACGCCCGCAATCCCCTTCGACGTCACCATCAGCACCAGCAGCATCGCGATCTGCTGCCCGATCGGCATGTGGATGCCGTAGGCCTGCGCGATGAACAGCGACGCGAACGTCATGTACATCATCGACCCGTCGAGGTTGAACGAATAGCCCAGCGGCAGCACGAAACTCGCGATCCGCGGCGGCACGCCGAACCGGTCGAGCGCCTCCAGCGTCCGCGGATACGCCGCCTCGGACGACGCCGCGGAGAACGCCAGGATCAGCGGATCGCGGATATACCGCACCAGCAACCGCGTCCGCGGCCCGATCAGCAGGAACGCGATCCCGATCAGCACCGCCCACAGCAGCGCCAGGCCGATGTAGAAGCTCAGCATGAAATAGCCGAGCTGCCCGAGGATGGTCGGCCCCCGCTCGGCAAGCGTCGCGGTCACCGCCGCGAACACCGCGAACGGCGCGAACCGCATCACGTAATTCGTGATCTGGAGCATCACTGCGACCAGCGCTTCGATCGCCTTGACGAGCGGCGCGGCCTTCTCGCCGACCGCGGTGATCGCCACCCCGACGAACACCGAGAACACGACGATCTGCAAAATCTCGTTGCCCGCCATCGCCGCGATCATCGAATCGGGGACGATATGCGTGATGAACTTGGCGAGATCGAACGCCGCGCGGTCGACGCCGCTCGACGCGGTGGCCGGCGGGATCGCGAGTTCGAGGCCGACCCCCGGCTGCAACACGTTGACGAGGATCAGCCCCAGGGTGAGCGACAACAGGCTCGCGCAGATGAACCAGCCGAGACTGCGCAATCCGACCCGCCCGAGCGCTCCGGTATCGCCCATATGCGCGATGCCCACGACCAGCGTCGAGAACACCAACGGTGCGATGATCATCTTGATCAGCCGCAGGAACAGCGACGTCACGATCGAGAAATAGCCCGCGATGTCCTTCAGCCGTTCGGCGGACTCGGCCGTGCCGTTGTCGATCGACGCGTTCAGGATCCAGCCGACGACCATCCCCGCGACGAGGCCGAACAAGATGTAATAGGTTAGCCGCTTGGCCATTAATCGCTCCCGAGAAGTGCGAACAGGGAAGGGGATTGCGGCGCCCGGGTCAAGGACCCTATCGTCCGGCGATGTCGACCGCACGCCACAAGCCCGCCTTCAGCCCCTCGCGCCGCGACCTGCTGAGCCTCGCCATCGCGGCGCCGTTGCTGTCGACCACCGCGATCCTCCGCGCCGCCGAGCCCGACCTGTCGGCGCTGTCCGACATCACCGGCGGCACCAGGCCGATCGACGCCACCGAACGCGCCGCGCGGCTGGTCCGCGCGCAATCGCTGATGAAGGCGGCGGGCATCGGCGCGGTGCTGATCGAGCCGGGATCGTCGATGATCTACTTCACCGGCGTCCGCTGGCACACGAGCGAGCGGCTGACGCTGGCGATCCTCCCGGTCGAAGGCGAGCCGTGCATCGTCACGCCGTTCTTCGAGGAGCCTTCGATCCGCGAGACGCTCGCCGTCCCCGCCGAGGTGCGCGTCTGGCAGGAGGACGAGAACCCCCTCGCCGTGGTCGCCGGGTTCCTGCGCGACCGCAAGCTCGCCGCGCGGCCGGTCGGCCTGGAGGCGGAGGTGCGCTACTTCGCCTATGCCGGACTCGCGCGCGTGTTGCCCGAGGCGAAGATCGTGTCCGCCGACCCGGTGGTCCGCGCCTGCAGGATGATCAAGACCCCCGCCGAGATCGCGCTGATGCAGGCCGCGACCGAGGTCACGCTGGCCGCGTATCGCTGGACTTACGCGCGCGTCGAGAAGGGCATGACCGGCCCCGAGATCGGCGCGCTGATGAACGCCGCCACCAAGAAACTCGGCGGCGCGCCCGAATTCGCGCTCGCGCTGATCGGCGAGGCGTCCGCCTATCCGCACGGCAGCCGAGAGATCCACCGCGTCGCCGACGGCCAGATCGTACTGATGGACTGCGGCTGCACCGTCCAGGGCTATCAGTCCGACATCTCGCGCACCTGGGTGCACGGCACCGCGACCGCGGACCAGCGCAAGACGTGGGACCAGGTCGCCCGAGGCCAACAGATCGCGTTCGCCGCCGCGAAGATCGGCGCGCCCGCGGGCAGCGTCGACGACGCGGTCCGACGGCATTACGAAACGCTCGGCTACGGGCCGGGGTACAACCTCCCCGGCCTGTCGCATCGCACCGGCCACGGCATCGGCATGGACGGCCACGAACCCGTCAACCTCGTCCGCGGCGAGACGACGATGCTGGCGGCGGGAATGTGCTTCTCCGACGAGCCGGGGATATACATTCCCGGACGGTACGGCGTGCGGATCGAGGATTGTTTCCACATGACCGATGCGGGCCCGAAATGGTTCAGCGAGCCGCCCAAGTCGCTGGATGCACCGTTGGGATAGGCTGGTTGCCGGGGATAGCTACGCTCACCGTGCGCGCCACCACCCCGGCGAAGGCCGGGGCCCAGTTGGAAAGGTGGTAATAATCGAGCGCAGTCCTTCGTTAGCCACGTTCCTCAACTGGGCCCCGGCCTTCGCCGGGGTGGTGTTACTCTTGTTGAATTGCAGCACTCCCTTGTTCTCCCGCGAAGGCGGGAGCCCAGTCTGGATCCCCGCCTTCGCGGGGAAACAAGCTTGCTTCGTTTCAATCGGATACGTCCGAGCCTCCTCACACACCCGACTTGAGCGAACCGCCCCGCTCGCCTAAGTCCCCGCGCATGACATCGACGAACGACATCCGCCGCGGCTTCCTCGACTATTTCGGATCGCAGGGGCACCAGATCGTGCCCAGCGCGCCGCTCGTGCCGCAGAACGACCCGACGCTGATGTTCGTCAACGCCGGCATGGTACCGTTCAAGAACGTCTTCACCGGCCTCGAATCGCGCGCCTACACGACTGCCACCTCGTCGCAGAAATGCGTCCGCGCCGGCGGCAAGCACAATGATCTCGACAATGTCGGCTACACCGCGCGCCACCACACCTTCTTCGAAATGCTCGGCAATTTCTCGTTCGGCGACTATTTCAAAGAACAGGCGATCGTCCATGCCTGGACGCTGCTCACGCGCGAATGGGGCCTGTCGCCCGACAAATTGACCGCCACCGTCTACCACACCGACGACGAAGCGTTCGATCTCTGGAAGAAGGTCGCCGGCCTCCCCGACCACCGCATCATCCGCATCCCGACCAAGGACAATTTCTGGTCGATGGGCGACAACGGGCCGTGCGGGCCGTGCTCGGAAATCTTCTACGACCACGGCGACCACATCTTCGGCGGCCCCCCCGGCAGCCCCGATGAGGACGGCGATCGCTTCGTCGAGATCTGGAACCTCGTGTTCATGCAGTACGAGCAGGAGAATGCCGAGATCGTCGGCAACCTGCCCAAGCCGTCGATCGACACCGGCATGGGGCTCGAGCGCATCGCCGCGGTCATGCAGGGCGTCACCGACAATTACGACACCGACACGTTCAAGGCACTGATCGCCGCGAGCGGAGCCCTGACGCACACCGCGACCGATGGCGCCAACACCGCCAGCCACCGCGTGATCGCCGATCACCTGCGCACCGCGGGCTTCCTGATCGCGGACGGCGTGCTGCCCGCCAGCGAAGGCCGCGGCTACGTCCTGCGCCGGATCATGCGCCGCGCGATGCGCCACGCCCACATCCTCGGCGCCAAGCAGCCGCTGATGCACCGTCTGGTCCCCGCGCTCGTCACCGAGATGGGCGCCGCCTATCCCGAACTGTCGCGCGCGCGTCCGCTGATCGAGGCGACGTTGCAGCAGGAGGAGACGCGCTTCCGCCAGACGCTCGACAAGGGGCTGAAGCTGCTCGACGAAGCGACCACCGGGATGACCGACGGCACGCTGGCGGGCGATGTCGCGTTCAAGCTCTACGACACCTACGGCTTCCCGTACGACTTGACCGAGGACGCACTGCGCGAACGCAACATCGCGGTCGACCGCGAAGGCTTCGACACCGCGATGGCCGAGCAGAAGCGCGCCGCCCGTGCCGCCTGGAAGGGTTCGGGCGCAAAAGCCTCGGACGACATCTGGTTCGACATCGTCGAGCAGACCGGCGGCACCGAATTCCTCGGCTACGCATCCGACACCGGTGAGGGCGAGGTCGTCGCACTGGTCAAGGACGGCGCGCGCGTCGACCACGCCACCACCGGCGACGCCGTCGCGATCGTCGTCAACCAGACGCCGTTCTACGGCGAGAGCGGCGGCCAGGTTGGCGACGCCGGCCACATCTCCAACGACTCCGGCCTGCGCGCGAACGTCACCGAGACGTCGAAGCAGCTCGGCCGCGTGTTCGTCCACCACGCGATCGTCGACGCCGGCGAGATCAAGGTCGGCGACCCGGTCAAGCTCCAGATCGACGTCGCCCGCCGCGCACAGATCCGCGCCAACCACTCCGCGACGCACCTCCTGCACGAGGCCTTGCGCGAACGCCTCGGCACGCACGTCGCGCAGAAGGGCAGCCTCGTCGCGCCCGACCGCCTGCGTTTCGACTTCTCGCAACCGGTCGCGATGACCCCCGCCGACATCGCGCAGGTCGAGGCCGACGTGAACGCGCAGGTCCGCGGCAACGGCGCGGTCACGACGCTGCTGATGACCCCCGACGACGCGATCGCGATGGGCGCGATGGCGCTGTTCGGCGAGAAATACGGCGACGAAGTCCGCGTCGTGTCGATGGGCTCGACCGAGGACGGCACCTATTCGATCGAGCTGTGCGGCGGCACGCACGTCACTGCGCTCGGCGACATCGGCCTTTTCAAGGTCGTCGGCGAAGGCGCGGTCTCCAGCGGCATCCGCCGTGTCGAAGCGCTGACCGGCGAAGCGGCGCGCGCGTATCTGACCGGCCGTGACGATCGTCTCCGCGAAGCCGCCGCAGTGCTCAAGTCGACCCCCGACGAGGTCCCGGCACGCGTCGCATCGCTGCTCGAAGACCGCCGCCGCCTCGAACGCGAACTCGCCGATGCGAAGAAGGCGCTCGCGATCGGCGGTGGTGGATCGGGCGAAGCGGCCGGCCCCGAACAGGTCGGCGGCGTCGCGTTCATCGGCCAGGTGCTCAACGACTTCGAGGCGAAGGGCCTGCGTGGGGCGGTCGACGAAGCCAAGCAGCGCCTGGGCTCCGGCATCGCGGTGATGGTCGCGATCAACGACGGCCGCGCTTCGGTCGCGGTCGGCGTGACGGCGGATCTGGTGGCCAGCCACAACGCGGTCGACCTGCTCAAGATCGCTGTGTCGACGCTAGGCGGGCAGGGCGGCGGCGGCCGTCCCGACATGGCGCAGGGTGGTGGACCCGATGGCGACAAGGCAGCGGAAGCAGTCGCGGCAGTGCGGGCAAAACTCGAGGCGGCGGGCGCCTGAAACTCGCCGACGTCGCACGCTAAACCCCAAGCAATGTTCCCCCGCGGACGCGGGGGCCCAGCTAAGTACCGCTAGCTGCCTTGACTCCTGGACCCCCGCCTTCGCGGGGAACAGTGGCTGTCCTAATGAAGTAACCCCTGACAACTACCACCACCCCGGCGAAGGCCGGGGCCCAATTGGCACGTCCGAAGTAACGGAAGACCGCGTTTAGTTACCGCCGTCCCCCAATTGGGCCCCGGCCTTCGCCGGGGTGGTGCTAATACTGGGTAAGCCGTTCGAGCGAAAAACGAGGCTCAGCCCACACGAACCTTCGCCAGCGTAGTCCCAGCGGTAATCGCCTCGATATCCGTCACCACATGCAACAACCTGACCCCAGACCGAGCCATCGCCCGGTCCAGCGCCCCCGCAAAATCCCCCGTCCGGGAAACGGTCTCCGCCCAACACCCATAAGCCCGCCCTAGCGCAGCAAAGTCCGGATTCCGCAACCCGGTCCCCGAAACCCGCCCCGGATACTCGCGCTCCTGATGCATGCGGATCGTCCCGTACCCGCCATTATCCACGACGATCACCAGCATGTCCCCGCCATGCGCAACCGCCGTCGCGAGTTCCTGCCCGTTCATCAAAAAACACCCGTCCCCCGCGAGCGCCACGACGGTCCGCTCCGGATGCCGCAACGATGCCGCGACCGCGGCCGGCACGCCGTACCCCATAGCCCCAGCAGTCGGCGCAAGCTGAGTCCCCGGCCCGGCATACGCCCAGTACCGATGCCACCAGCCCGAATAATTCCCCGCGCCGTTGCAGAGGATAGCATCCGCCGGCAGCCGCTCGCGCATCGCTGCGACACACGGCCCGAGGTCCATCACCAGCTCCCGTGGAGCCGGCGTAGACCACGCAACCCACTCCGCATGCGCCTCCGACCCAGCAGTCCGCGGCGGCAGGTCGACCACCAGCAAGGCCTCGGCAAACTCCGCCATCCCCGCACATACCGCGACATCCGCGCGGTACGCCCGGTGCAACTCGTCGGGATCGGGATGGACATGGATCAGCCGCTGCCCCGGATGATCGGGCGTGATCAGCGCATACCCATCGGTCGTTGCCTCCCCCAGCCGGGGCCCGACCACGAGCAACAGGTCCGCCGCCTTCACCCGCTCGACCAGCTTGGGATTGGGCCCATACCCCAGGTTGCCAGCCCAAACCGGGCAGTCGTTCGGAATAGCATCCTGCCGCCGAAACGCCGCTGCCACCGGAATGCCGTTGCGATCCGCCCACGTCGAGAACGCCCCCGACGCCGCTACATCCCAGCCCGCACCCCCAACGATCGCCACCGGCCGCTCCGCCGTCGTCAGCAGATCGGCGAGCAGGTCCATCGTATCGGCGTCACACCCTTGCGCCACCCGCTCGACCCGCGGTCGATCGACCGCGTCGACCACATCCAGCAGCATGTCCTCGGGCAACGCGAGCACCACCGGACCCGGCCGCCCCGACATTGCGGTCGCATAGGCGCGCGCGACATATTCCGGAATCCGCCGCGCATCGTCGATCCGCGCCGCCCATTTCGCGATCGGCGCAAACATCGCCTGGAAATCGATCTCCTGGAACGCCTCGCGGTCGCGCGTGCTGCGGTCGATATCGCCCACGAACAGGATCATCGGCTGCGAATCCTGCATCGCGACGTGCACGCCGATCGCCGCGTTGGTCGCGCCCGGTCCGCGCGTCACGAACGCCACCCCCGGCCGGTGCGTGAGCGTCCCGTCCGCGCACGCCATGAACCCGACGCCGCCCTCCTGCCGGCACACCACCAGATCGATCGCGGGCGTATCATGGAGCGCGTCAAGTACCGCCAGGAAGCTCTCCCCCGGCACCGTGAAGATGCGGTCGCACCCTTGTGCGATGAGTTGATCCACCAGAATGCGGCCGCCGGTACGCTGGGTCATGCAAATCTCCTCGCCGCATCCTAGCCGGGCGGCGCGCGCGAAGTCGAGGCGTTGCCGTCGCTGCCGCCGCGCTTTATGCGAGGCGAAAGACCATAGGAGGATGCATGGCGAACAAGCTCTACACCGACGCGGCGGCGGCGCTCGAAGGCGTGCTGTTCGACGGCATGACGATCTGCGCGGGCGGGTTCGGGCTGTGCGGCATCCCCGAGCGGCTGATCGACGCGATCGAGGCCTCGGGCGTGAAGGACCTGACGATCGCCAGCAACAACGCCGGGATCGACGGGCAGGGCCTCGGCAAACTGCTCCGCTCGCGCCAGGTGAAGAAGATGATCTCGTCCTATGTCGGTGAGAACAAGGAATTCGAGCGGCAATATCTCAGCGGCGAACTCGAGGTCGAGTTCTGCCCGCAGGGCACGCTCGCCGAACGCTGCCGGGCAGGGGGAGCGGGCATCCCCGGCTTCTACACCAAGACCGGCGTCGGCACGCAGGTCGCCGAGGGCAAGGAAACGAAGGTCTTCGACGGCCAGGAATACATCCTCGAACGCGGTATCCGCGCCGATCTCGCGATCATCAAGGGCTGGAAGGCGGACGAAAGCGGCAACCTCATCTTCCGCAAGACCGCGCGTAACTTCAACCAGCCGATGGCGACGGCGGGCAAGATCTGCGTCGCCGAGGTCGAGGAGATCGTCCCCGTCGGCAGCCTCGATCCCGACACGATCCACCTGCCGGGGATCTACGTGAAGCGGATGATCGTCGGCGCGCCGTACGACAAACAGATCGAATTCCGCACCGTCCGCGAGCGGGTTTCCGCGTGAAGCGAGGCCTGATGGTGGATCGGAAGCGCTCCCCGTTCTCCTGCGAACGCAGGAGTCCAGGGTCGCGGGCGCCGCGCTTGGTATCCTGGGCCCCTGCGTTCGCAGGGGCACTGGTTTTGCAGGGGTGCGTAAGTGTCTCCGCGCCGACGTCGATCGCAGCGACGCCGACTGTCTCCGCACCCGTCACCGTCGATGGCGTCCCAGCCGGGATGCAATATCTCTACGCCTCGGGCGAAGCCGCAGCGGTCAGCATGCAGGCCTGGAACGCGCTCGTCGGCTACGTCCGCACACAACGCACGCCAACCTCCGTCGTGCTTTCTCAAGGCGCATCGCTAACCGCGCCGACCTTCACCTCCTGTGGCACCAAACCCGAGGCTGCGGTCTTCGACGTCGATGAAACCGTCCTCCTCAACCTCGGCTTCGAATACGACGCGTCCTCCGGCCAAGCATGGTCCGATCCCCGCTGGCAGGACTGGGAGCGCACTGGCGTCAGGCAGGTCGCCCCCGTCCCTGGCGCGCTCGCCGCGCTCACCCAACTCCGCGCGATGGGCGTCACGGTGATCTTCAACACCAACCGCTCCGCCGCGAACGCCGCACAGACTGAAGCCACGATCGAAGCCGCCGGCCTCGGCCCCGCGCGCCACGGCGAGACGCTGTTCCTCGCCGGCGACGACGCGATGGGCTCGAAGAAGGACGGCCGCCGCGCGACGATCGCCGCGAAATACTGCGTCGTCGCGATGGGCGGCGACCAGCTCGGCGACTTCAGCGACCTGTTCAACGCCGGCCAGACCCCCGCCGCCCGTCGCGCAACAGTCCAATCGCCCACGATCGCGGCCAGATGGGGGGCAGGGTGGTTCGTCCTACCCAACCCCGTCTACGGCACTGCGCTCAAGGGCAACCGCGACGAGGTATTCCCGCCAGCAGTCCGCTGGGCCCCGACTGGAGGCGTACGCTAATGGCCGACCATCCCAACGCGATCGCGCTCGACAAGGGCGCGCAACTCACCAGCGAATCGGTCGAGGTCGCGCGCATCTGGATCACCAACGGCGCCGGCAGCAACGTGCTGATCGACGCGGGCATCCTCGAGGATCCGACCGTGTTCGGCTACCTCCTCGCCGACACGATCCGCCACGCCGCGCGCGCCTATGCGGGTACCTGGGGCCTCGACGAGGATGCCGCGTTGCAGGCGATCGTCGACGGCGTCGGCACCGAGCTCCGCGAACAATTCACGACCATCACCACCATCCAGGAAGGAATGCACTGATGCCCTGGGACCGTAACCAGATGGCCGCGCGTGCGGCGCAGGAACTGAAGGACGGCTATTACGTCAATCTCGGCATCGGCATCCCGACGCTGGTCGCGAACAACATTCCCGAGGGGATGACCGTCACGCTCCAGTCGGAAAACGGCATGCTCGGGATCGGCCCGTTCCCCTATGCGGGCGACGAGGACGCCGACCTGATCAACGCCGGCAAGCAGACGATCAGCGAACTCCCCTCGTCGGTGTATTTCAGCTCGTCGGACAGTTTCGCGATGATCCGCGGCGGGCATATCGACCTGACCGTGCTGGGCGCGATGGAGGTCAGCGAAGGCGGCGACATCGCCAACTGGATGATCCCGGGCAAGATGATCAAGGGCATGGGCGGGGCGATGGACCTCGTCGCGGGCGTCAAGCAGATCATCGTCGTGATGGACCACACCGCCAAGGACGGTACGCCGAAGTTCATCCCGTCCTGCACGCTTCCGCTGACCGGCAAGAACGTCGTCGACATGATCGTCACCGACCTCGCCGTGTTCCAGCGCCCCGATCACGACAGCCCGTTCAAGCTCGTCGAGATGGCGCCGGGCGTGACCGCGGACGAGATCGCCGCGAAGACCACCGCGCGCTACACCGCCTGATGGGCTACACCCTCGTCACCGCGAACCGCAATTACTCGAGCTGGTCGCTGCGCCCCTGGGTCCTGATGAAGGCGCTCGGCATCGACTTCGAGGACCGGATCGAGCCGTTCCTGGCGCCCGTCAATTACGAGGCGTTCCGCGCCTTCTCGCCGACCGGGCAAGTGCCGGTGCTGATCGACGGCGAGCGGACGGTGTGGGATTCGCTCGGCATCGTCCTCTACCTTGCCGAGCGTCATGACGGCGTCTGGCCCGCCGACGAAGAGGCCCGTGCCTGGGCGATCTGCGCGACCGCCGAAATGCATGGCGGGTTCTCCGCGCTGCGCAACGAGCGGACGATGAACGTTGGCGTCCGCGTCGACGCCGCCCCCGGCAGCGACGCGCTCGACCGCGACGTTGCACGGATCGCCGAACTGTGGAGCGAGGGACTCGCCCGGTTCGGTGGCCCCTGTCTCGCTGGTGCCGAGTTCACTGCCGTTGACGCCTTCTATACGCCGGTTGCGTTCCGCGTGCGGACCTACGGGATCGACGTCGGTCCGGCTGGGCTCGCCTGGGTCGAGCGGATCATCGCGCACCCGGCGATGCGCGAATGGGAAGCGACCGCGCTCGCCGAGACATGGCGCGAGGAAAGCCACGAGGCCGACCTCATCACATGCGGATCGATCACCGCGGACTTCCGCCGCTGATGCCCCATACCGCCAAACGCGCTGCCATCGTCATAGCGCTGATCGTCATCCTGATCGCAGGCACCGCGTTCACCGCGGGCCCCGGCACGCTCAGCGTACTCGACGGCGTGATGGGCGGCGGTCGCGGCACCGCCCGCATCCGCGAAGGCGTCCCGTTCGGCACGCACGGCCAGAAACTCGACGTCTGGCGCCCGTCCGGCGGCGCGAAGACCGGCCTGCCGGTGCTGATCTTCTGGTACGGCGGCGGCTGGGTCCACGGCTCGCGCGGCGCCTACGCGTTCGCGGCGCGCGCCTATGCGAAGGCGGGCTACGTCGTCGTCATGCCCGACTACCGCAAGGTGCCCGACGTCCGCTTCCCCGCCTTCCTCCAGGACGGCGCCGAAGCGGTGAAATGGACCCGCGACCACATCGCACAGTCTGGCGGCGACCCGAACCGGATCGCCGTCGCGGGGCATTCCGCCGGCGCCTACACCGTCGCGATGCTGACGCTCGACCAGCGCTGGTTGAAGGCGGAGGGCGTCGACCCGCGCATCATCAAGGCCGCGGTTGGCCTGTGCGGCCCGTACGACTTCTACCCCTTCACCGCCAAGCGCGCGATCGACGCGATGCAGGGCGCCGCCGACCCGGTGATGACCCAGCCGATCCACTTCGCGCGGGCCGACGCCCCGCCGATGCTGCTGATCACCGCCGGCGACGACACGCAGGTCAAGCCGCACAACGCGATCAACCTCACCGCGCGACTGAAGGCACTCGGCGCGCCAGTGACGCACATCGATTATCCCGGCCTGAGCCACGAAAACGTCGCGATGGCGCTTTCGAAACCGTTCCGCGGCAAGGCCCCTGTGCTCGCCGACAGCGTCGCATTCCTGAACAAGGCGATGCCTCCCCTCCCGTCATCCTGACGAAACTCAGGACCCGGGATACCAAGCACCGCCCTACGTAATCCTGGATCCTGAATTTCGTCAGGATGACGGTCTTCGGCCCGATACGCGGCACGCCGAAGCATTCTTACGACCGAAAATTACTTACAACCTTGGCGTCGCATTCCTTTTCGGTTACCGCGCGCTCCATCATGGCCATTCCACAAACGCTGTACGAAAAGATCTGGGCGGCGCACGTCGTCGAACGCCGCGACGACGGCACCTGCCTGATCTATATCGACCGCCACCTCGTCCACGAAGTCACCAGCCCGCAGGCCTTCGAAGGCCTCCGCGTGGCAGGCCGCAAAGTCCGCCGCGCCGACCTGACGCTCGCCGTCCCCGATCACAATCTCCCGACCACCGCGCGGAAAGATGCCGCCGGTCGTGTCCTGCCGATCGCCGACCCCGAAAGCGCGCAACAGCTCGACACGCTCCGCCGCAATACCAGCGAGTTCGGCATCGACTATATCGACGCGACGGCGATCGAGCAGGGCATCGTCCATGTCGTCGGCCCCGAGCAGGGTTTCACGCTGCCCGGCACGACGCTGGTCTGCGGCGACAGCCACACATCCGCACACGGTGCACTCGGCGCTTTGGCGTTCGGGATCGGCACCAGCGAGGTCGAACACGTCCTCGCCACGCAGACGCTGCTGCTGTCGCAGGCCAAGACGATGGAAGTCCGCGTCGACGGCGAACTCGGTTTCGGCGTCTCCCCGAAGGACGTCATCCTCGCGATCATCGGCAAGATCGGTGCGGCGGGCGGCACCGGCCACGTCATCGAATTCACCGGCAGCGTGATCCGCAACATGTCGATCGAAGGTCGCCTGACGATCGCCAACATGTCGATCGAGGCGGGCGCGCGCGCCGGCCTGATCGCGCCAGACGACACGACCTTCGCGTACCTCAAGGGCCGCCCGATGGCCCCGACCGGCGAGAACTGGGACAAGGCCGTGACATGGTGGCGCAGCCTCGCGACCGATCCCGGCGCGCGTTACGACAAGTCCGTCACGCTCGACGCCGCCGATATCGCGCCCGGCCTCACCTGGGGCACCAGCCCCGAGGACGTCGTGCCGATCACCGGATTCGTCCCCGAACCATCGAGCTTCGCCGATCCCGCCAAGCAGGCCGCCGCGCAGAAGTCGCTCGATTACATGGGCCTCACCGCCGGCACGGCGATGCGCGACGTCACGATCCAGCACGTCTTCATCGGCAGCTGCACCAACAGCCGCATCGAGGACCTCCGCGCCGCCGCGGCGATCGCCGACGGTCGCCATGTCGCGACCGGCGTCCGCGCGCTCGTCGTCCCCGGCTCGGGCTTGGTGAAGCGACAGGCCGAAGCCGAAGGGCTCGACCGGATCTTCATTACCGCCGGTTTCGAATGGCGCGAACCGGGCTGTTCGATGTGCCTTGCGATGAACCCGGACAAAGTCCCTGCGGGGGAGCGTTGCGCTTCCACGTCGAACCGTAATTTCGTCGGCAGACAGGGTCCCGGAGCGCGCACGCATCTGGTATCGCCCGCGATGGCGGCAGCGGCGGCGGTAACCGGTAAGCTGAGCGACGTCAGAGAGTTGATGGGGGAAAAAGCGTGAAGAAGGTTTTCGTATTGCTGGCGGCTGGCGCAATGCTCAGCGGCGTCGCGGCTTATGTCGCATCGGCGCGTGTGGTTCCGGAGCGCACGGAACAGCGATGACCCCCGTCACGACCGTCTCGGGCCGCGCCTATCCCTGGGGCGCGAAGAACATCGACACCGACGTCATCATCCCGGCGCACTGGCTGAAGACGATCACGCGCACCGGCCTCGGCCGCGGCGCGTTCGAGACGGTTCGCGCGCAACCCGGCAACATCTTCGACGATCCGCGCTATGTAGGGTCGCCGATCCTGATCGCGGGCGATAATTTCGGTTGCGGCTCCAGCCGCGAGCATGCCGCATGGGCGCTCGCCGACATGGGCATTACCGCGGTGATCGCGCCGAGCTTCTCCGACATCTTTTCGGGCAACGCGTTCAAGAACGGCATCGTCCCCGTCGTCCTCCCGCAGGAGGCGATCGATCGTCTGCTCGAGGTCGCCAAGGACCAGATCGTCACCGTCGATCTCGAGACGATGACCGTCACCACCCCGTTCCAGGACCGCTTCACCTTCGAACTCGACGCATTCCGCCGCCAGTGCCTCATGGAGGGGCTGGACGAAGTCGGCCTGACGCTGGCAAGGGATACCCAGATTTCGAAATTCGAGGAGGCGGTCGCATCGAATCGCCCTTGGACGACGGTGGAGAGCGGGTATGCGAGCATTGGTGTCGAAGGCAGTCGGCGGACCTGAAACTCTGGAAATGGTCGAGCTGCCCGATCTGGTGGCCGGCCCCGGACAGGTCGTCGTGGCGGTCAAGGCCTGCGCGATCAACTTCCCCGACGTCCTGATCATCGAGGACAAATACCAGTTCAAGCCGCAGCGCCCGTTCGCACCGGGCGGCGAAATCGCCGGCACGATCGACTCGATCGGCGAAGGCGTCACCGGCTGGGAAGTCGGCGACCGTGTCATCGCGATGCTCGGTCACGGCGGCCTGTGCGAGAAGGTGATCGCCGATCCCGCCAAGCTCTACCGCCTCCCAGAAGGCCGCAGCTTCGCCGAGGGCGCCTCGCTGATCCTCACCTATGGCACGACGATCCACGCACTGCTCGACCGCGGCCATATCAAGGCCGGGCAGACGCTGCTCGTGCTCGGCGCGGCCGGCGGGGTAGGGCTCGCCGCGATCGAACTCGGCAAGGCGTTCGGTGCCAAGGTCGTCGCCGCGGTCTCGTCCGAGGAAAAAGCTGCCGCGGCCAAGTCCGCCGGTGCCGACGACACGCTGATCTACGCCCGCGCCCCGTTCGACAAGGACCAGTCGAAGGCTCTCGCCGAGCAGTTCAAGGCCGCGGTCGGTCGCGATGGCGCACACGTGATCTACGATCCGGTCGGTGGCGACTATGCCGAACCCGCGCTCCGATCGATCGCCTGGGAGGGCAAGTATCTCGTCGTAGGTTTCCCCGCCGGCATCCCGAAACTCCCGCTCAACCTCACGCTGCTCAAAAGCTGCGACGTCTGCGGCGTGTTCTGGGGCGCGTTCGCGGCGCGCGATCCGCAGGCGAACCAGACACATATCGAAACGCTGTTCGACCTGTGGGAAGCGGGAAAGATCGCGCCCCGCGTCACGGAAGTCTTCGCGTTCGAGGAAGGTGGCAAGGCGATCGCGAAGATGGCGGCACGCGGTGCGATCGGCAAGCTGGTGGTCGAGGTCGGCTGACCCCGGCGGCCCTCGCCAAGGTTCGCGACACCGCGTTCGACGGCCATTATTGCGCATGCGCGGTCCGCGACCTATCTCCGGCCTGATACACGGCTGTACCGGGGACTTGCGCAATGACCAGTTTCGACGATCGCGAACGCGCCAGCGAGGCGCATTTCGCGCGTGAGGAGGAGATGGCGTTCCGCATCACCGCGCGGCGCAATCGTCTGCTCGGCGGCTGGGCGGCGCATGAGATGCAGCTGACGCCGGAAGAGACCGACGCCTATGCGACCGCGCTCGTCCATGCCGACATGGAAGGCGGCGGCGACGACGACGTCGTGCGCAAGCTCGTCGGCGACCTGACCGCAGCGGGGCTTGATCACGACGAGGCGACCGTCCGCCGCGCGCTCGCGCAGCAGATGATCGAAGCGCGTCGCCAGTTGCTGGAGGCGCAGTAAGATGCCGATGGCAGCCGACGATATCGCGACCATGATCCGCGACGCTATTCCCGATGCCCAGGTCGAGATCACCGATCTCGCCGGCGACGGCGATCACTATGCCGCCAAGGTCGTTGCCCCGAGCTTTGCCGGCATGAGCCGCGTGAAGCAGCATCAGGCGGTCTACGCCGCGCTCGGCGGTCGCATGGGCGGCGTCCTGCACGCGCTCCAGCTTACCACCGCAATTTCCTGAGGACCCGGAGATGACCCAAGACATGACCGACGACACGAACGCCCGCATCGACGCGGTAGTCAAAGCCAGCCCCGTGGTATTGTTCATGAAGGGCAGCCCGCTGTTCCCGCAGTGCGGCTTCTCCAGCCGCGCGATCGCGATCCTCAACCATCTCGAAGTCGAATTCGAGAGCGTCGACGTGTTGCAGGACCAGGGCATCCGCCAGGGCATCAAGGCCTATTCGGACTGGCCGACGATCCCCCAGCTCTACGTCGACGGCGAGTTCGTCGGCGGCTCGGACATCATGATGGAGATGTACGAAAGCGGCGAGCTGGCGCAGATGTTTGAGAAGCAGAAGGCGGGCTGAAGTTTTCGCAGGGGGAGCGAAGCATCGGGGGATCACCTCGGCTAGCATGCCTCACCCCATCCCGCGTCATCCTGACGAAAGTCAGGATCCATAGCCACGAGGTGCTGCGTCTCGTTACCCTGGACCCTGACTTACGTCAGGGTGACGGGAAAACCGATCGATGCACCGTAATCTTGAGAGTCACCGGGGAGGGTGGATCGATGCGAGACCGGACGGTAGCGATCGATCCACCCTGCTTGAACGCCGCAGCGTTCGGTGACGGGACAGACGATGCAGTGCGCGTGCCAGAACACGGTATCCCACCGATCTACGCCACATATGTTAGTTAATCCCACAAACCGTGGCGTGCGATGTGTAAAATCCGCCGACACTGCCTTCCGATGACGGGGTCTTGCCATCCCCGCTCGCAACGGCCATCTCGGTCCCATGGCTGAGCACCCGACCGGTATCCCGATCCAGCTCGAGCCGCTCGTCGTTCGCGTGCTCGCGCCCAATCCGTCGCCCTACACCTACACCGGTACGCAGACGCATATCGTCGGCACGACCGATCTTGCGGTGATCGATCCCGGCCCCGACGATCCCGCGCACATCGCCGCGCTGATCCGCGCGATCGACGGCCGCCCCGTCACCGCGATCGTCGTCACGCACCATCACCGCGATCACAGCCCCGCAACACGCCCGCTCCAGGCGATCACCGGCGCGCCGATCGTCGGCGCAGCGCCGTTCGATATCGAGTATTCCAGCGCACGCGGGGATGCATCGTTCGACGCCGCCTACGCGCCCGATCGGGTGATGGCCGACGGAGACACGATCACCGGCCAAGGCTGGACGCTGGCGGCGATCGCGACGCCCGGCCATACCTCGAATCATCTCGCCTTCGCTCTGCCCGAGACCAACGCGCTGTTCTCCGGCGATCACGTCATGGGCTGGTCGACCACCATCGTCTCGCCGCCCGACGGCGACATGGCGGCATACATGACGAGCCTCGAAAAGCTGATGAGCCGCGACGACCGGGTCTATTATCCCGGCCACGGCGAAGCGGTCGAGAAGCCGCAGCGGCTGGTGCGCGGCATGCTCGGCCATCGCAAGCAGCGCGAGGGACAGATCCTCCGCCTGTTACGCAGCGAACCGCAGCCGATCGGACGGATGGTGGCCCAGATGTACGTCGGGCTCGACGCGCGGCTCACGCCCGCGGCCGAGCGATCGGTGCTCGCGCATCTCTACGACCTGCAAAACCGTGGCTTGGTGATCGAGGAAGGCGAAACATGGCAGATCAAGATTTGAATGCGCCGAATACCGGTTCCGGCGTCGGTGGCTTCCTTGCCAAGGCGGCGGGGTTCGTCGTCATTCTCGTGCTCGCCGGCTTGCTCGCGCTGTGGGGCGTGCAGCGCTATGTCAGCGACCGGCTGACCCCCGATCCGACCACGATCGCGAGCGCCAGCTTGGAGGGCCTGCGCGAGCAGAACCGGCTGTCCGCGTTCGCCGCGCGCTATGTCGCGGTCGTCACCTCGAAACAGTCGCAGCTCGGCTTCACCACCGAGAAGACGCTGATCATGCCCGGCATGGTCCGGTACGAGGTCGACATGGGCAAGCTCACGCAGGCCGACGTCGCGTGGGACGGCGCCACCAAGACGCTGGCGGTACGCCTGCCCGCGGTCGAGGCGGATGGCCCGCAGGTCGATCTCAACGCAGTCCGCGAATATGGCTCGGGCGGCGTGCTGACCACCTTCACCGACGCCGAGAAGCGCCTCGACGACGCCAACCGCCGCGCCGGCCAGATCGAGCTGATCCGCCAGGCGCGCGAACCGGCGATGATCAAGCTCGCGCGCGACGCCACGCGCCGTGCGGTCGAGCGCAGTTTCGCGATGCCGTTGCGTGCCGCCGGGATCGACGCGACCGTCGCGGTGCGCTTCGCCGACGAGCCGGTCGCGAACGGGGAGCGCTGGGACACCTCGCGCTCGCTGCAGGACGTGCTAGGGAACCGCCAGTAAACGCGATCGGGCTATTCGGGATACGACGATGGAATTGAACCAGAACTTTGCGGGTATCGACATCCGCGCCGAGATCGAGCGCCTCCGCAAGGAGAAGAACGCGGTCATCCTCGCGCATTACTACCAGAAGCCCGAGCTTCAGGATCTGGCCGATTTCGTCGGCGACAGCCTCGATCTGTCGCGCAAGGCGGCAGCCACCGATGCCGACGTGATCGCGTTCTGCGGCGTGCGCTTCATGGCAGAGACCGCCAAGATCCTCTCGCCCGACAAGATCGTCGTGCTGCCCGACATGGACGCCGGGTGCAGCCTGGAGGACAGCTGCCCGCCCGAGCAGTTCGCGGCGTTCCGCGCGAAGCATCCCGATCATATCGCGCTGACCTACATCAACTGCTCGACCGAGGTGAAGGCGCTCTCCGACATCATCGTGACGTCGTCTTCGGCGGACACGATCCTCGCGCAGATCCCGCCCGAGCAGAAGATTATCTTCGGTCCCGATCGCAATCTCGGCGGTTATCTCGCGCGGAAGACCGGCCGTGACATGCTGCTATGGCCGGGCGTCTGCATCGTCCACGAGGCGTTCAGCGAGACCGAGCTGATGAAGCTCAAGGCACAGCATCCGTGCGCGCCCGTCGTCGCGCATCCCGAGTGCCCGCCGATCATCCTTGATCACGCCGATTATGTCGGCTCGACCCGTGGCATCCTCGACTACGCATTGGCGATGCCCGGAGACACGCTGATCGTCGCGACCGAGCCGCACATCATCCACCAGATGGAAAAGGCGTTGCCGAACAAGCGCTTCATCGGCGCACCGGGTGCGGACGGCAATTGCAACTGCAACATCTGCCCGTACATGGCGCTCAACACGCTGGAAAAGCTCTACGTCGCGCTGCGCGATCTGAGCCCGCGAATCGAGATCGAGGAAGGCCTGCGCCTCCAGGCGAAGAAGAGCCTCGATGCGATGCTGCGGATGGCGTCGAACACCGTCGGCAGGGGCGATCTCGGCCCGGCCGGCGGTGCGAACGCCTGATCCGTCAGGCCGAGGGCGCATCCTTGGGCACCTGGGCCAGCGCCTGATCGATATGGATCGCGGCGATGGTCAGTTCGAGCGTGTCGGCCAGTACGAGGGCCTCGCCAAGCAGCTGGGTCAAACGTGCTGTCTCGGCCATCGTCTTGGTATGCATCGATCGTTCCTCGGTATCGGTCAGGCAAACTCGCCTGGGGATGTTCGGTTCCAACGCGAAAATCTTTATGGTGCAGACAGATGCGGCGATTTCGCTGGCCCCGCATCATGCTCGTCGGCATCTGCACTGATACGACCGACGGGTCGCCACTGGGAGTCTTGAGATGAACGCAGCATTGCCCGACGTCGGATTGCCGGCACAGTTCGTCGTCGACGCGTTCGTCGCGTCGACATTGGCGGAGGATCTGAGCACGATCGGCGACATCACGTCGAACGCGGTCATCCCCGCCGACGCGCGATTCACCGGCGTCATGGACAGCCGCGACCCGATCGTCGTTGCCGGGCTGGATCTCGCCGAGGCGTTCTTCCGGACGCTCGATCCCGACGTCCGAATCGACCGGCTCGTGCAGGACGGGCAGCAGGTCGCGGCGGGGACGATCCTGATGCGACTCGAAGGGGTAGGGCGGGCGATGCTCACCGCCGAGCGGTCGGCGCTAAATACCGTCCAGCATCTGTCGGGGGTCGCGACCATGACGCGCGCGTATGTCGATGCGATCGCG
This sequence comes from Sphingomonas sp. Leaf242, assembly GCF_001422045.1. GTDB lineage: Bacteria > Pseudomonadota > Alphaproteobacteria > Sphingomonadales > Sphingomonadaceae > Sphingomonas. The sequence goes on from NZ_LMLW01000001.1 coordinate 159,665, forward strand.
GGGACGGGCGCGATCCTGCTCGATACGCGGAAGACCATTCCCGGCCTTCGGGTGCTGGAGAAATACGCGACCCGGATGGGCGGCGCGCAGAACCACCGGATGGGCCTCTGGGATGCCGCGATGATCAAGGACAATCACGTCGCAGTCGCCGGCGGCGTCGCCGAGGCGGTGCGCCGGGCGCGTGATGCGGGGATCGCGCACATCATCGTCGAGGTCGACCGGATCGACCAGATCGCACCCGCACTGACGGCCGGCGCGACCCATCTCCTGCTCGACAACATGCCGCCGGCGATGCTGCGCGAGGCGGTTGCGCTGGTCGGCGGTCGCGTGCCGACCGAGGCGTCGGGGGGCGTCAACCTCGACACGATCCGCGCGATCGCCGAGACCGGCGTGACCTATGTGTCGGTCGGCCGCTTGACGCAGTCGGCACCCGCGGCGGATATAGGCCTCGATTTCACGACGGCATGACCGGCTCGCCGGCGCGTCCCGGTCGCAGCATGATCGATAACGGGCAATCGATGACGGGGACAAGACGATGATCAGGCCGGTATCCATAACGCGCTACGAACGGCTGTATCTCGCCTCGTTCGTGATCGGGCTGATCGTGTCCGCGATGAGCTGGGGGCCGCGGACCGCGATGGTCGCGGCCACCCCGATGCTGGCGAAGATCGGCTGGATCCTGCCGACGTTCGAGGTCGCCGGGATCGTGATCACGCTGACGCTCTGGTATTTCACCGTGCGGGCGCCGAGCGGCGTCGCGCGGTGGGTGGTGATCGTGCTGGCCGTGCTCTCCGCGATCGGCGTCGCGATCTCGCTGGTGCAATTGGCGACCGGGCATGCAGTGCCCAGCGCGACGCTCGGGCTGTCGATCGTCGCGAGCGTGGTCTACATCGCCTCGGGGCTGCAACTCCTGAAACCCGACGCGAAACTCTGGTTCGACCAGGCTAGACGAGGACATGCCGCATGATCGTTAGACTGACCATCGTCGCGGCCGCGCTGGCGCTGCCCGGAGTCGTCCAGGCGCAGGCCTATCAATGCTCGACCCCCGCCACCGTCGAGCGCGTCCGCCCCGATCTGCCGTCCGACAGCCAGCCCAAGCGGGTCGTCCCGATCGGCGGCTACACGCTGGCGATCACCTGGGCCCCGCAATATTGCCGCGACAACGGCACGCGCACCGGGTCGCAGTTCCAGTGCGGCGCGGCCAACCGCTTTGGCTTCACGCTGCACGGCCTGTGGCCCGACGGCGTCGACAAGGACTGGCCGCAATATTGTCGCGCGGCGGAGTTCGTCCCGCCGCCGGTGATCCGCGCGCATCTCTGCACGACGCCCTCGGCGCAGCTACTCCAGCACGAATGGGCGAAGCACGGCACCTGCATGCCGGGCTATCGACCCGCGAAATATTTCAACCAGTCCACCGGGCTGTACGGCAAGCTGCGCTATCCGGACATGGATGGTTTGTCGCGCGCACCGCTGACCGCCGGACGCTTTGCGGCCGCGATGGCGTCCGCCAATCCCGGGCTCAACGCCGACATGATGCGCGTGACCGCGACGAAACAGGGCTGGCTCGACGAGGTCTGGATCTGCCTAGACCGCCGCTTCCGCTACCGCCGCTGCCCCGTCCACCAGGGCGGCCTGGCCGACGCTGCCCCGCTGAAAATCTGGCGCGGCAACCGATAAGCAATATCCCAATCCTCCCCCGTAAGGGGGAGGTGGCGCCGAAGGCGACGGAGGGGGAGGGCACGGAGCTTAGGTTTCGCTTTCCTCCCCCTCCGCCAGGCGTTGCCTGCCACCTCCCCCTGGCGGGGGAGGATGCTGAGATACCCGAAATTATCCCTCGAGAATGGTCGTCGACGGGTAATGCCGATCCAGATGCTTCTTGATGATCCGCAAGTTGCGCGTGTTCGAGCGGAAGAAGAAGTCGGGGATCGCGCCGACGAACGGGATCATCCCGAGCGCCCAGTCGAACCCGATATTGCCCGCCATCCGCGCCACCTGGACCTTCGACATGCCGATGTTGCGTGCCTCCCACGCCATCCAGCCGCCGACCGCCGCGGCGATCGTACTGCCCGCGAACGGCACGATATCGAGGATCACGTCGAGGCCGACCTTGCGGTTGGTGCCGGGGATCTGAAACAGCCCCTCCATCACGCGTTCCATCGCCTCGACGCGGCGGCGCACGGACAGCGCGTCGCGCCCCATCGGCAGCGAGTCAAGGATCGATCCGGGGGTGATGCGGGTGACGGTCGGTTTCATGCCACCTAGTTGGTATCGGCGCGCAACCGGTTCAACGGGTGCCACGCGCGCGGGTTGGGCTGCCACTGCGCCAACCTCGCGGTGACAAGCGACCAGCGTAGCGGGCGCGCGAGCGGGATGAACGCGACGTCCTCGTTCATCGCCGCGTCCGCCGCGGCGATGCGGACGCTTCGCTCCGCCAGCGTCGCCGCCTCGCGCGCCGCCTCGACCGCCGCCTGCGCCGCCTCGCCGCACACCACGCACGCACTCGCCAGATACCATCGCGCGCTGTCATAGGGCGCGACCGCGTCGACCAGCTTCAGCTCGGCATCGGCATCCAGCGCAACGCGCGACGGGGTGATGCCGATCGCCATCAACGACGCGGCGACATGCGCGTACAGCAGCGTCGCACCCGGACCATTGGGCAGCGCGATCCGCACGCCGATCGGCCCGCCGGTCCACGCCGCCACGCGTTGCCGCGCCGCCGCGCGTCGCTCGTCCTGCGACAGCAGCGACCACGCCGGAACCTGCGGCAGCGATGCCGAATCGAGGATGTCGGGAAGAATCCGGTCCGCCGCATCCCAGTTCGGCGCGATCGCCGCGGTCAGCACGGTCCGGTCGATCGCCTCCGAGATCGCCGCGCGGTTGGCGGCATCGGCGAGGAACCCGTCACGCCGCACGATCGCCAGCCCGAACAGCCCGACCGCGGGATCGACGCGGATATTGGCGGGCGCGATATCGGTGGTCGCGAGCAACGGCCAGTCGACGAAGCTGCCGCCGCTGACCAGGTCCGAATCGCGATGCGCGAACCGCGCGATCGCCCGCGCGGCGCGTTCGCCGATCAGCCGGACGTCCTCCTCCGCCTTCACGTCATGCTGGTCGTCGGGGTCCGCCTCGCCGGGATCGAAGGCGGGACGCAGCAACGGCGCGGTCCCGCCCCGTGCGATGTGGAACGGCCCGGTGCCGCTGACGGACTGCAACCGCAGCAGCGCGAGTTCGGGTTGCGCGAACAGCTTCAACAGGTCGGGGCGCGGGCGCGACAGCCGCACCTCGATGACCTGCGGCGTCATCACGACGATCTCGTCGATCGCGGTCATGAACGGCGCCAGCGGATTGCGCGATCCCGGCCGGAATTGCCGTTCCAGCATCGCCACGACCTGCGCCGCGGTGACCGGCGTACCGTCGCTCCATTTCACCTCGCGCAGGCGGAAGATGTAGCTCATCCCGCCGTCGATCACGATCCAGCGTTCGGCGATACCCGGCTCGATCTGCCCGGTCGCATCGAACCGCACCAGCCCCTGCGCGGTCGAATCCATCAGCAGCCGCGCCGGGGTATCGAGCGCGACCCGGCTGGCATCGACCGCCTCCGGATGCGCGCCGATCGCACTGACGACCACCGCCCCGGTATCGCGCCGCTGGTCGCACCCCGCCAGCGTGACGCAACCGGCGAGCACGAGCGCGCGAACCGCAGAACGGAGGGCGGGCGGAACGCGGCGAGTCAGCTTTTCACCCCTCAAACGACGCCCTCCGCTTCGGTCCGCTTTCGACTATGCCTCAGCTATGCAGGAAGTGCATCACGTCGCCGTCATGGACGACGTAGGCCTTGCCTTCCGCGCGCAGCTTGCCCGCCTCGCGTGCCTTCGATTCGCCGCCCAGCGCGATGAAGTCGTCGAACGCGATCGTCTCGGCGCGGATGAAGCCCTTTTCGAAATCGCCGTGGATCTCGCCTGCCGCCTGCGGTGCGGTTGCGCCCTCGTGGACGGTCCAGGCCCGCGCTTCCTTCGGGCCGACCGTGAAGAACGTCAGCAGATGGAGCAGCTTGTACCCGGCGGTGATGACGCGGGCGAGGCCGGTCTCCTCGAGCCCCAGCTCGCCGAGAAACTCGCCGCGATCCTCGGCGGGCATCGTCGCGATTTCCGCCTCGATCGCCGCCGACACCACGACCGCTTCCGCGCCCTCGGCCTTCGCCTTCTCGAACACCCGCGCCGACAACGCATTGCCGTTCGCCGCATCGCCCTCGTCGACGTTGCACACGTACAGCACGGGCTTTGCGGTCAGCAACTGCGCCTGCGCGAACACGCGCGCCTCGTCCTCGTCCTTCGGCACGGTCAGCCGCGCAGGCTTGCCTTCGCGGAGCAGTTCGAGCGCCTGGCCGAGCACGGCGGCACCGATCTTGGCTTCCTTGTCGCCCTGCATGCCCTTCTTGGCGAGGTTCGGCACGCGCTTCTCGAGGCTTTCGAGGTCGCTCAGCATCAGCTCGGTGTCGACCGTCTCGGCGTCGGCGATCGGATCGACCTTGTTGTCGACATGCGTCACGTCGCCATTCTCGAAGCAGCGCAGCACGTGGACGATCGCGTCGACCTCGCGGATGTTGCCGAGGAACTGGTTGCCGAGCCCTTCGCCCTTCGACGCGCCGCGCACCAGCCCGGCGATGTCGACGAAGCCGAGCTGCGTCTCGATGATCTTCTGCGATCCGGCGATCTTCGCGAGCGCGTCGAGCCGCTTGTCGGGCACGCCGACGTTACCGACGTTCGGCTCGATCGTGCAGAACGGATAGTTCGCCGCCTGCGCCGCGGCCGTCTCGGTCAGCGCGTTGAAGAGAGTGGACTTGCCGACGTTCGGCAGCCCCACGATGCCGCAGCGAAAACCCATGATATGCCCTTGGTATAAGAATGTGCGGGCGCTTTAGGGCAGGGCGGTCCGGAAGGCCAGCAAGGACGCAGGCGCGCATCGTTGGCGCCACACCCTTTCTCGACCACCCCGGCGAAGGCCGGGGCCCAATTGGGGGACGTTGCTGACGATGGTCGGCACCCCGTTATTGCCACCTTTCCAATTGGGCCCCGGCCTCCGCCGGGGTGGTGTGCACGCTCGATGCCGGGCCTGATCGACCCACTCGATTGCCGCAGTGCAGCAAAATAATCATACCGAACGGTAGTTATCATATGGTCGACGCTTATATCCCGATCCCAGCTTGAGATAGATCAGGAATTCCATGACCACGACCGCCCACGGCTACGCCGCGCAATCCCCCGAAACGCCGCTCGCCCCCTTCAGCTTCGAGCGCCGCGAACCCGGCAAGACCGACGTCGCGATAGACATCGCGTTCTGCGGCGTCTGCCATTCCGACCTCCACACCGCCAAGGGCGAATGGGAAGGCACGCTCTACCCCTGCGTCCCCGGCCACGAGATCGTCGGCCACGTCACCGCCGTCGGCAGCGACGTCACCAAGTTCAAGGTCGGCGACGTCGTCGGCGTCGGCTGCATGGTCGACAGCTGCGGCGAATGCCCGTCGTGCAAGGACGGCGAAGAGCAATATTGCGAGACCACCGGGTTCGTCGGCACGTATAACGGCCCCGATCCCGTGCTCGGCGGCCACACCTTCGGCGGCTATTCGGACAAGATCGTCGTCGACGAGGGCTTCGTGCTGAAGGTATCGCATCCCGAAGCCGACCTCGCCGCGGTCGCGCCGCTGCTCTGCGCCGGCATCACCACCTATTCGCCCCTCAAGCACTGGAAGGTCGGCCCCGGCCAGAAGGTCGGCATCGTCGGTCTCGGCGGTCTCGGCCACATGGGCGTCAAGATCGCCAATGCGATGGGCGCCGAAGTCTATGTGTTCTCGACCTCGCCGAACAAGCGCGACGACGCCAAGCGTCTCGGCGCGAAGGACCTGATCGTGTCGAAGGACGAGGCCGCGATGGCCGAACACGCCAACAGCTTCGACTTCATCCTGAACACCGTCGCGGCGAGCCACAACCTCGACACGTTCACGGCTTTGCTGAAGCGCGACGGCACGATGACGCTCGTCGGCGTCCCCGAGCACGCGCATCCGTCGCCCTCGGTCGGCAACCTCATCTTCAAGCGCCGCGCGATCGCCGGCTCGCTGATCGGCGGCATCGCCGAGACGCAGGAGATGCTCGATTTCTGCAACGAGCACGGGCTGGTGTCGGACATCGAGATGATCCGCATGGACGAGATCGAACCCTCGTATCAGCGCATGGTGAAGAGCGACGTAAAGTACCGCTTCGTCATCGACATGGCGTCGATGAAGACGGCCTGATCGGGCAGGGGGCGGCACTCAACGAGTGCCGCCCCAAACTCCCTCCCCTTCAGGGGAGGGTCGGGGTGGGGCAGTGCCACAAACGCCGACGTATACGGCGAAGCCCCACCCCAACCCTCCCCTGAAGGGGAGGGGGTAAGAAGAAGGTGCCGAACGCTCCCTCAAACACTACCACCCCGGCGAAGGCCGGGGCCCAAGTGGGAAGGCCAATCTGATGAAGGGCAGCACTTCGTTAGCGATGTTTCCCAATTGGGCCCCGGCCTGCGCCGGGGTGGTACTTTGCGTGACGAGTTGTTTCGGCCCCCATCACCACCGATAATTGAAACTGATACTGATCCGCTCACCCTTGGCAGCATTCGGCACGACCTCATGCCGCAACCAGCTCTCCCACAGGAAAACACTCCCCGGTTTAGGCTCGGCATACACGAACGTCCGCAGATCCTCCGCCGCATCCTCCAACCGAGTCGGCGCCGCCATCATCATCGGCAACCGAGGATCCTCCAGCTTCAACGCCCCAGCCCCTTCCGGAATCGCCACATACATCGTCCCGGAAACGACGCTATGCGGATGGATATGCCCCGAATGCGCGCCCCCAGGCTTCAGGACGTTCACCCAAAGACTGTCGAGCTTCAATTTCCGCCCGCCGAGATCGAACGCGCAATCCTTCGCGAACTGCGCGACATGCTTGTTCAGCAGCCGCACCAGGTCCCCGAACCGCGGATCGCGCAGCGGCAGGTCGTTCAGCGACGCATACGAGGTGTACCCGCGATACCCATGCGCCTTCGACCACGCGACCCCGGCGCGATCCGCCTTCGCCAGTTCGAGCGCGGCGTCCTCGAGTTCCTCGACCAGATCGTCGTCGCCGAGATCGGCCTCGTAGAACCGCGTGGCAAACAAGGAACGGGTGGTCATGGCTGCATCCTCAAAGCGACATCGTTCATGAAGCGGACGTCGTCGCCTTCCGCCAGCCACTTGGCCTCCGCCGCGACCGCGCCGAGCATATCGCTCAACGGCTCGATTTCCGCCTTCGCATAATTGCCGAGCACATACCCGGTCACGCGATCCTTGTGCCCCGGATGCCCGATCCCCAGCCGCACGCGGCGAAACTCCGGTCCCAGATGCTGGTCGGTCGAGCGCAAGCCATTATGCCCCGCGGTCCCGCCGCCGGTCTTCACCTTCACGCGGAACGGCGCGATGTCGAGTTCGTCGTGGAACACCGTCAGCGCCTCGACGCCGAGCTTGTAGAACCGCAGCGCCTCACCGATCGCGCGGCCGCTTTCGTTCATGAAGGTCGCAGGCTTCAGCAGAAGGATTCGCTCGGAGCCGATCCGCCCCTCCTGCGTCCAGCCCTGGAACTGCTTCTTGACCGCGCCGAAGCCGTGCACCTCGGCGATCGCGTCGGCGACCATGAACCCGACATTGTGCCGGTGCATCGCATATTGCGCCCCCGGATTGCCGAGTCCCGCCCAGATCTGCACGTGTGATTCTCCAAAAGAACGCGTCGGCCACGTAACTGTGTTCTCCTGCGAACGCAGGAGCCCAGGGTAACGGGCGGCGGCGCTGCTTGATCCTGGACCCCCGCGTTCGCGAGGGAACAGAAGGGCAGGGCAAGCCCCGTAAAACGAAACGGGCGGGAAAGCCCTAGCTTTCCCGCCCGCCAGATCATCCTAAGACGAAGGGCTGAACCCTCAGTCCTTCTTCTGCGGCGTGATCTTGTCGTCGTCGTTGTCATCGTCGTTAGGCTCAACCGGAGTCTCTTCCTCGGCAGCAGCCTCGGCAGCCTGAGCTTCGGCGACTTCCGCCTCGAGCTCTTCGTCCTCGACGGTCGGCACGGTCGGCGGCACGATCGTGGCGATCGCGAAGTCGCGGTCGTCGATCGCGGGCGTCGCGCCCTTGGGCAGCTTCACGTCGCTGATATGGATCGAATCACCGATCTCCAGACCGGCGAGCGAAATCGTGATCTCGCTCGGGATGTCCGAAGCGTCGACGACCAGCTCGATCTCGTGGCGCGTGATGTTGAGGACGCCCTTGCCCTTCTTGATGCCCGGTGCGTCGTCCTCGTCGGTGAACGCGATCGGCACCGCGACGGTGACGGTCGAATGCTCGCCGATGCGCAGGAAATCGACGTGGATCGGACGATCCGAAACCGGGTGGAACGACACGTCCTTCGGCAGCGTGCGCACGCCGTTGACCATCACGACGGAATTCATGAAGTGGCCGGTCATCAGCGCCTTCATCAGCGCCTTTTCCTCGAGGTGAACCGAGGTTGGTTCCTGGTTCAGGCCGTAGATCACGGCAGGCACGCGGCCATCACGACGCAGCGCCCGGGAGGCTCCCTTGCCAACCCGGTCACGCGTCTCGGCTGCGAGCGTCAACTGGTCGCTCATCTGTATTCTCCGAAACTCGTTTGTTGTCCTTCCCGCCCACGCCTCCAGGGATGACCATGGACCGGAAGCGCGGGCGCATAGCGGAGATTCGTGCAAAAAACAACGGCCGCGGGGAAGGGGCCTGCATTGTGCCGATACCTGCTACGCTGGGGCCGCTGGCAATCTCGCCAGTTCTCGAGGAGCTGAACCATGACGTTTGGCGACGTGTGCGTCTTGCTTATGGTGCTGTTTGCTTTTGCGACCCTCATACTGAAGGTCATCGAAGTGAATCGCCACAAGTAAACGTGCCGGGAGGAGGTCGGGCTGACACTCGGCCTCCGAACGCCAGATTCCCAAAACGATTGAACCCCCGCCACTGACATGACGGGGGTTCGTATCTCAAGGTAGAAACCATGACGTTTGGTTAGATATATATACGCTCGATTCGTTGATTGATCAACAACCGGCGGCGCGATTCAATACCGAACCCGCTCCGCCTTCACCCCCAACTTCGCCAACTGCGCCTGAACGCTGTCCTTGCCCGCCAGATGCCCGGCACCGACCGCGATAAACACCGTTCCCGGCGTCTTCATCCGGTTCGCGACCCACTCAGCCCAGCGCGCATTGCGGTCGAACAGCAGCGCCTTCGCCACCTCGGGCGAGTCCTTCAGGTCGTCGTTCATCTCCTTGGCCAAAGCCTCGGGATCGCCCTTCGCCCACTCGTCGACCATCGTCGCCATCGTCTTCTCCAGCGTCGGCAACTCGTCGATCGTGCTTCCCAGGAACTGCAACTGCGCCTTCTGCGACAGCCCGCCGAAATACCCCAGCTGCTGCTCCGCGGTTTCCAGCCCGATCACCGGCTTCCCCGCAGCCTTCGCCGCCGCCGTGATCACCTGCTCGGGCCCGTTCGCCGCATCATACCCCAGCTTCGACAGCGGCGCGATCGACAGGTTCGTCGCCGCCAGCCACGGCTTGAACCGATCGAACGCATTCGCCGGCAAGCCGAGATCGGTCACCGCCTTCGCATACGCCGCACGCTTGTCCGCGGGCAGCTGCTCGGTCAGCGTCGGGCCGTCTTTCGACACCCCCGTCGCCATCACCAGCGACTGCATCTTCGCCGGATCGGGCATCACCAGCTCCAGCACCACCTGGTTCGACCGATCGAACGCGGTCTTCACCGCCTCGTCGAACCACGTCATGCCGGGCTTCAACACATGGATCGTCCCGAACAGGTAGATCGTCGTGTCCTTGTCCTTCACCACCCACAAGGCCGGATCGGCATCGTTCGCGGCTTGCACAGGCTTCGGCGCAACCTGCGCACAGGCGGGCAAAGCGAACGCCATGGCGATGGCAGAGAGCGCGGATCGGAACGAAACGATCTTCGAAAACAGCTTCAAGGGGAGGGAATCCTTATCGTTGGTGCAGCCCATGTAGGACGCCCGGCCGCAACGCACCACTTGCCTCCCGCACCCCCATCCGCCAAAGCCCAGCCCGTGACCCAGCCTGTGACCCAGCCCGTGATAAAGCCTCTTAGCTTCCAGCGCATGATCCTCACGCTCCACGATTACTGGAGCGAGCACGGATGCCTGATCCTGCAGCCCTACGACATGGAAATGGGCGCGGGCACCTTCCACACCGCCACGACGCTCCGCGCGCTCGGGCCGAAACCGTGGAACGCCGCGTTCGTCCAGCCCTGCCGCCGCCCGACCGACGGACGCTACGGCGAGAACCCCAACCGGCTCCAGCATTACTATCAGTATCAGGTCATCCTGAAACCGAGCCCCGCCAACCTCCAGGAACTCTACCTCGGTAGCCTCGCCGCGATCGGCATCGACATGCTGAAGCACGACATCCGCTTCGTCGAGGACGATTGGGAAAGCCCGACGCTCGGCGCCTGGGGCCTCGGCTGGGAGGTCTGGTGCGACGGCATGGAGGTGACTCAGTTCACCTATTTCCAGCAGATGGGCGGCTTCGACATGAAGCCCGTCGCCGGCGAACTCACCTACGGGCTCGAACGCCTCGCGATGTACATCCAGGACAAGGACTCGGTCTACGATCTGGCGTTCAACGATGCGGGCGTGACCTACGGCGACGTGTTCCTGGAGAACGAGCAGGAGATGTCGAAGTGGAACTTCGAGATCGCCGACACGGACTCCTTGTTCGACCAGTTCCGCAAGCACGTCGCGGAATGCGAGAACAGCCTCTCCGCCAAGCTCCCGATCCCAGCCTACGAGCAAGCGATCAAAGCCAGCCACATCTTCAACCTGCTCCAGGCCCGTGGCGTAATCTCGGTCGCGGAACGTCAAGCCTATATGGGCCGCGTCCGAGACCTCGCGAAGGGCGCCTGCGCCGCCTGGATGGACAAGCACGGATGGGCAGCATGATGTCCGCCAGCGCCATTCCTCCCCGGAACGGGGAGGGGGACCATGCGCAGCATGGTGGAGGGGGCGTGCCACACACGCTCCGTTCGCGGCCCGCCCCCTCCACCGTCCTTTGGACGGTCCCCCTCCCCGTGCCGGGGAGGATTTGAGAGTCCCATGACCGACTTCCTTCTAGAACTCCGCTCCGAAGAAATTCCCGCCCGGATGCAGTCCAAGGCGCGTGAAGACCTCGCCAGGCTGTTCACCGCCGAGCTCGCCAAGGCCGGCATCGCCACCAGCGCCATCGTCACCTACGCGACCCCGCGCCGCCTGACGCTGATCGCGCGCGACCTGCCGCTTGAGACCGCCGCGGTCTCCGAGGAAACCAAGGGCCCCAAGACCTCCGCACCCCCGCAGGCGCTCGAAGGCTTCCTCCGCAAAACCGGCCTCAGCCGCGAGCAACTCATAGACCGCAACGGCACGCTCTTCGCGGTCACCGAAAAGCCCGGCCGCGCCACCGCCGCCGTGCTCGCCGAGGCAATCCCCGCGATCGTCCGCGCGTTCCCGTGGCCGAAGTCGATGCGCTGGGGGGATGCCTCCGCCAGCACCGAGTCGCTCCGGTGGGTCCGCCCGCTGCAAGGCATCGTCGCGCTGCTCGGCGAAGAGATCGTGCCGTTCGAGATCGCCGGCATCGCCAGCGGCGCCGCCACGCTCGGCCACCGCTTCCACCACCCGTACCAGATCACGATCGGCGGCGCGCACGACTATGTCGAGAAACTGCGCGCCTGCCACGTCATCGTCGACCACGACGAACGCGCCACGCTGATCCGCGATCACGCCCGCGAAGCCGCCGCGCAGGCCGGTCTCGAACTCATCGAGGACGAGGGCCTCGTCGCGGAGAATGCAGGCCTCACGGAATGGCCGATTCCCCTGCTCGGCCAGTTCGACCCCGCGTTTCTCGACGTCCCGCCCGAGGTGATCCAGCTTACGGCGCGCGTGAACCAGAAATATTTCGTCTGCCGCGGGGCCGACGGAAAGCTCGCCAACGCGTTCGTCTGTACCGCTAACATCGCCGCGCACGACGGCGGCGCGAAGATCGTCGAGGGCAACCGCAAGGTCCTCGCCGCGCGCTTGTCGGACGCCAAGTTCTTCTACGACACCGACTTGAAGGTCCCGCTCGAAGAGCAGGCGGAGAAGCTGTCGAAGATCGTCTTCCACGAAAAGCTCGGCACCGTAGCCGACAAGGTCGACCGCGTCGCGAAACTCGCCCGCTGGCTGGTAGAAGAGGGCATAATCCTCCCCGGAACGGGGAGGGGGACCAGCGAAGCTGGTGGAGGGGGGGCGCCACGAAGCGCAGCGTCCGCGGAGAACCCCCTCCACCCTCAGCCTACGGCTGACGGTCCCCCTCCCCTTGCACGGGAGGAATTGGCAGACCTAGCAGAACGCGCAGCCCGCCTCGCAAAAGCAGACCTCGTCACCGGCATGGTCGGCGAGTTCCCAGAGCTGCAAGGCCTGATGGGCGGCTACTACGCCGCCGCACAGGGCGAGCACCCGTCGGTCGCCACCGCCATCCGCGACCACTACAAGCCGGTCGGCCAAGGCGACGACGTCCCCACCGACCCGGTAACGGTCGCGGTAAGCTTGGCGGACAAGCTGGATACGATTGCCGCATTCTTCCTCGCCGATTTGCCGCCGTCGGGCTCTCGAGATCCGTTTGCCTTGCGGCGAGCCGCCCTAGGCGTCTTGAGCCTACTACTTAAAAACAAAATTCGCGTTCGACTCAAATGGGCGCTTGCGTTCCCTATGGCCACTTTGGCGGCTTCAATTGCCGGTAGAGAAGATGTTCGTGCCTTTGAGGGAGCGATGGCTGCGCACAGGGCGGCGGGGCTGCTCGTTCCAGAACTCGACTATGCCGATGCACGGTCTCACGCAAAATCCGTATCAATGTCGCAACAAGCAATGGACGAGCTTTATGAAGGGCAAATTGCTCCAGCAATTTCAAAGCTCCTCGACTTCTTCGCCGACCGCCTCAAAGTCCAACAACGCGAAGCCGGCGTCCGCCACGACCTCATCGACGCAGTATTCGCCTTAGGCGGCGAGGACGATCTCGTCCGGCTGCTCGCGCGCGTCCACGCGCTCCAGGCGTTCGTCACCACCGAGGACGGCACGAACCTGCTCGCCGGCTACAAGCGTGCCGCCAATATCCTGAAGAAGGAGGCACCTTCTGCTCCCTCTCCCCCTCGGGGAGAGGGTAGGGGTGAGGGGCTGCCAAGCAATGCAGCGCCCGGTACTGCCCCTCACCCCGACCCTCTCCCCGGCGGGGAGAGGGAGAAGACGCTGTCCTACACCCCCGAACCCGCAGAGACCGCGCTGATGACCGCGCTCGACTCCGCCGAACCCCGCGCCACCGCCGCGATCGAACGCGAAGACTTCGCCGCCGCGATGGCTGCCCTTGCAAGCCTCCGCGCGCCGATCGACGCGTTCTTTGATAGCGTTATCGTCAACGATTCCGATCCCGCGAAGCGCTCCGCCCGTCTCGCGCTACTTGAGCGAGTCCGTGCCGCAGTGCACAATGTCGCAGATTTTTCGAAGATCGAGGGCTGACTGGAGGAAGTGCACATCGCGCCAGCGTGTGAACTTTGTGAACTTCGCTCCCGCCCAACGTATAAAAACAAGCACTTAGAGGACCGACCATGACCCAATATGTGTATCGCTTCGGCGGCGGTGTTTCGGATGGCGGCAAGGGCGACAAGAACCTGCTCGGCGGCAAGGGCGCGAACCTCGCCGAGATGGCGTCGATCGGCCTGCCGGTCCCGCCGGGCTTCACGATCTCGACCGACTTCTGCGCGGTCTATTACGACGAGGGCGGCCAGTTCCCGCAAAGCCTGCGCGACGAGGTCGCCACCGGCCTCGCGCACATCGAGGGCGTCACCGGCAAGACGTTCGGCGACTCCGCCGACCCGCTGCTCGTCTCTGTCCGGAGCGGCGCCCGCGCGTCGATGCCGGGGATGATGGACACCGTCCTCAATCTCGGCCTCAACGACGAGACCGTCGAAGGCCTCGCCGCCAAGTCCGAGGACGCGCGCTTCGCCTGGGACAGCTATCGCCGCTTCATCCAGATGTACGCCGACGTCGTCCTCGAACTCGATCACGGCGCGTTCGAGGAAGCGCTGGAGATCGCCAAGGAAGACCAGGGCTTCACGCTCGACACCGAACTCTCCGCCGACGACCTGCGCAAACTCGTCGCCGAATATAAGGGCCTCGTCGAGAAGCTCTGGGGCAAGCCCTTCCCGCAGGACGTCCACGACCAGCTCTGGGGCGCGGTCGGCGCCGTCTTCGGCTCGTGGCAGTCGGAGCGGGCGAAAGTCTATCGCCGCCTCAACGACATCCCCGGCGGCTGGGGCACCGCGGTCAACATCCAGGCGATGGTGTTCGGCAACATGGGCGACACCTCGGCAACCGGCGTCGCGTTCACGCGCGACCCGTCGAAGGGCGACCGCGCCTATTACGGCGAATTCCTGATCAATGCGCAGGGCGAGGACGTCGTCGCCGGCATCCGCACGCCGCAGTATCTGACCAAGACCGCGCGCGAAGACGCCGGCGCCAAGCCCGCCTCGATGGAAGAGGCGATGCCCGAGGTCTATCACCAGCTCGCCGACGTGTTCGACACGCTCGAAAACCACTATCGCGACATGCAGGACATCGAGTTCACGGTCGAGAAGACCAAGCTTTGGATGCTCCAGACGCGCGCCGGCAAGCGCACCGCCAAGGCCGCGCTCAAGATCGCGGTCGATATGGCGAACGAAGGTCTGATCACCCGCGAGGAGGCGATCCTGCGCATCGAGCCGATGGCGCTCGACCAGCTGCTCCACCCGACGCTCGATCCCAAGGCGACGCGCGACGTGCTGACCAAGGGCCTCCCCGCCTCGCCGGGTGCAGCCTCGGGTGCAGTCGTGTTCGACGCCGATGCCGCCGAGAAGAAAGCGGCGGATGGCGTCGCGGTGATCCTCGTCCGCACCGAGACTTCGCCCGACGACATCCACGGCATGCACGCCGCCAAGGGCATCCTGACCGCGCGCGGCGGGATGACGTCGCACGCGGCGGTCGTGGCGCGCGGCATGGGACGCCCCTGCGTTTCCGGCGCCGGCACGCTCTCCATCGACGCCAAGGCGAAGATCATGCGCTGCGGCGGCCGCGAGGTGAAGGAGGGCGACCTGCTCACCATCGACGGCACCACCGGCGAAGTGATGATCGGCGCGGTCGCGACCGTGCAGCCCGAGCTGTCGGGCGATTTCGCGACGCTGATGGTGTGGGCCGACGAGGTCCGCCGCCTGAAAGTCCGCGCCAACGCCGAAACCCCCGAGGATTGCCGCGTCGCGCGCGAGTTCGGCGCCGAGGGCGTCGGCCTCTGCCGCACCGAGCACATGTTCTTCGAGAGCAGCCGCATCACCAACGTCCGCCAGATGATCCTCGCGTCGGATGAGAAGGGCCGCCGCGTCGCTTTGGAGAAACTGCTCCCCGAACAGCGCAAGGATTTCACGGAGATCCTCGAGGTCATGGCCGGTCTGCCGGTGACGATCCGCCTGCTCGATCCGCCGCTCCACGAATTCCTCCCCCACGAGGAATCGGAATTCGCCGAAGTCGCGACCGCGGCGGGCGTCGACGTCGACACGCTCAAGCGTCGCGCCGCGGAACTGCACGAGTTCAACCCGATGCTCGGCCACCGCGGCTGCCGTCTCGGCGTGACCTATCCCGAGATCTACGAGATGCAGGCCCGCGCCATCTTCGAGGCGGCGGTCGACGTCGCCGAGAAGTCCGGCGCGGCCCCGATCCCCGAAGTCATGATCCCGCTGGTGGCGACCCGCCGCGAGCTGGAGCTGATGAAGGCCGTCGTCGACAAGGCAGCGCAAGCGGTGTTCGCCGAGAAGGGCCGCACGATCGAATACCTCGTCGGCACGATGATCGAACTCCCACGCGCCGCGTTGCGGGCTGGCGAGATCGCGGAAGTCGGCGAGTTCTTCTCGTTCGGCACCAACGACCTGACGCAGACCACCTTGGGCGTCAGCCGAGACGACGCCTCGCGCTTCCTCGGCGCGTATGTCGAGCAGGGCATCTACGCGAAGGACCCGTTCGTCAGCATCGACGTCGAAGGCGTCGGCGAACTGATCGAGATCGCCGCCGAACGCGGCCGCAAGACGCGGGCCGGTATCAAGCTCGGCATCTGCGGCGAGCACGGCGGCGATCCGGCCAGCATCGCGTTCTGCGAAAAGGTCGGCCTCGATTACGTCTCCGCCAGCCCCTACCGCGTCCCGATCGCCCGCCTTGCAGCGGCGCAAGCGGCGCTGTCAAAGAAGTAAGCGCCACCCTCAATCAAAGCACCACCCCGGCGAAGGCCGGGGCCCAATTGGAACGTCCAAGGTAACGAAGGACTGCCTCCGGTTACCTCGCGTCCCCAATTGGGCCCCGGCCTCCGCCGGGGTGGTTAAATGGTGGAGGGGTGCGCTAACCCCAAGAGTGTTTCCCCGCGAAGGCGGGGACCCAGACTGGGCTCCCGCCTTCGCGGGAGAACAAAGGGCAGGGGGCTGACCTAGGCCCGCCCCCTATACCTCACCGACGCTGATCGAAATCAAACCACCCACGCTTGGTCCCATCGGCATTATACGCCGGCCGAGCATAACCCGGCCGCGCCGAAGACAGCGCCCCAGTCCGCGAAGTATCCACAACCGGCGCCCGCTCGACAACCGCCGGAGCAACCCGAGCCGCCTCGACGTCCTTCACCAACCGAGCATTCTCCCGCTCAGCCTCGACAGCCCGCTTCTCCGCCGCAGCCGCCCGAACATCGCCATCCTTCTTCACCGCAGCATGCGCATCCCGCTCGGCGAGATACCGCGCCTTCCACTTCTTCCCCCCCGGATGGCTCGCCAGTCCGAACAACCAGCCAGCGACGAAGACCAGCGCAAGCGCCGCAAACTGCGTAGGTGTAGAAAACAACGGCATCGTAAAACCCTCCTGTTACGGAAGCCCAACGATCCGCTCGCCCGGCGGTTGCCTCAGGTCTTCAACAGCGCGTCGGAGATCGAACACGCCGCCGGCCCTAGAATGACGACGAACAGCACCGGCAGGATGAACAGGATCAGCGGGATCGTCATGATCGCCGGCAACCGCGCCGCCTTCTCCTCCGCCCGCATCATCCGCTCGTTGCGGAATTCGCCCGACAGCACGCGCAGCGCAGACGCCAGCGGCGTGCCGTATTTCTCGGTCTGGATCATCGTCGTGACGACGCCCTTCACCGCATCCAGCTTCACCCGCTGCGCCAAATTCTCGAACGCCGAACGCCGGTCGGTCAGGAACCCGAGCTCGATCGCGGTCAGCGTGAACTCCTCGCCGAGCTCCGGATACGCCCGCCCCAGTTCCCGCGCGACGCGGTGGAACGCGGCATCGACGGTCAGTCCCGCCTCGGCGCAGATCACCAGCAGATCGAGCGCATCCGGCAACCCCTTGCGGATCGCATCCGAGCGCTTCTTGATCTTGTTGTCGAGATACAGGTCGGGCGCCTTGTAGCTCATGATGAAGGTCATCGCGACGAGCCCGTATTTCTTCAGCGGCCCCCAGGTCGCGAAGCCATCGGTGCCGTACACCCAGTACAGCATCGCCCCGCCGAGCACGATCGGTAGCACGAGCCGGCCGAAGATCACCGACGGCGCCCACTCCTTCGAGCGGACGCCGGCCTGCATCAGCTTCAGCTGGACCGCCTTCACCTGGCTGTCCTGGAGTACCTTCATCGACGACAGGATGCCGCGCAGCTTGTCCGCGGTGTCGTTGCGCTGGACCAGCTTGGCACGGCGCTTGGTCGACGCGGTGATGCCCGCCTTCAGCTGTTCGCGGCGATCGTTGAGCGCCTTGACGCGCTTGGTCATCGGATCGCTGACGGTCGTCGCCGCGTAGATCGCGATCATCACCGCGAACGCCGCGACGCCCGACAGGATCGTCGCGACGAGCACGACGTCGATCCCGAGAATGGTAGGTCCGGCGGTTCCGCCCATCATCGTGTCCCTAAATCTCGAAGCTGATCATCTTGGACATGATGAAGGCGCCGATCGCCATCCACACCATGCCGCCCATGCCGATCGCCATCAGCCGTTCGTCGATGAAGAAATTCTGCATGTACCGACCGTTGATCACCCAGATCATCCCGAACACGATGAACGGCAGCGCGCCGATGATGTACGCGGACGCCTTCGATTCCGACGACATCGCCTTGATCTTCAGCTTCATCTGGCCGCGTTGGCGCAGCACGTGCGACAGGTTCGCCAGCGTCTCCGCAAGGTTGCCGCCGGTTTCGCGCTGGATCGCGATCGTGATCACGAAGAACTGGAATTCGGGCGTACCGAGCCGGTCCGCGGTATCCTGCAACGCGGCATCCATCGTCCGGCCAATCTTCATCTTGTCGCTGACCGCGCGGAATTCCTCGCCGACTGGCCCCTCGACCTCATGCCCGACGACGCCGATCGTCTCGCTGATCGGCAGGCCCGAGCGAAGCCCGCGGACCAGCAGGTCGATCGCATCGGGAAACTTCGCGGTGAACTTGCCGATCCGCCGCTGGATCGTCTTGCCGACAATGAAATGCGGCAGGCCGACGCCGACGAACGCGCCGAACAGCAGCGCGAGCAGGATCGGCAGCCCTTTCAGCAGCATCAGCGCGGCGATGACCAGCGCGATCCCCGCGGTCGCCAGCCCGTATTGGCCGACGGTCCAGTCCTTGCCGGTCATCGCGAGGCGTTTGGCGAGCTGTACCGGGTTCGGCAGGATACGACCGAAGGCGAGATCCATCTTGGTATCTTGGGTCATCGAGATGCGCCGCAACTGCGCCTCGGCGACCACCAGCGCGTCGCCGTGACGCTCGCGCACGGCAGCGATCCGGCGCGATTGGGCGCGCCCGGTCGACGGACCGGCGAACGCGAACAGCACGATCCCCAGCGCCAGGGCGGAACCGATCATCACCAGAAGGAACGGCAGCATATCCATTACTTGGCAGGTACCGGCTTGACCGTGCGCTTCGGCATCAGGCCCTTCAGATTGCTGAACTTGCCGATCAGCGACTTGCCCTTCGCGCCCTTCACAACGCCGAGATCGGTGTCGACCGATGCAGCGGCCAGCTCGGCGGCGAGTGCCAGGATCGGCGCGATGGTCTTCGACGTCTTGCCGACCTCGACGATCGGCTTGCCGAGCTTGGCCGCCTGCGCCGCCAGCTTCTGGTCGAACGGCACGATGTAATCGATCTTGCGCTCGATCGACCCTTCGAAATCCTTGCGGTTGATCTCGAGCTGGCCGCCCGCGTGCATGCGGTTGGCGATCACGTACACCGTCGTCTGCTGGGCGTTCGACTTAAGCCACGACAGGATCCGGATCGTATCGCGCGCTGCCGCCAGCGTCAGGTCGGTGACCAGGACGAGGAGCTTCACGTCGCTGATCAGATGCGGGTGCTGGATCAGCATGCCGCGCGGCAGGTCGACGACGGTGCATTCGAACGCCAACCGCATCTCCTCCTGCAACTGGAAGAAGGCGGAGCCGTCGGTGATCAGCGGCGTGTTGATCGGCGCCTCGGCCGACAGCACGGAGAGTTTCTCCGACGCCTTCACCATCGCGCGTTCGATGAACAGCCCGTCGATCCGGCTCGGATTCTCGATCGCGTCGGTCAGGCCGCGGCCCGGTTCGAGATCGAGGGCGAGCGCGCCGGTCCCGAAATGTACGTCGAGATCGAGCAACGCGGTCGCGCGCCCTTCATGCTCCGCGAGCAACCACGCGACCGAGGTCGCGATCGTCGATGCGCCGACGCCGCCGCGCGTGCCGATCACCGCGACCGAGCAATGCGAACGATCGGGCGATACCTCGACGTGTTTGGGCGCATTCAGGATCGTCTGCGCGTGCGAGAACGCTTCGCGCAGCATGTCGGGCTGCAACGGCTTCAGCAGATAATCCTGGATCCCGCTGGCGACCAGATCGCGGTACAGCCGGACATCGTTGACCTGGCCTGCCGCGATCACGACCGTACCCGGCTCGCAGACTTCGGCGAGCGCGTTGATGTCGTTGAGCGGATCACCCGATTCGGCGAGATCGACGAACAGGATCTGCGGCGAGGCGGATACCGACAGCGACTGGACCGCGTTGCGCAGGCCGCCCTTGAAGATTTTATCGACCGACCAGCCCAGTTCGGCGGCGATCGGCCGCAGCGCGTCTGCCGTCACCTCGTCGCAGACATAGGCGGTAAACGGTTCGCGGTGCGCGATGCCGCCTGGCTTCCACGGAGCGTTCATCACTTTCCTCCCGTGGTGGTGGCGGTCAGGCCACCGGCACCGGTCGGTGCCTTTTTGCGGTACGTGTCGATCGCCTTGTACGCGACCGCCGTGTCGGTGGTTTCGGCGCCGGGCGCCCCGCGGACGAGATCGGCAGGATTGGCGACCATCGCTGCGAGGTTGCTGTTGATCGCGCAGCCATAGTTCGACGAGGTGTTCGCCTGGAACTCGTTGGACGCATCGCGCGACCAGTCGGGGCAACGCGGTACCCCGGCATGCATCCTGGTCACGACCACGCGGATCGTGCCGGGCGCGAGCGGGGCAGCCGTCACCGGCGCATCGTCGCTGAGCAACAGCCCGTATTGCGCCACGACCGCGGCGACGTCGCCGCGCGCGCCCGGTGCTTCGCCGGCGGGATCGTCGATCGTGACGCGGTCGCCATAGCCGAGCCGCATCGTCGTCATCCAGCCCGCCAGCCGCTGCTGCTCGCCGCCCGCCAGCGCGCCGCCGGACACGCCCAGATCGAGCGCATAATCGGATCGGCTGACGACCGGCTGGTGGACCGATTCGAGGCCGCGATTCTCGGTTCCCATACAGCCACCAAGCAGCAGCGCGGGGAGGAGGGACGCTAGGATCGATTGCTTGATCATCGGAAATCCTTGAGACGTCGGGTGCAGGGGCATGTCACTGCGATCCGATCAGTTCGAGAAGCCGGGGGCAGGGACGACAGCCGTGCCCGGCTTGCTGACCTTGCCTGTGCCATTGGCGATCGGAGCCGGCGCTCTGACGTCGTCTTCGCTGCGGCGGATGTCGCTCCGCGGCACCGGCATGACCGGCGCGGTGGCACCGACGGAGGGCTGGACATAGGCGGGACGCGCCACGGTCGGCACCGGCCGCTTGCCGCCGCCGCTCGCGCTCAGCGTGCCCAGCAACACCCGATCGATGTCGGACGGTGCGCGCGCACCGTCGGTCGGCAGGGCGATGTCGCTCGCGTTGTTGACCGGCTTCACCAGATACGGCGTGATCACGATCACCAGCTCGGTCTCGTTACGCTGGAACGCGTTCGAGCGGAACAGCGCGCCGATGATCGGCAGATTCGCCAGTCCGGGGGTCTTGTCGTACGAGTTGTTGTGGCTGTTCGACAGCAGGCCGCTGATCATCATGCTCTGGCCCGAGCCGAGTTCGACGGTGGTTTCGGTCCGTCGCGTCGTCAGGCCGGGTACGCGCGTCCCGTTGAGCGTGACGGCGTTCGAATAATCGAGCTGCGACACTTCGGGACGGACGCGCAGCGAGATGCGGCCATCCGAGAGAACCGTCGGCGTGTAGGCCAGGCTGACGCCATATTGCTTGTAGTCGACGGTGACGGTGCCGAGCGCCTGCGCGATCGGGATCGGCACTTCGCCGCCCGCGAGGAACGTCCCCGTCTCACCCGACAGCGCGGTAAGATTCGGATTGGCGAGCGTCGTCACCTGACCGGTGGTCTCGCCCAGGTCGATCGCGGCCAGCAGGTCCAGTCCCAGCAATCGACCGGCAAGTCCGATGGTCGAACCAATCGCTGCCTTGCCCGGGAACCCGAACAGGGTATTGCCCGGCACTGCACCATTGACGTCGACGGGCGCATTCGGCGCGCCGATGACACCCGGGACCGTCGTGATCGTACCTTGGCGACCTTGCGCGATGTTGAACAGGAAGTTGCCCGACCCGCGGCTTGTCAGGTTTACCCCGATATTCTTGACGAAGCTCCGGCTGACCTCGGCGATCCGTACCTGGAGATTCACCTGCAACGGCGTCGCGGTCTTCAGCCGCGACAGGACCTTGGTCGAGTCGCCGACGAACGCCTGGACAAGGCGCTCCGCCTCGGCGGCGTCTTCGGGCGCGGCCACCGTACCGGTCAACAGGATCAGCCCGTTCATCGGCGTCGCGACGACCTGTGCTTCGGGCATCGCCAGCCCGAGCATCTGCTGCACCGAATCGAGGTTGTTGCCGACGCGGATCGTCGCCGAATAGACCACTGCGCCACCCTTGGCGGTCGCCGAGATCGTCGTCTCGCCGGTCTTTTTGCCGAATATGTAAAGCTGCGTCGGCGAGCGGACCTGGACATCGGCGATCGCATCGTCGGCGACGAACAGGTCGCTCATCGGCCGTGCGAGCGTCACCAACCGACCGCGGCCGGTGTTGACCTGGACGACCGGCGATCCGGCGGGGGCGGTCGCGCCACGACCGCGCTGCGCCATCGCGGGGACCGAGGGTGCGGCGCTGGCTGCGACCAGGGCGACCACGAGCGGCCATCCCAACGTCGTTTTCTGGCGAGCCGCGCCAAAGGGGTGCGTCAACGGAATGCGCATTTCAATTCTTCCCCCCGACCGGAACGACGGTCATTGCGTTGCCGCGCGCCACCCGCACGATCGGCCCTTGCACGGCGACTGCACCCGTCGTGGGTCCTGCGACCGGCATCATCGGCATCCCGCCTTGTCCGCCGACACTTGCGGCCGGCTTTCCAGGGACCGAGCTGCGCTGGTAGCGCGACACGTCGGCGCCGGTCTGGTAGCTTCCCGCACCGGCCGATGGCTGGCTCGCGAGCCGGACCATCATCGCCTTCTCGGCCTTCGGATCGTTACCGTTGGGCACGTGCACCGCGCCCGATGCGATCGCTTCCTCGAGTTCGGCCGAATTGTCCGCGATCGAGCGCAGCGACAGCGACAGTGTGCCGAGCGTCTGCGCGACCGCGACCTGCTCCGCCATCTTGGGGGTCGCTTCGATCGTCACGTTCGAGAAGGTCTGGACCTTGGTCTTGCCGTCCTCGCCGACCAGATTGTCGGTACGCTGGTCGGTGGCGAGCACGCGGATGTTGCGCATGATCGTTTCCGACACCTTGAGCGGCTGGCCATCGCCGCCGCCGGCGACGTTCTGCGTCAGGACGAGGTCGATGCGGTCGCCCGGAAAGACGAAGCCTGCAACCGCGGCCTGCGCCGAAACGGGGACGGAAACCGCGCGCATGCCGGGGCCGAGCGCCGCGGCGAGAAATCCGCGGTCGCCCGGCTTCACCAGCGCACCCTGCGTTACCGGTTGTCCCGCCGTGATGATGCTGCGCACCACCGTGCCCTGCAACGACTGGAGGTTGGTCTTGTCCTTGAGGTAATAGGCGTTGTCGACCAGTTCCTTGGGCCAGGGCTGATACTTCAGCGCGGTCGCGTCGAGGATCGTGCCGACCGGCAGCGAGCGCGTCGCGACGAGCACTTCGGGCCCGTCGACGGCCGGCGCGGCCATTGCGGAGGCACCGGCTTGCGGTGCCGAACTTCCCGCCACAAGCGTTCTGGCAAAGAAGGCTGTTACGGCCGCGACTATAAGCGCGCCTACCAGCAGAATTATCTTGCGGCTGTCCATGACTACATCGTGCCTTTCAGGCGCCCGGTGTTCGTTCCGAGGTTAATCATCACTGAAACTGGTTAAGGAGTGGTTCGCGGAGTGCGAGAATACCGGCGAATGCTATAGCGACCCCATATGGAACCTCGATTTGTCCGGTATTCTTCTTGATCGTGCGCTCGATCATCATGACGATCGTGACGATCCCGCCGGCGATCGACATGATCATCAGCATCGACAGGAACGCCGGGAACGGCAGCCACAGCGCGAGCGCGACGATGAGCTTGACGTCGCCGCCGCCCATCATCCCGAAATGGAACGCGATCAGAAACACGGCGAACACGGCCAGGGCAACGCCGAGCTGGAGCGCCATGTCGGGCCAGACATCCAGGCCGTTGGCATACCACCAGACCGGCGCGAGCAGCGCGACGGCGGCGTTCTTCCAGTTGGCGATTTCCCGAGTCCGCACGTCCTCGATGCCGGCGGAGACCAGCAGGCCCCCCAGCACGAGAATCAAGATTGGAAGCGCAATGTTGGACCCCATCGGCTAAGTCCTAACGGAGATGGCTTTCGAAAAAGTAACCGTGCCGCGCAAAAATACCGGCGATACCGAGGCTTGTACGGCGCGACGGGCAATCCCGGTCGGCGCTCGCATCGGCTATTGGACCGCGCCGGACGGCTGGAAGCTGCGTCGATTCGACTGGTCCGCCGGGGCGCCGCGCGGGCGTATCCTGTTCCAGACGGGTCGTGGGGATATCTTCGAGAAATATCTGGAAACGTTCGCGCATCTCCACGCGCAGGGCTGGTCGGTGACCGCGTTCGACTGGCGCGGGCAGGGCGGTTCGGGGCGACTTTCCGCCGATCCTCATGTCGGCCACGCCAGCGATTACGGCGTGTACGACCGCGATTTCGCGGCGTTCTGGGCGGACTGGAGCGCGGAGGCTGGACAGGCGGCGGATGCACGGGACGCGGCGCTGCCGACCGTGGTGCTCGGCCACTCGATGGGCGGCATGATGGTGATGCGCACGCTCGCGGCACGGTCGATCCAGCCGGCAGCGGCGATCCTCGTGGCGCCGATGATCGGGCTGAAATCGCCGTTCGGCACGGGATTTGCCAGCAAGGTGACACAATGGATGGCGGCCCGCGGCGATCCGGCGCGCGCGGCCTGGCGGACCAACGAGCGGCCCGGATCGGTCGCGTCGCGGCAGACTTTGTTGACGCATGACGCCGCGCGCTACGAGGACGAGCTCTGGTGGCAGCGGACGTGTCCGGAGCTGGTACTCGGCCCACCCAGCTGGGCGTGGCTCGCGCAGGGGTTCGCAGGCGCGGCGGCGCTGGCGAAGGATCCCCGCATCGAGTCGACCGATATCCCCATGTTGATGCTGATCGCCGACGCCGACAAGCTAGTCGATCCGCGCGCTGCGCTCCGGCTGGCGGCACGCTTGCCCGATGCTCAGGTCGTCCGGTTCGGCCGCGAGTCCGCGCACGAGATTTTGCGCGAGGCCGACGGCGTTCGCGACCGTGCGCTGTCGGCGATCGATTCGTTTCTCGCGGCGTGCGTGCCGCTCCGCTGATGGCGCCCGTTTACGACATCGCGATCGTCGGGGCGGGCATGGCCGGTGCGAGCCTTGCGGCGGCGCTTGGTCCGCATGCGCGCGTGCTCGTGCTCGAAGCGGAGGACACCCCCGGGTATCATGCCACCGGTCGTTCGGCGGCGTTCTGGTCGGAAACCTATGGCGGCCCCGATATCCAGCCGCTGACGACCGCGTCGGGTCCGTTTCTCGAGGCGGGCGGGCATCTCGCGCCGCTCGGCTCGATCCACATCGGTCGTGCCGAAGACGAAGCAGCGATCGACGCGTTCCTGGCCGAATTCGCGGGCAGCGACGTCGCGCTCGACCGAGTCGATCCGTCCGCGTTCGTCCCCGGCTTGCGCGCCGACTGGACGCTCGGCGTGCAGGAGGCCAGCTGCGCCTATATCGATGTCGCAGCACTTCATGCCGAAAGCATCGCCACCGCGCGTCGTACGGGAGTCGATTTCGTCAGCGATGCCGCTTTCTCGGGCGCGACTCGCGTCGGCGGCGTGTGGACGATCGACACCAAAGCCGGTGTGTTCAAGGCTCGCGTCATCGTCGATGCGGCGGGCGCGTGGGCCGACGCGGTCGCGGTGCGGGCCGGCGTCCGCCCGCTTGGCCTGCAAGCCTATCGCCGGACGATGGTCCAACTGCGTACCGATCCCGGCGCGCCCGAAGGCTTGCCGCATATCGCCGACATCGCAGGGCGGTTCTATTTTAAGCCCGAACCGGGCGGTCGCCTCTGGCTCAGCCCGCATGACGAGACACCAACCCTTCCCTGCGACGCCGCGCCCGAGGAAATCGACATCGCGATCGCGGTCGACCGATTCGAACGCGTCGTCGATTGGCGCGTCGCGGCGATCGAGCGGCGTTGGGCGGGGTTGCGAACCTTCGCCCCAGACCGCCTGCCGATCTACGGCTTCGACCCGGATACCCCCGCGTTCTTCTGGTGCGCGGGGCAGGGCGGGTTCGGAATCCAGACGGCGCCCGCTGCCGCGTTGCTTGCCGCCAGCCTGGTGCTCGGCATCGCGCCCGATCCGGCGGTCGCGGCGATCGATCCGGCGCGCTATTCGCCCCACCGGTTTTGAGCGAGCCTCGGTACGCGTTCGGCGGGGAGCTGTAGCGTAGGCGAAAGGTTCGCCAAAAACGCAATCGACTCGATCCACGTGAGCCGTGCCAGCGCCCCCGTCGAAGGTCTCCGATCGAGGAATTCGCCTCGAGCCGGGCTCGTTTCGTTCTGCAGATAACGCTCGATTTCGGTAAAAACGGCGCGGTTTATCCTGCCCGATGTGGCTGCATCGCTATTTTCGTATACCGAAGTGATGTGAAGATTCGCGAATCCATTGGAAAAAATTCCGATCGTCCATCGCAGAAATCGACAGGATCGGGTTAGTCCCAAAAACTTAATCGAGGTTAAATACGCGATATGGTTAACGCGAGATAATTCCGGGGCTGGCAGAGTGCAGCCAGCTTTTTCGGTGTGTAGCGCATGGTTGATTTCTTCGTTGGCAGCTCGATTTCGACGATCAACGCGAAAGGCGAGCTGACTTTACCCGATCATTTCTGCGTGGCGATACAATCGCGCGCGATCCGCGATGATCTGTTCGTCGGTCTGCATGCGGATCACCCGTGCATGATCGTCTGCGACCGTGACAGCGTCGCGGTGCATCATCACGATCCCCAGGACACCCTGCTCGGCGGGTGGGAGCGCGAGGCGCGCGAGGCGCTGTTGCGAAGACGGCTGGGGTTCGTCGCGCCCGCGCAGATGGACGGCAAGGGACGGATCCGGATCGCGCCCTGGATGCGGTCGCGACGCGGCATCCGCCAGCGCGCGCTGCTGATCGGCATGGGCCGTCATTTCGAGGTCTGGAATCTCGATCTGGTGCTCGAACAAGGGCCGAGCGACCTGATCGTCCTCGCCGCGCTGCACCTCGATACATCGATCACCAAGGAGGATCGCCATGAACCTGCTATGCCACGTCTCGGGGCACGTCGCCGCACCGCTCGTCCTGGAAAACCAGGGCTTTCTGTTCAGCCGGTGCCAGCGCTGCCGACACGACCTGATCCGCTCCGCCCGGCCGTCGATCGACCCGGCAAGCGACCCATCAAGCGGATTGTCGCCGGCCGATAGCTGGACCGCCGTCCCCGAAGGAATGCGAGTCGCGTGGCGTTCGACGGACGTCTCGGCGTTCGACCAGCCGTCGTGGCACGCACGGTCGTTGCAGCAGTTGCGCGATCATGCCCGTGACGCGGTCGTCACGATCACCGACGCGACGCACGTCGCGGTCGCGGTCGTCGGTTGGCACGGCACGGATGCCGCCCGGCGGATCAAGGCGGCGGCGCTTGCGACGTACCGGTCGGGCCGCCGCGTCCTGCATCTGCCGAAGCCGACCCGGCCGTCCTATGCTGGGATCGTCATCATCAATCTGACGCTGAAACGCGACTCCGCGTCGTGGCGCGACGACCAGCCTATGCAGGACACCCAGTTCGGCGATGTGGTCGGGGCATGACCGCGCCGGACCGGACGACGCGGGTCAGGTCCGCCCTGCCGCCACCGCGGCATCGCTCGCCAGTTTGTCGGCGCGTTCGTTCTCGGGATGGCCGGCATGGCCCTTGACCCATTGCCACTCGATCTTGTGACGCTCGACCGCGGCCAGCAACGCGTGCCAGAGTTCGGCGTTCTTCACCGGCTTCTTGTCGGCGGTCTTCCAGCCGTTGCGCTGCCATCCCTTCACCCATTTGGTGAGGCCATCCATGACGTACTTGCTGTCGGTATACAGCGTGATCGCGCACGGCCTGGTCAGCGCATTGAGGGCCTCGATCGCCGCGGTCATCTCCATGCGGTTGTTCGTCGTCGGGGTTTCGCCACCCGACAATTCCTTCTCGTGCGCGCCCATGCGGATCACCGCGCCCCAGCCGCCGGGGCCGGGATTGCCCTTGCACGCGCCGTCGGTGAAGATCTCCACCTTCGTCATCTCGCCGTCAGTCATGCGAACATATCGTCCTTTGCGTAAGCTTCGTAGCGTCGCCAATAGGCGAGCGGATCCTTCCGCGTCACCAGCGCACCCGCCGGCGTATTCAGCCAGTCCCACGCCCGCGTCAGCAGGAACCGCAGACAGGCACCTTGCGCCAGGATCGGCAATGCGGCCCGCTCGTCGTCCGACAGCGGATGCCGGTCCGCATAGCCCTGCACCAGCGCGCCGCCCACCGCCGCGTCATAGCGCTCGCCACGGTCGTCGAAGCTCCATGCGCTGTGCATGATCGCCAGATCATAGGCACGGATATCGGTGCACGCGAAATAGAAATCGATCAGTCCGCCGACCGTATCGCCGCGCATCAGCACGTTGTCCGGAAACAGATCGGCGTGAATCACCGCACGCGGGAGCGTCTCCGGCCAGACCGAGACGACGCCGTCCAGCGCCGTCGACACGCGATCGAACAAGCCAGGCGCGATCGTGTCGAGATCGTCGCCGCACTGCGCCAGCAACGCCTGCCATCCCGCCGGCCCCAGCGTATTCGGCCGATCGAGCGCGAACCCGGCCAGACTCTCATGCATCGCCCCCATCGCCGCACCGGCGGCATAGGCCTGCGCCGCGGTCGGCTGCGATACCGACACACCGTGCAGGAACTCGATCAGGCAGGCGGGGCGCCCGCACAACTCGTGGATCAGCACGCCATCGCGGTTCGCCAGCGCTCGCGGCACCGGGTTGCCGTCGGAGGCGAGATGCTCGAGCATCGCCATGAAGAACGGCAGGTCGCCCGCCGAGACGCGCTTCTCATACAGCGTCAGGATGAAGCGTCCGGCGGTCGTGTCGACCAGATAATTGCTGTTCTCGACGCCCTCGGCGATCCCCTTGAACGAGACCAGTTCGCCGTGATCGAAGCCGGCGAGGAAGGTCGCGAGCGCTTCGGCCGAGACCTGCGTATAGACCGCCATGCTAGGCGCCCATCCTAAGCAGCGGCTTCCAGGCCACGCGGCAACTTGAACGCGATCGTTTCGCGGGTCGTCTCGACCTCGCGCTCCGTCACGGTGAAGCGTTCCGACAATCGTTCGACCAGTTCGCGCACCAGCAGTTCGGGGGCGGAGGCGCCGGCGGTGATCCCCAGCGTGCGGACACCCGCCAGGAAATCCCAGTCGAGTTCGCTCGCCCGCTGGATCAGCCGGGCCCGCGTTCCCTCGCGCTCGGCGACCTCGACGAGACGGACCGAGTTGGACGAATTGGGCGCGCCGATCACCAGCATCGCCTCGCAGTTATGCGCGATCGCCTTGACCGCGGTCTGGCGGTTCGACGTCGCGTAGCAGATGTCCTCGCCCCGCGGCGGCAGCATCGCGGGAAAGCGACGCTGCAGCGTCGCCACCACCGCGGCGGTATCGTCGACCGACAGCGTGGTCTGCGTCAGGAAGGCGAGGTTGTTCGGATCGGCGGGCGCGAACGCCTCGGCATCCTCGACGGTCTCGATCAGCGACATCGCGCCCTCGGGCACCTGGCCGAACGTCCCGATCACCTCGGGATGCCCGGCATGGCCGATGAACACGATGTGCCGTCCGGCGCCGACCAGCCGTTCGGCCTGGCGGTGCACCTTCGAGACCAGCGGGCAGGTCGCATCGAGATATTCGAGCCCGCGATTCTGTGCGTCGAGCGGCACCGATTTCGGCACACCGTGCGCCGAGAACACGACGGGCGCGCCATCGGGCACCTGGTCGAGTTCCTCGACGAAGATCGCGCCCTGCGCCTTCAGCGTGTCGACGACGAACTTGTTATGGACGATCTCGTGGCGGACGTAGACCGGCGCACCGTGTTTCTCGATCGCCAGCTCGACGATCCTGATCGCGCGGTCGACGCCGGCGCAAAAGCCTCGGGGTGCTGCGATCAGCAGGTCGAGCGGCGGCTTGTCGATTGGGCTCATGATGCGGCTGCCTCTACGCGATTGCTTGCCTGGACGATAGCCGGTTCCTATGGTGCGCGGCGACAGGGGCCGCTTGCGACATGCGGTGGCCCTTTCGCTCGTTCGAGAAGGTAAGCGTCGCCGTGAAAGCCCCCATCCTCGCCGTATCGGCCGTTGCTGTTCTTTTAGGAGGATGCGCCGGCAAGGGCGAAGTCGACGCGACCGGCGGTATCTCCGCGGTCCGTTCGGTCTGCCCGGCCGTGGCGATCCCCGCCGCTACGGGCGACGTCACGCTGTTCGATCCGACCACCAGCCGCGACCAGTCGGCGATCGACGTCGCCGCGCTGATGACCAACGTCCGCTCGACCTGCGCCGATGCGACCGATCAGGTCGTCACCAACGTCACGTTCGATATCCGCGCCCGCCGCAACCGTACCGAGGGTGCGCGCGACGTGACGCTGCCCTATTTCATCACCGTCGTGCGCGGCGGCAGCGCCGTCGTCGCCAAGCGCGTCGGCCGCGTGACGTTGCATTTCGCCGCCGGTCAGGCGCTCGCCTCGACCTCGGCAACCGCATCGTCGACGATCTCGCGCGCCGCCGCGACGCTGCCCGACGATGTTCGCGAGAAGCTGACGCGCAAGCGCAAGGCGGGCGATCAGGATGCTGCGGTCGATCCGCTGAGCACCCCCGAAGTCCGGCAGGCGGTCCTGCGGGCGAGCTTCGAGGCGTTGGTCGGCTTCCAGCTCACCGACGATCAGTTGAAGTACAACGCGACCCGCTGATCGCCGGGTCGCAACAGTGACGCGATGAATGCGGGGTCCGATTGCCAGGCAATCGGACCCCGTTTCGTTTACTTGTCGCTGCGGACCAGTTCGGTCTCGGCGAGGTGCTCCGCCAGGAACCAGACCTGTGGCTCGTGCGTGCGCACGATGTTGCTGACGAGCAGATCGTTGGTGCCGTCGTCGCCGGACTCGTCTGCCGCTTCGGCACCTTCATGCGCCTGGCGCAAGATGATCTCGTGCGCCTCGAGCAGCCGGGCAAGCTGCGTCGGCACGTCTTCGCGACCCTTGGGCGGGCGGGGGATCGTCGTCATTTCGGCAACATCATGCGCCATCGCGATCGAGATACCGCCCAGCGCCATGATCCGCTCCGCAACGAGATCGACCAGTGCAGCCTGCTCTTCGTAATGCTTGTCGAGCAGAAGGTGCAGTTGATAGAAGGTCGCGCCCGACATCTGCCAGTGATGCTTCTTGTACATGTCGCGCAAGGTCATCGTATCGGCGAGAACCTGGTTGAGGATCGACACGCTCTGCGCACGGGCGTTGTCCTCGAGTGCGATCGGCAGGCGCTTCAGCGTTCCGTAAGGCTGGATCTCGCGATACTCGACCTTGTACTGTGGCTGTGCTTCGACCGACGTATCGACCTTCGGCATCTTGAGGGGTTTCTTGGCCATCGGGAAATTCCTGTCTGCAAGCGGAAGAGAGAACTACCCTAACGCACGACCACGCGGATCGATAGCGGACGAAAAGATCGTTGAGCGTGATCGGTGTTTTCGGTCGTTCCGGACAGTGCGGTCGGCCCAGCCTCTTGACTGGACGACGCCGGCAAAGGAAGCGGGCGCCTGTAAATGCGTAGGGAGTTCAGGATGACGGAAGCACCTTTGGTCGCAGGGATCGAACTCGGCGGCACCAAATGCATCTGCATCCTCGCGCGCGGCCCCGACCAGATCGAGGAGACCGTCCGCATCCCGACCACCCGCCCAGAGGAAACGCTGGCGGCGATCGAGGCGGTGCTCGACCAGTGGAGCGGGTTCGTCGCGATCGGCATCGCCAGTTTCGGGCCGGTGTCGATCGATCGTCATGCCGGCGATTACGGTCACATCACCTCGACGCCGAAGCCGGGCTGGGCGGGGACGGATATCGCCGGCCGGTTGCATCGCCGCTACGGCGTGCCGACCGGTTTCCATACCGACGTCGTCGGGGCGGCGCTGGCCGAAGCGCGCTGGGGCGCCGCCACCGGGTTGCCCGATATCGCCTATGTCACGGTCGGGACCGGGGTCGGTGTGGGGGTGATCGCGAATCACCGCCCGATCGACGGGCTGACGCATTCCGAACTCGGCCATATCCGTCCGGTCCGGTTCCGGGGCGACGACTGGGTCGGCAATTGCCCGTTCCACGGCGCCTGCCTGGAGGGGCTCGTATCGGGCCCCGCCATCGCCGCGCGGATCGGCAAACCTGCCGACCAGGCACCGGCGGAGGATTCCGTCTGGGACGGCGTCGCCGACGCCCTCGGCCAACTCTGTCATACGCTGGTGCTGACCGGCATCCCGCGGCGGATCGTCATGGGCGGCGGCGTGATGGGCGCGACGCATCTGTTCCCGCGCGTTCGGGCGGCGATGACGCGAAGCCTTGGCGGGTACATCACGCTGCCCGAGGTCGCGCTGACCGACACCTTCATCGTGCCGCCCGCGCTCGGCAACAATGCCGGCCCGCTCGGCGCGATCGTGCTGGGAGCTCAAGCACTTGGCCAACAACTAGCCTCGTCGTTTACACCGTCTTAACCGCGTTCCGTTACCGCTTGCGTCAATAGAGAAGGGCATCGCGCAGTACCGTTTAGTGGCGGCCTGTTACGCTTGGCCTGCTAAGTGCGACATGGAGCGGTACATCGATGCGTATTCTGATCGTGGACGACGAGCCGGCGATGCACGACAGCTATCGGCGCAGCTTCGCCGGGCAGCATCCGATCGGCGCCGCCACGCTGGGTGCGATGGCGGCCGAGTTGTTCGGCGACGCCCTAGCTGACGAAGCGCGCGATACCGCCGATGCGATCCCTGCGTTCGCGTTGACGCACTGCGACCAGGGCCTTGATGCGGTTGCGGCGGTCGAGCGTGCTAGCGCCGACGGCGATCCGTTCACGGTCGCGTTCATCGACGTCCGCATGCCGCCGGGGATCGACGGCCGCGAAACCGCGATGCGGATCCGCGCGATCGATCCCGCGATAAACCTGGTCATCGTCACCGGATTTTCCGATTTCTCGCCGGTCGAGATCAGCAAGGTCGCCGGGCCCGCCGACAAGATCTTCTACATCGCCAAGCCGTTCGAAGTGGCCGAGATCACGCAGACTGCGACCGCGCTCGCCAAGCGCTGGGAGAACGACCGCGAGCTGGTGGCGGCACGCGATCAGCTCGCGGCGCAGGTCATCCGGCTCGAGGAGCAGGGTGCCGAGCTGGCGGCGAACGAAAGCCGCGCGATCCACATCGCCACGCATGACTCGCTGACCGAAGCGCCCAACCGTCTCGCCTTCCTTCGCGCGCTGGCCGAGCGCACCAAGACGCAGGGGGCGTTCGCGACCGTGATGGTCGACCTCGACCGGTTCAAGCTCATCAACGACACGCTCGGACATCTGGCGGGCGACGAGCTGATCCGCGAGATGTGCGCGATCCTCAATCGCGCGTCGCCCGAGGGTGCGCTGGTGGCACGGCTCGGCGGCGACGAATTCAGTATCCTGTTCGAAACCTCGAGCGAGGCTGCGGCGGTGATGGCGTGCGAGCGGGTCATCGCGGCCTGTTCGGTCAGCGTCCAGGTGTTCGGCAACTCGGTCCAGGCCGGCGCATCGGCGGGGCTGGTCGTCACCGAGGGCGGCCAGGGCGGCGACCCGGTCGACGTCATGCGCCGCGCCGACCTCGCGCTCAACGACGCGAAGCGCGGCGGTCGCGGGATCGTCCGGCTGTTCGACGAGAGCATGGACGAAGGCATCCGCTTTCGTCGCCGGGTCGAGGGCGGCCTCAGCCAGGCGATCGCCAAGGGCGAACTCAGCCTGGTCTACCAACCGATCGTCTCGGGAAGCGCGATCGAGGTGATCGGGTTCGAAGCGCTCATCCGCTGGAACACCGGGGAATACGGGTCGATGAGCCCGGCCACCTTCATCCCGATCGCGGAAGAATCGAACCTCATCCACGAACTCGGCGACTGGGTGCTCGGCGAGGCGCTCCAGGTCCTGAAGCAGTGGCCCGGGCAATATGTCTCGGTCAATTTCAGCCCGCGCCAGTTCCGCCGCCAGAATTTCGTCGGGCACATCATGCAGAGCGTCCAGCGCGCCGGGATCGAGCCCGCGCGTCTGCAGATCGAGATCACCGAGACCGCGATCTTCGACGATGCCGAGCGCGCCGCCGACACGCTCTACAAGCTCCGCCAGATGGGCTTCCGGATCGCGCTCGACGATTTCGGGACGGGCTATTCGAGCCTCTACAACATCCGCAAGTTCGCGCTCGACTGCCTCAAGATCGACAAGTCGTTCATCGACGGCATGGGCCGCGAACGCGAAAGCGCGGCGATCGTCCATTCGATCATCCACCTCGGTCGCGCACTCGGGCTCGGCGTCATCGCGGAGGGGGTCGAGACCGAAGCGCAGGTCCAGGCGCTCCGCCTTGCCGGTGCCAGCCATCTCCAGGGCTATTTCTTCTCGCGTCCGGTCAGCGCCGAGGTCGCGCTGGAGATGGCCAATGCGCGGATCGTCGGCGGTAGCGACGACACCGCGGGCGATGGTCCGATGGTGTATCGCAGGTCGGGTAACGGGACGCGCGGCTGATGGCGGTACTTCCCGTCGGCCTGGTGCGACGGTTCGGGATGCGGTTCAGGCGAGTCCGCGGTCCGGCATCGCTCGGCGCCAAGCTCGTGCTGATCATGACCGCGGTCGGGCTGTGCGCCGCGATCGCGATCACGATGCTGCTCGCCGGTATCATCACGCCGAGCTTCACCCAGCTCGAGGACAAGGCGATCGCCGGGCATATCGAGCGGACTCGCGCAGCACTGTCCGAATACGAGGCCAAGGTCGAAAGCGCGGTGCGCGACTATGGCGACTGGAACGACAGCTACGCCTATATGGTGGAACCCGACGCGACACCTCGGCGCGTGGGAGCCGAACACGCCCGATTCGAGAACGACAGCTTCTCGCCGCTGGCGATGAGCAACATCGGCGTCGATGGCATGGCCTATGTCGCGCCCGACGGCCGGATCGTCATCGCTCGCTGGCGCGATCCGGTCAGCGGCGTCGAGCGGCCGGCGATGCGTCGCCAGCTGATCGCGACGATCGCCAGGACGAATCTCATGGCGGCGCTGCAAGGGCGGAGTTCGGGGCGGTTCTACGCGCGGATCGGTGACAGCGTCGCGGCGGTGGGAATCGCCCGCGTGCGCCGCTCGGACGGCAGCGGCGCGCCGCGCGGCTATGTGCTGATGGCGCGGGTCATCACCTCGCAGCAGATTTCCGACCTGCTCCAGCTCGACGCCCGGATCGATCTGAACGCGGCGGGGATCGCCGAAACCGTGACGCCGCGCACCGGTATCCTGACGATCGCGGTGCCGATGAAAGGTGCCGACGGCCGCGGCGTCGCGAGCACGCGGTTCAGCGTGAGACGCGACGTATCCCTACTCGGCCGCCGCATGCTGCTGCTCGCGGTCGCCGGGTCGACCGTCCTGTTGCTGCTCGTGCTGGCCGTCCTGCGACGGACGATTACCCGGCTCGTGCTGCGTCCGCTGCACCGCGTCGAAAGCCATATGGAGCGGGTGCGCGCGTCGGGCTCGCTGGCGCTGCTGAGCGAGCATGGACGTCGCGACGAGATCGGTTCGCTCGGTCGCAGCTTCAACGCGATGCTCCGGCAGCTGAAGGACCTTCGCGAGCAGATCGAGGTGCAGTCCTTCGACCTCGGGCGCAGCGAAAGTGCGGTCGCGGTGATGCACAACGTCCGCAACGCGCTGAACCCGATCAGCACGATCCTCAGCCAGGGCATCGCGCAGGCCCCGCCGATCGAGCGCACCACCGTCGACCGCGCGCTGGCCGAACTCGTCCGCACCGACGTTCCCGAGGCGCGCCGTCGCAAACTGGTCGCGTTCGTCGCCGCCGCGGTCGAGGCGGAATCGGCCAACCGCGAGGCAACGCGCCGCGAACTCGCGGTCGGGCGCGAAGCGATGGCGCATGTCCTCGAGATCATCGGCCAGCAGCAGAAGGCCGCGCACGAGCGGCCGACGCTGGAACAGTGCGATGTCGCCGACATCATCGCGCGCAACGCGACGATCGCGCGCTATTCGCAGAATGTCTCGATCGCGTTCAGCTTTCCCGCCGGGCCGATCCTGGTGATGGCCAGCCGCGTGATCCTCAGTCAGGTGATCGGCAACCTGTTCGGCAACGCATCCGAATCGATCGTCGCGCGCGGGCTCGGCAGCGGATCGATCATGACGTCGATCGTCGAACAGGATGACCACGTCACGATCGTGATCCGCGATGATGGCGAGGGGTTTGCCCCCGACCTCGCGCCAAACCTTTTCCAACGCGGGTTTTCGACGCGGCATCACAAGTCCGGCGGCCTCGGGCTGCACTGGTGCGCCAACTCGATGACCGCGATGGAGGGATCGTTGCGGCTCGAAAGCGACGGTCCGGGGTTGGGCGCGGTCGCGATCCTGTCGGTGCACCGCGCGGCGGCCGGAATGGCGAAGGCGGCGTAGGCAGCAGCGGTCGGGGTTACGCCCGGTCAGGCGGCGCGCGCGCCTTCAATCGCCGGGCGGAGATACGGTGCGACCATCTCCTGCTCGAGAAACCAGCGCTGGCGCGCGATCGGCAGCGTGCCGAACCCGCCGATGATCCCCCGACACGACGCGCTCGCGCACGCACACGGCATCTGCCAGCCGGGATCGGCGAGCGTGGTCGAATAATCCCACGCGATCTCCTCGCCGACCGCGATATCGTGGATCGCCACCAGCAAGACATTGTCGCCGACGAACCGAAGCCCGGTGTTGGGCGAACAACTGTGGTTGATCAGGTCGTCGATTCGCCCCGACGGTCCCATGAAGCTGCCCGCGGTCACCTGCATGAAGCGATCGGCGGTCCCGTGCATCGCTGCGGGCACGCGGTCCGCGGCGATCCGGCGCCCCGAAAACCGGATGACCGTCTCGCCCGCGGCGAACCCCACCGCGGCATACACCGTCTTGCCGAGATGCGTCTTGCCGACCGCGAACAAGTTGGTCGTCGAGCGGTAGGAATCGAGGACGAAGAACCGGCCGAGCCGCAGCCCGAACGATCGCGCCGGATTGATCGTCGACAGTCCGACCATCAACCACACGCTCGCATGGCAGAGCAGCTCGACGACGATGTAGCCGTATTCGCCGACCCCCGAGCCTTGCGTCCGCGTCGCCAGCAACAGCGTCGCGAGATCGCCGAACGTCCACAGGCCCCAGGCGGGCGAGCGTTCGCGCGTGCGATCCTCCCGGACGCTTTGCCAGGTCGGCCAGAAGCTGATCGGCACCGCGGCGACTACCAGCATGTGCGCCCAGAAGGTCTCGTGGAACGCGACCCACAGCAGGATCGCGGCGAACGCGAACGCCATGCACAAGGTTTCGCTCGGGGTCGGCGCGCGCCACCGCGATCGCTGCCACATGACCAACGTGACGACGACGCACGCGATCGCCGAGCCGCCGAAGACGAGGCTTTGCGGAGCATGCGGATTGACCGCGGCGTAGGTGGTCGCCTCGACCCCGGTCGCGGCGCTCCAGATCAGCCACGACGCGCGATTGGGCTCGACCAGATGACGCTGCAGCCCCGCGAGATAGAGCGCGTAGCCCGCCGCACTGAAACCGATTGAGATGAAGAACCAGAGTGCGATCGCGGTTTCCCCCGTGTCTCGTCCGCGGAAGGGTAAGCGTG
Organism: Sphingomonas sp. Leaf242; assembly: GCF_001422045.1. Lineage (GTDB taxonomy): Bacteria > Pseudomonadota > Alphaproteobacteria > Sphingomonadales > Sphingomonadaceae > Sphingomonas. The sequence goes on from NZ_LMLW01000001.1 coordinate 197,486, forward strand.
GTGACCGGCGTCGTCCACGGGAAAGCGTCTTCCTTCTCCCTCTCCCCTGTGGGGAGAGGGGCGGGGTGAGGGGCAGCCCAGCAATGCTCCGCCCGGAACAGCCCCTCACCCCAACCCTCTCCCCAAAGGGGAGAGGGAGCAGATTATTCCAGCCCTCTGCCCACAGGGGAGAGGTGGCGCATTACAGCAAGCTCGGCTGTACCTCTTCCTCGTCGCCGACGATCCCCGACAGCGTCAGCCCCAGCAGCCGCACCCCGTCCGGCACCGGCAGCTGCGCCATCAACAGATCCAGCCCGGCCGCCAGGAACGCGGTCTTGTCCGTCACCGCCGACAGCGACGACCGCGCCCGCGTGATCGTCCGGAAATCGGCATGCCGCAGCTTCAACGTGATCGTCCGTCCCCGCGTCCCGTGCTTTTCGATCCGTACCCACGCGGCGTCCGCCACCCGGTGGAGCGCGGCGCGCAGATCGTCGGGATCGCGCAGGTTGGTCTCGAACGTCCGCTCCGCGCCGACCGACTTGGCGGCACGATTGACGCGTACCGGGCGGTGATCGATGCCGCGCGCCGCGCCGTACAGATACTCCGCATAGCTGCCGAAATTGGCCTGAAGGAAGGCGAGGCTGCGCCCGAACAGGTCCGCGCCGGTCAGGATGCCGAGCCGTTCCATCTTCTGCGCGGTGACCGGCCCGACCCCGTGGAAACGCTTGACCGGCAGCGACTGGACGAACGCTGCGCCGCGCTTCGGCGTGATGATGCAGATCCCGTCTGGCTTGTTCTGGTCTGAAGCGAGCTTGGCGATGAACTTGTTGTAGCTGACTCCGGCGGAGGCGGTGAGGCCGGTGTCCGCCTTGATCCGCTCCCTGATTTCCTCGGCGATCGCCGCCGCGGTGCCGAGCCCGCGGATATCCTCGGTCACGTCGAGATACGCCTCGTCGAGCGACAGCGGTTCGACCAGATCGGTATAGTCCGCGAAGATCGCGCGGATCCGGTCGGAGACGTCGCGGTACACGTCGAACCGCGGCGGCACGAACACGAGATCGGGGCAGCGCCGGATCGCGGTGGCCGACGGCATCGCGCTGCGCACCCCGAACGCCCGCGCTTCGTAGCTTGCCGCAGCCACCACGCCGCGCGCGCGCGATCCGCCGACCGCGACCGGTTTCCCCCTCAGCGACGGATCGTCGCGCTGCTCCACCGACGCATAGAAGGCATCCATGTCGACATGGATCACCTTGCGCTGGGCGGGCGGCTGGGTAGGAGGACTCATCAGCGCGTTAGATAGGCGCGCGGGCGGCGGCGATACAGGTGCATCCGCAACCAATCGTCCGGCCGCAGGTATTGCCGACAGGCAAACGAAGGGACGCGAATGCAGGTCGGGACGGAATGCTGGCGGGTCGAACGCGCCGAACAGATGGCGGTGATCGTCGATGCGGCGGACTATTTCCGGACCGCGCGCGTCGCGATGATGGGCGCCAAGCGTCGCATCCTGCTGATCGGCTGGGACTTCGACGCGCGCATCGCCCTCGAACCTGGCGTCGATCGTCCCGGCGAGCCCAAGACGCTTGGCGAGTTCATGCTGTGGCTTGTCGAGCGCGAGCCCGACCTCGAGATCTTCGTGCTGCGTTGGGATACCGGCGCGATCAAGTCGCTGTTCCGTGGCTCGACCGTCTTCACGATGCTGAAATGGATGAAGCACAAGCGCATCCACACCAAGCTCGACGGCCATCATCCGACCGCCGCATCGCATCACCAGAAGATCGTCATCATCGACGATGCGCTGGCGTTCTGCGGCGGCATCGACATGACCGGCGACCGCTGGGACACGCGCGATCACCGCGATGGCGATCCGCACCGCGTCCAGCCATCGGGCAAGCCCTACAAGCCGTGGCACGACGCGATCAGCGCGGTGCAGGGCCCCGTGGCGCATGCACTGGGCGAGCTGTTTCGGCGGCGCTGGCACCTGGCTGGTGGGATGAAGATGGCGGCGGGCGAACCCGGCGGAAAACACTGGCCCGAGGGGCTACCGGTCGATTTTCGTGACGTCGACGTCGCGATCGCGCGCAGCGAACCCGAGATGTCCGACCAGGAACCGGTCTACGAAAGCGAGGCGCTGTTCCTCGGCCAGATCGCGCGGGCGAAGAAGCATCTCTACATCGAAAGCCAGTATTTCGCATCGCGGAAGATCGCCGAGGCGGTCGCGCGGCGGCTCGACGAGGCGGACGGGCCGGAAATCGTCATCATCAACCCGACCACCGCGCAAGGCTGGCTCGAACCGATCGCGATGGATACCGCGCGGGCGCGGCTGATGGAGGCGCTGCACCGGCGCGATACGCACGGGCGGCTGCGGATGTATCATCCCTACACCGCCGGCGGCGAGCCGATCTATTGCCACGCAAAGATCCTGATCGCCGACGACGACGTGTTCCGGCTTGGGTCGTCGAACATGAACAACCGCTCGCTGCGGCTCGACACCGAATGCGATCTAGCGATTCGCGCGACCGATGACGCGACCGCGCGGGGCATCGCCGCAATCCGCGACGGGTTGATCGCGGAGCATCTTGGTGTCGCGGTGTCTGTGGTCAGCGATCTGATCGCCGAGACCGGGTCGCTGATCGAGACGATCGAGCGCCTGCGCGGTAAGGGGAAGACGGTCCAGCCCTACGAGGTCCCCGACCTGACCGCGGTCGAGGAATGGCTGGCGGACAACGAGGTGCTCGATCCCGAAGGCCCGGAAGAGATGTTCGAAGCGCTCAGCAAGCGCGGCCTGTTCCGGCGGCTGCGGCAGAAGAAATAGGTCTGACCCGCCTGCAACCCGTCATCCTGACGAAAGTCAGGACCCAGGATTCCAGGCATCCCGCTTCATTGCTCTGGATCCTAACTTTCGTCAGGACGACGGCGCGTTCGCTTGGCGACGGCGTAGGGGTTCTTCCCCGCGCCCGTCAAAAACAGGAAAGACCGTGGCACCCCCCGGTACCGCGGCCTTCAGCGCTCCCGAAATACAGGGGAGTTACGCGACCTGGGCTTCGAGCACCTCGTCGGGTTCGCGCAGCACATAGCCGCGACCCCAGACGGTCTCGATGTAATTCTCGCCGTCACACGCCAGGCTGAGCTTTTTGCGCAGCTTGCAGATGAACACGTCGATGATCTTCAATTCCGGCTCGTCCATCCCGCCATACAGATGGTTGAGAAACATTTCCTTGGTGAGCGTCGTGCCTTTGCGGAGCGACAGCAGCTCCAGCATCGCATATTCCTTGCCGGTCAGGTGGACGCGGCTGCCATCGACTTCGACCGTCTTGGCGTCGAGATTGACGGCCAGCTTGCCGGTGCGGATGACCGACTGGCTGTGGCCCTTGGAGCGGCGGACGACGGCGTGGATACGTGCGACCAGTTCCTCGCGGTGGAACGGCTTGGTGACGTAATCGTCCGCGCCGAAGCCGAAGCTGCGCACCTTCGAGTCCATCTCGTTCACGCCCGACAGGATCAGCACCGGGGTCGACACGCGTGCGACCCGCAGGCGCTTGAGCACGTCGTAGCCATGCATGTCTGGCAGGTTCAGATCGAGCAGGATGATGTCGTAATCATACAGCTTGCCCAGATCGAGGCCTTCTTCCCCGAGATCGGTGATGTAGACGTTGAACCCTTCGGTCGTCAGCATCAGCTCGATAGCCTTGGCCGTCGTCGGCTCGTCCTCGATCAGCAGCACCCGCATGCGTCGTCCCCTGTTCGCGAGACCGCTCGACACCTCATGTCCGCAGCTCGACTTCCATTCATTAACCACAGGACAAATGAAGGTAAAAGGTTAATTTCGACTTAAGTGCAGCGGCCTCCCGAGCAGCGGCCAAGATCTTATTCGACGGACAAAAATTGTAAGTTCCGAAATTCCTGAAGTTTTGTCGGGGGCTTAGCGAGCCTTAGGCCTGGATCGGCAGCGTCAGCATGGCCGACAGCCCACCGAGTTCGGACGATCGTCCCAGCGTTAACCCACCGCCGTTGAGCTCGGCGAGTTCGCGCGTGATCGACAGGCCGAAGCCATGCCCGTCGCCGCGTTCGTCGAGCCGACGACCGGGCATCATCGCCTCGTCGATTACCGAATTATCGAGCCCTTCGCCGTCGTCGGCAATCGCTAACGACACGAGGGGACCCTCTATAACGGCGATGACCGATATCCGTGCGCACGCGTGACGCCAGGCGTTGTCGAGCAGGTTGCCGACCATCTCGTCGAGGTCCTGCGGGTCGATCGCCACCGCGATCTTGGGCGGCACGGCGATCTCGACCGACAGCGGACGCTCGGCATGGATCCGCCGCAGCACGTTGGTGAGATCGCCGATCGCGGGGGCGATCGCGGTGCGCGCGCGCGCGCCCGACCCGGCGGCGTCGGCGCGCGCGCGCCCGAGATGATGGCGGACGCGCGAATCGATCTGGTCGACCATGTCGCGCAGGTCGTCGCCGGCGCGTGCCTCGGCCAGCTTGAGCGACAGTGCGGCGAGCGGCGTCTTCAGCCCATGCGCGAGGTTCGCGACATGCTGGCGGGCATGTGCCAGCCCGGCGGCGTTCTGGTCGATCAGCGCGTTCAGTTCGACGACCAGGGGGCGCAGTTCGCCCGGCTGATCGTCGGGCACGTGACGCGCGCTGCCGGCCCGGACGGCTGCCAGCGACGTGCGCAGATCGCGCAGCGGCCGAAACCCGATCCGGAGTTGCACCAGCGTTGCCAGCCCGAGGCCGATACCGAGCAGCGCAAGCGAGCCGAGCAGCGGGATCATCGCCTCGCGCAACGGCGCCTCGACGATCCGCCGCGGGCCGATCGCGGTGATCGTCACCGGGCCTGCGCGACTGGCGACGGTCGAGGTGCGCGAATGCAGGCGTTGCCCGTGCCGGTCGCGCGTCTCGCCGGGCCGCGGCTGCCCGTCGTCGAGCCGCGGTGGCGTGGGCGGCTGACCGGCTAAGGGGGGCCGAGGGGGCGCCCGATCAGGTCCGGGCAGCACGACACTCTCGGCTGCCGCCCCGTCGCTCGTCCAGCGTCCGACGGGGCTTTGCACCTGCCAGGCCCAGCCCGAACCGGGCGAATCGAGCCCGGCCAGATCGACGACCCGTGTGCGGTCGAGCGTCCCGTCGGGGCGGACCGCGCGCGCGACCACCGACACCTGCGCATCGAGCCGGTCGTCGAGCCCGTGCATCACGAAGCGTTCGAGGACATGACTGATCGCGAACCCCGCGAACACCAGCGCGACCAGCGTCGAGATCGCCGAGATCGCCAGCATCCGGCCGTATAGCGAACGGGGAACGAGCGACCGCCGCGCCGTCACGCGCCGCCGCCCGTCAACCGGTAACCCCGGCCACGCACCGTCTCGATCATCTGCGCGCCGATCTTGCGCCGCAGCCGGCCGATGATGACCTCGATCGAGTTCGAATCGACATCGGCATCGCCCTCGTAGACGCGTTCGATCAGGTCGGCGCGTTCGATCACCACTTCGCGCCGCAGCATCAGCGCGGACAGCACGCGCCATTCGAACGCGGTCAGCTTTAGCGGCAGTCCGTCGAGCTCGAACGTCCCGAGCTGCGCGTCGAACGCCAGCGGCCCGCACGTCACGCGCGAGGCTGCATGACCCGCGGCGCGGCGGACGAGCGCGCGCAGCCGCATCACGACTTCCTCGACGCGGAACGGCTTCACGACATAATCGTCGGCGCCGGCCTTGAACCCCTCGACCTTCTCCGACCATCCGTCGCGCGCGGTCAGGATCAGCACCGGCAGGTCGCGCCCCGCCGATCGCCAGTCGCGCAGCACCGAGAGCCCGTCGCGCTTGGGCAGGCCGAGATCGAGAACCGCGACGTCGTAGAGTTCGGTCGCGCCGAGATGCCCGCCGTCCTCGCCGTTGGTCGCGACGTCGACCGCGAAATGCTCCGCGCGCAACGCCCGCGCCAACCCGTCGGCGATCGCCACGTCGTCCTCGACCACCAATACCCGCATGCGTGTTTCCCCTGACCCGTCGGCCTTATGCCCAAGTGCCAAACGGAAACTGAACGGCTTGGTTCAGCGGGCGTCGGCCGACTCGGCGTAGAGCGTCTCTCGTCAACCAACGAGAGGACAGACATCATGTCGGAACACCCCGCCAATCCTTCGAAGTTTCGCCGCAACCGTCTGGCGATCGCCGCCGCCGGTCTGCTCGTCGTCGGCGGTGCCGCCGGTGCCGTCACCGTCGCCGCCACCCGCCCGACGGTGAGCATGGCCCCCGCCACGCCGGTCGCGATCCGCTCGCTTCAGTCGGACGGCATCGTCACGATCCGCGGCACCGTCGCCGAGGTCTATGGCAACAAGTTCGTGATGGCCGATCGCACCGGTCGCGCGCTGGTCGATCTCGGCCGCGAAGGCGAGGACGGCACGCTCGTCACCCCCGGGCAGCCGGTCACCGTCCAGGGCCAGTTCGACCAGGGCTTCGTCCATGCGTCGTATCTGGTTGGTGCGGGTGGCAAGGTCACCGCGCTCGGCCCGGTCGGCGGTCCGCCGCGCGGTCGTCCCGGCCCCGGTCCTGATGGCCCCGATGGTGGTCCCGGCGGCCCCGGTGGCCCGGGAGGTCCAGGTGGACCCGGTGCCCCGCCACCGCCGCCGCCAGCCGGCGTCGTCCCCCCTGCGCCGATGGGAACGGCACCCGGCACGCTGCCGCCGGCTCCAGCACCCGGTGTTACACCACCGGCTCCGGTGACCGGCACCCCGCCGGCTCCAACGACCGGTACCGCACAACCGGCGCGCGGCGTCTGACCCGAGAACGAAACTGCGAAGCGGGGTCGGCAATCCGCCGGCCCCGTTTCGTCACACCCGCCGAACTGCGGGCATTTGGTGGACCGCGCCAGTGCGGTCGCGTTTGGTCTTCGGCGCCGTCCGCGTCCAATACCATCCGGTGATCGCCAGCGGCGCGGCGAGCAGCAGCCCGGCCGCGACGTCCCAGCCGCCATCGCCGATCAGCCCGGCGCCAAGCCCGAGCAGAGTCGCGATCCCAAGCAGGATCGGCACGCCGAAAACCTGCAGCGTCGTCCTGTGTCTCATGCTTCACCTGCCATCACGACTTCGCGGACACGCTGTTCGCTCGGCCCACCGCGTCGCCGCAGCCAGAGGTACAGCCCGCTGCCGAGCACGACGATCGTCAGCGTGTCGAACACCGCCCAGACGATCTTCATCGCCATCCCGCCATAATCGCCGAAGTGCAGCGGCTGCGCGAGCAGCATCGCCTGCATGTACCACGGCATCGGCGTCACCGCGTCGAGCCGCCCGGTCGCCGCATCGACGAACCCCGGCAACAGCAGTTTCGACGTCAGCGGCGTCGTCCCACGCAGGAACACCGCATAATGATGCTTGCTGCTGAACACGACGCCGGGAAAGGCGATGAACTGCGGCGTCATGTCCGGTGCCTCGCGTTGCACCGCGTCGAGCGCAGCCTGCACCGACGCGCGCTGCTTGCCGAGCGGCGTCCGCGCCTCGCTCGCCATGATCGCGGCGAGCCCGTTCGCCTTCCAGATCCCGGTGATCGGCACGACCAGCGTGTTGATCGTGCCCGTCAGCCCGACCACGCTCGCCCAGACCAGCGTGACGATGCCGAGCAAATTATGCCGGTCGAGCCAGCCGAGCCGTGTGCTTCGGTTGCGGCGCAGCGTGCCGAAATCGAGCTTCGCCATGAACGGCGCGTAGAGCACCACGCCCGACACGATCGCCGCGAAGAACAGCAGGCCCATGAAACCGAGGAAGATCTCCGCCCAGAAGCCGAGCAGCATGTCGGTGTGCAGCTTGAGGATGAAATCCATGACGCCGTCGACATGCGGCGGCAGCATCGTGCCGGTGCGCGCGTCGAGCGCGAGGAAATGCATCGCCGCGGGGACCGCATCGGGGGTTGGCCCGGTCGTGACGTAGACGATCGGCCGGTGGTCGTCGAAGCTCAGATAGAGCGGGATATCACCCGGCGCCTGCGCAGCGGCGCGCGCGAGGATGGTGTCGAGCGACAGCGCCGGGGTCGTCGCCGGCAGTGCCGCGAGCGGCGCCGGCGGATCGAGCCAGCCGTCGATCTCCTCGTGGAAGATCAACGGCAGCCCGGTCACGCACAGCATCAACAGGAACGCCGTGCAGATCAGGCTCGTCCATTTGTGGACGAGGTACCACGCCTTGATCGTACCGCGAGTCACGGCCGCACGCCGATCTTCCGTTCCGAATGTGCAGCGCCGCGCTCGTTCATACGCGCAGTCGTATAGGAATGATAACGATGTGCAATAGCGGAACGGCGCTGACCTCGCAGTCTGCGAAATCGATGGAGGTAGTACGGGCGACGGCAGACCCCGAACGGTCGACTGGATCGCGCCATCCCCAAAATTTCTCCGTCACCCCGGACTGGTTCGGGGGTCCACCGTTCCGCAAACCAAATACTATTTATCGTGCGGCACCGTGGATGCCGGAACGAGTCCGGCATGACGGAAGTGGGTGGGATTTGCCGAACCGAACTTAATGGCGATCCCTCCTAGTCCTCGAACGCGATCTCCAGCGGCTCGAGGCCATCGATCGTCGCGCGGACGCGTTGGCCGCGCCTGATCGGGCCGACTCCGGCGGGCGTGCCGGTGAAAATCAGGTCGCCCGGTGCGAGTTCGACGAAGCTCGACAGGGCCGCGATCACCTCGGCCACGCTCCAGATCATCATCGACAGGTCACCCGATTGCCGCGTCTCGCCATCGACCGCCAGCGCGATCGCACCCTGCGCGGCCGGCGCACCAGGCGTCAGTGCGCCGACCGGGGCCGATCGATCGAACCCCTTCGCCATGTCCCACGGACGACCCGCCTTCTTCGCGACCGCCTGAAGATCGCGCCGCGTCAGATCGATGCCGACGCCAGCGCCGAAGATCATCGCCGCCGCCTCCGTGGCCGCGACATCCTTCCCGCCGACGCCGATCGCAACGACGAGCTCCACCTCGTGATGCAAATCGTCGGTCTGCGTGGGAAAGGGCAGCGTCGTGCCGCTCGCGACGACCGCATCTGCCGGCTTCGAGAAGAAGAACGGCTGTTGCCGGGCGGGATCGGATCCCATCTCGCGGGCATGATCGGCATAGTTCTGCCCGACGCAGAAAATGCGGCGGACCGGGAAGCGGTCCGTGGTGCCGACGATCGCGACCGTTGGCGGGGTGACTTCGGGTATGTGCATCATAGGCTCCTTCGATGGCGCTGATCGGCGGTCGGCATCCGGTTTGCAACGCCGTGATCGCAATTTCGCGGAACGTCTTTCGAGACCAGGGGGTTACGACGCGGTACGAAATGGAGTTACCCGATGCCCAGCAAGTCCCCCGTCCGCTACGATCCGTCCGTCGAGACGGTCGCCTCCGACGAGCAGGAGACGCTGGCCGTGCTGGAGGAGTCGTTTCGCGAGATTCTCGAGACGACCTCACAGGACTATGGCCATGCGGTCCGCGCGGTCCATGCCAAGGCGCACGGCATCGCCCGCGGGACGCTGGTCATCGCCGCCGATCTGCCCCCCGAACTGGCGCAAGGGATCTTCGCGACGCCCGGCGAGCACGAGGCGATCCTGCGCATCTCGACCAATGCCGGGGACATCCTCGACGACAGCATCAGCCTGCCGCGCGGTCTCGCTCTGAAGATCCTCGATGTCGACGGTGCGCGGTTGCCGGGATCGGACGGCGCGACGACGCAGGATTTCATCATGGTCAACGGCCCTGCGTTTGCGGCGGCGGACGCCAAGGCGTTTTCGAAGAACTTGAAGCTTCTTTCGAAGACCACCGACAAGTTCGAGGGCGTGAAGAAGGCGATGTCCGCCACCTTCCGCGTCGTCGAAGCCGCGCTCGAAGCGGTCGGCGGCCAGTCGGCGACGCTGCAGACCCTGGGCGGCGCGAAACCCGTCCACCCGCTCGGCGAAACCTATTACTCGCAGACCCCGCTGCGCTATGGCGATTACATCGCGAAGGTCGCGCTGTTTCCCGTCTCGCCAAGCCTGACGCGTCTCACCGGCGACATGGTCGACATCACCGCGCGCCCAGACGCGTTGCGCGAGGTGGTCCGCGAGGAACTGATCGAGCATGGCGGCGCGTGGGAGCTTCGCGTCCAGCTCAACACCGATCTCGAAGCGATGCCGATCGAGGATGCGTCGGTGGTGTGGGACGAAGCGGAAAGCCCGTTCGTCACCGTCGCGACTCTGACGGTCGAGCCGCAAATCTCCTGGGAGCAGGGCGTGACCGACCGGACCGACGATGCACTGGTCTACAGCATCTGGAACGGCGTTGCCGCGCACCAGCCGCTCGGCGGGGTCAACCGTGCGCGCAAGGATACCTATGCGCTGTCCGCGAACTTCCGCGGCAATTTCAACGGTTGCCCGGTGCATCAGCCCGCGTCGCTCGCCGAACTTGCGTGACCCTCGCATGCTGAAACTGTTCCACGTCAGCGACGTCCATTTTGGCGCCGAGGACCCCGCCGCGATCGCCTGGTTCGACCAGTGCGTCGCCGCGGAAAAGCCCGATGCCGTCATCATGACGGGCGATCTGACGATGCGCGCGACTAAGCGCGAGTTCGAACGCGGCGGCGATTGGCTGCGCTCGCTCGGCGTGCCGGTGACGCTGGAGGTCGGCAATCACGACATTCCCTATTATTGGGACCCGTTCCGGCGGATATTCGCGCCGTATCAGCGCTATGCCGCGGTCGAGCAGATGATCGAACGTCCATTGGAACTGCCCGGTGTGACGATCGTCCCGCTGAAGACGACCGCGCGCGCGCAGTGGCGGTGGAACTGGTCGAAGGGCAGGGTGGGGCAGGGCTCGCTGCGGCGTGCGCTGACGCTGATCGCTGACGCGCCGAAGGGCAATCTGGTCTTCGTCGCCGCGCATCACCCGCTGATCGAAGGTGGGACGACGGGTACTGCCAGGACGCGCTATGGCGACGAGGCGCTGACTGCGCTTGCCGAGGCGGGGGCGCATGCCGTCTTGTCCGGCCACGTCCACGATCCCTTCGATATCCCCGTCGATCGCGAGGGCCGGACGGTCCGCATGATCGGTGCGGGCACGTTGTCGAAGCGGACGCGCGGCACGCCTCCGGCGTTCAACGAGATCCAGGTTGATGGCCCTAGTTTCGTGACGCTGTCGCGCACGCTGTCGACCAACGCGAAGCAACCGCTTCGTTAGACGCGCCGACCGCAACCGGACGGCGGGCACAATTCCCGTCACTGCATTACCGCATATGACAGTCCGGCATCATTAGGTGCTTGCTATGCCGCGCTAATCGTCACAGCGGCTGTAACCGATCGGGTTGTGGTGGCGCCCCTGCTTCGGCGAGCGCACAGTGCGGCCGGCTACAAAGGTGATGAGTGCATATGTTGGCCTGGACGACCGCGTTGCTGATGGCTGCAACATCGATGCAGGCGAACGGCGAGTCGCTCGCCGCGCAACAGCCGGTCGAACCGCCGGTGCGCGTCGACGACCAGGCCACGAGCCCGCCGATAACGTCGCTGTCGATTACCCCCACGCCCGCACCGGTTCCCCTGTCGCCGCAAACCGATCGACCGATCCTGGAGGCGACGACCCCTGCACCGCGGAAGGCCGGCAGCACCGCCGGGCCGCCGCACGACATCGTCGTCGTCGGGCGGAAAGCGCTCGCGGGCGATCCGCTGCGATCGGTCAACGCGACCGCGTTCGACGCGACCGAGGCGGTCGACAAGGCGTTCGTTGGGCCGGTCGCGCGTCAGTACAAGAAGACCGTCCCGTCGCCGATCCGCCGCGGCATCCACAATTTCCTCTACAATCTGCGCGAACCGATCGTGTTCGTGAACTTCCTGCTGCAGCTGAAACCCGGCAAGGCCGTCGAAACCGTCGGTCGGTTCGCGATCAACTCGACGGTCGGCGCTGTCGGCGTGCTGGACATCGCCAAGCGCCGGCCGTTCCGCCTGCCGCGCCGCTCGAACGGGTTCGCCAACACGCTGGGCTATTACGGCGTAAAGAACGGGCCGTTCCTGTTCCTGCCGCTGGTCGGCCCGACGACGCTGCGCGATCTGATCGGTGGCGGGGTCGATCGACTGATGCTGCCGGTCGCGGTCGGCAAGCCGTTCACCAGTCCGACCTACACGATCCCGGCCGGCGTCCTAGGCGCGCTCGATCATCGCTCGGAGTTCGACGACACGCTGAAGGACCTGCACGACAACGCCGCCGATCCCTATGCGGCGTCGCGCGAATTCTACCTGCGCCGACGCCAGGCGGAGATCGATCATCTCCACGGCCGCAACGTCGACGCCATCCTCGGGCCCGGCGGGGTCACCGAACCGCCCCCTCGCGCGGCCATGCCGATCATCGAGCAGATGCCGACGGCGGAGCCGAGCGCGACCGCTGTGCAACCCGTGGTGCCGGAACCGGCGCGACCCTGACGGTGCGAAGGCTGCGGTCCCTTACGGCGCCGATCCCGAATTGAACTCGATGTCGATCTCGACCCAGCCGCCGAGGACCGGCTTGCCGTTGATCCGCGGCGGACGCACGCGGAACTGCCACGCGGCCTGACGCATCGATCGGGCAAGGCCCGAACCGACCGGTGACTCGCTCAGCGCGCGGCAATTCTCGACCTGATAGTTCGCGATCATCCGGCAGGCGATCTTCGCCCAGCTGTTGGGTGGCGGCGCGCTCTTCAGATAGCCGTTCAGCTCCGCATCGGTCGGCCGACGATACCATTCGACCTTCATCAAACGCTCTCCGCCAGGGCCTTCGCCCGGACCGTAGACTGAACCGCTGTCCTTCCCCTTGCCCGACCCGCTCCCACCGTCGCCGCCAGCAAGCTGGTCTTCAGGATGCGACGGCATCTTCGAAATATCCGCGGCGTCGAACATCTCCATGCCGCCGAGCATCTTGATCGGCAGCGGCGGCGGCGATTTGGGCGGCGCGGGGGGCGCTTGCGCGGCATCGGCGCGCGGCGCCGCGCGCTGCGGAGAACCACCGCTCGCACGCTTCGCCTTGGTCGGCGAAGGCGTCCGCTTGGCCGGGGTCGGCGCCGTCTGATCGGGCGCCAGCTGGAACGTCACGGGGTTGCGCGGTTCCACCGGCTTGGCGACCATCGACGGCGCCAGCCGCAGCAGCAACAGGATGATCAGGATATGTGCGACGATCGTCAGACCGACCGCAACGCTCCGCCGCCGTGCCGACCCGCGCGTCTCGATCGACGAAGAATGGTACGCCGACCGCATCGGCTGTCCGCCTACCCGCGCAAGGTCGCGCCTGCAACCGCCCCCCGCGCATGACGAAGACTTCATCGAAGCAAAGCCGATCGCCGAGCGCGTAGCTCATTGCCTGCCGCAGACCATAAGCGGCGGGATGTTGGACCAGATGACGAGGAGGATTGGTGCACCCGACGAGCCTCCATTAATCAGAGGTAACTGCCGGCTAGCGATGAGCGAAGGACCTCCTCCACAAGCTGCGCGGTTCGCTGACCCGGTAGCGCATAGCCAAGCGCTGGGTGGGTTCGTGGCAGGGGCGCTAATAGGACTGGCGGCAGCAGCGGGCGTTGCGATCGTTGTGGGCATGGCAGCGACAGCGATCGCCGCGAGGTCGCGACGGCAGGACTGGCGACGCCGCTGGTTGCGGGCGTGGCGGTGACCATCGGCGAGTTTGCGGTCAACGCCGTGGTCGGCGGCGCGTTAATGGGGTTGGCGGAGGATGCAGGCGAGGCGCTGGGCTCGTCGCTGATGGGAGCGCCTTCGGGCTCGATCCTCCGGGGTTCGCCAACCGTCTTCATCAACGGACTGCCCGCTGCGCGGGTGACAGATGCCGAAAGTTGCGACGCGGGCAAGATCGCGCAAGGGTCCGGCACGGTTTTCATCAATGGCCTCCCAGCGGCGCGTGCCGGCGACAAGGCGACGTGCGGCGCGGTGATCATCGAGGGGTCGGGCAACGTGTTCATTGGCGGCGGCGCGGTCACGGTGCTGCCGATCCAGTCGGAGGTGCCCCAAAGTGTGCGTTGGGCGGCGGTGTTGGTCGGCATCCTGCCGGCGCTCCGCGGTGCCGCGCGTGCGCTCGGGCCGGCGTTGGCCAAGGTCGAGGCGACCGGGATCGTGCGTGCCGCACAGACCGGGGTCAAGGCTCTGGGGCGGCAGATGGAGGCGCGGGCGGGTAAAAGCGCGTCGGCTTTGAGTCCACATGTTGCTGAGACGGCAGAGCGTATTGGAATTCCCTCTGCCAAGGTTCAGGAAATTCTCGACATGCCAAAAGCCAGTCGACCTCCTCCCGACACTTACATTCCGCCGGAACGACTGGCGCAGCATGGCGAGGCGTTTGAGGATGGCGCCTCACGCATTACTCTACAGCAGAATCTTGAAAAGTATGGCTTGGGCCAACGAGATGGTACGACTTTCATATCGACCAAAGGTGACACGGATCGCATGCTGGCCGATGCGGGCGGCGACCCACGAAAGTTGGAGGAAGCCTTGGGGTTGCCAAGCGGGCAACTTGATGATTCTCAGCTTGTGCGAGTAGATTTCACACCGGAGGCAATGCGCGATTTGAGCATGCGGATGCCAAGCGGACAAGAAGCTGGCGCCAACGAGCATTGGCTTCCGGGTGGCTATCTGCCGAATGGGCAGAACGAAGCAGTTATCGACGGCGTTAAGGCGCTTCCTGAGCATTATGTAACGACGGTGTTGAATCCATGAAGCGCTTTGTAGATGAGGTCGTATCTGTAAAAGATAGATTTTCCCTGGGCCGTGATACGATCACGGGCGAAAAGTATTTATCTATACCTGTCGCTAACCGTATGGTGGATTACGAGGAGTATTATAAGTTAGAATTAAGCGTTTATAATGAATTCGTGCGCAGTAATCATGCAGCGGTCACATTCGCTAATGAATGTCGTCGTCGCGAGCATGATGATTGTCTTGTAGTCCAGCCAGGGACAGACAGAGGTACAGCGATCTAGATTTGGTCTAAATGATATGCGTAGGTGAGCTGGTTCGCCATTTAAACTAGGGCTGGGTTTCGGTTGAGTCGTACCGTCAAGGCGGTGTCACGTCGGGGCAGTGCAATCTGAATCTCACAACGGAGATGATACGAACCTAAACAGCAAGCTCTCGAGACGACATTCGTGGTCGATCGCGATCGAAGTCTGAAGGCTGGTCAATCGGCTGTGGAAAAGCACCAAATTGGTATCGATGTGAACTTTTCGCGATGAAGGACGCACCGGCGATTAAGGCCTTCCTGCTGAGCATGATCGTGCCAACCGCGTTCGGCTCAAATAAGGACCGATCCGACGTGGACCTTCCCACCAACGCGGCAAGCCCTAATGAGAAGAGTTCGCAACCGGGCAAGGACACGATCCGAACGTCGGCTGTGGACAGCAAGAACCTGCCGGCGAAATACTTGAAGGCCGTGTCGTGCGACTTCGACGAGAGGCTCACCGCTGTCGTGCAGGCCTATTACAAGACGGAGGCGGGGCGAGCCGAGCGCGCACGCGACGTGACGCTGCTAAAGTCGCTCGGCTTCACGCGGGAAGGGCGCGATGGCGATCCTGAGAGCGTGGGGGGGCAAGATCGCGCCACAAACCGTTCTAGTTAAGCGGCATGATCGGCGATGCGAACGCGCCGTACGTCACTGTCTTCGACGACGGCGTTACCGTGCAGCAAGTCGTCACGGCCGCTTTACTGCAGATGGATTTTCAATTCTACAAGAAGGAAAAGATCCGCCACTACAGTAGAGGGGTTTCTAGCGCCCCCTCTACGCAACTGGTCTTGAACGTCACGCTCTTGCCGCTCTGGGTCAGCGCCTTCTTGATCTACAGGAACGCCGACTGCAGATCGCTCCAGCCGGCGTCGTATTCGACGCGCTGGCGCGCGAAGTTATGCTGCGCCTTCATGACCAGCCCGGTTTTCACCTCAAAATCTAAAAGCGCTACCTGAAGAACGGCCGCAAGCGTGGCGGCTTCCATATGATCGGAAGCCCGCCATCAGTTGGCGCCTCGCTGGTTTTTTGCGAGGCCTACGCAAACGGCGCGACGATCCACGAACTGACGGGCTGGTGCGTCATCGTCTATTTCGACGTGCCCAATCTGCCGGTGGTTGCCGAAATCATGCGCGAGAAGTTCGTCCAGGCGGCGTTCATTATCGTTGCGGACAACAACGCCTAGACCAAGCTGGTATATCGAAAACCCCGGCTGCACTATGGCAAGCGGGCTGCCGATGCCACGCGCGGGTGCCTGCTCGTGCCGCAATTCAATGACGCGTCCGCCCGCCCTACCGACTGGAACGACCTAGTTGCGATAGAGGGACGTGATGCCGCACGCGCGCAGTTGATGCGCAGCCCGGTGGCCAAGTTCGCCACCGCCGGTAGTAATTCAGTGAAGCCAGCGAACGACAACCCGATCGTGGATTATTTCAGCCCGTTGCCCGACGTGGGAAGGAAGCGTAAGCTGCGGGCAACCATCGAAAACCTGGAGGAGGTATGTAGCCGCCTACCCGATGGATGATTACTGTAGCGGGATCCGAGCATGCTAACGCGATTGGTATTTGGCATCAGCGTGAGTCCGGCCGCGTGCCTTACCTGGCCAATTCGAGGTGCTGTTCTCGGGTAGTGCGCGCACGCGGGGCAGTTTCGGCGTTCGTGTTGAAGCGTGCAGCCTGTTCGGCCAGCGCCAGCACCTCACTCGATAGAGTGCGCGCGGCAGCGGAGGTTTGTTCCACCATAGCGGCGTTCTGCTGGGTCGAACGGTCCATCGTGCCGATGGCGGCGTTGATCTGCGACACAGCGGTAGATTGAGCTTGGTTGTCATCGGCGATGCGTTTGAGCAGGCCATGCACTTCCACCACATCTGTAGAAATGTCGGCGAGTGCGCCGTCCACCCGTTGCACCAAGCCGACTGCCGTAACGATACCGGCCTGCGTCGCGGTAAGCTGTTCACGGGCCCGGCCGGCCTCCTCCTCTGCGCGCATTGCCAGCGCTGAGACGAGATCGGCGACCACGGCGAAACCGCGGCCCGCGTCGCCGGCGCGGCCGGCTTCCACTGCGGCATTCATGGCGAGGACGCGGGTCTGGAAAGCGATCTTGTCGAGACCTTCGATCACGTCATCGATGTCCTTGGCGCTGTCCGACACACGGGTCATCGCCTGCACCGCTTCTCCGGCAACGGTGCGGCCATTGCCGACGCTGGTAATGGCACCGTCGGCACGTTCCACGGTGCGAATTGCCGATGCGGCGGTTGCTCCGAGCCGGGTATCCATCTGCGCCACGGAGGCGGAGGTTTGTTCGAGACTGGCGGCGTTGGATTCAGTGCGACGCGCTAGGTCTTCGGAAGCGTGCGCGATCTCGCCCGAACCGGTGCTGATCCTGGCCGCACTTTCGCTCACCGCCGCGATCAGGGTGCGCAAGCCCGCTAGGGCGGCGTTGAAGTTGGTCTTGAGTGCAACATAGGATTGCGGGAATTCACCGCGAATCTCCGCGGTTAGGTCGCCGCGGTGGAGCGCCAGCAGGCCGCTGCTGAGCGCAGCCGTTACTTCCTGCTGTTCGGCTGCGGACCGGGCATCCTGCGCGGTGCGCGCGGCAGATGCCGATCGGAACTGCTCCACAGCATCGGCGATGCGGCCCAGTTCGTCGCGGCGGCCGCGGTGCGGCACGGTTGCCTGTTCACCAATTGCGAGCCGTGCGGTTACGTCCGACACCTCCACCAACGGGCGGACCACCTTGCGGAGCAGCGTGTACGACGCCGTAACGATCAGCACGAGCAGCAGCGCTGCCAGACCGCAAAGCCAGATCAGCGCCGTCCGCAGCACCGCAGCAGCTTCGACTTCAAGCGCCGACTGATAGGTAGTGGCAGTCGTCACCAGCGCATCCACCTGCTGCCGGTGCGCGGTGTAATAGCCGGTCAGAGTTGCATAGCTGCGGTCGGCCGCAAGTCGGTCGCCGCGTTGAACCGCGGGAAGGTAGTTGCTTTCGAGTTCATGCCAGAAGGCGGCAGCGGGGGCGTGGGTGGCCTCGGTGACACCCCGTTTTAGCTCGGGCGCAAGGTTTGCTCCGACCCAATAATTGTGACGGGTCGTATAGTCCGCGTGAAGCTTTTGCAGGCGGGTTCGTACCTCCGCTATCCGTTGCGGCTGTTCACGTAGCAACATGACCTCCAGATAGGGCTCGATCACATATTCCGGCGGTGGAAGGACGTCAGCGATCAGATCGGCCGCCTGTTGCGACTTGACCTGCATGTCACCCCCCATACGGATCGCATTAACCCTGGTTGCTGCCACCAGGGCCGCAACCAGCAACAAAGTTATCAACGCCGCCGTTCCGGCGCGTACCATGTTCGCGATCGACATATGCTTCGTAGGCCCGTTTCAGTAATATCCCTACAATCATAGGAGGATCGAGTCAGGGAGTGGGCACTGTTGGCTATTTAAGTGCTGACCCGCTTGCCGCAGGAGGGTTAATTTGAATTAGGAATGATCGGGTTGTGCCGTCCCGTGCATCCCGGAAAGGATGGGTGCCTTCCGGCTCACTTCGGGCTCGTTTGTGACTTCCGTGAAATGTCTGAGCACGATCACTTCACGGTTTCCTCATCCGTAGCCGTGGTAGGCTGTCCGGACTGGAAAAGCCGGCGCGTCAGACTCGCAAGTCCACGTCGAAAGAATTTTTGGGTGCTATAAGTTGGTAATGTCATGTCGGAATTTTCATTTGCCGTATCTCCTCGAGACGGCGGTATGTATAAGTCAATCAGCAACCTCGCATGGGACAACATTCCGGGGTTTGCGATCCTTACGGGACGAAACGGATCCGGCAAAACCCAACTATTAGAACTGCTTGCTTTCCATTTTAGCCAGGCTCAATTCAACCCTGGAACTAATGACCCGCTCCCCGTTATAGTAGATGTCGAGGGCGTGCATTACGGTTCTGACGAAATTGCTTATGTTCCTAGTTCGGGAAAGTTCTCCGGTGGCACCCCGTCCTCCGTTGCCGGCATAAAAGACATCCGTCTTAATTATGTGAGTCTAGCGCAATCTGCTGCCAGCACGACTCATTTCGGTAATCAAATAGACGCAGCAATAAAAACTGGTAAGCTTACCAAGCGCCTTGGTGGCAATTCCCCTTATAATCTATCTACCGATGCTATTAACGAAATATTCCCCGATGATTTTGAATTCGCGCTAGACAATATTGATATCACAAATGGGATCAACCATCTTTTTATCGCTTACAGGCTAAAGGCTCTGGAAGCGCTGGAGCGTGGCACCCCCGGAATTAACCGCAATGGCAAGGCCCTTGGTCCGGCTCCCTGGGTGGTAGTAAATGACACCTTGAGTGCCGCTGGCTTTCCATATGTTGTTATATCACCTGAGGAGACTTCAATTGTCGAAGATTTCGAACTCAGACTGAGAAATAGCCAGACTGGATCCACAATAAAGGCTTTAGATCTTTCCTCCGGCGAGAAGGTCATTATGCAACTGGTCCTATGGCTGTTTGCGGCTGGTAAGGAGGGAATATTCCCAAAGCTTTTGCTACTAGATGAACCCGAGGCTCATCTGCACCCCTCCATGACAACACAATTCCTTGATGCGATCTCCGAGACGCTGGTGAAGAAGTACGGTGTCAGGGTGATTATGACCTCCCACTCCCCGTCTACCGTGGCGCTCGCACCCGTTGATGCTGTGTTTGAAATCGCGAGTGGATCGTCAATCATCAAGCCAATCACCTCGCGCTCAGACATAATTTCAGTCCTAACCGCCGGCCTAATCACCGTGACGAAAACGACAAAGTTTTGCTTTGTCGAGGACGAGGGGGACGTAGAGTTTTACACTGTAATTCAGGAACTTCTTTCGGCTAATAGGCCGACACGCGATCCGATGGCCATACAACCTTCGCCGGCACTGGCGTTCCTACCCGTTTCGATCGGGGCGAACGCATCAAAGATATCTGGAGGCTCGACAGTCGTCGCTAAATGGGTTGGGAAGCTCGATGGCGAACCCTTGGATAGCATGTTTTGCGGTATCATTGACAAGGATGGTGGTGCCCCTGGCACGGAAAGAATATTTCCGATCGGACGATACAGTTTCGAAAACTATATCCTCGATTCACTTATTGTTTACACCTTGTTAATGGAGGAGAATCGAGCACAATCGATATTGGGCCTCAATCTAACTTCGGGAGACGAGCATTTACTAAGGTCGCAGCCTGAAAATGTCTTGCAGGCTATCGTCGACGCGATCACTGATGCAGTAGAAAGGTCAAATCCTAAATTTTCTGGACAGCAAACCTCAACGGTTAACTATACCACTGGACAAAATATCAAATACCCGCAGTGGGTTTTAGACCACCGAGGTCACGACTTGCTCCCGGTTATGCAACTAGCTTTTCTTGGTCCGCAGCATCTCAATCCGCGCCGTCTGATCAAATGCCTCCGGAGATGCCGGATGATACCGGTCGAACTGGCGGAATTAATGAAGAAAATTCAAAGACGTTAAAGGCGCAACAGATTGCCCTTCCAGGTGCAGCAATCTGCATCCTACCAAAGCGTCGAAACTGCTCTCAAAAGGTAAGGTTTTATGTGGGGGGACATCTCAGCCGACTGCATCCAAAGGCACCCAAAAAGCTCGCGGGCGGGGCGGGGGTTCTTGCGCCGTATTTGGGGTAGACCGGCCGAAGGGCGGCGTCGGGCCGCCCCCCCCCCGGGTCGGGGAGGGCGGGACGATGATCAGGTTGCTCCGATGGCCCGAGCAGGTCGTCATGACCGGCCTATGCGTCGCCGTTCTGTCTAGCGGACTTTATAGGATGATCCGGCTGTTCCTCGCGTGAGGCGAGGACCTGATCGAACCCGCGCCAGACCGTTTCATAAGTGGGCTTGCCGCGCGCACGACTCAGTTCGATCATGAGGTCGACGCTGAGCGGCATGCCTACCTCGCGACATATCCCCGTCAGGTACGTCCGCGCATAGGTCTGGCGTGTATCGTTCTCCAAGCTAGTTGCTCGAACCAAGAGATCAAGGCGTGGACCGGTCATACGACCGACAGCGAGGTCGCGCGGTACACCGCAGCGGCTGATCAGCGCACGCTTTCAGACACTGCCGCAGACAAGCTTTTGGCTAACCTTGCGGAAAGGTTAGCCAAAGATGCCGCTAAGGCTTTAAAATCGGGGGGTGATAAATGAATTTTGGTGCACCCGACTGGATTCGAACCAGTGGCCTCTGCCTTCGGAGGGCAGCGCTCTATCCAGCTGAGCTACGGGTGCCGGATGGCCCGCCTAGCAAAGCGTGGCGGGCTGCGCTAGCCGTTTTCATGCTGATCGCTGCCGCGCTGTGTCGGTCGCGTGCGTATTGGTCGCACGAGACGGTGATATGCATTCGTTAGACCTGTGCAAAACACGTCATGACTCCGTATTTGGCATACTCGGCAAGCCCGCCACTCCGCCCGTGCTCTTACTCTCCTTGGGCGGCGGCGTCTTGGGTTTGTAGGCGCACAGGTCGCTGACGATGCACCGCCAGCATTCAGGCGTCCGCGCCTTGCAGACATAGCGGCCATGCAGGATCAGCCAGTGGTGGGCGTGCAGGCGGAACGGCTGCGGCGTCGCCTTGTCGAGCTTCAGTTCGACCGCGAGCGGGGTCTTACCGCGGGCGAGGCCGGTGCGGTTGCCGACCCGGAAGATATGCGTGTCGACCGCGAAGGTCTCGGCGCCGAACGCGACGTTCAGCACGACGTTCGCAGTCTTGCGCCCGACGCCCGGCAGTCGCTCGAGCGCATCGCGATCGTTGGGAACCTCGCCGCCATAGTCGTCGATCAGCATCTGCGAGAGCGCGATGACGTTCTTCGCCTTGGTGTTGTAGAGCCCGATCGTCTTGATGTGCCCCTTCAGTGCGTCGAGTCCGAGTGCGACCATCTTCTCAGGCGTATCGACCTCGCGGAACAGCGCGCGCGTTGCCTTGTTGACACCGACATCGGTCGCCTGCGCCGATAACGCGACCGCGACGACCAGCGTGTACGGATTTACGAATTCGAGTTCGGTCTCGGGATGCGGGTCGGCTTCCGCCAGCCGCGCATAGAATTCGACGACGTCGGCCTTCTTCACCGCGTCAGAGACCGAGCACGTCGCCCATCCGGTATCGACCGGCGGACTGTCCGGCGAGCCAGATCGCCGCCTGCACCGCGCCGCGCGCGAAGATCGATCGGTCGTCTGCGCGGTGGTTGAGTTCGATCCGCTCGCCTTCGCCTGCGAAAATCACGCTGTGGTCGCCGATCACCGATCCGCCGCGTACCGACGCGAAGCCGAGCGTGCCCTCGCTGCGCGCACCGACCAGACCGGCGCGGCTGTCGACGCGGAGTTCGGCGAGCGTCGTCCCGCGCCCCTTCGCGGCAGCCTCGCCGAGTAGCAGCGCGGTGCCCGAGGGTGCGTCGACCTTGTGGCGGTGATGCATCTCGACGATCTCGATGTCCCAGTCGGCGCCGAGCCGCGCGGCGGCGTCGCGGACTAGGATGTTGAGCAGGGTTACGCCCAGCGATGTATTGCCAGTCTGCAACACGGCGATGTCGCTGGCGGCGGCATCGATCAGCGACTGGTGCTGGGGCGACAGGCCGGTGGTGCCGATAACGATCGCGGTGCCGGCGGCGCGTGCCGCGGCGAGATGCGCCTCGATCGCGGACGGCGTCGAGAAATCGACCATCACGTCGGCGAGCTTCGCGATCGCGTTTGGATCCTCGCCGGCGTCGACGCCGCCGGCCAGCGTCGCGCCTGCGCTCTCGATCGCGTCGGCGATCGCGCGGCCCATCCGGCCGGCGCTGCCGTAGATGCCGATCGCGGTGGTCGCGGACGCGGCGGGGCGGTTCGGGCGGGCGGAAAGCGTTGTCGTTTGCATGCCGCCGCCCTGCCACAAAACCGGCCGGCGGGGCAGGGTGGTTCTGCCTGTTAGCGGTAAATTAGTGCGCGGCGCGTTGCTCGGCGAGGAGGGCGCGGACCAGATCGAGATCGCCGGGTTTGTCGACGTCGACCGCCGCGAGACCGTACGGAGTCGCGACCGCGGCGGCGTTCAATCCCGCCATTCGGCCGAGATGCGCGACCGCATCGACCAGCGTCAGCCTGCAAGAGAGATAGCGCAGCAACGTGCCGACGCCCAGCCGACGAACGATCCGCCACGGCCGTTTGCGATCCGCCTCGACCTGCGCCCACAGATCGAGCGCGGCGATCGAACGCGGGGTGGCGAACTGGAACAGGTTGCAGCCCGACCAGGCGCCATCGGCAAACCGCAGATAGGTCCGTTTGGTCCCCGGCGCCGCGCGTTCGATCACGTCGCGTCGCGCGAGCAGCACCGCGACGTCGGCACGCGGCGGCGCATCCGCCCGGAACGCGCGCACCCAGTCGGGGTGGAGGAGGGCGTGGTCGGCGGTCGTCACCATCAATGGCGTGCCCAGCGCGGCGATGCCTTCGCGCACGCTGAGGCTGGGACCGCTGGCGGCGGTCAGCACGGTGAGTCCCAACGCGGTCGCCTCCGCGCGCACCGCGTCGTCGGACACCGAGACGGCGATCCGCGTCGCTCCCGCATCGCGCAACGCCTTCGCGACACGCGCGAGCAACGTCTCGCCCTCGAGCACGATCAGCGCCTTGTGCGAGACGCCCGCATACCCCGCGACCGGATCGACCCCGCCGCGCGATCCGGCCAGGATCAATGCGCTGAACCCCTCGTTCATGCAGGGTTCGCCCGTGCGCGCCATACCCGCCAGAATATGCCGGGCGCCGCCAGGATCGGATGCTTCTCACGCCACGGGGTGAGCGGCACGGCGATCCCGGTATGGCGCTCGACCTTCCACAGCCCGTATTGCGCAGCGCCCTCGAAGGTGAACGCGGCACGGATCAGCCGCGCGACATTGATCGGTTTGCCGGCCCGGCGGCGGCGGCGCCAGGCACGCAGCAGCGCGTGGCGTGTCTCGGCGGCAAGGCTTAGACGCAGCACGCCGGCGTCGTCGGCGAACGCGATCCCGTCGGCGGTCCACGCGAGCGGCAGCAAGCGGGCGTAGCGGTCCGGGTCGAAACCAAGAATCTGCCCCTCGCGTCCCTTGCGTTCGACGCGCAGTTCGGCGGCGTAGGTCTGGCGGAACAGCGCGCGCCAATAGTCGTCCGCCGTACCAGCGTCCGGCCCGAGCGCCGCCGCGAACCTGGCCGCGGACTTCGTGGCCTCGCCGATCGCCGCGGTGACCGCATCAGCGGCGCTGGAGTCGCGCGCCCAGACCAATGCCGACGGTTGGACGAACCGCGTCCAGATGGTGGTATCGAGCGACCTGGCCGCGGCGGCCTTCGCAAACGTCGCCATCCGCATCGTCGCGATTTTCGCGCGCAGCGTTTCGCCCGCCATCGCGAATTCGCGGTAGCTGACGGTCGGCCAGATACCCCGCTCGGGCGAACCGGCGGTCAGCACGTAGAAGTCGAGCACCCCCTCGGTCGCGCCGGTCCGCAGGTTCGACCCGTAGAACAGCACCGCGACGACATCGTCATGGGCGGCGAGAATTTCGGCGACATCGCGTACCGGCTGGATCGTCGGGGCCGCCAGTTGACGCCGCACGACGTCGGCCAGCGCGCTCAAGGGACGACGAAGCGGAGCGGCTTGCCTTCGCGCACGGTCAGGTCGCCACCGGGATAGACTTCGCCATCGAGGATGAAGCCCGAGTCCATCGACAGGTCGAGCGACGCCGAATCGATCCGGTGATAGCCCGCACGGTCGAGCCATGCGGCCGGCGATCCGGTCACGATCAACGGCGTCGCAGCCGCAAGCCAGCGCGGCGGGGCGTCGACCACCAGCGTCTTCAAGCCTTCGCGCGGCGTGCCGAACGGCCGGATACCGACCGGCATGTGCTGGAGCGTCGACGCCAGCATCAGATACCGCGCACGATCGGTGTCGGCATTGGCGCCAGCGGCATAGGCGGGCGCCGCGCCACCCTGATACCGGATCCGCATGCGATCGCCCGCGCGCCACGCGCTGTTGGCGCCGCCGAACAGCGTCTGCAGGATCGCCCAGCACAGCGCCAGTCCGACCGCGACGCCGTTGAACGCGCCGGCCCGGTGGGTGCGCTGCGCCAGCGCCGTCGCGTGGACGAACGCACCGGCCCCGAACAGGAAGCCGTGCAGGCGCGTGCCGTCCGCCTTGCGCACCACCTCGATCGGGCTGCGAACCTTGACGGTCCCGTCGCGCGCCGCGGTCAGCGCCTGATCGAGCGTCCAGTCGTCGGGAATGCCGAGATCGAGCGCGAGCGCATTGGTCTTGCCCGACGGAACGATCGCGACGCGCGGGGCGGCACCGGTCCAGACGCGGGCGGCCGCGGTCAGCACGTCGCGGATCGTGCCGTCGCCGCCGTCGATCACCAGCAGTTCGATGCCGTGGCGCGCGAAATCGGTCAGCACTTCGGCGAGTTCGGCCTGCGTGCGGGGCGTGACCGCGAGCACCGTGCCCGACAGGAACGGCTTGGTTGCCTCGACGCTGCTGCGGTTGCGATGGCTCTTGGGATTGCAGATGATACCGGTACGGATCTTCGCGGCGGCCTCGCGCGGGGTCACGCCGTACCGATCGGCGACGGCCGGATCGAACAGGCCATCGGGCCGCCATGCCGGCGGTGCCGGTGGCGAGAGCGAAGGCCCGCTGAATGCATTGAAGTTCGAAACGACATTAGCCACGATAGTAGATACCCGTCGCGGCACATAACCGCTACAAATTTGTGTCAGGAAGATTTCCGTTCAATGTCTGTGAACGGGGTTTAGTTCATCGACGATACCGCATCTTCATCCGCACGGTCGTGCCCGAGGCGGGCAAGGCGGTGCGGACCGATGCGAACGAGGGCAGTCCGATCGACGTCGGTGCGTCGTTCGAAAAGCCGAATCCCTCCTTCGGCACGAACAGCGTCCGGTTGAAATCATGATCGCTGTTTTCGTCGTGATATTGCGCGATCGCGTAATAGCCGGGCTTCAGCCAGAAACAGGCGCGCGGGCTGGCGGCGGATACGCGCGCCCGGACGAGCTTGCCGCCCTTCGCCAGAAACCGTTTCTTGTCATCGGGATACACGGTGAAGGCGACCTCGCCGACGGCGTTGTGCATCGTCGTCGCTTCCAGGATCAGCTTGGCGTTGCCATTGCCCGGCGTACCTTGGCAGCTCTCGGCCGCCTGCGCCTGGATCGGCGCGAGCACCGCCGCCGCGCCCAGGATCATAAGGAATAAAGGGTTCATCGACAGACTAAGACCGGGTAAAAGTGGCGATAGAGCGGCGCGCAGATGACATTTACGCCGTGAACGCAGCCTTTATCGCCGTCTTTGTCGCAGCATGGGGTGCAACGGCATGCGCCGTCACGCCCGGCTGATTACGCCGCTTCCGCCTCGACGCGCGGCGTGCGGGTCATTCGCGCGGCGGCAAATCCGAGCAGGATCGCGACCGCCACCGAGCCGACGCCGACCGCCGCGGCGATTCCCGTCGAACCGTAGGTCGGCATCAGCGCGAACGCCGCCGCGAACAGCAGCAGCACGCCGACCGCGCGGATCGCGAAGACGGTGCCGGCACGGTGGAGCGCGGTCATCACCGTATCGAGGCTGACGGTGGCGAGGTCGAAACAGCCCGCCGCCGCCAGCCATAGCAGCACCGGATAGGCATGACCGAACGACTTGCCGCCGACGAGCTTGAGGATCGGCTCGCCGACCAGCGCGACGATAGCCAGGATCACCAATGCCGCAGCGGTGCTCGCCAGCATCGTCCGGATAAGAATACGGCGCAGGCGCGACGGCTCGGCAGTCCGCACCGCGCGGACGATCTCGGGGAAGGCGGCGCGCGACAGCATCTGCGACAGTTTCGCGAGCGCCTGCGCCAGCTGAGTCGCGAGCCGGAACGCACCCGCCGCGGCGGGGCCGATCGATGCGCCGACCAGCAGCAGCGGGATCTGCTTGCTCGACAGGCCCAGTGTCGCGCTCGCGTTGGTGCTGAGCGAGAAGCGGACGATGCCGGGATTGTCGTCGCGCACCTGCCGCCACGGGCCCCGGCCGCTCGCGAGCAGGCGCAGGTCGCCGCTTTTCGCGACCATGATCCAATAGGTCGCGGCGGTGACGATCTCGGCGAGCGCCCAGGCGAGCATGAACCCGCGGATCGTCGGTTCGAAGATCATCGCCGCGCCGGCGCCGACGAAACGCATGATCGGCGTCATGCTGTCCGCCACCGCCGACAGCGAGAATTTGTCACGCAGCCGCAGGATGCCGAGCGGGGTCGAGCGGATCGTGATCAGCTGCACCACCGCGAACATCAGCGTGTCGCGCATCAGGTCGGGCGGGATGCCGAACCCGTCGCTCCACGCGAACAGGATCGCGACGGTCAGTCCGGCGCCGACCAGCGCGCTGCACATGTCGAGGATCGCCGACAGGCGGAGCAGCCGTGCGAGCCGGGGCGTGTCGCCGTGCTGGATCGGCTCGACGCCGTATTGGACGATGATCTGCCAGGTCTGGAAGCCGACGAAGGTCGCCAGCGCCTGCGCGGCACCGGTGATCAACGCGAACCGGCCGAAATCGACGACGCCCAGCGTGCGCGTCGCAAAGCCGAGATAGAAGAGCGACAGGATGGCAAGAACGCTGCGGCTTGCGAGCAGCCAGCCGAGATTGCGCGCCGCCGCCCGGAATATCCCGGTCGTGCCGGCGCGCGCCGACGCATCCGCCGGGGCCGGAGAAGGAGCGGGGTCCTGAACCATCTGCGACCGGCCCCTAGAGTGCGGCGACGACTGCGGCAAGATGCGCGGGGGCGGAGTGCGCAGCCGCGGGCGGGGCGCGCAGCGGGGGCGGAGGTGACAAAGCGGCGGGCGGCTCCTAGACCGCGCGCGATCGGGCGGCGGTGCCGCCGTCATGCGAGGGATCGTTCGTCATCTGCGGAATTGCCGGCCTTTACGCGCGAGGTAGCGCTGCCGTCTCGCCCCGCCTCGTCACCGCGCCTCTGATAACCGCGCAGTGCGACGCGATCCTCCACCGCGGGCCGGACGACCAGGGCGTGATGACCGATGGCGATTTCGGCTTCGGCATGCGCCGGCTGAGCATCATCGACATCGAGGGCGGGCATCAGCCGTTCCATTCGCCCGACCACCGTTATGCACTCGTCTTCAACGGCGAGATCTACAATTTCCGCGAATTGCGCCGCGAGTTGCAAGCGCTCGGCCGCGTGTTCGAGAGCGCGGGCGATACCGAGGTGATTCTCGCCGGCTACGAGCGCTGGGGCGACGACGTCTGGGCGAGGCTCGACGGCATGTTCGCGGTCGCGGTGTGGGATACGCACGCCCGTCGGCTGACGCTGGCGCGCGATCCGATCGGGATCAAGCCGCTTTACTACACCGATCAGGCCGCGGGGTTCGCGTTCGGCTCCGAACTGAAGACGCTGACGCTGCTGCCGGGCATGGCGTTCGACGTCGACCGCCGCGCGCTCCACGATTATTTCAGCTTCGGCCACGTCCGCACCCAGCGCTCGATCTACGCGCAGGTCCGCACGCTGCCGCCGGGCCATGTGATGACCGTTGATGCGAGCGGCACGCCGACGATGCGCGCCTACTGGACGCCCGCCTATCATCCCGCCGAGCCGCGCTCCGAGGCGGAGTGGATCGAGCGTTTCCGCGACGAATGGCTCGACACGATCGGCAAGCAGATGGTCGCGGACGTCGATGTCGGCGCGTTCTTGTCCGGCGGTGTCGACTCGTCCGCGGTGGTCGCAGCGATGGCGCAGGTCTCGGATCGCCCCGTCCGCACCTTCACGATCGGCTTTCCCGACCCCCGCTTCGACGAATCGCCGCATGCCGAGGCGATCGCGCGGCATCTCGGCTGCCACCATGTCACGCGCACCTTGGAACTGGCGGACGCGCAGGCGATGCTGCCCGAGGTCCAGCATTGCTATGACGAGCCGTTCGCCGATCCCTCCGCGGTGCCGACCTGGTACGTCAGCCAGATCGCCGCGCAGGAGGTCAAAGTCGCGCTGTCGGGCGATGGCGGCGACGAGCTGTTCTTCGGGTACAAGCGCCACGCGACGGAAAGGCGGATCGGGGCGTTGCCGGCGCCGCTGCGTCGTTTGGCGCGAGCGCTCGATGCGGTGCCGACCTTGCCGTCGCGGCATGCGAATGCGGTGTTGCAGCGCTGGCGGAAAACCACCGCCAGCGCCGCGCTCCCGAACGGCATCGCGCGGTTCTTTGCCAAGACGCAGATCACCAACGAAGCCTTCCGCCGTGAGATATTCTCGGCGGAGTTTATCGCCGAGGAAGAGGGCGGGATCGCCGCGCTGGTCGCGGAATATTTCCCCAATCCCGACGCGATCTCGACCGACACGCTCGAGCAGTTCGGTCTCGCCGACCTCGCGCTCAACCTCCCCGGCGCGATGCTGACCAAGGTCGACCGCGCGAGCATGGCGCATTCGTTGGAGGTACGCGTCCCGATGCTGGGGCAGGGCATGGTCGACCTCGCACTGTCGATGCCTGCCGACATGAAGCTCAACGGCAAGATCGGCAAATACGTCATCCGCCAAGCCATCGCGCCGTGGTTGCCGGAAGGGATCCTCGATCGGCGGAAACAGGGTTTCCAGATGCCGCTGGCGGCGTGGTTCGCCGGCGATTTCGGTGCGTATGCGGAGCAGCTCTGGCGCGACAGCGGCGTCCGCGAGCAAGGCATCTGGCGCACCGGCGCGGTCGACAAGGTGTTCGCCGATCACCGCGCGGGCAAGCGGGATTACAGCCGCTTCCTGTACGCGCTGGCGATCTACTGCCTGTGGTGGATCGGACGACCCACCCCTCTTTCCGTTCGTGCTGAGTAGCGACCGAGTAGCTTCGTCAGAAGCGTATCGAGGGCGCGTATCGAAGCATGGGTTCCGCGCGCCAACCTGTCCTTCGATACGCCCTCTCGATACGCTGCAAGAGGAGCTACTCGATGGCTACTCAGGACGAACGGAAGGGAGTGACGTCGGCGCTAGCAGGTATGCGACCTCGCGAAGCCCTCAAGCCAGCCAACTCACCAGCGTCTCACCCTTGGCCTTGCGCAGCATCGCCCGCACCAGCCGCACCAGATGCACCACCAGCGAGATCGCGGTCCACGCGGCGACCCCGATGATCCCCCAGTCCGGCCGCGTCACCACCAGCCCCACAAACAAAATCACCATGTTGGGATTGCGCCGCGCGGTAATCAGCCGGAACCAGCTGTCGAACCGCTCCCACACATGGATGTGCATCCCGAACCGGACGATGAACGCCCCCTCGATCAGCCGCTGCGCGACATAGCCGAACAGCATCGTCCCGATCACCGCCCAGAACACGCCGTCCTCGAGCGGCCGCCCGTACGGCGCGCACCCCGCCGCCCAGGCCCACCACCAGAACGGCGGATGCACCAGGTCCACCCCGTGATCCCAGGCATTCCCCAGCTTCGACGAGGTGATCGTGCACCGCGCCAGCTTCCCGTCGACGGTGTCGAGCACCATGAAGACCAGACCCGTAGCCAGCCCGGTCCAGAACCAGCCATACCAGAACGCCACAGTCGCGACGATGCACAGCACCGAACCGAGCGCAGTCACCTGGTTCGGCGTTATCCCGGCGCGCGCGCAGACCCGCGTGATCGCCAGCGCCCATTCGGGCCACAGATACTTGGTCAGCAGGTCGGTGACGCCCTTGTACGCGCCGACATAGCTCGCGCGCTCGATCGCCGGCACCGCGGCGGGGGTCAGCAGTTCGGCGAACGGGCGTTCGCGCTTGCGCAACGCCTCGTTGAAGATGCCTTCCTCGGCCTCGGCGGCGATCACCGTCAGCCCGGGCACCAGCGGTGCCTCGCCGAGCATCGCCGCGGTCATCCGCGCGCGCTCGTCGGCATCCCGGACATGCGCGAGCACGGGCACGCCGGTGCGAGTCACGACGGTGCCGGGCCGCGTCTTCAGATACGCGATCCACATCGGGTCGAACGCATAGGCGAGGTTGGCGAGGATCACCGGCCCGGTGTCGCCGTCGCCATCGGTGGCCAGACCCTGCGCGACGCCGATCCGCCGGATCCGCTCGGCATTGGTCATGCCCCAGAGCAGCGTGTCGTTCGCCCGGACGGTCCGGAGCGCTGGCGTGGGGGCTGTCGAATCTACCATGCCGCACCCGTTACCCGATCTGATCGTGAAAGCGAGAGGGGCTCACGGTTGCCGATCGTATCTAGTTCCCCCGCGAAGGCGGGGGCCCAGGATCAAGCAGCGCTGCGGTTGGTACCCTGGACCCCCGCCTCCGCGGGGGAACAACTGCTTACTAGACCGACGTGGCTTCCAGTAGCCGAAGGACTTCTCCCGCCGCTTTCGCCGCGCCACCCTCGACCGCCCCCAGCGACCGCCCGGCAAACTCCGCCTGAACCGCCGCATACTCCACATGCCTCAGCGCCGAGCGGTCCACCGCCGCCACGACATCCGCCACGTCCTCAACCACCTCACCGCAAACCCACATTGCGTAATTCGGATCGCCCTCCCAGGCGGCCCCCCCCGCATTGAGAAACACGCAAGGCCGCGGCCGCATCAGGAACTCGATTACCTGGCTCGACGTATCGCCGAGATACACGTCCGCAACGCCAGTGTAGCTGCCATCGACCATCGCGAACCCATCGATGTCGCAGTGAACATGCGGCAAATCGCCTATCTCGCGCATCAAGTCCGCCACCTCGGGCGCGCGCTCGACCAGTCGCTGGTGCGGCGCGAAGATCAGATTGTAGCGCCCGTCCGCGACGATCCGCCGCACCACCTCCGCCCCCCAGCGCCACCACGACGAGCGATGCTGCTGCCAATGCGGCGTATACAGGACGACCGGCCGCGTATCCGCGAACGGCGGCGCGGCGTGCGTCCGGTGCGTGAAGTCGGCCTTCACATAGCCGGTCGCGACGAACCGCTCGGGCGCGAACCCGCGGTCGAGATACGTCTGCCGCTCCAGTTCGCTCGGCACCAGAGTCAACGCCGCCGCCCGCCGCCGCGGATCATCGCGCGCGCTCATCGAGCCAACCCCGTGCGACGTCTTCACGAACTTCGCGCGCATCGGAAACAGCCGCGGCAGCCACAGGCTCGTCTGCTCGGCACACACCACGACGCGTGCACTGCGTAGATACGGCAGCAGCCGCAGCAGCATCGGCATCTTCGCTGGCAGCACCGGATTGCGCCCGCTGCCGTCGTCAGTAACGACGCGAAATCCGGGCGCACGTCGGATGCGGACGGTCGGGAAGGCGGCGGTCCAGCGCGTCAGCAACGTCTCGTGCGCCGATGTGCTGACCCAGAGTTCGATCGGCACGTCCGACCTCGCGGCCAGCGCCTCGACGATCGGATACAGATGCGGGATCAGCAGCGTCTCGCCGAGAAACAGGAACGCGACCTTCCGTGTCATGAACCCGAAACGCCGCCCGCAGGCGCGTCATGATCGTGCTGCCACAGCGCGATGTCCTCCGGTCGGTCGATCTCCTGCCAGTGGACATTCCCTGCGATCCGCACCGCGCGGACGCCGACGGTCTCCGCGACCCGGCGGACGACGGCGTGATGATAAGCGTGGATGCCATCCTCCTCGCCGATCACCGCGCGCAACGCCTCGGCATACGCGCCGCCGCCGGTCGACACGATCAGCCCGAGCGATCGGTCCGTCGCCTGGTGCCCGACCAGATGCTTGCCCACCGCGACGACGGTTTCGCCATTCGCTTCGACCAGCATGTCGTCGAGCCCCGGCGTCACCAGCGGCTCGATGACCAGCTTCACGCCCGATCCCGGATCGACGCCCCGATCGGCCAATGCGGCGCGCAAAATCGCCGCGTCGAACAACGTGTCGCCATTCATTAGCGTGAACGGTCCTTCGAGATAGGCCCGCGACGCCCATACGCTGCCGATGCTGTTGGCGGCGGACCAGAACGGATTGAACACGAACTCGGTCGGCAGGTCGGACACGCGCGCCGCCAGATGCGCCGCGACCTGCTCGATCCGGTAGCCGCCGACGATCACCGCACCATCGAACCCGGCGTCCGCGACCGCGTCGAGCTGATGATCGAGGATCGCACGACCGCCGACCTGCACGAGGCATTTCGGCGTCGTCAGCGTCAACGGCAGCAGCCGCGATCCGTGACCGGCAGCAAGGATGATGGCCTTCATGGGCACGGACTTACGCACGAAGTGTGGCAGGAAAAAAGCTGCCCCGTATCGCAACACCATGCTGCACTGCAGCGGAACATCCGCGGCCACGCACCGTTGCGCCTACATGCGCATATTCAGATCGCTTCACATACCCCATGAATGGGTCTGGCTGGAGAGCGTCGCCGTCGTCGCGGCGGCCGTCCTCGTCGCGTTGATCGCGCATTGGCTGACGATGCGGATCGGCGGCCACGCCCAGCGCCGCTCGACCGCCAAGACCGATGGCCTCGTCCTCGCCCGCGTCCGCCGCCCGTTGCGTGCGGTGTTCGTCTCGGTCGCGGTCGCGTTCGTCGCGCGGATCCTGCCGATGGACAACGATGTCGAGGATTTGTGGAAGCAGTTGCTTGGCTTCCTCGTCCCGGCCTTGCTCGGCTGGCTCGCCGTCGCGGCGCTGCGCGCGTTCCAGGACGTCATCGAGATCCGCGCCGACATCTCGGTCGAGGACAATCTCCGCGCCAGGCGGAAACGCACCCGTGCGGCGATCCTCGGGCGGATTGGGACGTTCTTCATCGTCTTCATCAGCGTCTGCCTGATGCTGCTGAGCGTCCCCGGCATCCGCTCGATCGGCGTCACGCTGATGGCGTCGGCGGGCATCGCCGGCCTCGTCGTCGGTGCCGCCGCGCAGCCCGCGCTCAAGAACCTGATCGCCGGCGTGCAGATGGCGTTCACCGAGCCTATCCGGATCGACGACGTGCTGATCGTCGACGGCGAATGGGGGCGGGTCGAGCAGATCAACCTGACGTTCGTGGTCATCAAGATCTGGGACGAACGCCGCCTCGTCGTGCCCGTGTCGAAGTTTCTCGAGCAGAGCTTCCAGAACTGGACGCGCGAGACGAGCCAGCTGATGGGGTCGGTGTTCTGGTATCTCGATCCGTCCGCGGACGTGCCGCGCCTGCGCGAGAAGCTGGGCGAGATCGTCACGTCGAACCCGCGCTGGGACAAGAGGTTCTACAACCTCCAGGTGACCGACGTGAAGACGGACTGCATCGAGTTGCGCGGGCTGATGACCGCCAAGGACGCTGCGATCGCGTTCGATCTGCGCTGCGATGTGCGGGAAGCGTTGTTGAAGTATATCCGCGAGGAAATGCCCGAAGCGATCCCGCGCAACCGCCTGCTTATGGCGCCCGACCCGGTGGCGCGCCCCTAACTCCCCCCTCCCTGGAAGGGAGGGGCCGGGGGTGGGTCGGCTTCCGCATAGCCCAGGGCGTATTGACACAAACTGGCCAACCCACCCCCAACCCCTCCCTTCCAGGGAGGGGGGCAAGAAGTTACGCTCTCTACTATTCAAAGGGCCAAGAAGTCAGGCCTCAACGTGCTCCGGCACCGCCTCGAGCGCCGTAATAAACAACTCGCACCACCACATCACGTCCTCCTTGCGGACGTTGTCGATCAGCTTCTCCCAGCGTTCCTTCCGCTCGGCCAGCGGCATCTTCAGCGCCCGGTCGATCGCGTCGGACATTTCCTCGGGGCTGTACGGATTGACCAGCACCGCATCCTTCAGCTGCGTCGCAGCGCCCGCGAAGTGCGACAGCACCAGCACGCCCGGATCCTCGGGATCCTGCGCCGCGACATATTCCTTCGCGACCAGGTTCATCCCGTCGCGCAACGGCGTCACCAACCCAACGCGAGCGGCGCGGTAGATCCCCGCCAACACGTCGCGCGGGAACCCCTGGTTGACGTAGCGGATCGGCGTCCAGTCGATGTCCGAATATTCGCCGTTGATCCGCCCCGACATCGAATCGAGGTTCGCACGAATCTCCTGA
Source organism: Sphingomonas sp. Leaf242 (assembly GCF_001422045.1). Classification (GTDB taxonomy): domain Bacteria; phylum Pseudomonadota; class Alphaproteobacteria; order Sphingomonadales; family Sphingomonadaceae; genus Sphingomonas. The sequence continues at coordinate 232,353 of NZ_LMLW01000001.1, forward strand.
TACGTGTCGACCTTCTCGCGCGAAGGCGGCGCGATCTGGAGCATGTAGACCAGCCCACGCCGATCCGGATGCGACCCGAGAAAGCGCTCGTAGCCGGCAAACCGCTCGGCGAGGCCCTTCGAATAATCGAGCCGGTCGACCCCGACGATCAGGCTGCGACCGGTCGCGGACATGTACATCCGCTCCTTGGCATGCCGCGCCGCGTCGCTGTTCGCCGACTTCTCGAAGTCCGCGGTCTCGATCCCGATCGGGGTCGTGATCGCCTTGATCGTGCGGTCGCCGACCGTCACCCAGCCATCCTCGCCGACGATACCGTCGAGCTGGCTCGTCACGTAATGCAGGAAGCTGTCGAGCCAGTCCTGCGTCTGGAAGCCGATGACATCGTACGCGAACATCGATTCGACCAGCGCACGGTGGCTCGGCAGCGACAGCAGCATCGCCATCGGCGGCCACGGGATGTGGAGGAAGAACCCGATCTTGTTCTCGACGCCGAGCTTCCGAAGTTCCTGCCCAAGCGGGACGTGATGATAGTCGTGGACCCACACCAGATCCTCGGGCTCGATCAACGGCAGCACCGTCTCGGCAAAGCGCTTGTTGACGCGCGCGTAACCGCTCGAGAAATCGCGTTCGAACTCGGTCAGGTCGATCCGGTAATGGAACAGCGGCCACAAGGTGCGGTTCGCATAGCCATTATAATATTCGTCGAAATCCTGCTCTTCGAGGTCGATCGTCGCGGTGGTGACGCCCTTGCCCTGCTGGAAATTGATGTGCCCGGTGAAGGTCTCGGTGGTCGATCCCGACCAGCCGAACCATACACCGCCCTTTTCGCGGAGCGCGGCGAGCAAGGCGACCGCGAGGCCGCCTTGGTTGCCCGAGGGGGCGTCAACCGACTGGACGCGGTTCGAGATGACGACGAGGCGGCTCATCGGACGGCACTCCACGGCTTGCTGAGCAGGACCGCGCAATTGATCAGCCCCACCAGCGAATAGGTTTGCGGATAATTGCCCCACAGCTCGCCAGTATTCGGGTCGATATCTTCCGACAGCAGCCCGGCCGGCGTCCGCCGCGCAACCATCTCGCAGAACAGCGCGCGTGCGTCGGCAGTTCGACCGGTCGCGTGAAGCGCCTCGATCAGCCAGAAGGTGCAGACGTTGAACGCGGTGTGCGGCAGGCCGAAATCATCCTCGGTCGCGTAACGCAGCATGTGGCTCCCGCGCCGCAGACCCTCCTCGACCGCCTTGAGCGTCGACTGGAACCGCGGATCGTCGGGCGCGAAGAAGCGCAGGTCGAGCAGCTGGATCAGGCTCGCGTCGAGATCGTCGCCACCGAACGTCGCCGAGATACGCTGCGTATCCTCGCGCCATGCCGATTGCTCGATCGTGGTGCGAATGGTGTTGGCGCGCTCCTCCCAGAACGTCCGGCGATCCTCGAGCCCGAGAACCTCCGCCGCGTTCGCAAGCCGGTCGCACGCCGCCCAACACATCGCCGCCGAATAGGTGTGGACGTGCGCCTTGGTGCGCAGCTCCCACAGGCCAGCGTCGGGCTTGTCGTACGTCTCCCAAGCGCGGTCGCCGACCAGTTCGAGGCTCTTGAAATCCTCCTCGCTCGACATCCGGAACAGCCGCTTGTCGAAGAACGCCTGGACGTCGGACAGGATGATCTGGCCGTACGCATCATGCTGGATCTGCTCGTACGCCTGGTTGCCGACGCGGACCGGGCCCATGCCGCGATAGCCGGGCAGGTCGCTCTCGATCCGCTCGATCAGCGTCGCCTCGCCGCCGACGCCGTAGAGCGGCTGGACATGGCCGCCCTTAGACGCATCGACTATGTTGCGCAGATATTCGAGATACCCTTCGAGCACGTCAAGCGCACCCAGCCGGTTCAGCGCCTGCACGGTATAATAGGCGTCGCGGATCCAGCAGTAGCGATAGTCCCAGTTGCGCTCCGACCCCTCATGCTCGGGGATCGAGGTGGTGAGCGCGGCGACGATCGCGCCGGTCTCCTCGTGCTGGCACAGTTTCAGCGTGATCGCCGCGCGGATGACGACGTCCTGCCACTCGACCGGCGTCGCGAGGCCGCGCACCCAGTGGCGCCACTCGTCCTTGGTCCGCGACAGCATCGCTTCGGCCGCCTCGTGCAACACGCCCGCGAAGCTCTCGTCGGGACCGAGGAACAGGTGCATCTGGCGCTCGAGCCGGAACCAGTTCTCGCCGACGATATGCCCGACCGGCGCATCGGTGGTCAGCCGCAGCGTCTGGTCGTCCATCAGGAAACGGATGTGGTTCGAACCCTGCGTGTGCTCGGTCGGCTTCCCCCAGTTGGTCGCGACCCGCATCCGAACGCGAATGCGCGGCGAGCCGGCTACCGGTTTGACGATCCGCACGAAGCTGGTCGGGCGATAGGTGCGGCCTTCGCGCACGAAGCGCGGGCAGAAATCGATCACCTCGACTGCGTTGCCCGCCTCGTCCTCATGACGCGTGACCAGGATCGGCGTGTTGCGGATATAGGCCTGCGTGGTTTTCGCACCGCCCTCCAGTTCGATCGCCCAGAACCCGGTCTTGGGCGCATCGCCGCCGAGCAGCGCGCAGAACGCGGGGTCGCCGTCTACGCGAGGCACGCAGCCCCAGACGAACGTGCCGGTCTTGTCGATCAGCGCGGAGACCTGGCAATTGCCGATCGGCCAGAGGTTCATGTCGGCTTTTTGGGTAGGTGCGGTCATCGTGTTTCCAACGTGGGTGTTTCCAATATGGCAGCAATCCAGTCTCGAAGTGCGGCAACGTCGTTCAGGCGGTAGGTGGCGGCGGTAGGCCGTTGCTCGCCGATCAGCACGCCCGCCCCGCCAAGGTCGCGCGCGGCCTCGAACCCGTCCTCGTCGGTGACGTCGTCGCCGAAGAAATACGGCACGCTCCCCGCCATCGCCGGCGCCGCGATCAGGTTGCGGAGCGCTGCACCCTTGTCGCCGGGGGTGCGCAGCTCGACCATCATCTTGCCGCGCTGAAGCGTGAGGCCGTGGGTGACGGCGAGGTCTTCGGCAAGGCGGACCGCGGCGGGTTCGAAGTCCGGCGCCATCCGGTAATGCAGCCCCGCGCCGAGGCTCTTGGCTTCGTAGACGAGTCCGTTGGCGTCGGCGAAGTCGCGGAACGCATCCGCGGCGGCTTCGAGCGAGGCGGGGCGCTCAGCCGCGATATGGCCGTCGTCGGGCGTCCGCGTCTCGGCCCCGTGGCTGCCCGCGACCGCGAACAGATGCGCGTGGCGCCCGAGCATCGCGTCGAGCTGCGCGATCGAGCGCCCACTGATGATCGCGACGCGACCGGGGAAGCGCTCGGCGAGCGTATCGAGCGTATCGAGCAGGATCTGGTCGACGACGACCGCATCGGGCGTCGCGGCAAGATCGACGAGCGTCCCGTCGAAATCGAAGAACAGGCTCACGGCGTCGGGCACGGCAAGGGGCGGCGCGAGGACATCAGTCGCGGGCTGGCGTTCGGCTAGCATCATCCCTGAACCCATAGCGCTGCCGCAACGTTCCGCTGCACTGCAAAATTGGAACGGGTGCGGTTCGAATTTTGGGGCGGGGGAGGGGGCAAGCGCGACCACCCTTCCTGTTCTCCCGCGAACGCGGGAGCCCAGGACCCAGCAGCGCATCGCCCGTAACCCTGGCCCCCCGCCTCCGCGGGGGAACAAGAAAGGGAGAAGCAGGCATGAACGCTAAGACGTGGCACATTTTCACCACTCACATCGCCGCACCTACCACCACCCCGGCGAAGGCCGGGGCCCAATTGGAAAGGCAGTTGTAATAGTCCACAGTCATTTATTAGCCCGGTCCGCCCAATTGGGCCCCGGCCTTCGCCGGGGTGGTGTGGATACGAGACATCTCTTCGTCATGCCGGGCCCGTTCCGGCATCCACCGTTCCGCACCCTCAGGACCTAGAGAGAATGCGGCCCTGTGGACCCCGGAACAAGTCCGGGGTGACGGAGGCCAGCAAACCTTGTTTCCCCGCGAAGGCGGGGACCCAGACTGGGCTCCCGCCTTCGCGGGAGAACAAAGCAGCGGGGAGTGGTCCACGTCAAACAGCGGATCAAAGTCCCATTGGGATAGAGCCGAGCAAGTCCGCGGTGCCGGCGCTCGTTGAAGCCCCCCACGCCCCGCCAATCCAACCCACCTGCGACACCTCGCGACACAAAACCGCTGGACTAGCCCCAGCCGCTTGGTCATGCCTGCCGCCCATGTCCCGCGTCCGCGCCCTCCTCATCGCACCCGTCTCCGCGGCTGCCCTGCTAGCCGGCTGCACCGTCGGCCCGGACTACCACCCCAAGGCCGCCGCCGAGCTGGGCGTCCCCGACGCCTATTCGGTCACGCCCGAAACCAAGCCCGAAGATCTCACCCGCTGGTGGCAGAAGTTCGACGACCCCGTCCTCGGTCAGCTCGTCGAGCAGGCCGCCGCCGCCAATCTCGACATCGCACAGTCCGTCGCCCGCCTCCGCCAGGCGCGAGAAAGCCTGCTCCAGAACCGCGCGTCGCTGCTCCCGACGGTCAGCGGCTCGGCCGGGTACCAGCGCAACGAGAACGTCCGCGGTGGCGGCCGCTCGTTTACGCTACCCGACGGCACCGTCGTCGATACCGGCGGCGGCGGCGCCAACAGCTTTACGCTCGGCGCCAGCGCCAGCTACCAGGTCGGCGTGTTCGGCGAGATCCGCCGCACCGTCGAGGCCAGCCGCGCGGATTACGCCGCGTCCGGCTACGACTACGCCACCGTGCTGATCTCGGTCGAAAGCGAGGTCGCGCGCAACTACGTCCTCGCGCGGCTCTACCAGCAGCAACTCGCCAACGCCCGCGCTTCGCTCGCGATCCAGGACGACAATCTCGAGATCGCCGGCTTCCGCGTCCAGGCAGGGCTCGTCTCCAGCGTCGACGCCGAACAGGCGCGGGCCCAGCGCGCGCAGACCGCCGCGACGATCCCTAGCCTCGACCAGCAATATGCCGCCGCCGTGGCGCGGATCGGCGTGCTGACCGCGCAGGCGCCCGGCGCGCTCCGGACGATGATGGCGCCCGTGAAGGCGATCCCAACCGGCCCCGCCGCGGTCGGCGTCGGTATCCCCGCCGACACGCTGCGCCAGCGCCCCGACATTCGTTCCGCCGAGCGCGCACTGGCGGCGGCGACCGCACGGATCGGCGTGGCGAAGGCGCAGCTCTATCCCGCGCTCGCGATCACCGGCAACCTCAACACCAACGCGACCTCGATCGGCAGCATCGGCGATGCGATCACCGGCAGCCTGTTCGCCGGGCTGACCCAGGCGATCTTCAACGGCGGGCGGTTGCGAAGCCAGGTCCGCACCAGCGAAGCCGCCGCCGACGGTGCGTTCGCGCTCTACAAGTCGACCGTGCTGACGTCGCTCGAAGACGTCGAGAACGCGGTCGTCGCGCTTCAGGCCGCGCAGGAACGCGAACGCCAGTTCGCGATCGCGCTCGACGCATCGAACAATTCCGCGATCCTCAGCCGCAGCCAGTACCGCACCGGCCTCACCGATTTCACCACGCTCAACCAGCAGGAAACCGCGCTTCTGTCCGCCCGCAACGGCGCGACGCAGGCGCGCGCCGATGCCGCCACCGCGCTGATCGCGCTGTATGCGGCGCTCGGCGGCGGCTGGGATTCGACCGTCATTCCCGAAGCGCCACCGCGTGCGCAGAACACTTCAGAGGCACGCTGATGGCCGACGCATCGATCGACGATTTCCTCGGCGTGAAGCCGCAGGCCCCCTGGAGGCGCTATGTAAAGTGGGTCGCGATCGCGGTCGGCGTAGTCGTGCTGTGCTTGCTGCTCGCGAAGTGCTTCGGCGCGAAAGAACAGACGCAATATTCGAGCACACCGGCGCAGCGCGGCAATTTGACCGTCACGGTGTCCGCCACCGGCAAGCTCGCCCCGACCACGCAGGTCACGGTCGGCTCGCAGCTGTCGGGTCTCGTCACCAAGGTCGTCGTCGACGTCAACGACCGCGTCACCGCAGGCCAACCGCTCGCGCTGATCGATCCCGAACAGCTCGACGACCAGATCCGCCAGACCAGCGCGCAGCTCGCGGCGAACCAGGCGCAGGTCGCGCAGGCGCAGGCGACCGTCGCCGAATCGCGCGCGCAGCTGACCCGTCTCGAAGAGGTCTCGCGCCTGTCGGGTGGTCGCGTGCCGTCGAAGACCGAGCTCCAGACCGGCCGCGCCGATTACGCACGCGCCGTCGCCGCACAGAAGGTCGCCGAAGCCAACGTCGTCGCCAGCCGCGCGCTCCTCGCGCAGAACCAGACTCAGCGCGCGCGCGCGATCATCCGCTCGCCTGTGACGGGCGTCGTGCTCGCGCGCCAGATCGATCCCGGCCAGACCGTCGCCTCGTCGTTCAACACCCCGACGCTGTTCGTGATCGCCGAAGACCTCACCAAGATGAAGCTCGAGGTCGCGATCGACGAAGCCGACGTCGGCGAGGTCAAGGTCGGCCAGAAGGCCAGCTTCACGGTGGATGCGTTCCCCGGCCAGACCTTCCCCGCGACGATCACGCGCGTCGATCTCGGCTCGAACCTGACGGTCAGCTCGGCGACCTCGTCGACGACGACCACAGCGACGACCTCCACCGGCCAGGTCGTGTCCTACGCCGCCGACCTCACCGTCGCGAACCCGTCGCTGACGCTCCGCCCGGGCATGACCGCAACCGCGGACATCGTCACCTCGGACAAGCGCAACGTCATGCTCGTCCCCAACGCGGCGTTGCGCTTCAAGCCGAGCGCGGATGGCGCGAAGGATCAGGGCGGCGGCATCGCCGGCTCGCTGACCTTCCGGCCACGGCGCGGCGCCGGCGGCAACGCGCGGACCGCCAAGCTCGATCGCGGCTCGCAGCAGACGATCTACGTCAAGGGCGCCGACGGCACGCCGCAGCCGGTGCAGATCACGACGGGCGACACCAACGGGACGATGACCGAAGTGCTGTCGGGCAATCTCCAGCCCGGCGCGCAGATCATCATCGGCCAGCTCGCCACCGGCACCGACACGACGAAAACTCCCGCGCGCCGGTCGGGCGGCGCCAGCAAGGGTGCGGGCGGTGGCCAGTAACCCGCCCCCGCTGATCTCCTTGCGTGGCGTCACCAAGACGTACGGCACCGGCGCGACGATGTTCCAGGCGCTCAAGGGCGTCGACCTCGACATCGCGGCGGGTGATTTCGTCGCGGTGATGGGGCCGTCGGGGTCGGGCAAGTCGACGACGATGAACATCCTCGGCTGCCTCGACGTGCCGAGCGCGGGGACGTTCACGTTCCAGGGCCACCATGTTGAAACGCTCGACCGCGACCAGCGCGCGCTGCTCCGCCGCAACCACCTCGGCTTCGTCTTCCAGGGCTTCAACCTCCTCTCGCGCACCTCCGCGCTGGAGAATGTCGAACTCCCCTTGCTCTACCGCGGCGACGAAAAGCGCGCGCGACGGGATGCGGCGATGGCGAGCCTCGACACCGTTGGCCTCGCGGACTGGTGGGATCACACTCCGGCGGAACTGTCCGGCGGCCAGCAACAGCGCGTCGCGATCGCGCGTGCGCTGGTGACGAGCCCCGACGTGCTGCTCGCCGACGAACCTACCGGCAACCTAGACAGCGAACGCTCGATCGAGATCATGCAGCTGCTCACGCGGTTGAATGCGGAGAAGAACATCACGGTGTTGATGGTCACGCACGAACCCGACATGGCGGCATTCGCGAGGACGGTGGTCCACTTCAAGGACGGCCTGGTGGAACGTATCGAAAGCCAGCACCGCCAAGGCGAAAGCGTGGACTCGTGAGTGGCGTCCGCGAAGCATTCCCCTCCCGCTTGCGGGAGGGGCTAGGGGAGGGCGTGACGTACGTACTGGCGTCCGGTCTGTTTGATCAGCCCCTCCCCCGACCCCTCCCGCAGGCGGGAGGGGAGCAGCAAACCAGCGTCCTCGATACCGGGGCGACACGATAATGTTCGGAACAACCCTCGTCCTCGCGCTCCGCTCGATCCGCCGCCACATGCTACGGTCGTTCCTCACCATCCTCGGCATCGTCATCGGCGTCGGCGCAGTCGTCACGATGGTCACGCTCGGCAAGGCGACCACCGCCGCCGTCCAGCAGTCGATCTCGTCGCTCGGCACCAACATCCTTCAGATCCGTCCCGGCCAGGGCTTTGGCCGCGGTGGTGGCGGGCCGCCGCCGCCGCCGCTCAAGATGGACGACATCGACCCGATCGCGCGGCAGATCGCCGGAGTCACTGCGGTCGCCCCGACCGAACAGCGCAGCGCCACCGCGATCTACAACGGCGCCAACTGGAGCACCACGATCAACGGCACCACCGGCGCCTATTTCGAGGTCCAGCCCTGGCCGCTCGCCGGCGGTCGCCTCTTCACCGCGCAGGAGGAAGCCTCGGGCAAGGCGGTCTGCATCCTCGGCAATACCGTCATCCAGAACCTGTTCCGCGGCGCCGATCCGATCGGCCAGCGAATCCGCCTCAACGACATCTCGTGTGACGTGATCGGCACGCTCAGCACGCGCGGGCAGGCGGGCTTCGGCGGCGACCAGGACGATGTCGTGGTCATGCCGATCAAGACCGTCCAGCGCCGCTTCACCGGCAACCAGAACGTTGCGGCGATCCTCGTCGGTGTCGATCAGGGCTATGACACGCAACAGGTCCAGGCATCGTTGACCGACCTGCTGCGCGAGCGTCGCCACCTCGCTGCGGGGCAGGACAACAACTTCAACATCTTCGATACCAAGCAGATTTCGGACACGCTGACCGGCACGACGACCCTGCTCACCGGCATCGTCGCCGCGGTCGCCGGGATCAGCCTGGTGGTCGGCGGGATCGGCATCATGAACATCATGCTGGTGTCGGTTACCGAGCGCACGCGCGAGATCGGCATCCGCTTGGCCATCGGCGCGGTCGCGCGCGAGGTGCTGTTGCAGTTCCTCGTCGAGGCGATCGCGCTGTCGTGCCTCGGCGGCGTCATCGGACTGATCGTCGCGCAGGCCGCGATCGCGATCATCGCACCGCTGATCAAGGTTCAGTGGCTGTTCGTGCCCGAGATCAACATCTTCGCGTTTGCGATCTCCGCGGTGATCGGGGTCGTCTTCGGCTATTTCCCGGCACGACGCGCGGCGGCGATGAACCCTATCGACGCGTTAAGGCACGAGTGATCGCGGCCTTGGGATCGCGGACCAGCGCCTGCAGCCGGTCCAGATCCTCGGGCGTGTCGATATCGATCAGTTCGGCAGGCGCAGTCACGACATGCCGCCCCGCCTTCACCAGATCGCGCGCGCCCGCATCGCCGTCCAGCGTCAGCAGGAAATCGAACCGCTCGCGCCCGAACAGGGCAGGGGGGCTCGGCTTCTCGCCATCGCTCGACGCAACGACGGCATCGGCGCTGTCGGCGGCGTCCAGCATCCGGTAGATATGCGCCGCGGTGACACGCGGCATGTCGGCCAGCGCGATCAGCACCGCCTCAGCGCCCTCGTCCTTGGCGCACTGTACGCCGAGCTTCACCGACTGCGACATCCCCGACGACGGATCGTCGTTATGCACCACCTCGAAATGATGGCTGATGAAGTCGAGCTTGCAGCCGTCGGTGACGACCAGCCGGCGCTTGAAGGGGATGTTCTCGAACGCGGTGACGACGTGCATGCCCAGCGGCTTGTTGAGGAACGGCACCTCTAGCTTGTTGGGAATGCCGAACCGCCCCGAGCGCCCGGCCGCGAGGAGGATGAGGAAGACGTTTTCAGCGGCGATCATTGAACGCTCCTATCATCGCTGCCGCGACCGACAGCGCGATTTCCGAAGGTCCGATCGCGCCGATGTCGAGCCCGACCGGCGCATCGATCCGGTCGATGTTCTCGGGCGAAACGCCCTCCGAGGCAAGCCGCTCGCGCCGCGCCGCATGGCTCTTGCGGCTGCCGAGCGCGCCGACATACGCGGCATCGGACGCGAGCGCCGCGATCAGCGCAGGATCGTCGATCTTGATGTCGTGGCTCAGCGTCACGACCGCGGTCGAAGGGCCGGGGCGGAGCGCGGCGATCGCCTCGTCCGGCCAGCGATCGTCGAGCGTCACGCCCGGAAACCGCTCCTCGGTCAGGAAGCGCGCGCGCGGATCGATCACCACCGTCTCGATCCCGAGTTCGCGTGCCAGCCCCGCCAAGGCCTGCGCGATCTGGACCGCGCCGACGATCAGCAGCCGGCGGGGCGGATCGTAGCGGTTGACGAACACCTCGCCCGTCTCCAGCGGCCGCGCATCGCTGTGCCCGGTCGCGAGGTCGGTCGTCACGGTCAGCGCATCGCCCTGGTCGCGCGCATCGGCGATCCGGTCGAACAGCTCTGGATCGAACCCCTCGGCGGACACCGGCTGCACCATCACCGCGATCTCGCCGCCGCACGGCAGCCCGACTTCCCACGCCGCCGCATCCGCGACGCCGTAGTTGCGCACCTGGAACGGCGCCCCGGCGATCACCTCGGCGGCGGTGGCGAGGATATCACTCTCGACGCACCCGCCGGACACCGATCCCTCGAACCGGCCATCGGCATGGACGAGCATGTGGCTCCCCTTGGGCCGCGGCGCGGATCCCCAGGTCGAGACGACCGTGGCGATCGCCATCCTCTCGCCCTTCCAGGTCTTCGCAGCAGCGAGCACGCTATCGTTTTCGGCCATGTTGTCTCTCTTCTCGTTCTCCCGCGAAGGCGGGAGCCCAGGAGCCACGAACGCTCCGTTTGGTATCCTGACCCCCCCCCGCCTGCGCGGGGGAACAGCTCTTAAATGGAGGGTAGTCCTGCCAGCAATTTGTCGAGCGTCACCGGAAAGTCCCGAACCCTCACGCCCGTCGCATTGTAGATCGCATTCGCCACCGCAGCCCCCGCGCCGGAAATCCCGAGCTCCCCAACGCCCTTCGCCCCAACCGGGTTCGCGGAGTCGTCGATCTCCTCGATGAAATGCACCTCCAGTTGCGGAATGTCGGCGTTCACCGCGACATGATACTCGCCGAAATCCGGGTTCACGAACGCTCCGGTCCGCGTGTCGACGATGCCTTCCTCGCTCAGTGCATAGGCGATCCCCCACGCCATCCCGCCGGTGATCTGGCTCGTCGCGGTCTTGCGATTGAGCACACGCCCGACATCGAACACGCCCAGCATCCGCCGCACGCGCGTCTCGCCCGTCACCGCGTTCACCGCGACCTCGACGAAGTGCGCGCCGTGGCTCGCCTGGCTGGTGCGCTTGCTCTCCGCACCCGGCCCGGTCTTCCCCATCGCCACGATCGGTTCGCCGCGGACCAGATCGGCAAGCTTCACCGATCGCCCGCCAGCACTCACGCAGCCATCGTGCAGGCTCAGATCCTCCGGCGCCGCATTCATCCTGAGCGCCAGCTCGCCAAGGATATCCTCGCACGCCAGCACCACCGCCGAACACGCGCTGCCAGCGCCGAACGATCCGCCCGACCCCGCGCTCGGGGGGAAATCGGTATCGCCGAGCCGCACGTTCACCTCGGCGACCGGCAGCCCGAGCATCTCGCCCGCGGTCTGCGCGAGGATGGTGTACGTCCCAGTACCAATGTCGGTCATGTCGCACTCGACCGTCGCGCGGCCATCCGCCTCCAGCCGTACGCGCGCCTGCGCCTCGACGGTGAAGTTGCCGCGCAGGCTCGCCGCCATGCCGATCCCGACCAGCCACTCGCCCTCGCGCACCGACCCCGGCGCGGGCACCGTATCCGGCCAGCCGAACCGCTCGGCACCTTGCGTATAGCAATCGAGCATCCGCCGCGTGGAGAACAGCTTGCCGCTCACCGGATCGGTCTCGGGCTCGTTGCGCCGCCGCAGTTCGATCGGATCGATCCCGAGCTGCTTGGCCAGTTCGTCCATCGCGCACTCGACCCCGAACGTGCCCACAGCCTCGCCCGGCGCGCGCACCGCACCGCTCGCGGGCAGGTCGACGCGCACCAAGTCGGTCTTGAACCGCCGCGCATCGCCCCGGTACAGCGGCAGCGTCCCGAACGGCACCGGCTCCAAAAACTCGCCATCGTCGTTCTGCGCGACGACACTCTCATGCCCCATGCCGAGGATCACGCCGTTCGCGTCGGCGGCGATCCGGATCCGCTGCGTCGTGTGCGAGCGGTGGTGGACCATATACGCAGTCTGGCGGCGGGGCAGCGCGACCTTCACCGGCCGCCCGACGACCTCCGCCGCGATCGCCGCGAGGATCGCCTCGGGACCCACGCCGGTCTTGCCCCCGAACCCGCCGCCGACATACGGCGCGAGCACGCGCACCTTGTCCGCATCGATCTTCAGCGCCTTCGCGATCGTCTTGCGCGCGCCGCCGATCACCTGGTTGCTCGACCGCACGGTGAGCTTGTCGCCGTCCCACCAAGCGGTGGTCGCATGCGGCTCCAGCGCGGCGGGGAAATGCACGGGGGTCGTGTAGGTCCGGTCGAACGTCACCGCCGCGTCCGCCATCACCGCGTCGAGATCGCCATTGTCGATCGGCGGCAGGAAGCCGATTTTCGGCGCGGTGTCGACCGGCTGTGCCTCGACGTCGAACCGATCCTCGCCCGCCTCGGTGCGGACCACGACCAGCGCGGCGGCATCGCGCGCGATCGCCTGGTCCTCCGCGACGACGATCGCGACCGGCTGGCCAAGGTGAAGGATGACGTCGGTATCGAACAGCGGCATCGCGCGCGAATTGGACTCGCCAGCCGGCATGCGCGCGTCGTTATGGATGATAGCAATGACACCTGGCAAAGCTTCGGCGGCGCTCACGTCGATGCCAAGGATGCGCCCGCTGCCAACTGGCGTACCGACGATCGCGGCATAGGCAATGCCATCGGGCGTGCCCTCATACGCATAGTCCGCCACGCCGGTGACCTTAGCCGGCCCCTCGATCCGGTCGAGCCCGAGCCCGAGAACGCCCTGCTTAGCGCGGTCGAGACCACCCGGCCGAAACGCCGCATCCATCACGTGTTCGTTCATTCTGCGGTCCTCGGGTGGAGCGAAGGATATGGGTAGGAGAGGGGCGTTTGACGAGGGCGCTACGCATTCCCCCAGCACCACCCCGGCGAAGGCCGGGGCCCAGTTGGAAAGGTCTTGATAACCGAGGACGATCCTTCGTTATCTTCGTCCCCCAACTGGGCCCCGGCCTTCGCCGGGGTGGTACCTGTTTATGGTATCGTCAGCCCTCAAACAGCCGGCAACTGATCCAGCAGCTTGTCGAGCGTAATCGGGAACTCGCGCACCCTAATCCCCGTCGCATTATACACCGCGTTCGCCACCGCAGCACCAGCGCCCGAGATCCCCAGCTCGCCGATCCCCTTCGCGTGAATGGGATTCGCATGGATGTCGCGCTCGTCGACGAAGTGGACGTCCATCTGCGGCACGTCCGCATTGGCCGGCACGTGATATTCGCCGAGATCGTGGTTCACCAGCTTGCCGGTCCGCGTGTCGTGGATCAGGTCCTCGGTCAGCGCGGTGCCGATCCCGAAGGTCATCCCGCCCAGGCACTGCGACCGCGCGGTCTTCGCGTTGAGCACACGCCCCGCCGCGAACGACCCGAGCATCCGCCGCACCCGCGTCTCGCCGGTGATCACGTTGACCGCGACCTCAGCGAAATGCGCGCCGAACCCGGCCTGCGACGTCTCCTTCTCCTGCTTGCCCGGCTTGATATGCCCGGTAGCCTCGAGACCCTTGCCAACCAGCTCGCCGATCGGCGTCGAGCGGTTGTCGCCGATCGCCTTGCCGTCCTTCAGCGTCAGGCCGTCCTCGTCGACGTCCATCGCCTTGGCGAGCTTCCCGCGCAGCATCTCGCACGCGAGGTATACGGCAGTACCCGAAGACGCCGCACCCCACGAACCACCCGAACCCGCCGCCGGAGGATCGTTGGTATCGCCGAGCGACATCGTGATGTTCTCGACCGGGATTCCCAGGATCTCCGACGCGATCTGCGCCAGGATCGTGTAGCTGCCCGTGCCGATATCGGTCATCGCCGACGACACCGTCGCCGAGCCGTCCGGATGGATCTCGACCTTGGCGGACGATTCCATCATCATGTTGCCGCGCACCGCCGAGGCGACGCCCATGCCGATCAGCCACTCGCCCTCACGCCGCGTGCCGGCCTTCTGCCGCTTGTCCCACCCAAACTTCTTCGCACCCTCGTCGAGCGCACGCGACAGATTGCGCGACGAATAGGGCACGTCCTTCTCGGGGTCGATCTTCGGATCGTTGCGCTTGCGCAGCTCGATCGGATCCATCTGGAGCTTCTCGGCCAGCTCGTCCATCGCGCCCTCCAGCGCCAGCATCCCGACCGCCTCGCCCGGCGCACGCATCGAGCCCGACAGCACGAAGTTCACATCGACCACCTCATGCGTGATCAACCGGTTCTCACCACCGTACAGCAGATGCGTCCCGATACCCGCAGGCTCGAAATAATCCTCGGTCGGCTGGTTCGACGTCAGCGTCTCATGACCGATCGCCGACAGCTTGCCGTCCGCATCTGCCGCCAGCCGCACGCGCTGCTCGGTATTCGACCGCCGCACCGTCGCCTCGAACACCTGCGGCCGCGACATTACCGCCTTGACCGGACGGCCAAGCTGCTTCGCCGCAATCGCCGCCGCGACGCTCTCGGGCGCGATGCCGAGCTTCGATCCGAACCCGCCGCCGATATAGCGCGCGATGATCCGCACCTTCTTCTCGGACAAGCCCAGCGACTTCGCCAGCTGCTGCGCGTCCGAGGTCGGCATCTGGTAGGCGCCGTACAGCGACAGCGAGCCATCCTCTTCCCACACCGCGGTCGAGGCATGCGGCTCCATCGCCGCCGAGTTCTGGCTTGGCGTGACATAGGTCGAATCGATCGTCACAGCCGCCTCGGCCATCGCCTTGTCGACGTTGCCTTGCTTGAAGTGCGCGGGCGTCGCGTCGTCCGGCGGGGTCCGGGTCTCGTCGCGGTGCGCGGTGAAGTCGTACTGACCCTCGGCCTCGTCATACTCGATCGGCAGGCGTGCCGCCGCATCCCGCGCGACCTCGAAGCTCTCGGCGAGCACGATCGCGACGATCTGGCCGAAGAACGCGATGTCCTTCACGCCCTGCGTCGGTGCATCGGTCGCGCCGCCCTGCGCCGAGACGCGGATGAACTGGTCGAAGTCGGTGACGACGTCGATCACGCCGGGGATCGCCTTGACCGCGTCGACGTCGATCGAAACGACCTTGCCCGCCGAGATCTTCGTCCCGACCAGCACGCCGTACGCCATGTTCGCGAACTGATATTCCGCAGCATAGGTCGCCGTGCCCGTGACCTTCAGCGGACCGTCGATCCGGTCGAGCGGCTTGCCGATGACGCCCTGGACGCCCGTATCCAGAAGACTGTCCGGATGCGGCTTGTCCATCGTCAGGCTATTCGTAGTGCCAAGACCAAACATGCTTATGCTCCCGTGACGTTGCGCAGCGTCGCGATCAGCGTGCGACGGGCGAGGGGGATCTTGAAGTCATTCGAGCCATAGCCCTTGGCATCGGCCAGCAGCGCCGTCGCCGCAGCCTCGAACACGGCATCGGACGGCGCCTTGCCGACCAGAGCCGCCTCGACCGCCGGATTGCGCCACGGCATCGGGCCGAGCCCACCGAACGCGAGCGAGGCCGACGCGATCACGCCGTCCTGCACGTCGACGATCGCCGCTACCGAGACGAGCGCGAAGGCATACGATGCACGGTCACGAACCTTGCGGTATTCCTGCTTGCCCTTGACCGGCGCCGGCAACTCGATGTGCGTGATCAGCTCACCCGCTTCGAGCGCGTTCTCGATCTGCGGCGTATCGCCCGGTAAACGGTAGAAGTCGTGGATCGAGATCCGCCGACGATCGCCGTCCGCCTTCAGCGTCACGATCGTCGCGTCGAGCGCCCGCATCGCCACCGCCATGTCGCTCGGGTGCGTCGCGATGCAATGCTCGCTCGTCCCCAGCACGGCCAAGATGCGGTTGAAGCCGCCGATCGCCGAACAGCCGCTGCCCGGCTCGCGCTTGTTGCACGC
Source organism: Sphingomonas sp. Leaf242 (assembly GCF_001422045.1). GTDB lineage: Bacteria > Pseudomonadota > Alphaproteobacteria > Sphingomonadales > Sphingomonadaceae > Sphingomonas. Next base: position 248,379 of record NZ_LMLW01000001.1, read on the forward strand.
CGCTGCGGTGTCGTAGAAGTAATAGCACCGCGTCCGTTGAAGCAAATTGCCCCCGGTCGACGCCTTGTTGCGCAACTGCCCCGAGGCACCCGCCAGCAACGCGCGGCTCAGTACCTCGTACTTGGCAACGACGCGGCGGTCGGCAGCGAGATCGCTGTTCGGCACCAATGCACCGATCGTCAGCCCGCCATCCTCGCGCTCTTCGATCTTCGCGAGATCGAGCCGCGAGATGTCGACCAGCTTGTCCGGCGTCTCGACCTGCAACTTCATCAGGTCGAGCAAATTGGTGCCGCCCGCGATGAACTTGGCGCCGCTCGTATCAATATCCTTGACCGCAGCCTCGGGCGTCGCGGCCTTCTCGTACGTGAAGGTCTTCATGCCACCAGCTCCCCACGCGCGTTGGCTTCCATCGCGGCGTCCTTCTCGTCCGCGGTCCGGCCTGCGGGCTCGGCACCACCGACTTCGCGGATCGCATCGACGATGTTCGGATACGCGGCGCAACGGCACAGATTGCCGCTCATCCGCTCGGAAATCTCGGCATCGTCGAACTTCGGATCGGTCAGGTCGCCCGACGCATGGCTGGCCCAGCCCTTCTTGACCTCATCGAGCATGCCGACCGCCGAACAGATCTGCCCCGGCGTGCAATAGCCGCACTGATACCCGTCATGCCGCACGAACGCGTCCTGCAACGCGTGGAGGTTGCCCGGCTGGCCAATGCCCTCGATCGTCGTGATCTCGTCGTCCTGATGCATCACCGCGAGCGTCAGGCAGGAATTGACCCGGCGCCCGTTGATCAGCACCGTGCACGCCCCGCACTGGCCATGGTCGCAACCCTTTTTCGAGCCCGTCAGCCCGAGATGCTCGCGGCACAGGTCGAGCACCGACGTGCGAATATCGGGCTCGGCGTCATATGATTGACCATTGATCGTGAAATGCATGGCGGTGCCCCTGGTTGAATGTGCCGGGAATGTACGGATTTCGAGGACTCAACGCCGATGCGACCAATCGTTTCCTATTGCGACAGGCTCTCATACATAGTTGCGCTGGCACTGGCGGCGGCGAGCGGGCAAGCTGTTGCGATGACGCCAGCTTCTCCCCGATTGTCGCCCCCGATCGTCATCGCGCACCGTGGTGCGAGCGGTCTCCGCCCCGAGCATACGCTGGCGGCGTATTCGCTCGCGATCGACCAGGGTGCAGACTTCATCGAGCCCGATCTGGTGCCGACCAAGGACGACGTCCTCGTCGCGCGGCACGAGAACAACATCGCCGAGACGACCAACGTCGCCGACCATCCCGAGTTCGCTGGCCGGAAAACCACCAAGACGATCGACGGCCAGACCATGACCGGCTGGTTCGTCGAGGACTTCACGCTCGCCGAACTGAAGACGCTGCGCGCGAAGGAACGCCTGCCCAAGCTGCGCCCCGCGAACACCGCCTATGACGGCCAATTCGCAATCCCGACGCTCGCCGAGATCATCGCGCTCGCCAAGCGCCGCACGACCGAGACGGGCCGGACGATCGGCATCTATCCCGAGACCAAGCATCCGACCTATTTCGCGAAGATCGGCCACCCGACCGACGCGAAACTGGTCGCCGAACTGCGCGAGGCCGGCTGGGATTCGGCCAAAGCGCCGGTCTTCATCCAGTCGTTCGAGGTCGCCAACCTCCAGCGCCTCCACAAGATGACGAAAGTCCGCCTGATCCAGCTCATGGACGGCGAGGGCGGTCCCGCCGATGGCGCCCAGCCGAGCTACAAGGCGATGATCACGCCCGAAGGCCTCAAGGCGGTCGCCGCCTACGCCTACGGCATCGGCCCGAACAAGAGCATGCTCTGGACCGACGCGACCCCCACCACGCTGGTCGCCGACGCGCACACCGCGGGGCTACGCGTCCACCCCTGGACCTACCGCGCCGAAAACTATTTCGAACCGACCCGCTTCCGCCGCGGCACCGACCCCGCAGCCCACGGCGACATCGCCGCGGAGATCGACGCCGGCCTTGCACAAGGTATCGACGGTTTCTTCACCGACTTTCCGCTATACGGAGCCCAAGCGCGCGACCGAGCCCAGGGAACCGCGCGTGCAGGAGTAAAGTAAATGCGTAAGGTTCTTCCCGTACTCGCGGTGCTGCCGTTCCTCGTAAGTGGCTGCATCAGCACCGCAACTTCGATCGTGAAGGCGCCGTTCCAGGTCGCCGGCAAAGCGGTCGACTGGACCACCACAAGTCAGGAAGAATCGGACCGCAACTACGGCAAGAAGATGCGCAAGCAGGAGGCCGAAGAGGGCAAGCAGCGCAAGGAACTCGCGAAGCGCTGCAAGCGCGATCCGCAGCGCTCGGAATGCGGCCAGTACCAAGGTTATCGCGCGGGAAACTGAGCGGCTTCCTAATACCACCAAACTAAGCCCCACCCCGGCGAAGGCCGGGGCCCAGTTGGGGGACGTCGCTAACGACGGACTGCGCGCTGTTACCGCTGCCTTCCAACTGGGCCCCGGCCTCCGCCGGGGTGGTGGCTAAAACCAGACCCTCTGCACCCTCCTTGTTCTCCCGCGAAGGCGGGAGCCCAGTCTGGACTCCCGCCTTCGCGGGAGAACAAGGAAGCGGGAGAACAAGCTGTGGCGTTCGCGACAGCCCCTCAAAACCACCCCATCACGCTAACCGGAAACGGCGTCCACCAACCAACCCGAACCCCAGCAAACCGCAGCGCATCCCCCGTCCACGCATTACACGTCCGCACCGCGCTATAACGCCCGTTAGCCTCATAAAACGCATCATACCCCGCATACCCCCGATACCGCGCACCCCCATCCCGAAAGCTAGCCCGGATATACGCCGCCAACCGCCGATACTGCGCCGGCGTGACCACGATCTCTCGAGCCCCATCGCCCGCGCGCGGCCTCGGCAGATGATCGACATGCATCAACGTCCGATCACTCCCGACCGCCGAAGCAACCACGGTCCGCAGCTTCACGTCCGCCCAGGTCGGCGTCTCCAGGTAAAACGTCTTCTCCCCCCACCCGAACGCCACATGATTGAACGCGCCATAACGAGGGTCACGCAGATCCTCCGCACGAGCCACCCCGCGCCAGTCCACCCCGGCGGCCACCTTCGGCACGATGATTCCGGTATGCACGCCGTTGCTCTCGACGAAGATATGAACGCCCTCGGCCGGCGCCCGCCAGTCGCGATTGCTCGGGATCGACCCGCCGACCAACCCCGCGACCGCATAGCTCGCAACCACCCCGAACACCGCCGCGATCGCTCGTAAAATCCACTTAACCCAGCGCGTTTCCGTCTTCATTCCGTCATGCTAGACCAGCCGCATGGCCAATGACACACACGTACTGAGCACCCCGCCCGAAGGCGCGCCCGACTGGACGATCCCGCAGAACTGGGCGGATTACACCGCGGAGGATCACGCGACCTGGGACACGCTGTTCGCGCGCCAGTCGAAGCTGCTTCCCGGCCGCGCCTCGAACGCCTGGCTGCGCGGGCTCGACGTGCTGAAGCTGTCGAAACCCGGCATCCCCGATTTCGAGGAACTGTCCGAACGCCTGACCAAGCTCACCGGCTGGTCGGTCGTCGCGGTCCCCGGCCTCGTCCCCGACGACGTGTTCTTCGATCACATGGCCAATCGTCGCTTCGTGGCGGGCAACTTCATCCGCCGCCCCGACCAGCTCGATTATCTGCAGGAACCCGACGTCTTCCACGACGTGTTCGGCCATGTGCCGATGCTCGCCGACCCGGTGTTCGCCGACTACCTCGCCGCCTACGGCCGCGGCGGCCAGCGTGCGCTGGGGCTCGACGCGCTGAAATACTTGGGACGGCTCTACTGGTACACGGTCGAGTTCGGCCTGATCGCCGAACCCGAAGGCCTGCGCATCTACGGCTCGGGCATCGTCTCCAGTTACGCGGAAACCCGGTTCGCGCTCGACGATCCGAGCCCCAACCGGATCGCGCTCGATCTCGCCCGGGTGATGCGCACCGAGTACCGGATCGACGATTTCCAGCAGAACTATTTCGTCATTCCGAGCTTCGAGGAGTTGCTGCGGTTGACGGTCGAGACCGACTTCGCGCCGCTGTACGAGGAGCTGAAGGCGCTCCCGGATATCCCGGTCGCGCGGATCGAGCTGGGGGACGTGGTGATTACCGAGGGCACGCAGGATTACGCGAACGCAAAGCTGGCCGCCGAGACCGCCTAAAAGCACCTCTCACAGAGGCCACCACCCCGGCGAAGGCCGGGGCCCAGTTGGGATAGCGGTGCGGTTCTATCGCAAGGGTTCACCCAACTGGGCCCCGGCCTCCGCCGGGGTGGCGGCGGCAGTGGGTGAGTGCAACGCTTCCCAACTTGTTCCCCCGCGAAGGCGGGGGCCCAGACTGGACCCCCGCCTTCGCGGGGGGAACAACCTTCTTGGGGGGAGGCCTACGCTACCTCAAATATCCAGCGCCCACCCATCACGCCCCTTGGGATCGAACGGCCCCTCCGCCACGAACCTCTCCGCCCCAGCGCGCAACCGAAGCACACTCCAATCCCCCCGCCGGTCGACCGCCTCGAGCGAACACCCGCAAGCCTCATACGCCGCCACGACCCCAGCCCGCTGCGTCTCCAGCAACCCGGCCAGCACGATCGTAGCCCCCACATCCGAAATAGACGCGATCTCTGGCGCCATAGACACCAGCGGCCCCGCCAGAATGTTCGCAATCACCAGATCATACGGCGCCCGAACCACGATCGCATCGTCAAGCGTACCATCCGCCACAACCAGATCGATCCCCCCGACCCCATTGAGCGCAGCATTCTCAGCCGTAACATCGATCGAGACCGGATCGATATCCGTCCCCATCACCTTGGCCTCAGGCCAAAGATGCGCGGCCGCAAACGCCAGCAACCCCGTCCCCGTCCCGATATCGATCACGTTCGCAAACGAGGCCTCCGCCAACCCGTCGAGCATCGCCAGACACCCGCTGGTCGTCTCGTGATGCCCCGTCCCGAACGCCCGGCTCGCCTCGATCAGGAACGCCCGCTGGTCCGCCGGCACCGCGCCCGCATGCGCGCCGGTATGCACAAAGAACCGCCCGACCGACAAAGGCTCGAGCCCCGCCTGGCTCATCGTCACCCAGTCCGCGTCGCCCAGCCGCTCGACCGCGATCTCGGCCCCCGCCGCACTCGGCACCAGCGCCCGCACCGCCGCGACCGTGTCGGCGGCCGGCTCATGCTCGAAATACGCGTCGAGCCTCCACGACTCGACGTCGTCCTCGATCTCCTCGGTGGTCATCAACACGCCGTCGATCGTCAGGTCGTCGCTCGCATCGATCGCCTCCGCCTCCGCCCGCGTGCAGGGGAGCGTGAGCTTCCAACTATCGGACATAGCTCGCCCCATTCACGTCGATCACCGACCCCGTCATCGAAGCCGGCGCTTCCAGCGCGAGAAACTTCGCCGCAGCCGCAATCTCTTCCGGTGCAGCAACCCGCCCGAGCGGAATATCCGCCAGCAACGCATCGCCGCCACGGCTCGACAGATAATCCTCCGCCATCCCGGTCATCGTGAACCCGGGGCACACCGCAAACGCGAGGATGCCCTCCCGAGCATACCCCCGGGCAATCGTTTTGGTCATCGCCACCATCCCCGCCTTCGACGCGGCGTAATGCCAGTGCGCCGGCGAATCCCCGCGATAGGCGGCCCGGCTCGCGATATTGACGATCCGACCACCGACACCCCGAGCCTGCCAGTGCAGCACCGCCAATCGGCACAGCTCGGCAGACGCGGTCAGGTTGATCCGCATCGTCCGCTCCCACTGCGCGGTCCAGTCGCCGTCGGCGAGCGGTGCCGCCTCGAACACCCCCGCATTGTTGATCAGCACATCGATCGCGCCGCCCGCCTGCTCGAGTGCAGCGTTCCACAACGCAGTCGGCCCTGCAGGATCGCTGAAGTCGGCTGGGATACCGCTAGCGGTCCCGTGTCCGATGACGGACGCGCCCGCATCGGTCAGCGCCGCATGAATAGCCGCGCCGATACCGCGACTGGAGCCGGTAAGAAGAATGGTCATCCCCGCGCTCTAGCGCCGCAGGCCGTATCCGTCACCAAGCCGAAGAAGGAATGGTTCACGCGGAGACGCGGAGGCGCGGAGAGGGGGCGGTCAGGCGAGACGCGTAACAACGAGAGTTTTGAAGAACCTCCGGCTCCGCCAGACCCTCCGCGTCTCTGCGTCTCCGCGTCTCCGCGTGAACCCACTACTCTCTTCCGGTGCCCCTCAAGCCACGCTAGCCGAAAACCCATCCGCCGCGCCGCGCAGCTCGCCCAGCTTGTCGTCGACCTCGCCGAACTGCCGCCCTAGTCCGTCGATCTCGGTAGCCACGCTCTCGGTATCCTCGCGGATCGCGGCGATCGTGGTCGACATCGAATCCGCCGCCAGCGCGGTTTCGTCGACCGCGGCGGTGATCGCGCACACGGTCTGCGCCTGCGCTTCCATCGCATAGCGGATGCGGCCGGCGGACTCCTGCACGTCGGCGACCGTCGACTTGATGATCGCATTGGTCTCGACGGTCGCGCGCGTCGCCGCCTGGATGGCAGCGATCTTCGCGGCGATGTCGTCGGTCGCGCGCGCGGTCTGGCTCGCAAGCGATTTCACCTCCTGCGCGACGACCGCAAAGCCGCGCCCCGCATCGCCCGCGCGCGCGGCCTCGATCGTCGCGTTCAGCGCCAGCAGATTGGTCTGCCCGGCAATGTTCCGGATCAACCCGAGGATCGAATCGATCGATTTGGCATGCTCGCTCAGCGCGTCCGAGGTCCCGACCGCGAGATCGGCCTGGACCGAGGCACGGTCGGCGATCCGCGCGGCGGACTCGACCTCGACGCGCGCGTCCTCGATCGCGCGGATCAGGCCGGCGGCGACCTGGGCTGCTTCGCGCATCGCGACCGCGGATTGCTCGGCGGCGGCGGCGACTTCGCTCGCCTTGCCCAGGACGCTGCGGGTCGACGACGATGCGCCTTCCGCCTGGATCCGGATGCGCGCGCCGAGGGCCGCGGTATCCTCGATCGACGCGGCGATCGACTCGCGAAAATCCGCCGCCCGTGCGCCGCGCTCGCCCCGTGCCTGTGCGGCATCGGTGGCACCGAGATGCGATGCCATCAAATCCGCCTCGATCAGCGCGAGGCGCTGGACGATATCGCCCAGCCTCTGCATCTGCGCGGTATCGGTGCCCATCCGGTCCGCCACCAGGCTCAGCGTCACGCTATGCGCGAACGCCAGCGACGACAGCAGAGCGGGCAGGGGAATGCCGGATTTGCGCGAATCGTCGGCATGGCCGATCGCGATCGCCTTCCAGGCCTCGTCATAGGGCGACTGGTATTTCAGCCGCGCGTACTCGGCACTGGCCGTGATACGGCGCGCCAGTCGCTCGGGCGTGAAATACGCCACGACGTGACTCACCGCCTCCAGCGACAGATAACGCTGCCAGAACGTCTCGGCGATCCGGCGATGGTCGTCTTCGTCCAGCAGCGCGGTCAAGGTCGCGCAGGTCGGCGCGATCAGCCCGTCCCAGTCGTAGTCGCGCACGCGGTCGCGCAGCGATCGACTGTCGCTGTCCCAGGCCGCGGGAAGTAGGGGGCGGGGCGACGCGCTGGCGGGTGTTGCAGTCATCGGGGTTCCTATGCAGCGACCTTGGCCACGAAATCGCCCGCGCTGTTCTTGAGATGGCCGAGCCGTCCGTCGAGCACGTCGAAGCCCCGACCGACGCTGTCGATCTCGCGCGCGACGGTTTCGGTGTCCTCGCGGATCGTGGCGATCGTGGTCGACATCGAATCCGCGGCCAGTGCTGTCTCGTCGACCGCGGCGGTAATTGCGGTCACGGTCTGTGCCTGCGCTTCCATCGCGTAGCGGATGCGGTCGGCGCTCTCCTGCACTTCGGCGACGGTCGACTTGATGCTGGCGTTGGTCTCGACCGTCCCCCGCGTCGCCGACTGGATCGCGGCGATCTTGGCGGCGATGTCGTCGGTCGCGCGCGCGGTCTGGTTGGCGAGGCTCTTTACCTCCTGCGCCACCACCGCGAACCCGCGCCCGGCATCGCCTGCGCGCGCCGCCTCGATCGTCGCGTTCAGCGCGAGCAGGTTGGTCTGCCCGGCGATATCGCGGATCAGGCCGAGGATCGATTCGATCGACTTGGCATGGTCGCTCAGCGCCTCGGACATGCCGACCGCCTGGCCCGCCTGCACCGAAGCCCGGTTGGCGATCTCCGCTGCGGCCTCGACTTCGGTCCGCGCATCCTCGATCGCGCGGATCAGGCCCGCCGCGGTCTGTGCGGCCTCGCGCATCGCCACCGCGGACTGTTCGGCGGCGGCGGCGACTTCGCTCGCCTTGCCCAGCACCGCGCGGGTCGAGGCCGAACTGCGCACCGTTTGTTCGCGCAACGTATGACCCTCGTGCGTCGCGGTCTCGACCATCGCCGCAATACCGTCGCGGAACTCGGTGGCCAGCTTGTCGCGCGCGTCCTGCGCCGAATGCGCGCGATACGCGGTATAGATCGCGACCGTGATCTCGCCTTCGAGCGCCGACAGCCGCATGAGCGTGTCGATATACACCGGCAACGTCTCGCTGCTGCGATCGACCTGGCGCATCAGCACGTCCAGCGCGGCGCGATCGCTCGCGCTGATCATCGACAACAGCGCCATCGGCGACACGTCGGCGGCGTAGGCCGCTGCGACCGACCGTTCGATCGACTCGACCCAGCCGCGACCCGCGGTGTCGAGGAAGCGGTTGCGCAGGAACGTGCACCCGATCGCGATCATTTCCTCGGTCTTGTGCGCCGCCCAGACCCGTTCATCGGAGAAACAGCGCTGCCACTGCTCCCAATACGCCTTGGAGACGATTGCGATCTCGGGTTCGATCGCGTCCCACACCGCGCGGCTCGCAGCAGTCAGCGAGCCGTCGAAGTCGAACGCCCGCAGCCGCGCCGGAAGGTCGATGGTGGCAGCGATCGCGCCGATCATCGGCATGTCTGTGGTCAAAGCGGTAGACTCCGGAAACGGGTTTTGCCCGTCGAGCGCTAAGGCCTATTGATTAAAAGCTGGTTAGGGATGGACAGTAACGGCGGCGACGGTTTCGCGTGCATGTTCCCGGGTGGCCAGGACGTGTCCAGCTATTGCCTTGGGTTATCGGAACCCGAGCGATGGGTTGCATCGCAGCACGCGGTGGCTAATAGGTCGCCCAATCTATATATTCTGGACCAAGCTGTTCTTGGTTCGTCATCTTCTGGTTCGAGGACTCCGCCCTTGGCATCGCGCAATCCGGCACGCCCGCTTTCTCCCCATCTGCAGGTCTATAAATGGGGCCCGCACATGCTGGTCTCGATCCTGCACCGCGTGACCGGCAGCGGGATGGCGACCGTCGGCAGCCTGCTGCTCGTCTGGTGGCTCGCGGCGATCGCCGCCGGCGATCAGGCCTATGCGACCTTCGTCGACGTGTTCACCACCGAGACGGGCCGGCTCAACATCCTCGGCTATGTCGTCGCGGTCGGGCTGACGCTGTCGCTGTTCCAGCACATGATGACCGGCATCCGCCACTTCGTGCTCGACACCGGCGCGGGCTACGAACTGAAGCGGAACAAGATGGGCGCGCTCGCGACGATGGTCGCCTCGGTCGCGCTGACGGTCGTGTTCTGGCTCTACATGGGGATCAAGTAATGGGTTCGGGTACGGCAATCGGTCGCGTCCGCGGCCTGGGCAGCGCGAAACACGGCGCGCATCACTGGTGGCAGCAGCGCCTGACGGCGGGCGCCAACCTGTTCCTCATGCTCTGGCTGATGATCTCGGTCGCGCGGATGCCCGGCTATGATTACGCGGCGGTCCACCTCTGGCTGCAGTCGGCCTGGGTCGCGGTGCCGATGGCGCTGCTGATCCTGTCTGTCTTCTATCACTTCCGTCTCGGTCTGCAGGTCGTGATCGAGGATTACATGCACGACGAAAGCCGTGTCGTGACGATGATCCTCCTCAACCTGTTCACCTTCACGCTGGGCGGCATCGCCCTGTTCGCGATCCTGAAGGTCGCCTTCTCCGGAGCCCCTGCGTAATGTCAGCTGCCTACAAGATCATCGATCATACCTATGATGCGGTCGTCGTCGGTGCCGGCGGCTCCGGCCTGCGCGCGACGATGGGCATCGCCGAGAGCGGCCTGAAGACCGCGTGCATCACCAAGGTCTTCCCGACCCGGTCGCATACCGTTGCAGCCCAAGGCGGCATCGCCGCCAGCCTTGGCAACAACTCGCCGGATCACTGGACCTGGCACATGTTCGATACCGTCAAGGGTTCCGACTGGCTCGGCGACCAGGACGCGATCGAGTATCTCTGCCGCGAGGCCCCGCAGGCGGTCTACGAGCTCGAACATGCCGGCATGCCGTTCAGCCGTAACGAGAACGGCACGATCTATCAGCGTCCGTTCGGCGGCCACATGCAGAACATGGGCGAGGGGCCGCCGGTCCAGCGCACCGCCGCCGCCGCCGACCGCACCGGCCACGCGATGCTCCACGCGCTGTATCAGCAGAGCCTGAAGTACAACACGGACTTCTTCGTCGAGTATTTCGCGCTCGACCTGATCATGGAGAACGGCGTCTGCCGCGGCGTTATCGCGCTGTGCATGGAAGACGGCTCGATCCACCGCTTCCGCAGCCACCAGACCGTGCTGGCGACGGGCGGCTACGGCCGCGTCTATTTCTCGGCGACCTCGGCGCACACCTGCACCGGCGACGGCAACGCAATGGTGCTCCGCGCCGGCCTGCCGCTGCAGGACATGGAGTTCGTCCAGTTCCACCCGACCGGCATCTACGGCGCGGGCGTGCTCATCACCGAGGGCGCACGCGGTGAGGGCGGTTACCTGACCAACTCCGAGGGCGAGCGCTTCATGGAGCGCTATGCCCCGTCGGCGAAGGACCTCGCCTCGCGCGACGTCGTCAGCCGCTCGATGGCGCTCGAAATGCGCGAAGGCCGCGGCGTCGGCAAGAACGGCGACCACATCTTCCTGCATCTCGATCATATCGATCCCAAGGTGCTCGCCGAGCGCCTGCCGGGCATCACCGAGACGGGCAAGGTCTTCGCCGGCGTCGATCTCACGCGCCAGCCGCTGCCCGTCACGCCGACCGTGCACTACAACATGGGCGGCATCCCGACCAACTTCCACGGCGAGGTCGTCAACCTCGTCGACGGCAACCCCGACGCGGTCGTCCCCGGCCTGTTCGCGGTCGGCGAGGCAGCGTGCGTCTCGGTCCACGGCGCCAACCGTCTGGGCTCGAACAGCCTGATCGATCTCGTGGTGTTCGGCCGCGCGACCGGCCTGCGGATCAAGGACACGCTGAAGCCCGGCACCGCGCACGCGCCGCTGCCCAAGGGGTCGGAAGATCTCGCGCTGACGCGTCTCGACCATTTCCGCAATGCGTCGGGCGGTTCGCCGACCGCGCAGATTCGTCTCGACATGCAGCAGACCATGCAGAAGCATTGCGCCGTGTTCCGCGACACCGAACTGCTGAACCAGGGCGTCGAGAAGATGGCCGGGATCTACAGCCGGATGACCGACGTCGCCGTGAAGGATCGCAGCATGATCTGGAACACCGATCTGGTCGAGACGATGGAGCTCGACAATTTGATCGGCCAGGCGGTCGTGACGATGAACTCGGCAGCCAACCGCACCGAGTCGCGCGGCGCACACATGCACGAGGATTTCCCCGAGCGCGACGACGCGAACTGGATGAAGCACACCATCACCACCTTCAACGGCTGGGGCGGCAAGGGCGGCGAGACCAAGATCGATTTCCGCCCGGTCCACGACTACACGCTCACCGACGACATCGACTACATCAAGCCCAAGAAGCGGGTATACTGATGACCTGGGCCATCATCGCGATCGGGTTCCTCGTGCCCGTCGCGGTGGGGCTCCTGACGCGCTTCCAACCGATGATCGCCGGCTTCCTATGGCCGGTGGTCGTCGCGATCCTGACCGCGATCTACGTCTTCGCCATCGAACCCCGCGGTGTCGGCGAAGAACCCCAGAAGATAGCGATAACCTTCTACGCGCTCTTCTCGCTAGTAGGCGGCGTCCCCGGCGGCCTGGTAGGCTGGATCCTCCAGCACAAGCGCCTGACGCGAGACGCGTAACACCGTCTGCCCCTCTTTGTTCTCCCGCGAAGGCGGGAGCCCAGTCTGGATCCCCGCCTTCGCGGGGAAACAAGCTTCAGGCGTCCCCTAGGACAAGACCGTCGTCCATATACAGCTCGCGCTAAACCGCGAACATCTCCCCAAGCACCTCCAACACGGCGCGCAAAGTCTGCGCATCGATCCGCCCCATCCGCTTGATCAACCGCCCCCGGTCGATCGTCCGCATCTGATCCGGCAGCACTAACCCGCTGGTCCCCTTGAACGTCACCGCGACCCTAAACGGCGCCGGATGGCTCCCCGTCGTCAACGGCGCGACGATCGCGGTCCGCAGGTGATCGTTCATCTCGTCCGGTGAAACGACTAGGCAAGGCCGCGTCTTCTGAATCTCGCCCCCGACCGTAGGATCGAGCGCCGCCAGCCAGATCTCACCCCGCTTCACGCGCCGCTCACCACGTCAGCGCCGCGTCGCCGGTAACGCCCGCGCCAAGCCACTCTTGTTCCTCACCGGTCATGGCAAGCCCCGCCGCAGCCTCCGCCCAACCGTCGCGCGCAACCCGCTCGGCCGGAGTCGCGATCAGCTTCCCATCCTCTACGCGCAGATCCATTGCCGCGCCGGTGGTCACGCCGATCGCCCCCAGGATCGACCGCGGTACGATCATCCCCGTCGAATTGCCCATTTTCCGTAACGACGTCCGCATCGTACATCCTCTTCGCCACACCGATACCACCGATGATGTGTACTAACAATGTTACCACGAAACCGCGAATGTGCTGATATGCCGCAACCCTTCCGGAACCCACTCCCCCCGAAAAAGTTTGCCGCGGCATGACCGACACATCCCCCGCCTCGAACGCCCGCAACTACCCGCTGCTGGCCGCCCCCCACATCCATCTTCACGGCCCCGTCGACGACGCGATGTACGACACTTTCAAGTCGCAACTCGTCGCGGCCCCCACCGAAGGCCCGCTGGTCGTCTCGATCACCACGCTCGGCGGCGACCCCGAAGTCGCGCGCGCGATGGGCGACAACATCCGCCTGCTCCGCGAATACACCGGCCGCGAGACGCTCTTCCTCGGCAAGGTCGCGGTCTATTCCGCCGGCGCGACCTTCATGTCCGCCTTCCCGGTCGACAGCCGTTTTCTCACCCGCAACAGCCGCATCATGATCCACGAGCGCCAGATGCAGAGCACGATCGAGCTCAACGGCCCGCTCAACACGCTCTCCTACACGCTCAAGGCCAAGCTCCACGAGATCGAGGACTCGATCAACATCCAGGAGGAAGGCTTCCGCGCGATCGTCGAGGGTTCGAAGGTATCGCTCGAGGAATTGAAGAAGAAAGCCCCCTCCAACTGGTACATCGAAGCCGAGGAAGCCCGCGACCTCGGGCTTGTCCTCGACATCATCTGACCCGGCGCGCGCAGGTAACGCGACAGCGGGTGTGACGCATGTTGCACCCGCGAAGCTAAGGATTTGCGGGGAGGGCCCCTGTCATGTATCGGCTCTGGCAATCTATAATCATACCACGGACGGACCGCTCGCAATGGCCGAATTCTCGCTCCCGAAAAACAGCGTCGTCAAGAAGGGCGTCAAGCACGCCTCGACCAGCCAGGGTTCGGGGGACAGCAAGCGTCTGAAATCGTTCAAGGTCTATCGCTACGATCCCGACAGCGGTGAGAACCCGCGTTACGACACGTTCGCGCTCGATCTCGACGATACTGGCCCGATGGTGCTCGACGCGCTGATCAAGATGAAGAGCGAGCAGGATTCCTCGCTGACCTTCCGCCGGTCTTGCCGCGAGGGCATCTGTGGCTCGTGCTCGATGAACATCAACGGCAAGAACGGCCTCGCCTGCACCACCGCGATCGAAGATTGCAAGGGCGAGGTCCAGATCACGCCGCTGCCGCACATGGACGTGATCAAGGACCTGGTCCCCGACTTCACGCATTTCTACGCGCAATATTCGTCGATCAAGCCGTGGCTGCAGACCGTCACCCCGCCGCCCTCGGGCAAGGAACGCCTCCAGTCGCCAGAAGACCGCTCGAAGCTCGACGGTCTGTACGAGTGCATCCTGTGCGCGTGCTGCTCGACCTCGTGCCCGAGCTACTGGTGGAACGCCGACAAGTTCCTGGGGCCGGCGATCCTGTTGCAGGCCTATCGCTGGCTCGCCGACAGCCGCGACGAGATGACCGGCGAGCGTCTCGACGAGCTCGAGGATCCGTTCCGCCTGTACCGCTGCCACACCATCATGAACTGCGCGAACGCGTGCCCCAAGGGCCTCAACCCCGCCAAGGCGATCGCCGAAATCAAGAAGATGGAAGCCGAACGGGTCGTCTGATCCGGTCGGTTGGGGAGGGACCCTACCTTCCCCCACCCCGTTCGTCCCGAGTAGCCATCGAGCTTGTCGAGATGGCGTATCGAAGGACATGTACCTCGATACGAGCCCTCGACTTCGCTCGGTCTCTACTCGGCACGAACGGAAATTATGACGGATAAGCCTTCTCCCCAACCCCATTTCGTCGAAGCCGAAGACCCCGCCAACCCAGGTTGGCGCAGCTGGTCGCTCTCCGACCCCACCCGCTTCAACACCCTGCTCGGCCCCATGCTCTACCGCGTCGACGGCCACACCGTCCGCGTCCGCATCACCCCCGAGCACCGCCACTCGAACCTCCAGAACAACGTCCACGGCGGCGCGCTCCTCGCGTTCATCGACGTCGCCTTGTTCGCAGCCGCAAGAGGCTTCGGCCTGATTACCACCGGCACCGCAGTCACGCTCGATCTCAACGCGCAGTTCATTGGCGGCGGTCGCATCGGCGAACCGATCGAGGCGCAGGTCGAAGTGCTCAAGGAAACCGGCCGCCTCTTGTTCCTCCGGGGCCTCGTGGTGCAAGGGGACGACGAAACCAAGATCGCCGCCTTCTCGGCCACGATCCGCAAGCCGTCCGGCAAGCCTCCACGGGCTGACACCGCCGCCTAACACCACCCCGGCGAAGGCCGGGGCCCAATTGGGAAACGATCAGTGTTGAAGCGCTCCGCTCCGTTATCGAAACCTTTCCAACTGGGCCCCGGCCTCCGCCGGGGTGGTGCAGGGATGGGTAAGTGACCGTCCTCAAAGCCTACGAAGCACTCGTAGCCTCGGGCGAACTCCGCCCCGACCCGGAACAAGCCGCCGCCGCCGCGCGCCTCAACACCCTCGCGACCGAACTCGCCACCCCCAAATCCACCGGCTTCTTCGCCCGCTTCTCCAAAAAAGCCGACCCGCGTGGCGTCTACCTCTGGGGCGGGGTCGGTCGCGGCAAGTCGATGCTGATGGACCTGTTCTTCGCCAACGCGCCCGTCGAGAAGAAGCGCCGCGTCCACTTCGGCGAGTTCATGCTCGAGGTCCACGCGCGCATCGCCGCCGAACGTCGCAAGGAAGTCGGCGACCCGATCGTCCCCGTCGCCACCGCGATCGCCGACGAGACGCGGCTGCTCGCGTTCGACGAGATGATGGTCACCAACAGCCCCGACGCGATGATCCTGTCGCGGCTGGTGACCTCGCTGCTCGATTCCGGCGTGACGATCGTCACTACGTCCAACCGCCCGCCCGCCGACCTCTACAAGAACGGCCTCAACCGCGAGCATTTCCTGCCCTTCATCGCGACCATCGAGCACCGCCTCGACGTGCTCCCGCTCAACGGCCCGGTCGACTATCGCCGCGACCGTCTCGGCAGCCAGGACACCTGGCTCGTCCCCAACGGCCCCGAGGCCACCGCGCAACTCTCCGCCGCGTTCTTCCGCCTCACCGACTTCTCGACCGACGACAGCGAGCACGTCCCCGCCGAAGACCTCGTGGTGCAGGGCCGCACGCTCCGGGTGCCGAAATCGCTCAAGGGCGTGGCGGTGTTCAGCTTCAAGAAGCTGTGCGGAGAAGCCCGCGGCGTGGCCGACTACCTCGCCATCGCGCGGAAGTTCCACACCGTCATCCTGGTCGGCATCCCCAAGCTCGGCCCAGAGAACCGCAACGAGGCGGCGCGCTTCGTCGCGCTGATCGACGCGCTGTACGAGCACAAGGTCAAGCTCCTCGCCGCCGCCGATGCGCAACCCGGCGACCTCTACGAAAGCGGTGACGGGCGCTTCGAGTTTGACCGCACGATCAGCCGCCTCGAAGAGATGCGCTCCGAGAATTATCTTGCCGAGGGCCACCTCTAGCCGACCCCTCCCGTCATCCTGACGAAAGTCAGGATCCAGAGCCACAGGCGACGTCGTTCATTACTCTGGATCCTGACTTTCGTCAGGATGACGAAGCAAGCATAGCTTATTGCACATGCGAACCAGTTGCAATAACAACCCGCTTTTGTCCTTTTAGCAGTTGCCGTAGCGGGATAATGCGCGTAACCGGCGTCACCAATCACCCCGCACATCAGACGGAGACGGATTGGAATGGCTCGCAAGAAGATCGCGCTGATCGGCGCCGGTAACATCGGCGGTACGCTCGCGCACCTCGCAGCACTCAAGGGCCTCGGCGATATCGTCCTGTTCGACGTCGCCGAGGGCATCCCCCAGGGCAAGGCGCTCGACCTGTCGCAGTGCGGCCCGGTCGAAGGCTTCGACTCGCAGATCACCGGCTCGAACGATTACGCCGACATCGCCGGCGCGGACGTCATCATCGTCACCGCCGGTGTCGCCCGCAAGCCCGGCATGAGCCGCGACGACCTGCTCGGCATCAACCTGAAGGTTATGAAGGCGGTCGGCGAGGGCATCAAGGCCAACGCCCCCGACGCATTCGTGATCTGCATCACCAACCCGCTCGACGCCATGGTTTGGGCGCTCCGTGAGTTCTCCGGGCTGCCGCACCACATGGTCGTCGGCATGGCCGGCGTGCTCGATTCGTCGCGCTTCAGCCACTTCCTCGCCGACGAGTTCAAGGTCTCGGTCAAGGACGTCACCAGCTTCGTGCTCGGCGGCCACGGCGACACGATGGTCCCGGTCATCAGCTACTCGACCGTGTCGGGCATCCCGGTGCCGGATCTCATCGCGATGGGCATGTCGAGCCAGGAAAAGATCGACGCGATCGTCAAGCGCACGCGCGGCGGCGGCGGCGAGATCGTCGCACTGCTGAAGACCGGCTCGGCGTACTACGCGCCGGCGACCAGCGGCATCGCGATGGCGGAGGCGTATCTATACGATCAGAAGCGCGTGCTGCCGGCGGCGGCGTATGTGTCGGGCGAGTACGGCCTGACCGATCTGTACGTCGGCGTGCCGGTGGTGATCGGTGCTGGCGGCGTCGAGAAGATCGTCGAGATCAAGCTTGACGACGAAGCCAAGCAGAACCTCACCGTGTCGGTCGATGCGGTGAAGGAACTGATCGTGGCCTGCAAGGGTATCGACGGTTCGCTGAACTGATTTGAAGACGTTAGCTAAACCAATCTGCTGTTCCCCGGCGAAGGCCGGGGCCCAGTTGGGAGAACTCCCGAGATGGATACCGCCTTCTGCGTCTACATCATGGCCAGCAGGCGGAACGGGACTATCTATCTCGGCGTCACCAGCAATCTTCCCAAACGCGTATGGGAGCATCGCAACGGTGTCGTCGCAGGGTTCACGAAGAAACATGGTTGTCATCTGCTCGTCTGGTACGAGGTTTATGACGATCTGGACGCCGCCCGGCAGCGCGAGCTGCGGATGAAGGAATGGAAACGGGACTGGAAGGTGAAAGAGATCGAAGGGATGAACCCGAACTGGGATGATCTGTTCGATACGCTGACGCCAAACTGATCCGCCTTCCCAACTGGGCCCCGGCCTCCGCCGGGGAACAAGAGAGAGAAAATTAGATGAGCATCCTCGTCGACAAGAACACCAAGGTCATCACGCAAGGCATGACCGGCGAAACCGGCAGCTTCCACACCAAGATGGCGCTGGAATACGGCACGCAGATGGTTGGCGGCGTTACGCCCGGCAAAGGCGGTACGACCCACCTCGACCTCCCCGTCTACAACACCGTCGCCGAAGCCAAGGCGATGACCGGCGCGACCGCGTCGGTCATCTACGTGCCGCCCCCCTTCGCCGCCGATTCGATTCTCGAGGCGATCGACGCCGAGATCGAGCTGATCGTCGCGATCACCGAGGGCATTCCCGTGCTCGACATGGTCAAGGTCAAGCGCGCGCTGTCGGGCTCCAAGTCGCGGCTGATCGGCCCGAACTGCCCCGGCGTGCTGACCCCCGGCGAGTGCAAGATCGGCATCATGCCCGGCTCGATCTTCAAGAAGGGTTCGGTCGGCGTTGTCAGCCGTTCAGGCACGCTCACCTATGAGGCGGTGTTCCAGACGTCGAACGCAGGCCTTGGTCAGACGACCGCGGTCGGCATCGGTGGCGATCCGGTCAATGGCACGAACTTCATCGACGTGCTCGAGCTGTTCCTCGCCGACGACGAGACCCAGTCGATCATCATGATCGGCGAAATCGGCGGCGACGCCGAGGAGCAGGCGGCACAGTTCCTCCGCGACGAAGCCAAGCGCGGTCGGTCGAAGCCGATGGCAGGCTTCATCGCGGGCCGTACGGCACCTCCGGGCCGCCGCATGGGCCATGCCGGCGCGATCGTGTCGGGCGGCAAGGGCGACGCGGAGAGCAAGATCGCGGCGATGGAAGCTGCCGGGATCAAGGTCTCGGAGAGCCCCAGCCTGCTCGGCGAGACGCTGCTGAGCGTGCTGAAGGGCTGATCTACTACCCCTCTCCCGTTCGGGGAGAGGGAAGGAGCCGCTTCTTAGCGGCGGAAGGGTGAGGGCACGTGACCGCCCGTGCCCTCACCCTCCCACCCGCAAGTGCGGGCGGGCCCCTCCTTCTCCCCCGCGGGGAGAGGGACACTGAGGACGAGAACGATGGGCTACGAAGGCCAGGATTTCAGCGATATCGCAGCCGGCGTCAGCCCGGCGTTCGTGGAGACGCTCTACGCCAAGTTCAACGCGGACCCGGCCTCGGTCGAATCCGGTTGGCGCGCGTTCTTCGAGGGTCTCGAAGGCTCCGCGCAGGGCCCGAGCTGGGAGAGCGCCCGCTGGCCGCTCACCACCACGGACGACCTGACCTCGGCGCTCGATCCCACCCAGATGGAGCCCGCGCCCAAGCCCGCAAAGGGGAAACCAGCCCCCGCCGCAGCGGCGCCCGCCCCCGTCTCGAAGGAAGAGATCGCCAAGGCCGCGGCAGACGCGATCCGCGCGCAGCTGCTCGTCCGCACCTACCGCGTCCGCGGCCATCTCGCCGCGAACCTCGATCCGCTCGGCCTCTCGAAGCGCGAGATGCCCGAGGATCTGAAGACCGAATATCATGGCTTCTCCGACGCCGACATCGACCGGAAGGTCTATCTCGGCGGCACGATGGGCTTCGAATGGGTCTCGATCCGCGAGCTCGTCGACACGTTGCGCAAGAACTATTGCGGCAATGTCGGCCTCGAATACATGCACATCTCCGACGTCGAGGAGCGCCGCTTCCTTCAGGAGCGCATGGAGGGCCAGGACAAGGCGATCGAATTCTCCATCGACGGCAAGAAGGCGATCCTCACCAAGGTGATCGAGGCCGAGCAGTGGGAGAAATTCCTCGGCAAGAAGTATGTCGGCACGAAGCGCTTCGGGCTCGACGGCGGTGAATCGATGATCCCCGCGCTTGAAAGCGTCATTAAGTATGGCGGCCAGATGGGCGTGCGCGAGCTCGTCATCGGCATGGCGCATCGCGGTCGCCTCAACGTGCTCGCCAACGTGATGGCCAAGCCGTTGCGCGTGATCTTCCACGAATTCGCCGGCGGCTCGGCCAATCCCGACGACATCGGTGGTTCGGGCGACGTGAAGTATCACCTCGGCACCAGCACCGATCGCGAGTTCGACGGCCACAAGGTTCACATGAGCCTGGTCGCCAACCCGTCGCATCTTGAGGCGGCCGACCCGGTCGTGCTCGGCAAGACGCGTGCGATCCAGACGCTCACCAACGACCTTAAGGATCACACCGCGGCGTTGCCGGTGCTGATCCACGGCGACGCGGCGTTCGCAGGGCAGGGGATCGTCTGGGAGTGCCTCGGCTTCTCCGGCATCCGCGGCTACAACACCGGCGGCTGCGTCCACTTCATCATCAACAACCAGGTCGGCTTCACGACGTCGCCGCAGTTCGCGCGCTCGTCGCCTTACCCGTCGGACGTCGCCAAGGGCGTCCAGGCGCCGGTCTTTCACGTCAATGGTGACGATCCCGAGGCGGTCACCTTCGCGACCAAGATGGCGATGGAATTCCGCCAGAAGTTCCACCGCGACATCGTCATCGACATGTGGTGCTACCGCCGCTTCGGCCACAACGAGGGCGACGAGCCGTCCTTCACGCAGCCGCTGATGTACGACATCATCCGCAAGCACCCTGGCGTTTCCACGGTCTATGGCAACCGCCTGATCAAGGAAGGCGTTATCGACCAGCCTTGGATCGACGAGAACGTGAAGCAGTTCACGCTCCGTCTCGAGGGCGAGTTCGAAGCCGGGTCGTCGTACAAGCCCAACAAGGCCGACTGGTTCGGCGGTCGCTGGACCGGCCTCAGCGCGCCCACCGACGGCGCGTCGGCACGGCGCAATGTCGAGACCGGCCTCAGCACGAAGCTGTTCGATTCGCTCGGCCGCACGCTCACGACCGTCCCTGACAGCGTGAAGATTCACAAGACGCTGGCGCGCGTCATCGATGCCAAGCGCGAGATGTTCAAGTCGGGCAAGGGCTTCGACTGGGCGACCGGCGAAGCGCTCGCGTTCGGTGGCTTGCTCTCGGAAGGGTACGGCGTCCGCCTGTCCGGCCAGGATTCGGGTCGCGGCACCTTCTCGCAGCGCCATGCGGTCTGGGTCGACCAGACCGACGAGCACAAGTACGTGCCGCTGCAGGAGATCGAGCACGGCAATTTCGAGGTGCTCGATAGCCCGCTGTCCGAATACGGCGTGCTCGGGTTCGAGTATGGTTACGCGCTCGCCGACCCGAAGACGCTGGTCCTCTGGGAGGCGCAGTTCGGCGATTTCGTCAACGGCGCGCAGATCATGATCGATCAGTTCATCACGTCCGGCGAATCGAAGTGGCTCCGCGCCAACGGCCTCGTGATGCTGCTCCCGCATGGCTATGAAGGGCAGGGGCCTGAGCACAGCTCGGCGCGTCCCGAGCGCTTCCTCCAGTCGTGCGCCGACGACAACATCCAGGTCGCGAACTGCACCAGCCCGGCGAACTATTTCCACCTGCTTCGCCGCCAGATGCATCGCAACTTCCGCAAGCCGCTGATCGTGATGACGCCCAAGTCGTTGCTCCGTCACAAGCTGGCGGTTTCGAACGCGGAGGATTTCCAGGGCGACAGCCACTTCCGCCGCCTGTTGTCGGATACCAATCCGGCCGCCGACGTCGACACGAAGCGTCTGGTCCTGTGCACCGGCAAGGTCGCGTACGACCTGATCGAGGCACGCGACGCGGCGGGCGACACCGACACGCAGATCGTCCGCGTCGAACAGCTCTATCCCTTCCCCGGCAACCCGATCGCCGAGCGCGTCGCACGGATGCCGAACCTGGAAGAGATCGTCTGGGCGCAGGAAGAGCCGAAAAACAACGGCTATTGGTTCTTCGTCGAGCCGCTGATCGAGGAGGCGCTGGCAACGGTCGACTCCCGCGTGAAGCGCGCGCGCTACGCCGGGCGCAACGCCTCGGCCTCGCCCGCGACCGGCCTGATGAAGCGTCACCAGGCCGAACAGGGCGCGCTCGTCGCCGACGCGCTCGGCCACTCCGTCCGCGACGAAATCCGCCGCACCCGCGCAAACTAAGTTTTTCTACCACCCCGGCGTAGGCCGGGGCCCAGTTGGGATGGTAGATGTAATTGAGCGAAACGCCGGCCACTCAGCGTTTCGTAACTGGACCCCGGCCTACGCCGGGGTGGAGGAAACGAGAAAATGGCAACCGAAGTCACCGTCCCCGTCCTGGGTGAATCGATCACCGAAGCCACCCTCGGCGAGTGGCTGAAGCAGCCCGGCGATCCCGTCGCGGTCGACGAGCCGATCGCCAGCCTCGAGACCGACAAGGTCTCGGTCGAGGTCCCGTCGCCGGTCGCCGGCGTCATGGGCCAGCACGCGGTCGCCGTCGGCGACACCGTGCAGGTCGGCGCGATGCTCGCCACGATCGACTCCGGTGACGGCGCCGCCGCTGCTCCGGCCAAGGCGCCCGAGCCAGCCGCGACCGCAACGCCCGCGGCTCCCGCCAAGGACGAGTCCGGCGCAGGCTACGGCGACCAGCCCGGCGCCGGCACCAGCGACTCGCCCGCCGCACTCTCCCCGTCGGTCCGCCGTGCGGTGCTCGAGCACGGCGTCGACCCCGGCACCGTCAAGGGCACCGGCCGCGACGGTCGCATCACCAAGGAAGACGTGACCGCCGCCGCGTCGAGCAAGCCCGCGCCTGCTCCCGCCGCAGCGCCCGCCCCGGCCGCAGCCCCTGCCGCCGCTTCGGGTCGCGGCGAGGAGCGCGTCCGCATGACGCGTCTCCGCCAGACGATCGCCAAGCGCCTCAAGGAAGCGCAGAACACGGCGGCCATGCTGACGACGTTCAACGACGTCGATATGACCGCGGTGATCGAGGCACGCGCCAAGTACAAGGACCTGTTCGAGAAGAAGCACGGCGTTCGCCTCGGCTTCATGGGCTTCTTCGTGAAGGCCGCGACGATGGCGCTGCGCGACATCCCGTCGGTCAACGCGTCGATCGACGGCGACGACATCGTCTATCACGATTACGCCGACATCTCGGTCGCGGTCTCGTCGCCGGGCGGCCTTGTCGTCCCCGTCATCCGCGACGCCGACCAGATGTCGGTCGCGACGATCGAGAAGACGATCGGCGACTTCGGCAAGCGCGCCAAGGAAGGCGCGCTCAAGATGGACGAGATGAAGGGCGGTACCTTCACGATCTCCAACGGCGGCGTGTTCGGCTCGCTGATGTCGACCCCGATCATCAACCCGCCGCAGTCCGCCGTGCTCGGCCTCCACCGCATCGAGGAGCGCCCGGTCGTCGTCAACGGCCAGATCGTCATCCGCCCGATGATGTACCTCGCGCTCAGCTACGACCACCGCCTGATCGACGGCCGCGAAGCCGTGACGTTCCTGGTGGCGCTGAAAAATGCTATCGAGGATCCGACCCGTATCCTGATCGACCTCTGACCTTCGCCGCCGTCTCGTTCTCCTGCGAACGCAGGAGCCCAGGGTCACGGACACCACCCTCCGTAACCCTGGATTTCTGCGTACGTAGGAAAACATGAGGGCCGGTTTCGTCTACCTGATGGCGAGCAGCCGCAACGGAACGCTCTACCTCGGCGTCACCAGCGACCTGCTCGCCAGAGCCTACCAACACCGCAACCGCCTGATCGACGGCTTCTCCAAGGAGCATGGTTGCATCCTCCTTGTGTGGTTCGAGGCGAGTGACGACATACAATCTGCACGGCAACGCGAGTTGCAGATGAAGAAATGGAAGCGGGCCTGGAAGATCGACTTGATCGAACAGACCAACCCGCACTGGAAGGATTTGTACGAGACGCTCTTCTGACTGCTGTTTTCCTGCGAACGCAGGAACCCAGGGTCAAGAACGTCGCCCTTAATAACCCTGGATTCCTGCGTTCGCAGGAAAACACGTGGAGCATAACATGGCTGACTACGACTATGACGTCCTCGTGATCGGTGCGGGCCCCGGCGGTTACGTCGCGGCGATCCGTGCAGCGCAGCTCGGTCTGCGCACCGCTTGCGCCGAGTCCCGCGAGACGCTCGGCGGCACCTGCCTCAACGTCGGCTGCATTCCGTCCAAGGCGCTGCTCCACGCCTCCGAGATTTACGAGGAGGCCAAGGGCGGCCACATGACCAAGTTCGGCATCGACTTCCAAGGCGTCACGCTGAACCTCGACCAGATGCACGCCGAGAAGGCCAAGGCTGTCAAGGAACTGACCGGCGGCGTCGAATTCCTGTTCAAGAAGAACAAGGTCACCTGGCTCAAGGGCAAGGCCGCGTTCCAAGACGCGCATACCGTCGAGATCGCCGGCCAGAAGGTCACCGCGAAGAACATCGTCATCGCCACCGGTTCGAGCGTCATGCCGCTCCCCGGCGTCGAGGTCGACCAGAAGACCGTCGTCGACAGCACCGGCGCGCTCGAGATTCCCAAGGTCCCCGAGCACATGGTCGTCATCGGCGGCGGCGTGATCGGCCTCGAACTGGGCAGCGTCTGGCGTCGTCTCGGCGCGAAGGTCACGGTCGTCGAGTTCGTCGACCAGATCCTCCCCGGCTTCGACGGCGAAGTCCGTCGCGAGACCGCCAAGCTTTTCAAGAAGCAGGGCATGGAACTCAAGCTCTCGACCAAGGTCACCGGCGTGACCGTCGCTGACGGCGTCGCGACCGTCACCGTCGAGCCCGCCGCGGGTGGCGCGTCCGAGACGCTGACCGCCGACGCGGTGCTCGTCTCGATCGGCCGGAAAGCGAATGTCGATGGCCTCAACCTCGAAGCCATCGGCCTCGAGCTCAACAAGCGCGGCCAGATCGAAACCGACCACTCGTTCCGCACCAAGGTCGACGGCGTCTGGGCGATCGGCGACTGCATCCCCGGCCTGATGCTCGCGCACAAGGCCGAGGACGAGGGCGTCGCGGTCGCGGAAAACATCGCCGGCCAGACCGGCATCGTCAACGAGGACGTCATCCCGAGCGTCGTCTACACGATGCCCGAGATCGCCGGCGTCGGCCTGACCGAGGAAGCGGCGAAGGAAAAGACCGAGATCAAGGTCGGCAAGTTCCCCTTCGCGGCCAACAGCCGCGCCAAGACCAACCGCGACACCGACGGCTTCGTGAAGATCATCGCCGACGCCAAGACCGACCGCGTCCTCGGCGTCTGGATCGTCTCGTCGCTGGCGGGAACGCTGATCGCAGAAGCCGCCATCGCGATGGAATTCGGCGCGACCAGCGAAGACATCGCCTACACGTGTCATGCGCATCCCACGCACGCCGAGGCGATCAAGGAAGCGGCGATGGCGGTGCAGGGCAAGCCCATTCACATCTAGCAATAGCTAGATGTGAATCGAAAGGGCTTGCCCTGCCGACGGCGCTCCAGCGCCGTCCGACGACAGGGGCTTTGCCCCTGTCCGGCCAAGCAGGGCTTCGCACCTGCGACTGAAGCAAGTTTGAGAGGGCGTCGGTGACAATCCACCGGCGCCCTCTCTGCGTTTACGGGGAGAGATGCGAACGGCTTGGGTCGAGTGGGTAAGGGTAACGAGTGGCGAGCGGGGATGTGGGGGAGCGATACAACTGCACACCCTCCTCAAAACCCGTCCAACCACCACCTATCGGTCATCCCGAACGCTGGGGACTCACGGTTACGGGGGACCCGGCGATACCGCGCGATCATTACCCATTCCGCGACCATGGGTCCCGGCGTCCGCCGGGATGACGGGGGAAGGGGTAACGCGCTATAAAGTGGCAGCGCGAACCACGGGAAGCTCACGATCCGCAACGTCTATGGCGGCATCACGTACTCCAAGCCGAAAGCGCTGCACGCTTCTCAAACCCGCCCAGTCCACACCCCCCCCCATCCGTCATCCCGGCGAACGCCGGGACCCACGGTTACGGAGGACCCGGCGATATCGCGCCATCATTACCCGCCCCGCGACCATGGGTCCCGGCGTTCGCCGGGATGACGGGGCAAGGGGAACGCAATTACCGAGCGCGATCAGAGTGGCGCGCCCAACGCGTGGCAAGGCTGGTCAAGCCAAGTCAAACCCACACCGCAAACCCAACAAAAAGCAAATTTCCGTCCCCACGCCCCAACCGGAACCAATCCTTAGCAAAGCCGACCTATCAGCCCGCGTAACGAACGAACAAGCAGGTCTCCGTGGCGCTCGATCTCTCTACTCTCTACGTCGTCGCAGGCCTTGGCATGCTGGTCGCCGGGTTCATCCATCTCATCCCCCTCGCGACCGGCCGGTTCGGGTCATGGGCAGGCTTATGGGGCGCCGGCCACCTGATCGCCGGTTGCGGCGCGCTGATGGCGGTGCTGAACGATCGGATCGGCCTCCCCTGGGCGCCTAGTATCGGCAACCCCGCGGTGGTGATGGGCTATGCGCTGATCGCCGGCGCGGCGGTGAAATTCGATCGCCCGGACGCGCGCCTGAGGTCGCTGCTGGCGATCGCCGCCGTGCTGGGCCTGCCCTTGTGGTTCAGCCACGACCCGGCGCATTTTCACATCCGCGTCGCCTATCTCAGCGTCATCCGCGCCGGGTTCGACCTCGTCGTGGTCGTCGTCGCCGTCCGTTTCGCGCGGCGTGACTCGCTCCAGACCGGCTGGATCGTCGCCGCGCTGTTCGCGGTCACCGTACCGATGTTCCTCGGCCGCGCCTGGCTGGCCTATAGCGACCGGATCGGCACGCAGCTGACCGGGCGTCACGACGATCTCGGCGCCTGGCTCGCGGCAGGCCAGATCGCCTTCATCATCTTCCGCGCCTTCTCGCTGCTGATCCTCCAGGCCGAGCGCGGCCAGAACCTGCTGCTCGATCAGATGGAGCGCGACTGGCTCACCGGCGCGTTCAATCGCGCCGGCCTCGATCGCATCGTGCGGACGTTCGCCGGCTGCCATGCGCCGCGTATGCTGACGGTGATGATGCTCGATCTCGATCGCTTCAAGACGCTCAACGACACGTTCGGCCACGCCGCCGGCGACGCCGCGCTTCGCACCTTCGCGGAGATCGCCCACGAGGCTCTCGGCCGACAAGGCCACCTCGTCCGTTGGGGCGGCGACGAATTCGTCTGCGTGCTGCCCGACGTCTCGACAACGCAGGCCCGCGCGATCGGCACCAGCATCGCGACACGGTTCGCGCAGACCATGGCGCCGCGCATGGCGACGCATGGCACGCTCGGGGTCAGCTTCGGCATCGTCGAAGGCGAGCCCCAGATACCGATCGTCGACCTCATCGCCGACGCAGACCGCGCGATGTACCGCGCGAAAAGCGACCGCCGCCAACCCGCCGTCTGCATCCCTCCCGTATATATCCCGGACATCTACATCCCGGACATCTACATCCCGGACGTCTACCTCCCCGACGTCTACACCAAGGCCGCCTGAGCCGCCCCGACAGAACCGCAACGCCACGCGCGGCGTCGCGGTCCCGCACGGTCAAGCGGCCGGCGGGTCCTTCTTCCCGGTCGGCTTGCCGAACCCGACGAACAACCGCTCCAGCCCTACCGTCACCGAGTCCAGCACCTTGGCGAACTCGGGCGGCAACGCGGTCTTCTCGCTCCGCGGCGGCTCCGGCGTATCCCCGGCGAACGGACCATTGCCCTGCGGCTTGGCCGTCTCTGCCGCCACGTCCGGCTCCACGTTCGACGCACCAGGCTCAGCCTCTTGCGAGGGTGCGGCAGGCGAGGGCGGGGCAGGGGGCGTCGGCGGGGTCGGCGGCGTCGGTCGAGCATTCGCCTTCGCGTCGTGCTTCGAGATCGCCGTCGCCGCGGCCATCAGCCCGGCCGCGATCATCTGCCGCCCGACCGGCGTCCCCATCTGCCGTGCGATCGTCGCGGCGATCCCGGCGAACGGCGCCCCGCCCGCATGCTTGCCGCCATCCTGCTTTTCACCGTCGTGCTTGCCGTCGTCATGCTTGTGGCGCTTGTGCCCGCCGCCGTCCGGCTCACCCGCGTGATGCCCGCCCGCGCGCATGTCGATCTCAACTTCGCGCTCGCGCCGCTTACGCTCGTCCTTCTTCTTGCCCATGTCGTCCTCTGTGCCGTTCGCAATGTGTACGACAAAGATAATACACCGATTTAAGATCGCAACCCTGATGGCGCCGGTCGCCTGATTGCGACCCGAGCGCGCTTACTTGCCGGACCACGTCCCCGGCAGTCGCCACATCACCTTGCGCGAAGCATGGCTGATCATCGGCTGGCCGTCGAAGCCGAGCGCCGGGCTGTAGCGCCCCCGTGCGACGATCGCGTGGCACGCCGCCTTGTCGAGTTCGACCTCGCCGCTCGACACCACGGTTCGGCAATCGGCGACATGGCCATCCAGACCGATCGTCCACAGGATCGTCGTCGTGCCCTGCGCGCCCTTGCTGACGATCGACATCGGGTAGTCGCTGGTCGAGATCCAGTCTCCCGGAGAGTGTTTCGGCTCGGCAGCTTGGGCGATCCGCGATCGCTCGGTCGGATCGAGCCCCCACAGCTTGACCGTTGAATCGTTGCACTTGGCCAACGCCTCGATCGCTCGTCGCGCAATCCGTCGCGCAATCGATCATCGCCGATGAACTGGCACCCGGCCTCATGCATTCCTATCTCTCCCACTAGTCTCCCGATCAGAACAGAAGTAGAACCAGCCTCATGCTGACCAAGATTTCCATACGCGGCGCGCGCGAGCACAACCTCAAGGACGTCGACATCGACATCCCCCGCGACACGCTCACGGTGATCACCGGCCTCTCGGGCTCGGGTAAGTCGAGCCTCGCCTTCGACACGATCTACGCCGAGGGCCAGCGCCGCTATGTCGAGAGCCTCAGCGCCTATGCCCGCCAGTTCCTCGAGCTGATGCAGAAGCCCGACGTCGACCACATCGAGGGCCTCTCGCCGGCGATCTCGATCGAGCAGAAGACCACGTCGCGCAACCCGCGCTCGACCGTCGCCACCGTCACCGAAATCTACGATTACATGCGCCTGCTCTGGGCGCGCGTCGGC
Organism: Sphingomonas sp. Leaf242; assembly: GCF_001422045.1. Taxonomy (GTDB): domain Bacteria; phylum Pseudomonadota; class Alphaproteobacteria; order Sphingomonadales; family Sphingomonadaceae; genus Sphingomonas. Next base: position 277,202 of record NZ_LMLW01000001.1, read on the forward strand.
ATCCCGTACTCGCCCGCCACCGGCGAGCCCATTGCCGCGCAGACCGTGTCGCAGATGGTCGACCGCGTCATGGCGCTCCCCGAGGGCACGCGCCTGTACCTGCTCGCTCCCGTCGTCCGCGGCCGCAAGGGCGAGTATCGCAAGGAACTCGCCGAGTGGCAGAAGGCCGGCTTCGCGCGCGTCCGTATCGACGGCACGATCCACGACATCGACGAAGCCCCCGCGCTCGACAAGAAGTACAAGCACGACATCGAAGTCGTCGTCGACCGCCTGGTGGTAGGCGGCGAGATCGCCACGCGCCTCGCGGAGTCGTTCGAAACTGCGCTGAAACTCGCCGACGGTCTCGCCTATGTCGACCCCGCCGACCCGGTAGAGCCGCACACGCCGAAATCGGAAATTCTCGGCAACAACGCCCCCGACGGCCGCATCGTTTTCTCCGAAAAGTTCGCCTGCCCGGTCAGCGGCTTCACCATTTCCGAGATCGAGCCACGGCTGTTTTCTTTCAACGCCCCGCAAGGCGCATGCCCGGCCTGCGACGGCCTCGGCGAGAAGCTGCTGTTCGACGAAGACCTCGTCGTCCCCAACCACATGCTCAGCATCAAGAAGGGCGCGGTCGTCCCCTGGGCGAAATCCAACCCGCCGTCGCCCTATTACATGCAGGTCCTCGGCAGCCTCGCACGCGAGTTCAAGTTCGACATCGAGACCCCCTGGTCCGACCTCCCGCCGGAGGTCCAGAGCACCATCCTGCACGGTTCGAAGGGCAAGCCCGTCACGCTCACCTTCATCGACGGCAAGAAGAAATACGACGTCAGCAAGCCGTTCGAGGGCGTCATCGGCAACCTCAACCGCCGCATGCTCCAGACCGATTCAGCCTGGATGCGCGAGGAACTGAGCAAGTACCAGTCCGCCGCCCCCTGCGAAGTCTGCGGCGGCGCGCGCCTGAAGCCGGAGGCGCTCGCGGTCAAGATCGCGATGAAGGACATCTCCTACGCCACGCATCTCTCGGTGGTCGACGCCCTCCAGTTCTTCACCGACATGCCGCAGCATCTCGGCGACCAGCAGAACGCGATCGCCGAACGCATCCTCAAGGAGATCGTCGAGCGCTTGGGCTTCCTCAACAACGTCGGCCTCGACTACCTCAACCTCGACCGCACCAGCGGCACGCTCAGCGGCGGCGAAAGCCAGCGCATCCGCCTCGCGTCGCAGATCGGCAGCGGCCTGTCCGGCGTGCTCTACGTCCTCGACGAGCCCTCGATCGGCCTGCACCAGCGCGACAACGACATGCTCCTCAAGACGCTGCGCCGTCTGCGCGATCTCGGCAACACCGTGCTCGTCGTCGAGCATGACGAGGACGCGATCCGCACCGCCGACTACATCATCGACATGGGCCCCGGCGCCGGCGTCCGCGGCGGCCAGGTCGTCGCGCAGGGCACGCTGAAGCAGATCCTCAAGTCGAAGGGCAGCATCACCGCCGACTATCTCAACGGCACGCGCGAGGTGCCGGTCCCAACCACGCGACGGAAAGGCAACGGCAAGAAGCTCACCGTCCACAACGCGGTCGCCAACAACCTGCGCGGCGTCACCGCCAGCCTGCCGCTCGGCACCTTCACCTGCATCACCGGCGTCTCCGGCTCGGGCAAGTCGAGCTTCACGATCGACACGCTCTACGCCGCCGCCGCGCGCGAACTGAACGGCGCGCGCATCGTGCAAGGGAAACACGACAAGATCACCGGCCTCCAGTATCTCGACAAGGTCATCGACATCGACCAGTCGCCGATCGGCCGCACCCCGCGCAGCAACCCCGCCACCTACACGGGCAGCTTCACGCAGATCCGCGACTGGTTCGCCGGCCTGCCGGAATCGCAGGCGCGCGGCTACAAGCCCGGCCGCTTCAGCTTCAACGTCAAGGGCGGCCGCTGCGAGGCGTGCCAGGGCGACGGCGTGCTCAAGATCGAGATGCACTTCCTCCCCGACGTCTACGTCACCTGCGACGTCTGCCACGGCGCGCGCTACAATCGCGAGACGCTCGAGGTGAAGTTCAAGGGCCATTCGATCGCCGACGTGCTCGACATGACGGTCGAGGACGCCGCCGAGTTCTTCAAGGCGGTCCCCCCGATCCGCGACAAGATGGCGATGCTGGTCGAGGTCGGCCTCGGCTACGTCAAGGTCGGCCAGCAGGCGACGACGCTCTCGGGCGGCGAAGCGCAACGCGTCAAGCTCGCCAAGGAACTCTCGCGCCGCGCCACCGGCAACACGCTCTACATCCTCGACGAACCCACCACCGGGCTCCACTTCGAAGACGTGCGCAAACTGCTCGAAGTCCTCCACGCGCTGGTCGAGCAAGGCAACACGGTCGTCGTGATCGAACACAATCTCGACGTCATCAAGACCGCCGACTGGGTCCTCGACCTGGGCCCCGAAGGCGGCGTCAAGGGCGGCGAGATCGTCGCGGAGGGTACGCCGGAGAAGGTCGCGAAGGCCAAGGGCAGCTTTACGGGGAAGTATCTGGCGCCGTTGCTGGAGAAGAGGGTGGCGAGCGCGGCTGGTTAGCACTGCCATACGGATGGATGGGACTGTCCGCAGTCATGGTAGGGATCTCGGTGTTCAGCGAAACTGCGTGACGACCAATCTCATTCACCGGTTGCGATCCCTCCGTGTTAAGTCGTCGCTCGCCTTCGCAATACCGATCGCCACTGAGTAGGGACGCTCGGCGAGTGCGGCGGGATCACGTTGGCGGAGCGACCGAAGCGGTACCGATTTCATTTCGGTATCATCAGTCTTTATAGCGGCTGCGAGTTGTCCGCGTTGGCGCGATCTTGGTGCTTGATCGAGCGCTGCCAATTCGAGGTCATATAGCCCGACACGCCATTTACTCGCTGCGTAGTAGCCGTATATCCACGTTCGGTCAGGATCTTCGTCGTCACCACGTGCAGCGCGACCCCGCAAATCGGGTAGAGCAGCATTCCAGCCAGCGCGATCAGTATGGCTATGAATGCGGGATTTCGCTCCTCGCCAGTTTTAGTCGTCAAAGGGCGGACGCCCGAGCCGTCAGGTTTCCTGGGCAAGAGTCCCATGGCACCGATAGCCATGACTGCGACACCTAGCGGTGGGAACGCGCTCATCGCCGTTTCAACGACAATCTCGGGGGCATACATCTTGATTTCCTTGCAGAGGGAAATAAAGACAATTGCTCCGTAAATGGCCATCGCTGCGCCGCCAGCGAACAGGCCGAAAAATGGTATGCGGTACCACGGCTTCCACTGGGGAATGTCTTCATTCATCGGATGCAGCGTCCGGTCGTCATAGAAAACCAGGAGTCCAGGTGACTCGCGATGCTTGATTGGCTATCCAATCGGACCATTCCCCTGCCTCTCTCGATAAATCCCGAACCACTTGTGATGACTCGATCCGACGCCAGGTTGCTTCACTCTCTGCAACTGCGGCCTTCAGGCGAGCCAAGCCTTCATCGCATAACTGCCCGAGTTTTCGCGTCAGGCCTAGGCGATTGTCAATCCAGTCGAGCGCTAGCGATACCCCGACTCCAATTACGAGGGCGGCGACTACGGGCCCAACGGCAATCACGGCCGTTCCCATCAAGGCAGCGGTACCAACGCCGACCGCATACGCTGCGGCCGTGGCAACTAGACATTTGGCGATGTCCATTCCTATGGCGCCAAAAAGAGATCCTAACGTAGCTCTGTCGTTGCTAACATAATCTACCACGTCGATTACCGTGCAAAACAGGATACCAAATATCACGCTGTCGCGTGCAGCGGCCTTCATGCCGGCTTTCGTCATTTTCAGAGAAATTATCTTAGGATGCATCAGCCCGTATCTTGGGCCGGTCAGAAATTGCCTGGCTCCCGCATATCCCTTGAAAACGACATGCTGTCTTCCTCTGTATGTCTTTAGAATATACTGGCCGCCAATGCCTAATTCGGCAATGATAAGGCGTACGGTTGCTCCTCCTTCTCGGACGTCTTTCCCAATTGGAAAATAGCTTTTGATATTTTCTAGGTAATCGTGCCCGTGCTTCTGCCAAAACTCGTTTGATTTTCGAAGCGTGGTCTTACCGAGTGCAACCTGCTTGTCGGTCCAAGTGCGAACTACATGCTTGAGATCGACGACCGCGGCTTGCGCATTTGCTTGGGAACGTTGACCCGGCATCGCTCTAGCAGTTGGTCCAGTCATATAGACTCCAGTTTTCACCGATGTTTTTACAAGCGAAGGTTGCACTAACCAGAACAGCAGGAAAGTATTTCGCCGTCAATATCATCGCCATGCGATTGCCAGAGAGCAACGGAAATGTGTGGCAAGGGATTGTTAAGATGGTTAATTACCTCGTCGCATCGCCACCGAGGGGAGGGGCTTGCGGGCGACTGGTTTGGAACATGTCGTAGGTCCGATCCGTTGCCTGATATAGACCGCTGAATTGGATTCGACCATGACCAAGCCTCATCCGCACAAGCCCACCGCCCAGCCCAAGACGTTCGGCATCAACGCGCTGTCGATTGGGGCCGCGGCGATCGGTCTCGGGGGTGCGTTGCTGGCGGTGTTCCTGCGATCGAAGGCCAACCCCGCCGAGCATGCCGCGCCCGATCTCGCGCTCGACAAGCCCCGCCCGGGTGCGACCGATCGCGCGCCGGCCGCCTTCCGCCCCGATCCCACCGCGGTCCCCACCAAGGCCGAGCGCGAGTCGCTCCGCCCCGCCACCGGCCCGGCCCCGTCGTTCGCCGCGGATCGCGGTTCGACGCTCGGCTGAGACGGCTTCCTGATCCTCCCCCGCAAGGGGAGGTGGCTGGCGCTTGCCAGACGGAGGGGGAGGGGGCAAATACTCACGTCCCGTGTCCGCCCCCTCCGTCACCTGCGGTGCCACCTCCCCCTGGCGGGGGAGGATAAGTAGGGCTCGTCTACGCCGATCCCGAATCCTCCACCCTCGCTCCGTCACACCGGATTGCTTCCGGGGGCCACGCTCCCCCGAATTTGATAGCCGCGGTAGTGCGGAACGTTGGATACCGGAACGAGTCCGGTATGACGGGGGGAGGTGGCTTCGCCACGCCAGTCGGCCACGCACCCGTTGCCGAGCCCCCGTTGCCGATGCCAACCGTCATCCCCCCGTCCGTCATCCTGACGAAAGTCAGGACCCAGAGCCCCAAGCGCCGTACCCCGTAACCCTGGGTCCTGACTTTCGTCAGGATGACGATAGGGGGCGGCAGCACGAGCACCACCCGATAAAACCGCTGTCCTACACATCCCGATCCGGCATACCTGATCGGTCCTCTCGCAACGAGGATCGACCATGGCAAACGCACCCACTCCGGCCGATCCGCGACTCTGCCACTTGGCCAAGCGCGCCGTACCCGCCCCCAAGCCACGCTACGAACCCCCGATCCCCGACCACCTCCCCGACGCGGTCCGCCACGTCATGGCCTGGCAAGCGCATGTCGACGCCGGCCGGATCGGCAACCGCCTGCCCGTATCCCCCGAGATCGCCGCCAACCGCGACCGCTGGACCGCGCTTGCCCGGACCATGCGCAAGTGACCGCTGCTCTCCAGGAACACGGTATCGACGCGCCGCCGATCGACTCCTTCACGCAACAACATCGCCAGCGCATCGACGGCTGGTCCCCCGAGCGCCAGCGCGGCTTTCTCGAACGCATCGCCGAGGGTGCCACCGTCGACGAGGCGACCGCCAGCGTCGGCCTGTCGCCCCGCGCCGCGTACAGCCTGCGCCGCCGTGCATCGGGCGCGGCGTTCGCGCTCGGTTGGGACGCCGCCAAGCTCGTCGCGCGGCCGATCGTCGCCGAGGCGCTGTTCTGTCGCGCGATGGTCGGCCAGATCGAGCGTCTCACTAAGCCCGACGGCGACGTGATCGAACGCCACCGCTTCGACAACCGCCTCGCCATGTCGCTGCTCGCTCGGCTCGATCGCCATGCCGAGGAAAGCGAGACCACCAACGCCGCCGCGCGCCTGATCGCGACCGAGTTCGATGCGTTCCTCGACCTCGTCGAGCGCGATGCCGGCCCGGCCCGCGCCGGCCTGTTCCTCGGCGAACGCGTCCGCTCGACCGAAATAGGGGAAGGGCTGGCGCCGATCGTGGCGCTCGCCCGCGCCGACCGCTGGCTTCGCAGCAACGCCGGCCTCGCGTCGGAGGTCGACGTCGCCGATCTCGATCCCGCCGCCCGCGCAGGCTGGACCGCCGAGCAATGGGCGCGCGCGGAGGCCGCCGGGCTGCTCAGTCTCGCGCCCGAACCCGTCGCCAAACCGGTGCCACAGAAACCCGCTCCAGCGTCTGCACTTTCTGCACTTCCGGCGGCCGAGCCCGACGGACGCGATGGCGAATGCCCGGTCTGGTGGGACGACGTCACCTGTGCCTGGCGCACCCGCTTCCCACCGCCGAGCGACTATGACGAAGAGGACGGCAGCATTTTCGGCGACGACGATTACAGCCGCGACTGTTCCGAGGAGGAGGTGATCATCCTCGATGCGCCGCGCGACCGCGAAACCGCCGAGCGGGTCGTCGTCGAGGGCGCAGACCGCGACAGCTGGTTCATCGGCTATGCGGTCGACTGCGGGCTGATCGGCGATGACGAGGTCGACGCGGTGGCCCCCACCGATGCGGCCCGAGTCGCGGCGCTCGCCGATATGTTCGATCCGGAACGCCCGAGCGAACCCGACCCCGAGTTCGAACCCGGTGCCGATCACCGCCCCGGCGCGGGCCCCGGCCAGTCGCACGGCGCGGCCGATCTGACGCCGGCGCTTGCGGACGCTGCACCCAAATCCGCCACCGGGCGTTCTCCCGCCATACGCCTCATCAACGGAGACCCCCCATGAGCATCTTCAGCAAGATCAAGTCCGCCATCTTCGGTGAGCACGGCCCGCTCGGCAGCGGCCATTTCGGCACGCCCAAGGCCGACGCACCGGCTCCAGCGCCCGCGCCGCAGACCACCGCAGCCCAGCCCGCGCCGACGCCAACGCCGACGACTGCCGCCCCGACTCCGCAGGCGGCGCCCGCCGCGCCCGCCCAGTCGGTCGATGTCGAGGCCGTTCTCTCGGGTATCGCCTCCAAGAAGGGTTCGGATCTCAACTGGCGCACCTCGATCGTCGATCTGATGAAGCTGCTCGATCTCGATTCGAGCCTCGACAACCGCAAGGAGCTCGCCACCGAGCTCGGCTATACCGGCGCAAAGGACGGCAGCGCCGAGATGAACATGTGGCTGATCAAGGCCGTGATGCGCGAGCTTGAGAAGAACGGCGGCACCGTGCCTGCCAACCTCAAGGACTGATCTGGGATAGGCGCCGGCAACCAAACCCCGGCGCCGATCATTACGCTCTCGATATCCACGGAAAGGACACGACATGCGCGTTGCGATGCTGGGCCTGCTGGCCGCCTCCACTCTGGTCGCCGGCTGCGTTGGCGACGGCGGCAGCCGCTACGGCGCCGACCCGCGCTATCGGTCCTACGACTATAACCGGCCGGATCCCGCGTACAACGGCTACGATGCCGGCCGCTATTACCGCGACGACCGCCGCTACCGCGAGCGCCGCCTGTCGCAGAACGAGCGCGTCTATCGCGGCAACGACGGCCGGTACTATTGCCGCCGCAACGACGGCACCACCGGGCTGATCGTCGGCGGAGTCGCGGGCGGCGTGCTCGGCAACGTTATCGCGCCGGGCGGTTCGGGCCTGCTCGGCACCGTCCTCGGCGCAGCCGGCGGGGCGCTTGCCGGGCGTGCCATCGACCGCAACAGCAACGAGACGCGTTGCCGCTAAGCCGCTCGACCGGCACCGAAATATCGGTGTCGGTCGTCACGAAGTATTGCTGCTTCGGGATGGGCGCGCGAAAATATTAGTTGCGTAAATCGACGCGGTTTTTGACCCATTTTATCGGCAAGATTTGCATTTCCGGCGATCTTGGCCCATATGGTGCTCAGCTACAGTCGCATATCGACGGTTCTTGGCGCTTTGCGGCACCTTTCTCCTTCTTTCCCTGCTCCGCGGCACGGGCCGCCCGAACGTCGGGTTGCCCCATACTAAGAAGGAGCCATCTCATGGCTATCACCGGAACCGTAAAATTCTTCAACGCCGACAAGGGCTATGGCTTCATCGCGCCGGATGGCGGCGGCAACGATGCATTCGTGCACATCACCGCGGTTGAGCGCGCCGGCATGCCGACGCTGAACCAGAACCAGCGCGTCACCTACGAGCTCGAGCCCGACAAGCGTGGCAAGCAGTCGGCCGTGAACCTCCAGCCAGCCGATTGATCTCGCTGGCGGATTACGGTCCGCCAACCTGATCTCGGCTGCGATGCGGCGGCTATCATGGCCGCCGCTTCACCCCTTTGAAATTTCCCGCAGGAGCGCACCAGCATGGCCGATAATCCAGAATTTTACCGGGCCCGCGCTGATGAAGAGCGTCGCAATGGCGATGCCGCCCTCCTCGACAACGTTCGCGACCGCTGCCGCCGTGCCGAAAAGGCCTGGGACGAAATGGCCTCGCGCGCCGAGCGCACCCAGGTCCTCCGCGCCGCGCGCGAAGCCGCCCCTCCCGGCGGCGAGCGCATGAACATGATGAACGTGATGGTCGCCGCCGAATAGGCGCACCTGCGATCACCACGATGCGATCGACGAATGAAGACAGCCCGGGTGCCACCAGCGCCCGGGCTTTTCTGTGTCAGGAAGCGGCCGATAGACCCGGTTGAGTTCGGGGACTCTCGATCCCGTCATACCCATCCCTTCGGCTACGTTTAAGGGGATCGCCTAAACCTGCAACTCGGCGAACTCCAACGTTCCGGATTGGGCAAATTGAGCCCTGAAACCAGTCCGTGATAGCCAACCTGTCGGACCGTCCTGCGCCCCAAGCGGTGGAAGTCGCGCCGCTCCAGCAGCGATGCCTGGAACCCATCGACAGCCGGTTTGAACCGCTAAATCCGCTCTTTTCGCGCGTTATTTCGGCCGCTTCGGCTTTACTCAGGAGTTCAGGATCTCCGTTGCCGCCTATCGATAGAATATGGCCCGCGGAACAGTGTGCCCGTGAACCAGTCGGTGATCATAGTTTCAAGCAGGTAGTCGTCATTCCCGCGCAGGCGGGAACCCATAATGGCAAACCTCGCGACGTGATCGCCTACGCGTGAGCATATGGGTCCCCGCCTCCGCGGGGATGACGATGGTTAGGTGACAATGGGTATAACCACGGAACAGTACCGAGCGACGGAGCAATCTTGGCGCTGCCGCACCCGAACACACTGAGTGTCGGTCGGCCCTATTTCAACGGCTTCCCCGAATCCTTCCAGCGATCCAGAATCTGCGATTCGGGCGGCAGCATGTCGTCGGCAACCGGCGCGGGTGTAGGGGTGGCGGACTTCATGGACATCGCGCCCCGCTGAACCGACGCCATCGAGACAGCCGCGACGCTCGGCGTTGGAACGGTATCCGCCGCGGCGACGCCTGCAGCGATCATCGCCGGCGTGGGTGAAGCGATCGGTGCCAGTGGGGTGTGCGGCCCCGGTACGGGTTCACCGCCGCCATAATGTTGGCTGAACGCGGCCGATGTGCCCCAATACCCCTTCCATCGGTGGAAGAAATGCGCGCCGACGACATCGGTCATTACCATGCTGCGGTTCCACGCCGGGGTCACCGCATAAGTGTGATAATGCGTCGCCAGGCCGACCGGTGCGTAGACATAGCCGGACAGCGCCATGCCCGCGGCCCGCGCCGCCCGCATCCACGCCGCGCGATTGGGAATACGCGCCATCGCGCCATCGCACGCAAAGCTGAACTGGCAGCCGGCATGTTCGGACCCTTGATACACCACGCCGCACACGGTCGCGGGAAATGCCGGATGGCGGGTACGATTGAGGATCACCTGCGCCACGGCCTGCTGGCCTGCATCGGGTTCCGATGCCGCTTCATAATAGATCGCGGCAGTCAGGCACTGCACCGCGCGGCCGCGATCTATCGCCGAGATGCCGGTCGTCGAGAATGGCCGGGCGGGGACGATACCGACGTCTATCGCCGTACCGGCGGGGATCGGCAGGTCGGGAAGATCGATCGTCCCGGTCACGCCGGCAGCGGGCGCGGCGGTTTCCTGCTTGTCCGACACCGTCGGCAAAGCGGTATCGCCCGGCAAGGTCGAAGCATCGGTGCGATCAGCCGTGACCGCGCCGTGGCGCGCGATGGCACGCAGCGCGGCCTGCGCGGACATCCCGGCACCGATCACCAACAGCACCGCAACCATGCCCAACCAGATGCGGCGCATCAGCCGAAATGTTCGCATCTGAACCCGCAACCGACTTACCTCGCCTCTGCCCGACCGCCGCGGGAGAATCGGAGTATAGCCGATTATGCCGCCGCGAACTGTTCCGTATTTACAGCGCGTCCCGTCTCGGGACGCACGGCATCGTGGCAGGAATTGCTTACCGCAAGGTTGGCGTGTCGAGGTTCAAGGCGGCTTCGGGAATGACTTCGACGTTGGGATAGGCTTTGCGCAAGGGCGCGATGAACTGCTTCGCATCGCCGACCACGACGATGCTCGCCGCCTTCGGGTCGAGCAGCGCGATCGCCGCCGCCTGCACGCCCTTTGGATCGACCGCTCCGACCGCGCCCGTGAAGCGTTGGAGTTCGCCCAGCGGTACCCCGTTCTGAACATATGCGCCGAGAATGTTGGCGACACCGGCGGTCGTCTCGATCCCGCGTCCGAAATTGCCGATCAGCACGGCTTTACGCGTGTCGAGTTCGGCCGCCGGGACGGGGGCCGACCCCATCCGGGTCATCTCGGCGGCGATCAGCGTTACCACCTCCGCCGCTGTCGGGTTCTTGGTCTGGGTTCGCGCGGCGATCGTCCCCTGGGTCTTGCCGGCATCCAGCGCGCTGCCCGCACCGTAGGCCAGCCCGCGCTTGATCCGGATTTCCTGGTTCAGCCGCGACGAGAAGCCGCCGCCGAGCACGGTGTTGCCCACCGCCAGCGCATAATAGCGCGGGTCGGCGCGTTCGATGGCCGGCCGCGCGACGACGACGCCCGCTTGTCCCGCCTCGGGCATGTCGACGACGATCACGCGAGGCTTGGGATAGACGACCGGTGTAGCCTTCGGTGCACCTGCGCCCTGTGTCGTCCAGCGGCCGAACTGCGCCTCGGCCAATGCCTTCGCCTTGGCGGCGGTGACGTCGCCGACCATGATCAGCGTCGCTTGGTCCGGCTTGAAGCTGCGCGCATAGGCCGCGGTGATGTCGTCGCGCGTGATCGCTTTCAGCGATAGCGGAGTTCCCCCGCTGGGCGCACCATAAGGCGATGCGCCAAGCACCGCCCGGTCCGCGACGAGCCCGGCGACCTGCGCGGGGTCCTTGAGCGCCAGCGTGACCGCGTCGATCTGTTGCGTGCGTGCGCGCTCGATCTCCTCGGGCGCAAACGCCGGGTTGATCGCGACGTCGGCGAGGATCGCCATCGCCGGCGGCAGCTGATCCGATTTCACGGTCACGTCGACCGACGCCCCGTCGCTCGCCGCAGTGCTGCCGATCGCACCACCAAGACCTTCGATGGAGCGCGCGATCTGCGTCGCGGACCGCGTCTTCGTACCCTTGGTCAACAGGTCGGCAGACAGGCTGCTGACGCCGGCGCGGTTCGCAGGATCGGTGGCCGCGCCGCCCGCGGTCACGAGATACGCGGTGACGATCGGCAGGTCGTGCCGCTCCACCGTCACCAGCCGCATGCCGTTGGCAAGGCGGGTCTCGATCGGCTGCGGGATCGTCGGCGATACAGGTGCGCTTGGCGCAGGCGGCTGGACGCGCTGGCTGTCAGGCGCAGGCGTCACGATTTCGATATTTGCCGGTCCCTTCAGATCCGCGACTTGCACGGTCGGCGCCACCGCGATCGTATCCGCGATACCGCCCGCAGGTTTAGCGGCAAGTGGCATGTAGCGGATCGTTGCCGATTGATTGTCGCCAAGATATTTCCGCGCAACCCGCTGGATATCCGCCGCCGTCACCCGCGATATCGCCGCCAACTGCTTGTCAGCCGCCGCCGGATCGCCATCGATCAGCACCGCTGCGGCCAGCGTGCTCGCCTTGCCCTCTGCCGTCTCGCGCGACTGGATCGACTGGGTCAGGATCTCGTTCTTCGCCTCCGCCAGTTCCGCGGCGGTCACCGGTGCATCGCGGAACCGGGCGATCTCGCGCTTCAACGCGGCCTCGCCCGCCTCGACCGTCTTGCCGCCTGCCAGGATGGCATAGACGATCATGTTGCCGGTCGCCTGCTTGGTATCGAGCATGGCCTCCGCGGACTGCGCCAGTTGGTCGCGGTACACTAGGCTTTCGTACAGTCGCGAACTCTCGCCGGTCGCCAGCACTGCTTTCAGCACCGTCAGCGCGGGGATATCCGCGTCACGGTCCGGCGGCAGGTGATAGCTGACCAGCACGGCTGGCAGCGGCGTGTTCGGCTCGTACACGGTACGCGTCACCGCCTTGGTCCGCGCGGGCTCGGCCACCGTCACGCGGGGGATCGCGGTCGCCGGCTTCTTGATCCCCGCGAAATACTGGTCGACCCAGCCGTTCAGCTGTGCCGGATCGAAATTGCCCGACACCACGAGGATCGCGTTGTCCGGCCGATAATAGGTCGCATGGAACGCCCGTACGTCGTCGATCCCGGCGGCTTCGAGGTTCTCCAGGCTGCCGATCCCCGGCCGCGCATAGGGATGAACCTGATAGGCAAGCTCGGGATAGTAGATCGAGAACAGCTTGCCGTAGGGTTGCGCGAGCGTCCGCTGGCGCAGTTCCTCCTTCACCACATCGCGCTCCGAGCCGAAGCTCTTGGGCTCGACGACGAGGCTCGCCATGCGATCGGCCTCCGCGAACAACAGCCGCTGGAGGTGGTTCGCCGGGATCACCTCGTAATAATTGGTATAGTCGTCGTTGGTCGAGGCGTTGTTGTAGCCGCCGACATCCTCGGTCAGCCGGTCCATCTGCTCCGACACAAGATTGCGCGTCGACTTGAACATGAGGTGTTCGAACATGTGCGCGAACCCGGACTTGCCCTTGGGATCGTCCTTGGAGCCGACGTCGTACCAGACCTGCACAGACACGTTCGGCGTGCCGGTATCGCGGATCGCATACACGCGCAGGCCGTTCGGCAGCGTACGCTCGGTATACGCGATCGGCTTCACAGAAACCTGCGTGGGAGCGGTCTGCGCTACCGCCGCTACGGGAAGACATGCTGCGGTCAGCAGCAGAGCGGAGCGGAGGAGGCGCATCGGGATCCTTACTTGTTGCGGTTCGCGAACAGCACTGCGCCCGCGATCGCCGCCGAGCCGATGCCGACGCCAAGCCCGATCTTCGCGAGCGGCCAGCTCTTGGCCTTCTCCGCGGCGTTATGCGCGGCGGCTTCGGCCTGCAGCTTTGCCTCCTTCGCGGCGGCGAGGATTTCGTTCGGGGTGTCGCTGTCGATCTTGATCGTCACTTGGGCTCTCCTTCACTCTTCCGGGCATACACGCCACGGAAATCATTCGCGAACTGCGTCAGCGTCCCCGAGGCGATCGCCGCCCGCAGATCCGCCATCAGCGTCTCGTAGAACCAGATGTTATGCTCCGTCATGAGCATTGCGCCAAGCATTTCGCCCGACCGTACCAGATGATGCAGATACGCCCGGCCCCAGGTCGCGCAGACCGGGCAGGGGCAGGCGGGATCGAGCGGCCCCATATCCTCGGCGAACTTGGCATTACGGATGTTGATCGGGCCGGTGCGCGTAAAGGCCTGGCCGGTCCGCCCGGAGCGCGTGGGCATCACGCAATCGAACATGTCGATCCCGCGCTCGACCGCGCCGATGATGTCGTCCGGCTTGCCGACGCCCATCAGGTAGCGCGGCTTGTCGACCGGCAACTGGTCCGGCGCGAAGTCGAGGCAGCCGAACATCGCTTCCTGGCCTTCGCCGACCGCGAGCCCGCCGACTGCATAGCCGTCGAAGCCGATATCGATCAGCGCATCCGCCGACGACTTCCGAAAACCTTCGTTCAGCGCACCCTGCTGGATCCCGAAGATCGCATTGTTCTCGGCATGATCTTCGCCCGCATCGAACGCCGCGCGCGACCGCTTGGCCCAGCGCATCGATCGCTCCATCGCCGCCGCCTGTACTTCACGCGTCGACGTCGTCGGCACGAGTTCGTCGAACGCCATGACGATGTTCGAACCGAGCAGCCGCTGGATCTCGATCGACCGCTCGGGGCTTAGCAAATGTCGCGTGCCGTCGAGATGCGACTTGAACGAGACGCCCTCCTCGGACCGCTTGGTCAGGTCGGCAAGACTCATCACCTGATAGCCGCCGGAATCGGTCAGGATCGGCTTCGACCAGCCCGAGAACGCGTGCAGCCCACCTAGCCGCGCGACCCGCTCGGCGCCCGGCCGCAACATCAAATGATAGGTGTTGCCGAGGATGATATCCGCGCCCGCGCCAACCACGTCGGCGGGTTTCATCCCCTTGACCGTCGCGGCGGTGCCGACCGGCATGAACGCAGGCGTGCGGATGTCGCCGCGCTGCATCGCGATGACGCCGGTGCGTGCCTTGCCGTCGGTGGCGGAGATGGTGAAGTCGAAGCGGGGACGGGTGGTCATATTATTTTTTCTTGCGGAGGCCGTAGCGATCGCCGGCCGGCGCGCCGCGGATGGTGATGAGTTCGGCGCGAGTCAGCACGCCGTCCTTGTCGCGGTCGAACCGCGCGAAGAATTGCGCGAACCGCGCCTGGAGTTCGGCCAGCGTGATCCGGTTGTCGCCGTCGCGATCAATCTCGAACGGGCTCGGCAAAGCGTTGCGATCGCCGAGCCATGCCTGCGCCCAGTCGGCATAGGCAATGTACCCGATCGATCCCGACGCAGCGCCCTCGGCGGTTGCATAGCTCCGCGCAACGCACGCGGTCAGTTCGGCCTGCGTCACGCGGCCGTCACCGTTCGCATCGCACGCGGCAATGAACAGCGCAGCCGGCTCGGCGAAGATCGTCGCGGGCGGTTGCGGCGCGCCCGCGGGCGGCGGCGCGGCCGTGATAGCCTGAAGCAGAGCGAGAGCGAGCAGCATGCCGCCCGTCATGGCAGCAGAAGCGAGGCGTCGCCATAGCTGTAGAACCGATACTTCTCAGCGATCGCATGCGCATACGCCGCCTGCATCCGCTCGCGCCCCATCAGCGCCGACACCAGCATGAACAACGTCGAGCGCGGCAGATGGAAATTGGTCATCAGCCCGTCGATGCCGCGGAACCGGTATCCCGGCGTAATGAAGATCGCGGTGTCGCCGTCGAATGGACGGATCACGTCGTCCTCGCCGGTCGCGCTCTCGATCAGTCGCAGCGACGTCGTACCCACCGCGATCACGCGACCACCGCTTGCGCGGACTGCGTTGAGCCGGTCGGCGGTGGCGGCATCGATCCGGCCCCACTCGGCGTGCATCCGGTGCTCGGTCGTATCGTCTGCCTTGACCGGCAGGAACGTCCCCGCGCCGACATGCAGCGTCAGCGTCGCGTGACCGATCCCCGCCGCGTCGAGCGCCGCCATCAACTTGGGCGTGAAGTGCAACGCCGCGGTCGGCGCCGCGACCGCACCTGGCTCGCACGCGAACATCGTCTGGTAATCGTCCGCATCGCGTTCGTCGGTCGGGCGCTTGCTGGCGATGTACGGGGGCAGGGGCATGTGGCCCGCGCGTTCCAGCAGCAGCTCGACCGGCTCGTCGCCCTCGAACACCAGCGCGTAGCTGCCGTCGTCTTCGCGATCGACCGCCGCCGCGCTGACGCCGTTGCCGAACGCGATCACGTCGCCGTCGTGAAGCCGCCGCGCGTTGCGGATGAATGCCCGCCACCGACGCGGGCCCTCGCGCTTGTGCAAGGTCGCACCGATCTTCGAATCCCCGCGCCGTCCTTCGAGCTGGGCGGGGATCACGCGCGTATCGTTGAACACGAGCATGTCGCCACGCCGCAGCAACAACGGCAGGTCGGACACGCCCGCATCAAGGGTACGATCACCTTCGAGTACCAGCATCCGTGCAGAATCGCGCGGCGCCGAGGGGCGCAGCGCGATGTTGTCGGTCGGCAGGTCGAAGTCGAAAAGGTCGACGTTCAACGGAGTCTCACTTCTTGGCAGGCGCCTTCTTGACCGGCGCCTTGCGGGCCGGCGCGAGCTTGGGCTTCGCCGCGTTCGGGCCCGAAGCCGTTCCCGGCAACGTCACCGGCGCACCGAGCGCAGGCGCCGGCGGGCCAGCGACATACGCCGGAGGATTGTCCGCCGCGATATAGGCATGGACGATCCGCGACGGGTTCGCGGGCGGCTCGCCGCGCTCGATCGCGTCGACATACTGCATCCCGTCGATCACGCGGCCGAACACGGTGTATTTCTTGTCGAGGCTGAGGCGCGGCTGGAAGACGATGAAGAACTGGCTGTTCGCGCTGTCCTCCTTGTCAGAGCGGGCCGCCGACACCGCGCCGCGGACGTGCGGCAGATAATTGAATTCGGCCTTGAGGTCGGGCAGCGTCGATCCACCGGTGCCGTCGCCCTTGGGATCGCCGCCCTGCGCCATGAAGCCATCGATCACGCGGTGAAAGGCGAGGCCGTCATAGAAATGCTGGCGAGTCAGCGTCTTGATCCGCTCGACCATCAGCGGCGCGACGTCGGGCCGCAGCCAGATCGTCACGCGGCCGCCGGTCGACAGGTCGAGCAACAACAGGTTCTGCGTATCGGTCGTGAGCGGCGGCGTGAGGCGCGCAGGGGCTGCCACGACATCCTTCTTCTGCGCAGCGGCTGGTACCGTGACGAGGCACCCGAGCAACGCGAACATTCCGACGAAAAAGCGCATCAAATTCCCACTCGCAAGAGGCCCGGCGCAACCAGGCTGCCGCCACTTAGAGCAAATCCCCGCTTGCGCCAATCTGAACGTGCGGGGCCGCTGACGCCTAACTGCTCCCCTCCCTGAAAGGGAGGGGCCGGGGGTGGGTCGGCCCGCTTGAGCCTCAACGGTCCAGTCATGCGGCACCCGACCCACCCCCAACCCCTCCCTTCCAAGGAGGGGCGAAGAAGGTTAGCTCCCCTTGCGGCCGATCTTCTGGACCCGCGCCACGACCTCGACCCGCACCGATTCCGGCACGAACTTGGCGATATCGCCGCCATACAGCGCGATTTCCTTGACCAGCCGGCTCGCGATCGGCTGCAACGCGACGTCGGCCATCAGGAACACCGTCTCGACGCGCGGATTGATCTGCTGGTTCATTCCCGCCATCTGGTACTCATATTCGAAATCGGCGACCGCGCGTAAGCCGCGGACGATCACCTTCGCGCCCTGCCGCTCGGCGAAATCCATCAGCAGCGAATCGAATGCGACGACCTCGATGTCGCCGCCGATGCTCGCGACCTCGCGGCGCACCGTCGCCATCCGCTCCTCGATCGTGAACATCGGCGACTTCGAGGGATTGGTGGTGACGCCGATCACCAGCCGGTCGACCAGCTTGGCGCCGCGCCGGATGATGTCCATGTGACCTAGGGTGACCGGATCGAACGTGCCGGGATAAACGCCGATTCGCGGTGTCATTGCGCTCTCCTAGCGGTCGCGTTCGAGCACGTAGCGGGCGATATCCCGCAGCAGATCGGCTTCCTTGCCATAGCTATGGAGATGCGCGATCGCCTGGTCGACCAGCATCCGTGCCTGTTCGCGCGCGCGCTCGGGCCCGAGCAGCGACAGAAACGTCTCCTTGCCCGCGACCTCGTCCTTGCGCAGCGACTTGCCGACCACCGCCTCGTCGCCCTCGGCATCGAGCAGGTCGTCGGCGATCTGGAATGCGAGCCCCAGATCGTGCGCATAGCCGCGCAATCCGACGCGCCCCTCGGGTGGCAGGCGCCCGAGGATCGCCCCAGCCTCGACCGACGCCGAGATCAGCGCCCCGGTCTTCATCTGCTGCAACCGCGTGACGGTGGTGAGGTCGAACCGCGTGTTTTCGGCCTCGATATCCATCTTCTGCCCGCCCGCCATGCCGTTGGGGCCGGCGGCGCGCGCGAGATCCTGAACCAGTTCGATGCGGACGAACGGATCGGGATGCGTGGCGGGATCGGCGAGGATCTCGAACGCCAGCGCATGCAGGCAATCGCCCGCCAGGATCGCGGTCGCCTCGTCGAACAGCTTGTGCACGGTCGGCTTGCCGCGGCGCATGTCGTCGTCGTCCATCGACGGCAGATCGTCGTGGATCAGCGAGTAGACGTGGATCGCCTCCAGCGCGGTCGCCGCTCTCGCGGAACAGTCGCGTGATACGTCGAACAGGTTGGCGGTCGCGAACACGAGCAGCGGCCGCAGGCGTTTGCCGCCACCGATCGCCGCATGACGCATGGCTCGGTACAGGTCGTGACGCGGATCGTCGGGGATCGCCAGCAACTGGTCGAACTGCCGGTCGATCTCCGCCGAAACCTCAGCGAGCGCATCCTTCAGCGTGGTGGAAATCGCTGCCACCGGCTCAGCCTGCCGCGAACGGGCGCACGCCCACGGGCTTGCCCTCGCCATCGAGCCGGATCGCCTCGATCCGCGCCTGCGCCGCGTCGAGCCGGTCGGCGCACCGCTGGCGCAGCTTGTTGCCGCGCTCGTACAGCTCGATCGCCTGCTGGAGCGGCGTATCGCCACTTTCCAGCTTCCCGACGATAAGCTCGAGTTCCTTCAATGCATCCTCGAACGCGAGGTCTTCGATCGGCGTGTCCATGTCCGCCGCTATGGCGCAGGCACGCGATGGGGGTCAAGGACATGGCGCGCGTGTTCAGCGCAGCCGGCTTACGGTCCAGGTATAGAGCACGGAGACGCCGACTAGGCCGAAGTCGACCGCCGCCTGCATCCGATGCGGCGCGGGATCGCGCACATCGTGCGTGACCAATCGCAGATCGACGGTCGGATGCCGCATGGCGATCGCGGTCAGCGTGACCAGCCCCGCGATCAGCAGCGTCCCCTTGTGATTTCGCATCGTGTGTCCCCCCGGCAATGCGCGCGATCATGTCGCAAATGTCGCGCGGCGACAAGTCGACCGTCAAACCTCGGCAGCGGTCAGTCGGGGGTCAGGCGGCGGTCAGGCGGCGATGCACACCGGGGCTTCGCGCGCCCGGTCGCGCCCGGCGGCCTTCGCCGCGAACAACGCGCCATCGGCGCAGTGATACAGGTGCTTCCAGTCCTTCTCGTGCAGCAACGGCCCGGTGCACGCGCCGATGCTCGCGGTCACCACGATGTCGAACGGCATCCGCTGACGGCGCAGGCGATCCAGCACCGCGTCGGGCGAGACGGCGTTCGCCGCGTCGAGCAGGATCGCGAATTCTTCGCCGCCGATCCGCGCGACCAGCGCATCCGCCGGCACCGCGTTGCGCAGCGCGCGCGCGACCACGCGCAGCACTTCGTCGCCGCCGTCATGGCCGATCTTCTCGTTGACGCGCTTGAAGTGGTCGACGTCGGCGATCAGCAGCATCTGGTCGCCGGGCCGGCCGATCGCACGCGTCAGGAACGCGCGGCGATTGAGCAGTCCGGTCAGCGGCTCGGTATCCGCCAGCAACCGCGCGGCGATCTCCTGTTCGCGAGCCTCGTCGCGCTCGACGCTCAACAGGCGGATCCGATATGCGATCGCCAGACTCGACAGCATCGATTCGAGCGCCATCGACAGGATCGTCGAATTGTCGAGCCACAGGCTCCATTTCAGCAGGCCGAACGCATTCGCGACGCGCAGGCCGGCCACCGCGATCGGCACGCTCCATGCGAGCGAAAACAGCCACAGGAAATGGCTGCGCGTGCGCCAGGCGTTGTAGAGGACGGTGGGAATCAGGATCAGCAACGCGAGGTAGGCCGTCGCGAGCAACCTATCGAGCAGGTGGAAATGCCACGGAGCGAAGGCTGCCCACGCGGTCGCGCTGGTCAGCAACGCAACCATCACCCAGGTGCTCGCGGGCCGCAGCCATCCTGCGAACACCGGCCGCTCGAAGAACGCGCGCGCGAACAGCAAGGCCGAGACGGCGGACCCGGCAAGGAACAGCGTGTTCAGCCGCTGCCGGTCGTTATTGTCGAGGGCGGGGACCATCTGCCCGAGTGCTCCCGACGACGTCAGCGCATAGGCCAGCAGGCACAGCACCAGCAGGCAATAGGCAGGCTGGAAAGCCTGTCGCAGCGCCCCCCACAAAGCCAGGTTGTAGACCATCAGCGCCAGCGCCATCCCGCCAAATGCGCCGTACAATGCTGCCAGCAGGATTTCGGTGACGTCGCGTTGTTGGTGGTCCGCGATCGCAGGGCCGAGGATGAGACCGCGCAGGTTCGCCGCACCCTCGATGTGCCAGAGCAGCCGGACCGGCGCGGAGTCGTGATACGGGATCGGCTGGACGATCACCGCGCCGAGCCCGAGCAACTGTCCTGCGGTGCGCGAGGTGAATGCGGTCTGGCGGATCGCGCCATCGGCATACAGGACATACAGCGTGACGCGGTTTACCCATGTGCTGCCGATCCGCACGGTATCGGCCCACGTCGTATTTGCGGGCAGCGGCTTCGACACCACCCAGAAATCGCCGCCGCCAAACCGCGTCTGCGGTGTGGTGCAGTCGAACCCGTCAGGGTGCGCAAACAGTGCTTTCGGCGTTTGGCCCGGTAATGCTGGACGCACGCATACCGACAGGGGCGTGCCCGTGATGGCTGCGGCCGGAGTCGCGAAGGCAACGCAGAACGACAGCGCCATCGCGCCGATCATCCATCGCAGCCATGCCAAACGTTCCATACCGCCACACTAGCACCGCTTCCCCAATTATCGGTAAACGCGGTCCAATTTGGTTGTAAATCGTTCCCCGCCAGGGGGGCGTGTAGCGTCGGAGGGGGAGGGCACGGAACAGAGGCGACCGCGGACCGCTCCCTACGTGTGGAGAGCGCCAGTCACCTTCCCTCGGCGGGGACGATAGGAGCGGCTGACCGATATAAATCTGGGAAAGCCATATCAGTCGTCTCACTTGCCTTGCGAAAACTTGTCGGCCTTATCCCATTCGGACATCAGCACCTCCCCGGCGGAGGCCGGGGTCCAGTTGGAAAGGTTGCGGAAACGGAGCGTTGCGCGTCGTTAGCTGCGTCCCCCAACTGGACCCCGGCCTCCGCCGGGGAGGTGAAGTACCTTCAGGGCATTCGTACCGGCATGTCCGATAGCAGCCTGCGCGCTTCTTATTCTCTCGCGAAGGCAGGAGCCCAGCCTAAATGTCCGCCGCCGGGAAGAACACGCTTCTCTCGATGTGAGGGATAGGGCCGAAACCAGCCCAGGTGATGCGGTGACCTCGGCAAGTTCAGCGCCACCGAGCGGAAGTCGACCGCCCAAAACCGTCACCTTCAAAACGCCCGCTGCATAAAAAAGCCCGCCGCCGGATCGCTCCGACAGCGGGCTCTTCACCTCAACCGCAACCCGAGACTATTCCGTCTCGACGGTCTCGACCTTGCCCTTCTTCTTGGGCTTCTTCGGCGCGGCAGGCTCGATCGCGAACGACAACGCGCCGTCCCTCATCTTCACCGTCACCTCGCCGCCGTGGACGAGCTTGCCGAACAGCAGTTCCTCGGCGAGCGGCTGCTTGATCTTCTCCTGGATCAAGCGACCCATCGGCCGTGCGCCATACAGCTTGTCATAGCCCTTGGTGGTAAGCCACGCCTTCGACTCGTCGTCGAGGACGATATGCACGCCGCGGTCCGCCAGCTGAAGCTCGAGCTGGAGGATGAACTTGTCCACCACCCGCGCCACGACTTCGGTCGGCAGATACCCGAACGGCACCACCGCATCGAGACGGTTGCGGAATTCCGGCGTGAACATCTTCGTCACCGCCACCTCGTCCTCGCCCTCACGCGACAAATTGCCGAAGCCGACCGTCTCGCGCGCCATGTCGCTGGCGCCCGCATTGGTCGTCATGATCAGGATGACGTTGCGGAAATCGACCGACTTGCCGTGCTGGTCGGTCAGCCGCCCGTTATCCATCACCTGCAACAGGATGTTGAACAGGTCCGGATGCGCCTTCTCGATCTCGTCGAGCAGAAGCACGCAATGCGGGTTCTGATCGATCGCATCGGTCAGCAGACCACCCTGGTCGAACCCGACATAGCCCGGGGGCGCACCGATCAGACGGCTGACCGAATGCCGCTCCATATATTCGGACATGTCGAACCGCTGGAGCGGAATGCCCAGGATCGTCGAGAGCTGCTTAGCGACTTCGGTCTTGCCGACGCCGGTGGGCCCGGTGAACAGATAGTTGCCGATCGGCTTCTCCGGCTCGCGCAGACCCGCCCGCGCCAGCTTGATCGCCGACGACAGCTTCTCGATCGCCGCATTCTGCCCGAACACCACGCGCTTCAGATCCGTCTCGAGCGTGGCCAGCGCCAGCTTGTCGTCGGTCGAGACCGACTTCGGCGGAATGCGTGCCATCGTCGCGATGACCTGCTCGATCTCCTTCGGCGTGATCGTCTTCTTGCGCTTGTTCGGCGGCACCAGCATCTGCATCGCGCCGACCTCGTCGATCACGTCGATCGCCTTGTCCGGCAACTTGCGGTCGTTGATGTACCGCGCCGACAGCTCGACCGCCGACTTGATCGCATCGGGGGTGTACTTGACGTTGTGGTGATCCTCGAACGCCGAGCGCAGGCCAGCGAGGATCTTGATGGTATCCTCGATCGTCGGCTCGTTCACGTCGATCTTCTGGAAGCGCCGCAGCAGAGCGCGGTCCTTCTCGAAGTGATTGCGGAACTCCTTGTACGTCGTCGAACCGATGCAACGAATGGTGCCGCCCGACAAAGCCGGCTTGAGCAGGTTCGAAGCATCCATCGCACCGCCACTCGTCGCACCCGCACCGATCACGGTATGGATCTCGTCGATGAACAGCACGGCATCAGGCAGCTTTTCGAGCTCGTTTACGACCGCCTTCAGCCGCTCCTCGAAGTCGCCACGATAGCGCGTCCCAGCCAGCAATGCGCCCATGTCGAGCGAGTAGATCACGGCAGGCAACAGCACGTCGGGCACGTCGCCCTCGACGATTTTCCGCGCCAGGCCTTCCGCGATCGCGGTCTTGCCGACGCCGGGATCACCGACATAGAGCGGGTTGTTCTTCGACCGGCGGCACAGGATCTGGATCGTGCGATCCACCTCCGGCCCGCGCCCGATCAGGGGATCGACCTTGCCGTTCTTGGCCTTCTCGTTGAGGTCGACCGTGAATTGCTTGAGCGCGCTTTCCGTCTTGCCCTTCTCCTGTCCCTTGGCCGGCTTCTCGTCGTCCGCACCCTTTGGCGTGGATGCTTCGGTCGCCTGCTGCCCGCCCTTGCCGACGCCGTGGCTGATGAAGCTGACCGCATCGAGGCGGCTCATGTCCTGCTGCTGCAGGAAATAGACGGCATAGCTCTCGCGCTCGCTGAACAAGGCGACGAGCACGTTGGCGCCGGTCACTTCGTCGCGGCCGGAGGACTGGACGTGCAGGATCGCGCGCTGGACGACGCGCTGGAACCCGCTGGTGGGGGAGGGATCGGTCGCCGCATCGACCTTCAGCGCGTCGAGTTCGCTGTCGAGGTAGTGCGAGACGGTGTTCTTCAGATCGCCGATCTCGACGTTGCACGCGGTCATGACCTTCGACGCATGTTCGTCGTCGATCAGCGCGAGCAGCAGATGCTCCAGCGTCGCATATTCGTGACGCCGGGACGATGCCGCCTCGAGCGCCTTGTGCAGCGTGGTCTCGAGGGCGGGTGCAAATGATGGCATTTACAATACTCCTGTCGGGCCGCGAGAACGCGAGCCCTTTGCCACTATGTCGGAACTGATATCGGTCGCATCAAGCACTTGAACCCGGCCCTGTCCGTTCCTGCGTCGGTTAAAGATCGAACGACCCGCATTACCCACGCCGTCATCCTGGGCTCGACCCAGGATCCAGAGCCATAAAGGCGGACGCTCGTAACTCTGGGCCCCTCCGTCTGCTGGGATGACGAAGCGGTGAGGCCGTCCCACATCGGTCGAAAGGACAGTACCGGTCGATGCCGTGGCCGCAATCAAAGGCACCGCGGCGGCGGTCACCGCCTGAAAAGATCGTCGGCGATGGCGCGGTGGCTGACCGCACGGTCCTTCTTGACCTGGCATCTGGCGATCTCGCCTTGCAGCACGGTTATGCGTGCATCGAGCTCGGCGACCGACAACGGATCGAGGTCCTGTCGCACGAGCGCATCGAGCAGATCGTCGGGACGGGAGGGGGTGTCTTCCGGGTCCATAATTTCTGTAACGTTGACCCGCACCGGAGTGATGTCAATAAGGCGCGAAGTTCAAAAGGGACGTGACGAGCAGATGACCGCGATACCCGAAAACAATTCGAATAACTTAGGTTTGCCTGACGTCATGAAGGCGATCGATCCGGAACAGCCCGGCGGTCCCGACGTCCTGGTGCTCGTCGACCGTCCCGTGCCGCGGCCGGGGCCGGGCGAAGTGCTCGTCAAGGTGGCGGCGGCCGGGGTCAACCGTCCCGAGGTCATGCAGCGCCAGGGCAAGTATCCGCCCCCGCCGGGTGCGCCCTCGATCCTCGGCATGGAGATTTCCGGCACGATTGTCGCGGTCGGCGACGGCGTCGGCGACGAACAGATCGGCCAGCGCGTCTGCGCGCTGATCTCGGGCGGTGCATATGCGGAATACGCGGTCGCACCGTTCGGCCAGTGCCTCCCTGTCCCTGAGGCGCTGACGATGGTCGAGGCGGCGGCGATGCCCGAAACGCTCTTCACCGTCTGGACCAACCTTTTCGAGCGGGCCTACGCGATGGAGGGCGACACCGTCCTCGTCCACGGTGGCACCAGCGGCATCGGCACGATGGCGATCGGGCTGTGCAACGTCTTCGGCATCGACATCATCGTCACCGCCGGCTCGAAGGCGAAGTGCGAAGCGGCCTTGAGCCTCGGCGCGACCCACGCGATTGACTACAAGTCGGAGGATTTCGTCGAGCGCGTCAAACAGATCACCGGCGGCAAGGGCGTCGCCGCGGTGCTCGACATGGTCGGCGGCGACTACGTCCCGCGCAACCTGCAATGCCTTGCGGACGATGGCCGCCACGTGTCGATCGCGGTCATGGGCGGCATGATGGCGACGGTGCCCCTGTTCGAGATCATGCGCCGCCGCCTGACGCTGACCGGCTCCACGCTCCGCCCGCGCGACACCGCATTCAAGTCGCTGGTCGCCGACGAACTCGCGCGCACCGTCTGGCCGCATGTCGAGGCTGGCAAGCTGAAGCCGGTAATCGATCGCACCTTCGCATTCGCCGATGCACCGGCGGCGCACACGCGGATGGAAGCCGGCGATCACGTCGGGAAGATCGTGCTGACGATGGGGTGAGGGGGGCAAACGCCTACCACCCGTACTGCACCACCCCGGCGAAGGCCGGGGCCCAGGTGGGAACGCTGAGTAAGTGGGCGGCGCGCTTCGTTATTGCCACCTCTCCAACTGGGCCCCGGCCTGCGCCGGGGTGGCGCGTTCAGTTCGGTTGCCTAACAAAACTCGTTCTCCCGCGAAGGCGGGAGCCCAGTCTGGATCCCCGCCTTCGCGGGGAAACATGCTGACCTTGTTTCAGCTATAAACACGATAGATTCGCTGACTTCGAACAGTCACCAGACTGCGACCACCGTGTAACAATACTCGGCTAATACTCGCGACAAGGATAGTTTTGCGGGGGCAGGCTCATGAACGCCATCACGACGTTTTCGCCATCTAGCTTCGTTGGCGCCGATATCACCGATATCGCAGACTTCATCCACTCCCGGCCCGCCGTACCCGAGCCGGTCGTCGAACGCCGCCAGTATCGCACGATCTGGATCTCCGACGTCCATCTCGGCACGCGCGGCTGCAACGCGGGGATGCTCAACGACTTCCTCGATCACGTCGACAGCGAGACGATGTACCTCGTCGGCGACATGATTGACGGCTGGCGGCTTAAGAAGAAATTCTACTGGCCCGCCGCGCATAACGACGTGATCTGGCGCCTGCTCAAGCGTGCCAAGCGCGGCACCCGCGTCGTCTACATCCCCGGCAACCACGACGAGGTGTTCCGGCAATATTCAGGCCTCGACCTGGGGGGCATCTCGATCCGCCGCAACGCGATCCACGAGACCGCCGACGGTCGCCGCCTGCTGGTCCTCCACGGCGACGAGTTCGACGCGATCACGCTCGCACACCGCTGGATCGCGCATATCGGCGACGCCGCCTACACGATGCTCATGGGCCTCAACCGCTGGGTCAACGGCGCGCGCCGCCGCATGGGCATGCCCTATTGGTCGCTGTCGAAACACGCCAAGGCCAAGGTGAAAAACGCGGTCGCCTTCATCTCGCACTTCGAGGAAGTCGTCGCGCACGCCGCCGGCGTCCGCGGCGTCGAAGGCGTCGTCTGCGGCCACATCCACACCGCCGAAATGCGCGAGATCGCCGGCATCGCCTATTACAACGACGGCGACTGGGTCGAAGGCTGCACCGCCTTGGTCGAGCATTTCGACGGCCGCATGGAGCTGCTCCACTGGGGCGACGAGATCGCCGCCCGCGAACGCGACAAGGTCATATCCATGGCCGCCTGACTTAAACCCTCTCCCCGGCGGGGAGAGGGCAAGTCCACGACGTCGGTGAAAAAATGCCCTCACCCTCCCACCGGCTGCGCCGGCCGGGCCCCTCCCTCTCCCGACGGGAGAGGGTAAGAAAGGATAAGCCGATGCGTATCGCGATCGTCACGGATGCCTGGAGCCCGCAAGTCAACGGCGTCGTCCGCACCCTCCAGGCTGTCCGCCAGGAACTCGAATCGATCGGCCACCAGGTCCTGGTCGTCTCCCCAGAACGCTTCGCCTCGATGCCATGCCCGACCTATCCCGAGATCCGACTCGCCTTCGCGCGCTCAGGCGCCGTCGGCCGCATGCTCGCGGCATTCGGCGCCGACGCGATCCATCTGGCCACCGAAGGGCCGGTCTGCCTCGCCGCCCGCAACTGGTGCCTCGCCCGCGCGCTCCCGTTCACCAGCGCGTATCACACGCAGTTTCCCGACTATATCGCCGCTCGTACCGGCGCGAACCCCGACTGGATCTGGCGCTACATCCGCTGGTTCCACCGGCCTGCTCAGTCTATCCTCGTCTCCACGCCATCGGTCGCGAAGACTCTTGCCGATCACGGCCTGCATCAGGTCCGCGAATGGGGCAGGGGCGTCGACTTCGCCCAGTTCGGTCTCGATGGCGCACGAGATCCCGAACTGACCGCGCTGCCGGGCCCCATCCTGCTCTATGTCGGCCGGGTCGCCGTCGAGAAGAATATCGAGGCGTTTTTGTCCTCCAGCCATCCCGGCACCAAGGTGGTCGTCGGCGATGGTCCCGCGCGCGCCACGCTCGCTCGTCGGTTTCCACAGGCCGTTTTCCTCGGACATCGTTCCGGTCTCGACCTCGCCGCCGCGTACCGGACCGCCGATGCACTCGTCTTCCCGAGCCGCACCGACACCTTCGGCCTCGTCATGATCGAAGCCCTCGCCTGCGGAACCCCCGTCGCGGCGTACCCGGTCACTGGGCCGATCGACGTCCTCGACGACCGCGTCGGCGCGATGCACGAAGACCTCGATACTGCGATCGCTACCGCGCTGACCCGCGACAGCGTGACCTGCGCCGCCTATGCCGCGCGCTACAGCTGGCCCGCCAGCGCGCGCCAGTTCCTCCACGCGCTTGTCCCGCTCGACCGCCCCCTGGATCGTCCGCTCCTCGCGGCATGATACGCGTTACGCTTGTTCGCTTGCTTGATAGCGCCGCGCGCACTAAGTCTGCTTCATGTCAGGCCGCT
Organism: Sphingomonas sp. Leaf242; assembly: GCF_001422045.1. Taxonomy (GTDB): domain Bacteria; phylum Pseudomonadota; class Alphaproteobacteria; order Sphingomonadales; family Sphingomonadaceae; genus Sphingomonas. Next base: position 304,992 of record NZ_LMLW01000001.1, read on the forward strand.
CCGAAAGGGGCGGCCCTTTCTATTTTTACGGAGTTTCCGCCGTGGCCCAGCCGCTCATGCCCCACGCGACCGCCGCCTGGATGGTCGACAATACCGCGCTCAGCTTCGAGCAGATCGCGGACTTCTGCGGCCTGCACATCCTCGAGATCCAGGCGATCGCCGACGACACCACCTCGACCAAGCTCACCGGCCGCGATCCCGTGCGCGCCCATGAAGTGACTCAGGACGAGATCGACAAGGGTGCCGCCGATCCGGATTACCAGCTCAAGATGATCAAGGGCCCCGAGCAGGTCCGCCGCACCAAGGGCCCGCGCTACACGCCGGTCTCGAAGCGCCAGGACAAGCCCGACGGCATCTCGTGGATCATCCGCAATCATCCGGAGATCACCGACGGCGCGATCTCGCTGCTGATCGGCACCACCCGCACGACGATCGCCGCGATCCGCGATCGCAGCCACTGGAACATCGCCAACATCACGCCGAAGGACCCGGTCACGCTCGGCCTGACCTCGCAGCGCGAGCTCGACGCCGCGGTCGCGAAGGCAGCCAAGGCCGCCGGCATGGAAGCCCCGACCGACACCCGCCTCGAAGGTGACCGCGAAGTGCTCCTCCAGCAGCTCCGCGCCGAGCGCACTCAGGCGGCGGCGGACGCACAGTTCGTGGCAGACGGCGGCGTCCTCCCCGTCAAGCCGCTCTTCGACGACCCCTTCAAGCGCTGACCTCACTACCCCTCCGAAAGCGGGAGGGGGCAGGGGGTGGGCTCGCGCTGACCTCTGAAGATGCGGCTAGCGAGGGTCGCCGTCACGCTAGCCCGCGACCGTATCCGGTCCATCCCCCGCTGCTTTGTTCTCCCGCGAAGGCGGGAGCCCAGTCTGGGTCCCCGCCTTCGCGGGGAAACAAGCTTTCCCTGTCTTACGGGGGGCGGTGTCGAACCAGTTTGAGTAACGGCGAGAGCGCGAATTAGCGCGCACCCTATCTGATCCTCCCCCTTGCGGGGGAGGATCGCAAGATTGCGCGGACTAGCTAGCTAGGCGTCCGCCGCCCGGCAGCACTATCTCCCGCCACAGCCAGTTGCTAACTGCAACGGATGGCAACCGCACCCGACACCGATTTCGCGCCGACCAGCCACAAGGGCCTGACCTATCCCTTCGGAGGCGCGGAGCCCGCGACCGGCGGCACGATGCACGTTGCCCCTGGCATAGACTGGGTCCGCCTCAAGATCCCCGGCCCCCTCAAACACGTAAATTGCTGGCTCCTCGCCGACATCGATGGCGACGCGCTGATCGACACCGGCATGAACACCGCGGACGCCCGCGACGCCTGGAAAGCCATCTTCAACGGCGCCAAAGCCGGCACGCGGATCACCAGGATGATCGGCACCCACTTCCACCCGGACCATATCGGCCTCGCCGGCTGGATGTGCGACCACCACGCCGCCGCCCTGATCATGACCCGCGCCGAGTGGCTCACCGCGCGCATGCTCGCCGCCGATGCCCGCGACTCGGTCCCGCACGAAATGCTCGCCTTCTGGCGCGGCGCAGGCTGGGGCTCGGAACAGATCGACCACGCCACCGCCAAGGGCTGGGCCGGCTTCCGGAAAATCATCACGCCGCTCCCGCTCAGCTACATCCGCATCGAAGACGGCGACACGCTCACGATCGGCACGCGCGACTGGCGCGTCGTCATCGGCTCCGGCCACTGCCCCGAGCATGCGTGCCTGTACGACGAAGCCGGCGGCATCCTCATCGCCGGCGATCAGGTCTTGCCCCGCATCAGTCCCAACGTCTCGCTCGGCGTCACCGAACCCAACGCCGACCCGCTGGGCGAATGGTTCGCCTCGATCGCCAAGCTCAGGACGCTGCCCGCCGACCTGCTCGTCCTGCCGGGCCACGGCGACCCGTTCACCGGCCTCCACACCCGCCTCGATGCGATGGACCGCGAACACCGCGAGCGACTCGACGAGCTCGCCGTCTTCCTCGCCGAGCCCCGCCGCGCCGTCGACTGTTTCGGCCGCCTGTTCCGCCGCGCGATCGGGCCCGACGTGCTCGGCATGGCGACCGGCGAAGCCCTCGCGCATCTCCGCCGCCTCGAAGTCGAAGGCCGGGCGACCCGCGAGACACAAGATGGCGTATGGTGGTGGCGCGCGGCCTGAGTTAGCATGCGGCCGAATTCAAGAGGATAGGCCCATGTGCGACGAGCATACCGCCGACGATAATGAAGCCTATCTGGCCGGCGTCTCGCGCCGCCAGTTCGGCATGATGACCGGCGCGATGGGGCTGACGATGTTGCTCCCCGCGCCCGCGAACGCCGCGGTCATCAAGGGCCGTGACGTCTCGATCGTCACGCCCGACGGCAAGGCCGACGCCTATTTCGTCGCTCCCGCCACCGGCAAGCACCCCGGCGTGCTGGTCTGGCCCGACATCATGGGCCTGCGCCCCGCCTTCCGCCAGATGGCCGACCGCCTCGCGCAATCGGGCTATGCGGTGCTCGTCGTCAACCAGTTCTACCGCTCGACCAAGGCACCGTTCCTTAAGCCCGGCGAATCCTACGACCAACCCGAAGTCAAAAGCCGCATCGCCCCATTCCGCGAAGCGCTCACGTCCGAAGGCACCGTCCGCGACGCGAAAGCGTTCACCGCCTTCATCGACGCGCAACCGCAGGTCGATCGCAAACGCGGCATGGCCACCACCGGCTATTGCATGGGTGGCCCGATGGTCATGCGCACTGCCGCAGCGGTCGCGAACCGCATCCGTGCAGGCGCGACGTTCCACGGCGGCGGCTTCGTCACCGACAAGCCCGACAGCCCGCACCTCCTGATCCCGCAGATGAAAGCGCAATACCTGATCGCAATCGCCGCCAACGACGACGCCCGCGCCCCTACCGAGAAGGACACGCTGCGCACCGCGTTTGCAGCCGCGAAACTCCCCGCCGAGATCGAGGTCTACGAAGGCACGATGCACGGCTGGTGCCCGCCCGACTCGAAGGTCTACAATCCGGTCCAGGCGGACAAGGCCTGGGCGCGCATGCTCACGCTGTTCGACAAGGCGCTAGTGTAGGCACCCCCTCTTCGTCATCCTGACGAAAGTCAGGACCCAGAGCCAAAAGGGCTGACCCTCGTAGCTCCGGATCCTGGGCAAGCCCAGGATGACGGCCGTTGGAGCGACCTGCTGCAACCAAAGCGAGCGCTTGACCGCGTTCCCGCTCCATGAGACCATCGTTCACGATCCGTTCTCAAGGAGAGTCGCGTGACCCTGACCTTATACACCAACCCGATGTCGCGCGGTCGCATCGCCCGCTGGATGCTCGAAGAGGTCGGCGCCGAGTACGAGACGGTCGTGCTCGGCTACGACACGACGATGAAGGCCGAGGCGTATCGCGCGATCAACCCGATGGCCAAGGTCCCCGCGCTGGTCCACAACGGCAAGACCATCACCGAATGCGCCGCGATCTGCGCCTATCTCGCCGAGACCTTCCCCGACGCGGGCCTGGCGCCACATGCAGACGAACGTGCCGACTATTATCGCTGGCTGTTCTACGCCGCCGGTCCTGTCGAATCCGCGATCACCAACCGCTCGCTCGGCGTCGTCCCCACTGATGCGCAACAGCGCATGGTCGGTTATGGCAGCTTCGATGCCGTCGTGGACGTGCTCGAACGCGCCATATCCGCGCATCCCTACATCGCCGGCGACCGCTTTACCGCAGCCGACGTGTATGTCGGGTCGCAGATCCTGTTCGGTCTGCAATTCGGCTCCTTACCCAAGCGCGAGGCGTTTGCAGACTACGCTGCTCGCCTGAACGAACGTTCGGCATACAAGCGGGCAGGAGAGTTGGACGACGCGCTGATCGCGGCTGCAGCCTAGGGTCGACCGACGACGCGCGCGACGGGTCATACTTGACCTCGTCATCCTGACGAAAGTCAGGATCCAGAGCTACGGAGGCTAGCTGTTGGTACCCTGGATACTGACTTTCGTCAGGCTGACGGCGGGTATTGGGCCGGCACGGTGCGTTGAATTAGCTTCTTGGCAGAACCGATTGCGTTGGCGGCGCCGTTGGCGCGCATCGGATCGACGTCACACGGGCAGGGGGCGTTGGATGCTTCCGGCGAGAAAGAGGGGCCGACTCACGAACACGACCGGTAGCAATGGTCCGGACAAACCTTGCCCTCACCCTTCCCACGGTCAAGCTGCGGCCGGCCTCGTCCCTTTCCCGTGGGGGACAGGGAGAGACGCGAAGGCGGCGATAGGTGAGGGCACGCCATCGATTGCAGTCGTGGACGCTAAATTCGCTGGCTAGGCGACTAACTAACCACGGCCACTTCAAGCTAAACCAGTATCAACTGCTCAGCCACTAGCCGGCCCTCACAAAACGAGGATCAGGCCGCCCACTTCGCCAGCCAGTCGGCCAAGGCCTGAGGCCCCATCGACCGAGCATCCGCCAGTTCGGTCTCATGCCCTGCATTCAACAGCTTGTTGGTCCGTGGATCGACCACCAGCACCGCCGGCACGCCCTTGAGGCGGCCCTTGATGCCGTAGCCCGCGGCGATCTGCCCGTTCTTGTCGAAGCGACCGACGTCGACCGTCACCACCACGAACTTGCTGTCCACGAAGCGCTTCATCTCGGGCAGGTCGATCGTCCCCGCCAGCAGGCGGCAATCAAGGCACCAGTTGCCGCCGAGATCGATCAGCAACCGCTTGTGTGTCTTCAGCGCGCGTGCCCGCGCCGCCGCAACCTGCGCATTGGCGTTGGCCGCCTCGTCATACGGCAGCGGCAAGGGCTGCGGCAGCTTGTCGAAGCTCGCCGTGTTGACGTGCGGCGCCGCGACCTTCGCGCGCGGTGCCGCCGGTGCGGCTACCGCGGTGGCGAGCAGGGCAAGCGCGGCGATACGGCTCATCGACATCATTCATATCCTCCGATCACGGCATTGAGGAAGCTCGGGAACGGCCCGTTCCAGCCATCCGCCGGCGCATCGGCGACCGGTTGGCGACGACCACCCGTTGAATCCGCAGGAATGCGCTCCGTCCGTGGCGGTTCGACCTTCGCGGCTTCTGAACGAACAGGTTGCGAGCGAGGAGGTTCCGACCGCACAGGTTCAGACGGCACCGGCTCAGACCGAACGGGCGCCGCTCGAACCGGTTCTACATACGCCGGTTCGACCTGCACCGGCTCCACCCGTGCTGGCTCCGCAACGCGCGGCTTCACCGCAGGCACTGGCTCGTCGATCGGCGTCCGCTCCCAGCGCGGGCGCTTCGCGACCACGACCGGTTCGACCGCGGCCAGCACTTCGGCGACGATCGCCGGCGCGACCGTGTCTTCGCGCGGTACGCGACGAGTCCGCGGCCGCTCGCGACCAGCCTCCTCCGCAACCGCGACCGGAGCCACGTCCTCCGAATGTCCCCCGCGACGGCTACGCGACCGGTCGCGACGCGGCGCGTCCTCTTCGACCTCGACGGCAACCGGCGCGGTCTTCGGCTCGGCAACCTTCAGCCGCTCGATCGTCTGCCCGGTAAGCTTCTCGATATTGACGATATTCTCGGCATCGTCGGGCGCGACGAACGTGTACGCCGTCCCCGTCGCCCCGGCGCGACCCGTCCGACCGATCCGGTGGACGTAGTCGTCGGGATGCCACGGCGCGTCATAGTTGAACACCGTCGACACGCCCTTGATGTCGAGCCCGCGCGCCGCGACGTCCGACGCGACGAGGATCGTCACCGCGCCGGTCTTGAACAGCTCGAGCTCGGCGAGGCGCTGCGGCTGCTCCATGTCGCCGTGGATCTCGCCCGACTTGTAGCCCGCCTGCTTCAGCACCTTGTTGAGGTCGCGCACCGTCGTCTTGCGGTTGCAGAAGATGATCGCGTTGGTCACCTCTTCCTGCGCGAGGATGCGGCGCAGCGTGTCGCGCTTGGCGGTCTGGCTCGGCACCGGCACCAGATACTGCTTGATGTTGAGGTTGGTCGACGCAGGGCGCGACACCTCGATCGTCTTGGGATTGGTCAGGAACTTGTCCGCCAGCTTCTTGATCGGCGGCGGCATCGTCGCGGAGAACAGCAGGGTCTGGCGCTGCTTCGGCAGCTTGGTGCAGATTTCCTCGATGTCGGGGATGAAGCCCATGTCGAGCATCCGGTCCGCCTCGTCGATCACCAGCATCGAACAGCCGTTGAGCATGATCTTGCCGCGCCCGAACAAGTCCATCAGCCGGCCCGGCGTCGCGATCAGCACGTCGACGCCCTTTTCCAGCGCGGCGAGCTGGTCGCCCATCGACACGCCACCGATCAGCAACGCCATCGAGAGGTTCGAGTTGACGCCGTATTTCTCGAAATTCTCCGCCACCTGCGCAGCGAGTTCGCGCGTCGGTTCGAGGATCAGCGAGCGCGGCATCCGCGCGCGGCTCCGGCCATGCGCAAGGATGTCGATCATCGGCAGCACGAACGACGCGGTCTTGCCGGTGCCCGTCTGGGCGATGCCGATGATGTCGCGCATCATCAGCACGGACGGGATCGCGCCGGCCTGGATCGGGGTCGGCTCGGTATAGCCGGAGTCGGTGACTGCCTTGAGCAGTTCGTCGGAGAGGCCGAGATCGGCAAAACTCATGCAAATGTCCGGTAAATGGAGGGTGAAATGCACTGCCCTCAAGCGTTTTTGCGCTCGCCGATTTAGCGACAAATGTCAAGGAAACGCGGTGAAACGAAGGTGGGGAAGGGGCGGCGGGCGGCGTATTTCCGCAAAAACCCCCGTCATCCTGACGAAAGTCGGGATCCAGAGCCAAGCAGCGTACCATCAGTTACTCTGGATCCTGACTTTCGTCAGGATGACGGAGCGGGGTGAGACTACGTTCGCTACACACGCGACTGGCCGGCCCCCGCTACTTCTTCGGCCGCAAACTCTTGAACCCATCGATCTCGCACCGCGCGCCCGAGCGCATCCGGATCGCATCGCGCGCCTTGCAGACCATCCCGTCGGGCCCCGGTCTCAGATAGAAGCCCGAATAATAATCGAGCGGTCGGCAATCGCCATCGAGCCGCGCGCGCAGCCTGGTCTGGTCGGCCATCAGCAGATCGAGCGCGCCGTCCTTGTTCAGCATCGCCCCGGCGATCTCGGCCACCGCGATGCATTTGGGGCCTTTGTGCTCCTTCCATTCGGTCGACCGGTCGACCGTCCGCATCGTCGTGCGGTTCATCCGGGGTACGCGGATGATGATGCGCTCGTGGATCGAGATCTGCGCGATCTGCAGACGGGACACACGGGTCTGCACCGGGCGCATATGCGTGTCCCGCGTGGCGGCCGCAGCGGCGGCGGGGCCTGCTAATGCAAGCAGGGTGGCGGGAATCGCGAAGTGGATCATGATGCTGTCGTAACCGTTAGGGCCCATCGTTGAACCCGCGATGAATTTTGTCTAGCGCGTGGCCTGTGGCTATTTTTCCGACAGCAACCCTGACCCCTTCGCAAGCCGCCATGCTCGACTCGCTGAGCGCGTGTCTCGACGCGAAGGCGATCGTCACCGACGCCACCGATATCGAGCCCTGGCTGCACGACTGGCGCGGCCGCTTCCACGGCGCTGCGCCCGCGTTGCTCGCACCGACCTCGACCGCCGAGGTCGCGCTGATCGTCAAGGCGGCCGCCGAGCACCGCGTGCCGCTCGTCGCGCAAGGCGGCAACACCTCGATGGTCGGCGGCGCGACCGCTCCCGCCGACGGCAGCGCGCTGATCCTGTCGCTGCGCCGGATGAACCGCATCCGCAGCCTCGACGCCGACGCCGGTCTCGCCATCGCCGAGGCCGGCGTGATCCTCGCCGACCTCGACGGCGCCGCGCAAGGGGAGGGCTGGCGCTTTCCGCTGACACTCGGCGCGCGGGGCACGGCGACGATCGGTGGGCTCGTCTCGACCAACGCCGGCGGCACGCAGGTCCTCAAGTTCGGCACCATGCGCGGTCTCGTCGCCGGTGTCGAAGCGGTGCTCGCCGACGGCAGTATCTACGACGGCCTGTCCGCACTCAAGAAGGACAATCGCGGCTACGACCTCGACCAGCTCTTCATCGGCGCGGAAGGCACGCTGGCGATCGTCACCGCCGCCACATTGCGTCTCGCCCCGGCGATCGCAGCGCGCGGCACCGCGTGGGTCGGCATCGGCTCACCCCAGGCCGCGCTCAAACTCCTGCGCACGATGCAGGCGAGGACTGACGCGATCGAGAGCTTCGAGATACTCCCCGCCGAGTCGCTCGATGCTGCCATCGCGCACCTCCCGAACGCCCGCGCGCCGCTCGCCGGCCGCCACCCCTGGCACCTCCTGATCGAGGCGACCTCGGCCACCACCGAAGGCGAGTCCCCAACCGCGCTACTCGAACGCCTGCTCGGCAAAGCGCTCGAGGACGGCGCGATCGAAGACGCGACGATCGCCACCAGCGAAGCCCAGTCCACGGCATTCTGGCTGCTCCGCGACTCGCTCTCCGCCGCCGAACGCGCGCTCGGCCCCGCAACGCAGCACGACATCTCGATCCCTGTCGAGACGATGCCGCGCTTCATGATCGAGGCGGCGGCGGCGTGCGACGCGCGCTTCCCCGGCACGCACGCCAGCGGCTTCGGCCATCTCGGCGACGGCAATGTCCATTTCCATGTCCGCGCCGCGCCCGGCACCGACCCCGCGCACTGGTATGCCGAGGACGCGCCGGTCGTCACCCGGTTCGTCGGAGACCTCGTCGTCGCGGCCGGCGGCTCGATCTCGGCGGAGCACGGCATAGGCCAGATGAAGCGCGACGAACTCGAACGCCTCTCGTCGCCCGCCCGCATGACCGCGCTCAGGGCGATCAAGTCCGCGCTCGATCCGCTCGGCATCCTCAACCCCGGCAAGCTCGTCACACTTGCACGCCCGCCCGGCGCACCATAGAGCCTCGCCCCAATCGGTGGCATGAGCCACCGGCATTTCGACCGACCGATCCGGAGAGTAACATGGCCAGCACCGCCCAGCTTCCGCTTTTCTATAATGGCCTCGAGCCGCTTTCGAGCGACACGCATGCGAACTACAAGGTCCGCCCGCAGGACAGCGCGCCGTTCCTGGTCGGCCAGCACGCCATCCCGATCACCGTCGACGAGTTTCCGCTGGTCCAGCGTCACATGCCGATCGTCTTCTCGGTCGGTGACGATGCGATCCCGCTCGCGCTGATGGGCCTGAACGAGGGCGTCAACGTGTTCGTCGGCGACGACGGCAAGCTGACCGAGAACACGTTCTACGTGCCCGCCTACGTCCGTCGTTACCCGTACATGCTCGCGCGTCTGCACCCCGATGCGCAGGAGTTGTCGCTCTGTTTCGACCCGACTTCGCAGGCGATCGGCGATTTCGAGGACGGCGATGCACTGTTCGAGAACGGCCAGCCGACCGAGCTGACCAAGAACATCCTCGGCTTCAACGAGTCGTTCGAACAGGCCGGCGCGCGCACGCAGAACTTCATGAACGAGCTACGTGAGCTCGAGCTGCTGATGGACGGCGAAGTCACGATCCAGCCTGAAGGTGCGGACCAGCCGTTCGTCTATCGCGGCTTCCAGATGATCAACGAGGAAAAGCTGATCGACCTGCGCGGCGATGCGCTGCGCAAGATGAGTAAGTCGGGCATGCTCCCGCTGCTGTACGCGCACCTGTTCTCGCTGTCGCTGATGCGCGACATCTTTGCGCGCCAGGCACAGCTCGGCCAGACCCCGCAGCCGCAGATGGCCGCACCGCAGTTCAACGTCTGAGGCTTTCCCACGAGGACGATCCGTGGCGCGCAATGCGCTACGGGTCGTCCTCGATACCGGCGCCGTGCTGCACCTACGGCAGCTCAATGAGGGTGCCGCTCGACGTGGGGCGTACGCATTTAGCAAAATTATTTGCAGTGCGGTGCAACAAGGGTTGAACCAAATCGGCGCTCACCCATTTAGGTCCTGTACGGCATCGTGTTCCCCCCTTTCGCGGCGCCGTACGGGACGCTTCTAGCGTCCCTCCTCCCTGAACCTAGGCCACTCCGTGCGACATGCACGGGGTGGTTTTTTTTGGCCTGCGCGATGCGGCGGGCCCGTCCGCTCCTCCCACCCGTTGCGTGCCCGTGGAAGTATTCGAAAGCCTCGACGCGATCCTGCTCGCCGCGCTGGTCCTGCTGGTCCTCGCGCGCAAGTTGAACGTGCCCTATCCGACCCTGCTGGCGGCGGCCGGGATCGGCTTTGCCGCGTTGCCCTTCGCGCCGAAGATCACGGTCGAGCCGCATCTGGCGCTGGCGTTGTTCATCGCCCCCGCGCTGCTGTACGCCGCCTATTACACCAGCCCACGCGCGTTGCGGCGACACTGGTTCCCGCTGCTGAGCCTCGCGGTATTCGCCGTGCTCGTCACGGCATCGGCGGTCGCGCTGGTCGGCGTGACGCTGGGCGGGTTGCCGCTCGCCGCCGCGTTCGCTTTGGGGGCGATCGTTGCACCACCCGATGCCGCCGCCTCGGAAGCGGTATTAGGCGAAGTCGGCATTCCGCGCCGCGGCCTGTTGCTGCTCCAGGGCGAGAGCCTGCTCAACGACGCCACCGCGCTGTTGCTGTTTGGGCTAGCGGTGGCGTTCGCGACGCATTCCGACACGCCGGTGACGCCGCTTGCGCTCGCGGCCGCGGTGCCGGGCGGGATCGTGTTCGGGGCGATTGCGTCGTGGCTCTACCTGCGCGTCGCGCCGTTGTTCGCAGGCACGCTCGGCGCGAGCCTCGCCGATTTCGCGGTTACGTTCGGGATTTGGCTGCTCGCCGAGCGTCTGCACATCTCGCCGGTACTCGCGGTCGTCACGTTCGGGATGATCGTGTCGCAGCGCCGCCCGATCGTCCAGCCCGCGCGCGACCGTTTGCAGGGCGCGGCGGTATGGTCGGCGGCAGTGCTCGTCCTCAACATCATCGCGTTCGCGCTGATGGGGCTGCAATCGCGCGACGTGCTGGTCGGTCTGCCCGCCGCCGAGCGCTGGCCCGCAATCGGGTTCGCCGCCGCGGTGCTGGCGACCGTGCTGGTCACGCGCATCGCGTGGGTGTTCTTCGTGCGGTTCGTCGAGGGCGTGATCGCCAGCCGCTACGCGCCGTCCTGGCTGCCCAAGCCACCGCCCTGGAATGCGTCGATCATCCTGTCATGGTCGGGCATGCGGGGTCTGCTGACGCTCGCGACCGCATTCGCGCTGCCACGATCGGTGCTGGGGCGCGACCTGATCGTGCTCGCCGCGTTCGCCGTGGTGATCGGTACGCTCGTGCTGCAAGGGCTCACGCTCGGCCCGCTGATCCGCCGTCTCGATCTCGGCGCGGATACCGGGCTGGCCGACGAGATCGCCCCCGCCCGCAAGCGACTGATTGACGCAGGCCTCGCGGTACTGCCGGCGCGCGAAGGCAAGGCGGCGGATGCATTGCGCTTCCGCTACGGCGCGGCCGGCAAGGTCACCGCCGAGGCGGACGATCCGCAGGCCACCTCGGAATTCGACGAACTCCACCTCGAGATGATCGCACGCCAACGCGTCCTGCTCCACGAAATGCGCGACAAGGGCGAGGTGGCCGAGGACGTGTATCGCCGCTTGCAGGAGGAACTCGACTGGGCGGAGGTCGACGCGCGCGCGTTCGGCGACAACATCCTTACGGCGACCTGAGCGCGAGCGCGGAACATCGGTACGCGCTACGCGGTTTGAAGAAACCACCGCAGAAAGGGTCGATGCATGTCCGAGGCGAATTCGTGAGCAAGTCCGTCAAGCCCGCCCCGCCGACGACGCTCGTGATCTTCGGCGCCTTCGGTGACCTGACCCGCCGCCTGCTGATGCCGGCGCTGATCAACATGACCCGGCTAGGGCTGGTCGGTAACGATTTCCACGTCCTCGGCGTCGGCATCGACGAAGGCAACGACCAGTCGTTGCGCGAGGCGCTTGGCACGTTCGATGCGAAGGGCGGCGAGGGGGCCGGCGGAAAAGGCGACGCCTGGGCACGGCTCAAGGATCGCGTCGGCTATCTCCAGGGCGATTTCACGCACGACGACGTCTACGAACAGCTAAAGGGGCGCGTGAAGGGCAACGTCGCGTTCTACTTCGCGGTGCCGGCCAAGTTCTTCGGGGACATCGTCGACAAGCTCGCCGACCACGGGTTGATGGCGGAAGCGCCGCACGCCTTCCGCCGGATCGCGATCGAGAAGCCGTTCGGGCACGACCTCGCCTCCGCACAGGCGCTCAACGCACGCATCCTATCGAAGGTCGGCGAAGCGCAAATCTACCGGATCGACCATTTCCTCGGCAAGGAAACCGTCCAGAACATCATGACCGCGCGGTTCGCGAACATGATGATCGAGCGCGTCTGGAACTCCGACTGCATCGCGCACGTCCAGATCACCGCCGCCGAGACGGTCGACGTCGGCACTCGTGGCAAGTTCTACGACGCCACCGGCGCGCTGCGCGACATGGTCCCCAACCACCTGTTCCAGCTGCTCGCGATGGTCGCGATGGAGCCCCCCGCCAGCTTCGATGCCGAGGCGATCCGCAACGAAAAGGGCAAGGTGCTCAAAGCCGTCCGCGTCTATTCGCCCGGCAAGGCGAAGCGCAACGGCGTCCGCGGGCAATATACCGCTGGCAAGGTGAAGGGGGTGGATGTGCCCGCCTACACCGCCTCGCCCGACGTCGCGCCGGACAGCAAGACGGAAACCTATGTCGCGCTGAAGCTGATGGTCGACACGTGGCGCTGGGCGGGCGTGCCGTTCTACCTGCGCACCGGCAAGGCGATGACCTGTCGCGACACCGAGATCGCGATCACCTTCAAGCCGGTGCCGTTCGCGTCGTTCCCCGGTGCCGCCGCCGACATGCTGCCGCCCAACCGGCTGATCATCCAGATCCAGCCCGACGAGGGGCTGAGCATGGACATCAACATCAAGCGCCCCGGTCTTGAGGTCGCAACCGCGCCGATCGCGCTCGATTTCCGCTATGCCGACGAATTCGATATCGGCCACCTGACGGGGTACGAGTCGCTGATCTACGACCTGTTCGTCGGCGACCAGACGCTGTTCCAACGGGCGGACGCGATCGAGGCGGGCTGGGCCGCTGTACAGCCGTTCCTCGACCTCTGGGCGCACGATGCCAGCATGCCGAAACCCTACGAGGCGGGGACGCTAGGCCCAGCTGAGGCGGATGCGCTGCTCGCGCACGACGACCACACTTGGCACGAACTCGCCCCGGCGGGGAAGACGGTCCCCTGATACGTCGTCGTCCTGACGAAAGTCAGGATCCAGAGCCAAGTGTGTAATGCTGCGTGGCTCTGGATCCCAGCTTTCGCTGGGATGACGAGAAGGTGACGCCGCGGGAGTTCAAACCCGCTCGGTCAGCTCGATCTCGCCCTCGACTTCCATCTCGTCCTCGTCGCCCATCTCGTCCATGTCGGGCATCGTGAAGTCGGCCTTCCAGTCATAGACCTTCTCGACCCCACCCTGCACCCAGACGCGCACCGCGCCAGACGTGATCTCGCCGCCCATCGCGCCGACGAAATCCGCCACCAGCGAATCCGCCGCATCCTCGTGATCGGTCGCGCCGGGGATCGTCGCGGCGGTCATTTCCTCATCGAGTTCGATGATCTGCGCCCAATATTGCTTCGCCATGTGTTGCTCCTGCGTAGATGAAAGGCCGTCAGCCGGCGTGTATGAGACGCCGTCAGCCGGCGGTGATGATGGGGTGATCCTCGCGCAGCCGGTCCGCCAGCCGCTCGACCGCGTCGACCTCGCTCGCGCTGCCCGACGGCGTCACTGCCCAGTTGCAATGCGCGTGCGTCGCGAGGCTGTAGACCTTCACGTCGCCGACGATCAGCCGCCACCGCCGCCGATCGCCGCTATTGTACCGGACGAGGTTGGTGACGAACAGGCTCTGGAGATCCGATGCGGTCATCCGCGCCCCATAGCGACAAGCGGATCGTCACTGCAAACCGTCGTTACCGGCGCGAGGTCGGCTTGGCCTGCAACGCATCGAGCGCATCGGCATTCCGGCGCCCCCAGTCGTAGAGAAGCTCGACCGGCTCGACGAACCGCGCGCCCAGCGGCGTCAGCGCATAATCCACCGCAGGCGGTACCGTCCCGTGCACGGTCCGCACGACCAGCCCGGCCGCCTCCATTTCGCGCAACGTCTGCGTCAGCATCTTCTTCGAGATTCCCGGGATCGATCGCAGCAACACGCCGGTCCGCGCCGGGCCGTCATGCCGCACGTGCAGCGTATGCAGGATCATGCTCGTCCACTTGGTCGCGAACAGCTCGAGCGTCCGTCGCGGCGCGCAATCCTCGCGCCATTCCTCGTCGGCCGTCCCCGCCTGCATGTGGATACCTTCCGGTGCCTATGTCCCCAAAGGGTGCCTTCTAGAAGCCCGTGCGTTCGGTGCCTAGCTGGTAGCGAGCAGATAAGGAGCTGAAGATGGCCAAGACGGCATTGGTAGTAGGTACGAGCGGGATCGTCGGCAGCGCGACCGCCGCGGCATTGGTGAAATCGGGCTGGACCGTCCACGGTCTCGCGCGGCGCCCGACCGAGCAGGACGGCGTCCAGCCCGTCGCGGCGGACCTCCAGGATCCCGCCAGCCTCGAAAAGGCACTCACCGGTCTCAAGCCCGACGCAGTGTTCATCGCCACCTGGTCGCGCCAGGACAGCGAGGCGGAGAACATCCGCGTCAACGGCGGCATGGTCCGCAACCTGCTCGGCGCGTTGTCGCCAGCCGGAAGCGTCGGCCATGTCGCGCTGGTGACGGGCCTCAAGCATTATCTCGGACCGTTCGAGGCGTACGGCAAGGGCGTCCTCCCCCAGACCCCGTTCCGCGAGGAGCAGGGCCGCCTCGACGTCGAGAACTTCTACTATGCGCAGGAAGACGCCGTGTTCGAGGCTGCCGAGCGCGAAGGTTTCGGCTGGAGCGTCCACCGCCCGCACACGATCATCGGCAAGGCGGTCGGCAATGCGATGAACATGGGCACCACGCTCGCGGTCTATGCGACGCTATGTCGCGAGATCGGCCGTCCGTTCCGCTTCCCGGGCTCGGCCGCGCAGTGGAACGGCCTCACCGACATGACCAGCGCGACGATGCTCGCCGATCACCTGATCTGGGCGGCGACCACGCCGGAAGCGCGCAATCAGGCGTTCAACGTCGTTAACGGCGACGTCTTCCGCTGGAGCTGGATGTGGGGCCGCATCGCCGAGTGGTTCGGCATCGAACCGGCCCCGTTCGACGGCACTATCCTGACTCTTGACGAGCAGATGAAGGATGATGCCGGCATCTGGCGCGAGATCGCCGCGCGCGAAGGTCTGGCGGAAGCCGACCTGTCGCGACTCGCCTCGCCGTGGCACACCGACGCCGATCTCGGCCGCCCGATCGAGGTGGTGACGGACATGGGCAAGAGCCGCCGCTTGGGGTTCAAGGAATACCAGCCCACGGATGACGCGTTCTTCGACCTGTTCGCGGAACTGCGTGCGGACCGCTTGATCCCGTAAATATCGCGTCTCTACGGCGTCATTCCCGCGAAGGCGGGAACCCATACCGGCTGGCCGTGCGATCGTGCACGACCGTCGGAGGATATGGGTCCCCGCCTCCGCGGGGATGACGGAAGGTGAGGGTGGGTTAAGGCGTTACGGTTTGACCGCCACCGTCGAGACCACCGCCGGATCATCCCGGAGCTTCAAATACAGCGCTCCGCCAACCGGCTTGGGTACGGTCAGCGAAGCCCCGGTAAACCCTTCCGGCACCCGCACCGCATCCGCGAACCCCGCATTCGCCGCCACCGAATCGATCAGGAACAGGTCGCTCCCGGCGAGCGTGCAGACGTCCTTGCACGTCACCCCAGCCAGCGCCGGCACCCGCACCAAACTCGTCAACGGCACCCAGTCGCCCGTAACGCCGTCCTGCACCAGTCGCCACCGCAGCGGCCCATGCGCGGACACGCCGAGCGCCTTGCCCGGCTCGACCGACACCACCGCGATCCGCTCGTCCTGCACGGTCAGCCCGCGACCCGACGCAACGCTCGTCGTCGGCCCACCGGCAACCGCGCCAATCTCGACGCTGTCCCCCGCCCCAAACCGCGTCGCCCCCTCCGCACGCAACGAGAACGTAAGCCGGGCGTCCTGCGCGATCGCCGTATCGCCGGCCAGTACGACGGGAAGCCCGGGGGAGGGGGGCGCCACCACGCTCTTGGCGATCAGCGTCGCCTTGGGTCGCGCCGCCGCGACGGTGAACTTCACCGACCGCTTCCGCCCGTCGGTCAGCGTCACGAGCGCAGTCTTCGCCTGCCCCGCCGCGAACGTCGGCGCTGTATCCGCGGTCAGCCCTAGCAGATCACCCTTGTCCGCACGGACCACCTCGCCCGGCTTGAACGCCACCCCGTCGACCGTCATCGACGCGACCAGATCGAGCCGCGTTCCCGCCAGCGTTCCCGCCGTATCGCCCGCATACAGCGTCAGGCCATCGATCCGTCCCGCCTCGGCCAGCGCAGTCAGCGCGATCTTCTGCGGCGCCTCGATCCCGTATTGCTTGACCAGCAGCGTCAATTTCCCCGGTGCGGTCTTCGCGAGTGGCAGCGTCAGTCCGATCCGGTCGCCATTCGTCGTCCACGCCAGCGGCACGTCGCCAGCCGTACTAGTCAGCGTCACCGCCTCGACGCAACTCGGCGTCGGCCCCGCCAGTGCGACCGGGTTGTCGCGCCCGACCACCAGATTCTCCGGATCGGTATCGACCATCGTCCACCCGCCCGCGCGCGGCACCTGCAAGCGGAACTGCGGTCCGTCGAACGGCGTGAATCCCCAACGCCCGTGCAGCTTGGCATCGGTAACCGAGCTCAAGCCCGCGGTCCGCATGCCGACCTGATCGAGCACATAGCCGCCGCGCTCGGCATCGGCCTGCACCGGCAGCTCGACCACGCCACCCTGCGGCGTCGTCACCCGCAAGCTCATGTCGTGCGCGAACTTGGTCGCATAGATCAGCGGCGCGCCCTCGACCGGCAGCACGAGGTCGGGCTTGGCCGCGCAGACCAGCCGATCGGCCTCCGCGCGCCGCAACGTCGGCGTCTGCGGCGTGCCCGTCTCGATCACCGGCATCGCCACCACCATCACCGATTTCGGGCTCGCGAACGACGGCGCCGCATTCAGCAACAACGCCATCCGATCGTCATGCAATCGCGCCAATGCCGGAATATAGCGGAACTGCGTCGACTGGAACGCGCCGAAGATCTTCGCCAGATCGCGCACCACGCCGATATACGGACTATAGTAGCCCAGCCCGCCCGCCGGTGTCGCGCTCAGTTGCAGCGCCAGATCGGTCGGTGCGCCCACCAGCGTATCCGCCAGCGTCGAGCTCTGGCCATCCGCCAGCACCAGCGAATCGCGGCTCTGCGTGAGGCAGGAGGCTTGCAGATCGGCGGCGAGATCGAGGCATTCCGCCTTCAGCTTGATCGACAGGCTGCGCGACAGCAGCGGCGAGACCGCTTCGATCCGTTCCGGCCGCGTCCGCTCCAGCGCATGGATACTATCGAGAAACGCATCGAGCCGCGCGCGATCGAGCGACGCCTGATCCAGATCCTGCACCGCGCGCACGAACGCCCCCGGCTGCTTGCGCACCGCCGCGACGACGGTATCGAAGCCACCGCTGTCGGGCACAAGGAACACCACCAACTGCCGCGCCCCGTCCGGCACCTTCAAATTCAGCGCGGCCTTCTTCGTCTTCCACGTCTCGGCCTTGAAAAACCACGACTTCGGCGGCGGCTCAGTCGCACCGCGCAAAAACCCCGCGACCAGCAGATAGCGCTCGGCATCGTCCTTCTTGCCGGTCGGCAGATCGGCCGCGATCGTGACCCGGTCGCCGGTCGCGAGCCGCGGCACCTGCGCGATCGGCAGGGTCGTCGTCCCGTGCGTCACGCCGACGCGCAAATTCGGCCCGGTAAGGTCGAACGGCGCAGGATCGGCGTTGGCTGCCGTCGGCGCGAGCGCCGCGGCCAGAGCACAGAGCGGAAGAAAGCGAAGCATCATCGGGGTGAGTCTCGTCGTCATGGGCGCAGCGATGACCTGCGTCGGTGTCCAGATTAGGGCAAGCGCGGTGCGTCGATCGCCCCCTTGATCCAACCCGCGCGGTGCCGCACACGATGCGCTACTCGGGGAAGGGGACAACCACATGACGATCGCCAGGATTCTCGCCGCAGCCTTGCTCGCCGGCACCGCCACCACCGCGGACGCAAAGACGGTCGTGGTCACCGCCGCGCACATGATCGACGTCCTCGCGGGCAAGCGCGTCGACAGCCCGCAGGTCACGATCGTCGATGGCCGCATCACCGCGGTAGGGCGCAAGGGCGACGCGGTCCCCGCCGGCGCCGAACGCGTCGATCTGGGCGAGCGCACTTTGCTCCCCGGCCTGATCGACATGCACGTCCACCTGACCAGCGACCCGACGCTCAGCGGGTATCGTACGCTGGAATTCACCGACAATTTTTGGACCGTCGTCGGCGTCGCCAATGCGCGCAAGACGCTCGACGCGGGCTTCACCACCGTCCGCAACGTCGGCTCGGCCAATTACGACGACGTCGCGCTCAAGCAGGGCATCGAGCGCGGTTACGTCCCCGGCCCGCGCATCGTCCCCGCCACCTACGCGCTCGGCGCGACCGGCGGCCACTGCGACGCGACCGAATTCCCGCCCTCGATCCAGGTCCCGCATCCGCAGATCGCCAACACCCCCGACGAGTTCCGCGGCGCCGTACGGACGATCCGCAAATACGGCGCCGAAGTGGTCAAGGTCTGCATGACCGGCGGCGTCCTCTCGAAAACCGACAGCGTCGGCGCACAGCAGATCAGCCTCCCCGAGATCAAGGCGATCGTCGAGGAGGCGCACATGCTCGGCATGAAGGTCGCAGTCCACGCCCACGGCACCGAAGGCATCAACGACGCACTCCGCGCCGGCGTCGATACGATCGAGCACGCCAGCCTCGCCGACGCCGAATCGTTCAAGCTCGCCAAGGCCAGCGGCGCGTGGTTCGACATGGATATCTACGACGACGACTATATCCTCGCCGAGGGCGCCAAGAACGGCGTCTTCGCCGAAAGCCTCGAAAAGGAACGCGCGATCGGCCTCAAGCAGCGCCAGACCTTCCGCGCGGCGCATGCCGCCGGGGTGAAGATGCTGTTCGGCACCGACGGCGGCGTCTACCCCAACGGCAACAACGCGCTCCAGTTCGCCAAGATGGTCGAATGGGGCATGACGCCGCTGGAGGCGATCCAGGCCGCCACCTCCAGTGCCGCGACCGCGCTCGGACGCGCCGCCGATGTCGGCGCGATCCAGCCCGGCCGCTTCGGCGACCTGATCGCGGTCGAAGGCGACCCGCTAGCCGACGTCCGCCAGTTGGAGCACCCCGCATTCGTCATGAAGGGCGGCGCGGTCGTCGTCGCACCAAAGTAAGGCGAGCCATCTCGATTCTCCCCGCCAAGGGGAGGTGGCTGGCGCTTGCCAGACGAAGGGGGAGGAAGGGCAAACCGCTGTTCCGTGTCTTCCCCCTCCGTCACCTTCGGCGCGCCCCTGGCGGGCGAGATTGCGGTCAACCAGCGCCCGATCGCTCATACGTCACCAACGCTTCGCCGCTACCTGGAAGCAACTCGTCGCATGACGGCTTGCCGTCGCAGCAGGTTCAGCCTCCCCCGAGCACAACGCCGCGAGACCGCGCGCAGGGGATTTCGACGATGACGACCGACCGCGGGGCGCTGGCCGCCCTGCTCGCCACCATGACAGTCTTTGGGGCCGTCCTGGGTACTGCCGCGACATCGGCAGTCGCGCAGACCGAGCCAGCCGCACCAGTACGCGGCCTGGAGCGCCTCCAGACGCCCGGTACGCAGCCGACCCCGGACACGAGCTCGATACCGGTTCCCGCCGCACCGACGATCGTCCTGCCGAGCACATCGCCGACCCCATCGCCGAAGAGTGCGCCGGTCCCGCGCAACGCGCCGACGCCACGCGCGACGACCACCACCGCCTCCGACCGTGCGGCGAGGGATCGCCCGGCTACCAATCCAGCAGCGACCGATCGAACGACTGGCCAACGCGCGGCCAACCGCAGCACTTCGGAAACGGCGACTCAACCGCGGACGTCGGAGCCCGACCAAACGCGGACGTCGACGCCTGCCGAACCGCCCGTCACGGCGCCGCCGCAAGAGCCCGTGCCGGCTCCCCAGTCTTCGCCGAGCGCGACCGCTCCCTCCGAAGCTGCGCCGCAACCCGCCGCACCGACCCCGAGGCCCGAATCCACGCTCTCCGCGCCGGAAACGGGCAGGTCGATGCCGCTGTGGCTGTCGCTGACGGCGATCGTCGTGGTTCTCGGTGCGCTATGGGCACTCCGCCGCAAACCGCGCGGCAGTCGATTCGACCGGATCGAACCCGAAGCCTATGTCGAGCCTACCCCCGAGCCTGCCGCCCCGACTCCCCCGGCTCCCGCTGAGCCGGCGATATCGTCGACGCCCGCTTCGCCTGTCGTCACCCCGGGCGCCGTAGCCGGTGCGGCCATACCCGCGAGCGCACCCAAATTCCTCGAGCCGAGGGCGAAGGCCGCGCCCACGCCGCCCGCTGCCGCACGCGCACGACTGACATGCGAACTC
This sequence comes from Sphingomonas sp. Leaf242, assembly GCF_001422045.1. Taxonomy (GTDB): domain Bacteria; phylum Pseudomonadota; class Alphaproteobacteria; order Sphingomonadales; family Sphingomonadaceae; genus Sphingomonas. Next base: position 325,576 of record NZ_LMLW01000001.1, read on the forward strand.
CGCCCCCTGCGCGCGGGCCTCAATATGCTCAGCGCCACCGTCGAGTGCGAACTCATCATCACCAACACGGGGACGGCATCGGCCGAGGCGATCCGGACCGGCGTCGCGCTGCTCACCGCGCATGCCGATCAGGATATGGACCTTGCGCAGTTCAACGCCGCGCCCGTCGTCCGTCCCGCCGCGCCGCCCTTCACCTTGGCCGCAGGCGAAACGCGCACCATCCGCACCGTCGCCGCGATTGCGCGCGAGGCGATCCGCACGATGACGGCCGCCAACCGCCCGATGTTCGTGCCCGTTCTCGCCACGAATATTCTCTACGCAACGGCCGGCGACGACGCGCAGACCGCTCGCGCGTGGGTGGTCGGTATCGAGCGTACCGACTCCGCCAAGCTCGCTCCGTTCTGGCTAGACGGCCCGGCGAAGATGTTCACCACCGTCGCGGCAAGACCTCACGCGGCGACGTTCGAGCGCTGACCTCTAGGCTGTAGCCTGCGATCGATCCGAAGATTTCCGCTCCTGTCATTTGACGTTTATCGATAAACGATACATATTGTTTATCGATAAACGGAGGGCGTCATGCGGGATCGGTTTTTGGGTATCGCGAACGGCGTGCTGCGGTTTGCCAACGGAGTGAACTGGACGTCCGCGATCGGTTTCGCCGTTGCGATCGTCTTGTCGTTCGTTTTCGCCGACGCACTGACCGCGCAGATAGCGGTTAAATATCACGGCCGACACGTCCCGGAGACGGTGGCGATCATGCGGTTGCTCGGCGTTATCTCGATCGCGGCGGCCGTCGCCGTGCACCAGCTGTTCACTCGTCTGATCGCGATCGTCGAAAGCGTGCGCGTCGGTGACCCATTCGTCGCGATCAATGCAGACCGGCTCCAGCGGATCGGCTGGGCGCTGCTCGTACTGCAGTCGCTCGACCTCGTCCTCGGGGCGACCGCGCTCTATTTCAACCGGATCAACGTCGATTTCGTCACCTGGACTCCTTCTTTTACCGGATGGATCGCGGTCGTCATGCTGTTCGTGCTCGCCCGCGTGTTCCGCGTGGGGGCGGGCATGCGCGACGATCTGGCGATGACCGTCTGATGCCCGTCATCGTCACGCTCGACGGCATGCTCGCGGCGCGTGGGCTGACGCTGACTGAGTTGTCGCAGGCGGTCGACATCACGATGGCGAACCTGTCCATCCTGAAGACCGGCAAGGCCAAGGCGATCCGCTTCTCGACGCTGGAGGCGATCTGCACCGCGCTCGACTGCCAGCCGGGCGACATCCTGAGTTTCACGGCAGAGGGGGAAACGGCATGAGCGATCGTAGCGAAAGACTCGGGATCGGCGGGCGCATCGTCGGCGCGATCCTCGGCATGGGGCGTGCCGTCGTGGAGACGTATCGGCTCGGCGGACGCGCCGTGAGGGCGGCACCGCTGGTCCTGGCGATCGCGGTGGTGCCGGAGTTTCTGCAACATATCGCGGAAATCCACCTCGGCATGTTCGTATCGGTCGAGCAGTTTCGTGCGCTCGCCAACGATCCGCTACGCTGGGGCTTCGGCTACGTGAAGATCGCGGGGTTCGTCATCGGCATTCTCGCGGTCGCGCGGTTCTGGTCGATACGGTCGGTTCGTCGGACGTTGCTGGTTCCGCCGATGACCTTCGTCCGGGTGGTCGTCGGATTGGTCGTGGGGCTGGCGGTCGCATCGCCGTTCATGTGGCTGGACAAGCAAGATCTGCCACCGGCGATCGCCGTTCCGCTTCAGATCGTTTCGGGGATCATTCAGGGTGGCTTCCTGATCTACATCGTCGGCGCGTTGATCGAGGACGCATCGGTGACGCCGAAGCGGGCGATGACGTCCCTCCTGCCCGCCGGGATCGTCCTTAGCGTCTTGGCGGCCGTCGCGTTCGGCCCGGCGCAGGCGCTGCATATGGCCAATCACAAGCTCGCCTTGGGCCAGCCATTGCCGATCGTGTGGGCGCTGATGGTGTTCGATGCGCTGTGGGTCGGGCTGTTCGCAGCGCTGGTGGGCTCGGCCTTGTTTGTTGGCGTGAGGACCGGGCTGACGTGGCGGGGGTGGACTGTGCACCCGCGCGATCTTTATGCGACCGATAAGAGTGCGGACGACGCGCTGCTGTATGAGGCTCGGACCGCCTGATCCGAACGCGCCACCCCGGCGAAGGCCGGGGCCCAGTTGGAAAGGCTGATGTAACGGTGAGGTACGCTCCGTCAGCGTGTATTCCGCTGTGACTACCATGTACTGCGGACCACGACGGTATCGGCACAACGAAAAAGGGCGACCCCATCGCTGGGGCCGCCCTTTTTCTTAGCTGCGGCCAGCAGGGGCAAAGCCCCTGCTTCGTCGGTCGGCATAGATGCCGCCGGCCGGCCTTGCGGGGGAGTGCGCTTCAGCGTGGCTGAAGCGTCTCTCCCGCCGCGGCTTACTTGACCTCGACGGTCGCGCCAGCTGCTTCGAGCTGAGCCTTGATCTTGGCTGCCTCGTCCTTCGACACGCCTTCCTTGACGGCCTTGGGAGCCGACTCGACCAGCGTCTTGGCTTCGGTCAGGCCGAGCGCGGTGATCGCACGGACTTCCTTGATGACGTTGATCTTCTTGCCACCGTCGCCGGTCAGGATGACGTCGAATTCGGTCTGCTCTTCTGCTGCAGGAGCAGCGGCGCCGCCGCCTGCTGCCGGTGCTGCGACCGCTGCTGCGGCCGAAACGCCCCACTTCTCTTCGAGCAGCTTCGAAAGCTCAGCTGCTTCGAGAACGGTCAGTTCGCTCAGGCTCTCAACGAGCGCGTTCAGGTCTGCCATGATAAATCTCCATCTCGGGGCTCGTGCCCCATCAGTTCAAAAAGGTAACGAAAGGCCTGCAAGATCAGGCGGCTTCCTTCTCCGCGTAGGCGGAAAGCACGCGCGCGAGCTGCGCTGCCGGAGCCTGCGTGATCGTTGCCAGCTTCGTGGCGGGTGCCACGATGAGGCCAACGATCTTGGCACGCAGTTCGTCCAGCGAGGGCAGCGTTGCGAGCGCCTTCACACCGTCGACGTCGAGGGTCGTCGCGCCCATCGCCCCACCCACGATTTCGAACTTGTCGTTCGTCTTCGCGAATTCCACGACCACCTTGGCGGCCGCGACGGGATCGATGGAGCTGGCCAGACCGACCGGACCCGTGAGCATGTCGCCCAGCGAGCTGTAGTCGGTGCCGTCCATTGCGATCTTGGCAAGCTTGTTCTTCGAGACCTTGTAGGTCGCGCCGGCGTCGCGCATCTTGTTCCGCAGCACAGTGGACTGTGCGACGGTCAGGCCGAGGTTGCGCGTGACAACGACGACGCCGACCTCGGAAAAGGTGCGGTTCAGCTCGGCTACGGCCGCGGTCTTTTGATCACGATCCATGCCATTCTCCACGTTTTACGAGTTCACCGCTTGCGCAGTGGACCCGGTTACTAACCGGAGGCGCAGACAAACCCGCGCTTCCGGGGTGTCTCGTCGATGGGGCATGGGAGAGGGGCGGCGCGCAGATGGGCCGACAAAATCTCATTCCCCGTCTAGGTGGGAGATTAAGCACCGGCAAACCCGCTGCACCCACTGTCTCGGACGGAGTTCGACGAGCAAGCCCGCCGAACGAAGGTGCCGCTTAGCGGAAATTGCGGGAGAGTCAAGTTCGACGGCATTGCGGCTAGCCCAGCACGCACCTCGACGTTTCGCCAAGCAACGTTGAGGCCGTTACGAGCAAGTGGATATCATGGATCGTAGTCGAAGGGTTTGTTGTCGCGGCGTCCAATCACGACAGGGTCAATAACAGGGTCCGGGCAATATCTTATCCGAAATGGATGCTAAACTCTGCCTTTCTAATCAGACCTCGACCAGAACCGATCAAACTACGCGGTTAATACGATGAAAAAAGGCGTAGGTTAAGCGTCCCGATGCTTTCAGCTAATAATGCTATGGGGAGATCGGTAGGGGGGGGTATGATCATGTTCGGGTTGATACTGAAATATTACCTATACGGAACGACGCAGGATCCCGTGCAGGTCGCGTTGTTGGGCAGTTTTAATGCCTTGATGAAGACGGTTTCTATCAACCCGTCATCCGCCGCTGCAGCTTGGCCGCGTGCCGACATCCTTCCTTTGGCCCAACATGATGTTAAATCGCAGTTTGGCGGCGGCACGCTCGAAGCCTTTGTCTGTACGTTGAACACTAGTCAGTTTGAAGCTGCATTCGATGGCGACGGCAATGCGCATGACGATGGCGGTGCGAAATGAAAAGATCCTATCTCCTCGCCGTGCTGTTGCTCGGGGCGTGCGCCCATCCGGAGGACCGCCGTTGGGCGACGCTCGTCTCAAGGACGAGCGACAGCGGCGAAAAGCCGATTGTCGCGGTATACTCGTTCGCCATGCCCAGCGAATCCCGCCCTCCGACACGATTGCGCGACCTGACCGGAGAGGGGCAGGCCGCGTATATCGCGCAAGTGGGTGGCGCCGGTGATGCTGCGGCCCTTCGCAAAAAGCTCGCGATGCCGATCGATGGCGAGCACGCTATCGGACCGACGGTGCTACCGGCGTTGGATCGGACACTGGTCGTCTCGGTTCAGAAGCCGCGTTCGGCCGGTGTCGGGGACCGGTTGATGCACACGACGGTCACGATCGTGCCGGTCGGCAAGGGGTTCGAATTCGCCGGTTATACGATCGCAGCCACCGATAACCGGGTCCAGGATATCGCGAAGCTGTCGACGACGAGCGATGCTTCGCTCGACGTCAGCCTCGCGCCGCCGATCAAGGCGCTGGGCGATGTCGGCATATCGGGCAAGGCATCGCGGAGCCACATGACGAGTGCGGATATCGTCCAGCAATACGAGAAGCTGAACATCGATATCGAGCCTGGAGCGATGACGATCATCCGAGAGAGCGAACGCGGTCTCGATGTTGTCGGCAATAAGATCGTCAACCTGACGATCGTCCCCCAGCTTCCAGAAAACGGCAATATACTGCCACAGGCCTTTCTCGCGACCGGGCAGGATTTGGTAGAAAATGGTCGCCTGCGATCCGCGACCACCGCCTCGATCGACCTCGAACAGGTATCTGTGCCGGAAAAATGCGCGCTGCGTGCGAAGGTCACGATGCGTTATCTGATGCGACACGTCGTGTCTGGCACGGAATATTACACCGAAGGCAAGCAGGCGGTTACGCTCCTCGACGGCGATACCGATCCCGTCCTTCATACGCTGGTGCGGGAAGAGGAAACCCAACCCCGTTTGTGGCAAATCGTCACGGCGAGCGGCCAGGGCCTGACCGTGTCGCCTGCTCCGGGGGCGCAGCAGTTCCTGGTGTTCGACAATTATTCCTCGGCCCAGGAATTTGCCGCCTGGATCGACATGACGCGCGCCCGGACGATCGGGGCGGCGAGAGTACAGTTGCTGGTCAACGGCGCGACGATCGCCTCTCCGCCGAGCGTGAGGCCTTATGAGTCAAAGTGCACCGCGGGCGTGGCGTCCTGAGTGAAAGATCCGGCACCAATTGCGCATCTGCGATTTCGACCCAGCATCGTCGTTGGCATCGCAACAGCGTGGACCGATACCTGCGCAAACACGGACTTTGGCGATGCCGCGGTCGAAGCACGCAAAAAAGGGCCGGGATTGCTCCCGGCCCTTTTCTGTCTCAGCGGCGGGACGGGAGTAAATCCCGTCCTCGTCGGTCGCGGTTGCCCGCGCCGGCCGGCCTGTCGCCGTCTCGGGGTTAGCTTGCACTAACCCCGTGCGGCTTGGGCTTACGCGCCAGCAACCTCGGTCGTGTCGACCTTGATGCCTGCACCCATGGTCGACGAGATCGCGACCTTCTGGACGTACTTGCCCTTGGCGCCGGTCGGCTTGGCCTTCACCACTGCGTCGACCAGTGCGTCGAAGTTCGCGCGCAGGTCTTCTGCCGGGAACGACGCCTTGCCGATGCCCGAGTGGATGATGCCGGCCTTCTCGACGCGGTATTCGATCTGGCCGCCCTTGGCTGCCTGAACCGCGGCGGCGACGTTCATCGTCACCGTGCCGAGCTTCGGGTTCGGCATCAGGCCCTTGGGACCCAGCACCTTACCGAGGCGACCGACGATGCCCATCATGTCCGGGGTCGCGATGCAGCGATCGAAATCGATCGTGCCACCCTGGATGATTTCCATCAGGTCTTCGGCGCCGACGACGTCTGCGCCTGCTGCGAGGGCTTCTTCAGCCTTCGCGCCGCGGGCGAACACGCCGACGCGGACGGTCTTGCCGGTGCCCTTGGGCAGCGTGACGACGCCGCGGACCATCTGGTCTGCGTGACGCGGATCGACGCCCAGATTCAGCGCGACTTCGATCGTCTCGTCGAACTTCGACGTGGCGCCCGACCGTGCGAGACCGATGGCCTCGTCGATGCCGTGCAGCTTGACGAGGTCGACCGTGACGGCCTTCTGCTTCTTGCTCAGCTTAGCCATGATCTCAGCCCTCCACCACTTCGAGGCCCATTGCGCGGGCGCTGCCTTCGATGATCTTCGTCGCAGCGTCGATATCGTTGGCGTTGAGGTCCTTCATCTTCGTCGTGGCGATCTCGCTCAGCTGCGAGCGCTTGATCGTGCCGGCGACGACCTTGCCCGGCTCCTTCGAACCCGACTTGAGACCAGCGGCCTCCTTGATCAGGTACGATGCTGGCGGGGTCTTGGTCTCGAACGAGAACGAGCGATCCGCATAGACCGTGATGACGGTCGGGATCGGCATGCCCTTCTTCAGTTCGCTCGTGCCGGCGTTGAACGCCTTGCAGAACTCCATGATGTTCACGCCGCGCTGACCCAGCGCAGGCCCGATCGGCGGTGCGGGCTTTGCCTCGCCTGCAGGGACCTGCAGCTTGATGTATCCGGTAATCTTTTTAGCCATGTCACTCTCTTTGTGTGAGCCTAGCGGTGATGGCGGCTACCTCTCGGCAACCTCCCGCAATTCCAACAGTGAAGGTGGAAGCCGGCGCCCATACCCCAAAACCCGCAAAGCGGCAACACCCTGCTCCCTCCTTCTTCTCGGCGTCCCTTCTCCTCCGCGTCTCCGCGCCTCCGCGCGAACCCCGAATCTTCTGCTCCTCTGACTTCTCTTCGCGCCCTCGCGCCTTCGCGTGAACCAATCCTACTAAAGACTGCGCTCCCTTGTTCTCCCGCGAAGGCGCGAGCCCAGTCTGGGTCCCCGCCGTCGCGGGGAAACAAACTCGAAAACCACGCCCCCAGCACAAGCCCCTTGCAATGTAGGATATCGAGGCAGACCCACTAGCGATGGCGCGCCCCTCCACCCCCGATCAGTTCACCCGCCGCCAGGCCGCACAGAACGACGCGTTCCTCGCCGCCCTCCGCCGCACCGGCAACGCTCGCGAAGCCGCCAGCACGCTAGGCTACAACCGCTCCACCTTCACCAAACGCCGCGCCGCCCACCCCGCCTTCGCGGCAAAATGGAACGCCGCGCTGGCCTTGGCCTCAGCGGCCCTAAACCTCCCCTCCCGCCTGCGGGAGGGGTCGGGGGAGGGGAGTGCCAAGAACGCCGCCATCCCAACCGGATCCCCCACCACGACAAGAACCGCCAACGGCCGCCTCCAGCTCCGTCGCCCGCCCGCCAACCGCCTCGACCACGCCGCCGAGCAAGCCTTCCTCACCGCGCTCTCCGTCACCGCCAACATCCGCCTCTCGGCCGCCGCCGCCGGGTTCAGCCACTCCGCCTTCTACGCCCGCCGCAAAGCCAGCCCCGCCTTCGCCCGCGAGATGCGCCTGGCGCTCGCGGCCGGCTACGAGTCGGTCGAGTTCGCGCTGTTAGCCGGTACCCTGCCGGGCTCGCACGACCATGACGAATGGCGTCACAACGCTCCCCCACCGATCCCGCCGATGACCGCGAACCAGGCGCTCCAGCTCCTCCACCTGCACAACCGGACGGTCCACCTGCAGGAGGAGCCACCGCACATCAAGCGCCGCCGCGGCGAATCGAGCGACGCGCACAGCTACCGCCTGTCGGCAATGTACGAAGCCCGCCAAGCCCGCGCCCGCGAAGCCTTCGATATCGCCGAAGCCGCCCGAAACGAACGCGGCGAACCGACGCTGATCAACCCGTATCCGGCGCCGGTGCGCCTGCCGGCACTCGATCAGGTCACCGGCTGGAGCAAGGCCGACCCGACAAAGACACCGCATGACCCGGATGTTGCGCTGTTCGGCGGGTGGCGGCTGAAGGATAGTAAGTGAACCGTCGTGTTGTCATGGTGAAAAGGCCAGCGACCACTGATTACGCAATTGGGCACCAGAAAATGATCCATTACAGATCTAATCTATATCAAGTTCGTGACCGACTTCTCAGCTCTCGCTAGAGGCGCGAGACTGAGGAGTGATTATGGCCAGTACACCAAATTTGGGTGCCGCATTAGCGGCGTTAATTGCGGACTATCGTACGGGCGAAATACCAGCGCCGGATGTCGCGCACGTGGAAAAATGGATATCGCAATTCGCTCCAGCGTCGCGCGATCCAATTCTCGTGGAGCTTTTACACGTATTCAGCCAGACCTATTTTACGCGCAGCGACGTCCAGGCCTTTATCGACGACATTGTTGTTAGCGCCAATTTCGCCGGGGCCAACCCAGCTCAGTTCTGGCAGGGCGTGAAGGTTTTGAAACTGCAGACAGCCGGGAACAGTCAGAACGACATGATTGAGATTCTGGACAAGTCTCTTCAACGCCAGTGTGGGCTCACATTGGCGTCATGCGGCGCGACGCCACACACCTATTTGTACTTGGACGATGTTCTTTTCTCAGGCGGTCGAATTCGGTCGAATCTAAAAAACTGGGTTGTTGGAGCTGCACCTGCCAAAGCAAAACTGGCAGTTTTGTTGATTGGCTCGCACGCGCTTGGCGAGTGGTATTCCGAAAACAAGATTTTAGGCGCCGCCCAAGCAGTGGGTAAAACAATTGACTTGAATTGGTGGCGTGCTGCGTCGTTCGAGGACCGCAAATTTAAGATCAACAATTCCGACGTGCTAAGGCCCGTTGCCATACCTCCCGATCCAGCGACGCAAACCTATGTGGCCAATTTCGATGAGCCTCCGCTTATTCGTACGATTGGCGGCAAAAGCCCCAGGGGCATATTCTCTGGCGAGGCAGGTCGTCATCTTTTGGAGCAGGAGTTTCTCGCCCAAGGTGTTCGGGTGCTGAATATGTGCCCAAACTTCGATAAATATATGCGCCCCTTGGGTCGCACGATGTTCGAGTCCCTCGGATTCGGTTCTACGATCGTCACGTATCGTAACTGCCCAAACAACGCACCGCTGGTATTTTGGGCGGGCGATCCATGGTATCCACTCTTTCCACGCAAGGCGAACTGAGACCGATGAACGAGACGCAGATTCGAACTTACCAAACCAAGGATGTCGTCCGGTTTCGGAAGACCGCCGAGGCATTTGGGGGGCTTTCGAATATGGCTCCCGGCTTTCCTGTCGTCGTGCTCGGACATCGGATCAGAACTTCCGAGGCGCTATATCAGGCGTGTCGCTTTCCGCATTTGCCGGAGGTTCAGCGGATCATTCTCGGGGAGGGTAGCCCGATGACCGCCAAGATGCGGTCGAAGCCTTATCGCAACCAATCCCGGCCCGATTGGGATGGGGTTCGCGTCAAGGTGATGAAATGGTGCCTTCGGGTAAAGCTGATCTATAACTGGCAGAAATTTTCCCAACTGCTGCTGTCGACCGGCAATCGTCCGATAGTCGAGGATTCTCGGAAGGACAGCTATTGGGGGGCGATGCCGCAGGACGATGACACGTTGAATGGGCAGAACGTCCTCGGGCGCTTGCTCATGGACCTCCGCATAAGATTGCAGGACGATCCAGATGCACTCCGCAGCGTCTCACCCCTGCCAATCCAAAAATTCTGCCTGTTTGACGAGCCAATCCCGGTGATAGCTTTGCCGCTGGACCAAGATGACGCGTCGATACGAAGCCACGACGAGAAACCGGCGCAACGCGCGTTTCTCTAACTAATCTTGCCCTTGGAAGGGGAGCTTGTCTTCAGGTTTGTGGCGGCGAAGCGGCAGGCGGGAGGTTTGCATGATTGTTAACAGCGCAGCAGAGCCGTTAGCCTTGTCGATATCCGCGACGCGATAGGTCTCGGTGAAAGCACCTTGACTCAGCTTAGTCGCTGCTCGTGCGGCGCGGACGTCCACTGTCGCCACTCGCCCGCGATCCGTATCGCCATGGGCGAACGCGATGGCGTCCTCCAACCCTGCTGCGATCTTGTCGAATGCGCTGTTCATCATGCCCTCCGCGACTTTGGCATATTGGTGTTGTCGGCTCCGTCGCTGTGGCGTTTTGTCGCGTCAGGTCGTCTACCAGCGTACCGGTCAATTTCGCCAGAGCATTGCGCTCGGTCTTCTTCAGCCTTGTCGTGTCGGTCCTGTGGAACCCGGTCAGGGAACTCCCCGCATAATGGTTAATCACGCGCTACCCGCCCGAAGTGTCAGTACTGGGTTCTCTCACGCTGAGCTTTCGCGCGCGCCCGCACCAGAGCATGATGTCGCCGATCTGCGGGTTGGCGGATAGCGATAGAGATAGAGACGATCGATGTACGCTCGTCATCCGTCATGCCGGCGGCACAGGGCGCGGACGAATGCGCCCTGATCTCGACTGCCGTATGCATTGGGCGTTTTTTGCGGAATGCCGAAATTCGGTCAATGATCGACAGAAGTGTGTTGGATTGGCGTTCGTCACAACAAAGCGCGACGCGGGAGTAAATCCCGCGTCGTCGGCCGGGCCTTTGGCCCGCCGGCCGGTCGAGGCCGTCTCGCGATTAGCTGCTGGCTAATCGTGTGCGGCCGCAAGCGCGCCGCTCTGCGGCTTACTTGCTTCTTTCGACCTGCTCGAACTCGAGCTCCACAGGCGTCGCACGCCCGAAGATCGACACCGAAACCTTGACGCGGCTGCGGTCGAAATCGAGTTCTTCTACCAAGCCATTGAAGGTCGCGAACGGGCCGTCGAGGACCTTGACCTGGTCGCCGATCTCGTAGTCGACCTTGACCTTCTGCTTGGGCGCAGCGGCGGCTTCTTCCTTGCTGTTCAGCATCCGCGTGGCTTCCGCCTCGCTGATCGCCTGCGGCTTGCCCATGCTGCCGAGGAAGCCGGTGACCTTCGGCGTGTTCTTCACCAGGTGATACACGTCGTCGTTCATGTTCAGCTTTGCCAGCACGTAGCCCGGCATGAACTTGCGCTCGACCGCGATCTTCTTGCCGCGACGGGCCTCGGTGGTGGTTTCGGTGGGGACTTCGATCTGCTCGACGAGCTGTTCGAGACCCATCCGGGTCGCCTCGGCCATGATCGAGTCGCGGACCTTGCCCTCGAAGCCCGAATAGGCGTGAATGATGTACCAGCGCGCCATGACGGAACCTTGCTTACTGAGCGAGTTTGAGGAGGGCGGAGACGATCGCTTGCAGGATCGAGTCGACGCCCAGGAAGAACAGCGCGAGGATCGTCGTCATGATCACCACCATCACGCCGGTCATGACCGTCTCGCGACGCGTCGGCCACGTGACCTTCGCGGTCTCGTTGCGGACCTGCTGGATGAATTCGAGGGGGGACGTCTTCGCCACGATGTTCTTCGAACCCGCTGATTGAGAAACTGAGATGCGAGACATAGACCCACTAGCCGCTCCCTGTGAAGGGCAGCGGCGGCAGGTCCGTCCTCGCTGTCGGAAGCGCGGCAGATAGCTGCCGTCACAGGCGAAAGCAAGTGCGGGGCAGGAGAGGGGCGGGCGTCGTATCGAAAGCGACACGGCGGTGACCGGGAGAAGTGGCGGGGGAGAGCGCTTGGGTCACTCGATCCCCCGCACGATCGTCTTACCGGTGCCGGTTTGACCGGCGGCTCCGCTCCCACGGTTTCTATTTATCGTTCGGCTTGACGACGGCACCCGAGGTGTACGCCGAACGCAGGCGAAAAAAAAGGCCGGTACAAGACCGGCCGTAAAAGTTTTTAGGAGAGGATGCCTGAAAGGCCTGATCGTTGTGCATCGCAGCACATCATAGATCAATTGCGAAAATTGCATTATGGAATGCAATTTCTGCAATCGCGATAGACGCGCGAAAGCGGCGGGAGCAACCGCCGCAATTTTTGCCGGGAATTTAAAGGGGGTGGCAGGAGTGCTCGGATTCGAACCGAGGGCCTTCGGTTTTGGAGACCGACGCTCTAACCAACTGAGCTACACTCCTACACGGACGCGCCCCTTACCCAGCGTTTTCGCGAAGGGCAAGCGTCTCGCGTGCAATTCGTCCCGCGAGGTCCCCGCAACCATCATCGTAAGGATGATGCGTTGCACGGTGCATGGTTTGCCCGTTAACCTTAAGCCGTCTCGTTGGATGTAGGAAAGCGTAATCGTATGAAGGCGGGATTGATGATGCTGGCGCTGCCGGTCGCGGCGTTGCTCATGGGGGCGGGGCCGGTTCCACAGGTGTCGGACCTCGGGCCGCAGCTCGAACGCTTCACCTACCCGTGGCCCGTCCAGACGATGGAAGTCGATATCGTCGGTAGCCCTGCGCAGATGGCGTTCATGGATATCGCGCCGCAGCGGCCCAATGGTCGCACGGTCGTGCTCCTCCACGGCAAGAACTTCTGCGGCGCGACCTGGGGCAGTACCGCGCGGGCGCTGAGCGAGGTCGGCTACCGGGTGATCGTCCCAGACCAGATCGGCTTCTGCAAATCGTCCAAGCCTCGCGCGGCGCAGTACAGCTTCGAGATGCTCGCGACGTTCACCAAGCGGCTGCTCGAATCACGTGGTATCACGCGGGCGACGATCGTCGGGCACTCGATGGGCGGCATGCTCGCGATGCGGTACGCCATTCTCTACCCGGCGTCGGTCGAGAAGCTGGTGCTCGTCAATCCGCTCGGCCTCAAGGATCGCGGCGAGGAGGGCGTGCCCTATACCGACGTCGACACGCTGTGGGCGAACGAGAAGAAGACGAGCTACGCGTCGATCAAGGCGTACCAGCTCGAAAACTATTATCACGGCGTGTGGAAGCCGTCGTATGATCGCTGGGTCTGGATGCAGGCGGGCATGTACCAAGGGGCAGGGCGCGACACCGTGGCGCTCGCGCAGGCCAAGACCAGCGAGATGATCAAGACGCAATCGGTCGCGCATGAACTGTACCGGATCACGCCTTCGACTACCCTGATCGTTGGCACGCTGGACAAGACCGCGTTCGGCCGGGCTCAGGCGCCGGCGAATTTGCGCAAGTTTCTCGAGCCGGTGCCGATGGTCGCACCGCGGGCGGTGAAGCAGATGCCGAATGCGAACCTGGTGATGCTCGAGGGGCTGGGCCACTCGCCGCAGGTCGAGGACCCCGCGCGATTCGAGAAGACTTTGCTTGCCGTGCTCGGGACGCGTTCGCGATAGAGGAGTGCTTCAATCCTCCCCCGCGAGGGGGAGGTGGCTGGCGTTTGCCAGGCGGAGGGGGAGGGGGCGACAACGCAGGTTTCGTGTTCCTCCCCCTCCGTCACCTGCGGTGCCACCTCCCCCTGGCGGGGGAGGATGAGAAGAGGTGTCGTCGTCGGATTCGCGGGAGCCATTGTCTCCGCCCACGAAGCCAATCCTTCGCCAGCCCCATCCGATTCCAACCCGTTGACCCGCACCTCGTCCTGACCTATAGGCGCGGCCTGTTCTTCGGGAGTGTTTCCCGCCGGGCATGCTTGAACATTGCTGGATGCATTCCAGGACCTGAGGGGCGCTTCCGCGTTCCTATGGTCCTTTTTGTATTCTCAGGCGCCTCATGGCTCCAGCAAAGTAACCACTTGAAAGGTGAAGGCTTCAATGCCGACGATCAACCAGCTGGTCCGCAAGGGCCGCGATCCGCAGAAGGCCAAGTCGAAGGTCCCTGCGATGGAAGCAAATCCGCAGAAGCGTGGCGTTTGCACGCGCGTTTACACGACGACCCCGAAGAAGCCGAACTCGGCTCTGCGCAAGGTGGCCAAGGTTCGCCTGACCAACCAGCGCGAAGTCATCAGCTACATCCCGGGCGAGGGCCACAATCTTCAGGAGCATTCGGTTGTCCTGATCCGTGGCGGTCGTGTCCGCGATCTTCCCGGTGTTCGCTATCACGTCCTGCGCGGCGTGCTCGATACACAGGGTGTGAAGGACCGGCGTCAGTCGCGTTCCAAGTACGGCGCCAAGCGTCCGAAGTAAGCCGATCGCTCATATTTGCGATCATCAAGGCTGAAGTTTAGAAGGAATACAAAATGGCACGTCGTCGTCGTCCCGAAAAGCGGGTCATCCTGCCTGATCCCAAGTTCGGGGATGAGGTTCTGTCGAAGTTCATGAACAGCGTCATGCTGGACGGCAAGAAGTCCGTCGCAGAGCTGATCGTGTACGGTGCATTCGAAACCGTCGAGAGCCGCGCCAAGCGCGATCCGATCGGCGTTTTCCACGATGCGCTGAACAACGTGAAGCCGGGCATCGAAGTCCGTTCGCGCCGCGTCGGTGGTGCAACGTACCAGGTGCCGGTCGAGGTTCGTCCCGAGCGCGCACAGGCGCTGGCGATTCGCTGGCTGATCGGTGCGGCGCGTTCGCGCAGCGAGAACACGATGGCCGCACGGCTGTCGGGTGAGCTGATGGATGCCGCCAACAACCGTGGCAACGCGGTCAAGAAGCGTGAAGATACGCACCGGATGGCGGAAGCCAACCGTGCATTCTCGCACTACCGCTGGTAACAGCGGGCTTCCTGCCGCTGGTAACAGCGGGCTTTGAAGCCTAGCATTGCTATCCGTGTGACGGGCGGTCTTTCGCCTGTCATGCAAACACCTATATATTGGGGAGCCGGCACGTTCGGCTCCCCATATCCTTAAGGAAGCACGATCATGGCCCGCAGCCATCCGCTCGACCGTTACCGCAACATCGGCATCATGGCGCACATCGACGCCGGTAAGACGACGACGACCGAGCGCATCCTCTATTACACCGGCAAGTCCTACAAGATCGGCGAAGTGCACGAAGGCACCGCGACGATGGATTGGATGGAGCAGGAGCAGGAGCGCGGGATCACGATCACGTCGGCTGCGACCACCTGCAAGTGGCGCGCCGAAGAAGGTAAGGGCGAAGAGCACCTTATCAACATCATCGATACGCCCGGCCACGTCGACTTCACGATCGAAGTCGAGCGTTCGCTCCGCGTGCTCGATGGCGCGGTTGCCTGCTTCGACGGCGTTGCCGGCGTCGAGCCGCAGTCCGAGACCGTGTGGCGTCAGGCCGACAAGTACGGCGTGCCGCGCATGTG
Organism: Sphingomonas sp. Leaf242; assembly: GCF_001422045.1. Lineage (GTDB taxonomy): Bacteria > Pseudomonadota > Alphaproteobacteria > Sphingomonadales > Sphingomonadaceae > Sphingomonas. The sequence goes on from NZ_LMLW01000001.1 coordinate 340,847, forward strand.
CTTCGTCAACAAGCTCGACCGCACCGGCGCCGATTTCTACTTCTGCGTGAACTCGATCATCGATCGTCTCGGGGCGCGTCCGGCCGTGCTGTATCTTCCGATTGGCATGGAAGGCGGCTTCAAGGGCCTCGTCGATCTCGTCGAGAACCGCGCGATCATCTGGCTCGAAGAGAGCCTCGGCGCGAAGTTCGAATATGCCGAGATCCCCGAGGATTTGGTCGAGAAGGCTGCGAAGTATCGCAGCGAGCTGATCGAGATGGCCGTCGAGCAGGACGATGCCCTCATGGAGGCCTATCTCGAAGGTAACGAGCCGAGCGTCGCCGACCTCAAGAAGCTGATCCGCAAGGGTACGCTGAGCATGGCGTTCGTTCCCGTCGTTTGCGGTTCGGCGTTCAAGAACAAGGGCGTTCAGCCTTTGCTCGACGCCGTCGTCGACTATCTGCCTTCGCCGCTCGACGTTCCCGCGATTCAGGGTCTGAAGCTCGACGGCGTGACGCCGGACGAGCGTCCTTCGTCGGACGACGTTCCGTTCTCGGCACTCGCGTTCAAGATCATGAACGATCCGTTCGTCGGCACGCTGACCTTCGCCCGCATCTATTCGGGCAAGCTGGAGACCGCATCGCAGGTCACCAACTCGGTCAAGGACAAGAAGGAAAAGGTCGGCCGCATGCTGCTTATGCATGCGAACAGCCGTGAGGACATCCAGGAGGCTTTCGCTGGCGACATCGTCGCTCTCGCGGGTCTCAAGGATACCACGACCGGTGACACGCTCTGCGCGATGAACGCACCGATCATTCTCGAGCGGATGGAATTCCCCGAGCCCGTGATCGAGCTGTCGGTGGAGCCGAAGACCAAGGCAGACCAAGAGAAGATGGGCGTCGCGCTCAATCGTCTCGCACGTGAAGATCCTTCGTTCCGCGTGTCGTCCGACCCCGAGTCGGGCCAGACCATCATCAAGGGCATGGGCGAGCTCCATCTCGAGATCCTGGTCGATCGCATGAAGCGTGAGTTCAAGGTCGAGGCGAACGTCGGCGCTCCTCAGGTCGCATATCGCGAGTATCTGAAGAAGCCGGTCGACGTCGACTACACGCACAAGAAGCAGTCGGGTGGTACCGGCCAGTTTGGTCGCGTGAAGGTCAAGGTCACGCCGGGCGAGCGCGGTTCGGGCATCACGTTCAAGGACGAGATCAAGGGCGGCAACATTCCGAAGGAATATCTGCCTGCGATCGAGAAGGGCTTCCGCGAAACCGCTGCTTCGGGTTCGCTGGTCGGCTTCCCGATCATCGATTTCGAGATCGTGCTATATGACGGCGCGTATCACGACGTCGACTCGTCGGCACTGGCGTTCGAAATCTGTGCACGTGGCGCGATGCGCGAAGTCGCACAGAAGTCGGGCATCACGCTGCTCGAGCCGGTCATGAAGGTCGAGGTCGTCACCCCGGAAGATTACCTGGGCGACGTCATCGGCGACATGAACAGCCGTCGTGGCCAGATCCAGGGCACCGACAGCCGCGGCAACGCGCAGACGGTCGAGGCGATGGTCCCGCTGGCGAACATGTTCGGCTACGTGAACTCGCTCCGTTCGTTCACGCAGGGTCGCGCGCAGTACTCGATGCAGTTCTCGCACTATGACGAAGTGCCGCAGAACGTTGCTGACGAGGTGAAGGCTAAGCTGGCGTAAGCCCGAGGCGCACCGAGCCAGGTTTTCCTGGCTCGGAGACGCCGAAAGGCCGGCCGGCTTCGGTCAGCGACCGAAGTTCGACGACGCGGAATTTACTTCCGCGTCGGCCTCTCCCCAAGCAGGGGCTGGCGCAACGCTTTAACAGCCGCTATTGGGCCGCGTTCGCGCGGTTCCCGGGGTGGCACCGGAATACGAATCAGAAGGTAGGAAACAATGGCCAAGGCAAAATTTGAGCGGAACAAGCCGCATCTCAACATCGGCACCATCGGTCATGTCGATCATGGCAAGACGTCGCTCACCGCTGCGATCACGAAGGTTTTGGCAGAGACGACCGGCGGTACCGCCGTCGACTTCGCCAACATCGACAAGGCTCCCGAGGAGCGCGAGCGCGGCATCACGATCTCGACCGCACACGTCGAGTACGAGACGGCCAACCGTCACTACGCGCACGTCGATTGCCCGGGCCACGCCGATTATGTGAAGAACATGATCACCGGCGCAGCCCAGATGGACGGCGCGATCCTCGTCGTTTCGGCGACCGATGGCCCGATGCCACAGACCCGTGAGCACATCCTGCTCGCACGCCAGGTCGGCGTGCCCGCAATGGTCGTGTTCATGAACAAGGTCGATCTGGTCGACGACGAGGAAATCCTCGAGCTGGTCGAGATGGAAATCCGCGAGCTGCTCAGCTCGTACGACTTCCCGGGCGACGACATCCCCGTCATCAAGGGTTCGGCTACCTGCGCACTGTCGGGTTCGAACCAGAAGCTCGGCGCCGACGCCGTCACCGAGCTGATGCAGGCTGTCGACGACTACATCCCGCAGCCCGAGCGTCCGCTCGACAAGCCGTTCATGATGCCGATCGAGGACGTGTTCTCGATCTCGGGTCGTGGTACGGTCGTCACCGGCCGCGTCGAGACCGGCATCGTCAAGGTTGGCGAGGAAGTCGAGATCGTCGGCATCCACCCAACCGTCCGCAAGACCACGGTCACGGGCGTCGAAATGTTCCGCAAGCTGCTCGACCAGGGCCAGGCTGGCGATAACGTCGGCGCACTGATCCGCGGCGTTGCACGCGACGAAGTCGAGCGTGGCCAGGTGCTCTGCAAGCCAGGCACGATCAAGCCGCACACCGACTTCAACTCGGAAGTGTACGTGCTGTCGAAGGAAGAGGGTGGCCGTCACACGCCGTTCTTCGCCAACTACCGCCCGCAGTTCTACTTCCGTACGACGGACGTGACCGGCACCGTCGAGCTGCCTGAGGGCACCGAGATGGTCATGCCAGGCGACAACGTGTCGCTCGGCATCAAGCTGATCGCACCGATCGCCATGGACGTGGGCCAGCGCTTCACGATCCGCGAAGGCGGCCGTACCGTCGGTGCAGGCGTCGTGAGCCAGATCGACAAGTAAGCATCCTCTCCTTCGGGAGTTGATCGAAGAGCCCGGCTTCTCGCGAGAGAGGCCGGGCTTTTTCGTGTTTGGAGACGGGCGACCCAAAACGGCCGACGATTGAACCCGTGAGAGGCGGCTAACGACTTGGCCGGCGAGCGACTCTATCTGCCTGATCTCGGGGGCACGAAGGATTGGTCACGCCATAGGAGGCGCAAATACCCGCAACCGGTGACCGTCGGGATCGAGCGCTACGAAAGTGGTGCCAAAGCTCATGAGGGTAGGAGCCTGGATGATGGTCAGGCCACGCCGGCTCCAGTCGTCATGCGTCGCCGCTAAAGTGGATATGTCGGCAACCGCGAAAGCGATTTCGCTCGCGCCCGTATGTCCGCTGCTCTTCGGTTCGACGGTGTCACGTGACCACAGGCCGAGCATGATGCCGTCGCGCAATGGCAGGATTGCGATATCGGCTTTCTGATCCACGATGGGGATACCTAGCAGTTCCTGATACAGTACCGCGCTAACCGCGTGGTCGCGTACGTGCAGAAGCAGAAAATTGAACTCTGGCATGAATACCTCCCGGAATTGCGGCGCGCAGGATCGGCGCCGACGGGAGAGGGGTGCACCATAGGGCTGTCAGTTTCTGTCAGCAGTCATTGTTCGGGAACGCCCTGGACTTCGTGCCACTCCTTGAGCAGCCGGCTGCGACGACGTGGATACCGTTCCGCCTTGCATTCGAATGAGGCGAAGCGATCGATTCTGAAATGGCGGTAGTCAGCGCGTAATTCACACCATGCGACCAAGACTCTCACGCGATCGTAAAAGGCGAGGGCGATCGGCCAGACGATCCGCTCGGTAGGAACGCCGTTTTCGTCGGCATAGGCAATTTGGAGCTTGCGTTCAGATCGGATCGCTTGACGAATTTCAGCAAGCTCGCCGTGTCCGGCCTGGATCGGTTCGCCGGGACCTATCAGTAGACCGGAGGCTTCTATACTCGCTTTAAGATCTTTGGGGAGTACGGCGCCGATCTTCGCCAACACGTTACGTGCAGCCATGCCGAGCAGGCCGTCGGCCCGCTCCGAGACCCAGCGCGACCCAAGTACGAGGGCCTCGATCTCCTCCTCTGAAAACATCAAGGGCGGCAGCATGAAACCCGGGCGGAGGACATAGCCGAGGCCCGCTTCGCCATCGATAGGTGCACCCTGGGCTTTCAACGTCTCGATATCGCGGTAGACCGTGCGCAGAGACACGCCGAGTCCTTCCGCCACAACCGCACCGGCAACCGGCCGTCGATGCTGGCGTAGTACCTGAATCAATTCGAGAAGACGCTGGGCCCGAGACATACGGTAGCTTTCCGATCGCTACATAGTGTCAGAATTCGTCCGGCGGGCAAAGGCGCTTAGAAATCCGGTCGCGCGTTAGCAGGCTCGCGGTCGTACTTGTGCGACGTGCCGCAGCGAAAATCATCCTGCCCCCAGTTGCGTTTTCGCCGACTCTCCCGTAATGGCCCGCCTTCGGTTTAAACATCAACCAGCAAGAGCCCGGAAACGGGCCCGCTCTTTCGCATCGGTAGGGACTATGGACAGCAATATCCGCATTCGTCTGAAGGCGTTCGATCACCGTGTGCTCGATCAGGCCACTGGCGACATCGCCGACACCGCACGCCGCACCGGCGCGCTCATCCGCGGTCCGATTCCCCTTCCGACGCGCATCGAAAAGTTCACCGTGAACCGCGGCCCGCACATCGACAAGAAGTCGCGCGAGCAGTTCGAGGTGCGCACGTACAAGCGTATGCTGGATATCGTCCAGCCGACGCCGCAGACAGTCGATGCGCTGATGAAGCTGGACCTCGCAGCAGGGGTGGACGTAGAGATCAAGCTGGCCTAAGGGCTGGCGCGGCGCGGTTGACCAGCAATGGTCCCGCGCCGCTCTACATTGGGATACCGCCGTCGGTGAAAACCGACGGGGCAGCGTCCCCCGTCACGCTTCCGCAATCGCGGAAGCACCAGCCCGGGACGGGGGCACGTTTCGTATTTACCGGGTTGAACCGACTCCATTCAGGGCATCTGCCGGGGATGGGGTCAGGTGGACGCATCATGGAGCTCGCTCCGGACATGGTCCGCAAGCCCCCGAGGAATAGTCCGATGGGGCCTCTGTCTAGGAAGGGACAAGATCATGCGTACTGGCGTGATCGCGAAGAAGATGGGGATGACCCGCCTGTTCCAGGAAGATGGTCGGCACGTGCCGGTCACCGTTCTGGCACTCGAAGGCAATCAGGTCGTTTCCGTTCGCGAAATGGATCGTGACGGCTACACTGCCGTCCAGCTTGGTGCAGGTGTCGCCAAGTCGAAGAATGTCGCAAAGCCGCAGCGCGGCCATTTCGGCAAGGCCGAAGTGGAGCCTAAGGCTGTCGTCCATGAGTTCCGCGTGAACGCAGACGGCCTGCTCGACGTCGGCGCCGAGATCTCGGCCGACCACTACGTCGCAGGCCAGATCGTCGATATCCAGGGCAAGACCCAAGGTAAGGGCTTCCAGGGCGGCATGAAGCGTTGGGGCTTCGGCGGTCTGCGGGCAACCCACGGCGTGTCGGTCTCGCACCGTTCGCTCGGTTCGACCGGTCAGCGCCAGGATCCGGGCAAGGTCTTCAAGAACAAGAAGATGGCCGGCCACATGGGCGACAAGTATCGCACCCAGCAGAACCTCGAGATCGTATCGACGGACGTCGAGCGTGGTCTCCTGTTCGTCAAGGGTTCGGTTCCTGGATCCAAGGGTGGCTGGCTCTTCGTCAAGGACTCGGTGAAGGTTGCGCGCCATGCCGACGCACCGTTCCCCGCCGGTCTCAAGACCGCAAACAGCAACACCGCAGCAGACACGCCGGCCGAAACGACCGACGCACCTGCAGCCGACGGCCAGGAGGGCTGAGCGTGAAGATCAAGGTTTCATCTTTCGCCGGCACTGACGCAGCGGACATCGAGCTCAACGACGAGGTCTTCGGCCTCGATCCGCGCGCCGACATCCTGCACCGTGTCGTCACCTGGCAGCTCGAGAAGCGTCGCGAGACGGCTCGTGGCACCCGTGAGCGCGCAGACGTCGCACGCACCGGCAAGAAGTTCGGTCGCCAGAAGGGCGGCGGTACGGCTCGTCACGGCGATCGTCGCGCACCTGTGTTCATCGGTGGTGGTAAGGCACACGGCGCACGCGTCCGTGACTTCAACCCGTCGCTGAACAAGAAGGTTCGCTCGCTCGGCCTGCGGATGGCTCTCAGCAGCCACGCCAAGGCGGGTTCGCTGGTCATCATGGACAGCCTGGCTGTCGAGGGTGGCAAGACCAAGACGCTGCAGGGCGATCTCGCAAAGCTCGGCTTCGGCAAGCGTGCGCTCGTCATCGACGGCGATATGGTCGACACCAGCTTCGCATTCGCTGCGGGCAACCTGTACGAAGTGAACGTGATGCCGGCTGCCGGCGCGAACGTTTACGACATCCTGAAGCATGACACGCTGGTGCTGACGCGCGCCGCTGTCGAAAAGCTGGAGGCGCGCTTCCATGGCTAAGAAGCAGAAGGCGGGCATCGATAATCGTCATTACGACGTTATCCTCGCCCCGCACATCACCGAGAAGACGACGACCCTGTCGGAGTTCAACGCGGTCGTGTTCAAGGTATCGAACGATGCCACGAAGCCCGAGATCAAGGCGGCCGTTGAGGCGCTGTTCGACGTGAACGTCGTCGGCGTGAACACGCTCGTCCAGAAGGGCAAGACCAAGAAGTGGAAGGGTACGAACTACTCGCGCTCCGACATGAAAAAGGCAATCGTGACGTTGAAGGACGGTCAGTCCATCGACGTGACGACGGGGATCTGAGGCCATGGCACTCAAGCATTATAATCCGACATCGCCGGCACGCCGCGGTCTCATCCTGGTCGACAAATCGTCGCTCTGGAAGGGTCGCCCCGTCAAGGCGCTGACCGAAGGTAAGCACAAGACCGGCGGTCGTAACAACAAGGGCCATGTGACCTCGCGCGGCATCGCCGGCGGTCACAAGCAGAAGTACCGCTACATCGACTTCAAGCGTCGCAAGTGGGACGTCGAAGGCACCGTCGAGCGGATCGAGTATGATCCCAACCGCACCGCGTTTATCGCCCTGGTCAAGTACCCGGACGAGGAACTCGCCTACATCCTGGCGCCGCAGCGTCTGGCCGTTGGCGACAAGGTCCTCGCGGCCAAGAAGACCGACGTGAAGCCAGGCAATGCCATGGAACTCGGTCAGATGCCGGTCGGCACCATCGTCCACAACGTGGAGATGAAGCCGATGAAGGGTGGCCAGATCGCCCGTTCGGCCGGCACGTACGTGCAGGTCGTCGGTCGCGACAAGGGCATGGTGATGGTCCGCCTGAACTCGGGCGAGCAGCGCTACATCCGCAGCGATTGCATGGCGACGGTTGGCGCGGTCTCGAACCCCGACAACCAGAACCAGAACCTGGGCAAGGCAGGCCGTTCGCGCTGGATGGGTATCCGTCCTCTGACGCGCGGCGTCGCCAAGAACCCGGTCGACCATCCGCACGGCGGTGGTGAAGGCCGTACCTCGGGTGGCCGTCATCCGGTTACGCCTTGGGGCAAGCCGACGAAGGGTGCGCGCACGCGTCATAACAAGTCGACCGACAAGATGATCATCCGGTCGCGTCATTCGACGAAGAGGAAGGGCTAACATGGCTCGTTCAGTCTGGAAGGGCCCCTTCGTGGACCTTCATCTGCTCAAGAAGGCAGAAACCGCCCAGGACACCAACGCGCGTTCGCCGATCAAGACCTGGTCGCGTCGCTCGACGATCCTGCCGTCGTTCGTGGGTCTCACGTTCAACGTCTATAACGGCCGCAAGTTCGTGCCCGTCTCGGTCAACGAAGACATGGTGGGCATGAAGCTCGGTGAGTTCGCGCCCACGCGCTACTTCCCCGGCCACTCCGCCGACAAGAAGGGCAAGCGCTGATGTCTAAGCAAGTCAGCCCGCGCAAGGTCGCGGACAACGAGGCGCTTTCGGTCGGTACGCAGATCCGTGGTTCCGCGCAGAAGCTCGGCCTCGTGGCTGCGCTGATCCGTGGGAAGAAGGTCGGCGATGCGATGAACATCCTCGCCTTCTCGACCAAGGGCATGGCGATCGAAGCGCGCAAGGTGCTGGCCTCGGCCATCGCCAACGCCGAGAACAACCATAACCTCGACGTCGACGCACTCGTCGTCGCCGAGGCTTCGGTCGGCAAGTCGATCACGATGAAGCGCTTCGCTACCCGCGGCCGCGGCAAGTCGACCCGCATTCTCAAGCCATTCAGCCGTCTGCGCATCGTCGTGCGCGAGCAGGAAGAAGCATAATGGGTCAGAAGAGCAACCCCATCGGTCTGCGTCTGCAGATCAACCGTACCTGGGATAGCCGTTGGTACGCCGAAGGCGCCGACTATGGTCGGCTCCTGCTCGAGGATCTCAAGATCCGCGCATTCATCATGAAGACGCTGCCGCAGGCCGCGATCTCCAAGGTGGTCATCGAGCGTCCGGCAAAGCTGGCCCGCATCTCCATCTTCGCTGCACGCCCCGGCGTGATCATCGGCAAGAAGGGTGCGGACATCGAGAAGCTGCGTTCGACGATCGGCAAGATGACGTCGTCGACCGTGTCGCTGAACATCGTCGAGATCCGCAAGCCGGAAGTCGATGCGCGTCTCGTCGCGCAGGGCATCGCCGATCAGCTCGAGCGTCGTATCGCTTTCCGCCGCGCCATGAAGCGTGCGGTCCAGTCGGCGATGCGTCTCGGTGCCGAGGGCATCCGGGTGAACTGCGGTGGCCGTCTTGGCGGCGCCGAGATCGCACGGTCGGAGAGCTATCGTGAGGGTCGGGTTCCGTTGCACACGCTGCGCGCGAACATCGATTATGCCGAGGCTACGGCGCACACGTCCTACGGCGTTTGCGGCGTGAAGGTCTGGGTCTTCAAGGGCGAGATTCTCGGCAACGATCCGACGTCGTACGACCGCATCATGATGGAGGCTCAGACCTCCGGCGTGCGGCCGCAGCGCGACGATCGTCGCTAAGGGGCAGGAACAGACATGCTGCAACCAAAAAAGACCAAGTTCCGGAAGGCCTTCAAGGGCAAGATTTCGGGCGACGCCAAGAGTGGCTTCTCGCTCAATTTCGGCTCCTACGGCCTCAAGGCGATGGAACCCGACCGGATCACCGCACGCCAGATCGAGGCGGCCCGCCGCGCGATCACGCGTCACATGAAGCGCCAGGGGCGTTTGTGGATCCGCATCTTCCCAGACCTTCCGGTCTCGGGAAAGCCAGCCGAAGTCCGCATGGGTAAGGGCAAGGGCGCGCCGGAATACTGGGCCGCTCGCGTCAAGCCGGGTCGGATCCTGTTCGAGCTCGACGGCGTCGACGGCAAGATCGCCGCCGAGGCGTTCGAGCGGGCGGCCATGAAGCTGCCGATCAAGGTAAAGGTCGTTGCCCGCCTGGGCGACACCTCGCATCTGGGAGGCGAGTAAGATCATGGCTCGTATCGACGACATGAAGACCAAGAGCGACGACCAGCTGTCGGAGTCGCTCGGCGAACTGAAGCGCGAGCAGTTCAACCTGCGCTTCCAGGCCGCCACGAACCAGCTCGAAAAGCCGAGCCGCGTTCGTGAGGTCCGCCGCGACATCGCTCGCATCAAGACCCTGCAGGCTCAGCGCACCAGCGCTGAAGCCGCGAAGTAAGGAACGTATCATGCCGAAGCGCGTGCTGACCGGTCTGGTCGTGTCCGACAAGGGCGACAAGACGGTGGTCGTGAACGTCGAGCGTAAGGTGAAGCACCCGCTCTACGGGAAGATCATCCGTCGCTCGAAGAAGTATCATGCTCATGACGAGAGCAACGAGTTCAAGCAGGGCGAGACCGTGCGGATCGAAGAGACCGCACCGATCTCCAAGCTGAAGACCTGGAAGGTGATCGAGCGGGTCAACACCCACGCGACGCCGGAGCGGGCTTCGGCCGAGGGCTGAATCAAACATGAGGGCAGGGGGGAAACCTCCTGCGCTCTTGTTTTCGTAAACTGGAACGGCTAAGCGGCCGCTCCTCCCCGCTGCGGTTCGTCCGTGGCGGGGTGATTTTTTAGGCGGGGTTCGGTCGGTATCGACCCCAGAGACAGAGAAGGGATACGGATCCATGATCCAGATGCAGTCCAATCTCGACGTCGCTGACAACAGCGGCGCGAAGCGGGTGCAGTGCATCAAGGTGCTTGGGGGTTCCAAGCGTCGTGTTGCAGGCGTTGGCGACATCATCGTCGTCAGCATCAAGGAAGCGCAGCCACGTGGCCGTGTGAAGAAGGGCGACGTTCACCGCGCGGTGATCGTGCGTACCGCCAAGGATATCCGCCGTGCAGACGGTACGGTCATCCGCTTCGACGGCAATGCCGCGGTGCTGGTCAACAAGAACGAGGAGCCGATCGGCACCCGTATCTTTGGCCCAGTCGTTCGCGAGCTGCGCGGCAAGAAGCACATGAAGATCATCAGCCTTGCGCCGGAGGTGCTATAATGGCGTCGCAGCGTATCAAGAAGGGTGACAAGGTCATCGTTCTGTCCGGCAAGGACAAGGGCAAGACCGGTGAAGTCACCGTCTCCATGCCGAAGACCGACAAGGTCGTCGTATCGGGCGTCAATATCGCCGTGCGCCACACCAAGCCGACTCAGGGTGACCCGCAGGGTGGCCTGATCCGCAAGGAAGCACCGATGCACGTTTCGAAGGTCGCGCATGTGACCGCCGACGGCAAGCCGACCCGCGTCCGCTTCGAGGAGCAGGACGGCAAGAAGGTCCGCGTCGCCGTCAAGACCGGGGAGAAGATCAATGGTTGATCAGAACACTGGCGCTGAGAACACCGGCACCGAGGCCGTCTACGTTGCGCGCATGCGCAAGCTGTACGACGAGACGATCATCAAGGCGATGACCGAGAAGTTCGGTTACAAGAACGTCATGGAGATCCCGCGGCTCGACAAGATCGTGCTGAACATGGGCGTCGGCGAAGCCACGCAGGACAAGAAGAAGGTCGACCAGGCTGCTTCCGAAATGGAGCTGATCGCCGGCCAGAAGCCTGTCGTGACGAAGGCCAAGAAGTCGATCGCGCAGTTCAAGCTGCGTGAAGGCATGCCGATCGGCGTGAAGGTCACCCTTCGCCGCGAGCGCATGTACGAGTTTCTCGACCGTTTCATCACGATCGCTCTTCCCCGCGTCCGCGATTTTCGCGGTCTCAACCCGAAGAGCTTCGATGGCCGTGGCAACTATGCCTGCGGTATCAAGGAGCAGATCGTGTTCCCAGAAATCAGCTATGACCGGGTCGACAAGGTCCGCGGCATGGATGTGATCGTGACGACGACCGCAAAGACGGACGACGAGGCTCGCGAGCTTCTCCGTCTGTTCGGTTTCCCGTTCCCGATCGAAGACGACGCTGCCGACGAGAAGAAGGCAGCTTAAGTAACTCCCTCTCCCCTCGGGGAGAGGGTTGGGGTGAGGGGGAGTGAGTCTCCCTCGCCCCGCCCGAAAAAGGAGGCGCGGTCCTGTTGGGCTGCCCCTCACCCCGACCCTCTCCCCGTAGAGGCGAGGGGGCAGAAGAAAGAAAGAACTTAAGTCGATGGCGAAACTGAGTTCAGTCAACAAGAACGAGCGCCGCAAGCGCATGGTCAAGCAGTATGCCCCGAAGTACGCGGCACTGAAGGCTATCGCAGCGGACAAGACGCTCGACGACGGTGAGCGTCTGATCGCTCGCCTCAAGATGGCGGCACTGCCGCGCAACGCGAACCCGACCCGCATCCGTAACCGGTGCGAGCTGACCGGTCGCCCGCGCGCCTATTACCGCAAGTTCCGGCTCTGCCGTATTCAGCTGCGCGATCTGGCCAACAAGGGCCTCATCCCCGGCGTCACGAAGTCGAGCTGGTAAGGACTAAATCATGGCAGTGACCGATCCCCTGGGTGATTTGCTCACCCGTATCCGTAATGGCCAGCGCGCGAAGAAGGACTCCGTCCTCACGCCGGCGTCGAAGCTGCGCGTCCGCGTGCTCGACGTTCTGCAGCGCGAAGGCTATATCCGTGGCTATAGCGAAGAGCAGATGGGCCCCGCGGCCGGCCTTCGCATCGAGCTGAAGTATTTCGAGGGCCAGCCTGCGATCAAGCATGTCGCGCGCGTCTCGAAGCCCGGCCGTCGCGTCTATTCCGGCTCGCAGGAACTCCCGCGCGTCCGTAACGGCCTCGGCATCACCATCGTCTCGACGCCTCGCGGCGTGCTGTCGGATTCCGAAGCACGCGAGCAGAACGTCGGCGGCGAAGTCCTCGCGGAGGTGTTCTGATGAGCCGCATTGGTAAGAAGCCGGTCTCCGTACCGGCAGGCATCACGCCGACCATCGAGAACAAGCAGCTGACGATGAAGGGCCCCAAGGGTACCCTCAAGATGCCGCTTCGCGACGAGATCAGCTACACGATCGAAGACGGCGGCATTTCGGTGCAGCCGGCCAACGATACCAAGCGCGCTCGCGCGTTCTGGGGCATGCAGCGGACCATGGTGCAGAACCTGGTCACCGGCGTGTCGGAAGGCTTCACCAAGAAGCTGCTGATCACCGGCGTCGGCTATCGTGCCGCAGCGCAGGGCCGCAACCTCAAGCTGCAGCTCGGCTACAGCCACGACGTCAACATCGACGTGCCGGAGGGGATCGAAGTCAAGACCCCCGACAACACGACGATCGAGATCTCGGGTTCGGACAAGCAGATGGTCGGTCAGCTGGCCGCGGAAATTCGTCAGTGGCGCAAGCCTGAGCCTTACAAGGGCAAGGGTATCAAGTACGACGGCGAGTTCATCTTCCGCAAGGAAGGGAAGAAGAAGTAATGACCAAGGGACTTTCTCTTTTCGCCAAGCGGCGTCGCCGCAACCGTACCGCGCTCCGCGCACGTGCAGGCACCCGTCCGCGGTTGTCGGTGCATCGCTCGGGCAAGCACATCTATGCCCAGGTGATCGACGATGCCGCCGGCACGACGGTCGCATCGGCCTCGACGCTGGAGAAGGACGTGCGCGGCACGTCCGGCGCCAACATCGACGCGGCGACTTCGGTCGGCAAGCGCGTCGCCGAGGCTGCCAAGGCAGCGGGCGTGACCCAGGTCGTGTTCGATCGCGGCGGCTTCCTCTACCACGGTCGCGTGAAGGCTCTTGCCGATGCCGCGCGCGAAGCCGGATTGGAGTTCTAAGACATGGCTGACGAAAACAACACGCCGGCAGTAATCGCTCCCGAGACGACCGCACAGGACGTCACGGCTCAGAATGTCCCGCAGAGCACTGGCTACCAGGGCAACAACGGTGGCGGTCGCGGTCGCGGCGGTCCCGGTGGCGGCGGCGGCGGTGGTCGTGGTGGCCCCGGCGGCAACCGCAGCGGTGGCCCAGGCGGCAACCGCGGTGGTCGCGACGGCGGTCGCGGTCGCGACAATCGTGGCGGTCGTCCGGGTGCGGACGATGGCGGCGAAGAGCTGATCGAGAAGCTGGTGCACATCAACCGCGTCTCGAAGACGGTCAAGGGCGGTAAGCGCTTCGGCTTTGCAGCGCTCGTCGTCGTCGGCGACGGCAAGGGTCGTGCAGGCTTCGGTCATGGCAAGGCACGCGAAGTGCCGGAAGCCATCTCGAAGGCTACGGCTGCTGCCAAGAAGAAGATGGTTCGCGTTCCGTTGAAGGACGGTCGCACGCTGCATCATGACGGCAACGGTCACTTCGGTGCCGGCAAGGTCACGCTGCGGTCGGCGCCTCAGGGTACGGGCATCATCGCCGGTGGCCCGATGCGCGCAGTCTTCGAATCGCTGGGCGTTGCGGACGTTGTGACCAAGTCGGTCGGCACGTCGAACCCCTACAACATGATCCGCGCCACGTTCGAGGCCCTTGGCGAGCAGACCTCGCCCAAGGCCGTCGCACAGCGTCGCGGCAAGAAGATCGCCGATCTGCTCGGCCATGGTGGTTCGAAGACCGCCGAGGCCGATGCAGCTGCGATCACGGAGTAAGCGATCATGGCAACCATCAAGATCACGCAGACCGGTTCGCCGATCCGCCGCGAGAAGGATCAGCGCGCAACGCTGATCGGTCTCGGTCTCAACAAGATGCACAAGACCCGCGAGCTGGAAGACAGCCCAGAGGTCCGCGGCATGATCCGCAAGGTGCAGCACATGGTGTCCGTCGAAGGCTGAGCCTTCACGCTACCTAGTGACAAATACCGGGAAGGGGGCTAACGGCCCCCTTCCTCATTTCCGGATTCGAACCCGGCGATTTCAAACCAGCGCGTAACAAGCGAAAGCGAGTGCATTACCATGAAGCTCAACGAACTCCGCGATAACGAAGGTGCCCGTAAGTCCAAGATGCGCGTCGGACGCGGCATCGGCTCGGGCAAGGGCAAGACCGCAGGCCGCGGCCAGAAGGGCCAGAAGAGCCGCGAGGGCGTGTCCATCGCCGGCTTCGAAGGTGGCCAGATGCCACTGCACATGCGTCTGCCTAAGCGTGGCTTCAACAACATCTTCCGCAAGGACTTCGCAGAGGTCAACCTCGGCGCGATCCAGCTCGCGGTCGACGCCGGCAAGATCGAGGCTAACGCCACGCTCGACCACGACGCGCTGAAGGCCGCTGGCCTGGCACGCGGCGGCAAGGACGGCGTCCGCCTCCTCGCCAAGGGCGAGCTGACCACGGTCCTCTCGTTCACCGTCGACGGTGCCTCGAAGGGCGCGATCGAAGCGGTCGAGAAGATCGGCGGCAAGGTCGAGGTGATCCACTTCGTCCCCGCAGCCGAGAAGGCTGCCGCTAAGAAGGGCGTGAAGTACAAGGAGCGTGCGGCGCACAAGGCGTCGTTCAAGGCCTGACCTTGATGGGGGAGGGGGCGCCGAGTGCGCCTCCTCTCTTTTCGTTTGTGGCGTCTGAGACGCTCCGCCGCGGCAACCCTCGCCATCTCTCCCCATCCCGTTCGTGCCGAGTAGAGGTCGAGCGTAGTCGAGAACTCGTATCGAGGTACAAGACCCAAGCGGGCCAGTCCTTCGATATGCCGTCTCGACAAGCTCGACGTCTACTCGGGACGAACGGAATGGGTTAATTGGTCCGGGTGCGACCGATGTGGCAGGGTAAATCGATTGACGAGGTGGTCCCGCCACCTATCCATATCCGCCTTAGCCATTAGACAAGCGCGCCCGTGCGCCTATATGAGCGGCGGGGGCGGTCACAACGCATCCCGCCTTCTTTGTTTCCAGGACGATCACACGCATGGCATCCGCAGCCGACCAGATGGCGCAAAGCATCAGCCTTTCGAAATTCGCGAAGGCGACCGACCTCAAGAAGCGGTTGTGGTTCACGATCGGTGCGCTGATCATTTTCCGCCTGCTCAGCTATGTCCCGCTGCCGGGTGTCGACCCGACCGCGCTCGGCCTGCTGTCGCAGCAGACGCAGGGCGGCGTGCTCGATTTCTTCAACACCTTCTCGGGTGGTTCGCTCAGCCGCATGTCGCTGATCGCGCTCGGCGTGATGCCCTACATCACCGCCTCGATCGTGGTGCAGCTCGCGACCTCGCTGTCGCCGACGCTCGCCGCCATCAAGAAGGACGGCGAATCGGGTCGCAAGCGCCTCAACCAGTACACGCGCTACGGCACCGTCGGCCTGACCGCGGTGCAGGGCTATTTCATCGCCGTCGGCCTTGAGACGCTTGGCGCGGCACAGGGCATCCAGGCGGTCATCGAGCCCGGCATGATGTTCCGCGTCGCCGCGGTCATCTCGCTGATTGGCGGTACGATGTTCCTGATGTGGCTCGGCGAGCAGATCACCAGCCGCGGCATCGGCAACGGTGTCTCGCTGATCATCATGGCCGGCATCGTCGCGCATCTTCCCGTAACGCTCGTCAACCTGCTCGAAGGCGGCCGCTCGGGCTCGCTCGATCCGATCAAGCTGATCGGCATCATCGTCGCGGTCGTAGTGCTGATCCTCTTCATCTGCTTCATGGAGCGCGCGCAGCGCCGCATCCTGATCCAGTATCCCAAGCGCCAGACTCAGCGCGGCATGCAGGCCGATCGCAGCCATCTGCCGCTGAAGATCAACACGGCCGGCGTCATCCCGCCGATCTTCGCGTCGTCGCTGTTGCTGATGCCGCTGACGATCTCGCAGTTCGCGGGTCAGCGCGTTGCAGGTGAATCGAAGTGGGGTGATTTCATCATCACCCTCAACCAGTATCTGCAGCACGGCTCGCCCGTGTACATGCTGCTGTACGGCGCCGGCATCATCTTCTTCTCGTTCTTCTACACCGCGGTCGTCTTCAACCCCGAGGAAACCGCAGACAACCTGAAGCGCAATGGCGGGTTCATCCCCGGCATCCGCCCAGGCAAGAACACCGAGAACTATTTCGATTACGTGCTGACGCGTATCACGGTGATCGGTGCGGCGTATCTGACGATCATCTGCCTGTTGCCGGAATATCTGGTGACCGCGTTGCAGATCCCGTTCTATCTCGGCGGCACCAGCCTGTTGATCGTCGTTAACGTGACGATGGACACCGTGACGCAGATTCAGTCGCACCTGCTGGCGCACCAGTATGGCGACCTGATCAAGAAGGCGAAGCTCAAGGGCAATCGACTTCGTTAAGCTGCGGGTCTAACGCGGTAAAAATCCTGCACGAACGAGGGGAGTGCGTTTCGTGAATATCATCCTTCTTGGACCGCCCGGCGCGGGCAAGGGCACGCAAGCCGCCACGCTCGTCAACGAGCGCGGCATGGTCCAGCTTTCGACCGGCGACATGCTGCGTGCAGCCGTCGCCGCCGGGACGCCGGTCGGACTCCAGGCGAAGTCGGTCATGGAATCGGGCGGTCTCGTCTCTGACGAGATCGTGTCGGGCATCATTGGCGAGCGTCTCGACCAGTCGGACACGGCGAACGGCGTCATATTCGACGGCTACCCGCGCACTGCGGCACAGGCGGAAGCGCTCGACGGTCTGCTTGCCGATCGCGGTCGCACGCTCGACTACGTGATCGAACTGGGCGTCGACGAAGCTGCGCTGATCGACCGCGTGGTCGGCCGCTACACGTGCGCCAAGTGCGGCACGGGCTATCACGATCGCTACAAGAAGCCGGTCGTTGCCGGCGTCTGCGACGTCTGCGGCTCGACCGAGTTCAAGCGCCGTCCCGACGACAACGCGGAAACGGTTCACAACCGCATGGCTGAATACCGCGCGAAGACGGCACCGATCCTGCCGATCTACGACGCACGAGGCCTGGTCCACCGCGTCGACGGCATGGCTGACATTGCGCACGTGGGCTCGGCGATCGCAGCGATCCTCGACAAGAAGTAGGCATGTTCCGTCGCGAAGGCGGGAGCCCAGACTGGGCTCACGCCTTTGCGCGCCCCCTCCGTCATCCCGGCGAACGCCGGGACCCACGGATACGGCGGACCATGTGATGGCGCGCGACCACTACCCACTCCGCAACCATGGGTCCCGGCGTCCGCCGGGATGACGGGGAGGGGCATCGTGTGTCCGCGTCTTGAAGTGCTTTATCGAACAACATCAACATGACGAAATTGTCACCCCTCGGTCATCGCCCTGACCCCCGCCCGATCCTAGAACCAACACGTGGCCAGCAAAACGCTGCGCGAGTTTTCAGAGATCGGTGCCCGTCACTCCCGGGGGTACCGTGGGGGCCGGTGGGAAGATTTCTTTCCGCCGGCCTTTCCGTTTATGAGGGCAGGAGATAGTGACCGATTTCGGTGGCAGGGAAGGTGATACCGCGTTGAGCCGCAAGATCCTGATCGTCGAGGACGACGCCTCGACATCCGCCTATCTTGCCAAGGGCTTGGCCGAGGCCGGCCATGCAATCGAAGCCTGTGCAGACGGCCGCGACGGCCTGTTCCTGGCAAGCGAGGGCATCTTCGACCTCATCATCGCGGATCGCATGCTCCCGGGTCTCGACGGCCTGTCGATGGTCAGCGCGATTCGCGCCGCGGGCATCGCCACGCCGGTCCTGATCCTGTCCGCGCTCGCCGCCGTCGACGATCGCGTCGATGGCCTCAAGGCCGGCGCCGACGATTATCTGTGCAAGCCCTTCTCGTTCGCCGAGCTCTCCGCACGGATCGAGGCCATGCTCCGCCGCTCCGACCGCGCCGCGACCGAGCCGCAGAAGACCAAGCTCTCCGTCGGCGACCTTGAGATCGACCTGCTCGCCCGGGCCGTCTCTCGCGCCGGCCGCTCGATCCCGCTGGGCGCCCGCGAGTTCAACCTGCTCGAATTCCTTGCCCGCCATGCCGGTCAGGTCGTTACCCGCACGATGATGCTCGAAAAGATCTGGAACTATCATTTCGACCCGGGCTCGAACGTCGTCGACGTCCATATCGGCCGTCTCCGCCGCAAGCTCGAGGAAGGTTTCCCGACGCCGATCCTCCACACGGTCCGCGGCGCAGGCTACCGGCTCGCCGTAGAAGGGTGATTCGCCTCTCGGTAACAGCGCGAATTGCGTTGCTCTCGATCGCACTCGCGCTGATTTCCAATCTTGCGCTGGTCGGCTTCGTTTGGAAAACGACCAGCGCGGACGCGATCGACGCGATCCGGCGCGAGACCACAGAACAATCGGAAGCCCTGCGCGCGGTCTGGCGTAACGGTGGTCTCCCCGCGATCCGTCAGGCGATCGACAGCGCAGTCGTCCCCGGCGATGTCTCGCTCGTGCTTGCGGTGGTCGACCCGAAGGGCAGGGCAGTCGTCGGCATCGCGCCTGAACGGCTCGCGGTCCCGCTTCGCATCACGCAGTTCCGCATCGCGCGACTCGGCGCCGACGAGCTGTGGTCGGCGCGCGAGACTGGGTACGCGCTCCATCCACTCGGCAGCTACTGGCTCCTGACCGGCCGCAATCTCGACCTGATCGCCGCGGAGGAACGCGCGATCGAGCGCGCACTCGCGGTTGCCGTGTTCCTGTCGCTCGCGCTTGGCGTGGTCGGAGGGCTTGTCCTAACGCGCTACGTCAGCCGCCGGCTCGACGGCATTGCAAAGGCGATCGAGGCGGCTGGCGAGGGCGATCTGTCGCGCCGCGTCGACATGATCGCGGGTGGCGGCGATGCGTTCGATCGTCTTGCCGCCCGCCTCAACGTCATGCTGGGCAAACTCGAAGGCGTGATGGCCGAACTGCGGATCGTTACCGACAGCCTCGCACACGACCTCCGCTCGCCGCTCGCGCGTCTGCGCACCAAGACCGAGCAGGCAGTCCTGATCGCCGATCCCGACGCGCGGGAAGCGGCGCTGGGCGGCCTCTTGGTTGAGACCGATCTGGTGATGCGGATGCTAACGATGGTGATTGAGATCAGCCGCTCCGGCTCGGTCTCGCGCGACCGCTTCATCGAGGTATCGCCCGCGAACCTGCTCGAAGAGATCGGCGAACTCTACGCGCCCGTCGCGGAGGACGCGGGCCTCGTTTTCACGATCGCGATCGACGACCGCCCGCCGCCGATGAAGCTCCACCGCGAACTGATCAGCCAGGCGATCACCAATCTGATCGACAACGCGCTACGCCACGGCGCCGGGGGAGGCGAAGTGACGCTGCGGATCGTCCACCGCACCGACGGCGTCGCGATCCAGGTCGAGGACCGCGGCCCCGGGATCGCCGCCTCCGACCGTGCCCAGGCGCTGAAGCGCTTCGGCCGCCTCGACAGTGCGCGGTCCACCCCCGGTGCGGGCCTCGGCATGGCGCTGATCGAAGCGGTCGCACGCCTGCACGATGGTCATTTCGAACTCGCCGACAACGCGCCGGGCTTGGTCGCACGCATAGTCCTCCCAGTCTGATCCTCCCCCGCCAGGGGGAGGTGGCTGGCGCTTGCCGCACGGAGGGGGGGAAAGGGTAACCTCGGTTGCGCTTCCTCCCCCTCCGTCGCTACGCGCCACCTCCCCCTGTCGGGGGAGAATTGTAAGCCGCAATCGGTTGACCGGAACCGCCTCCCCGGCGAGACCGTGTCCATGACGACGCTCGCCTCTCATCGCCGCATCCTCGCCGCCAGCCTGGTCGGCACTGCGGTCGAGTTCTATGATTTCTATATCTACGCGACCGCCGCGGCGCTGGTCTTCGGGCCGCTGTTCTTTTCGGGCCAGTCCGCGTCGGCGCAGTTGCTGCTGAGCTACGCGACGTTCGGCCTAGCCTTCGTCGCCCGCCCGGTCGGTGCGATCGTGTTCGGGCATTTCGGTGATCGCATCGGGCGTAAGTCCACGCTCGTCGCGTCGCTGTTGCTGATGGGCGGATCGACCGTCGGTATCGCCTTCCTCCCCACCTATGCGCAGGTCGGCTGGATCGCCCCGGCGCTGCTGTGCCTGATGCGGCTCGGGCAGGGGCTCGGGCTCGGCGGCGAATGGGGCGGCGCGGCGCTGCTGGCGGTCGAGAACGCGCCGCCGCACCGCAAGAACACCTGGGGCATGTTCCCGCCGCTTGGCGCCCCGGTGGGCTTCCTCGCCGCGAACGGGCTGTTCCTGATCATCGGGTTGGTGCTCGACGAGGCGCAGTTCATCGCCTGGGGCTGGCGCATCCCGTTCCTGCTCAGCGCGATTCTCGTCGGGCTCGGCCTGTGGGTGCGGCTGAAGCTGACCGAGACGCCGGCGTTCCTCGAAGCGGAGGCGACCGAGGCACTGCCTAAGGTACCGATCGCGACGCTTCTCACGCAGCACCTCCGCGCGACGCTGGCCGGCACGTTCGGGGTGATCGCGTGCTTCGCGCTCTTCTACCTCGCGACCGCGTTCGCGCTTGGTTACGGCACCAAGACGCTCGGCTATTCGCGCGAGGCGTTCCTTGGCGTCGAACTCGTCGCGATCTGGTTCCTCGCAGGGGGTGTGATCGTCGCGAGCGTTCTGGCGGACCGTCATTCCGCGGCGCGGATGCTCGCGATCGGGTTTGCCGGGTGCATCGGCGTCGGCGCGCTGATGGGGCCGATGCTCGGCTCCGGATCGCTGTTTACGGTGTGGCTGTGGTTGTCGGGCGCGCTGTTCGTGATGGGGTTCGCGTACGGGCCGCTCGGTGGCTGGCTGCCGAGCCTGTTTCCGGCGGGGGTGCGCTACACCGGCGTGTCGATGACGTTCAACCTTGGCGGCGTGCTGGGCGGTGCGCTGGCGCCGATCGTCGCTGAGGCGTTGGCCCCGCATGGGTTGTGGCTGGTCGGCGGGTATCTGATGGCGGCCGGGGTGCTGAGCCTTGGCGGGCTGCTGATCCTCGGCCGCACGACCGACAGGTAGAATGCTCTCCCGCCTCTGCGGGAGAGCACGCTTTTATGCGGAGACTGGCCGCAAGAGCGTCAGCCGTGCCTTACCGTGCACGCGTGTGGCGTCGACCTCGAAACCAGCAAGTTCGACGACCTCGGCCTTTGCCGTCTCCAGGCTGATCCACGTCGCCGGTCCGACCCACCCCAGCCGCGACAGCTTGTCGAGCGCGACCAGCCCGGCACCGGTGTTGTAGGGCGGATCCATCAGGATCACGTCGAGCGGCGCCGGCGCGGGCCCGAGCGCCATCACCGACGTCGCGCGGACATCGCCGCGGATCTCCAGCTTGGCGAGGTTGGCCTTGAGCGCGTCGACCGCCAGCTTGTCCGATTCGACGAACATGCACGTCGCCGCGCCGCGCGAGAGTGCCTCGATGCCAAGCGCACCCGAGCCGGCGAACAGATCGGCGACCGCCAACCCCTCGAAGCTTCCGACGCGACTGGTCAGCATCGAGAACAACGTCTCGCGCATCCGGTCCGCGGTGGGACGGGTGGAATCACCCTTGGGCGCGACGATCGGGCGACCACGCCATTGGCCTGCGATGATCCGCATCAGCGCTTCCCTCCACGTGGTGCACGGGGCGGATGACCGCGCCCTCCCGACGGACCCTTGCCAGGTACCGTAGGACGGCTGCCGCGTTCAGGCCGCGCCGGACCCTCCGAACGCACGGGTCGTGGCTCGGCACCCGGACGCCCGCTGGCACTCCGCGCGGCGCGCTTGTCGAGCGAGCTACGCCCCCGTGTATCGTCGGCCTGCGGACGAAAGCCCCGCGGCTGTTCCTGACGCTGTACTGTAGCGCCCGCACCGACGCGCGACGGCGCAGCGCGCTCCCGCGGTGGCTTGGCGGCGCGAAAATGCTTGATCTTGGGGCTCGTGCTCAGTTCCTCGCCGCGATCCGCACGCTCTTGGCGCACATACGGCTTGGACGTCTCGCCACTCGTCGGCCGGGCGTGATGCGTGCCCGTCGGCCGCGCCGCGTTGCGTGTATCGGGCCGAGCCCAGGGATCGTTGACGTCGCCGCGCTGCATCGCCGCGGTCGGACGAATCCGCTCCGGACGTGCCGGTCGCGAAGGCCGATCGGTCGGTACCGCGCCGCTCGAAAAGCCCGAGCTTGCAGGCGCAGCATACGGACTGCGAACCGGCGTGCGCGCACCAGCAGCAGGCTGCGCCCCCGAAACGGGACGCGCACCCGGTACCGGTCGCGTCGTCGGAGCAGACCGCGGCGCGTTGCTGCCACGCTGGCTAGACCGCGCGCCGATCCCGGCCCCCGCACCGGCACTCGCGCTGATCCCGATGTTCGCACGCGCACCCGGACCCTCGGGTCGACCCTTGGCCAGTTCCTTCTGGAACGCGACGACGTCGTGCTGAAGCACTTCGCCGATCTGCCCCGGCGGCAGGTCGCCGAGCACGAACGGACCATAGCGTGTGCGGATCAACCGCGAGACCTGCAACCCGAGATGCTCCAGCACGCGGCGGACTTCGCGGTTCTTGCCCTCGGTCAGGATCATTTCGATCCAGACGTTTGCGCCGGTACGCCGCTCGATATTCGCGTTGATCGAGCCGTAGCGGACGCCCTCAATCTCGATACCCTCGATCAGATCCTCGAGCTGCGGCTGCGTGATGTTACCGTAAGCACGCGCGCGATAGGCACGCTCGACGCCGGTCGCGGGCAGTTCGAGCTGACGCTTGAGCCCGCCATCGGTGGTCATCAGCAACAGCCCCTCGGTGTTGAGATCGAGGCGGCCGACCGGCACCAGCCGCGGCAGTTCCTGCGGCAGGCGGTCATATATCGTCGTACGGCCGGCGGGATCGCGCTCGGTGACGAGCAGCCCGGTCGGCTTGTGATACAGGAACAGCCGAGCCGAACTCGGAGCCTCGACTGGGTCGCCGTCGACCGTCACGCCGTTGAGGTTGCGCAGGATCGTCGCTGGCGTGTCGAGAATGCTGCCGTTGAGCGCGACGCGGCCCTCGGCGATCATCCGCTCGATATCGCGACGCGAGGCGATCCCGGCGCGCGCGAGCAGCTTGGCGATACGGTCGCCCTTGATCGGTGCGGCCGGCGTTTCGGGGGAGGTTGCGGGCGCGTCGTTCGACGGGCTGGCAGTCGGGTTATCGTCTTTTGAAGTCGTCATGGCGCGGCTGATACTATGGATCGGCGCCAAGCGCGAAATATTTGCGACCGTTCGTGTTGCGGTGCGTTAGACCCACAAGCGTAACGATCGTTCGGTACGCTGTGGGGTCTCGACCATCATGTTGTTCGGCAAGAAGAAGCGAAACATCGTGCGCCTCCTGCTGGTCGAGGACGAGCCGCTGATCGCGTTCGACAACGAGCATTTCCTGACCGAGGCGGCCTACACGATCGTGGCGACGGTCGACCGCGTCGCCGATGCGCTCGCGATCATCGCCAACAGCACCGATACGGATGGCAATGCGGAGATCGACCTGGTGCTGGTCGACGTTCATCTCGCCGACGGCTCGGGTCTCGACGTGGCGCGCGCGGCGCAGGCGCGCGGCGTGCCGGTGATGTTCGTGACCGGCAACTTTCCGGACGAGGCGATGGCGCTGGCAACGGGTTGCTTGGCGAAGCCCTATGCGCCGCGCGACCTGATCGGTGCGATCGCGGTCATCGACGCACGGATCGGTGGCGCGACGCCGAAGCGCCTGCCGCCGGGGTTCAGACTGTTCGCGACGCTGACCTAGCTGTCATTGACGCCAGCCTGCGCTGGCATCCCGCGGTTTTCGCGCTAGGGTCCTGCTCGATCGAGTAGGGAAGTTTTGCGTATGGACGACACCGCAGGCAAGCGCTGGAGCGACGGATTCCGGCCTTATGCCGAGAAGGCGCCCCTGGCAGCCCTCGCGCTCGGGATGTCGTCGGGCTTTCCCTATGCGATGATCGGCGCGACGCTGACCACGCGGCTGGCGGCTAGCGGCATCGACAAGAAGACGGTGACCGCGTTCAGTCTCGCCTTCCTCGTCTACAATCTCAAATTCCTATGGGCATGGATCGTCGATGGTGTCCGGCTGCCGATCATCGATCGCCTCGGTCAGCGCGTTTCCTGGCTGATCGTCACGGCGGCGCTGGTGATCGCGGCGGTGGTGAACCTCGCGCTGGTCGATCCGTCGGCCAGCATCGCCAGTACCGCGACCGCGGCGATATTGGTCGGTGCGGCGGGGGCCACGTTCGATATCGTGATCGATGCGTTCCGGATCGAGATCCTCGAACCGCGCCAGTTGGGCGTCGGCTCCGGCATGAGCCAATATGGCTGGCGGATCGGCTCTGCGGGTGCTGGGGCACTTGCCTTGGTCGTCGCGGAGCGTGCGGGCTGGAGCGCGGCGTATCTGGCCTGCACGATCTTCGCGCTGCCGGCGGTGCTGGCGGGACTGGTGCTCGGTGAGCCCGAACGTCGCCGTCCGCCGATCGAACGGCGCGGGCTGGGCGAGGGGTTCCGCGCGATCTGGGTGCCGTTCGTGCAGTTCTTCTCGCGCGAAGGTGCATTCGTGGTCCTCGCCTTCATCCTGATCTTCAAGGTCGGCGACACGTTGGCCAACCTGACCTTGCGCCTGCTGTTCGACGATCTCGGCTTCACCGGCGACGAGATCGCGTTCTACGATGTCGGCGTCGGCTTCTTCGCGTATCTGGTCGGCATCTTCATCGGTGGCATCCTGTATGCGCGGATGGGAATGAAGCGCTCGGTGCTGTTGTCGCTCGTGCTGATGGGCGTGTCGAACCTCTCGTTCGCCGCGCTGGCGGCGGCCGGCCATTCGAATATCGGCATGGCGGGCGCGATCGGCTTCGAGAACGCCTCCAGCGGTTTCGGCGGCGTCGTCGTCATCGCGTATTTTTCTGCGCTGTGCGATTTGCGTTTCACCGCGGCGCAGTTCGCGCTGATCTCGGCAGCGGCGAGCGTCGTCGGCCGGATCGTGACCGGCACCACGGCGGGCGGACTGATCGACGCGATGGGCTATGTGAATTTCTATCTTCTGACGACCGTGCTCGCGTTGCCGGGCGTGGCGCTGTTCTGGTGGATGAGCCGGTCCGGGATGATCGACCGGTCGATCGGCAGCGCAGGCGTCGAGGGAGAAGGCGACGCGCGCGTTCCTGCGCAGGACTGACCGTGGATGACGGGCGCGACGCGAGGTGACCGCTCGCTCATCGTCATCGTCGGGCGGGTCGCATTGACCAGCGCCGCAGCGCGGGCGCTGGTGGCAGGGCTCAACCAGTTTCTCGAGCAGCAGGGGCTCAGTCCCCGCAAGGCGATGGCGAGCGGCGCAACGTTCCAGTGATCGCGCCGCGCCGATCACCGGGCTCATGAAAGAACCGAAGGCCCCGCGCGCGAACGTTGCCTTGGACGGCGACGGCGTGATCCCCGGCCGCATCACGTCGTCGCTGCATAACAGATCATCGCAAACCGTGTCGCGCGCACGACGTGAGCGTTACGCCTGAAATATCCCGGACAAACACGCGATGCAGGGCGTCGGCATGATCACACTCCATCCAGGTTTTCCCGAAAGCTCAGCCGCTCCGAGCGATGTCGATGACCATGTCGTCGGCGGTGCGCGGATCGTCATCGTCGACGACGATCCCGGTCTGCGGGAACTGCTCACCGAATTCCTGGTTGATCACGGCCTGCGTGCTGAGGCGGTCGAGAGCGGGGCAGCGCTGCGCGCGTGGCTGGCGCATCATGCATGCGATCTCGTCGTGCTGGACATGATGATGCCGGGCGAGGACGGCCTGTCGGTGCTGCGCAGTCTGACGCAAAGCGGCGATGCGCCGGCGGTCATCATGTTCTCGGCGCTCGCGGGCGAAGTCGACCGGGTGGTCGCGCTCGAACTCGGCGCCGACGACTATGTGACCAAGCCGTCCAGCCCCAGGGAGATCCTGGCGCGCATCCGGTCGGTGTTGAGGCGGCGCGGGGCTGCGACGCATGCTCCCTCGGGAGTCCACGAGCCAGTAACGAGCGAGGCAGCGCCTTTAGCCCGGATCGAGGCCTACTCGTTCGCCGGATGGACCCTGAACTGCCGCATGCGGACGCTGCACACGCCGGACGGTACCGCAGTTCGTCTCACCGACGGCGAGTTCCAGTTGCTCAACGTGTTCGTGTCGCAGCCGCAGGTCGTCCACACGCGCGACGACATGATCGCGCAGTCGGGCAGGGCGGAGAGCCTGTCGCGGGGGCGGACGATCGACGTGAACATCAGCCGCCTCCGACGCAAGCTGCAGGCGTTCGATACGACCGAGATCATCCGCACGGTGCGCGGCAACGGCTATATCCTGATGCCGGACGTCGTTCGAAGCTGATCGGAAAGTAGCGCTTCGCAGCGGGCTAGAGATACGACGAGAAGACGCGCCAGGGGTCGGAATTTACACGGCGCCAAAGGCGAGGCTGTAAGATCAGCTGTCGAGGACAAAGGCGCGCATCGCACCGTTTCCGATATCGGCCAACTCCGCCCTTTTCCAAGGCGGGGTGGCTCCCTGAGTAGGATTCGAACCTACGGCCACTCGATTAACAGTCGAGAGCTCTACCGCTGAGCTATCAGGGATCGTTGCCGAGGGCGGCTCTATAACTGGCCCTCCGGATCATGCAAGCGGGTTTCGACGCAAATCCGTAAACTTTCGTTCCGGCCCTGCATCGGGCAGCCGCGTCAGGAGATAAACTGCTCCATCGTGATGCGGTCGTCGAGCGCATGCTCCGGGTCGAACAGCAGTGTCAGCTCGCGGGCGCGGTCCATGCAGATGTCGACGCGGGCGATATCGCGGATTTCGCGCTGGTCGGCGACCACCGATACGGGCCGCTTGGCGGCATCGAGGACGCGGACGCCGATCCGGGCCTTGTCGGGCAGGATCGCTCCACGCCAGCGCCGCGGACGGAACGGGCTGATCGGGGTCAGCGCGATCATGCCCGAGCCCAGCGGCAGGATCGGGCCGTGCGCGGACAGATTATAGGCTGTCGAGCCGGCGGGCGTGGCGACCAGAATGCCGTCGCAGGCGAGTTCGGGCAGCACGATCCGCTCGTTTACCGTGATCTCCAGATTGGCGGTCTGGCGGGTCTCTCGCAGGAACGACACCTCGTTGATCGCGGGCAAAGTGTGGGTTCGGCCATCGACGCCGATCGCGGTCATCGTTAGCGGCACGACCTTGAAGGGCTTCGCGCGCTCGAGACGATCGAGCAGGCCATGATGGCGCCACTCGTTCATCAGGAACCCCACCGTGCCGAGGTTCATGCCGAAGACCGGCACCGGCGGCTTGCGGCGCTCCAGCATGGCATGGAGCGTCTGGAGCATGAAACCGTCGCCGCCGAGCGCGATGATCGCGTCGGCTTCGTCGACCGCCACCCAGTCGCCCGTATCGGAAAGCTGGGCTTCGGCGGCGCGAGCGGGCGGGGTCGTGGATGCGACCAGCGCCAGCCGCTCGAACCGGCTCATCCTCCGGTGACGCTCATGTGACGCGAGACCGCAGGGCGCTCGCCGACGCCGATACGGAAATCGTGCGCCTTCGGCTTCGCGAAGAGCCCGGCATCGATCGCTTCGTCGAGCCCGGCCGTGCCGCCCTCGCGCAACGCGGCCTTCAGATCGACCTGATCATCGTGGCCGAGGCACATGTAGAGCTTACCCTCGGTCGTCAGGCGAACGCGGTTG
Source organism: Sphingomonas sp. Leaf242 (assembly GCF_001422045.1). Taxonomy (GTDB): domain Bacteria; phylum Pseudomonadota; class Alphaproteobacteria; order Sphingomonadales; family Sphingomonadaceae; genus Sphingomonas. The sequence goes on from NZ_LMLW01000001.1 coordinate 368,813, forward strand.
CAGCCGTCGCAGAAATTGGCGGTCAGCGGCGATATCAGCCCGAGCCGGGTGCGCGTGCCGTCGACGTTCCAATAGCGCGCCGGGCCACCGGTCTTGTACGCATCGCGCGCCAACATGAACTGCCGGCCCAGGTCGTCGAACACCTTGGTCAGCGGCAGGAAGCGATCGGTGCGATCCTCGTCGATCGCGCCGAGCGGCATCGTCTCGATCAGCGACAGATCGAAGCCTTCGTCGCGACACCATGCGAGCATCGGCGCGATCTCGTCCTCGTTGAAACCTTTCAAAGCGACCATGTTGATCTTGATCGCCAGTCCCGCGTCGCGCGCCGCCATGATCCCGCCGATCACCTGCGACACGTCGCCATGACGGGTGATGTAGCGGAAACGCTCCGGGTCGCGGCTGTCCATGCTGACGTTGACGCGGCGAATGCCGGCGTCGACCATCGCCTCGGCATGCTGCGCGAGACGCGTGCCGTTTGTGGTCATCGTCAACTCTTCCAGGCCAGATCCGATGTTGTGGCCCAGGCGCTGGACGAGTTCGGCGACATCGCGGCGGACGAGAGGCTCACCGCCCGACAACCGGATCTTGGTGACCCCGCGTGCGATGAACCGCTCGGCGATGATCGCGATCTCTTCGAGGCTCAGCAACTTGGCACGCGGGAGGAAGGTCATCTGCTCGGCCATGCAATACCGGCACCGAAGATCGCACCGGTCCGTCACCGAAATCCGGAGATACTTGATCGTTCGGCCATGCGTGTCCCGCAACGGCTTTTGCGCCGGAACGCCGGGCAGGGGGTTGGCGGTGTCGATCATCATAGACGAGCTAAGCACAGGAGGGGCCTCGAACAAGGCCGAACCGGACGGTAATGGATTGGCGGGCAGCGACGCTGCGGCTAGGCTCGCACCGATGGGGTGGGGTGCGACGGATATGGAAGACATGCAGACGGCAACGACGCTGTTCGCGGTATCGTTCCGTCAACGCGATGAGATCGCCAGGATTTTGGCCGATGCCGGCGCCGGTGCGGACTGGCATGCTGCAGTGACGAGCGATGCCGTGGCGATCGAAAGCCGCTTTCTTGCAAGTGGCGCGGCGGTGGCGCTGATCGACGCGCGCGGCGCGCTCGACGAGGGTATCGCGGCGACGCTCGCGCTGGGCGGGCTGGTCGCCACCAACGGCGCGGCGCTGCTGGTGCTGGTGTCGCGCGGCGATGTCGAGGCGATCGGCGAGTTCTTCGATGCGGGCGCAACGCAATTCCTGACGAGCCCGGCAGCCGATAGCGAGTTGATCCAGGCGCTCCGCTTCGCCGGGCGCCATGCGGTCCGCTCTTCTGGGAGCGCGGTCGACCGGCGCAGGATTCCTGGCGCAACGCTGTACGACCGCGAAACCGGCGACGTTCGCCGCTGGATCATCGGCCGGATCGCCGCCGACTGCCCGGTCGCGGTGGTGCTGGTGTCGTTGTCGCGGCTCGATATCGTCAATGCGGCGCATGGGCGGCCGATGGTGGACGCATTGATCGAGACAGCGGTGCGGCGGACCGAGACGATCGCGCACGCGGCGATCGACGTGGACTCGATGGTCGCTCGACTTGGCGGGTCGGAATTCGCGCTGGTGATCGAGGCGTCGGGTGCAGCGGTGACGGCAGCGATCACCGCGCTCGACGCGGCGCTCGCGCGGCCGTTCGCGGTGGCCGATACGCGTGCCGTGCTCGGCTGTCGGTTCGGGGTGGCGCAGCGGCAGCCGGGCGACGACGCGGCGGCGTTGCTGCGCCGCGCCAGCGAAGCACTGGCGGAAGCCAAGGCGAGTGACGGATCGGTGTTGCATGTCGCGCTGCCCGACGGCGTCGCGCCAATCGATGCGCTGGCGATCGACCTGCATCACGCGATCGAACGCGACGAGATCGACTTGCGCTGGCAACCCCAGGTCGAAATCGCGAGCGGCCGGATCACCGGTGTCGAGGCGCTGGCGCGGTGGAGCCACCGGACGCTGGGGCCGCTCGGCGCGGACACGCTGTTCGACGCCGCCGACCGCGCCGACCTGGGGATCGCCTTGTCCGATCATATCCAGCGGCTGGTGCTCGCGCGTGCGGTTGCCTGGCCGGCGGCGCTGAACACGTTGCGGGTTTCACTGAACCTGACCGCGGCGGATATCACGCGGCCGGGGTTCGCGGCGCTGTTCCTGGCACGGGTCGACGAAAGCGGCTTTCCGCGCGGGCGGTTGACCGTCGAGATCACCGAGACCGGGCTGATCGAAGACCTGGCGGCTGCATCGGCGTTGCTGGCGGAGCTACGCGGGGCAGGGTGCCGCGTTGCGATCGACGATTTCGGCACGGGCTATTCGAGCCTGGCCTATCTGAAGTCGCTGCCGCTCGATTACGTCAAGATCGATAAGTCGCTGGTGCGCGATATCGACGGATCGGCGCGCGACCGGGTGGTGGTTGCCGGTGCGATCACGATGGCGCGGTCGCTCGGGCTCGCGGTGATCGCCGAAGGCGTGGAAACGCCGTCGCAGCTCGAATTGCTCACGGCGGGCGGCTGTGGTCTGTACCAGGGCTTCCTGTTTTCGGAGCCCGTCGACGAACCGGCGCTGCTCGAACTGGTGGGGAAAGAATGATGCGTGCTCTGCTGGTGCCGATCGTGATGATGAGCGCCGCCGCGGCGCCTGCACAGGTCCCGGCCGAGACCGCCATCCGCCAGACGATGGCGGTGAGCGCGGCGGGCTGGAATGCGGGCGATCTCGCGCGGTTCATGGCGGTGTATGCCGACGATGCCGTGTTCGTGACGCCCAAGGGGCTGCTGCGCGGCAAGACGGCGATCGCGGCCAAATATCAGCCGAGCTTCCGCGGCGTCGGCAATGCGCGAGGCACGCTGTCGTTCGCAGTCCTCGAGATGCGCGGGATCGATCCGCGGCATGCGATGCTGTTCGCACGCTGGACGCTGACCGGGCCGTCGACCGTGGAAAGCGGGATGACGACGCTGGTGTTCGAACGGCGCGGGACCGCGTGGCAGATCATCGCGGACCACAGCAGCTGACACCCGACCTGCACCGATACGGGATGATGGAATGACCGACACGCTCGATCGCACGACCGCGGCGCGGTTCGCCGGGCTGACGCTGGGGCACCTGACGCGCCAATGGCCGTACAAGCTCGACCAAGTGCTGGACGGCCCCGGCGACCTCGCGCTGCCGAAGACGCTGCACCCGGTATTCCACGGCAGTTTCGACTGGCACAGCTGCGTGCATGGCTGGTGGCAGGTGATGCGGCTTGCGCGGCTACATCCGGACATGTCCGAAGCCGCCGAGGTCGAGGCGCTAGCGCATCGGATGCTCGTTCCTGCCTTGATCGCGGGCGAGGTCGCCTATCTCGATCGGCCGGGCACCGGCGGGTTCGAGCGGCCTTACGGCTGGGGCTGGCTGCTAGCGCTGCATGACGAGCTGGCATTGCGGCCCGATCGGCCGTGGGCGGCGGCGGTCGAGCCGTTGGCACGCGCGTTCGCAGGCCGGTTTGCGGCGTACCTGCCGAAGCTGATCTATCCGGTCCGCAGCGGCAAGCACGACTGCACCGCGTTCGCGCTGGTCCACGCGCTGCGCTGGGCGCGGACGCACGACGCGACGCTCGCCGCGCTGATCGAGGCGCGCGCGCGGGACTGGTACGGCGACGATCGCGATTGCCGGCCGTTCGAGCCGAGCGGGGAGGATTTCCTGTCGGCGACGCTCTGCGAGGCGGCGTTGATGAGGGACGTGCTCGGGGCCGAGTTCGCACCGTGGCTGGCGGCGTTCCTGCCCGATCCGTTCGGTGCCGCGACGGCGTGCTTGCGCTCCCCCGCGATCGTCAGCGACCGGTCGGACGGCCGGCTCGCGCATCTCGACGGCGTGAACCTGTCGCGCGCGTGGTGCTGGCGGACGATCGCCGACGCGCTGCCCGATCCTGCCGCCGCCCGCGCCATCGCCGACGCGCACCTGGCGGAGGCGCTGCCGCACCTCGCGGACGATTACATGGGCGAGCATTGGCTGGCGACGTTCGCGCTGCTCGCGCTCAAGGCCGACTGATCGCGGATCGGCTGGAGAGAAGGGGTTAGCAGAGCGGACTAGGCTGCCTAAGGTCGCATCATCGAACGAAAGAGAGTGATGATGCAAAGACGCTTGCCGTTCCTGGCCTTGCTGGCCCTTTCGACCACCGCGCTGGCACAGACGCCCGCACCGACTTCGGCTCCGCCTCCGGCCGCAGACCCGAACGCGTATCTAGAGGACATCCACGGCGCGCGGGCGCTCGATACGGTCAAGCGGTGGAACACGCGGTCGCTCGCCGCGCTCGAAGCCAAGCCGGGTTATGCCGCGTATCGCCAGCGCGCGCTCGACCTGCTGCAGGACGCGCGCCAGATCGCGACGCCCGATCAGATTCTCGGCGATCAGGTCGTCAACCTCTGGCAGGACAAGGCGAATCCGCGCGGGCTGTGGCGGGTCGCGTCGCTCGCCTCGTTCGGCAGCGGCAAGCCGGTGTGGCGGACGCTGATCGACGTCGATGCGCTGGGCAAGGCCGAGAGCAAGAGCTGGGTCTGGAAGGGCGCGACCTGCCGATCGCCCTCCTACGATCGCTGCATGATCGCGTTGTCGAACGGCGGCGGCGACGCGGTGGTCGAGCGCGAGTTCGACATCCCCTCGGGCAAGTTCGTCGCGAACGGCTTCGTCGTACCGATGTTCAAGTCCGGAGTGAATTGGGCCGGGCCAGACGCGCTGTATGTCGCGACCGATTTTGGGCCGGACAGCCTCACCAGCTCGGGCCTGCCGCGGACCGCCAAGCTGTGGCGACGCGGCACACCGCTGTCCGCCGCGACCGAGATCGCCAGCGCCGCGCCGAGCGATGTCGGGATCAATACGGCGGTCTTCACCGAGGGCGACCGCCGCTATGCGCTGGTGTCGCGCGACGTCGATTTCTTCCATGCCAAGCGGAGTCATGTCGCTGCCGATGGCCGACTGGTGGCGACGCCGTTGCCCGACGATGCGGTGATCGACACGGTGCTCGATGGGCGGCTGATCGCGACGCTGTCGTCCGACTGGCGCGGCATTCCTGCCGGCGCGGTGGTCGCCTATGCGATCGCCGACGTGCTGGCGGGGCGCGCACCGACGATCGAGCGCGTGCTGGTGCCGACCGCCAAACAGGCCGTCGAACAGGTCGATTCGAGCAAGTCGGTGTTGTGGGTGAAGATGCTCGACGACGTGTCGGGGCGGCTGGTGTCGCTGACGCGGGGTGCGGACGGTGTCTGGACCCAATCGGTCGCGGCGTTGCCTACCGCGTCGACGATCCATCTTGAGGCGACCGCCGGCAAGGACGATCTGGCCTATGCGATGGTCGAGGGGTTCCTCAGCCCGCCTGCCTTGTATGCGGTCCGACCAGCTGTCAAGCCGGTCGCGGTCGACACACTGCCGGCGCGGTTCGATGCGGCCCGGATGCAGGTCGAGCAGCGGTTCGCGACGTCGAAGGACGGGACGAAGATCCCGTATTTCCTCGTGCGCAAGAAGGGCACGACGGGCCCGGTGCCCGCGCTCGTCCATGCCTATGGGGGGTTCCGCAACGCGCAGACGCCGACCTATCTGGTCGATCAGCCGTATCGCTCGGGCCCGGCCGGGCTGTTCTGGGTCGAGGAGGGCAACGCGTTCGTGCTCGCCAACATCCGCGGCGGCGGCGAGTACGGCCCGCGCTGGCATCAGGCGACGCTGCGCGAGAACCGGCAAAAGGCGTATGACGATCTCCACGCGGTCGGCGACGATCTGGTGCGGAGCGGAGTCAGCGCCAAACGCAAGATCGCGGTATCGGGGCGGTCGAACGGCGGGTTGCTGGTCGGCGTTGCGATGGAGCAGCGACCCGATCTCTACGGCGCGATCGTGATGGGATCGCCGTTGCTCGACATGCAGAAATATTCACATTTGTCGGCGGGTGCGTCGTGGATGGGCGAATATGGAGATCCTGACAAGCCGGCGGACTGGGCGTTCATCGGGAAATACTCGCCATACCAAAATCTGAAGCGCGGCGTGAAATACCCCGTGCCGTTCATCTATACTTCGACCGAGGACGACCGCGTCCACCCCGGCCACGCGCGCAAATTCGCGGCGCGGCTGGAAGCGTATGGTGACCCCTTCTTCTATTACGAGAACCCCGAAGGCGGCCATGCGGCGGGCGCCGACAAGATCGAGGACGCCAAGCGCGCCGCGCTCGTCACCGTCTATCTGAACGCGCAACTCGCACCACAACGCTGATCGTTAGGAATTCATGATGCGTAATGTCCGTTTGTTGCTCGGCATCGCGATGTTGGCGCTGCCCGTCTCGTCGATCCCCGCGCCCGTGCTGGCTGCGCAAGCCGAGACGAGCGCGTTCGCGTCTCTGTCGAAGCGCTATGTCGATGGCCTCGCCCGGCTAAATCCATCGTCGGCGACCGCGCTCGGCGATCACCGGTTCGACACGCAGATCACCGACATGTCCGCCGCAGGGCGCGCTAGGCGAGAGGCGTTCTCGAAGGCGATGCTCGCTGATCTCCAGCGGATCGACCGCAAAGCCCTGTCGCGCGAGGAGCAGGTTGATGCGGCGCTGCTCGACAATGCGCTGCGCTACGACATTTGGGATACCGAGACGCTCGGCGGGTGGGCGTGGGACCCGCAGGTCTATAACGACATCGCCGGCAGCTCGCTCTACTCGCTCGCCGCACGCGATTTCGCACCGTGGCCGCAGCGGCTGAACGCGGCGACCGCGCGGATGGCGGCGCTCCCCGCCTTGCTGGCGCAGGCACGCGCGAACATCGTGGTTGCGCGCGTGCCGTCGATCTACGCGACGACGGTGGCGAAGCAGAACAGCGGCATCGTCGACATCGCCGAGACCATGCTCGCGCCGCACAAGGGCGAATTGTCCGCAGCCGATGCCAAGCGGTTCGACGCGGCGCTCGTCAAACTGAAGGCGGCGGTCGCCGAGCATCAGGTCTGGCTCGACAAGACGCTCGTCCCCGGCGCGAAGGGCGACTTCCGCCTCGGCGCTGCGCTCTACGACAAGAAGCTCGGCTTCGCGCTGCAATCCGACCTCACCCGGACCGAGATCAAGCGCCGCGCGCAGGCCGCGATCGTCGACACGCGTGCGCAGATGTACGCGATCGCGCGCCAGATCTTCGACGCCAAGCCGGGCGCGCTACTGCTCCCCGACAAGCCGACCGACGCGCAGCAACAGGCCGCGATCCAGCTCGCGCTCGAACTCACCTACGCCAAGCGTCCGCCACGCGACGGCATGATCGACGCCTCGACCAAGGCGCTGGCGCAGGCGACCGCGTTCGTCCGCGACAAGGGGCTGGTCGGGATGCCCGACAGCCCCGTGAAGATCATCACGATGCCCAAGTTCCAGCAGGGCGCGGCAGTAGCCTACTGCGATTCCCCCGGCCCGCTGGAGAAGAACCTCGGCACGTTCTTCGCCGTGTCGCCGATCCCCGACGACTGGACAGATGCGCAGGCGACGTCGTTTCTGAGCGAATATAACGACTACATGATCCACGACCTGGCGGTGCACGAGGCGATGCCGGGGCATTATCTCCAGCTCGCCCACGCCAATGCAACGCAGTCGACGCTGCGCGCGGTACTCGGCTCGGGGCCGTTCATCGAGGGCTGGGCGGTCTATGTCGAGGGCATGATGGCGGACGAGGGCTTCATGAACGGCGATCCGCTGTTCAAGCTGACCGTGCTCAAGATGCGGCTGCGCTCGATTTCGAACTCGCTGCTCGACATCGGCATCCATACCGAGGGCATGACGCGCGAGCAGGCGATGCAGCTGATGACGCACACCGCGTTCCAGCAGGAGCGCGAGGCGGCCGGCAAATGGGTCCGCGCGTCGCTCGGCTCGACGCAGTTGCTGAGCTATTTCACTGGCTATTCGGAGCACATGGCGCTGCGGGAAGAGGCCAAGAAGCGGCAGGGCGCGGCGTTCGATCTCAAGCGCTACAACGACGCGTTGCTGAACCACGGCTCACCCCCGGTCCGCTACGTCCGCGAACTGTTGTTCGACCTGCCTATCAGTGAACGGCGTCATTCGGTCCAGTAGATCGTGAACCGGGCCGCTGAGCCCCGGTTCGCGATCGGACGACGGATATTCCGCCACAAGAATTTCCGTGGGGCGTGATTGGTATTGCGGTCTGTCGGCGTTCCGCTTCAATCTCGTGTCAGGCCTGAAACAGCGAAGCAGCCTTGAGAACCTTCGTCACGCCGTGCGCGTCGGTGACGGCGTATGTAAATCCCGGAAGCAGGCAGAACGCGCCGACATTGCCCTTCGGATCGAGCGCGAGGAAGCCGACTTGCACGCCGCGGATGGCGTCGCCGCGCAGATGGGCGATATGGCGCACGACCTCCTCGCACGCTTTTTGCGGGGAGGCGCCCGACCGCATCGATGCGACGACGCGCGCCGACCCCGCGACCCGGGTGACTTCCTCGCCTAGTCCGGTCGAGGTTGCACCGCCGATGCCGGCTTCGACGTAGAGACCAGAACCGACCTGCGGCGAATCGCCGACGCGGCCGCGCATCTTGAACGCCATCCCCGAGGTCGTGCAGGCGCCGGCGAGACGGCCGTCCGCGCTGCGGGCGAGCAGTCCTATCGTATCGTGGTCGAGCGCACCGCCGGGAGTGCGCGTGCGGTTCTCGCTATTGGCTTCGGGTTGGTATTTCGCGGTCTTGAGCCAATCCCGCCACGCCTTCTCGGATTCGGGAGTCAGCAGAGATTGCTGGGGAAACCCCTGATCGCGCGCGAACCGCGTCGCGCCTTCTCCGACCAGGAAGGTGTGCGGGGTCCGTTCCATGACTCGGCGGGCAACGGAGATCGCATGGACCGTATTCTCCAGCGCCGCGACCGCGCCGACCCCGCCGGCATCGTCCATGATGACCGCGTCCAGCGTGACGTGCCCGTCGCGGTCCGGATAGCCGGCATAGCCGACGCTGTGGTTGGTCGGATCCGCTTCGGGCACCATCGCGCCGGCCTCGACCGCATCGATCAACGTGCCACCTGCTCTGAGCTTGGCAAATGCCGCTGCGTTCGCCGCCGCGCCGAAATCCCATGTCGACACGATCGTCGCGCCTTGTCCCCCGGACGTGCCCCCGGGGGCGGGAGCGCCGGACGCCTGCGCGTATGATGCAGCCAGTGACAGAGTTCCACAGGTTCCCAGACCCGCGAGCAATGAGCGCCTTGTCGTCAACGGTCGATCCTCCATCGGGTGTATGTGCAGCATGCTACGCAGGCGCAGCCGACGCGCCAAGAGGTGACGCACATTTGCAACAATCCATCGTAAATGTTCCATAAAGGTATTGCATAGGTATTGACGGAACCAATTATCTGATCAAGCGTGCTGGGAGGAACTGCGCGGTCGTACGGCGCTGTCGGCCATAGGGGTAGGATATGAATTTCAGTCATTCGGTATCGCGCATTGCGCTTGTGGGATCGCTCATGATCTGGGCCACGCCCGGAGTGGCGCAGGATGCCACAGCGAGCCCGGTCGCTCCGGCTCAGGCTCCAGTTCAGGTTCAGGCCCCGGCTCAGGCCCCAGCCCAGGACAGCGCCAACACGCCCGCACAAGCCAAGGTTCAGGCCGACGCGACCACCGCAGTCGCTCCCGCCAACGCCGATAGCGGCGCGAACCAGTCGATCGTCGTCACCGGATCGCGAATCCAGCGCCCCAACACGACCTCCGCCGCGCCGATCACCTCGGTGACCTCGCAGGACATTCGCGCGCAGGCGGCGGTCAACGTCGAGGACGTGCTGAACCGCCTGCCGCAGGTCGCGCCCGACAGCCAGCAGACCTATGCCGATTCGGACGGTCGCCAGCGGATCAAGCTGCGCAGCCTCGGCTTCGAGCGCACGCTCGTGCTGATCGACGGCAAGCGCATCGGCACGCAGAACGGCCAGGACGTCGGCATCATTCCCGCGACCCTGCTGGAGCGCGTCGACGTGCTGACCGGCGGCGCGTCGTCGGTGTACGGTTCGGACGCTGTCGCGGGTGTCGTCAACTTCATCCTCAAGAAGGATTTCGAGGGCATCCAGCTCGACGGCAATTATAACTTCTACAACCACAACAACAAGGACACGGTCGTGTCGCCGCTGGCACGCGCCGCGGGCTTCAACAGCGTGCGTGGCCTGACCAACGACGGCGGCCGTGCCGACCTCACGCTGACCGCCGGCAAGAAGTTCTTCGACGGCAAGCTGCGGATTTCCGGGTTCGCCAACTACAAGCATACCGACCCCGTGCTGCTGTCGGACCGGTCGAACACCGGCTGCTACCTGACGCAGACGAGTCTGAACGCGCCGATCTCGTGCGGCCTGACACCGAGCAGCTCGACCAGCGGTCTCGTCACGCCGCTCAGCGGCGCGAACAAGGACGCGCAGTTCGTCAACAATCCCAACGGTTCGCGCACCTTCGTCCCGTTCGGCGCGGGCCCCGGCAACGCCTCGAACTATTTCAACAATTATTCTTATCAGCGTCCGTCGGAGCGGATCAACGCGGGCGGCTTCGTCAGCCTCGACATCTCGCCCAACGTCGAGCTGTACGGCTCGGGTATCTGGTTCCGCGATAAATCGTACACCAACTATCCGGGGATCGCGGGCGGCAAGGTTCAGGTCAGCTGCAACAACCCGTTCCTGTCCGGGACGCAGGCCACCGCAATCTGCGGCGCTGCCGCTGGAACCGGCACGACGGTGCCGATCAATCTTGCCTACCGTCTCGGTGACAACAACGATCAGCCGGACAGCTATTTGAATACCGGCGCCCGCTTTACGGCCGGTATCCGCGGTAAGGTCGGCAGCGCGTGGACTTACGATGTCGGCGGTGTCTATGCCCGTAACCATCAGGACTACACGCCAACCTTGATCAATTCGACGCGACTGCAGAATTCGATCAACGTCGGTGGCACGCTGGCGGCGCCGACCTGCGCCACGACCGCCGATGCCGCCTGCGTCCCGTTCGACGCGTTCAGCGCCGGCAACACCAATCCTGCGCTGGTCAGCTATCTGTTCAACAAGGGTACGGCGGTGACCACCGGCACGCTGTACGACGTGCAGGCCAACGTAACCGGCGACCTCGGCAAATACGGCGTGACCTCGCCGTTCGCCGAGCAGGGTATCGCGATCGCCCTCGGGACCGAATATCGCAAGGATACGCTGAAATCGACTGCCGACGCTGTGTATCGCGCTGCCCGCCAAGGCACCGACAGCTATCTGAAGCAGGATGTCTGGGAAGCGAACGCCGAGCTTCAGGTTCCGCTGGTCGAGCATATGCGATTTGCCGACTTGCTTCAGGTCAACGGCGGCTATCGCCTGTCCAAGTACAGCAGCAATCCGGACACCTTCAACACCTGGAAAGTCGAGGGCATCTACGCGCCGGTCAGTGACCTGACGTTCCGCGCCTCGTTCAACAAGGCGCAGCGCGCGCCGACGGTCACCGAAATCGGCCAAGCCGCGAACGTCGATTTTGCATCCGGCGGTGCGGGCACCTTCAACGATTTCTGTGCGCCGACCGTCACCACTGGGCCGAATGGCGTGATCTACGGCGCGCCGGTCGCGTCGCGTGATGTATGCCGGGCAACCGGTCTGTCCGACGCGCTCTACGGCAGTCAGTCCTTGCTCTGCAGCAACGGCACGGCCCCGAACGGTTCGGCTGCGTGCACCGTCCGTTCGGGTGGCTTCACCGCCGAGCCGGAGACCGCGTACACGCAGACCTACGGCTTGATCGTCAAACCGCGGTTCGTCCGTGGGCTGTTCTTCTCGGTCGATCGCTACCGGATCAAGATCAACGATTCGCTGACCTTCAACGACTACAGCTACTACACCGACGGGTGTCAGCGTTCGAACGGCGACGCGTACTTCTGTCAGGGCATCGTCCGCAATCCGGGCACGGGCACGTTGTTCTCCAACGCCAGCACCAACCCGACGACTGGCTTCATCCGGCAGGGCACGACCAACTACTACACGTCGATCGCGCGCGGCTATGATTTCCAGGCGCAGTATACGATGGACCTCGCGACGGTCGGCAAGATCGACTGGAACTTCAATGGGTCGTTGACGACGTTTGCGGGTGGCCAGGACTCGCCGGTCCAGCCGCAGCGCAACTGCGCGGGCTATTACGGCAATGGCTGCGGCCAGCTGATCCCGAAATGGTCGCACGGCCTGCGCGCGACCTACACGACGGTCGGCCGCGGTTTCAGCGCGTCGTTCAACTGGCGCTATGTCGGATCGCTGACCAATGCGGACAATTCGGGTGATCCGGCGATCGGCGGCACCGACGCGCGGGCACGGACCAGCTACTACCGGGTCGCGCCGCAGAGCTATTTCGATCTCGCGCTCAACTTCGCGATCGCCAAGCAGTTCTCGCTACGTCTGATCGCGAACAACCTGTTCGACAAGAACCCGCCGATCGTGGTGGACTCGTACAACGTCGCACTCGCACGGACCAACACGATCCCGTCGCGCTACGACTCGCTCGGCCGCAACATCGCGATCGGTACGACCATCAAGTTCTGATCCTTCCTCTCCCCGACCTGAGGGCTCGCCAGCGATGGCGGGCCCTTTTTTTGTGCCGGACGACGTGGCGAAGGATTTAGGGTCGGGGCCAGTTCGGCGGGGCGGTGCGTTACAGCATCGAAGGAGCCGACATGAAGATCATGACGCTACGATCCCCCGCGGGTCTCGACAATATCGCGATCGCCGAGCGGGACGATCCAGGCGCGCCGCCGCCGGGCGCGATCCGGGTCGCACTGCACGGCAGTTCGATCAATTTCCACGATCTCGGCGTCGCGCTTGGCCGGATGCCTACCGAGAACGGTCGCGTGCCGCTGTCCGATGGCGCGGGGATCGTCGAAAGCGTCGGCGAGGGCGTGACCGAGTTCGCGGTCGGCGATCATGTGGTCTCGTGCTTCTTCCCGGATTGGCAGGACGGCACGCCCACCATCGGCGATTTCAGCCGCACCCCGGGCGACGGTATCGACGGGTTCGCGCAGACCCACGTCGTGCTGCCAGCCACCGCGTTCACCAAGGCACCCAAAGGCTATGATTCCGTCGAGGCCGCCTCGATCACGACCGCAGGCCTCACCGCGTGGCGCGCGCTGGTGGTCGACGGCAAGCTGAAGGCGGGGGACACCGTGCTCCTGCTCGGCACGGGTGGTGTCTCGATCTGGGCGTTGCAGATAGCCAAGGCGATGGGGGCGACCGTGGCGATCACATCGTCGTCCGACGAAAAGCTTGCCCGTGCCCGCGACCTGGGGGCCGACTTCACACTCAATTATCGGAGCGAACCGGGCTGGGGGCGAAAAGTCGCGGACTGGACCGGCGGGCGCGGCGTCGACCATGTCGTCGAGGTTGGCGGTCCCGGTACGCTGGCGCAGTCCATAGACGCGGTCAGGGTCGGCGGGCACATCTCGTTGATCGGCGTGCTGACGGGGATCGGTGGCGAGGTGCCGACAGCGGCACTGATGGGCAAGCAGGCGCGGCTGCAGGGCCTGATCGTTGGCGGCCGTCGCGAGCAGCAGGATTTCGTCCGCGCGCTGGAGACGACCGCGATCCGCCCGGTGATCGACCGCCGTTTCGCGCTGGACGATCTCGCCGAGGCGTTCGCGTTCCAGCAGAGCGGCGAGCATTTCGGCAAGATCGGGATCGAGTGGTAGAGAGGATGACGGACATGGCCGAGACGAAGAACGCGATACTGTACCGAATGATCCTGCCGGATCACACCTGCCCGTTCGGCGTACGCGCGAAGACGATGCTGGAGCAGAACGGCTTCCAGGTCGACGACCGGATCCTGCGGTCACGGGACGAAGTCGATGCGTTTAAGCAAGAGCACGGCGTCGCTACGACTCCGCAGGTGTTCATCGATGGCGAGCGGATCGGCGGCAGCGACGATCTCGAGCGGTATCTCGCAGCATGACGACCAGCGAACCCGTCCCATCGGTCACAGGTCTTTCGCGCACCGCATCGGTGGCGATCGTCGCGGCGGTGTTGGGCGTGAGCGCGGTGCTCGGTCGACGCAATGCCCCGGATCCGTCGCATCCGCGGATTCGGCGCTGGTACAAACGCCTCGACAAACCGAGCTTTACGCCACCCGACGCGGTCTTCGGCGCCGTCTGGCCGGTGCTCGAAACCGGTCTTGCGGTCGGCGGTTATCGTCTGCTTCGTCAACCCGCCGACAACACGCGTAACGCCGCGGTAGGCCTGTGGCTGCTCAACACCGGCATGATCGGCGCGTGGACCGAGATCTTCTTTCGCAAGCGTGATCTCGATGCCAGTGCGATCGCGTCTGGCGCGATGATCGTCAGCGGGGCCGCGTATGTCGCGACCGCCGCGAAGGTCGATCGTCCGGCGGCGATCCTTGGCGCGCCGTTCGTGGCGTGGCTGGGGTTCGCGACAGTTTTGGCGGCGCGGATTTCGGCGCGGAACGAAGATGGAGCCAAGACGGCCACATGACGAAATTGACGGTTTGGCATGACGGTTCCTGCCCGCTGTGTCGGCGCGAAATCGCGCTGATGCGGCGGCTGGATCGTCGCGGTGCGATCGAGTTCGTCGACGCGAGTGAACCGGGCACGGTCTGTCCGACCGACCGCGATGCGCTGCTGGCACGGTTCCATGCCTCGGAAGACGGTCGGATGCTGTCGGGCGCGGAAGCGTTCGCCGCGATGTGGCGCGCCATACCGGTGCTACGGCCGCTCGGGCTCGTGGCCAAAAATGCCGTAGTCCTGGCGATCCTCGAGCGAACGTATCGGGGATTCCTCCGCGTCCGCCCGAGGCTTCAGACGCTGATGCGCTGAGTCACTACGCGGCTCAGCGCTGGTATCTGGCGATCAGCGCCCGGCGCAGCATCCGGTCTTCGAGCGAGTAATACAGCGCGATCTGGTCGCCATGCGCGACCGTTGAGGCCGCGAACGCGATATCGGTGGCATCGCGGCTGACGGCGGGTGGGGGTAGCAGCAATGGCTCGATCCCGCGGCCGGTGACGCGCGCGAAGTCCGGGCTGAAGCTGATCCAGCCGATCCGCCAGCGGGCGTCGTGCGTCGCGCCATTGTAGAACATCACCGGATCTTCGCCCGGCATTTGCCACATCGGACCGGTCGAGAGGTGCCAATTGTCCCAGCTGTCGTCGCGGATGCCGAACGGGTCGGGCTGGACGGTCCAAGGTCCTTTGGCGGTCGGCCCGGAGGCCATGCCGATCCGCGACGCGCCCTGCGCGGCATATTCGTAGAACAGCCGCCAGTCGCCCGCATCGGTCTGCGCGAGCGTCGCTTCCTTGATGTTGCCTTCGCCAGGCGGGGCTTTCAGGACCAAATCCTGCTTGGTCAGCGCGGTGAGGTCGAGCCCTGCCGCCAGGATCATGCAGCCCTGCGACCGTGCCGCATCGACGCCGGTGTAATAGACGAGATATTCGTTGTTCGGGGTCACCAGCACGGTTGGGTCTTCGCATCCGCCGAGATCTTCGGCGCCGGGGCCGGGGACGATCGCAAGCCCCGGATCCATCGTGAAGGTCAGGCCGTCGCGGCTTTCCCCGCGCGCGATGACACCGGTCGGATCATGCGGCCCGAGCGGGTAGGGGACGCCGCGCACCATGATCCGGTGGAGATTGCCTTCCTTCCAGACGAAGGGGCTCATCAGGTCCATGCCATCGATCACCGAGCCTGTGGAAATGGCGACCGTGTCGAGCTGTTCGACCGCGTAGGTGATCATCGGTCAGGCGCCCTGTGCAACGGTCAGCGACAGCGCGCCGTCGATCGTGACGGTGGTGCCGGTGATATAGTCCGCGGCGGGGGACAGCAGGAACGCGACGAGCGCCGCAACCTCGTCGGGACGCCCGGCACGCTTCCACGGAATCGCCGCTTCCTTGGTCGCCAGCTCCTTGGGATTGTCGACCGCGGACTGGTTCATCGGCGTCAGGATCATGCCCGGCGCCACGCCGTTCACCGCGATGCCCTTGGGCGCCAGTTCGAGCGCGAGCGTCGCGGTCAGCTGAGCCAGTCCGCCTTTCGCCGAATCGTAATCGACGCCGCCGGGGCGGGGCGCGCGCTCGTGGATCGACGAGATGTTGACGATACGGCCCTTGGCGCCCTTCGCTTCGAGCCCGCGCACCAGTCGCCGGCAGGTCAGGAACGGCCCGTAGAGGTCCGAGCGGATGACGCGGTCGAACTGCGCCAGCTCCATGTCGGCGAGCATCACGCCGCTCATGTTGAGCCCGGCCGAATTGACCAGCAGGCTGACCGTGCCGAACGCAGACTCGGCTTGCGAGAACAGTCGTTCGATCGCCGCCTCGTCGCCGACATCGGTCTGCACGGCGATCGCGCGCTCCTCGCCGCCGATCGCTGCACAGACGGCATGCGCCGCATCGGCATCCTTGAAATAGGTGATGACGACGCGCGCGCCGGAATCACCCAGAGTCTTGGCGCAGGCGGCGCCGATCCCGGACTCGCCCCCGGTCACAATGACCACCTGATCGTCGAACAGGTTCATCGTATCGTTCTCCGTAAAACATGACGGCTAAGGGGGGCGTCATTTCGGAGGTCGCAACGCACCATCGATACCAAGGATGCATCTGTATACGATGACATCTGTGTCACGATCCGCACCGTTCGAAACGGCCGGATCAAGGGCGGATCTGGCCACTCCCCTGGACGAGATATTTGTAGCTCGTCAGCTGCTCGACCCCGACCGGTCCGCGGGCGTGCATCTTGCCGGTGGCGATGCCGATCTCGGCGCCCATGCCGAATTCGCCGCCGTCCGAAAACTGCGTCGAGGCATTGTGCATCACCACCGCGCTATCGATCGCGAGCATGAACCGGCGCGCGGCGGCGGTGTCGCGCGTGAGGATCGCGTCAGTATGCCCCGAAGAATGTTCGGCGACGAAGGCGATTCCTGCGTCAAGCCCGTCGACGATCTTGATCGAGGCGATCGCGTCGAGATATTCGGTATCCCAGTCGTCTGCGCCTGCGGTCGCAAGCCGCGGCTCGATCGCGACCGCTTCGGCGTCGCCGCGCAGTTCGCAATCGGGCATCGCATCGACCAAGGCGGGGAGCAGCGCGGGCGCGATCGCACGATCGACGACGATGCTTTCGGTCGCGCCACACACGCCGGTGCGGCGCAGCTTGGCGTTGCGGATGATCGCGACCGCTTCGGCGACATCGGCGCCGGCGTGGACATAGCTGTGACAATTGCCGTCGAGATGGAGCAGTGTCGGCACGCGCGCCTCGCGCTGTACCAGTTCGACCAGACTACGACCGCCGCGCGGGATGGCGAGATCGACATGGTCGACCGCACGGAGCAGTTCGCCGACGACCTGGCGGTCGGGCGTGTCGACGGTCTGGACTGCGGTTTCGGGAAGACCGGCAGCCCGCAGACCCGTCTGCATGCACGCGACGATCGCAGCGGTCGAACGGCGGCTTTCGGATCCGCCGCGCAGGATGATCGCATTACCCGATTTGATGCAGAGCCCGCTGGCGTCGGCCCCGACATTGGGACGCGATTCGTAGATCATCGCGATCACGCCGATCGGCACGGCGACGCGGGTGATCTCCAGTCCGTTCGGCCGCGTGAACCGCGCCAGCTCGCGACCGACCGGGTCGGGCAGTTCGGCAATATCGTCGAGCGCCTGCGCCATCGCCTCGATCCGTGGTTCGTCGAGCCGGAGCCGATCGAGGAAGGATTCGGGTTTGCTGTCGGCGACGCTCGCCACGTCCGCGGCATTGGCCTCCAACAGCGTCGGCACGGCATCACGCAGCGCAGCGGCGGCGGCGCGCAGAGCCTGGTTTCGCGCTGCGCCATCGCTGACGGCAAGTCGGCGCGCCGCGTGTCGCGCGTTATCGCCCAGCCGTCTCACCAGTTCGGCGGCGGCGCCGGAGGCGGGGTCGCTTGCGGCGCGGGCAGGGATCACGTCCATCACGGTCATCGACAGTCTTTCCAGTCGGCAGGTTGCGGCACTCGCCCAGACCCTGCCGACCTCTTACCGTCGCGACTGCCCATGGTGCAATCGCGACGGGCAGTCTCGACGGCCGCGTCAGTCGATGTCGACGGGGTTGGTGACGATGATCGCCGGTCGTCCCGCGGCGAGATCGCGGGCAGCCAGACTGAAAGCCTTGAAATGGTCGGAGGCCATATGCTGCTGCACGGCGGCATCGTCCACATACAACTCGTTGAACACGAAGCGCTGCTCTCCCTCGGCTTCGCGCCACAACTCGTAGTGTAGAACGCCGGGTTCGGCCCGCGAGGCGGCGACGCAGGTCTTGGCAGCGGCGATGAAGGCGTCATCCTTGCCCGGCAGCACGGACACCAGCGCGACGATTTTCACGGTCATGTATCTCTCCTGTTTTCGTAGCGTCCGCCGTGCTCCCGCCGCCGCCGCGACGCAACCGTCTCGTTCACGCGCACAGCCCTGCCGGCGGACCAACGGGTGCCGCCACCGAGGGCGGACCTTGCAGAGAAGGCGAGGCGGTCGGGCGGGTGAGGTCCGTGGCGGCGGCATAATAGGGGTCGGCCTCCGCTTCCGCGAGCGTGACGAAGCGGAATCCCATCGACGTGTAGAGGCTCAGCAGTCTGGGCAGCATGCGTGCGTCGAACGCGCCGACGTGCATCAGCAGCACATAGGGGATGTCGTGCCCGAGCTGCGCCTTGGCGCGCGCGCGTGATGCGAGCGCCGCGGTGCGCGCCGCCGCGAGATATCCGGTTTCGAGCGTCGTGATCGCCGCCCGATCGCGCTTGGCGGCGCAAGCGGCGTAGGGCGGGTTCCAATTATAGTCGTCGAAGCTCATCGTGACCGCGGCGACGCGGTAGCCGCGCGCCTTCAGCGCGGAGCGGACAGCGTCGCGGTCCGCAAGTGCCTTGCCTTCGGACAGGAACGGGTAGCGGAACCAGTGCCAGTCGGTGCCTTTGGCGACACGCGCGAGCGGGGCTTCGTTGCGGACGATATCGGCGACGAACGCGCTGGCGCCGACCTTCGCCAGATCGCCGTGCGAATAGGTGTGATTGCCGAGTGGCAGTCCCGCGGTGCGCCATGCCGCGATCGCGGCTGCGGCATCGGCCGGGTGATCCAGTCCGAACCCCGCATTCATGAACCCGAAGGCGGGTACTCGGGCCGTAGCGAGCGCGGTGGTGATACCCCGGATCACGTCGGCGCGTGTCTGTCCGGGCGCGAGCGGACCGTGGGCCGGGATATCGTCGAAGGTGAGCGCGATCGCCGGGCGTGTATCTGCACCGCTCTTCAACGGTACGGGGGCGACGGGAACCGGGGCGACCGCACCGATCACCTGGCGCGTCGTCTTGCCGAACAGGGTCAGCGGAACCGCTTCGCCCATCTTGCGATATCCCGTCTCGGAGGGGTGGAGATGATCACCTGAATCATACGCCGGGGCGAGCCGGTCGGGATGCTCGGGGTCGCGCATCACGCGGTCGAAATCGATCACCGCGTCGAACGTGCCGGACGTGCGGACGAAGGTGTTGATCGCCTGGCGGTCGGCTTCGGTGGCGGGGCCGGGGTGGTAATAGTCGTTGCCCCCGAACGGCGTGATCGTGCTGCCGATCATCTTGATGCCGTGGGTATGCGCGCGCGCCACGAGCTGGGTGTAAGCTCCGGTGACCTGCGCGACGATCGCCGCGTGCTGCGCGGGCGTCGCGGGCGCTTCTCGCGTCAGCACGCCGAGGTCGTTGACCCCTTCGAGCAGGATCGCCCAGCGCACCCCGCTGCGCGCGACGACGTCTCGGTCGAACCGCGCCATCAGATTGGGACCGAGCCCGTCGAGCAGGATGCGATTGCCGCCGATCCCGGCATTGACGACGCCGATCCCGCGCGTCGCCGCGGTACCGCGCAGCCGTTCAGCGAGAACGTCGGTCCACCGCGTGTTGTGGTTGGGCTTTACGCCATAGCCGTCAGTGATCGAGTCGCCGATCGCCACGATCGTGCCGGTGTTTGCGCCCATTGTCGTGGCGCCCGACACTTCGAGATCGGCGAGCGCGTACCAGTGCGTCGTCTGCGTGGCGCCGGTGAACCCCGGATCGGCGACGTGATCGCCGGCCAGCGTGTAGCTGAAAGCGCGAGCGCCGGGGTGGCCGGTCTGCGGGGTCGCGGCCTCGGGCAGATACAGGCTGATGGCAACGTCGGCGCCGGGCGCAACCGGCAATGCAATGGGGTCGGAGTAGAGTTCGGCGCCTGCCGGAATGACCGCTCCCGTCTGCCCGGCGAACGTCAATGTCGCGCCGCCGCCGACCTGGGGTGTGGCGGGCGCGGTCGTTCGCGCAATCCGGGCCGAGCCGATCGCGAGTGGCTGCGTCCCGAACGCATTGGACAGGCGCACGCGAACCCGGTCTCCGCCTGCCGACAGCCGGATGATCTGGCGAAGCGTGACGGCGGCGGCGCGATCGGCGGGCAGCGCATTGTCGCCGTCCGCGATCATCTGCGACGATCCCCAGCTGGCGATCCAGTGCGGGGCCGACATGTGCCGAGCAGAGACGTGGCGGGCGGTTTCACGCGCGTCGGCGCTTGCGACCATCAGCACGCCGGCGAGGATTGCGGTTGCCCAACGGCTCATCGATCGATCCTTGCAGTCTTTGCGTCGTGGCGAGGCGTGCGGGCAGGCGCTGCTGCGATCGCGCCCGCAATGGCTGCGCGCATCGGCTTGGCGATGAATGCCGCGTCGTACGGGCAGGGGCGGCGACGCGCCTTGTCGGGCCGCGGCTCGAACCCTTCGATCCAGCTGTAGCGATCGGTCATCCCCCACAGCATGATGTCTCGCAGCGAGGGGTAGGCCAGCATCAGGTCGAGATAGCCGCGCGTATAGTCCGCGACCGCGCGATCGCGCACCGCGATATCCGCGGGCAGCGCGTTATCGCGGACGTCGAGCTCGGTGATGACCAGATCATAGCCCATCGCCGTCACCGCATCGAGGAAACGCCGCCACTCCCCTTCGAGCCCGGCGATGGTCGCGCGCGTATCGATACCCCGCGTGACGATATGCGATTGCACGCCCAGCGCATCGACGGGGATTTTTCGCCGCCTGAAACCCTCGAGCAGCTTGAGCACGCCGGCGCGGTGATGCGCGTTGCCGGGTTCCCAACTCATATAGTCGTTGTAGACGAGCTGTGCGTGCGGCGCCGCCGCGCGCGCGGTGTGGAACGCGAGATCCAGCGTCGCCTCGGGCCCGCCCAGCGCGCGCGACAATGCGGTCTGGTAAAGGCTTCCGTCCGCCGGTGTCACCGCCTCGTTGACGACATCGTAACTGCCGATCCGGGATCCGTAGCGTTGGCAGACGGTGGTGATGTGCGCGACGAGCATCTGCTCCGCAGCCCGTTGCGGATTTGCACCGAAGTCGTACGCTTCCTCCCAGCGGGGCATCCATTTGGGCTGGTGCCACAGGAGATTGTGGCCGCGCACCGGCAGTCCGTTCGCCATGGCCCAGGCCATCATCGCGTCCATGTGGGTAAAGTCGAAACTAGTCGCGGTGGGCCGGATCGCCTGCCATTTCATCTGGTTCTCAGGGACCAGAAGTCCACAGTCGCGCTTCAGCAGCGCGGCATAGGCGGGGTTCGCGAACGAGCCTCGATCGGCGCCCGGGGGGCTCCAGCCGAAACAGGATCCCAGTCGCATGCCTTTCGGTGCCGCGATCGACTGAAGCCCGGTCCCTCCCGTCCCTGGTGCTTCTGAACTTTGGAACGGAACCCTGGCACTGGCGCACGCCGAAACCGCTATTCCGCCGAGCATCGCGAGCCCGCGGCGTCGCGTGATCTCACCCGAATTCTGCCGATTGCTCATGCGTTTGCGCCTTCCTTCGAACGACATGCTGTGCGGCATGGCTGGGGGCCAGACCCGTGAGATATCAGGTACATCATTGCGGATTGCCCGGAGCATAGGGAAAACGCTGCGCCTTGTACCACGCCAGATCATGCGCGGGCCGCGCGGTACCGGCGGGGAGCGCCCGACCGTTGACCGACATCCAATAGGCAAGGCTCGCATCGCGCCACCACTGAGCTTCGCGCTGTTGCACGGCCAGATAGGTGGCGGTCTTGGCCCAGCGCTCCGCATCGATATCGGGTTTGAGCGCGTCCCATTTGCGGCGCATGTCCGCGACGTAAGAGACGCCCGTGTCGTAATCATGGACCATCTCCGCCCATAAACTCCGCCCCGACGTCATCCGCCGATCCCAGGGGACATGGTGGAACCACAGCAACTCGCGTTCCGGCGTCGTAGCCGGATCGCCTAGCTTGCGTGCGAGGGCGGGGGCGTATTGCGCGACCGCGTTGCTGCCGGTGCGGGTGCGGTCGAAGCCGATCCCGGCTTTGTCGGCGCGGTGGTAATAGACCGGGTTCCATTCGGGACGCTTCAGGTCGGCGATCCACGGTCCGGGGCCGTAATGATGCCCCGTCGCCATGACGTGCGCGAGGCCAAGCGGCGTCATGTAATCGACCACCGCCTCGCGCGAGCCCATCATCATCGCGACGACCGGATCGACGATCCCGGGCGAGGGGGCGAAGGTCATCGCCGCCCATTCGCGCGCGACCGGTGCGGCGCCGAGCGTCGGATCCCATGCCATCCGGCCGAACGCGTACCAGTTTGCCTGGTTGAACGTCGAGCCCGCCCAATCGCGGTCGCGGCCAATATTGGCGACGCCTGCCATCCCGGTCAGCGTGTGACCCTCGACCGAGCCATCGACAACGTCGGCGACGGTCTCGCCCGGCCGCTGCATCGTCTCGCTGCCGAGCGTCTCGGCGAACAGCGGGCCGAGATATGCAAGGTGCGTGGCGAAACCGAGATATTCCTTGGTGATCTGGAATTCGATCATCAGCGGGGTCTTGGGCATTGCGCCAAACAGCGGATGGACCGGCTCGCGCGGCTGGAAGTCGATCGCGCCGTTCTTGACCTGGACGATGACATTCGCTGCGAACTTGCCGTCGAGCGGCTTGAACTCGGTATAGGCCTGTTTGGCGCGGTCCTCGGGGTCGGTTTCCGCGTAGACGAACGCGCGCCACATCACGATGCCGCCATGCGGGCGCACCGCGGCAGCGAGCATGTTGGCGCCGTCGGCGTGGCTGCGGTGATAGTCGCGCGGGCCGGGCTGGCCCTCGCTGTTCGCCTTGACCAGGAACCCGCCGAAATCGGGGATGCTGCGGTAGATCTCGTCGCTCTTCGCCTTCCACCATGCCGCGACCTGGGGATCGAGCGGATCGGCCGTCTTCAGGCCGCCGAGTTCGATCGGGGCCGAGAACCGCGCCGACAAATACACCTTGATCCCGTACGGCCGGAACACGTCGGCGAGCGCGGCGGCTTTTGCAATATACGGCGCGGTGAGGCTGTCGGCCTTCGCGTTGACGTTGTTCAGGACGGTGCCGTTGATCCCGATCGACGCGTTGGCGCGCGCGTAGTCCGTGTAGCGCGGGTCGTGGAAATCGGGGAGCGTCCACCAATCCCACAGCGATGCGCCGGCATAGCCGCGCTCGACCACACCATCGAGATTGTCCCAGTGGTTGAGCACGCGCAGTTTCACGCGCGGCGTCGAGGTCAGGTCGATCCGGTCGAGGCTGCCGCCGGTCTGGAGATGACGCAGCAAGGCGAAGCTGCCGTAGAGCACGCCGCGATCGGTGTTGGCGGTGACGAGGAGCACCCGGCGATTGCCGAGCGTAACCTGGCGGACGCGGTACCCCTCGTCGCCAAGCGCTGCGAGCGGAAGATGCAGCGCGGCGACGGCGTCATCCTTGGCGGTGGCTAGCAGGACGGTCGGCGTGCTTGTGCCAAACAATCCCGCGCCGCGCCGCAGCTCCTCGGCCGCCGCGCGGAACGTTGGCGTATCGCCGCGCGCTTCGATCGTCGGAACGCGACGCTCACCTGTTGCTGTCGGGGTGCGATAGCGAAGCCAAAGGTCGTAACCGTCTTCGGCATACGCCGTTTCGGTCATACCAATTATCGCCGCAAAAAGCAGCGCGAACCTAACGATCGATCGGCTGAGTGCCGTCATAATCCTCTCCCGCGGTTCCACGATCGATTGACAGGATCGCGGATGACCAGTCATGGTATCGCTATCACGACGATGGCTTCGACAGCAATGCCGCGTTTCAGATCGGGAGATGAAGATTGCCGGGCACACCAACTGTTACGATCGCACCGACGCGGCGCGACCTTCTTGGGTTGTTCGGATCGGTTTCCGTCGGCGGATTGATCCCCGGTATCGCGCAGGCTGCGACCGCGTTGCCGATCTATCGCGACGCCCGTGCGCCAGTCGACCTCCGGGTCCGCGACCTGATGGCGCGGATGACGCTGGAAGAGAAAGTTGGCCAGACCATTTCGCTGTGGGCGACCAAGGCGGACGTGATGACGCCGGGGGGGCTCGATTTTGATCCGGCGCGTGCGTCGGCGGCGTATCCCGCGGGTTTCGGCCAGGTCACGCGGCCGTCCGACAAGCGCGGTGGGCCGTCGGTGGCCGCGGTCGCCGGCGGTACAGGTGCGCAGTGGCGCGGGTCGGCCTCGACGATCGCGTTCGTCAACGCGGTCCAGCGCTGGGCGCGCGGGACGCGGCTCGGCATTCCGGTGATCTTCCACGAAGAGTCGCTGCACGGCTACATGGCGCCCGACGCGACGATGTTCCCGCAGGCGATCGGCATGGCCGGCACGTTCGACCGTGATCTGATGCGGCGTGGTCAGGCGATCATCGGCCGGGAAGTACGCGCGCACGGCAGCCACCTCTCGCTGTCCCCGGTCGTCGATATCGCCCGCGATCCGCGCTGGGGGCGGATCGAGGAAACGTTCGGCGAGGATCCGTATCTGTGCGGGGAGATGGGGGTGGCCGCGGTCGAGGGATTACAGGGCGACAGCACGACGCTGGCGCCCGGCAAGGTCTTCGCGACGCTGAAGCACATGACCGGCCACGGCCAGCCGCAGGCCGGCAACAATATCGGCCCCGCACCGATCGGCGAGCGCGAATTGCGCGAGAGCTTCTTCCCGCCGTTTCGCGCGGTCGTGACGCGGACCGGGATCGGCGCGGTGATGCCGTCGTACAACGAGATCGACGGCGTGCCGAGCCATGCGAACCACTGGCTGCTCGGCGAGGTGCTGCGCGGCGAATGGGGGTTTTCGGGCGCGATCGTCAGCGATTACGGCGCGATCGAGGAGCTGGATACGATCCACCACGTTGCGCGAGACCTGAACGGGGCGGCGAAGCTCGCCTTGGCAGCCGGGGTGGACAGCGCGTTGCCGGATGGGATCGCGTTTCGGACGTTGCCTGCGCAGGTGCGGGCGGGGACGGTGCCGATCGCGGCGGTCGATGCCGCCTGCGCGCGGATGCTGGCGTTGAAGTTCCGCGCTGGTTTGTTCGAGCAGTCGGCAGTCGATCCCCGTGCCGCCGCTCGCCTGACCGGTAACGCGGAAGCACGCGGCGTCGCCCTGGACGCGGCGCGCAAATCGCTGTGCCTGCTAACGAACGACGGCGCGCTGCCGCTCGCGCCCAAGGGCAAGATCGCGGTGATCGGGCCGAATGCGGCGATCGTGCGGCTTGGCGGCTATTCCGCGCCGCCGCGCCAGACGGTGTCGCTGCTCGACGGCGTTCGGACGCTCGTGGGTAACGCAGTGACGATCGTCCACGCGCAGGGCGTGTTCATCACGCAGAGCGAGGACCGGTCGCAGGATGCGGTGCTGCTCGGCGATCCGGCCAGGAACCGCGCGCTGATCGCCGAGGCGGTCGCGGTCGCGCGCGGAGCCGATACGATCATTCTCGCGATCGGCGATACCGAGCAGACCAGCCGCGAGGGGTTCTCGAAGAACCATCTCGGCGATCGCACGACGCTCGACCTGATCGGCGAGCAGAATGCGCTGTTCGATGCGCTGCACGCACTGGGCAAGCCGATCGTGGTCGCCGCGATCAACGGGCGTCCGCCGAGCTGGCCCAATGTGATGGCGAAGGCCAACGCGGTGCTCGAATGCTGGTATCCGGGGCAGGAGGGCGGCACGGCGATGGCCGAGGCGCTGTTCGGGCGGATCAATCCGGGCGCCAAGCTGCCCGTCACCGTCGTCCGCGAAGTCGGACAGGTGCCGCTTTATTACAACCGCAAGCCGTCGACCGAGCGCGGCTATCTGTTCGCGGAGACGGCGCCGCTGTTCCCGTTCGGTCACGGCCTCAGCTACACGCGCTTCGACGTCAGCGCACCGCGGCTGTCGGCGGCGAAGATCGGCATCGCCGGCAGCGTCGGGGTCGAGGTCGACGTAGCCAATATCGGGCAGAGGGCTGGCGACGAGGTCGTGCAGATCTACGTCCGCGATCAGGTGTCGTCAGTGGCGCGGCCGGTGATGGAGTTGAAGGGGTTCGAACGCGTAACGCTCGCGCCCGGCGAGCGGCGGACACTGCGGTTCACGCTGGGGCCGGACGCGTTCGCGCTATGGGACGTCGATATGCGCGAGGTTGTCGAACCCGGCCTGTTCACGATCATGGCCGGACCGAGTTCGGCGCAGGTGAAGACCGCAATCCTCGAGATCGCCTGACCCATCGACAAGCGAGGGTGCGCGGGCAGGCCGCGCACCCTCGGCAGATTACCAGATGTGAACGCGCTGCGCCGGCGTCAGGTACAGTGCATCGCCGGGCTTGACGTTGAACGCAGTATACCAGGCGTCGACATTCCGGACGATGCCGTTGACCCGGTAGAACGGCGGTGAGTGCGGATCGGTCAGCAGGCGCGCGCGCGCCGCGCCCTCGCGGAGCTTCGCCTGCCACGCCTGCGCATAGGCCAGGAAGAACCGCTGGTCGCCGGTGAGACCGCCGATCACCGGTGCCTTGCCGTGCACCGACTGGTATTTCCGATACGCGGCATAGGCGGTTTCGACGCCGCCGAGATCGCCGATATTCTCGCCGAGCGTCAGCGCGCCCTTCACGTGCACGCCAGGGATCGGCTCATACGCGTCGTACTGCTTCGACAGCGCGGCGGTATGCTTCGTGAAGGCGGCGCGCGCTTCGGGCGTCCACCAATTCTCGAACTTGCCCGATGCGCTGAACTGGCTGCCCTGATCGTCGAAGCCGTGGCCCATCTCGTGGCCGATGATCGCGCCGATCGCGCCGTAATTGACCGCGGCATCCGCGTTGGGATCGAAATAGGGCGGCTGCAGGATCGCCGCGGGGAAGGTGATCTGGTTGTTGAGCGGATCGTAATAGGCGTTCACCGTCTGCGGCGTCATGCCCCACAGGCTGCGATCGACCGGCTTGCCGAGGCGCGACAGGTCGAGCTGGTGGTCGAACTCGCCCGATCGCATCGAATTGCCGAGCGGATCGCCGCGCACGATGGTGAGCGCGCTGTAATCGATATATTTCGTCGGATGACCGATCCGCGGATCGAAGGCGGCAAGCTTGGCGAGCGCCTGCGTCTTGGTGGGCGCGTCCATCCAGGTGTTGGCCCCGATCCGCTCCTTGTAGGCGGCGCGCAGGTTGGCGATCAGTTCGCCCATCTTGGCTTCGCTCTGCGGCGGGTAGTGGCGCTTGACGTAGACTTCGCCGACCGCCTCGCCCATCGTGCCGTTGACGACGGCGATGCCGCGTTTCCAGCGCGCGCGCTGCTGCGGCTGGTCGGCCATCGTCTTGCCGTAGAAGTCGAACGTCGCCTGATCGAATGCCTTGGGCAGGACCGGCGCGCTGGCCGATGCGAGACGGAACTTCATCCAGTCCTGCCACGTCGATACCGGCGTTGCGGCGAACAGCTTGGCCAGTTCGGTCAGCGCAGTCGAGTTCGTCATGTAGACGATCGGGAAATTGCGATAGCCGGCGGTCGTCAGCAGCAGCGGCCAATCGAAACCGGGCGCCAGCGCCTTACGGCCGGCAGCATCCATCGGCTTCAGCATCGCCTTGAGATCGCGCGACTGGACCGGCGACCATTGCACCTTCGCCATCGCGGTTTCTAGCGCGACGATCCGGTCCGCCTTGGCCGATGCATCGGCAATCCCCGACAGCGTCAGGATCTTCTCGACATAGGCGCGGTAGGCGGTGCGGAAGGTGTCGTACTTGGCACCCTGTTCTAGATAGTAATCGCGTCCGCCCATCCCGAGCGAACCCTGTCCGGCGGCGACCGCGTAGCGCGTCGGATCGGCAGGATTGGGCAACTGGCCGATCTCGACCGGCGAGGCATAGCCGACCGTCGAGAACAGCGTCTGCAGTTTCTGCTTGTCCCCGGCCGCATCGATCTTCGCGAAATAGGGTTTCAGGGGTGTCGTGCCGGCGCGTTCGATCGCCGCCTCGTCCATGAAGCTGGCGTAGAGATCGCCGAACTGTTCCGCGCCCGGCCCGACCGCCGCAGGATCACGCGCGGCATCGTCGAGTATTGCGCGAACCTGTTGCTCGGCCTGATCGGCCAGGACGACGCTGCCGCCGGCCGAGGTCCGGTCCGCGGCGATCTCGGTACGCTTGTTCCAGTTGCCGTTCGCGTAGGTCCAGAAATCGTCGCCGGGTTTCACCGACTTGTCGGCGGCGGTGAGATCGATTCCGAAGGTTCCGTAGCGCGTGCCGGTCGCGGCGGCGGTTGCGGGCGCCGTCTGCGCGAGCGCGGGTGAGGACAGCGCCAGCACGGCGACGCTCAGCGACAGACGCGAAACATGGTTGAACAGCATCGAGGCTCCTGTGGAAATTGCCGACCGAGTCCAGAGGTATCGGGGCGGGGATCGAATGGGCGAACATGGCGAGGTCGGGCTTTCGCCCTGTTGGGGGAAGCTGACGCGGAATAGGGACCGTAGCAATATGAATTCGATCGCGATTGGATCGGTCGTCTGTCCTCGGCACGGCGGTCTGCTCGGACAAGATCAGCCAGTGGCAGGGTGGGTTGTTCGGCCCTAATTGTATGCAAAGGCGGTCTTGCCGTGAGATCCTGTCGCGCAATTAGTCTTACATATTGACCGCGCTTCGACGGCCCAATATCGGTTGCGGCAGATAAAAACGGGAGGATCGAAATGCGCCAACTGTATCGCAACGTCGCGCTGGCAATGACTCTGATGACGACCACGGCGATGTCCGCCTCCGCGCAGGATGCGCCCGCGGCCGCTCCGGCTAGCGGCACGGCGACGGTCGGTATCGATGCGAGCCGGCCCGGCCCGGTGATGAACCGACAGGTGTTCGGACAGTTCGCCGAGCATCTTGGCCACGGCATCTATGGCGGGATCTGGGTCGGCGAGAAGTCGTCGATCCCCAACGACCACGGTTATCGTCGCGATGTGCTGGAGGCGCTGAAGGCGGTCAAGGTGCCGATGGTGCGCTGGCCGGGCGGGTGCTTCGCCGACGAATATCACTGGCGCGACGGCATCGGCACGCGCGGCAAGCGGCCGATCAAGATCAACACCAACTGGGGCGGCGTGAACGAGGACAACGCGTTCGGGACCAACGAGTTCATGGGGTTCGCCGAGCGCTTGGGCGCCGAAGCGTATATCTCCGCCAACGTCGGCAGCGCGCCGCCGAGCGAAACCGCGCAGTGGCTCGAATACATGACCTCGCCGAATGGCTCGACGCTCGCCAAGGAGCGTGCGGCGAACGGCCATCCTGCGCCGTACAAGGTGCCGTATGTCGGCATCGGCAACGAACTGTGGGGCTGCGGTGGCAACATGCGCGCCGAATATGCCGCCGACCTGACCAACCGCTACGGCGTGTTCGCCAAGTCGGGGAACGGCAAGATGCTCCGGATCGCCAGCGGCCCCAGCGAGGGGGATTACGACTGGACCGAAACGATGATGCGGATCGCCGGCAAGAACATCGATGGCCTGTCGCTGCATTATTACACGCGGCCGCGCGACAAGGTCTGGACCGACAAGGGGCCGGCGCTTGGCTTTTCCGAGCACGAATGGGCGCTGACGATGCAGCACACGCTGCAGATGGACGAGTTCGTCACCAAGCATTCCGCGATCATGGACAAATATGATCCGGGCAAGACCAAGTGGCTGGTCGTCGACGAATGGGGCACGTGGTATGATCCGACGCCGGGCAGCAACCCCGGCTTTCTGGTGCAGCAGAACAGCGTCCGCGATGCGGTGGTCGCCGGGCTCAACCTCAACATCTTCGCGCATCATGCCGACCGGGTGAAGATGGCGGCGATCGCGCAGATGGTGAACGTGCTGCAGGCGATGCTGCTGACCGATGGCGCGAAGATGGTGAAGACGCCGACCTATTGGGTGTTCGACCTCTACAAGCCCTGGCAGGATGCGACGACGCTGCCGGTCGATCTGAAATCGCCCTGGTATCACGAGTCCGAAGTGGCAGTGCCGGCGGTCAGCGTCTCGGCGGTCCGTGATGTCGCGGGCAAGGTGCATGTCGCGCTCGTCAACCTCGATCCGCATCGTGCGATCCCGGTGGCGATGACGCTCGCGGGC
Organism: Sphingomonas sp. Leaf242; assembly: GCF_001422045.1. Lineage (GTDB taxonomy): Bacteria > Pseudomonadota > Alphaproteobacteria > Sphingomonadales > Sphingomonadaceae > Sphingomonas. Next base: position 399,142 of record NZ_LMLW01000001.1, read on the forward strand.
GTTCAGGCGAGCGGCGTGACCGGGCGGATCGTCACGGGCACGACGATGGACGCGCATAACAGCTTCGAGCAGCCCGATACGGTACGCCCGGTCGCGTTCAACGGCGCGCAGGCGGCGGGCGGTACGGTGTCGGCGACGTTGCCGCCGATGTCGGTGGTCGTGCTCGACCTGCAATAGGACGGCGCCCTACCGCTCCCGGTCGGGAGCGGTAGGGACTTTCGTATTCAGAGCGGTAGCGGCAACGCGCGCGGGGTGGTGAACGCCGCCGACTGGCCGGGGACGCCGGTGCCGGGTTGGCCGCTGCCGACCGTCACGCGGTATTTACCGGCGATTACCTGGCGCGTGCCGTCGGTCGCGACGCTGCTGAGATCGCGCGGCGACAGGTCGAAGCTGACGCTGCGGCGTTCGCCTGGTTTCAGTGCAACGCGTTTGTATCCGCGCAACGCCACGCGCGGCGTGCCCGGCTGGTCCGGAAAATTGAGATACAGCTGGACCACCTCGTCGCCGGCCCGCGCGCCGGTATTGCGGACTTCGGTGCTGACGCGCAGGCCGGTTTCGGGGCCGGTGGGGGCGGGAGTCACCTTCAATGGCGTGTAGGCGAAGCTGGTGTAGCTCAGGCCGTGGCCGAAGGCGTAGACCGGCTTGCCCTCGAAATAGCGATAGGTGCGGCCTTTCATCGCGTAATCGCTGAACGGCGGCAGGTCGGCGACGCTGCGATAGAAGGTGAGCGGCAGGCGGCCTGCGGGGTTGGTCCGGCCGCTCAGGACGTTGGCGATCGCGAGGCCCCCGGACTGTCCCGGATACCAGGCCTCGACGACCGCGGCGGCGTTATCCTTCGCCCAGGCGAGGTTGATCGGACTGCCGTTCATCGCGACGACGATCACCGGCTTGCCGGTCGCCTTGGCCTTGGCGAGCATCGCCACCTGATCCGCAGGCAGGTCGAGCGTCGTCTTGTCACCGCCTTCGAAGCCCGGCACCGTGACACCGGTCTCCTCCGCCTCGAGGTCGGACGTGAGCCCAACGACCGCGACCAGCACGTCGGCGGTCGCCGCCGCGCGAGTCAGGTCGGCATCGGGCGAGGCCGAGATCCGCTTCCACACGAGGTCTGCGCCATCGTTCGACGTGACGCGGAACGGATAGCGACGGCCCTTGACGAGGTCGATCGTGGTGAAGGTCGGCAGGTCGTTCCACTGCGACCCCTTGCGATCGGACGCGACCGCGCCGGCGAACTCGAGCACGCCGCCTTTGCCCGAGAGGCCAATCCGGTAGGTGCCGCTTTCGGGGGGAGTCAGCGATCCCGCCCACACGGTGCGGTGGTGCGTGTCGACCTTGGCGAGCGAGAGATTATAGTCGCCGACGTCGCGCTCGACCCGTTCGGCGACGGGGGTGTCCTGATAGCGGATCGCATCGAGTTGCTGCTTCATCGTCGCGGGATCGAACAGCGCGGGCAGCTTCTTGGTCGGGTTGTAGTAGCGCACCAGCACGCCCGGTTTGCCGTCGGGCGTCCGCAGCGCCGACGTCGGTACACGGTCGCCGTCGGTGACCGAGGGGGAGAACGGCACCAGCGTGACGTCGCCCGCCGGCATCACCGACCGTAAGCCGTCGAGGACCGACACCGGCGGCGCGGACAACGGTGACGAGTAATTGCCGCGCAGCACCCGCGTCGCGTCGCCGAGAGGGCCGATGACCGCGAGTTTCGTGCCCGGCTTGAGCGGCAGGATGCCGGCGTTCTTGAGCAGGACGAGGCTTTCCTCGGATGCCTTCAACGCCAGCGCGTCGTGCGCCGGCGTGCCGATCTGCGCGACCGGCACGACACGATCGCGCCCGGTCTGTATCCCCGGCAGGTCGCCATTGCGGATCCGCGCGGAGAACAGCCGGACGAGCGACCGATCGATGTCGCCGACCGAGATCAGATCGCGGTCGAGCGCCTCGCGGAAGCGTTCGCCGAGCCCCGCCTGATCGCCGAGCGTCGCGGTGTTGCATTCATTGTCGACGCCGGTCTTCAGCGCGGTAGCGACGGCACTCGCCTGATCGGGGGCGTAGTGATGGTTGTCGGCGATATCCTTCACCGCATCGCAGTCGGATACGACGAAGCCGGTAAAGCCCCAAGCCTGGCGCAGATGATCCTTGAGCAGCAGGTCGCTCGCGCACGCCGGCTGCCCGTCGATCCGGTTATACGCGCACATGATCGAGCCGGCGCCGCCCTCGACGATCGCCGCGCGGAAGGCGGGGAGATAGGTGTCCTCAAGATCGTGCGGCGAGACGAACACATTGGCCTTGTGACGCGTCGATTCAGGCCCGCTGTGCACCGCGAAATGCTTGGGCGTGGCGATCACGTCGGGCAGCGACGGATTGGGCCCTTGCATCCCGGTGACGAAGGCGACGCCCATATGCGCGGCGAGGAACGGATCCTCGCCATAGGTCTCCTGGCCGCGACCCCAGCGTGGATCGCGGAAGATGTTGACGTTGGGCGACCAGGTGTCGAGCCCGGTCCCGATCCGCCCAAGCCGTCCGGTCTGGCGCCCCAGCGTGTGCAGCGCGCGGACCTCCGTGCTGATCGCACCGGCGACATCGTGGACGAGCGGTGCATCGAAGCTTGCGGCGAGGCCGATCGGCTCGGGGAAGTTGGTGGTCGGTACCGGCCCGAGCGCGCCGTGAAGCGATTCGGTCCACCAGTTGTACGCAGGGATACCGAGCCGTGGGATTGCCGGCGCGACGTTGAGCAACTGCGGGAGCTTCTCGTCGACGGTCATCCGCGCGACGATCGCCGTGGCGAGCTCGTCGGCCTGGGTACGCGCGGCATCAGTCTGTGGTGCTGGCGACGTCTGCGCCTGAAGGGGCAGGGTGGCGAACGCAGCTCCGGTCAGCATGAGTGCGCGCAGTGCGCCGAACGTCGATTTGCCCTTCGCAGTGTTTCGCGACTGTATCACCCCAGCATCCTCCTGTATTTTGTAGGAGTGACCTTAAGCCGGGCGGCAGCGCAATGGCTACGACATTTCGTAGGTTCGACTTGGAAGTTGAGATTTTCTACTGGCGAGCGGAATATCGAATACTATCCTGCTGCGTTGACAGCGCCGCTATATAGCCTGACAAGATCCCGCATAATCAGGGGATACGCTCGCTGACGCGCAGGTCGTGCGTGACGATCGGCACGGATGAGGATCACACAATGCGCGCTACTCGCCGACACGGGATAACGGCTGCTCTGACGGTTTTGCTGTCGACCGCTGGAGCGCAGGTCGCGGCGGCGCAGGCCGATCCGCTGACGCCGACCGGCCGCTGGAGCGCGAACCAGCGCGGCGATGCCGCGCTGCCGCCGATGGGCTGGAGTTCGTGGAATGCGTTCGCCACCGACATCACCGAGGACAAGATCCTCGCATCGGCGCGGGTGATTGCGGACACGGGACTGGCGGCCAAGGGCTATCGCTATATCAATATCGACGATGGCTGGTGGCTGAAGCGTCGCCTGTCGGATAGCCGGATGATGATCCGATCGGCGAATTTCCCGTCCTCGGTGATCGCGGGCAAGGACCCGAGTTTCCGGCCGTTCACCGACAAGCTTCACGCGATGGGGTTCAAGGCGGGGATCTACAGCGACATCGGGCGCAATTCCTGTGGTCAGGTCTTCAGCTCGACGATGCCCAACCAGCCCGAAGGCAGCGTGATGGAGCGCGAGATCGGCCTGTACGGCCATGTCGATCAGGATATCCGGCTGTATTTCAAGGACTGGGGGTTCGACTTCATCAAGGTCGATGCGTGCGGTATCCGCGGTTTGCCGGCGAGCAATCCCGCCGTGAAAGCCGGCAAGTACCGCGCGTTCGTGCCACTGATCGACGCGGACTCGCTAGCGCGCACCGACATCCCCGCGGTGCGCGGGCTCTACACCCAAGTCGCCGACGCGCTGGCGAAGTATAACGACGCGAACGACTATCTGTTCTCGCTGTGCCTGTGGGGATCGGCCGATGTCCGCGCCTGGGGCAAGAATGTTGGCGGGATATCACGGACCAGCGAGGACATCTCGCCGCATTGGGGGCGGATGCTGCACAATCTCGACACCGTGTCGCGGCGCGCGCTGTATGCGCATCCCGGATCGTGGAACGACCCGGACATGCTGTTCGTGGGCAGCGGCGATTTCGACGAACGGCATATGACCGAAGCGAAATCGCATTTCGCGCTGTGGGCGATCGAGAACGCGCCGCTGTTCATCGGCTACGATTTGCGCAAGGCGTCGCCCGCCTTGCTCGACCTGATCGGCAACGCACGGATCATCGCGGTCAATCAGGATCGCGCGGGCAACCAGGCGACGCTGGCGTTCGATACCGACGAGGTGCAGATCTTCGTCAAGACGCTGGCCAACGGCGACAAGGCGGTGGCGGTGTTCAATCGCGGCAGCGGCGCGGCGGACGTCGTCCTGACCGCCGATCATCTCGCGTATCGCGATACCGCCGATGTCGAACTGACCGATCTGTGGACCGGCGCGCACAGCAAATTCCGCAAGCAGCAGAGCCTGAAGCTGGCCCCGCGTGAGACGCTGATCTTCACCGCGAAGGGCGATCGGCAGTTGCGCGATGGCGTTTTCCTGTCCGAGCAACCGGGCAGCGTCAATCCGGCGGTCGACGGGGTGGAAACGCCGCAACCCGATCCGCTGGTGCACCGTGCACCGTTGGCGTGGCAGGGTACGCGAGGAGCGGGGGACTTCCCGCGCTATGGCGGCTGGGGTGGCGCGCGCGTCGATCGCACGCCGTACGACCAGCCGCTGGGGGTGGCGGGGGAGGCACTGCCGCACAGTCTCGGCGTGCTCGCCAATTCGCGGCTGGAGGTACGCAACACCGGCTATCGCACGCTGCGCACGCGTGTCGGGATCGACGATTCGACGACCGACCGTGCGCGGGCGGTGACCTTCCTGGTGTACGGCGATGGGCGGCTATTGGCGCAGTCGCGGGCCGCGCGGGGCGGCGAGGCGGCGCAGGAGCTGTCGGCGAACGTCGCTGGGGTGAAGATCATCGAACTGGTCGCACGCAGTCCGGGTGCTGGCGGCGCGCAAATCTCGGTCGATTGGGGATCGGCGGCTCTCACGCCCTGACTTTTGGTTTTGCGGTGCCGTGGATGCCGGAACGAGCCCGGCATGACGAAGAAAAGGGCTGATCTGTCGGTCTCAAACGTGAATGGCAATCCGCCTTGGCACGTTGCTCAGCGCTCCATCGCGCTGCGCGTATCCTCCAGCGCCAGCGTGACGAGCGCGGTCATCGCCGCGCTGGCGCCTTCGGCATCCTCGGCGGCGATCGCGTCGAAGACCTTGACGTGATCGGGGATCGGATCGCGCGGCAGCGCGCGCAGGCGTTGCTTGTACTGCGTCGTCCAGTTGACCGCCGCACCGATCGACGCGCTGAGCACGACCATCGCGTCGTTCTGCGTCGCCTGCAATATCGTGTCGTGGAACGTACGGTCGGCCTGGCGGCCCTGCTCGGTCGCGAGCGAGAAGCGCTTCATCGCGGCAAGCGCGTCGCGCATGATCTTCAACTCGGCCTTGTTGCGCCGTGCCGCCGCCATCGCCGCGGCGGCGGGCTCGATCACCATCCGCATCTCGAACAGGCTGCGGACGAGTTGCGGATCGGGTTCGCCGGTAAACGCCCAGGCGAGCACGTCGGGATCGAGCAGGTTCCAGCGGTTGCGCGGCAAGACCCGCGTTCCGGCCTTGGGGCGACTCTCGACCAGCCCCTTGGCGGTCAGGACCTGGATCGCCTCGCGGTAGGCACCGCGCGACACGTTGAGTTCCTCGGCGAAGGCGATCTCGCCCGACAGCGTCTCACCCGGCGAGAACTCGCCCGACAGGATCGCCACACCGAGCTTGTTCGCCACCGCCCCGCGCAACCTGCGGCCCGACGATCGCAGCGGCAACGTCGCGTCTGAGATGGGCTCGGGTGTCGCGGAGAGGGGTTCGTCCATAACTTCGCATTATGCCTTTATCGTCGCATACGACACTATCAATTGCTCGGAGCAATCTGAACAGGTGTTTGACGCGCGCGGCGGTCGCTGTCGTCGACGCAAGGCAGCGACCCGGCGATACGGGTCCCTTGGTGGGACCGCATCGCCGGGCTGATGATCACATGAAGCGGTTCATCAGGTTCTCGATCCGCTCCTGCCGGCCCGAGCGCGGCTTCGGATCGATCGCGCGGTCGCCTGCCAGATCGGCGATCGTCGCGAGATCGCTGGTGCCGATCATCTTGCCGAGCTCACCGTTCCAGCCGGCGTAACGCTCGGTCTTGAACGCATCGAGACGGCCGTCCTCGATCAGCGCGGCGGCGTTGAGCAGGCCCTTGGCGACGACGTCGATCCCGCCGACATGACCGTAGAACAGGTCGATCGGGTCCATCGACTGGCGACGGACCTTGGCGTCGAAGTTGAAGCCGCCGGTCTTGAAGCCGCCGGCACGCAGGATCTCGACCATCGCGAGCGTGAGTTCCTCGACCGAGTTGGGAAACTGATCGGTGTCCCAGCCATTCTGCGGATCGCCGCGGTTGGCGTCGATCGAGCCGAAGATGTCGAGTGCGGCGGCGGTGGCGATCTCGTGCTCGAAGGTGTGGCCCGACAGCGTGGCGTGGTTCGCCTCGATGTTGACCTTCACTTCGTTCTCGAGGCCGTAGCGCTTGAGGAAACCGTACACGGTGGCGGTGTCGAAGTCGTACTGGTGCTTGGTCGGCTCGTGCGGCTTGGGTTCGATCAGGATCGTGCCCTTGAAGCCGATCTTGTGCTTGTGCTCGACCACCAGGTTGAGGAAGCGGCCGAAATTATCCAGCTCGCGCTTCATGTCGGTGTTGAGCAGCGTCTCATAGCCTTCGCGACCGCCCCACAGCACGTAGTTCTCGCCGCCGAGACGGTGCGTCGCCTCGAGCGCATCGCGAACCTGCATCGCGGCGAACGCGAACACCTCGGGGTCGGGATTGGTCGAGGCACCGGCGGCGTAGCGCGGGTGGCTGAACGCGTTGGCGGTGCCCCACAGGAGCTTGCGACCCGACGACGCCTGGAGCTTTTCGAGATGGTCGACGGCTTCGGCGAAGAATTTGCGATGCTCGGCGACCGAGTTCGCGTCGGCCATCACGTCGACGTCGTGGAAGCAGTAGAAGGGCACGTCGAGGCGCGTGAAGAAATCGAATGCCGCCTCGCGCTTTTCCGCCGCCGCCGCGCTGTCGTTGGCGCCGCGATGCCACGGGCGATCGAACGTGCCGCCGCCGAACACGTCGGAGCCGGGCCAGCAGAAGGTGTGCCAGAAGCACGCGGCAAAGCGCAGATGCTCTGCCATCGTCTTGCCGAGCACGACCCGGTCCTTGTCGTAGAAGCGGTAGGCGAGTTCGTTGGTCGTATCCGGGCCCTCGTACTTGATCGGGGCGATGTCGGCGAAGAAGTCGGCCATCAAAAATTCCTTGGCGAGTTTTTGGGGGTGATGCGGGAATAGGCGGCACGGAACGCGTCGCGCTTGGCGGCGAGCGTATCCGCGATGGCGGGATCGGGAACGATGGTGCGCGCGACGGGCGGCGCGACGCAGACCGAGGCCGGATCGCCGCCGTCGACCGCGAGCTGCGCGAGCCGGGCGGCACCGAGCGCCGGGCCGACCTCGCCGCCTTCGAGATAGACGAGTTCGACATCCATCGCCGCGGCGATGATCCGGCCCCAATAGCCCGAGCGCGCGCCGCCGCCGATCACCGACAGGCGATCGACCGTGGTGCCGGTCTCGCGCAGCACGTCGAGCCCGTCGGCCAGCGCGAAGGCGACGCCCTCCAGCACAGCCTGCGCGAGGCGGTTGCCGTCGGTGTCGTTGTCGAGCCCGAGGAACGCGCCGCGGACGTCGGCGTCGTTATGCGGCGTCCGCTCGCCCGAGAGATAGGGGAGGAACAGCTCGGGGCCGCCGGCGGGACCGACCGATTCGGCGCGCGCGAGCAGGTCGGCGACGCTCTGCGTGCCGGTAATCCGTGCCACCCAGTCGACGCACGAGGCAGCCGACAGGTGTACCGACATCTGATGCCACAGGCCGGGCAGCGCGTGGCAGAAGGTATGCGCCGCGCGCTCCGGGCTGGGCCGGAAGTCGTCGGTGGCGACGAAGATCACGCCCGACGTGCCGAGCGAGAGCAGCGCGTCGCCGTCACGGACGACGCCGACACCGACCGCGCCGGCGGCGTTGTCGCCGCCGCCGGCCGCGACCGGCACGCGCGGCATGCCCCAGGCCTCGGCGATGTCCGCCTGCAACTGGCCGGTGATCGCCGAGCCTTCGAACAGGCCGGGCATATTGGCGGTGGACAGGCCGCATGCCGACAGCAGCGTGTCGCTCCAGCGTCGCGCGCCGACGTCGAGCCACAGGGTGCCCGCGCTATCCGACAGGTCGGACGCCTTGTCGCCGGTCATCTGCAGCCGGACGTAATCCTTGGGCAGCAGCACCGTCGCGATCTTCGCAAAGACGTCCGGCTCGTGATTGCGCAGCCACAGCAGCTTGGGGGCGGTGAAGCCCGGCATCGCGATGTTGCCGGAGATCGCGCGCAGTTCGGGGACCGCAGCCTCCAGTTCGGCGCACTCCGCGGCGCAGCGCCCGTCGTTCCACAGGATCGCGGGGCGCAGCGGCCGATCGTCCGCGCCGAGCACGGTCGCGCCGTGCATCTGCCCGGCGAGACCGATGCCGCGGACCGAGCGCCGGACGCTGGCGTCGATCGCCAGCACCGCCGCATTGGTCGCGCGCCACCATGCATCGGGATCCTGTTCGGACCAGAGCGGGTGCGGACGCTGCACGGTGAGCGCGGCGGTGCCCTGGCCGACGACCGCGCCGGCCTCGTCGAGCACCACCGCCTTTACGCCGGACGTGCCGATATCGATTCCGAGAAACATGCGCTTACTTCTTGAACGGATCGATGGTGACGATCGAACCGTCGGGCCTGAAGGTGAGCTCGGTCATCTTCGCCGATCGCAGATGGTTGCGGTTCGACAATTGCGTGTCGTGGTAGACCAGTTGCCACGTGTTGCCGACCTTCAGGATCGAATGATGCGTCGTCCAGCCCTGCACCGGCAGCAGGATCTTGCCCTGGTAGCGGAACGGACCGAGCGGGCTAGTGCCGGTCGCATAGGCAATGAAGTGCGTGTCGCCGGTCGAATAGGTGAAATAGTATTTGCCGCCGCGCTTGAACATCCACGAGGCTTCGAAGAAGCGCCGGTCGTGATCGCCGCCGAGCAACGGCTTGCCGGCTTCGTCGAGGATCGCGACATCGCGCGGGGGCGCGGCGAACTGCTTCATATCGGCCGTCAGCTTGGCGACCTTGGGCATCAGCGCAGGCTTGCCGTCCTGCTTCAGGTCGGTGTCGCCGGCGTTCGGATCGAACCTGCCGGTCGCCCAGCGCTGCAACTGGCCACCCCAGATCCCGCCGAAATACATGTAGCTCGCGCCGTCGGTATCGGTGAACACCGCCGGATCGATCGAATAGCTGCCCTTGATCGGCATCGGTTCGGCCTTGAACGGACCGACCGGCGACTTCGACGTCGCCACGCCGATCCGGAAGACGCCCTTGGCGTCTCGCGCGGGAATGTAGAGATAATAGGTGCCGTTCTTGTACGCGGCATCCGGCGCCCAGCTCTGCTTAGACGCCCAGGGGATGTTCTTCACGTCGATCGCGACCGGATGAACGGTCACCGGTCCGCCGACCCGGTCCATGCTGAGGACGCGGTAGTCGTGCATCGCGTACTGGTTGCCGAGATCGTCGTCGGGGATGCCGGCATCGACGTCGTGGCTGGGATAGATGTAGATCTTGCCGCCGAAGACGTGCGCGGAAGGGTCGGCGGCGTAGATCTCGCGCGTCAGCGGTTGCGCGCGATACTGTTTGCCGTCCGGGCTGGTGGTCGATCCTGTCTTGGGCGGCGTCGATTGCGCGCCGGAGATCGTCGCGGTGAGCGCGATGGCGGCCAGGGCCACGCCGGGGAACAGACTGTTGCGCATTGCGGATCGGTCCTCTCTCTGTACCGCCTGCTCTCTATGAAGCCTGTCGGTGAATATCGATACCGCTACCATATGACCGGTATCGCCATTGGGCAAGCGTTCACGCCCTACGGCGTAGAATTCATTCCCGAGTTTCGGCGATCTCCCTCGGTGCTCGTATTTACGGTACGGTTGGGCGAATCTTGCCGCGCCGGTTGCGGTCCCCGATCGTTGCGCTAACACCCCTGTCATGACAGTTCATTCGCCAGCGCCAACTCGCTCCTCGCGCCGCGGAGGCTCGACTCCCACCATCAGCGACGTGGCGGCGCGCGCCGGGGTTTCCCCGATGACCGTCTCGCGCGTGATCAACGGCGAGACGAACGTACGGCCTAAGACGCGCGAGACCGTGAATGCGGCGATCGCAGCGCTGAACTACGCCCCCAATCCCGCGGCACGCAGCCTGGCCGGGGCAGGGCAGACGCGGATCGGTCTGTTGTACAGCAATCCGAGCGCAGGCTTCTTGAGCGAATTCCTGCTCGGCAGTCTCGAACAGGCGAGTCGCCGTGACGTTCAGATCGTCGTCGAGAAGTGCGAACTGGGCGATCACGAGCTCGAGGTGACCCGACACCTGATCGAGGGCGGGATCGACGGCATCATCCTGCCGCCGCCGTTGTGCGAAGCCGCCGGCGTTCTCGACCTCCTTGGCAAGGCCGGCATCCCGGCGATCGCGGTGGCGACGGCGATGCCATCGGCGGACCAGCTGGCGATCGGTATCGACGATCGCGAGGCCGCGTCGATGATGACCCAGCACATCATGGACCTCGGCCATCGGCGGATCGGCTTCATCACCGGCGATCCCAACCTGTCGGCGAGCGCCCAGCGCTACGCGGGCTATACCGCCGCACTCGAACAGGCGGGATTGCCGTTCGATCCGAGCCTGGTCGCCGACGGCCTGTTCACCTACCGATCGGGGCTCGACGCCGCAGAGCAGCTTCTCGCGCTTGAAAATCCACCGACCGCGATCTTCGCGTCGAACGACGACATGGCGGCAGCGACGGTCGCGATCGCGCATCGCCGCGGCATCGACGTGCCGGGCGACTTGACGGTCTGCGGATTCGACGACACGACGCTGTCGACCGCGATCTGGCCCGAACTCACGACCATTCATCAGCCGATCGCGGATATGGCGCGTGCGGCGGTCGACCTGCTGGTCACCGCGATCCGGCAGTCGGGCAGCGGCGCGAAGATCGAACGCCACCAGACGCTCGATTTCACCCTGATCCGGCGGCAGTCCGACGCCGCGCCGCGCCGGAGGCCGCGCGAGAGCCGCACTTGACGCGCGCACCAGACTTGATAGCGATACCATAGAGACGCGGATCGGCCGATCGATACCAGCGCCATTGTTGAGGATTGGGTGTGATCGAACCGACGCTAGATCCTCGCAAGGACCGGCACCAAGCCGGTGGGCGCGGCTGTCGATCCGCCGCGCGACTGCCGGCGCGATCGCCCGCATGATCGGCGTTTCCGAAACATCTGGACGACTGGCCACATGGTGAGGCCGCGTCCACACACCATCACGCAACATGCACAAATCAGCCGATAATAGCGGCGTTTAGGAGGGGTTATGTCGGAGAGTATCAGAGGATCGGGCGGATCGGCGGTGAACTACGGTTTCATCACCGCGATCGTCGCCGTCGCCACCATCGGCGGGTTCATGTTCGGCTATGATTCGGGCGTGATCAACGGCACGCAGAAGGGGCTCGAGGCCGCATTCGCACTCGGACGGCTCGGGATCGGCGTCAATGTCGGCGCGATTCTGGTCGGTTCGGCGATCGGTGCATTCGGCGCCGGACGGTTGTCGGATGCGATCGGTCGCCGCAGCGTCATGATGCTGTCGGCAGTGCTTTTCCTGGTATCGGCGCTGGTCGCGGGCGCGGCAGGCTCATCGGCGATCTTCATTCTGGCGCGTATCATCGGCGGTCTCGGCGTCGGCGCCGCCAGCGTCACCTCGCCGGTCTACATCTCCGAAGTCACGCCGGCGGCGATCCGCGGGCGCCTGTCGAGCGTCCAGCAGGTCATGATCATCTCGGGTCTCACCGGCGCGTTCGTCGCGAATTTCGCGGTCGCGCGCTATGCCGGTGGCTCGACCGCCGAGTTCTGGCTTCACCAGTCGGCGTGGCGCTGGATGTTCTGGTTCCAGGCGATTCCGGCTCTGGTCTATCTGATCGCACTGACGGTCATCCCGGAAAGCCCGCGCTTCCTGGTCGCCAAGGGGCGTGACGAGCAGGCGCGGACCGTCCTGACCCGGCTGTTCGGCCGTGAGGAGGCCGATCGCAAGGTGATCGAGATCCGCAATTCGCTCGCCAAGGATCACCACAAGCCCAAGCTGTCCGATCTGCTCGACAAGACCACCGGCAAGGTCCGTCCGATCCTGTGGGCGGGCATCGGTCTCGCCATCTTCCAGCAGTTCGTCGGCATCAATGTCGTGTTCTATTACGGCGCGGTGCTGTGGGAGGCGGTCGGCTTCACCGAGGACAACGCGCTCCAGATCAACATCCTGTCGGGCGTCCTCTCGATCGCGGCGTGCCTGTTCACGATCGCGACGGTCGACAAGATCGGTCGCAAGCCGCTGCTGCTGGTCGGATCGGCCGGCATGGCGGTCACGCTGGCGATCGTCGCCTATGCGTTCTCGACCGCGGTCACCGACGCGGCGGGCGCGGTCAGCCTGCCGGGCCACAACGGCCTGATCGCGCTGATCTCGGCCAACCTCTACGTCATCTTCTTCAACGCAAGCTGGGGGCCGGTGATGTGGGTGATGCTCGGCGAGATGTTCCCGCAGCAGATCCGCGGTTCGGGGCTGGCGGTCGCCGGCTTCGCGCAGTGGATCGCCAACGCGGCGATCTCGGTGAGCTTCCCGGCGCTGGCGGTCTCGCCTGGGCTCAGCGTCACCTACTTCGGCTACGCGTTCTTCGCGGCGGCGTCGTTCTTCTTCGTGAAGGCGATGGTCAACGAGACGCGCGGACGCGAACTCGAAGACATGCAGGGGTGATCCTCGCGGGAGGGCCTCGGCCCTCCCGTTGTTTCAGGGGATAATGATGATGGGTCGAGCAGCATCCGCTCGATCGGCGCATATCGCTCTGCTCTAGCGCGACGAACACGGTGCTCTAGTACGCGGCCTTGGCGTCACGCGGTCGCGTTGCGTGTCACCGGATTACGAGCCGGTATCCGCACGGTCCGGCGGCGGATTTTCCTAATTTTTCAATGCCCGTCACGTTTGACGTAGGTGAAACCGTTAACGATTGTAATTTATCAGCTATCCCGAAAGGGAAGCCCGTGCGTGACTATCTAGAGAAGGCTCGGCTTGACGCTTTGCACCAGCTCAAGCTGCTCGATACGCCGTCGAGCGAGAGCTTTGATCGTATCACGCGCATGGCCAGCCAGATCTTCGGCCTGCCGGTAGCCGCCATTTCGCTGACCGATCGCGATCGACAGTGGTTCAAGTCGCGTGTCGGGATCTCTCACGACTCGATCACACGACGAAAAGCGCCATGTTCGCAGGTCGCCGAATCGACGAGTCCGCTGGTTATCGAGGACCTGCAGGCGGACTGTTTTTATGCCGAAAGCCCGTTGGGTCTTGCCGGCACCCGGTTCTACGCGGGCGCACCTTTGGTCACGCGCGATGGCTATGGTCTCGGATCGCTTTGCGTGCTCGGCACCGAGCCTCGGCAAGCGTCCCCCGCCGAAATGGCCGCGTTGACCGATCTGGCTGCGATGGTGATGGCGCAAATCGAACTGCAGCATGCCTTTGGCCGGATCGATCCGATCAGCGGCATGCCCAATCGCAATCAGTTCTGCGAGGATCTGGTCGATCTGGCGCGCGATCACCGCGGCGAGCAACGCCTGGTCGTCGTCGTCGATCTGGCGCGGGACGAGCAGATCAATCGGATCATGCGCGTGATGGGCGGCAAGCGCGTCGACGAGCTGATCCGGGAGGCGGCACTCTCGATCCGGCAGGCGTTGAGTTCCTCCCGTGTCGCCTATCACGTTGCGCCGGCGCAGTTCGCCTTTCTGGGGCCACCCGCTGTCGACCAGGACGCGTATATGGCGGTGCTGGCGTCCGCGTTCGCGACGATCCGGGCGTCGTCGTCGGCGCGGTTCGTGACCAACGTCGCGATCGGCGTTCGCGCGTTCACGCTGGGTGACGCGGCGGCCGACGACGTGTTGCGTGCGGCGGCCAGCGCGGCGCAGGATGCCCGGCAGGTGGATGGTGCGATCGCGCTGTATTCGCCGGCCAGCGACATCGCGCATCGCCGTCAATATACGCTGTTGCAGGATTTCGGGACCGCGCTCGAAGCCGGCGATCAGCTTCGGCTGATGTTTCAACCGCGGGTCGAACTCGCGACGCGACGCTGCATCGGCGTCGAGGCGTTGCTGCGATGGCGGCACCCCGTGCTCGGTGAGATATCGCCCGCCGAATTCATCCCGATCATCGAACACACGTCGCTGGCCCGACCGACCACGCAGTGGGTGCTGGATGCGGCGATGGATCAGCTCGTCGGCTGGAACGAGGCCGGCATAGGCGTCGCGATTTCCGTCAATATCTCGGCCGCCAACCTCGAAGAGACGGATCTGATCGAACGCATCCAGCTGGGGATGCTGCGGCGGCAGCTGCGCCCCGATCAACTCGAGATCGAACTGACCGAGAGCGCGATCATGGATCATCCCGAGCAGGCGCTGGCGATGCTCGCGGAATTGGCGACGGCGGGCATTTGCCTCGCGATCGACGACTTCGGTACGGGGCATAGCAGCCTCGCCTATCTGCAGAGGCTGCCGGCGCAGGTCGTCAAGATCGATCAGGCGTTCGTGCGCAACCTCCGTGCGACGAGCGGCGCGGACTTCGTGCTCGTCGAGACGATGGTCGGCCTGGCCCAGAAGCTCGGCTACCGCGTCGTCGCCGAGGGCGTCGAAAGCGAGGACGCGGCCAACGTCCTCGCGCATATCGGTTGCGAAGAGGCGCAGGGCTTCCTGTTCGGGCGACCGATGGACGCGTCGAACTTCGTACGGTGGCTGTCGAGTTCGGATACGGGGAACGCGCCGATCACCAGCGCCGCCTGAGGCGCGGGCCACTGTCGTCGGTCCGTCGGCGCAGGGCGATAGAATAGGGTTTGTCGGCAGGCGCTGGTCGCTCCGATAGAGAATCGAACCCTTGACCTCTACAGTCCTTGCCATCGAAGCGGGGCGGGCAGGTCTTCGGCTGCGTAGTCGATCTGGAGCACGCGTCGGCGACGTGGTGGATCGGCTGCGCGCGAGCCGTGGACGATCGGTGTCGCGTAGAGCCAGACATCGCCGCGATTCGCGCGGCACAGGCGTTCGCCGCGCTCCTCGACGACATGCGCGATGCTCGTTTCCGGCAGGCGACCAAGTCGGTGAGAGCTGGGTACGATGCGGAGCGGGGCATTCGTGGCGTCGACGGGGTCGAGGTGGACGCGGATCGTGACCATCCGCTCCAACAATGCGAAGGGCGGTTCGACCTGGATGAGTCCGGCCTTCACCGTCCAGGGGCCGAACCCGTCGATGGCAGCACGCTGCTCGACGACGACAGTGCGATCCTGATGCCAGCCGAGCGCCCAGTTCCGGGCCGCCGTCTTGTCGAACAGCACGGCTCGGACGGGGCGTGCGTAAGGCCCCAGCACAGATCCGGCGATGCGGCCGATGGGACCGTCCACGGCGAGCATGCCGCGCAGGGCAGGGGCGGACCCGATCCGCACGCCGGGGACCTCGCGGGGTAGATCTGCCACGGCCTTTTCGATCGAAAGGCACGCGGCAGGACCCAAGGCTCCCGGAAAGATCTGCGCGCCGTCGTCTTCGAAGCGCAGATCGATTTCTAGGGCCTTGGCCTGGGGACTCACGTCAGGCCGGCGGGTTGCCCGACCCGCCATTGAGAGCAGTGGGATGTTTGTGGGCATCGGTGGAGGAGCTTCGCGCAGACGCCGCGTCAGCGCTGCTGCCGGCGAGCATGCCGTTCAGCGAACTGCCGGTCATGCCGAGTTCCGCCATGAGGCCATCGATGAGCGGGCCGCCGACGCGGTAGCGCATCGCCGCGGCGACCGCGGCATCGGCGAGGTTGCCCTGGCCGGCGCCGGTCGCGCCGTCGCTGCCGCCGTCACCGTGTAGCCCTCGAGCGTCGAGGATGCTGATCTTGTCGATGTTTTCCATCGGCTTGCTCGCGGCAGCGATGATCGCGGGCAGTGCTTCGAGCATCGCGCGCCGGATCAGCAACGCTGTCTGCGCGTCGCTCAGCAGGTTGGTCGCCTCGTTGAGCGACGCCTGACCCGCTGCATCGACCTTGAACGCTGCCTCGCGACCTTCGGCACGCGCCTTTTCGGCGTCGGCTTCGGCAGTCGCTTCGGTCCGCAGGGCACTGGCGCGGGCTTCGGCGGCTTCCTTCTCGGCGGTTGCGGCGACAGTGATGCCGACGGCCTCTTCCTGCGCGCGCTGGGTTGCGGCGATCACGGCCACGTTCTTGTTGCGGTTGGCGATCTCCGTCGCCTTGGCAGTGGCGACGCTTTCCTCGGCGCGGACGGCGAGTGCACGGGCCTCGTTTGCGGCGGCGGTGGCGGTCGATTCCTCCTCGGACTTCTGCGCAGTCTGCACAGCCGTCGTGATGCGAGCGATCTCGATGGTGCGGTCGCGTTCGATCGTTGCCGTCTGGATCGCACCGTCGCGGGCGATCGTCGCGGTCTGGATCACCTTGTCGGCTTCTGTCTGTGCGACAGTCTGCGCCTGGCCGGCGGTGATGCGGGCGATCTCCGCTAGGCGGGTCTGCTCGGCTTCGGCGGTGGCAATGGCCGTTGCCTGTTCGGCGCGGCGGGCGGACAGCGTCTGCTCCTGCGTCAGGCGCGCCTGCTCGGCGGCCTGCGCGATCTCGAGCGATTGGTTGTTCGCGTCGAGGTTGCGCTGCTCGATCTCGACGCGGTTGGTGGCGACGATGTCGTTGCGGATCTTCTTGCGCTCCTCGATCGTCCGCGTGAGCACGGTCAGCCCCTCGGCATCGAATGCGTTGTTCTCGTTGAAATGCTCGAACGCGGTCTGGTCGAAATGCGTGATGCTGACGGACTCGAGCTGGAAGCCGTTCATGTCCAGGTCGGTCATCAGCGCCTCCTGCACCTTCTGGATGAAGTCGGCGCGGTTGGCGTGGAGGTGCTCCATCGTCATCGTCGCGGCGACCGAGCGCAGCGCCGACACCAGCTTGCCGTCGAGCAGCGACTTTACCGCATCGGGGCTGTTGACCGAATCGCCGAGCGTCTGTGCAGCGGCGGCGATCGATTCCGCGTCGGGCTTCACCTTGATATGGAACAGCCCGACGACGTCGACGCGCAGCTTGTCGAGCGTGATTAGCGCGTCCTTGTTGAGGCGAGATACCTCCAGCTTCACGGTGGTCAGGCGGACCTGCATCAGTTCGTGGAGCACCGGGATGACCATGATGCCGCCGTTGAGCACGACCTTCTCGCCGCCGAAGCCGGTGCGGATCAGCGCCACGTCCTTGGTCGCGCGGCGGTAGAGCCGGGTCAGGATGATGCCGATCACCACCAGTGCGAACAGCACGATGCCGGCGTAGATCAGGACGTTCAGAAGCTGTGCGGGCATGAAACCCTCCCCGGTTATGATTGTGGTCGGATCGACTGCAGAAGCGCGTTGGCGTCGGGCAGTGCGTAGAAGAGTTTGCCGTCGCGGCGGACGATCAGCGCGGTCTCGCCGGCGGCGATGGCGTCGGCATCGTCGTGCGGCTCGACCATGATGAAATGCGCCTGGCCGTGCTGGTCGACGATCTTCGCGCGGGCCGGCGATCCGCGTCGGGCGGTGCCTTCGAGGATGGTGCCGCGGCGGCGGAGGAAGTCGTCGGTCGAGATCACGCTGGTCTCGAAGCCGGGCATGATCCGGGCGAGGCCGTTGGCGGCCAGCGTGTTGAGCAGGCTGCCAATGATCAGCGCGCCACCCGAGGCGAGGCCCCAGTGCAGCGGGCCGCCGGTCATCGCGGTCGCGCCCTGCTGGATGGCGATGCCAGCCAGCGTGAAGCAGCCAAGGAGCGAGGTCAGCCAGATCAGGATCGGAAGTTCATGGCCCAGCCCGAGCCAGTCGAGCACGCCGCCGCCATCGGCTTCGGCATGCATATCGGCGTGAAGGTCGAGATGACCAAGTCCCAGTCCGATCGCCTCGATCAGCCCGATCCCGATCATCACGACGAACGCAATCGCGAAGGGTACGTAGGCGGGCGTCAGGAAGATCGTGAACATAGGCCGTAGTGCTGGTTCGGGTTCTGCATCGGCAACTGGGTAGCGGACAGACGATAACGCTTCGTTGCGAAACGCCGACCGATCCGGTCTTTGCACGCCATGTGTCGATACTCCCCGGAGCAAGGCTAGCCCTACGCCGAGGCATTCGCAACGCGGGCCAAGGGAAACCGGCCGGGTTTGGATTCATCCTCTGCACAGGATCTGCACGACAAGCGAACGGATCGCGCACGGACCTCGCGATCGGTCGATCACAGAACCACGGCAAAGCCGATCCTCGACAATCGGGGAGTGCGAAGATGAATCGTCATGGAAGTCTGGTGGGCAAGATCTGCGCTGCCCTGGCGCTGATCGTCCTCGCGGAGATACTGATCGACGATGGCAATGGCGCCGTTCTTGGCGGGTTCGCGTTCGCCTGGATCACCGCCCTGTTCCTGACGCGACGGGCGATCTGGAATGACCGATCGGCGCGACTGGCGTTGGTTGCCTGCGTCGGACTGGCGGTGGTGCTCCTCGACGATCCAAGCGTCCTCGGCTGGGTTCTGTTCTGGGCGGCGGTATCGCTAGCCGCACTCCTGCCGCGTCACGGGTTCGACGATGCGCTCGCTTGGGCGCGCAGGCTCGGCTGGCATGCGATGTCCGCCGTCGTTGCGCCGCTGAAGGATGTTGCGCGGCTGTCGATGGTCCGCCAGCGTCGAGGGCCATCCTCCGGCGGCATCCGCGCGATCGGGGCTGTCGTTGCGTTGCCCTTGGTGGGCGGCGTGGTTTTCCTTGCGCTGTTCGCGAGCGCCAATCCGCTGATCGGTCAGGCGTTTTCGCAGATCGTGTTGCCGGATTTGTGGGCGGTGACCTGGCGGACGCTGTTCGGGCTCTGTGTGCTGGTTACGATCTGGGCAAGCTTGCGGCCAGGTCCGCCCACGACGCGGGCATCGCGTTTTGACGATTGCTCGATCAGCATGGCGTTCGAGCCGGGTGTGGGCACGCTGATCCTGTCGCTCGTGACGTTCAATGTGATTTTCGCAGTCGAGAATGCGCTCGACATCGTGTTCCTTTGGAGCGGCGCAGGACTGCCTGCGGGTGTGACGATGGCGGACTATGCGCATCGTGGTGCGTATTCGTTGATCGTGACCGCATTGCTCGCCGCGGTGTTCGTGCTGCTGGCATTACGTCCGTGCAGTGCCGCTGCGGCGAGCCCGCTGGTGCGGCGGCTGGTGACGGTGTGGATCGTGCAGAACCTGCTGCTGGTGGCGTCGAGTGCATTGCGAACGCTCGATTATGTCGACGCCTACGGGATGACGGTATTGCGACTGTCCGCGCTGGCTTGGATGGGGCTGGTAGCGACGGGGCTGGCGCTGATCGGCTGGCGATTGCTGGCAGGCAAGTCGGCTTCGTGGCTGATCAACGCCAATGCGCTGGCGGCTGTCACGGTCTTGGCGGGGGCGAGCGTCGTCGATCTTGGTGCGACCGCAGCGGCGTGGAATGTGCGCACGACGCTCGCCAGAGGTAAGGCGGGACCGCCGCTGGACCTCTGTTATATGGCGCGGCTCGGGTCATCGTCGCTGGTCTCGCTGGCGATGCTGGAGCAGCATGCGAAACAGCCCGATCTGCGCGACCGGCTGGCGTATCTGCGGTGGGAAAGTCAGACCGAAACTGCGGACGGGCAGGCCGATTGGCGCCGCTGGACGCTGCGCAACGCAAGGCGGCTTGCGACCGTCCGGGAGATGTTCGGTACCAATGCGCCGCGTTTGCGGTCCGCGCCGGACGGACGGAACTGCGACGGGCTGATCCTGCTGCCGCCGAAGGTGGAGGTCCGGTCAGCGCCGCCGTCCGCTCCAGCGCCGCAGACGCCCGCGCCTACCACGTCGGCACCAAAGCCGTTGACGCCGGGTGCGCAACAATGATCCTGTGCCCGATGCCCCGCACTATCCTGGTTGTCGATGACGATCCTCATATTCGCCAGTTGCTCGTGTTCGCGTTCGACAAGGCCGGGCTCGGCGCGATCGAGGCGGCGGACGGCGAAGCCGCGCTGGCGCTTGTCGAGACGCATGCGCCCGACCTTGTTGTGCTCGACATCAACATGCCGCGGATGGACGGGCTGGAGGTGTGTCGACGCCTTCGTGGTGGTGAGGGCAGGGCGGACATACCGATCCTCTTCCTGTCGAGCCGCGACGACGAGATCGACCGGGTACTCGGCATCGAACTCGGCGCCGACGACTATGTGGTAAAGCCGTTTTCGCCGCGCGAGGTGGTAGCGCGGGTCATGGCGATCCTGCGCCGCACGTCCGCACGGGCACCGAACACCGAGGACGGGCGCGATCTGTCGCACGGTCGGTTGCGGCTTGACCTGGAAGGCTGGCGCGCGCTCTGGGGCGAGGTCGAGATCGCGCTAACCGTTACCGAGTTCCAGATCCTCCGGCTGCTCGCGTCGATGCCGGGTCGGGTATTCAGCCGCGACGCGATCATCGACCGGCTGCATGGTCCCGGTTTCGCGGTTACCGACCGGACGATCGACAGCCACATCCGCAACCTACGCGGCAAGTTCGCGAAAGCTGGCGCCGATGACCTGATCGAGACGCGCGCCGGGATCGGCTATCGTCTCGGATCGTGCACGGGCGCGTGATCGGCAGGGTCAAGGACTGGGCGAAACGCCACTGGCCCCGGTTGCGATTGCGGACGATCCTGTTCGCGACATTGTTCCTAGTCGCCGCGCTACCCGGCTTCGGCGCGGTCTTCCTGCGCGTCTACGAGAACACGCTCGTCCGCCAGACCGAGGCGGAACTGGTCGCGCAGGGCGCGGCGCTGTCCGCGACGGCGGCGGCACTCTGGCCTGCCGCACCGCCGGGTCGGGTTGCGCCTCGCGAGGTTGCAGGCGACGACACCCCCTATAGCGCACAGGCGCCCGCATCCGGTATCGACCTCAGCACGACGCCGATCCGCGCGGAGCGGCCACCGGTTGCGGTCGGTACGAGACCATCGCCCGATGCGGTGGTCGTTGCCGCGCGGCTTTCGCCGATCATGGACGCGACCCGGTCCGCCACGCTGGCCTCGATCATCCTCCTCGATCGCAACGGCAGCATCGTCGTCGGGAGTTCGGCCGTCGGCAGCTACGCCGCTCTCCCCGAAGTTGCCGTTGCACTTGCTGGGCGCGCCACGACCGTGCTCCGCCGCAACGGGGCATACCGCGCGACGTACCGCTTCGAATGGCTGTCCCGAGCCGCAGCGATCCGCGTCCATTACGCGCGCCCGATCCTCGTCGGCGACCGCGTGGTCGGCGTGCTCCTGCTGTCCCGGTCGGCGCGCGCGCTGTTCAGGGGCCTGTACGAAGATCGCGGCAAGATAGCACTTGGCATCGCCGCGATCTTCGGGATGCTCGTGGTGCTGAGCGGCATCATCTCCCGCGGCGTCACGCGCCCGATCGAACAGCTCGGCGCGGCGACGCGCGCCGTCGCGAGCGGCCGCGGTCGGGTCCCCGATCCGCCACCGACCGCGGCGATCGAAATCCAGGGTCTCTACGCCGATTTCGCGGTGATGGCGGCGGCGATCGAGCGTCGTTCGCGCTATCTGCGCGACTTCGCCCACGCGGTCAGCCACGAGTTCAAGACCCCGCTCGCCGGCATCCGCGGCGCAGTGGAATTACTTCAAGATCACCCGGACATGGCCGCGGAAGACCGACGTCGCTTCCTAGCTAACGCCGATGCAGACGCCCGCCGTCTCGCGTTGCTGGTCACGCGGCTGCTCGATCTCGCACGCGCCGACATGGCTGAGCGGGGCGAAGAAAGAACCGATGCAACACAGGTCATCATGCGGGTTGCCGCTGCTTGGCGAACGACCGGTTTTTCGATAGAAATCATACGCTTGGACGTCCTGCCTGTTGTAACTGTACCAGCAACGACCCTGGAAGCCGTCCTCGGGACGCTACTGGAAAACAGTAGGCAGGCTGGTGCCCGATCCGTGACGATCCAATTGTCTAGCACGGATACTCACTTCGAGGTTCGAGTGAGTGACGACGGACCCGGCGTTCCAATCGCCGATCGGGGGCGGCTGTTCGAGCCTTTCTTCACAACGAAGCGAGATTCAGGCGGCACCGGTTTGGGACTTGCAATATCTCGGTCTCTAATTGAAGTTCAAAAGGGCAGTCTAAGCATATTGGATAGCGAGCTAACTACCTTCGTTGTCCGTCTTCCCTTGGCGAATTAGTGAACGACGAGAGTAGATTCGCCGCAAGCCGATCATCCAAACTAATTTTGGCGTGGTTCTTAGGAGAATCGATCACCTTATTTCCGCATTACGAATGCGACAGTTTTTGACAAAAACCGCAGAAAACCGTGGGATATTGTCGGCATTATAAGCATCAAAGCGCCAAGATCGACGCATCTGCGATACCAGCGCCGTACCAGGACTCGGCACGCCTCGACACCGCCGCGACTAGTCGTGCGTGCCTACGAACGAGGCACGCGACGATCACTGCTATGATCACGGTTCGACCAGAGCCCGGAATGTACCCTGATATAACCAGGGGCCGGTTGGCGCTATCAGGACATGGTGATGACACCTGCCCTATCGCATTAGGGCTCTATCTGTTGCCATTGTTGCGGACACCATCTCGTATCCACGCATCCAGACCCTGTTTGCCGTGACGGCTGCCACCACAGCGGAATGCTAGAACTAGGAGACATCGAACGTGAAGCGTGAAGCATTTGGGGAGTGGCTGGGCCTTAAAGGCATCTCCACAGTGACACTCCGTCGTTCGTTAGCTACGCGGATCGAACGCGCGCTAACAACGCTGGGATACGCTTCTAACGATCTCGACGATGCTTTCGCTGCGGACGAATTGGCAGGCGCTCTTAATCGGCTTCAAACGCTAGGCCGGACGCTCTCGCTCGGAGAACCACTGCCCATTCTCCTGCCGAGCGGATCGCGCAATCCGTCAAGTCGGTTGACGGGCATGGCGGCGGCGCTGCGTAATTACCGGGACTTTGCTGCTGGCAAGCCTGCGGTTCCCGATGCTGAAGATGCACAGAAAGAAGCTGTGTGGCTCGTTACGGCTCGCCACGGAGACGAAGATGGACTCGCTGGCTTTATTGAGAGAGGGGAATGGTCGCTCGTATACGAAGGCCGCTACAGCCAGAAAGTTCGAGAGATGCAGCCTGGTGATCGAATCGTGATGCGGGATTACCGGTCGCGCTCGGTCGAACCACCGTTTGAAACCAACGGTGCGGGCGTTTCTTCGATGGTCATCCGAGCTATGGGCACGATAACCCAGAACCGGAATGATGGACTATCGGTTGCCGTGGATTGGGATGAAATTTCGGAGCCCCGGACTTGGTTTTTCTATACCAATAACGAGACGGTGTGGCGCCTCCCGGAAAATGAACACTCCATAAGACTGATCGCCTTTTTGTTAGATCGGGAGGAGCAAGATTACGCTTGGTATCTCGCGCGACCATATTGGCGCGATCGGCTGTCTTCTGGCGGGAGCGATGCCGATCGTATCCGGCGACATGCACTGGAAGAGTTTATCGAACCGGCGAGAGCGCGGGGCGATGCCTCGGTGACTATCGGGGTGCGCGCAGTAAACGAAGCACTCGGCCTAAAGGACGGATGGCCAAACATCTGTCAGGCTCTTGAAGGACGCAAATTCCTCGAAATGGCCGCCCTTGCTCCCCCCAATCGGATCGGCAAACCGATGAGTTCCGCAACGAGCTTTCGGTTCCTTCTGGCTGAAGCATCCGTTGCGTGGTCTCCAGATCCGACAAATCTAATCCTTTATGGCCCGCCCGGCACCGGGAAGACCTACGCCACCGCGCGTGAAGCGGTTCGATTGTGCACGGGCATGGAGATGGACGACAGCGATCCAGTAGCGCGGGCTGCACTCATGATGGAGTATGAGCGTCTCGTCGGCACCGGGCAGATTGCGTTCGTCACCTTCCATCAATCCTATGCATATGAGGATTTCGTAGAGGGCCTACGTCCCCCGTCGGGGGGTGAGGCTGCTGAGGGAGGGCCAGGTTTCCGGCTCGATGTCCGGCCAGGACGTTTTCGCGAAATCGCCACTTTGGCGGAGCAGGCGCGCAAGCGTGCATGCGAACACCATAGCGTTGCCGATGGAAATCTGGCCGGCCGACGCTTTTGGAAAATGGGGCTTGGTGCAATTGGCACTGAAAATGATGTCTACCAAGCGTGTATAGACGGCAGGTTCGTAGCCCTTGGCTGGGGCGGCGATCTCGATTGGAGCGATCCTCGTTTCACAAGTCTCGACGCGATGAGAGACGAATGGCAGGTGCACTTTGCCGCCGATCAGCACCCCGACGATCAGCAGCCGAGCCAGACCGGACAAACCTGGACCTTTCGAAACGCCATGCAAAACGGAGACATTGTCGTCGTTCCGTATGGCAACACCGCATTCCGCGCGATTGGCCAGGTCACTGGTGAATATTATTTCGAACGAAGCGATCTCGGTACTTATAGCCAGCGCCGGCAGGTACAGTGGCTACTTACGCTCGACGAGCCACTTCCTCTAGATCTGATCATCGACGGCAAGTTTACGATGCGGACGTTGTATGAGATCGACGACACGCGCATTCGGCACGCTGCCCTCGAACGGCTCTTGGGTAGGGCGGATGATGGGTCTGACAACCGAACGCCGGATCAGTTTGTGCTAGTGATCGACGAGATCAACCGCGCGAACATCTCCAAAGTTTTTGGTGAGCTGATCACGCTGATAGAGCCCGACAAACGGCTGGGTCGACCCAATGCATTGACCGTAAAGCTGCCTTATTCGCCAGGCGACTTCGGCGTGCCAGCAAACCTTCATATCTTGGGCACGATGAACACGGCCGATCGCTCGATCGCGCTGCTCGACACGGCACTTCGGCGTCGGTTCGATTTCAAGGAGTTGATGCCAGAACCGGAAAAGCTCGCGGAAGCTGCCAAGCGAACCGGTATAGATCTCGTCGCCCTGCTCGGTGCAATAAACGACCGGATCGAGTATCTCCATGATCGCGAGCATCAGATAGGCCACGCCTTTTTTATGCCCTGTATCACGAGAAACGATGTGGACCTTGTTTTGCGCCGTAAGGTCATTCCGCTGCTTCAAGAGTATTTTTACGAGGATTGGGAGAAGGTCGCTCAGGCACTCGGCGACGGAGAGGCCGTAAAGACGGGCCAAGGGCGTTTCCTAACGCGAAAGATTCTAGCCCCCCCGCCTGGCGTTGAGGATCAGCGCGACGAACGGTGGCGTTGGACGATCCGGCCGGCCTTTGATCTACCACTCCTGAACGCATGACCCGCCACCTTATTCGTCTACGGGAATGGGAGCGTGTCAGGATTGGCGAAGGGCACCTCACGCCTACCCGTGCCGACGCTCTCCTTGCTGCTGCGCGCGCTTCCGATCTTGGCGGCGAAGAGGGAACGCGCATACTCGTTCATGCCGGTTCGCAAATCGCTACACGACAAGTCGTCGGACTTATCTCAGCCGGTGATTGCCAGCTGGAGATCTTACCGAAGATCGATGGCGTCGAAAGCGATGCCGGCGTTCGGGACCGGCTCGTTCACATGCTTGCTGAAGTATATGACCTACCAGTGGCGACAGGCGCGGCGGCGGCGCTCGGCGAACAGAATGATACACTTCTCGAACGCCTAATCAGGCTGTTCGCAGATCGGCTGATCGACGCAGCGCGCGCTGGACTACCGCGCCGCTATCAGCAGCGAGAGGAAGATCTTCCAACACTACGGGGACGGCTCGCGATCATGCGACAGTTCACCGCACTGGCGACGGATCCGACACGTCTTGCCTGTCGCTACGACGAGCTGTCACGAGACATCCCCCTCAACCGAATTATGAAAGCTGCTGTAACGCGTCTTCGGGCGTTGGCCCGCGGGGCAGAGACGCAACGCCGGCTCGGCGAGTTGGCCTTCGCCTATGATGACGTTGCCTCCATAGGGCGGCGCAGTTTGCCTTGGAGCCAGCTTCATCTCGATCGTAGCGATCGACGGTGGCGCCCCCTTATTGATCTTGCCCGCTTGCTGCTCGGCGATCGCTTCCAGACGACCAGCGCAGGCAAGGAGGAAGGCACCGCGCTACTCTTCGAGATGCATGTGCTATTTGAAGCCTACATTGCACGCGTCTTGGCCAGGGAGCTGCTCGGAACCGGTCTGCGTGTCGTGGCTCAAGGCGGCTTACGCTTTTGTCTCACCGAATTGGATGGTGATGGGCGGCTGGGGAAAGACCGTTTTCAAACGCGTCCTGACATCCTGATTAAGCGCGGCGAAGTCGTCGTCGCGATTATTGATACAAAGTGGAAACGGTTGAGCCCTCGCATCGACGACGCGAAGCAAGGTGTATCGCAAGTCGACGTCTATCAAATGATCGCCTACGGCAGGCTTTACGACTGTTCGAACCTGATTTTATTATACCCGTGGCATTCAGAAATTGATGCCGACGACGAACCACAGCGCTATGCGGTGCGCGGCGGCAGCGACACCCTGAGCATCGTAACCGTCGACGTCGCACGAAGTGGACGTGAAGCGGGACGGCAGGTCGCTGCCGCGCTAACGGCATTGGATATTGGCAATTAAAGCCCGAACCCGGGCTTCATCCAATACAACGCAATCGCTACCAAATCCATTTGGCTGCATTCGCGGCAACAGCTAGTCGCCTACCCCCCGGCCAGCTTCGACGCTACCAAGCGGAACTTCTCCAGCGCCGTCTCGAGGCTGTCGACGATCTCCGCTGCGATCTCCGCGGGCGGGGGCAGCGTGTCCGGGTCGGTCGCGCTGGCGTCCTTCAGCCAGAACAGGTCGAGGTTCAGCTTGTCGCGCTTGGCCAGTTCGTCATAGCCGTAGCGGTGGAAGCGTTCCGTCTCCACGCGCTTGGCCCGTCCGTATTTCGAGCCGTAGCTGGTGACGAAATCGTTGAGGTCGGCGCGCTTCAACGGGCGTTCGCGCAGCGTAAAGCGCTGGTTGGTGCGCAGATCATACACCCACAGATCCTTGGTCGCGATCCCGGTGCCGGGCGTCGCGCGATCGAAGAACAGCACGTTGGCCTTCACCCCCGCGCTGTAGAAGATGCCGGTCGGCAGGCGCAGCAGCGTGTGGAAGTCGAACTCCTCTAGCAGCCGCTTGCGCAACGCCTCGCCTGCGCCGCCTTCGAACAACACGTTGTCGGGCATGACAACCGCCGCGCTGCCGTTGACCTTCAGGATCGACATGATGTGCTGGAGGAAATTAAGCTGCTTGTTGCCGGTGGTGACGGTGAAGTCGTCGCGGACGTAATCCTGTCGCTCGCTCTCGATTCCGCCATCCTCGCGGACGATGCGGAACGACTGGCGCTTGCCGAAGGGCGGGTTGGTCAGGATGACGTCGAACGCCTTGTCGCCGCGATCGAGCAGCGCGTCCTTCTGCTGCACCGGCGACGTCGCGCCACCAATGCCGTGCAGATACAGGTTCATCGCGCAGAGCCGCACCACTTCGGCGACGATGTCGGTGCCCGACAGCTTGTCCTCGCGCAGCGCCTTGGCGACGCGCTTGTCCTGCGCCTTGGCCTTCGCCTTCATGTGATCATAGGCGGCGAGCAGGAAGCCGCCGGTGCCGACCGCGGGATCGTGCACGGTGTCGTCGGGTTCGGGATCGACGAGCTGAGTGATCACCTCGATCAGCGGGCGCGGCGTGAAATACTGGCCCGCACCGGACTTCACCTCGCCCGCGTTGCGTTCGAGCAGCCCCTCGTAGATCGTGCCCTTCACGTCGACGTTCATGCCCATCCACGTCTCGGCCCCGATCAGCGTGACCAGCCGCTGGAGCTTGGCGGGGTCACCGATCTTGTTCTCGGCCTTGAGGAACAGAGTACCGACGATGTCGGTGCGCTTCGACAGTTTTTCGAGGATGCCCCGATAGGTCACCTCGAGGCTCTCGCCCGCCTTGCCGGCGAGCGTGTCCCAATTGGCGTCGGCGGGCAGCGCGGACGCCTCGCCCAGCGCCTCGGCGCGCTCCTTGTCCATCTTGAGGAACAGCAGAAAGCTGATCTGGCCGAGATAGTCGCCGTACGACACGCCGTCGTCCCGCAGGACGTGCGCATAGTTCCAGACCTTCGCGACAAGTGCCTGTTCGTTCATGCGAGGTCTCCACGGAAGGCGGCGGCGAGGATGGATTGGCGGAGGGTGGCGGCGTAGGTCTGTTGATCGCGAATATCTGTTACGCAATCCGTCGTAGCCAGGAGCGCGTGTTCCAAGCGCCGCAGTATTTCTTCCTGTTCGGCCGCCGGCGGCAGCAAGATAGGTATCTGACGTATCGTCCCCATAGAAAGTGATGGTTGCGCTACAGCTTTCATCGCCGCAGTGGCCAGCGCCTTGCCGACCGGCGACCGCAGGAAGAGCTCCACGTAACGGGGTGAAACAATGTCAGTTTCAACCCGCATCATACCGATGTTTGGACCGAGGAAGAACTCTTCACCATCCGGCACGATTGCGACGTTCCCGGTTCCAGCGCCTACAAACACCATAAGTAATTCACCGCCATGCAGGCGAGATCGTGTTAGTTCGGTGACAGAGGACGATTTTATGCGAGAATATTGGGTCTTCTTGAACCCTTGCAGGCCAGCATTCTCCGCCTTGATGACCCGAAGGTCACCGTCATCATCATATTGAACGAACTTCGTATATTCGAAGCCCGCAAGCTTGGTGACGAAGGAAAACGTTCCGAGCTGCATCCAAGTCCAGCCGTCTGGAGCGGCCCACATAAGGCGTTGCTGCGAAGGTGTGACGTCTTCCGGCGCCTTATCACGCCGCTTTCCAAGACGCGTTGCCGCTACGCTCGCACGGTCTGCGAGGATACGGACCGAAAGGTTGGCGCCCGACTCGGCGGGTAGGTTGGCAGCACGCCAATCGGCCGTCAGTTCCCCGGTGACGGCAGCCTTGAGCAGCGCCTTGCGCCACGTTGCTAAATCGTCGCGCGCTCGCGTCAGCGCCGCTTCACCATCGTCGACCTCGGCGAACAGTTCGTCGATGCGGGCAACAATGCGCGTTTGCTCGTCAACCTTGGGCAAAGCGATCGGCTCGTCGAGAAGAATGGTCTGGCTAATATTCTGTTGTGTTCCACCTTGGCCCAACGACAGCAGATGGTATCGGCGAAACAGCAAGAAGTAGAAGAGATACCTGAGATTTACATGTATAGTATCCGGGATGCAGAACGCTATCGCCTGATTTGTGGTTACTGGCTCGGTGGTTAGACCTAGCTTACCGATAGATCCATACATCGCGATCAAGAGTGCGTCGGCGGGCACCCATTTGGCTGAGGATGCCTTAAGACCCGCCTGCGTTATCGTATCGGCGGAACCCCTTAAGATACCATTGGTTAGATCACCGATTTTATACCAGGGGATACCACCCCCATAGTATTCGGGCGACTTAGCTTTAGGCGTGCCGCCGCTGCCCCAGCGACCTATCGACCCAAGCCGCTCCCACCGCCAACCGTCCGGCAACGTCCAAGGCCCATCGACGGGCCCCGTAGCCGCCACCCGTTTAGCCATCTTCCGCGCCCCCACTTACGCCACCAGCGCGTCCTGAAGGTCGTCGAGTAGAACATCGAGTCGCGGACCGAAAGCCCTGCGTGCGCCGAGGATGCTGCCGCGCGCGCCGAACTGGTCCTGGATGTCGGCGGTGGTCAGCTCGATGTTGGCGGCGAGATAGTCACGGATCGCCTCCAGCCAGCCGAGCTGTTCCTGCGAATAGACGCGCCCGGCGCGCTGTTCGCGGCCCAGCCACAGGTTGAACCGCCCCGCCATGTCCGACGACAGCGGCGCCAGCGTCTCGCTCGCCCCCATGGCGAAGCGCACCAGCGCGACGATGTCGGTCAGCGTCTTCGCCGGGTTGGCGCGCACCTTGTCAGCGCTCAACCGGCGATAGGCGCTCCACAGCGCTAGCGGCTCGAGCAACCATGGCGGTCGCATCATCGCGTCGCGCAGATCCACCAGGCTGTCATAGGTCAGCCGCTTCGTCGCGGCGGGCAGGCCGTATAGGATGCGCAGCGCGGTCAGTCGATCGCGATGCTCGTCGAGAAAGCGGCCGAAGTCGGTCGTCATCGTCGTCGCCTGCCCCGCGTCCCATGCGGACGAGATGACGACGTCGCGGCTGATGTCGTCGATGACCACCTCCGACGCCTTTTTCAACTCGATCAGCACGCGGCGCAGCGCCGGATCGTTATAGGCGGCCAGCGCCGCCTCGCGCCGTTCGGTGGCGACGGCTTCGATCTCGGCGTCGGTGACGGTAGCGCCGTGCCGCTGGCGCGCGGCATCCTCGATCGCGCCGGCATCGATCGCGTCGACCAGCTCGCCCGCCAGCGCCGTCAGGGGCTTGCCGGCGATCGCCTCGATCCGTGCCTTGCCGGCGTCGTCGAGCTTGCGGTTGAGCCGGGCGAGGCGACCGGCGAGCGTCGCGACGGCGGGCTCGTCGCTGCGGCCGCTGGCGATCTGTTCGAGGAGCTTGTCGAACGCGACAGCGGGCTCGCGCTCCAACGGGATCGCCTGCGTTTTCAGGCTGTCGGTGACGCCGACCGCGTCGATCAGCACGAACCGGTCCTTGACGCGCGCGTCGGGCGTGATTGTCGCGAGCGTCGGTGCATCGATCGTCCGCACGCCGCGCCCGCGCATCTGCTCGAAATACACCGCAGAGCGCACGTCGCGCAGGAAGATCAGCGCCTCGATCGCCTTTACGTCGGTGCCGGTGGCGATCATGTCGACGGTGACGGCGATGCGCGGATTGTAGGCGTTGCGGAACGCCGCGATCACCTCTTCCGCATATTTCGCGCCGACCTTGTAGGTGATCTTCTTGGCGAAATCATTGCCTTGGTCGAACACTTCGCGGACGATGCGGACGATCTCCTCGGCGTGATTGTCGTCCTTGGCGAAGATCAGCGTCTTGGGGACTTCAGTGCGGCTTGGGAAGAGTTCGGTAAACAGCGTGTCGCGGTAGGTCTCCAGCACGGTGCGGATCTGGTTCTGCGCGATCACGCTGCGATCGAGATCCTGCGGCGTATAGGTCAGGTCGTCGTCGAGCAGGCGGTAAGTCTGCGCACGGGTATGACGATCGCGGACGGGGAGCGTGTAGCCCTTTTCAACGCGCCCGCCATGTTCGCCGATCTGCGTGCGAATGCGGTAGATGTCGAACGGCACGTTGACGTCGTCAGCGATGGACCGTTCGTACGGATAGTCGGCGACCAGATTCTCGTCGAAGAACGCGGCGGTCTGCACGGTCGGCGTGGCGGTCAGCCCGATGATCTGCGCGTCGAAATAGTCGAGCAACTGGCGCCAGCTGCCATAGATCGAGCGGTGGCATTCATCGACCACGACTATGTCGAACGTCTCGGGCGGAAGCGTGGCGCTGTAGGTCACGGTCTTGGGCGGCGGGGTCCAGCTGCGTTCGAAATCGCTGGCTTCCTCGTCCTCCTCGGACAGGTCGGTGCCGGTCAGCTGCGCAAAGACGCGCTGGATGGTCGAGATAACGACCTTCGCGGGGGTGTCGAGTCCCGCCGCGCCAAGACGCTGGACGTTGTAGAGTTCGGTGAACAGCCGCCCAGTGCCCGGCGGGCGATACGTCTGGAACTCCTTGAGCGCCTGCCGCCCGAGGTTGTTGCGATCGACCAGGAACAGGATGCGCCGGGCATCGGCGTGCGCGAGCAGGCGATAGGCGAGCGTGGCGGCGGTGAAGGTCTTGCCCGCACCCGTCGCCATCCGCACGAATGCGCGCGGCCGGTCGCTGCCGAGCGACGCCTCCAGCCCTTCGATCGCCTCGGCTTGGCAGTCGCGCAGGTTCGTGGTGATCAGCGGCGGCATGTCGACGAGGCGCGCACGCAGCGACGATCCCGACTTCAGCCACTCGTGCAGCGTTTCCGGCCGGTGGAAGGCAAAGACCCGACGCGAGCGGTGAAGGGGGTCGACGCGATCCGAGAACAGGATCTCGGTCCCAGTCGCCTGATAATCGAAGCGAAACGGTGTGCTCCAGGCCGCCAGTATCTGCTGCGGCTGCGGCTGATAGCCCCGGGCTTGCTCGGTCACGCCCGACAACGTCGTGCCCGCCGGCTTGGCCTCGATCACGCCGCACGCCTTGCCCGCGACGATCAGGAGATAGTCGCAGGGCCCGGTCGCCAGGCGGAACTCGCGCACCGCGACTCCCGGCGCGGCGAGACGGTTCATTTCGGCGCGGTCCTGCACCACCCATCCCGCCGCCGCGAGTTGCCCGTCGATGACCGCGCGGGCCCGTGCTTCTGGCGTGCTGTTCACGTTCCGGTCCTGGCCGGGCAGACTGGGTTCTGCAACGCGTTGCGACGCAGACTGAAGGGTCGCTTACTCACAGGCTGGACGCCGCAGGCCCGAGCACGAGCATACCGCTTTGTCGTGTCAGTCGCTCGCCCTTGATCGCCGCCGCGATCACGTCCGCCAACAGATCGCGCAGCTGGCTGCTGGTCGACTTGAAGCCGACCGCGCGGGCGGCGGACTGCATCACCTGATCGTCAGTCGCGCCATAGTTGATCCGCACGACATCGAGGATCGCGATGTCGAGTTCGGTCGGCGGCAGCGTATCGAACTTGCGTAGCGAGGTGGAGCGGACCGTGCTGCGATCCCGGACCTTCGGCGTCCGGCCCGGCACGTCGAGAAAGTCCTGGTCCTCCGTGATGCGGCCTTCGCGGACCGACACCGCGATCGCCGCCTCGACGGCATCCTGGATTCGGCCGCCGGCGCGTTTCAATCCCCAGGCGTCGCGGATGCGGTTGACGACTTCGCAGACATGGACGGGGCCCTCGATCCGCACGACCTCTTCCGCGAGCATCGACAACGCGCCACGCGGCGTCTCGTGAAGCTCGCCGAACAGATGCGACGGTCGGGTGAGTTCGGCCTCCTCGTACAGGGTGTTCGCGGGCTCCACGTCGGGCGCGGCTAGGCCGACCTCGGTGAAGCCTTCGCGTTCGAGGGTAGTGATCTCGACGTTCACGGCGCGCGTCGCCTTTACGCCGGCGGCCTGAGAATCATGCTCGGCCTTGGCCGCCTCGATCCGTGCAATGACGAGATCGATCTGTTCCTTAGGCCGCTGGAACCAGTCGGTGCTCCAGATGCGGTGGATCGTCCAGCCGTGGCTCTCCAGCACCGATTGACGGAGCCGGTCGCGATCGCGCGCTGAACGTGCGTCGTGATACGATGCGCCGTCACACTCGATACCAATGAGATAGCGGCCGGGCCGATCCGCGTCGGATACCGCGAGATCGATGAAGAAGCCCGCGAGGCCGACCTGCCGATGAACCTGATAGCCCCTGGCTTGCAGCGCCTTGGCGACCTGCTCCTCGAACACGCTGTCGTGATCGCGACCGGTGCTCTCCGCCATTGTCATCTTGCCGGTGCGCGCGAAGTGCAGGAACAGCTTGAAGGCGAGCACGCCCTTGCGGGTGCCCGCGAAATCGGGATCGATGTCCTCGTCCGACATCGAGGCGAACACCTCGCAGCGTTGTTTGGCGCGGCTGATCAACACGTTCAGCCGCCGCTCGCCGCCGTCCATCCCGAGTGGCCCGAACCGCATCGGTACGCGACCACCGGGTACCGTCGGCCCGTAGCCGACCGAGATGAAGATCACGTCGCGTTCGTCGCCCTGCACGTTTTCGAGGTTCTTGACGAAGAACGGCTCGGAATGATGCATCTGGAAGAACGTCTCGACCTCCTCGGGGAGGCCGCGGCGCAGGATTTCGAGCTGGTCCATGATCGCGCGGCGCTGGGCCGCGGAGAAGGCGGCGACGCCGAGCGAGAGTTCGGGATGATCGCGGGCGTGCGCGACGATCGCCTGCGCCACGACCTTCGCCTCGACCATGTTGGTGCGCGTGGCGCCGGCGTCGAACACGCCTTGCGGGATGCGGTGAAAGCGCAGGCCCATGCCCGCTTCCGCAGTGTAGGGACTGGGGACGATGAACAGCTTGTTCTCGTAGAACTGGCGGTTGCTGACCGCGATCAGCGACTGGTGCTTGCTGCGGTAATGCCAGCGCAGCATCCGCATCGGCAGGCCGCGCGCGGTGAACAGGCCGAGGATGCTCTCGATGTCGGTGACTCGGGTGCCCGCATCGTCGTCATCGTCTGCGCCGCCGCCGGTCATTTTCGAGAAGAAGGCGGTGGGCGGAAGCTGCTTCGGGTCGCCGACGACGACGACCTGCTTGGCCCGAGCGACCGCACCGAGCGCGTCGACCGGCTGGATCTGGCTCGCTTCGTCCATCACCAGCAGATCGAAGTCGAACAGGCCGGGTGCGAGGAACTGCGCCACCGACAAGGGGCTCATCATGAAGACGGGTTTGAGCGCCTGAACTGCCGGTGCGGCCTTCTCCATGAGCTTGCGGATCGGCATGTGACCGCGCTTGCGGGCGATCTCCGCGCGCAGCACGCCGAGTGGACCGACCGCGCCGCCGTCCCGTGCGGGAACCGTCTGGTGATGCGCCTTCACGACTTCGAAGCTCGCGGTCGCGATCCGCTGACGATCCATGTCGGCGAACTCGCGTGCCAAGCGACCGTGCAGCGTGCCGTCGAACGTGCCGAGGTCGGGATCGGCTTTGATCTGGTCGGCGTAGACCGCTTCGTAATAGGCCATCTCGAAGGCGGGCACGGCGCCGTCGGTATCCAGGCGACCGTCGGCGAGCCGCTTGACGACATCGTCGCAGCCGAGCTTCGACGTCCGCTCCGCGCGGTCACGATACGCCGTCCACTGCGTCAGGCGCTCGCCCGACTGGTACCAGCGTTCCAGATGCACGCGCAGATCGGCGAGCGGCGTAGCGGCGAACGTCTCGCGGCCGAGTGCGATGCCGAGATCGAGGCGAAGCTGTTCGCCGATCGCGGTGAGATCTTTGAGCAGGGCTTTGGCATCCGCTTCTACAAGTGCCGCGTCCGCAGCGGGTTTCGCGCGGTCGTCTATCCTGCTGCTAAGAAGGCGTATGTCGCCGTTGGCCTGGATCCAGTCGGCGGTGGTACGCAAAGCGCTCCAGTCGGAGCTTGTCCCACGCCATGTCGTTCCAAACGCCGCGGTGCCGACCTCTGCCAGTTCGGCGATCGCGGCATCCTTGCGCTGAAGTTCGGCAAGGTCGTCGAGCAGCCGGCGGCGTTCGTCGAGACAGGCTGGCGCGGAAACCAGTACTGCCGAACTGGCGGTGTCGGCGGCATGCAGCCGTGTCACGACGGTCATCAAGGCTTCGAGATCGGCACGGTCCGCTGCCAGCGCATCGCCGAACGCCAGCGATTGCGTAGCACCCAAGCCGGACCACAGGGCTGACAGTGACGGTGCGACCTGTTCGATCAGTGCCGTCGTTCGTGAAGCGCGCGTGCTGATCTCGCTGCGGTCGGGCCGGCGTGCGGCGATGATGCGGGGTTCGGCGCCAAGCCCGCGGAGCGAGCGCATCCACTCGACCACGCTTAATAGGGGCGCCGACGTCGAGCGCTCGCCGCGCCATTCCGCCCCGAAGGCGGAGCGGGCAAAATCATTCTCCTGCTCGATCGTCCGCTTCGCCGCCCGCCCTTTCGCAAGCGCGTCCAGCAACAACAGCGTCTCGTCGAGCGGCGTCGCCGGGGACGTCAGCACCGATCGAACGAGGCGGTTCGTGCGCCGCCATTCCCCGCTGAATATCTTCATGAAGCCGCTGCCGTGCGAGGCGAGAGTGACCCGCGCATCTGTCAGGTCCAGATCCCAAGCTGCATCGGTCAGCTTTCCGGTCGTCGCCGCGACCGCATTCTCGTACGCCGCAACCGCATCGACGACATCGGCGGCGCGTTCGACTCCTGAGTTCCAGACGTCGGAGGCAAAGGCATCCGCGTCGGCATCGGGTGCATTGGCGACGCGTTCGCCGATCGCGGCAAGCTTCCGGGCGTCGTCGATCGAATTAGGCGCATCACGACCGATCGTCCGTGCCAGCGCGCCCGCTTCGGCCTGCAACCGGGGCAGCACTGTCGCCAGCGCACCGACCTGTTCGAAATCCGCGAGCGCGAACGTCGACGGCAGCGCACGCAGGGCGGCAATCGCTTCCGACAGGTCGGTCGTCCAGCCGCTCTCGGTTACAGACGACGCAAGAAGGCCGCGGAGATAGGCGTTGCGCTGACCGGTCACGAGCAGCCGATCGATCTCGTCGAAGCGATGCTCCCAGACCGTGTCAGCCAAGGCGGTACCCTCGATCGCGGGGGCCTGAGCAACTCGGTTCGCCAGCATGACAAGGACTCCGATGTCGCCGAGCGACGACATTGGCGGCACCTCGAGACGGGCCGCAAGACTGCCCTGTGCGACGTCAAGTCCGGCAAGCTTCTCGATCACTACCGAGAGGCGTTCCTCAAGCCGCTCGACCTCGGTCGGCAGGATCGAGGACAGGCCGACGCCGCGCCACGCGTGCTCACCTGGGCGGCCGATCAAGGTGATCCGTTCGGCAAGCTCACCGATCACGTTATGGCGCTCGGCGAAATCATCGATCGACCAGGTTTCCGGCTCGACAAGCTTCAGATCGCCGGGCTTCTCGCCGTCCAGCCGTAGCCGGCTCAACTGGCCGATGACCTGAAACGGGGTTAGCCTGGATGCCGGATGCGGCGTGTGCATCCGCTGGACATGACCGTTCAGGCTGTCGCGCGCGATCGTCAGCCGAGCATGCAGGCTCCCGGCATCCTGATGCTTCGGCGCGCCGAGCTCCCACGTACGGCGCAGTTCTTCGAGCACCGCACGCTTGTTGGCCTTGTTGCTGTGAAGCTCGAGACACGCATCGCCGACGCCGGTCGCGTCGAGCCTGCGCTTGACGACTTCAAGCGCAGCCATCTTCTCCGCGACGAACAGCACGGTCTTACCGTCGGCGATCGCGGACGCGATGATGTTGGCGATCGTCTGGCTCTTACCCGTTCCCGGAGGCCCCTGGATGACCATGTCGCGGCCACGGCGCACCTCGTGCACGGCCAATGCCTGCGAACTGTCGGCATCGACGATGTGGAGCATCTCGGATGGCGGGATGAACGGATCGATATTGGCATCTTCGGGGATCATGCCCGCGCTGCCCTCGAATCCGTCGGCCAACAACCCACGGACGAGCGCACGCTCGGTGATCTTGCCGCCGTTCGGCCAGGTCTGCGGGTCGAGATCGCGGTACATCAGGAACTTGGCGAACGAGAAGAAGCCGAGCACGATGACGTCGGGCTGGACCTCCCAACCGGGTTTCGAGGAAACCGCCTCGGCGACGTCCTTGAAGTAGGCGACCGGATCGAACTCCTCTCCGCCCTCGAACGTCGGCAGCCGGATGCCGTGCGCGCGGTCGAGGAAAGCCTCCAGCGACAGGTTGGAGGCATAATCCTCCTGCCGCATCCGCAGCTTGAACTTCTCGCCCGCATTGCCGCGCTCGAGTTGCACGGGCACGAGCACCAGCGGCGCGAACCGGATATTCGCGGCATTGTTGGGGTCGATCCACTTGAGCGCACCGAGCGTCAGATAGAGGATGTTAACGCCCTGCTCCTCCTCCAGCGTGCGCCCGTCGAAGTAGAGCTCGAGCAGGCGCTTTTGCAGGCCCTTGGGCGTCAGACGGGTCTGGAGACGTGTATCGACGTGCCGCGAAAACACACCGCGCTCGTCGGCAACGTCATCCTCGGGTTGCGCGAGATCGGCTATCTCGTCCGACTCTTCCGCCGGCACGTCTTCGCTGGCTCGTTCGCCGGCAGGGGCCGCCTTGCCCGCGAGGAACGAGAAGGGGCGCGTTTCGCCGACGAGCATGCGAAAGATTTCGCTGCTGACCTCGTCGACGACTTCGACCGCCTTCGCGCCTTTGGCGGCGCGCGGCATGTTGAGCAGCCGGTTCCTTGCCGAGAGATCTAGCAGTTCGGTTCGTGCCCGATCCAGCTTTTCGTCTATGGGAAGTTCGCTCTGGAACACGGAAAGCGTCGGCTCGTCCTGATCGATACTCGGTACTGTAGCCAATTTCCGCCCCCGCCTTGCGATACTTGCGGCGATAAGGCGTGAAAAGCGACAGCAAGTCTAGTGTGACGTGTCGGTCGAAGATGGTTTGGGCGCCATGCTAGCGCCGACGATCGGCAGCACTAGGGAACAGCCCTTTTCAAAACTCTTAAATCTCGCTGGGTCGAATAGATCGATCAAGCTACTGACATCGGTGCGTCCCCCCAAAGATCCTCGTAGTGCCACCGCTTCTGGCACGACGCGGCGGGTTGGGCCTCCGCAAACCTCATTCGGCAAGTGCTCGGATCGGACCGTCTGACCGGGGTATGTTGAGGATCTCACGTCGAACGATGGCGCGCGTAGGACGCGTCGAGCGCCGGAGCGTTCTCGGTAGTGCGCGATAAGGCTTTTAATGCGAGCGATCGCCCGGCGGATTCGCCTGGAGCGTTGACGAAGGGGGCCGGACAGCATGAACTGCGGACATGGGAATAGTCGCGTTCAGGAACGGGTGGGGGTGGTTGCTGCTCGTCGCGCTGACGATCTCGACGATCGGCGACGAAATTTCGCTGATCACCCTGATGTTTCGGACAGCGGGCGACCGAACCGCTTTTGCCGTGCCGATGCTGCTGGTGGCCCAGTTGCTGCCGGGTCTGCTCGTCACGCCGTACATCGGCCGCCTTGTCGATGCGCACGATGCGGGCAAGCTGCTGGCCGGTGCGGCGCTGGCGGATGCGATGGTCCTGTCATGGATGGCGTATCATCCGGATCCGGTCTCGACGATGGTCGGTGCCGGCGTACTCAGCATCCTGTTCGCGGTCGGGGGAACGGCGACCTTCGCACTGATCCCGGTGCTGGCTACCGGGTTGGGAATGACGTTGGCGCGTGCGAACGCGGTACTGGAGTTCGTGCGCAGCGCCGGGATGCTTGCCGGGCCAGTCGTCGGCGGCGCACTGGTGGCATGGAGCGGCGCGGGCAACGCGTTGCTGATCGATGCGGCGAGCTTCGCGTTGCTGGCGGTGGTCGTGCTGGGAAGCGGGTTGCGGCGGCCGGTCGAGGTCGATGTGGATGCCGATGCGGATGGTCGAGCTCGGACGCTGTTCGCCGAGTATCTGCCGGTGCTGCGCGATCGGCGGATCGTGATCATGATCGGTGCCCTCGCAATGGGAGTCTTCGCCAGCGCGATTGCCGATGTCGCGTTCGTGTTCCTGGTCACCGTATCGCTGGCGGCGGGTGCGATGGCGTTCGGGCTGCTCACCGCGTGTTGGGCGGGGGGAATGATGGCGGGCGCAGCGGCCGCCGGGGTTTGGCCGATGCTCCGGCCGGCCCCACTGGCCTTTGTGTCCGCCATCGTGATGGGCGCGATGATGCTGGCGATCGGCGTTGTCGGCGGGATTGCCGACATGACGATGACCTCCGGGCTCGTCGTTGTGGGGATTGCCTTCGTGATCGGCGGTGCCGCGAACAGCGTGCACAACGTCGCGGTGCGGACGATGCTGCAACGCGAGGCTCCTGCGGGCGCACACGGCAAGGTGGCCGCGATCTACAGCGCCGCGACGAGCAGCGCGGGTATCCTTGGATATATGGCCGGCGGGATGTTCATGCCGACAGGGGCGATCGACGCCTATCTGCTTGGTGGCGCGCTCGGCGTCGTCGCAGGAGGTGTCGGCTGGCTTTTGTTCACGGCGTCGAGGCCGGAGGATGCTTGATCATGTCCTGGGCCGACCGAAAACGGACCCGTCGGTTCGGCCGATGAATATCTCCAGCGTGCCCGGCGTCATCCCCCGCGTCCTAGTATTCGCCACATTATCGATTTTATCCGAGATCGAACGTTTGTCGGCGGGATGTGGGGGGCATCGAGCGGTCGTGAAGGACATCGATAAAGCGGTCCTTGGCAGCTTTTACTGCGCGGTTACCGCGCACACCGCCCCGACGCTTCGGGCAATTGCAGGGGCACATGTCTAGTCATCATCGTGTTGCGCGTGGTGGAGCCACGGGGAATCGAACCCCGGACCTCTGCAGTGCGATTGCAGCGCTCTCCCATCTGAGCTACGGCCCCGCGCGATTGGCCACAGGCCAGGATCGAAGGCTTAGCGGCTCGATTTCGCTGTTGCAACCGGGTTGGTGAAGCCCGTCGCTCTGCTTCTGGCCCGCCGTCGCAGCGGTGCGTCGTGTCGGCGTCAAGCGACGGCAAACACAGGAACAATCGACGATCCTGGCGCTTGTAGACCTCGGAATGCACGACGCCGCATACGACGACGCCGGCAGCCGCAGGACAGCAATTAGGAGGCTCCTATGGTCTACGAACGCAATACCAGAGACCGTCAGTCGGGTGATTATTACGGTCGGCCGAACTCGCAGGATTACGGTCGCGATTTTCGCTCCGATGGTGGCGACTATGGTCGATCCAGTGCGCGCGATTATGCAGCGGCCGGTGAGTTCGATCGCGACGATGATCGCGGGGATCACGGGTATCGTGGGGGGTATCGCGGGCGCGACGACCAGGGTAGCCGTGATTATTACGGTGGCCACAACGATCGCCAGCAGCCATCGGGCAGCGATCGCTATGGTCAGTCGCGCTACGGACAGGCGGCAGGCCAGTCGTACGGCCAGCAGGGCTATGGTCGCCAGGATTCGGCTCAGCCCCGTTACGGCCAGCAGAATTATGGCCAGCGCAGCCCGGGTTCGGGCGATACCGAATATCATGGCAGCTATGCGTCGGACGGGCGTCGTTTCGAGGACGTAGGGCGCAACCGCCATGCGGACGACGACAACCGCACGTCGCGCGGTGACAACCGTAACGATGGGCGCGACTATGGACGCCAGCCGCAGGGCTATGACTATGACGATCGCGGGTTCATCGCGCGGGCAGGCGACGAGGTTCGCTCGTGGTTCGGCGACGACGAGGCCGAGCGCCGCCGCGAAGCCGATGCGCGCTATGACGAGCGGTCCTATGGCGGCTCGGAGAACCGGTCGTTCGGCAATCGCGCGTCGAACCCGCATGACGATCACTATCATAGCTGGCGCAGCACGCAGATTGCGGCGCTGGACCGCGACTATGACGAGTATCGCCATGAGAACCGCTCCAAGTTCGAGACCGAGTTCTCGTCATGGCGCAATGAGCGGCAGGGCCAGCGTAGCTCGCTGTCGCAGGTTACCGAGCATATGGAAGTCGTCGGCTCCGACGGCAGCCATGTCGGCACGGTCGACAAGGTGAAGGGCGACCGGATCCTGCTGACCAAGAACGACCGCGATGCGGGTGGCGTGCATCACTCGATCCCGTCGCGCTGGATCAAGACCGTCGACGGTAAGGTAACGCTGTCGAAGTCGGCCGACGAAGCCAAGGCGACGTGGAAGGAAGAAGAGCGCAACTCGGCGATGTTCGAGTACGGT
The DNA here is from genome assembly GCF_001422045.1 of Sphingomonas sp. Leaf242. Taxonomy (GTDB): domain Bacteria; phylum Pseudomonadota; class Alphaproteobacteria; order Sphingomonadales; family Sphingomonadaceae; genus Sphingomonas. Next base: position 440,694 of record NZ_LMLW01000001.1, read on the forward strand.
GATCGCACGGGCGGCGACAAGAAGGATGCCGGTACGACGGGGTATGCTTCGACCACGCAGGCCGGCAGCACTGCCGGCGCGACGTCGACCACGGGCACGGCATCGGACACGCTCGGCAAGTCGGGGTCGACCACATACTAAGCGTTTGAAAGCATTGGCTGACGTCGCGTGACGCCTGTCGAAACGAGCCCGGGCGATACCGTCCGGGCTTTTTTTGCGGGTTGCGCTGGACGCGCGTTTCGCCATACCCGGTTCACGAATAATCAAGACAGGAGCAAGTTTATGGCCCGTGCATGGAGCCTGAAGGCACGTCCGCAAGGCATGCCGAAGCATACCGACTTCGCCATGATCGATCTCGACACGGCCGCGCTGGGCGCCGGCGCGGTGCGGATCGCCAATCGCTGGCTGTCGGTCGACCCGTACATGCGCGGGCGGATGAACGACGTGAAGAGCTATGTCCCGCCGTTCGCACTGGGCGAGGCGATGCAGGGCGGCGCGGTCGGCGAAGTGGTCGAGAGCAACGACGACGGCATCAAGGTCGGCGACATGGTGCTGCACATGGCCGGCTGGCGCGACGAGGCAGTCGTGCCCGCTGCGCAGGTGCAGAAGCTGCCCGCGCTCGACGTGCCTCCGCAGGCGTTTCTGGGCCAGCTCGGCATGCCGGGGATGACCGGGTATTTCGGCCTGCTCCAGGTTGCCGAGGCGAAGGCGGGCGACACGGTGTTCGTGTCGGCGGCGGCGGGTGCGGTCGGATCGACCGTCGTGCAGGTTGCCAGGGCCAAGGGCATGACGGTGATCGGCTCGGCCGGCGGCGCAGAGAAATGCGCGTGGGTGAAGTCGCTCGGCGCCGATGCGGTGATCGACTATAAGAGCGACGTGCCGGTAGTGAAGGCGCTCGGCCAAGCTGCTCCGAAGGGTATCGACGTGTATTTCGACAACGTCGGCGGCGAGCATCTCGATGCGGCGCTGGCGCATGCGAACATGCATGCGCGGTTCGCGGTGTGCGGGATGATCGACGTGTATAACAGCGGTGCGGCGACGCAGCTGAAGTATCTCGCGCGGCTGATCGGTAACCGGATCCAGATCCGCGGGTTCATTGTCAGCGACTACATGAATCGCGCCGAGGAGTTCTACAAGGACATGGGCGGGATGCTGGCGGCGGGGACGCTGAAGCGGGAGGAGACGGTGCACGAGGGTCTCGAGACGATGCCGGATGCGTTCCTGGGGCTGTTCTCGGGTGGGAATACGGGGAAGATGCTCGTCAAGGTTTGAGCTAAGCTTCTGCCATTCCGGCGCCTACCCCCCCCCCGGCGGAGGCCGGGGCCCAATTGGAAAGGTCGCAGTAACGGGGCGTATCGCCCGTCATTGGCGGCCCCCAATTGGGCCCCGGCCTTCGCCGGGGGGGGCGAGGTCTGACCGCTTGGCTGAGATGACGATAAGGTCGATCCGTGGGTCTACAGCCACTTCGCCTGCTTGAACTTCACGTACAGCGCGGCGCAGACGATCCCGATCACGCCCAGTACGACGAAATACCCGTATTCCGTCTTCAGCTCGGGCATGTTCTCGAAGTTCATGCCGTAGATCCCGGCGATCGCGGTTGGCACCGCGAGGATCGCGGCCCAGGCGGCGAGCTGGCGAGTGATCGCGCCGGTGCGTTGCTGTTCGAGCAGGTTGCTGAATTCGAACACCGACGTCAGCACTTCGCGCAGGCCCTCGACCATCGTCTGGACGCGGCGGACGTGGTCGAGCACGTCGCTGAAATACGGTTTCGCCTCGGTATCGATGCAGGGGAGGTCGAGGCGGACGATCTTGCCCGCAACCTCGCCCATCGGGCCTAGGATGCGCTGGAAGCGGATCATTTCGCGTCTCAGACCAAAGATACGGACAATTTCGTCGCGGCCCAGGAAGGCGTCGATCGTGCGTTGTTCCATCGCCAGCACCTCGTCCTCGATGCTTTCGACGATCGGGAGATAGCCGTCGACGACGTAGTCGAGGATAGCGTGGAGGACGTAGTCGACGCCGTTGATCAGCAAGGTTGGCGCGGCTTCGAGCTGTTCGCGGAGTGCCTTGTGCGAGCGTGCCGAGCCGTGTCGGACGCTGATGATGTGGCTGTGGCCGACGAAGATCGCGGTTTCGCCGTATGCGATCTTGTCGTCTTCGAGCTGCGCGGTGCGGGCGACGACGAAGAGCTGATCGCCATAGACGTCGACCTTGGGCAACTGGTCCGCCTTAATCGCGTCCTCCACTGCCAGCGGGTGGAGGTTATACTGGTCCTTGAGCGTCCGCATCTCGGCGTCGGTCGGGTCGCAGATGCCGATCCAGACGAACTCCGAACGATCCGCGGGGCAATCGACCTTTTCGTCGATCGAGACCGCGCGGACGCGCTTGCCATGGCGATAGAGATACGCGGCGACGACCGTCATGGAGCCTCAGGGATTACGCTAACGAGGCCGCGCCGGTATCAGAACGCCGGCAGCACCGCACCCCGATAATGCTGCTCGATGAAGGTCTTGGTCGCCGGGCTGCGCAGCGCGGCGATCAGCTTCACGACGCGCGGATCCTTCTCGCCGCCGGGCAGGCCGACGACGAAATTGACGTAGGGGCTGTTCTTGTCCTCGATCGCGAGCGCGTCGCGGACCGGGTTGAGCTTCGCGTCGAGCGCGTAGTTGGTGTTGATCAGCGCAAGATCGACCTCGCCGAGTGTGCGCGGCAGGGTAGCGCCCTCCAGTTCCTTGAACTGCAGGTTCTTCGGGTTGGTGGCGATGTCGTTGAGGCTCGACAGCGGATTGGTCGGGTTCTTGAGCGTGATCAGCCCGGCCTTCTGCAACAGCAGCAGCGCGCGGCCGCCGTTGCTCGGCTCGTTCGGGATCGCGACGGTCGCGCCGTTCGGGATCTGCGCGATCGACTTCCACTTGCGCGAATAGGCGCCGAGCGGTTCGACGTGGACGCCGGCATAGGTCACGAGATGCGTGCCGCGCGAGGCGTTGAACTCGTCGAGATACGGCTTGGTCTCGAAATAGCTGACGTCGATCTGCTTCTGCTCGACCTGGAGGTTGGGCTGGACGTAGTCGTTGAAGACGCGGATCTGGAGGTCGACGCCTTCCTTGGCGAGCGTCGGCTTGATCGACTCGAGAATCTCGGCGTGCGGAACCGCGGTCGCGGCGACGGTCAGCGTCTTGCCGTCATTGGTCTTGGTACCACCGCAGGCGGCGAGCGCGAGCAGCGAGAACGAGGCGAGCAAGGTGCGGCGGTTCATGCGAATTCCTAGCGGCGTTAAATCAGCGGCGGGTGAAGTGGCGGGCGAGCGCGTCGCCGGCATATTGGATGATCTGGACGAGTACGACCAGCAGCACGACGGTGACGACCATCACGTCGGTCTGGAAGCGTTGATAGCCGAAGCGGATCGCGAGATCGCCGAGTCCGCCCGCGCCGACCACGCCGGCCATCGCGGTGAACGAGACAAGCGCGACCGCGGTGACGGTGGCGCCGGCGATCAGCCCGGGGAGCGCCTCGGGGATCAGCGCGCCGGTGACGATCTGACGGGTGGTGGCGCCCATCGCCTGGACCGCCTCGATCGTGGTGCGGTCGACTTCCTTGAGCGATCCCTCGACGAGGCGCGCGTAGAACGGCGCGGCACCGACAACGAGTGGCGGGATCGCGCCGGCGACGCCTAGCGAGGTGCCGACGAGCATCACGGTGAGCGGAATCATCACGATCAGCAGGATGATGAAGGGAACCGAGCGAAGGACGTTGACGATGATCCCGAGCACGGCGTTGGCGACGCGGTTCTGCGACAGGCGGCCCCGGTCGGTGAGGTAGAGCAGGACGCCGAGCGGCAGGCCGAACGCGATCGTCAAGATCAGCGATCCGCCGAGCATGATCAGCGTGTCGAGGCACGCCTGGCCGATGTCCGACCAGTCGATGTTGGCGAAGAAGCTCATGCTGCCAGCGCCGCCAGCATGCGCTGCGTTGCCGGGTGGGCGGCGTTGGCGAAGATGTCGGTAACGTCTCCGGTCTCGACGATACGGCCGCGTTCGAGGACGGCGACGCGGTCGCAGACGTAGCGAACGACATCCATTTCGTGGGTGATGAGGACGATCGTCAGGCCGAGGTCTCGGTTGAGGTCGCGGAGGAGGGTGAGGACCGAGCGGGTGGTTTCGGGGTCTAGTGCGCTGGTGGCTTCGTCGCAGAGCAGGACGTCGGGATCGGTGGCGAGCGCGCGGGCGATCCCGACGCGCTGCTTCTGGCCGCCGGAGAGCTGGGCAGGATATTTGGCGGCGTGATCGGCGAGACCTACGCGGTCGAGCAGCGCGGCGACTTTCGTCTCTCGCTCGGCTTTGGATACGCCCGCGAGCACCAGCGGGAACGCGACGTTCGCCGCGACCGTGCGCGACGACAACAGGCCGAAGTTCTGGAAGATCATGCCGATCCGCCGGCGTAGCGCGCGCAGGTCCGCCGCCGACAACGCCGCGACGTCGACGCCATCGACTTCGACCCGGCCCGAAGTCGGACGTTCGAGCGCGTTGATCAGGCGGATCAGCGTCGACTTGCCCGCGCCGGACTGGCCGATGACGCCGAATACGCCGCGCGCCGGAATTTCGAGCGATACGCCGTCGAGGGCGGCGGCCTCGCTTGCCGGGTAGGTTTTGATGACGTCGGTGAGGCGGATCATGTGGTGCCCATGACCTGCGCGGCGAACCGCTCCATTTCCTCTGCCTGCGGACTCATCTGGAGCAGCAGCAGGTCGAGACCGGCCGCCTCATACTCCGCGACGCGCTCCTTCAATTGCTCGGGCGTGCCGACCAGATTGGGGCGCAGGCCGCGGTTGGAGACGGAGTATTCCTGGATCTTCAGCTCGCGTTCGAGCTGCGTGCCCGACAGCCACTGGTCGAAGTTCGCATAGCCCGCGGGGAGTTCGGTGACGCTGGTGATGCGCTCCAGCTCGCGCTTGGCCTCCGCCTCGCTGTCGCGGACGATCGCATAGGCGGCCATGCCGTATTGCATCGGCGCGCCGCCGGCCGCCTCCCGCCGCGCGGCCATATCGGCGATCTTCGGCGCGATCGCGTCGGCGGGGTCGCCGTGCATGACGTACGCGTCGCACTGCGCGGCGATCATCGCCTTCGCCTTCTCGCTTTCGCCGCCGGCATAGACGGTCGGGCGCTTGGCGGGCTTGGGCGCGCAGATCGCCTGCTGCGTGGTGTAGAACTGGCCCGCGAAGTCGAACCGCTCCTGCGTCCAGAGCCCATCGACGACCGTCAGCCACTCCGCCGTCCGCGCATAGCGATCGTCATGCTGGTCGAACTGGAGGCCGTATTGCTTGGCTTCATCCGCCCACCAGGACGAGACGACGTTGAGCGCGAGGCGGCCACCCGAGATCCGATCGATGTTCGCCGCAGCCTTAGCGAACAGCGCGGGGTGGTGGAAGTTCGGGCGGACCGCGACCATCAGCTCGATGCTGTCGGTCACCGCCGCCAGCGCCGCCGCGGTCGACCATGCGTCGAGCGCGGGCTGTTCTATGCCCTTGATATCGTTTAGGTTCAGCTCGGCGATCAGCGTCAGGTCATAGCCCCAGCGCTCGGCATTCTGCGTGAGCGCCTTGGTATACGCCCAGCTCGCCTCCATCCCCTCGTCGGGGACATTGCGAAGCCAGCCGCCGAAGACGGGAGTCCAGTAACCATAGCGCATCAGCGGGCCTTCTCGATCTGTTCGACGAGGTAATCGACGAGGCGGTCGTGGGGATCCCAGCCGAGCACATCCAATGGCTTGGCGACGAAGTTCGACAGTGCGTTGATGTCGTAGAAGCGCGCGACGCCGTCGCGGTCGTCGATCATGACTTCCACGCCACCTACGTCGAGATCGACCGCGCGGGCGATGGCTTCGGCGGCGTCCTTCAAGGTCTGCGAGGGCTCGACCGCGGCCATCTTGATGCCTGAGCCGGGGACGACGCAGGCGTCTGCGGGGCAGAGATCGAACGCGCCGCCGCCGGCGACTTCGATCGCGTAGAGGAATTTGCGGTCGAGCGTCTCGATCCGGGTGATCGCGCCGTCGCGGACGGGGACGTATTCCTGGACCAGCAGGACGCCGTCGACGCTGCTTGGGAGGCCTGCGTCGGCGACGGCGGTGCGCAGTTCGTCGAGGCTGTCGAAACGGATGATGCCTGCGCCTGATCCGCCGATGTTCGCTTTGACGACCAGCGGGAAGCGGAGCGTTTGCGCGGCGGGGACGACGTCGGCGGCGCGGTGGACGACACGCGTCTCGGGGATCGCGAGGCCGAGCGAGGCGATCAGCGACAACTGCCGCGCCTTCGAGGCGTCGATCGCGAGCACGTCGGTGCCGTTGATCACGCGCGCGCCGGTGCGGCGCCAGTGATCGAGCATCGCCATCGTGTCGAAGATCGGATGCTCGTCGTTGCGCAGGAAGCTCGACATCGCGATGCGGTTGAAGACGACGGGGGCGGGAGCGCTCTGGTCGGCGGGGTTCCAGAAGCCGTCCGGCGTAGCGCGGGTGAACGCGACGCCGCGGCGGTCGAGGGCCGCGAACAGCGGTTCGAACCAGAGCGGGTGCTCGTAGAGAATGGCGAGATCGGTCATCGCTCTCCGGATACGCATTGCGCGCGGGTGTGCAAACCCAAGCAAAACTTTGCCGCGCGCAATATCGTGTCGCGGGGGCGCTGACAGCGAGGGGGCGACGCGGTAGCGTGGCGGATGATCTCCAGATTCTTCACGCTCGCTCTTGCCGTTCTCGGCGCCGTTTCCGTCTCGGCGCAGGAGGCTCCGCCTGCGCCTTCGCCTGTCGTCCCGGCGACGGTTTCGATCGTGATGACGACGAGCGAGGGGCCGATCACGCTGGCGCTGGAGAAGGAGCGCGCGCCGCTGACGACCGCTAACTTCCTTCGGTACGTCGACCAGAAGCGGCTCGACGGGGTGACGTTCTATCGCGCGATGAAACTGGGGGCGGACGCCGGACTGATCCAGGGCGGGCCGCAGGGCGAGGTGAAACGTCTGCTGCCGCCGGTCAAGCATGAGCCGACCAGCCAGACCGGGTTGTCGCATGTCGACGCGACGATCTCGATGGCAAGGTTTGCGCCGGGGAGCGCGACGGCGGACTTCTTCATTACCGTTGGGCCGGTGTTGTCGCTCGATGCTAATCCGGCGGGGAGTGGGGATACGGCTGGGTTCGCGGCGTTCGGGCATGTGGTGGAGGGGATGGATGTGGTGAAGCGCATCCTTGCTGCGCCGACGTCGCCGACTGCCGGGGTCGGGGTGATGAAGGGGCAGATGATTGCTGCGCCGGTTAAGGTGCTGACGGTGCGGCGGGTGCAGTAGGGCTTAGACCTACGTCGCTGTATCAAAACCACCCCGGCGGAGGCCGGGGCCCAATTGGGGGACGTTGCTAACGTGGGACTGCGATCAGTTACTCCTACCTTTCCAATTGGGCCCCGGCCTTCGCCGGGGTGGTGTGAGGAAAGGTTACCCGCCACTAGATTGTTTCCCCGCGTAGGCGGGGACACAGACTGTTCTCCCGCCTTTGCGGGAGAACAAGGGGGCGGGTGGTGCCGTTAGTCGAGGGCCCTCAGGCTGGCGCCATCACCCGGATGATCCCGGCCGCGACCTTCGCCGTCACCGGCGTCTTCGCCAGCACCTCGCCGTCGATCGAGATCGGCAGTGGCGGAATGGTGTTGATCTTCAGGCTCTTGCCCCGGAAATCGCGCACCTTCTCATGCCGCGACTCAAGCCGGAACACGCTGGCATACCAGTTCTGCACCAGTCGCCGCTTCACGTGCCCCATTACCGCCTGCACCACGATCTCGCCCGAATCGACCGCCGCTGCATCCACCAGTTCGGTGCCGCCGTGATACGGTCCGTTCGAGATGCGCACCTCGACGACGCGGATCTTCACCGCGGTCGGGCCTTCGCCGACGATCAGCGTGAACGGGCGGAAGCGCATGTATTGATACGTCGCCCACGCCAGATATCCGACCTTGCCGAAGACCTTCTTCAACCCGTGCGGGACCGTCTCGGCGATCTTCGGGCTGATGCCCATCGCCGCGCAGTTCGCGAAATAATCGCCGTCGATCATGCCGAGATCGATCCGGCGCGGCTTGCCGGTGCGGATCACCTCGACCGCGCCCTCGACGGTCAACGGTATGCCGAGCGTGCGGGCGAAACTGTTGGCGGTCCCGAGCGGGAGGACGCCAAGGATCACGTCGTGACCAACCATCAGGTCGACCAGTCCGCTGACCGTGCCGTCACCGCCGCCGAGGATCAGCAAATCCGGCTTCTTCGCGAGCGCCCGCAACACCGTCGCCTCCAGGTCCTTCGGATCCTCGACCGCATGCGCGTCGACCTCATAAGGCAGCCCCGACATCGCCGCACACGCGCGCTTGAACAGCTTCTGGCCCTTGCGCGACTTGGCGTTGACGACGAGCGCGGCGGACGTGATCGTATCGTTCGACATAAGGCCCCCAACGCACGGCATGCGGTTTCGCACCCGTAACGCTTCTCCCGTAAAACTTGATCCGTCGCCGCGCATCCCGCAAAGCCCCGGCATGACCGCAAGCTATCCCGCGCTTCGCCTCCGTCGCACCCGCGCCTCCGCCTGGAGCCGCCGCCTCCATGCCGAGACCGTGCTGACCCCCGCCGACCTGATCTGGCCGCTGTTCGTCGCCGAAGGTGAGGGTGTCGAGCAACCGATCGCCAGCCTGCCGGGCGTGTCGCGCTGGTCGGTCGACGGGATCGTCGCACGCGGCCGCGAGGCGCGCGACCTCGGCATCCCGTGCATCGCGCTATTCCCGTACACGCAGGTCGAGCGCCGGACCGAGGACGGGCGGGAGGCGCTCAACCCCGACAACCTGATGTGCCAAGCAATCCGTGCGCTGAAGGACGCGGTGCCCGAGGTCGGCGTGCTGACCGACGTCGCGCTCGATCCGTATACGAGCCACGGCCATGACGGGCTGGTCGACGCGGCGGGCTATGTCGTCAACGACACGACCGCCGAGATGCTCGTCGCGCAGGCCTTGAACCAGGCGAACGCGGGCGCCGACATCATCGCGCCGTCGGACATGATGGATGGCCGGATCGGCATGATCCGCGATGCGCTCGAGGCGGACGCGCACCACAACGTCCAGATCATGTCCTACGCCGCCAAGTACGCCAGCGCGTTTTACGGTCCGTTCCGCGACGCGGTCGGCTCGCGCGGACTGCTCAAGGGCGACAAGAAGACGTACCAGATGGACAACGCCAACGCCGAGGAAGCGCTACGCGAGGTCGCGATGGACCTGGCAGAGGGCGCCGACACGGTGATGGTCAAGCCCGGCCTGCCGTATCTCGACATCATCGTCCGCGTTCGCCAGGCGTTCGAGGTGCCGGTGTTCGCGTATCAGGTGTCGGGCGAATACGCGATGATCGAGCACGCCGTCGCAGCCGGCGCGGCGGAGCGCGACGTGATGGTGCTTGAGACGCTGATGTCGTTCAAGCGTGCTGGTTGTTCGGGCGTGCTGACCTACCACGCAGCGCATGCGGCGAAATTGCTGAATGGCTGACACCGTCAGCGCGGACGACAGGCCGCTGATGGCACGCTGGTGCCGGACGATGTTCGTCGCGACGATCCTGACGGGGTCGTTCCTGCTGTTTCTCGTCCAGCCGATGGTGGCGCGGATGGCGTTGCCGCGGCTGGGTGGCGCGCCGGCGGTCTGGAACTCGGCGATGCTGGTGTACCAGGCGCTGCTGCTCGCGGGCTATGCGTATGCGCATTGGCTCGGCCGGGTGCGGCCGCGGGCGCAGGCGGCGATCCATATCGGCGTGCTGATCGTCGCGGCACTTTGGTTGCCGATCGGGCTGATCGCGATGGACCTGCCGGCGGATGCGTTGCCGGCCTTGTGGGTGCCGTGGCTGCTCGGGCTGTCGATCGGGCCGTTGTTCTTTGCAGTCTCTGCGCAGGCACCGTTGATCCAGCGCTGGTTCAGTGCGGCCAGCGGCGGTGGCGATCCGTATGCGCTGTATGCTGCGTCCAATCTCGGCAGTTTTGCGGGGCTGATCGCCTATCCGCTGTTGGTCGAGCCCTTGATGGCGATCCATGCGCAGAGCTTGTTGTGGAGCGCGGGCTATGTCTTGCTCGTCGTACTGGTGCTGGCTTGCTCCACGCGCCTGCCGAAGACCCTCGCGAGCGAACACGTCGTTGCCACCAGCGCGCCGCCGGGTGCCAAGCGGATCCTGCATTGGATCGCGTTGGCGCTCGTCCCATCGGGGCTGATGCTCGCGACGTCGACCTATATCTCGACCGATATCGTCGCGATGCCGCTGCTCTGGGTCATTCCGCTCGGGCTGTATCTGCTGAGCTTCAGCGTCGCGTTCGCCAACGATCGCTGGCTGGCCGACCTGCTGACGCGGATCGCGCCGATCACGATTTTGCTGTTCGGCGGGGTCATCATGAGCGGTGGCTACACCGAGCGGCCCTTCTTCAGCGCCGGTATCGCGCTGGTGCTGCTGTTCATGATCTCGGTCGCGCTGCATACGGCGCTCTATCGCAAGCGGCCGGCCCCCGACCGGCTGACCGGCTTCTATCTGGCGATGTCGGCGGGCGGGGCACTCGGCGGCGTGTTTGCCGCGTTGGTGGCGCCGGTGGTGTTCGACTGGACCTACGAATATCCGCTGCTGATCCTCGCGGCGGGGGCGCTGGTGCCGCAGGTCTATCTGATCGCGCGATTGCGCAATTTGTGGATGGCGAGGGGAGGGACGAAATGGGTCGCGCTCGCTGCGATCGTTCTCGTCCTGCTGGCCGTCGCCGGTCTGCGTACCGGTAACCCCGACGGCCTGTTGGGCGACAGCCAGCAGGGTATCGCTTTCCTGATCGTCGCGACGATCGGCTTCGCGGCGATCGGTGCGCGATTGCCCTACATGATCGTGCTGGCGGGCTCGCTCGTCCTGTTCGGCGGCTATCGCTCGCTCGAGCTGTCGATCGAGCCCGGCGCGCGCGTCCGCAGCTATTTCGGCGTCTATACCGTGCGGGACGAGCCGGGGCCGGATGGCGGTACGCGCGAGCTCGATCACGGGACGACGGTCCACGGCATCCAGCTGCGCGGTTCGCCGGCGCGTGAGCGGACGCCGACCACCTATTACGCGGTCGGTTCGGGTGTGGGGCAGGCGATGCTCGCCGCACCCGCGCTATATGGTCCGACCGCGCGGATCGGTGTCGTCGGGCTCGGGACGGGGACGCTGTCGTGTTACGCAAGGCCCGGCCAGCGCTGGCGGTTCTACGAGATCGATCCGGCGGTGGTCGCCATCGCACGCGATACGGGCCAGTTCACCTATCTGTCGCGATGCCTGCCCAACCCCGATATCCGGATGGGCGATGCGCGGATTGCGCTGGCGCATGACGCGTCGAACAGCCTCGACCTGCTCGCGCTCGATGCGTTCTCGTCCGATTCGGTGCCGATGCATCTGATGACGCGCGAGGCGTTCGCGACCTATGGCCGGGTTCTGGCGCCGGGCGGTCTGTTGCTGGTGCATATCTCCAACCGCTTCATCGATCTCGAACCGGTGGTGGCCGCAGCGGCACGCGAGGGCGGCTGGACCGCGGTGATCCTGCGGTATCGTCCCTCAAGCGTACTCGTCGACCGTGCCTCGGCGTCGGACTGGGTGGCGTTGTCGCGTGATCCGCGCGCGATTGCGGCGTTACGCGCGAAGGACCCGGGTTGGGCCACGCCGACGCCGCGAAAAGGCTTTGCGGGGTGGACCGACGATTACTCGACGATCCTGCCGTTGTTGAAGGGGTTCTGAGCTGTCGATCCTCCCCTGCCGGGGGGAGGAAGGGCGCGTTTATGCCGAGGGCAGGCTCGCCTGGATGCGCGCGATCGTTGCGCCCTGCCGGTCGGCTTCGGCCTGCGCCTTGTTGCGGATCATCGCCAGCGCGGGATAATCGGGCTGCAACTTGGCCGCACGGTCGGTGGCACGCGATTCCATGTCGGTGACCAGCGACGAACTCTGCGCGCGCCAGTCGTCGAGCCCGGCGAGGGCGGTCTGCGCCGCGATCCACGGCTCGCTGCCGACCGCCGCACCGCGCGCGGTCCGCGCCAGCGTCTCGGCCTTCGCTGCATCGCGCGCGAACCCGGTGGCGATCGCGTCGAGCTTGCCAGACAGCGTCGCGATCTCCGCGTCGAGCGCCGGATCGGGGGCCGCGACCGCCGCTTTCACCGTGGGTTCGGCAAAGCCGAGCTTCTCGATCGGCCGGGCGCCGAGCGACGGGTAGCTGGTCCTGTCATGGCTGCACGCACCCGTTGCGAGGACGAGCGCGAGCGATACGTGACGGAGCGAAGCGGCGTGTTTCATGTCCGCCGCTCTATGCTGCGAAAGCTTTGCGCACAACTTTCTCGCGGCAAACCCTTGCACCGCCGAAAATGCCTGCTATCAGCGCCCCTCCAGTGCACCCATAGCTCAGCTGGATAGAGCATCAGACTACGAATCTGAGGGTCGGGCGTTCGAATCGCTCTGGGTGCACCAGGATTTTCCGCTTCATAGCGGGCTTGCCGAACCGGACACGGGACGGCGATGCACCCATAGCTCAGCTGGATAGAGCATCAGACTACGAATCTGAGGGTCGGGCGTTCGAATCGCTCTGGGTGCACCATTTTCCTTATAGCGGCGGGTCGCGCGAGAGCCGTTTCTACAGCATCGATGCGGTATCCGGACGCGGTCCGTGGTACCACCACCGATCCCGGGCCGCCGCAATGCGACTTTGGCCAAGCCGCGGCGTTGAGATGCCGGACCATATTCAGGAGATCACGATGCGGCGTACGGGCAAGGGATTGATCGGGGGGGCGCTGCTGGCCGCGGTGTCGGGGCTGGGGCTGTCACTCTATTCGAGCCGGCTCGCGCGCCATGCCGAAGACCTGGTGCCGCCCGACGGACGCTTTCTCGACGTCGACGGGGCCCGACTTCATTACATCGACGTCGGGTCTCAGACCGGGCCGACGATCGTCATGATCCACGGCCTCGGCGGACAATTGCGCAACTTCAGCTATGCGCTCGTCGATCTGCTGAAGGACGAATACCGCGTCATCGTCGTCGATCGGCCTGGCTCGGGCTATTCGGTCGCGACCGGGAACACCACGCCGGGGATCATCGCGCAGGGTGCGATCATCGCCGACTTCATCCAGAAGCTCGGGCTCGATCGGCCGTTGTTCGTCGGCCATTCGCTGGGCGGCGCGATCGGGCTGGCGGTCGGGCTCGACCATCCGCACCTCGTCCGCGCGCTGGCGTTGATCGCGCCACTGACGCAACCGCTGGAACAGGTGCCCGAGAGTTTTCGCGGACTCGCGCGGATTCCTGCCGGCGCGCGGCTCGCCTTCGCGCAGGTGCTCGGTACGCCGCTCAGCCGGCTGACGGCGACCAGGACGCTGCAGGGCGTGTTTGCACCCGAGGCGGTGCCCGAGGACTTCGTGACCCGCGGCGGCGGTGCGCTCGCGGCGCGACCGGTCGCGATCGCCGCGGCGGCGGCCGATCTGGCAGGGGCGAATGACGACGTGACGGCGATGGCGGCGCGCTATGGCGAAATCCAGCTTCCGACGCGCATCCTGTACGGGCGGCAGGACGCGATCCTCGACCCGGCGTGGAATGGTCACCGGACCGCGGCGGTTATTCCGGGGGCGAAGATCGACACGATCGAGGGCGGGCACATGATCCCGATTACTGCGCCGGAGGCGTGTGCACGGTTCGTGCGGGCTGCGTTTGCGGCTGGGTGAATTTGTGCCTGGGGTCAGCGTACTCGAGTGAACTATCCACCCCGGCGTAGGCCGGGGTCCAGTTGGAAAGGTCGATGTAACTGAGGACGGCGCTCCGTTAGCGACGTTCCCCAACTGGGCCCCGGCCTTCGCCGGGGTGGTTGCAGCATGGTCGGCACCGACACACAGCCAATTGAGCGGCAACCCCCGCTCCTTGTTCTCCCGCGAAGGCGGGAGTCCAGTCTGGGCTCCCGCCTTCGCGGGAGAACAAGCTTTAGGTAAGGTTTAGCCCGCGACGGGGAGCTTCACCTTGCCCTTGTCGTCTCGCTCCAGAGGCCCGTAGGACAGTACGACCTCCAGCAGCAGCGGGCCGCCATGGATGTGCGGGAACAGTTGCCCGCCACGCGACTCTTCCCACTTCACGTCGTCACCCAGCGCTTCGAGATCGATCGCCGCCACGTGCAGGTCCGACTGCCCGGCGAAGTGCTTGTCGACCGTCTCCGTCAACTGCTCGGCGGTCGACAGGTGGATATAGCCATCGGCCACATCCACCGGCGCGCCCGCGAAGCTGCCGCTTTCCAGTGTGGCCAACTGTTCGCCGGTCAAGACCTTGTACGCGATCGGATCGCGGATCATTCGCCGTCCTCCGGACCTGCTGCGTCGTCTTCGCCGATCGTCGCGCCGGTATCCGGTGCGACCTCCGGCACGGCGTCCGCCAGGTTGATCTCGGCGTCTTCCTCGGTTTCCTCAATCCGTGCGGCGGAGACGACATGTTCGCCCTTCGCCACGTCGAACAGCTTCACGCCCGCCGAGTTGCGGCTGATGACGCGGAGCGACGCGAGCGTCGTGCGGATCAGTTTCGCCTGGTTGGTCACCAGCATCAGCTGATGGCCCTTCGCCGCGGCGAAGCTCGCCACGACGGGGCCGTTGCGCGCGATGTTGTCGATGTTGGTGATGCCCTGGCCACCGCGGCCGGTGCGGCGGTAGTCATAAGCGCTCGACAGCTTGCCGTAACCATTCTCGCAGACCGTCAGGATGAACTGCTCGCGGTCCTTGAGGTCGTTGTAGCGGTCGGCGCCCATGCCGTGATCGCCCTCGCGTTCGCCCTTCCACGGTGCGAACTTGAGATACGTCTCGCGCTCCTCGGGCGTTGCGCCGACACGGTGGAGGACCGACAGCGAGATGACCTCGTCGTCGCCCTTCAGCGTGACACCGCGCACGCCGGTCGACGTCCGGCTCTGGAACTCGCGCACGTCGTCGCCGGCAAAGCGGATCGCTTTGCCGAGCTTGGTCGCGAGCAGCACGTCGTCATGCTCGCTGAGCAGCGCGACGCCGATCAGCTTGTCCTCCGAACCCTCTTCAAAGCGCATCGCGATCTTGCCGTTCGACGGCACGTTGGTGAACGCATCCATCGCGTTGCGGCGCACGAGCCCGCGCTGCGTCGCGAACATCACGTGCAGGCGGCTCCACTCGCTCAGATCCTCCGGCAGCGGGAGCACGGTCGAGATCGTCTCGCCCGGCGCCAGCGGCAGCAGGTTGATCATCGGCCGACCGCGCGTGGCGGGGCCACCCTCGGGCAGGCGCCAGACCTTGTAGCGGTACACCTTGCCGAGGTTCGAGAAGAACAGCACCGGGGTGTGCGTCGAGGTGACGAACAGCTCGGTGACGACGTCCTCGTCCTTCGTCGACATGCCCGCGCGACCCTTGCCGCCACGCGCCTGCGCGCGGAACGTGTCGAGGCTGGTGCGCTTGATATAGCCCTGCATGGTCACGGTGACGACCATGTCCTCGCGCTCGATCAGATCCTCGTCGTCGATGCCGTTGGCGGCGGCGGCGATCTCGGAGCGGCGCGGGGTGGCGAACTCGTCGCGGATCGCGATCAGCTCGCCGCGCATAACCTCGTACAGCTTCGCACGGTCGCCGAGGATGTGGAGCAGCTCGCCGATCGTCGCGGCCAGCGCCTTCAGCTCGTCGCCGATTTCGTCGCGGCCGAGCAGCGTGAGGCGGTGCAGGCGGAGATCGAGGATCGCGCGGACCTGCGGCTCGGACAGCTTGTAGATGCCGTCGGCCTGCTTGTCCTCGACCGCCTCGACCAGCGCGATGTACGGCGCGATCTCCTCGACCGGCCATTCGCGCGCGAGCAGCTTGCCGCGTGCTTCGGCGGGGCTCGACGAGCCGCGGATGATCTTGACGACTTCGTCGAGGTTGGTGACCGCAATGACGAGGCCGAGCAATAGGTGCGCGCGCTCGCGTGCTTTGGCCAATTCGAACTTCGAGCGGCGGGTGATGACCTGCTCGCGGAAGGTGATGAACGCGCCGATGATGTCGCGCAGGTTGAGCAGCTCGGGACGGCCGCCGCGGATCGCCAGCATGTTGGCGGGGAAGCTCGACTGCGCGGGCGTGTGTCGCCAGAGCTGGTTGAGCACCACGTCGACGGTCGCGTCGCGCTTCAGGTCGATGACGATGCGGACGCCCATCCGGCTCGATTCGTCGCGGATGTCGCTGACGCCTTCGATCCGCTTGTCCTTGGCGGCTTCGGCGATCTTCTCGACCAGGCCGTTCTTGCCGGTCTGGAACGGGATTTCGGTGAGCACGATCGAGCGACGGTCGCCCTTGCCCTCCTCGACGATATGGCGCGAGCGGACGATGATCGAGCCGCGGCCGGTCTCGTAGGCGGACTTGGCGCCTGCACGGCCGAGGATGATCGCGCCGGTCGGGAAGTCGGGACCGGGGACGATCTCGAACAGTTCCTCGGTCGTGATCGCGCCATTGTCCATGTAGGCGAGGCACGCGGCGATGACTTCGCCGAGATTGTGCGGCGGGATGTTGGTCGCCATGCCGACCGCGATGCCGCCCGCGCCGTTGACCAACAGGTTCGGGAAGCGTGCCGGCAACACCGAAGGCTCGCGCTCCGAGCCGTCATAGTTCGGCGTGAAGTCGACCGTATCCTTGTCGAGATCGCCGAGCAGCGCGTTCGCGACCTTTCCGAGACGGGCCTCGGTGTAGCGCATCGCCGCGGGTGGATCGGGATCCATCGAGCCGAAGTTGCCCTGGCCGTCGATCAGCGGCACGCGCATCGACCAGTCCTGGGTCATGCGGGCCAAGGCGTCGTAGATCGAGCTGTCGCCGTGCGGATGGTATTTACCCATCACGTCACCGACGATGCGCGCGGACTTGCGGTAGGGCTTGCCGGCGACGAAGCCGCTTTCGTGCGCGCCGTACAGGATGCGGCGGTGGACGGGCTTCAGGCCGTCGCGGACGTCGGGCAGCGCGCGCGCGACGATGACGCTCATCGCATAGTCGAGATAGCTCGACTTCATCTCGTCGACGATCGAGATCGTGGCGATGCCGGCGGGCTCGCCGCCCTGGGGTTCGGCGAGTATGGTCTCGTCGGTCAAATCTGAACGCTTTCGGCTTGTTGCGGTATGATGACATACCTTAGCCGAGGGGGGGGCACCTTACTACCCCCGCGCACGCGTACGCACGCGAGGGAGCAAGGTTTCATCGTTAATTTCGGGCTTATTTGCAGGCGGTCTTGGTCTTGTTGCCGGCGAGCGAGCAATCGTACGTCACGGTCTTGCCGTTCGCGAGCTTGGCGCTGACCATGCGGCCCTTCTTGACCGTGGTGGTGCGCTTGGCGACCTTGGTGTTGCCCGTGGGCGTGGTGGTCTTGGTCGTCGTGGTGTGCGTCGCGACGGTCTTCGGCTGGACGGTCTTGGTCTGAGCCTGAGTGGCGGCAACCGCTGCGCCGCCGGAGAGCAGCGCGCTACCGGCGAGGATCGCGAGGGGGAGGGACTTCTTCATGCGGGTATCCTCTCGTTTCGGCCTTGATGGACGATGTGGAGAGACTGCGCCGGAGGACCTGAACGGAAAATGGCAGAAGGGTGAAATCTGCGTCATGCATTGTGCATTAGTTTTTCCAACACCCTGTCATTCCCGCGGAGGTGGGAACCCATACTGGCGAACCTTGCGACTTTATCGCTGCCGTCTGAGCATATGGATCCCCGCCTGCGCGGGGATGACGGGGTGTAGGATAGGGGAGTAGGTTTTGGCGGCGTTAGGGCGTAACCTCGGCGCCGTCCCAGGCGAACAACTTGCCGCTGTCCGGTGCGCGCAGGCCGTCGATGACGTCGAGCAACTGCACCGCCGCCCGGTCGGCCTTGAACAGGTTGCCGGGGGTGACGTTGCCCTGGAACGGGCGGGACAAACCGGTGTCGACCGTGCCGGGATGCAGGCCGACGACGATCCCGCTCGAGTTCCGGCGCTTGTCCTCGATCGAGATCGTCTTCACCAACTGGTTCAGCGCCGCCTTCGACGCACGATACCCGTACCAACCACCGAGCTTGTTATCGCCGATGCTACCCACGCGAGCAGACAGAACCGCGAACACGATCCGCCCCACCTTCGGCATCGTCGGCAGGAAGTGCTTCGCCACCAGCGCCGGCCCGATCGCATTGACCGCGAAGTTGCGCGCCATCCACACCGGATCGAGCTCGCGCATCGCCTTTTCCGGGCCCTTGTCGCCGTCGTGCAGCAACCCCGTCGCGACGATCACCAGCGTCGGCGAGCTGATCCGCAAAGCCGCCGCCGCAATGCTCGCCTCGTCCTCCAGATCCAGATGCCGATCGCCACTCTCCGACCGCGCGAACCCATGGACCTTGTCGAAAGCCCCCTCGTCGATCAGCGCCTCTTCCAGCGCCTTGCCGATCCCGCCCGACACACCGATGACGACCGCGCTGCTCACTTGCGCACGAACCGGAACTGCGCGTCGCTGCTGCCCGCCGCGTCATACGCATAGCCGTCGCTGTCGAACCCCTTGATCCCTTCGATGTCGTCGACCCGGTGCTCGACCAGCCAGCGCGCGACCATCCCACGAGCCTTCTTCGCATGGAAGCTGACGAACTTCTGCGCCTCGCCTTCGCGGAAATCGATCGCGACGACGCGGATCGAATTTGGCAGCTTGCCGTCCGCCGCCGCCCAATATTCCTGGCTCGCGAGGTTGAGGATTGTCCCCGATCCCTCCGCCTCGACATCGTCCGCGAGCAGCTTGGCGATCCGGTCCCCCCACCAGTCGGTCAGCTTCGTCTTCCGCGGCGCCCAGCGCGTGCCCATCTCCAGCCGGTAGGGCCGCATCAGGTCGAGCGGTCGCAGCAACCCGTACAGCCCCGACAGCATCCGCACGTGATCCTGCGCGTAATCCACCGCCGCCTCGTCGAGCGTTTTCGCCTCCAGCCCGGTATAGACGTCACCCGCGAACGCGAACATCGCCGGCCGCTCGGGCAGCGTGTCGAAATCGCGGAACCGATCCGCGTTCAGCTTCGCCAGCGCCGGCGAGATATGCATCAGCTCGGACAGCTTCTTTTGCGTCAGGTGCGCCGCTGCATGCGCGAGCGTTTTCGCCTCTTCGCTGAACCGCGGCGCGGTCGGGTCGAGCTGGGGTAGCGCGCTCTCGTAATCGAGCGTCTTGGCGGGCGAAAGGACAGCGATCATGCCCGCGATCTAGCGACCGCAATGGGTGCGTTCAATCGACGTTCACGCGCAAAAACGCTTTGATGGGATCCAAGCCGCTTGCTTGAACGTATCCACGACGGACCATATAGCGTCGCCGCGCGCCACGAAGGTATTCGAGGTCGGCGCAGAGGGAGAGTTTCCGCATGAAGACCATTTCGAAGCTTGCACTGATTGCGGCGTTCGCCACCGGCACGAGCGGCCTCGCGCTGTCGACGCCTGCGTTCGCCAAGGACAAGAAGGCCGACGCGGCGCCAGCGATGAAGCTGAGCCCCGAAGTCCAGAAGCCCGGCGTGGCCGCGCAGACCGCGCTGGCCGCCAAGGATTTCGCCGGTGCGCAGACCGCGATCGACCAGATCGATGCCGCCGCCAAGACCGATTACGAGAAGTATATCGGTGCTGCGCTGCGCTACCAGCTCGAGAACGACAAGATCGTCGCGACGCAGACCGCCAACCCGAACGCGCCGGTCAACGAGACCACGCTCGCCAAGCCGCTCGATGCGCTGATCGCCAATGCGGCCACCCCGGCGGCGGATCGCGGCAAATATGCGTATCGTCGCGGTGCGCTCGCATTCAACGGCAAGCAGTATCCGATCGCGCTCCAGTATTTCGCGAAGGCCAAGGAACTCGGCTATACCAACCCGGACCTCGGGCTGCAGATCGTCAAGGCGAAGATGGAAAGCGGCGACGTGACCGGCGCGACCGCCGATCTCGACGCTGCCATCACGCAGATGACCGCGTCGGGCCAGAAGGCCCCCGAGGATTATTATCGGTACGCGATCGCCAAGTCGTACGCCGCCAAGCGTAACGCCGATACGATGGCATGGCTGAAGAAGTGGGTCACCGCCTATCCGTCGGCCAAGAACTGGCGCGACACGCTGATCCTCGCGGGGATCCAGCAGAACGCGCTGATCACGCTGGACGAAGCGCAGAAGGTCGACATCTTCCGCCTGATGCGGGCGACCAACTCGCTCGCCGACCAGACGGACTATCTGCAATATGCGGACAGCGTGAACCGTCGCGGCCTGCCGAGCGAAGCGCAGGCGGTGATCAAGGAAGGCATGGCGCAGGGCAAGATCCCCGCCGGTAATGCGATGTCGAAGGGCCTGCTGGCCGACGCGACCAAGAACATCGCTGCCGATGGTCCGCTCGCTGGCCTCGAAAAGCGCGCGACGACCGCAGCCAACGGCAAGCTCGCCGCGGGTACGGCCGATGCGTATCTCGGGCAGAACAACTACGCCAAGTCTGCCGAGCTTTATAAGCTGGCGTTGACCAAGGGTGGTGTCGACGCCGACGACGTGAACCTGCATCTCGGCATCGCGCTCGCGAAGTCGGGCGACAAGGCCGGCGCTGCGGCTGCGTTCGCCGCGGTCAAGGCCTCGCCGAAGGCCGACGTCGCAGGCCTGTGGACGACCTGGCTGGCGGCTCCTGCCGCATAAGTCGATCCGATTGGGTCTGGGGAAGCGGGGTGGCAGCGATGCCGCCCCGTTTTCGTTTCAGGTGACGCGACCGGCTTTGGGCAGCGCGTCGAGGGCCGGTCAGTCGCCGACTACCACGGGGATGCCCGACAGCGCCTTGGCGGTGCGGATGGTCAGCGACGTCTTCACGCTTGCCACGTTGGGTGCCGGTGTAAGGTGGGTCGTCAGGATTTCCTGGAAGCTCTTCAGGTCGGCGGCGACGATCTTCAGGATGAAGTCGATCTCGCCGTTGAGCATGTGGCATTCGCGAATCTCGGGAATGTCGGCGATGTGATTCTCGAACGCGGCGAGGTCGTGCTCGGCCTGGCTGCGCAGCGAGACCATCGCGAACACCGTGATCGGAAACCCGAGCCGGCTCGCGTCGAGATCGGCGTGATAGCCGCGGATCGCCCCGGCTTCCTCGAGTGCACGGACACGGCGCAGGCAGGGGGGCGCGGTCAAGCCGACCTGATCGGCCAGATCGACATTGGTCATCCGTCCGTCCGCCTGCAACAGCGACAGGATCTGCCGATCGATCCGGTCAAAACTCATTTCACGCAACTCCCGAGCAACATCGCAAACCAATTGGTTCGTTCCCCATAGCCATAAGATTGTTGCGGCGAAACGCAATTGTCCCACTATGCGACGAACCCGTC
The DNA here is from genome assembly GCF_001422045.1 of Sphingomonas sp. Leaf242. Taxonomy (GTDB): domain Bacteria; phylum Pseudomonadota; class Alphaproteobacteria; order Sphingomonadales; family Sphingomonadaceae; genus Sphingomonas. The sequence continues at coordinate 462,032 of NZ_LMLW01000001.1, forward strand.
GGCGCCGGAAAATGCGGAGTTCCTTCGAAGAGTCGTGCGCGTTAAGGAATCGCAACGGCGGGCATGCTAGGTCATCCGTTCCGGGAGACAATGTGCGGTTCGACGACAGCCTGAAGACGATCCTCTCTGCAGACATGGCCTCCGAATTCGGAGCGCAGTCGGCATGGCGGCAACTCGTCGACCTGATGGGCCGTGGTCGCATCCCGTGCGACGCGCCGTCGATCGCCAGGTTGCGCATGCTGCGTCCTGAAGTGCCGGTCGCGGTTCGTGCGGCCAGTGCGCGTGCGCTCGCCTTTGCCGCGCCGGATGCGTTGCTGGTCGGGTTCTTCGCCGAAGACGCGTTGGCGATCGCCGCGCCCGTGTTGCGGACCGCGAGGCTGGCGCCGGACGCGTGGCTGGCGATCCTGCCCCGGCTGACGCCCGCGGGTCGCTCGGTCCTGCGCCATCGTCGCGACCTGCCGGATGCGGTCCAGCGCGGCTTGCAGAGCTTCGGGCCGGTCGACTTCATTTTGCCCCAGCCTGAGGCCGTGCCCGATGCGGTAGCGGACGATGATCGGGCCGACGCGGTGCCCCCGCTCGACGATACAGCCGTAGCCGCTCGGGTCGCCGCAGAAACCGCGACGGTCGAGCCGGCGGCGATTACTGCGGAAACAGCCACCGCCGAGCCCGTGGCGGCTGTCGCAGAACCAGCCACCGTGGAGCCTGCGGCTGCGGTGTTGCCGCTGCCGAGCGCGCCACTGAGCGAAACGCCGTTCATCGCGCTCGGCGATGTCGCGCGTGGACTGCCGTTCATGGCGGAGGCACTGCGTCACGCGAAGCTGGCCGAGAGCGCCCCGGCGATCGACGACGAGCAGACTGCCGGCACCGATGTCGAGCGGTTCGAGATCTCCGATCTCGTCGCGCGGATCGAGGCGTTCAACAAGGATCGCACGGTCGAGGCGGGCGCTCCGGCGGCCGTATCCGTCGAAGTGGAGACCTTCCGGTACGAAACCGATGCGCACGGCGTGATCCGGGTGATCGAGGGCGTCGCCCGCTCGGCGCTGGTCGGCGTGTCGCTCGGCTATGCGGCGCGGCAGGGCGAGGCGCAGCTCGATGGTGCCGTGGCGGGTGCGTTCAGGCGCCGGTCGCGGTTCAGCGACGCGCGGCTCGAGGTTGGCGGGCTGTCCGACGCGTTCGGATCGTGGCGGTTGTCCGGCGTACCGGCGTTCGAGCACGCGTCCGGTCGGTTCATTGGTTTTCACGGGACCGGACGACGGCCGCGACGCGACGAGACCGCGGAGCCGGCGCGCGCGTCTTCGCCGGTATCCGACTCGCTACGCCAGCTTGTTCACGAGCTGCGGACGCCGACCAATGCGATTTCCGGGTTCGCCGAGCTGATCGAGACGCAGTTGCTCGGCCCCGTCTCGCCGACCTATCGCGACCGGGCGACGGCGATCCGCACGCAGGCGAGCGATCTGCTCGCGGCGATCGACGACCTGGATATCGCCGCGCGGATCGAAGGCCATGCACTCGATCTGCGCCCCAGCGTCGTGCCGGTCCTGCCGCTGCTCGACCGCGTGGTGGCCGATCTCAAACCGCTCGCGGCGCTGCGCGGGACGAGCGTGGCAATCGTCGCACCGGCGGGCGACTGCGATATCCTCGGCGACGATCGCGCGGTCGAGCGATTGATCGGGCGGCTGATGGCGGCGCTGGTGTCGGCGGGACGGCCGGACGAGCGGCTCTGCATCGTCGTGCGACCGGTCGGGGAGACGGTCACCATCGCGTTCGACCGACCGGCCGCGCTGGCCGCGCATGCGACCGACGTCCTGCTGAGCATCGACGCCGAGCAGGAGAGCGACGACGACGGGGCACCGTTGCTCGGCACGGGCTTCGCCCTGCGGCTCGCGCAGAATCTGGCCGTCGAGCTTGGCGGTGCGCTGACGATCGGCATGGAGAGCCTCACGTTGCAGCTCCCCGCGTCGGAGACGCAGTCCGCCGCCGACCAGCCCGAGCGCGCGGTCGACGAGCACCGGTGATTTCGGACCGCGCGTATCGCCCCGCGCGGCCGACGACCGCGCAACGCATCGTCTGGCCGGACTCGTTCGGGACCCGTTTCACGGTCATGGTCGATGTCGAGGAGGAGTTTGACTGGGACGCGCCGCCCGATCCTCGCAACCGCGCGACCACCGCGATGGCGGCGTTCCCCGCCGCGCATCGCCGGTTCGCCGAGCGTGGCGTCGGGCTTACCTGCATGGTCGATCACCCGATCGCCACGGATCCCCGTTCGGTCGCGATCCTCGCGCGCGTTATCGAGGACGCGCGGTCGGAGATCGGTGCGCAGCTGCATTCGTGGGTCACGCCGCCGTTTGAGGACGGCACCGTTGACACATCGAGCTTTGCCGGCAATCTTCCCGCTGCGGTCGAGGCGGCGAAACTCGAAACGCTGACGAGGGAGATCACCGCGGCGTTCGGCGTTCGTCCTCGCGCCTATCGGGCGGGACGCTATGGCATCGGCCCGAACAGTTTCGACCTTCTGAGGCGACTGGGCTATGAGATCGATAGCTCGGTACGATCGGGATACGATTACCGCGCCAAGGGCGGCCCCGATTTCGGGATGGCGGACGCGCAGGCGTATCGCGTGCAGGGGATCGTCGAGCTGCCGTTGACGACGGTTTTCACGGGTTACGCACGGAAGGGCGGTGCGCGCCTGTTTCGGGCACTGGGGGGAATCCCCAAGGGCAGGGGAGTGTTCGCGCGTGCTGGGCTGTTGTCGCGGATCGCGCTGACGCCGGAGGACATGCCGATCGATGCCGCGCTCGAAGCGGTCGCGGTTGCGGCGGGCGAGGGGCTGCGGTTGCTCAACCTGTCGTTCCACTCGCCGTCGCTGGTGCCGGGGCATACGCCGTATGTGCGCGACGCGGCGGACTTGAAGCGGTTTCACGGGTGGTGGACGACGATGCTCGACGAATTCGATCGCCGTGGTATCCGCAATGCGTCGCTCGATGAAATCCTGAGGGCGCTGGCCTAGCCAGGCGCCGGCTGCAGCGCATCGACCTGGGTCGGTTCTTCATCGCACTTCGAACGCACTCCCCTCCCTGGAAGGGAGGGGCAGGGGGTGGGTCGGTTTCCGCATATTCGACCGCTTGAGGCTCAAGCTGGCCGACCCACCCCCAACCCCTCCCTTTCAGGGAGGGGAGGCTGTTGCGGTTTGGGATTCGTTAGAGCTATCAACTTGGCGCGAACGTAGCTGAACGCCGAAAACCAGAAAGGGCGGCCCGTTTCCGGACCGCCCTCTCGGTAAGCAATACTGAAAGCGAGATTAGCGCTTCGAGAACTGGAAGCTGCGACGGGCCTTCGCCTTGCCGTACTTCTTGCGCTCGACGACGCGGCTGTCGCGGGTCAGGAAGCCTGCTGCCTTCACCGAGGCGCGCAGCACCGGCTCGAAGCGGGTCAGAGCCTGGCTGATGCCGTGCTTGACCGCGCCGGCCTGGCCCGAAAGGCCACCGCCCTTGACGGTGCAGACGACGTCGTACTGACCTTCGCGCTCGGTGATGCCGAACACCTGGTTGATGACGAGGCGCAGCGTCGGACGTGCGAAATACACTTCCTGGTCACGACCGTTGATCGTGATCTTGCCGGTGCCGGGCTTGACCCAGACGCGGGCGACGGCGTCCTTACGACGGCCGGTCGCATAGGCGCGGCCCTGCTTGTCGAGAATCTGCTCGCGCAGCGGCATCGGCTCGCGGACGGGCTCGTTAGAGACCGGCGCTGCGAGATCGCCTTCGCTGGTCGGCAGAGCCTGCTCGGCGGGGGCAGCCGGCGCGGGCTGGTTGGTCAGGCTCGCGAGATCGGCGAGCGACTGGCGGTTGTCGGACATTATGCGCCCACCTTGTTCTTGCGGTTCATGCTGCCGATGTCGAGCACGGCAGGGTTCTGTGCCTCGTGCGGATGCTCGGTACCCTTGAAGATACGCAGGTTGCGCATCTGCTCACGACCCAGCGGGCCGCGCGGGATCATGCGCTCTACGGCCTTTTCGAGAACGCGCTCCGGGAAGCGGCCGTCGAGGACCTTGGCGGCAGTGATGCCCTTGATGCCGCCGGCGTAACCGGTGTGCTTGTAATAAATCTTCTTCGCGGCCTTGTTGCCGGTGAAGCGGATCTTGTCGGCGTTGATCACGACGACGTTGTCACCGCAATCGACATGCGGGGTGAACGACACCTTATGCTTGCCGCGCAGGACGTTGGCGATGATCGATGCGGCACGACCGACGACGAGACCTTCCGCGTCGACGATATGCCACTGCTTCTCCACCTCAGCCGGCTTCGCCGACTTGGTGGTCTTCATGAGCGCCTTCATGGGCGTTAGACCTTCCAGATTGAATGCAAGCGCACCAAGGGGAGGCCCCGCAGCGCGAATGCCGGCCTAATGCTGAAAGGGGGGCTTCAAGTCAAGCTTTCCGCCGGTTTCCTGACGGGTATTATTATACCCGCTGCTTCAGGCCCCGTTGATTCAGGCGGGGTGCGCTGCCGACTGCGTGCGCGGCGAACATCGCCGCGATCAGCAGGAGCGCGGCATTGCCCTGATGCGCGACGGCGACGTCGATCTGCACGCCGGTCATCAACGTCGCGATGCCGAGCATGATCTGGAGCGTGACGAGCCCAACGACGAAGAACCCCGCGCTGCTGCCCGTCTTGGTCGCCTTGATCGCCAGCCAGATCAGCCCGGCAGCGGCGGCGAAGGCGAACCAGCGGTGGATGAACTGCACGACGATCGGATTGTCGACTGCGTTGCTCCAGGCGGGATTGACCATCGGTACGTCGGCGGGGAACAGCCCGCCGCCCATCAGTGGCCAGCTTGCAAAGGCATAGCCGGCGTCGAGCCCGGCGGTGAAAGCACCATAGACCAATTGCACGAACAGCAGCGCCAGCGCGAGGATCGCGACGGGTGCGAGCCGGGCAGGGGCGGCGAGCGGATTGCGGTGCAGCGCCATCAGGTCGAGCGCGGTCCACACGATCCCGGCGAGGATCGTCAGTGCGGTCAACAGGTGGACGGCGAGTCGGATGTGGCTCACGTCGGTGCGCACCGACAGGCCGGAGGCGACCATCCACCAGCCGATCGCGCCCTGGAACGCGCCGAGCGCCAGCAGAGCCGACAGCCGCCAGCCATAGCCGACCGGGATCCGCTTGCGGACCGCGAACCAGATCAGCGGCGCGGCGAAGGCCAGACCGATCAATCGTCCCCACAGCCGGTGCAGATATTCCCAGAAGAAGATCGCCTTGAACCCGCCGAGCGTCATGTCGGCATTGAACGCGGCGTATTCGGGGATGCGCTTGTAGGCGGCGAACTCGGCCTGCCACTGCGCGTCGGTCAGTGGTGGAATGATCCCGCTGATCGGCTTCCACTCGGTGATCGACAGCCCCGACTCGGTGAGCCGGGTGATCCCACCGATGACGACCATCGCGACGATCAGCGCCGCCACCGTGTACAGCCACAGGGCGACCGCACGAGGACGGGCTTTGGTGAGAAAGGCGGCGCTGGGTTGTAGCATGGCGGTGAGATAGTGCTTCGCGCGGCGCGGCGCCATCGCTTCGTGGAATGCCATTGCTTCATGTTGCCGGACTTGGTGAGTTGGGGGCGTCAAACCCCTCTCCGTCATCCTGACGAAAGTCAGGATCCAGAGCCTCGAGGGGTGCGTGCGTTACTCTGGGACCTGACTTTCGTCAGGATGACGGACGAGCAGTATGACGCGATCCCGGACGGTCATGCGGCCAAACCAACCCCAAAACTCTCCGCAAGAAAAATGCGATGTAATGTTGTATCCTTTCGTTGAGCCATCTATATCCGGGACACGATGACTCCCTCCGCCACGCATACCCACCGTTTCGCCGGTCTCGATCGCTACGCGATCGGGCTGTCGGGGCTGTGCATGGTGCATTGCCTGGCGACGTCGGTACTGGTCGCGTTGATGTCGACCGCGGGCGGGTTCCTGCTCGACCCGATCTTCCACGAAGTCGGCCTGACGATCGCGATCGGCCTCGGCGCGCTCGCACTAGGCCGCGGCGTGCTCAATCACGGCTATATGATGCCCGCCGCGATGGGCGCGCTTGGGCTCGGCATCATGGCGGGCGCGATGACGCTGCCGCACGACAGCGGCGGCGGCGAGACCTTGTGGACGATCGTCGGGGTCGGCCTGCTCGCGTTCGGCCACGATCTCAACCGTCGCGCCGAAAGCTGAGCGGGTTGCTGGAACCCTTCCGGCATCCTACTTCACCCAGCATGGCGCACGCTCACACCCACACCGAACCGCAGGGCGCCGATCTCACCGTCGCGGCGCAGACGACGCTCGAAAAGGCCGGTGAGCAATGGACGACGATGCGGGCGAGCGTGTTCGCTGCGCTGGCCAGCTTCGAGAAGCCCGCCTCGGCCTATGATATCGCCGAAGCCGTCTCGAAAGCCGAAGGACGCCGGGTCGCGGCGAACAGCGTGTACCGCATCCTCGATCTGTTCGTTGGCGCGAACCTCGCGCGGCGGGTCGAAAGCGCCAACGCCTATGTCGCCAATGCGCATCCCGATTGCCTGCACGACTGCATCTTCCTGGTCTGCGACTCGTGTGGCCAGACCACGCATCTCGATAACGACACGATCACCAAGGGTGTGCGGAACGCGGCTGAGGCGGCGGGCTTCTCCCCGGTGAGGCCCGTGATCGAAGTCCGCGGGCGATGTGCGGACTGCGAGGCGAAGTAGAAGCTTACCCTGCACGCGCAATCTCATGATTGAGCCGTCCCTCCCTGGAAGGGAGGGGTAGGGGTGGGTCGGCTAGTTTTGGCCAGTACCGCCTGATACGGAAGCCGACCCACCCCCGGCCCCTCCCTTCCAGGGGGGGCAGAAGGGAAAGCTTTTACCTTAGATCCTTCCCCATCCGGATCATCGGCACCGGGACCTCGCCCGGCGTCTCGATCCGCTCGATCGGCAGATACCCGCAGGCCCGGTACAGTGGCTCCCCGGCCAGCGTCGCCATCATTTCCGCGCGCGCAAACCCAGCCTCTCGCGCGGCAGTTTCGCAGACCGACAACACCAATCGTCCGACGCCCCGCCGCGTAAAGTCTGGGTCGGTATACATCGCGCGTATCCGCGCCGCGTCGCGCGCCGGATCGAGCAGCGCCGCGTCCCGCAACGCTGTGCTGTGATCGCCCCCATACAGCGTTGCCCGCCGGCTCCACCCGCCACACCCGGCCAGCTGACCGTCCGTCTCGACGAGCAGGTACGTCCCATCCGCGATCAACTGCGTGTCCAGTCCCATCACAGCGCGGCTCGCCACGACCTGCGCCGCGTGAGAAAATCGCTTTGTAAGGCACCGATCGCGCGCCCCATAAGTGCCGAGATCGCCGGAATGTCCGTCACGTCGGCAACACGGTGCGTAAAGTTCATAAGCGTGCACTTCCCAAGCGATTTCAGTGCGAATGCTACGCCATGATACGGTAACAATCGACACGATACGCGCACTGCATTAAGCCGGTACGATGGCCGACCTTCCATCGACACCGCTGCTCGACACAGTTTCGACGCCCGACGACCTCCGCAAGCTGCAACCGGACCAGCTCCGCCAGCTCGCCGACGAACTGCGTACGGAGACGATTTCCGCGGTCGGCACCACCGGCGGGCATCTCGGTTCCGGGCTCGGCGTGGTCGAGCTGACCACCGCGATCCACTATGTCTTCGACACCCCGCGCGACCGATTGGTGTGGGACGTCGGTCACCAATGCTATCCGCACAAGATCCTGACCGGCAGACGCGACCGGATCCGCACGCTGCGCCAGGGCGGTGGCCTCAGCGGCTTCACCAAGCGAAGCGAGAGCGAATACGATCCGTTCGGCGCGGCGCATTCCTCGACGTCGATCTCGGCGGCGCTGGGCTTTGCGATCGCCAACAAGATTGCGGGGACGCCGGGCAAGGGCATCGCGGTGATCGGCGACGGCGCGATGTCTGCCGGCATGGCGTACGAGGCGATGAACAACGCCGCGCAGGCGGGCAACCGGCTGGTCGTGATTCTTAACGACAACGACATGTCGATCGCCCCGCCGGTCGGTGGACTGTCGGCGTATCTGAGCCGGATCGTGTCGAGCCGCGAGTTCCTCGGCTTCCGCGATCTGGCACGCAAACTCGCCAAGCGGCTGCCACGGCCGATCGCCAGTGGCATGCGCAAGACCGACGAGTTCGCACGTGGCATGACGATGGGCGGTACGTTGTTCGAGGAATTGGGCTTCTACTATGTCGGCCCTATCGACGGCCATAATCTCGAGCATCTGATCCCGGTGCTCGAGAATGTCCGCGATGCGGAGGAGGGCCCGATCCTCGTCCACGTCGTCACCAAGAAGGGCAAGGGTTACGCACCCGCCGAGGCCGCCGCGGACAAATACCACGGCGTGCAGAAGTTCGACGTGATCTCCGGCGTCCAGACCAAGGCGCCCCCGGGGCCGCCGCAATACCAGAACGTGTTCGGTGCGCAGCTCGTCGCCGAGGCCGCCAAGGACCCGCGGATCTGCGCGATCACCGCGGCGATGCCGTCGGGCACCGGGCTCGATGCGTTCGCCAAGGCGTATCCCGACCGGTTCTTCGACGTCGGCATCGCCGAGCAGCACGGCGTCACCTTTGCGGCCGGCCTCGCCGCGCAGGGGATGCGGCCGTTTTGTGCGATCTATTCGACGTTCCTCCAGCGCGCCTATGATCAGGTCGTGCACGACGTGGCGATCCAGAACCTGCCGGTGCGGTTCGCGATCGATCGTGCAGGCTTGGTCGGCGCGGACGGGGCGACTCATGCCGGATCGTTCGATGTCACGTACCTCGCGACGCTGCCGAACTTCGTCGTGATGGCCGCGGCGGACGAGGCCGAACTCGTCCACATGACGCACACCGCGGCGCAGTACGACACCGGCCCGATCGCGGTCCGCTATCCGCGCGGCAACGGCACCGGTGTTGCGCTCCCGGAGACGCCGCAGTTGCTGGAAATCGGCAAGGGCCGTGTCGTGCGCGAGGGCAAGAAGATTGCGATCCTGTCGCTCGGTACGCGTCTCGAGGAAGCGCTGAAGGCCGCGGAGGTTCTCGAAGCCAAGGGGTTGAGCACGACGGTAGCGGACCTCCGCTTCGCCAAGCCGCTCGACGTCGATCTGATTCGGAAACTGCTCACGACGCACGAAGTCGCGGTGACGATCGAGGAGAACTCGGTCGGTGGCTTCGGCGCGCACGTCCTGACGATGGCGTCGGATGAGGGGCTGATCGACGGCGGGCTCAAGCTGCGTACGTTGCGTCTGCCCGACGTGTATCAGGATCAGGACAAGCCCGAGGTGCAGTATGCCGAAGCCGGGCTCGACGCGACCGCGCTCGTCGATACCGTGCTCAAGGCGCTCCGCCACAATTCGGGCGGGGTTGCCGAAGCGCGCGCATGACCGGGGCTACCAAGGGGCTTGTGATCATCGTTCTGGCGGTGGTCGTGATGGTGTCGTTGAATATTGCGATGTGGCGGCGGATGCGGGGTGGGCTGGCTGCGGCGAAGGCCGAGCAGGCGGCGAACCCTGAGTTGTTTGATGAGGACGGTTCGCGGATTTCGTAAGCTGGCGTTGTAGGCAGGCACCACCCCGGCGAAAGCCGGGGCCTAATTGGCAAGCGTTGATAACGAAGCGCGGTCCCCGTTACTACGACCTCACCAATTGGGCCCCGGCCTTCGCCGGGGTGGTGTATGGTTTGGGGGGCGTCACCCACCCAGATAATGTGTCTGTGCGGCGTCAGTCGCACTCACCGCAAGGATTGAGCGCGCCTTGCTCGGCGGTAGAGCCTGTCCCCGACCATCGCCACTCGCCGCGATGACGCGCTCCAGCAGATCTTGCCCTTCGCGCCACCAGCCGATCCCGCTCGCGGCATTCAAATGCCCTTGCGGCCCGGCATCGACGAAGTGGCTACCCCAGTCCGCCGCCATGCTGTGCGCTCGCTCGGGCGTGACCCAGGGGTCGTCGCTGCTCGCCACCACGATCGACGGGAATGGCAGGGGCGTGCGCGGCGTCGGCGAGAAGCCCTTTAGTTCGGCCTGCGCGCCGCCGCGATCGACATCCGCCGGCGCCACGAGAAGCGCGCCCGCGACCGGCCAGCCATAAGGCTGTGGACTTAGTTCGGCCGACCACGCCACCGCAAGGCACCCGAGGCTGTGCGCGGCGAGGATCACCGGTGCCTGTGCCTGCCGGATCGCTTCGTCGAGCCGCGTCACCCAGGCGTTGCGGTGCGGCGTGTTCCACATGCCGAGCTCGACGCGCACCGTGTCGGGCCGCGCCTCTTCCCATAACGTCTGCCAGTGCGAAGGACCCGATCCACCAAGGCCGGGCACGGTCAGGATCGTCGGCTGGACGGAATCATACGGTGCGAAAGAACCCACAGCGCTTCTCCTTCTCCAAAACCTCGTTCTGCGAGGTCGGGAGCGTGGCCGAAGGACGCTCTAGGACACGCCATCCGGTCACGATCCCATGCGCTCAAGATAATCCTACCGCTTCGGTAGGCAATGACATTGCGGCGAAAGGAAGGCAGCTTGCGGCAATCGGATCAGACGGCGATACGCACGCCATGGTGAAGGTACGTGCAGACCAAATGCTGGTCGACAGGGGGCTGGTCGAGTCGCGGACGCGCGCGCAGGCGCTGATCATGGCGGGCCTCGTGTTCGCGGGGACGAAGAAGGTCGACAAGCCGGGGCAGACGCTCGCGGACGACGTGCAACTCGATGTGCGCGGTCGCGATCACCCCTGGGTCTCGCGTGGCGGGATCAAGCTGGCGCACGGCCTTGCGCATTTCGGTTGGGACGTGACCGGCGCGGTGGCAATCGACGTCGGTTCGTCGACCGGCGGCTTTACCGACGTCATGCTGAAGAACGGCGTGGCTAAGGTCTACGCGGTCGACAGCGGGACCAACCAGCTTGCCTGGTCGCTGCGGCAGGACGAGCGCGTCATGGTCCACGAACAGACCAGCGCGCGGATCCTCACGCCCGCGCATATCCCGGAGCCGATCGACCTGATCGTCTGCGATGCGAGCTTTATCGGTTTGGCCAAGGTGCTCGAGCGGCCGATGTCCTTCGCCAAACCTGATGCGCGACTGATGGCGCTAGTCAAACCGCAGTTCGAGGCGGGGCGCGGCGAAGTGGGGAAAGGCGGGGTCGTCCGCGATACCGCGATCCACCAGCGCGTCTGCGACGAGGTCGCGGCGTGGTTGACGGGACAGGGGTGGAGCGTGATCGGCGTGGTCGAGAGCCCGATTACGGGGCCTGAGGGTAATGTCGAGTTCCTGATTGCTGCTTTGCGTGGCGAGAGTTCGACGGTCGAACAGCCGGCATCGGACGTGCCAAACGATCCCCAAACGTCCCCGTCATCCTGACGAAAGTCAGGATCCAGCGCCACGCGGGGCGCGCTTGGTATCCTGGGTCCTGACTTTCGTCAGGATGACGGCGTGGGGAGGTAGCGTACCGGAATGAACCACTAGCGGAACGATTATCCACCAAACTCGGTTTACCGATCGCAAAATGCACGCCAGGACGAGCGCGTGTAGAGGCGAAAGGATTTGTGTGGGCGGTATCGCTTCGAAGGGCCAGTTGAGGATGTCGTTCCTCCGCTGGGCGGTCGTGACCGTGCCCCTGATCCTGCTGCTGGGGTTCCTATCCGGACGATCGGTCAGCGTCGGCAACGAGAATGCCTGGTACATGGCGCTCGCCAAACCTGCGCTGAACCCGCCGGGCTGGGTCTTCCCGGTCGTCTGGACAACGCTCTACATCCTGGTCGGGCTGGCGCTCGCGATGATCCTCAACGCGCGTGGCGCTCGGTTGCGCGGCTTGGCCGTCGGCCTGTTCGTCGGTCATTTCCTGCTCAACCTCGCCTGGACGCCGATGTTCTTCGGCGCGCACAAGATCGGCGCGTCGGTACTGGTGATCGTCGCGATGCTCGTGCTGTCGATCGCCGCAACGGTCGTGTTCGCGCGCATCCGCCCCGCCGCGGCGTGGCTGATGGTGCCGTATATGGTGTGGATCAGCTTCGCCGGCGTGCTCGCGTTCAGCATCGGGCAGTTGAACCCCGGCGCCGAAACCCTTGCGCCCGCCAGCCATACGTCCCAAATGCTGTGACGCAGCAGCCGTTTCGGCATTCACTGGGATTTTGAAGCAATGCAGTCCGAAAACCGCGTGTTCGACGATATCGTCAAGGTCTTGAACGGCGCGGCCGGTACGCTTGCAGGCGTCGGTCGCGAAGCCGGTTCGGGTGCGCGCGAGCGTGCCCGCGAATGGCTTGGCGGGCTCGACTTCGTCAGCCGTGAAGAGTTCGATGCGGTCAAGGCGATGGCCGCGGCCGCGCGCGACGAGAACGATGCCCTGAAGGCGCGTCTCGATGCGCTCGAGGCGAAATCGACGGTCAATGCGCCGCTCGGGGCGTCTTTCGACTGACTTTTCCACAGTTTTCCGCAGAATTGGGGCCGATGGGGTTGTCGGGGCGTTTTTGCCTCGGCACCCTTTGTTGTGCGATAAGGATCGCCAGGACCCTGTGATGCTTGAACACGCCGACCACGACCACGAAGACGCCGCTCCGATCGACATGCTCGAAAGCTATTACGCTGCGCATGGCTGGGAGCATGAGCGCCACGACGACGAGATCGTCGCGACCGTCAAAGGCAGCTGGGCGACGTACGAGTTGCGCGCGTTGTGGCGTGAAGACGATAGCGTCCTGCAATTCCTCGCTTTTCCCGATATAAAGGTGCCCGACGAACGCCGTCTCGCGGTGTACGAGACGATCGGCCTGGTCAACGAACAGCTTTGGATCGGTCATTTCGAACTCTGGTCGACGAGTGGCATTCTGTTGTTCCGGCACGCGGCGATGGTCGACGGCGGCGACGACGGGACGATGTCGCTGGAGGCCGCCGAACTGCTCGTCGAATCGGCGATCGAGGAGTGCGAGCGGTTTTATCCCGTGTTCCAGTTCGTGCTGTGGGGCGGCAAGAGTCCGAAGGAAGCGATCGCCGCGGCGCTGATCGAAACCCACGGCGAGGCATGAGCACGCGCTTTCCAGCAGGTCCGCTTTGGCTGATCGGCTGCGGCAACATGGGGGGTGCGATGCTGCGGCGCTGGATCGCCGCCGGGCTCGATCCTTCGACTGTGACGGTGATCACGCGGAGCGGGAAGGGGGCGCCCGAGGGAGTCCGCTCGCTGACCGCGCTGCCTGACGAGAATGCCCCCGCAACGCTGATGCTTGCGCTCAAGCCGCAACAGATCGATGCAGCGCAGGCCATGCTCGCGCCCATGCGGGGTGCGCCGACGCTGCTGCTGTCGATCCTGGCTGGGGTCGATCACGCGACTTTGTCGGAACGATTCGCAGCGGATACGATGGTTCGGGCGATGCCCAACTTGCCGGTGGCGATCGGCAAGGGCGTGACGTCGCTCTATACGGTCGCCGCGTCGGACGAGGCGATCGCAGCGGCAGAGGCCTTCGCCGCCCCGCTCGGTCACTATGAATGGATCGCCGACGAAGCGCATTTCGATGCGGTGACGGCGCTCGCAGGCTGCGGCCCGGGATTCGTATTCCGATTCGCCGATGCACTGGCCAAGGCAGGCGCCGCGCTGGGGCTGCCAGCAGGGCAAGCGGCGCGGCTGGCGATTGCCACGCTCGAGGGCGCGGCGATCATGGCGGCCGATGCGGATGTATCGCCTGCCGTCCTGGCGGACCGCGTGGCGAGTCCGGGCGGATCGACTCGGGAGGGTATGAAGGTGCTGGACCGCGACGATGCGTTGGTTGCGTTGCTCACCCAAACATTGGCTGCGTCCGAGCGGCGCAATGCCGAGATGGCCGCCGCCGCGCGCTGACGTGGGCGCTCAGCCGCGCAGGCCGAATACCTGCGAGCGATCGCTTTCCGGGACCAAGCCTTCCAGCACCGCCCAGAACCCCGAGACCGCGCTCTGTCCGGCGCTGGCATAGGCTTCGGCCATGCGAATCCGCGCCGCCTCGAACAGGTCGCGTTCCATTTTCGCGCCTTCCGGGGTGAGCTTCAGCAACCGTTGGCGGCGATCGCGCTCGCCGGGGCGCGTTTCGACCAGCTTGCGTTCGGCGAGCTCGTTCAGCACGCGGCCGAGCGATTGCTTGGTGATCGCCAGCAGCGACAGCAATTCGCTCACCGTGAGATCGGGTTTGCGCGCGATGAAATACAGCGCGCGGTGGTGCGCCCGCCCGAGTCCTTCTTCGGCGAGGCCCTGGTCGATCGACCGCGTCAGGTGGCTATAGCCGAAATAGAGCAGCTCCATGCCGCGGCGGAGTTCGGGTTCGCGAAGGAACAGGGGCGACGCAGGCGAAGCTGTGGCAGACATGTTGACCGGTTTAGCCATCGCCCGTAGTCGTCGGCAACCCGCCTTGAGAGAGAATTCGATGTCCGCTCCAGCTTTTACGCCCTCTTCAACCTTCCGCCACGAGCCAAACGCGGCTCCGGTCGAGGCGAACGAGCGCGCGAAGCGGCTGATCGATCCCGGATTCGGGCGAGTCTTCACCGATCACATGGCGATGATCCGCTATAGCGATGCCGAGGGCTGGCACGATGCGCGGATCACTGCGCGTGCGCCGCTGACGATCGATCCGGCGTCGTCGGTGCTGCATTATGCGCAGGAAATCTTCGAGGGAATGAAGGCGTATCGACTCGCGGACGGCGGCACTGCGCTGTTCCGTCCCGAGGCGAACGCGCGCCGCTTTCAGGATTCGGCGCGGCGTCTCGCGATGCCGGAACTGCCGACCGAGCTGTTCCTCGAATCGGTCGAGCGGCTGGTCAAGACCGACGCGAACTGGATCCCGGAGAGCGACGGCGGCGCACTGTACCTGCGCCCGTTCATGTTCGCCTCCGAAGTGTTCCTCGGCGTGAAGCCCTCGGCCGAATATCTCTACATGGTGCTCGCGTCGTCGGTCGGCGCGTATTTCAAGGGTGGCGCGCCGACCGTGTCGATCTGGGTGAGCCAGCAGTACACGCGCGCTGCACAGGGCGGCACCGGCGCCGCCAAGTGCGGCGGCAATTACGCCGCCAGCCTGCTCGCGCAGTCCGAGGCGATCCGCAACGGCTGCGATCAGGTCGTGTTTCTCGACGCGGCCGAGCGCCGCTGGGTCGAGGAACTCGGTGGGATGAACATCTTCTTCGTGTTCGACGACGGCAGCATGGCGACGCCGGCGCTGACCGGCACGATCCTTCCCGGTATTACGAGGGACTCGATCCTCACGCTCGCGCGGGCTCAGGGCATCACCGTGCGTGAGGAGGGCTACACCTTCGATCAGTGGCGCGCCGATGCGTCGAGCGGCCGGCTGGTCGAGGCTTTCGCCTGCGGCACCGCGGCGGTGGTGACGCCGATCGGCACGGTGGCGAGCCCCGAGGGGCGTTTCACGATCGGTGACGGCGCTCCCGGTGCGCTGACGATGCGGATGCGCGACGCGCTCGTCTCGATCCAGCGCGGCACCGCGCCCGACGACAACGCCTGGCTGCACCATCTCGCGGTTTGACGTCCGCGAGGGCTTTTCACGCGGCGCGGCCCCGCTATAAGGCCGCCTCTGTTGGGGCGTCGCCAAGTGGTAAGGCAGCGGCTTTTGATGCCGCCATGCGCAGGTTCGAACCCTGCCGCCCCAGCCAATCCTTGATCTATTCTGCCAAGCGAACCGGAAGCCTCGATGTCTCCGGCTCTGGGTGAATTCGACCATCGCGTTGCGTCAACCGACGCCAGATGATTGCCTGGCTTTTCCTTTGAACTAATCCTGACGACCAGTCCCAGCGCGTCGGTGAGGCGCACAGCACCATAACGCCGTGCGAATACGCCGCGACGGGTACGGCGCGGCAGTCCGTGCGACAAATGAGGGTACGGCGAACACGGCGGAGCACAGCGCCGAGGTTGACGTTGTCGTTACAATATAACATTGCGGGGCAACGGAGAAATCAAACTGTGTCGACCGTGACTGCCGCTACATCCCCCACCGCAACGTCCGCCACTTCGCCAGCCGTAAGAGACGACGTCGTTTCTACGGCGCCGGTGCGCCGTGGTGCTCGAATCGAGTCGATCGACGGGCTGCGCGGGCTCGTCATGCTGTTGATGCTGGTCGATCACACCCGCGAATTCTTCTATTATGGTCATCAGGTCGCAGATCCGATGGACCTGACCACGACGTCGCCCGGCTTGTTCTTCACGCGGCTGGCGGCACATCTGTGCGCGCCCGTCTTCGTCGCGCTGACCGGGCTCGCCGCGTGGCTGTACGGCGCGCGCAAGCCCGTGATGGCGACCTCCGCCTTCCTGGTGAAACGGGGGGCGTTCCTGATCGCGCTGGAACTGACGATCGTCGGGTTCGCCTGGTCGTTCACCGTGTCGCCAGCGACGGTCTTCCTGCAGGTCATCTGGGCGATCGGCTGGTCGATGCTAGCCTTGGCCGCACTGGTGCATCTGCCGCGCGTCTGGATCGCCGCGATTGGTTTGACGATCGTCGTCGGGCACAATCTGCTCGATCCGATCACCTTTGCAGTGGGCGAGCCCGGACATGCGATCTGGGCCGTGCTGCACGATCGGGGCTTTGTCGACCTGTGGGAAGGGACGCGCGCTCGGACCTCCTATCCGGTCTTGCCGTGGATTGGCGCGATCGCGCTGGGCTATGCGATCGGCCCCTGGTTCGCGGCTGCGACCGCGCCGACGACGCGGGTTCGCCGGTTATGGATGGTCGCGGCAGGCTTGCTGGCCGCGTTCTGTTTGGTGCGCGGGCTGAACGGCTATGGCGATCCGACCCCGTGGATCGGGGGCGCGACCCCATTACTCACAGCCATGTCGTTTCTGAACGTGACGAAATATCCCCCGTCGCTCGATTTTCTGCTGCTGACGCTGGGGATCGGATCCGCCTTGCTGGCGCTATGGGACAGCCGCTCGCCGCGGTGGCTGGCGGTGTTGGGCAGCGCGCCGTTGTTCTTCTATATTCTACATCTCTACGTGCTGCATCTCGTCCAGATTGCTGCCGGCGTAGTGCCCGGTGCAGCAGGGGTAGACGTGCCGTCGGTCGGCTGGATCTGGCTGATTGCCGCCGCAGTGCTCGGGCCGCTCTGCCTCGCGACCCGGTCATTCGCGACGATGAAGCGCAAAAGCGATCGGTGGTGGATGCGGTATCTGTGATGGCGACGCTTTTGAGAGGGTACTTCAGGAAGAGTGACCGTGTTGCCGAGGCGCAGCCTCTGCGAGTGCTACACGGCCGACTTCCGGCGCCTGGCAGGAGCCGCTCGTCAATTGTGCCGGCGTGATGGCGTTGGGACGTCCGCAACTCGGCGGGTAGTTGGCGTTCTCGCGTAAGCGCTGCCGCTCCAACAAAAGCGGTTTATATCTGGCGCTCGCCGCATAACCTGTCTCGTGGGCTATGCTTCAGATCGATCGCAGTTGAGCTTCGTCTCCGCCGATGCGTCGGCATCTGCGGAGACCTCAGGACGGTGGGTTTGTCAGGCGGCCTTCGCGGCCATCCGCGCGGCGAGCTTCTCTTCCTCGGTCCAGACTTTCCGCACGCGCTCCTTGGTCGGCTTGATCTGCTTGACGGGGCCGCCGCCGAGCACCGGAGCGCGCTGGGTGGAGTGGCGCGCGACTTCGCAATGCCATTCGTGATCGTCCTGGACGGTCAGCGTGCGACCGATCTCGCGTTCCACGTCATGCAGCCAGGCGCGTTGCTCGGCATCGCACAGCGTGATCGCGAAGCCACTGCGACCGGCGCGACCGGTGCGGCCGATGCGGTGGACATAGCTCTCGGGCAGGCTCGGCAGGTCGTGGTTGAACACGTGCGTCACGGTATCGACATCGATCCCGCGTGCGGCGATATCCGTCGCCACCAGAACCTGCACGGTGCCGGCACGGAACGCGTCGAGCGCGCGCTCGCGCTGGCCCTGCGACTTGTTGCCGTGCAGCGCCTCGGCGGTGATGCCCTCTTCGCTGATGAATGCACACACCTCGTTGGCGATGTTCTTCTGGAGCGTGAAGACGACCGCCTGGCCCATGTCGGGGGTGCGCAGCAATGCGAGCAGCGCCGCCTTCTTGTTGGCGGCGTCGAGGAACATCACCGACTGGTCGATCCGGTCGACCGTCGTCGACGGCGGCGCGATCTCGACCTTGGCCGGATCGCGCAGCAGGCTCTCGGCCAGCGCGGCGATCGACTTCGGCATCGTCGCCGAGAACAGCAGCGTATGGCGGTCCTGCGGCAGCGTCGCGACGATCCGCTCGATCGGCTTGGCGAAACCCATGTCGAGCATCTGGTCGGCCTCGTCGAGCACCAGCGCCTCGAGCGCGGACAGATCGCACAGCCCCTGGTCGATCAGATCGAGCAGACGCCCCGGTGCTGCGACGATGATGTCGACGCCGTCCTTGAGCGCGTTGACCTGATGGAACTGGCTGACGCCGCCGAAGATCGTCGTCACGCGCGGCTTGATGTGTCGGCCGAAACTCTCGAAGCCCGCGGCGATCTGCGACACCAGTTCGCGCGTCGGGGCGAGCACGAGCACGCGCGCGCCGCCCTTGGGCGCCGGCCGGGGATCGGCGGCAAGGCGGTGCAGCAACGGCAGCGCGAAGGCGGCGGTCTTGCCCGTGCCGGTCTGCGCCATGCCGAGCATGTCGCGGCCCTGCAGCAGCATCGGGATCGACTGCGCCTGGATCGGCGTCGGGTTGGTATAGCCCTCTTCCGTTAGCGCCTGCAGCAAAGCCGGGGCGAGGGCGAGATCAGCAAAAGTCATGGTCATGGTCAAGCGGCGCCTCCGGCGCAGAGCAAAGCGGCACCGTGAAGGGCTTGGCATAATGAGGAGGCGCGCGTCTAGGATCGATGCTGCACCGCGTCAATGTGGAAAGCGATGGGCTGCCTCAGGCCCTCAGAGAGCGCTCGCCCCACGACCCGGTCATCTGCGGCGGGCCGCACCGGAGCCATCCGTGTCCAACGCTACGCTGACCGCCTTTCCGGTGTAGGCGATCGTCCTACCGATGCCTTCGCCTAGCCCGACACCATTACCTGCGCCGACCGACACCACGTGGAAAATGCGCGCGGCCGACATCCCCGGGTAGCGGCCCTGCCGCGCGCCGATCGTCAGCGTCCCGGTCTTGTCGTTAAGTGCAAGATCGATCGTCGCGCGCTCGCCGCGCCGCCAGCCCTGGCCGTCCCCGGCATCGTCGTAGAGCGTGAAGCGTCCGTCGCGACCGCGGTATACGCGCAGTTCGGTCGGCAGCGTTGTCGACTGTTCGGCATATTGGACGCGTTGCCCCAGCGGCAGGATCGTCCCCGCCGCGATGTGCACCGGGATCTGGCCGATCGGCGCGGCCACGGTGACGCGCGTGCCGCCGGCCAGCCGTGCGCCCAACCAGAAATCATACCAGTCCGCACCCGCCGGCAGATAGACCTGCCGCGACGTCGCACCCTTCTCGACCACCGGGCTGACCAGGATCGACCGGCCGAACAGATATTCGTCGCGCATGTCTCGCGCCGCTTCGTCGTGCGGGAACGCCATTCCTGCCGGATACAGGAACGACGCGCCGTGCTGCGTGACCTGCCACGATTGCGCATACAGGAACGGCAGCAGCCGGTAGCGCAGCGCGACCGCATCGAGCAGCGGACCGCGAGCGGTCTCGGGGAAGCTGTAGACCTCCTTGCCGGCGCCGGTTCCGTGGATGCGGAACATCGGATTGAACACGGCGAACTGGAGCCAGCGGGTGAACAGCTCCTGATAGGCGGGATCGTCCGGGCTGCCGCCGAAGAACCCGCCGATGTCGGCCGACCAATAGGGAATGCCGGTCATCGAGAAGTTGACGCCGGCGGGGATCTGCGCGCGGAACACGTCCCACCGTCCGGCAACGTCGCCCGACCAGGTGATCGCGGCATTGCGCTGCTGCCCGGCCCACGCCGACCGCGTCAGGATGATCGGGCGCTTGGTGGCGAAGTCGGTCGCCATGCCATCGTGCACCGCGCTGGTGTGCATCAGCGGATACGCGTTGTAGACGTCCGCGCCGGATCCGATCGCGGTCCGCACGTCGCGCATCTCGCCCCAGTGGCCACCGAGTTCCGCCTCGCTGCCGTCGAGCCAATAGCCGTCGAAGCCGACCTTGCCCAAGCGCTCGGACACAAACCGCCAATAGGTCGCGCGTGCGGTCTTCGAGAACGCGTCGTACCAGCGGCCTTCGCCGGCGGGATAGACGTTGGGATAGGTCTTTGCGTACAGCCCGCCGACCGCGTCGAGCGCATTGGTCGTGTCTAGGTCGCGGTCGAACCGGGGCCAGATCGACACGATGCTGTGTACATTCTGCCGGTGCAGCGTATCGAGCATCCCCTTGGGATCGGGATAGCGCGCCGGGTCCATCCGGTGGCTGCCCCATTCGCCGGGCTTCCAATATTGCCAGTCCTGGACGACCGCATCGAGCGGGATCTTCATCGCACGATAGCGCGCGGCGACGCCCAGCAACTCCGCCTGCGATCCGTAGCGCTCCTTCGATTGCCACAGCCCCCAGGTCCAGCGCGCCATCAGCGGTGCTTGCCCGGTCAGGCCTCGGTAGGCGCCGATCACGTCGTCGACGTCGGGGCCGCCGAACAGGAAATAATCGATTCCCTTGCCCGCCTGCGATCGGAACACGATCCGGTCCGTGGCCTGCGGTACGGCGACCGCGACATCGGTCACCGCCGGGTTGTTCCAGAACAGGCCGTAGCCCGCGCTGGAGACGAACACGGGGACGCCGACATCGGTGTTGGCCTGCTGCAACCGCACCGTCGTGCCGCGATAATCGAGCAACCCGGCCTGATGCTGGCCAAGGCCGTAGATCGCCTGGCCGCCGCCGATCTCGAACCGCTGCTGGACGCGACCGTCGGGCTCCGGCGCGTCGCCCAGTCGTCGGGTCACCGGATCGCTTTCGCCGATCAGCGGCTTGCCGTCCGCCCCAAGCAATGCGACCCGGCCATCGGCCTTCGCGACCGTCACGCGCATCGAAGGGGTCGCGATGGTGAAGCGATCCACGTCTTCCGTCATCGTCCAGGCGACGCGCGCGGGCGTGCCGAGGACCGCGAGACCGGTGTCTAACTCTGGCACATGGGCCGCAGCGACCGTCACGCGGATCGCACGCTCGCCCCACACCGTCACGCGGAGGACGCCACCAGGTACCCTGAACCGGGCGCCGTCGCTGGTCTTCTGCTCCAACGTCGTGCGCGCCGCCGGAGCTTGCGTCTCGGAGGATTGCCAGGGAGTCTGTGCGCCCACGGGAGTGGCGCTGGCGATCGCGCCGACCACTGCCGCGCCGATCCAAGTATGTCGCATGCGTCCTCCCGGTCCGGACTTGAACGCCGGCATGACAGGAGGTTATGTCAGAGTATTAAGCGGGTCAAATGATCCGCCACTCGACCGCAATGGCTACGCCGTCCGCTGAGCATCACCGGCGGGCGGAACTGTCGAGCATGCGCGCCGGACTGACGATCGCGCGGTTACGTCCCTCGCGCTTCGCCTGATACAGCGCGGCATCCGCGGTTTGGATAAGCGTCGTTCCATCGCGCGACATGTCGGGGTTCCAGGTCGCGAGCCCGAACGACATGGTCGTCGATCCGAGCCGTTTGCCGCTCTGCTCCAGTGTGAGATCGGCGATAGTCTGCCGGACGATTTCGACGCGGTTCAACAGCGTTTCGGCGGTCGTCCCCGGCGCGATGATCGTGAACTCCTCGCCACCGAAACGGCACACGACGTCGCCGTCGCGGAAGCGGGCGCGCAGTTCGTTGGCAACCGCGTGCAAGACGAAGTCGCCCGCATCATGCCCGAACTCGTCGTTGAACCGCTTGAAGTGATCGATATCGCACATCACCAGGCTGAGCGGCGGACCGCCACGCACGGCGCGGGCGATCTCGATCGCCAGAGTCTCCTCCATGTAGCGGCGATTGAACAACCCGGTCAGCGGATCGCGGATCGTCTGCTCGCGCAGGTCGCGCTGCAACCGGTGATTGACGAGCGCCGAGGCGATGTTCTCGGCGAGCACCGTCAGCTGAAAGCGGCTGTCGCCGGTGATCATGCCCTGCAGATACAGCACGCCGATGACTTCGCCGGACGCGAGGAGCGGCTCGCAGTGATAGACCGTCGCCGCGTCGCCAACGTGCGCGCAGACGATATCGCCGCCCGGTACCGCGACGAAGTGGCTCTGGCCGCGCCGCAACGCCCAGCATTGGTCGGGCGCGAACCCGTCGGTTTCGATCGCGACGCCGCCCCAGGTCGCCATCGGCGTCAACAGGTTGCGCGAGTTGTTGTGGACGAACAGCGCGCCGGGCAGTCCCGGCAGCACGCGCGGCACGAACAGCTGGACGATCTGCGCCAGTTCCATGTCGGTGCGCGCGGCCTGCATCCGGTGCGCCATGCCACCGAGAAGCTCGATCGCCTCGCCGCGCTCGCGCATGCTGCTGGCGTTGCGGACCAGTTCTCCATTGGCGTGCTGAAGCTGATGCTCGCTCTGCACCTGTTCGGCCACCGCAGCCTCGAGCAGTTCGGCCATCGCGTTGTAGCCCATTGCAAGGTCGTCGAACTCGCGCGAACCCATCGCGCTGGTGATGCGGGCGCTGCGGTCGCCCTTGCCAAGATCGGCCATCGCCTCTTTCATCAGGATCGAGGGCTGCTTGATCCCACGAATGACGAGCCCGGAGACGAGGATCACGATCAGCGCGATGATCGCAACGCCGGCGATGGCGAGCCGGCGCACGCCCGTCAGCCGCTGCCCCGCCGCGTCGGTCCGCTGCGTCTGAAGGTTGCGCTCCTCGCCGAGGAAAGTTCGCGCGCGCACCGCGATGGTCGACATCAGGTCCCGACCGCGCCCGCTGGCCACCATCGCCGCGGCCCTGTCGAAATCTCCCACCTGGCCGAGGTCGAGGGGACCACGGAGAACGGCGGTACGTTCGCGGATCAACCGACGCAGTTCGTTTGCCCGCATGTTCTGAACGGGGTTGTCGGCGGTGAGCAACACGACCTGAGAGATATCGCTCAGCGAACCCGTGATGCGATCTTCGAACGACTGCGCGAACACCGGGTTGTGCGTGATGATGAAGCCGCGCTGGCCCGACTCCGCGTCACGAAGCTCGCCGAGTGCCTGGGTCATCGTCTCGATGACCTCCGCCGAATGCGTCACCTGACCGAAGCTGTCGCGTGTGTCGAGCGAAGCGTGGATGAGCAAGGCCGCGAGTGCCGTAAGGGCAACGACCACGACGACGCCCAGCATGGCTATGCGCGAGGAGAGCGACGACAACATGTCTTAATTCTAGCGCGAAAGACGTTGCCAAAGTCTGACCATGCCGGAAAAATTCGAAATGGTTTCTTACCGTCCAAGCCATATCCGCTCGGCAGTGCGCCGGTTGAACGCCGTCATTGCCGCGGCGGCAGGCACGCCGGGCCGCGCGAGGAGCACAATCAACCCGAAGCGGGTTTATTGATATATGTTGTCGAAATTATACGTAACTTGTTAGTGTTTCGCAGGCAGTTAGGTCCGCAAGACCATGCCAAACCAGCGAAATTTTCGAAGCGAATCGTCGCGTGGCAGCCATTGGCGACGCGCGGCGACCAGTGCGCGCGACGATATCGTCTTTGCGGGTCGGACCGCGGCCGGTCCCTCGCTCGACGATTCCGCGGATCGAACGGGCATGCTCGGCACGGCAATCCGGTTCGCCGCGTCGCTGCTGAACTTGGTGCCGTTTTCGCGCGTCGTCGCGGGTCCGAAGGCGGTCATCGTCCTCCTCGTCCTGGCGGTTACGCTGTGCCTCGGCACGCTGATCTACGTCCAGCATGCCAACAGCGTGATCGTCGACCGCGACATGGACGCGGCGGTGTCGTTGAGCGAGATCGCGGCACGGTTCGATCACGAAGACGGCAACCTGTACCGGCTGATGGTCGACGAAGCGGCGAGCGGACCGTCCGCGGGCGGCGAACATCGTCTCGGCCGGATCAGCGCCCGGATCGATCGGATCAGTGCCGATCTCGCGGCGCAGCAGCAGGCGATGTCGCCGCACGATCGCGCGCGTGCCGCCAACGTCGTCGTCGAACTCGCGAAATATCGCGAGGCGGTCGACGTGGTCTCGTCGATGCTGGAGATCGATTTCGCGACCAGCGTCGGCATGCTTCGGCCGTTCCGCGCCAATGCCGATCACGTCCTGACGGCGATCAAGGGTATCGCCGCGTCGGGCATCACCGACGCGCACCGCCATGCCGAGGAGGCCGCCTGGCGGACCCGTCTGCTCGTCGCGCTGGTGACGACCGCGATGCTGATCGTCGCGGCGCTGTCCTATGCCTGGCTTGCGCTGGCGGCGACACGGGGGACGCAGTTGCGCGCGGAAATCATCCGGCGCGGCGTCGCCGAACAGGAAGCGTTGCTGCTGGCGCGAACCGACGCGCTGACGGGGTTGGTCAATCGACGCGTGTTCGTCGGCGATATCGAACGCGCGGTCGGCGCGGCGCTGGCGTCCGACAGCAGATTGTCGGTGATCCTGACCGATCTCGACAGTTTCAAGGACGCCAACGACACGCATGGCCACGCGGCGGGCGACACGGTGCTGAAAGTGGTCGCGCACCGCCTGCGGGTCGTCTTCGGGGCGAACAGCACGATCGCGCGGCTGGGCGGCGACGAGTTCGCCATCCTCCTGCCGCAGGACCAGGAGCATAGCGACGTGATGGCGCTGGCCCACCAGGCGAGCGTCGCGTTGCATGAGCCGCTCGTGTGGCGCGGCAACATGATCAAGGTCGGCGCGAGCATCGGCGTCTCGCGGTTCCCCGAGGACGGATCCGAACCCGACGACCTGCTGCACGCCGCCGACATCGCGATGTACGAGGCCAAGCGCGACCGGATACGACGGGTCTGCCTGTTCGCCCCGGCGATGGAGCTCGACCGTCTCGAACGGCGCCGGATGGAGCAGGAGCTGTGCGATGGCATCGTGCGCGGCGAGATACGGCCTTTCTATCAGCCGATCATGCGGTTCTCGGATGGCCAGCTCTATGGCTTCGAGGTCCTCGCGCGCTGGTATCATCCGCGTCTGGGGTTGTTGACGCCCGACAGGTTCGTCCGGATCGCCGAAACTACCGGGCAGATCACCGAGATGACCAAGTCGGTCCTGCGTCAGGCCTGTATCGACCTCAGCCATATGCCCGATCATCTGCGGATGGCGGTGAACATATCGCCGATGCAGCTCGAAGAGCCGAACCTCGCCGAGACGCTGATCGGGATCATCCGCGATGCGCACGTGATCCCGTCGCGGATCGAGATCGAGATCACCGAGGACGCGGTGATGGACGACGTCGTCGCCGCCGAACGCGTGCTCGACACGTTCCGTCGAAGCGGGATCTCGATTGCGCTCGACGATTTCGGCACCGGCTATTCGAGCCTGTCCCATCTGCGACGGTTCAAATTCGACAAGATCAAGATCGACCAGAGCTTTGTCAGGTCGATGCACGAGAGCGTCGAAAGCGAAAAGCTGATCGATGCGATCGTCGCGCTGGCGGTGAATTTCGGTATGGAAGTGACCGCCGAGGGCATCGAAGACGCGCAGACCGCGAGCCTGCTCGCACAACGCGGTTGCACGCAGGGGCAGGGCTATTTCTTCGGCAAGCCGACCGCGTTCGCACAGGCTGCCGCGCTCGTCACGCGCGGTGAGCGCGAAGCGGCGTGACAATGTCTGTGCCGTATCGCGCGCGGTCCGCAGGTGGCGCGCGTCGACCCAAGCCAGCCACCATATTATCCGCGACGACCCGTTTTCCTACGGGCACCGGGCATCGCTCATTGCCGAACCCGCAGTCATGCGGGACTAACCCTTAGGATCAACGTGAAATCTCTGTCGTATCTCGCGGGTCCCATCCTCGCCTTTTCGGCCGTGCTGCCGACGCAGCCGGCACCGTCGGCGGTGCTCAACGTGCCGGTCGCGGCGCGTGTCATCACCTTCGTGCAGCCGGCACCGGTCGGCGTCGTGCCGGTCGCGATCGTGTACGAGCCCGGCAATGCCGCATCGGAAGCGGACGCGGCGGATATGGAACGCGCGCTGTCGAACGGCATCACGATCGGCCGGGCGACGCTGCGGACTCGGCGCGTGGCCGTGTCGAACCTCGAACAGCTGAGCGGGGTCAAGGCCGCCTTCGTGACGACGGGCCTGCGCGCATATCAGGACGAGGTCGCGGCAGCGGCCGGCGCGCAGTCGGTTCTGACGATCACGGCGGACTCCGCCTGCGTGATCAGCGGGAAGTGCGTCGTCGGCATCACCAGCCCGAACCGGACGCAGATCATCGTCAGCAAGGCGGCGGCGCGCCGCAGCGGTATCCGCTTCGGCTCGGCATTCCTCATGCTCGTCAAGGAGGTCTGATCGTGCGGTATCGTACTTCGCTTCGTCTTGCCGCAATCGCGAGCCTGCCGCTCGTCGCGATGCCCGTCCATGCGCAACGCATGGATTACGACCTGCTCAGCCAGACGATGGGCGAACCCGTCACCAAGAGCGTCACCGGCAAGCCGCAACGCCAGTCGGAAAGCCCTGCATCGACGATCGTCATCAACCACGACCAGATCCTGCGCTCGCCGGCGAAGGACGTTCCGAGCCTGCTCAATACCTATGCCGGGATCGACGTGAACCACTGGACCGTGGGGCAGAGCGACATCGCGGTGCGCGGCGGCGTGCAGACCTACAACCCGCGGCTGCTCGTGCTGGTCAACGGGCGCCAGGTCTATCTCGATCATTACGGAATGACCGACTGGAACCTGCTCGGCATCCAGCTCGAGGAAATCCAGCAGATCGAGCTCGTGCGCGGCCCGGTCGGTGCGCTGTTCGGGTTCAATGCGGCAAGCGGCGTCGTCAACATCATCACGATCGATCCCCTCGCAAGCCGCAAGATCTTCGCCACCGCGGAGGCCGGCAATCATGGCTATGGCCGGATCGCCGGTGCGCTCAGCATGCCGGTCTCCAGCGCGATCGGACTCCGGGTGTCCGGCGGGCACATGCGCGAGAACGAGCGCGCGATACCGACCGACCAGATCCAGCCCGCGCGCGCCGACGACGTGATCCGCGACGATGCGTCGGCGACGGTCGATGCCGATCTCGATGCGCAGACCCAGTTGAGCGTGACCGGCGGCTATGCGCGCAATCGCCAGTTGGAACTGCTCGTCACGCAGATCTACAGCGAACAGCTCTACAGGACGCGCAATATCGGCGTGCACGTCGACCGCGACACGCCGTGGGGCAGCATCACCGCGCAGGTGTACAACAACTGGCTTGATGCCCGATACGGGATCGGATCGAACGATCCGGGACGCGCGCCGATCGCCGCGCTCCAGACGTTCGACCTATCGGCACGCACCCTCGTCGCGCAGACCTCGGCGCTGGTCAGGCTGAGCGGCGACGATACCGCGCGGATCGGCGTCGAGTACCGCGACAACCGCGTCGACAGCGGCGTGACGTTCTCGCGGATCACCGACTATTCGGTCCTCTCGGCCAATGCGATGCTCGACGTGCGGGTCGCCGATCCGCTGTCCGTGAACCTTGCCGGCCGGATCGACACGCTGTCGCTGGGGCAATCGGGGACGATCGCCGCGATCACTGCCAACACCGCGCGCGACTTCGACCGCTCGTTCACCGCATTCAGTTTCAACGCGGCGGCGGTCTATCAGCCGGGCGTCCGGCAGACCATCCGCTTGAACGGTGGGCGCGCCGTGCAGGCGCCGTCGCTGGTCGTGTTCGGGATGAACATCCCGGTGACGTTCGTCGGCGTACCGCTGCCGGTCGTCGTCGCGGGCGATCCGGCGATCAAACCCGTCGAGGTCTGGAGCGCGGAGCTCGCCTATGACTACCGGATCTCCGACGCGCTGGAAATCAAGACGGTGGCGTTCTTCACCCGCACGAACAACGCGATCGCCTATCCCGGTGACAATCCGGTGCTCGAGATCCGCGGCGTGACCGATCCGTTCCTCGTCACGCGGGTCGCCAATATCGGGAATTTTCGCACATACGGCGTGGAGCTGTCGGCCCGGGGGGCGATCCGGGACCATGTCACCTGGCGGGCGAATTATTCCTTCACGCAGACCGACGAGGCATTGCCGGCGAATGCTCGGGGCATCGAATATGCGTTCGTACCCGGCGAAGCGACCGCCCGGCACAAGGCCAATCTGGTGATCGATTATAGCGGCGCGCGGTGGTCGGGATCCGTCGTCGGCCGGTACACTTCCGCAACGCGTCAGCTCAGCACGCGGCCCGATACGTTTCTCGATCTGTTCGACGTGTCGGCCGCGCTCGCGCTCGACGCGAAGGTCGGCGTCCGCCTGTCACGGACGGTCTCGGCCTGGGTTGCGGGCGAGAATTTGACGCACGCGTCCGGCGCCACCAAGTCGCCGCTGCCCGCGGATACGCGGGTGCGATCGGGGATCAGCGTTTCGTTCTGACCGCCCCGATCACGCGCCTACGCCGCGCTCGTGGGCCCAGACCACCGCGGCGCTGCGTCGGTTGACGCCGATCTTGGCATAGAGTCGCGCGACATGGTTACGGACCGTGTTGCGCGACAGGCCCAGGCGCTCGGCGATCGCCGCATCGTCGAAATCCTGGCAGATCAGTTCGAGCACCTCGCGTTCGCGTTTGCTGAGATCGGTGGAGGGCGCGTTGGTCCCGGGCAGTGCACGCGGATTACGTAGCGTCGCCAGCTTGTCCATGATCGAGCGGCTGAGCCAGTTGGCGTCCTTCATCACCGCGTCGATCGCCTCGACGAGATCGAGTTCGCCGCGCCGCCGTGCCGAGATGTCCTGATACAGCCATAGTACGCACGGTTCGCCGTCGACGCTGATCCGTTCGGCGGACACTAGGCAGTCGAGCCCTTCGCCGTTCTTGTGGAGCAGCCGGACATCGTGGCCGCGAAAGCCGCCGCGCTCGCGGATCTCGGTTTCGAGGCCCTCGCGTTGCACCGCATCGTTCCACAGCTGCAGATCGTCCGCGACCATGCCGACGACTGCTTTCTCGGTGTAGCCGGTGAGCGTCTTGAACGCGGCATTGACCTGCGCGATGCGGTTGTCGTCGCCCTGCGTCACGACCATCGCGATCGGTGCCATCTCGAACACCGAGGCGAAGTGGCGTTCGGTGGCCTGCAACGCGCGTTCGGCCTGACGGCGCGGTTCGAGATCGGCAAAGGTGAACAACAGGCAGTCTTCGTTTGCGACCTCGATCGGCTGGCCGGCGAGCACAACCAGCGTCTTGTCGCCGCTCGCCAATGGCAGCTCGGCTTCGAGCTGCGGGACCGTCTTGCCTGCGGCCACGCAGTCCCTGACGAACGGCTTGCGCTGCACCTCGGTCAGGAAATCGAACTCGAACAGCGTCTTGCCGATGATCTGGTCGCGGCTGTAGCCCGACAGGTCGAGAAACCCCTGGTTGACGAGCACATAGCGCTGGTCGGCAACGCGGATGATCAGCGCCGGTGCCGGGTTGGCATGGAACATCGCCTCGAACCGATCCTCCGCATCGAACCGTTCGGACACGTCGTTGATGACGAGCCCCAGGCAGTCGGGTTCGCCGCCATCCTCGTCCATGACGATGTCGCGAACCTGATGCACCCAGCGCGGCTCGTCCGCACCCGCCGGGCCGACCTCGACGATCAGGTCGGGAAAGCTCTCCCCCGCGAGCAGCCGCATCAGCGGGTATTCGCGGCGCGGGATCTTACGGTGGTTCCGGTGGCGCAGGTCGAACCGCGCGGCGTAATCGTCGGCGGTCTCGCCCAGATCCTTCACCGAGGATATCCCGTGCATCTTCAGGGCCGCGGGGTTCGCGCTGAGGATGACGCCGGTCGGATCCATCAGGATCACGCCTTCGAGCAGCCCGGTCATGAGCTGTTCGAGATGGTGCAGCGTGGGGGCGTGGAGCGGCGGATGCGGGGTCTTCGTCATACCCCGTCCAGCGCCGACGGGGGGCATCGGGTTCCGCCCAGAAAGGCTCAAAACTACCAATCACCCCGGTATTTCTGCACCAACCGGCAAAAGTGGCGAACTGAACGGAACCGCGGGTCCGACTGTTAAGCATCCCGTATCACACTTCAGGAAGCCTCATCATGAACCTCATCATCCTCCTAATCGTCGGCGGACTCATCGGCTGGGTCGCCAGCATGATCATGCGGACCGATGCGCAGCAGGGGATCTTCCTCAACATCGTCGTCGGCATCGTCGGCGCGTTGCTCGCCGGGTTCCTGATCACGCCGCTGATCGGTGGCGCCTCGATCATGGACGGCGCGCTCAATATCCAGTCGATCCTGATCTCGCTGGTCGGCGCGGTCATCCTGCTCGCGATCATCAACCTGTTTCGTCGCGGCACGGCACGCTGAGAAAACGGGGCGGTCGTTGCAGCGTGGAACTGCCGCCCCGACTGCGGATTATCGAAGAACAAGAAACAAAGGAGAGTATGATGACTGTTCGAGCATTTATGGCCTGTGGCGCAATGCTGCTGGCGTCGAGCGCCGTCGCACAGACCGCGACGCATACCGGCGCGCACAACCCCGCGATCAAGAACAACGACGCCGCGCATGTCGCCGCCCCCGCCAGCGGCGCCAATTCATTCTCGCAAGACCAGGCGCGCGGCCGGCTGACCAAGGCCGGCTATCGGTCGGTGTCGGCGCTGACCAAGGACAAGGACGGCGTCTGGCGGGGCATGGCGACCCGCGGCGGCAAGAAGGTCCATGTCGGGCTCGACTACAAGGGCAACGTGACCGCGCGCTGATCCCAATCCTTAGGAGAGAAACGATGACCAAGACACTCACACGCCTGTTCGACGACTATGCCGACGCAACCGCCGCGCTCCACGATCTCGAGCGACTGGGCGTACCGCATAGCCATATCAGCATCGTCGCGAGCAACGCCGACGGCGCGCACGGCGATACGGACACGACGCTCGGCGACGTCGACGATCGCGGCGATGTCAGCCGTGGCGTCTCGACCGGCGCAGCGGTCGGCGGCGTCGGTGGCCTGCTTGCCGGGCTCGGCCTGCTCGCAATCCCAGGCCTTGGCCCGATCGTCGCGGCGGGCTGGCTCGCCTCGACCGTGGTCGGCGCCGGAATCGGTGCGGCCGGCGGGGCCGCGACCGGCACGATCGTCGGCGCATTAAAGGACGCAGGCCACTCCGAAGAAGACGCGCATGTCTATTCGGAAGGCGTCCGCCGCGGTGGCACGCTGCTGAGCGCGCGCGTCGAGGACGATCTGGTCGCCGAAGCCGAAGCGGTGCTCGATCGCAACCGCTCGGTCGACGCGACGACGCGCGGCGCGGCGTATCGCCAGGACGGTTGGAGCCGCTTTGACGAGGCCGCCCCCGCCTATACGCGCGACGAAGTTGCCGCTGAGCGGAACCGGTATCGGCCGACGACGACGTCGACGACCTACTGAGCGAACGCTGCTTGAATGAAGACGGCGGCCTGTTGGAAAACAGGCCGCCGTTTTTCATCAGAACCGCGTGGAAATCGTCGCGCCGTAGGTTCTCGGATCGCCTGGCTGGCCGACGATCAGGCCGGTGCTGCCGGACTGGGTTGCGAGCACATCATAGTAATGCTCGTCGAACGCATTGCGCAGCCAGAGAAACGCGTTGATCCCTTCGCGCTCGCGGAACCCGACGCGGAAGTTGCTCAGCGAATAGCCGTTGATCTCGGTATAGATCGACTCCGACGGGTTCGACGAGAAATGCGAGCGGTAGCTGCCGTCATAGCCGACATAAACCTGACCATCCTTGCCCGCGATGCGCGCCGGTAGGTCGTATTCCGCGCCGTACGAGAGCGCGAATTTCGAGACGCCGGGCAGGCGCTGCCCCGAGATGTCGCAGCTCGCCGGGCTGTACGACGGCCGGGTCGCAGTGCCGGCCTGGCCCGCGGGGCTCGCCGGGTGCGTCGCATCCGCCGCGGTGCCGCCGGTCAGTTCGGGCGGGCAGGGCGCATCGACGAACTTGACGTATTTGGCGTCGGTGTAGGCGCCGTTGACGTACAGGTTCAGCCGCTCCGACGGCCGGAACGCGGAGTCAAATTCGAGACCGCGCGTGCGCACCTTGCCCGCATTAGCCAGATAACCGCGCAACACCGAATACTGGTTGTTGGTGACGGTCGCCTGATAATCCGCGATCTCGGTCCAGAACCCGGCGATGTTCAGCGTCACGCGCCGATCGGCGAACTGCGTCTTCAGCCCCAGCTCGTAATGATTGACCTTTTCCGGCTTCACGGTCGCCGACGCGAGGATCGGATTGTTGTTGGCGTCGAGCGGCAGGCCCGACAGGTTGATTCCGCCCGATTTATAGCTGCGCGCATAGGTCGCATAGGCGTGAATGTCGGGGGTCACGGTGTACGACGCGGTGATGTCGCCCGACAGGTTCCAGTTGTCGAACGTCGGCTTGTAGCTTTGCGGCGCGAGCACGCCGCGCTGATCGGCTGTCAGCGTGGTGCCGCCATTGCCGGTGGTGACGACGGAGACGTAATCGCCGTCCTTCTTGTCGTAGTTCAACCGCAGGCCGGGCGCGATCTGAAGCTTGTTCGTGGCATGCCAGGTGAGCTTTCCGAACAGCGCGGCGCTGGTGTTGGTGAAGCCGATCGTGTTGCGGCTGGTCAGCCCGTCGAGCACCGACGGGTTGCAGGCCGCGGTGGTCGCGGTCGCGCATCCGGTGGCGCCGGGCGCGACACCGTTGCCGGGATTGAGCAGGAACCGGCTCGCCGCGGGGCCCTGCACCTGAAGACCCTGTGTATCGATCGTCTGGTGGAAGTAGAAGACGCCGACCGTGTAGTCGACCGCGTGCGTGCCGTTCGATCCGACCCGCAGTTCCTGGCTGAACTGGCTCTGCTGCGACGGGTTTGCCGAGACCGGGGTGATCGGCAGGCCGATGAAATCGCGATCGTTCGACGGATCCCAATGCCAGAACCGCCACGCGGTGACCGACGTCACCGTCGCCGGGCCGATATCCCAGTTCGCGAGCAGCGATGCGCCGCCCAGTTCCTGCTTCGCGCGCAGCGGCGTATCGACGTCGGTCACCCGGTCGAACGCGTTCTTCGAGGGCACGACATAGCCCTGCGCCGCGGCGAGCGCCGCATATTGCCGGTTGAGCGGTCGCTGCGTCGTGCCGACCCGCGCATAATATTGGACGCAGCAATTAGGGTTCTGCCGGCCGTAATCGCCGTACAGCGTTAGGTCGAGATTGGAGGCCGCGCGCCACAGCAGCTGGCCGCGAAATCCGAGATTGTCCTGGCTGTTGAGATAGGTGTCGGTGCGCGAATTGTAGATCGTGCCGCGCCGTGTCGTGATCGACGTCGACAGCCGGATCGCCAGCTTGTCGTCGACCAGCGGCCCCGACACCGACGCCTTGCCCTGGAAGAAATCGTAATTGCCGCCGCTCAGTTCGACGCGCGCCTCGGGCGTGAAGCTCGGCGCGCGTGTGGTGACGTTGATCGCGCCCGCGGTGGTGTTCTTGCCGTATAGGGTGCCCTGCGGTCCGCGGAGGATCTCGATCCGCTCGGTATCGGTGAAGTCGAACGTCGCCGAGGCGATGCGGCTGTAATAGACCTGGTCGACATAGATGCCGACGCCCTGTTCGATGCCGTCGTTGGTCAGCCCGAACGGCGCGCCGAGCCCGCGGATGTTGGCGGCCGAATTACGCGGGTTGGTCGAATAGAATTGCAGCGTCGGCGCGAGCTGCGTGATCCGGCTGACGTTGTACGCGCCGGTGTCGGCGATCGCAGTGCCGCCGATCACCGACATCGCGATCGGCACGCTCTGGACGGTTTCCGCGCGGCGGCGGGCGGTGACGAGGATGTCGCCGCCTCCATCGCCCGACGCCGGGCCTGCGCGTTCCTGCTCGCCTGTGGACTGCGCCGATTGCGCGGCCGACGTCGCTACGGGTGCTGGCTGTGGCGGCGGGGTCTGCGGCACCTGCTCGGCACTCTGTAACGTCATCAGCAAAGCAGTCAGCACCATATCGCGTCCCCCGAACCTGTGCCGATAAACTCCATTGATATAGTGGGATTACCAATATCTATTTTGATCGGATGCCTAAAGCTCAGCTTTGAGGGTGCGGGATGGTGGCGCCGGCCGGACGGTATATAGACGCGGGAATGACGAAGGAGAGCCGCATGAAACCGCCGATCGGACGCGATACGCGTCTGTGCATGTCGCTGTCGGCGAGGCCCGGCAATTTCGGCACCCGCTTTCACAACCGGCTCTACGCACTGACCGGGCTCGACTATGTGTACAAGTCGTTCTCGACCACCGATCTGCCCGCGGCGATCGGCGGGATCCGCGCGCTGGATATTCGCGGCTGCGCGATCTCGATGCCGTTCAAGGAGGCGGTGATCGCGCTGCTCGACGGTCTTGCACCATCGGCGAGTGCGATCGACAGCGTGAACACGATCGTCAACGACGACGGTGTGCTGACCGGGCACAACACGGATTACGGCGCGGTCGTCGATCTGGTCAGCGATATCGATCGATCGCTCTCGTTCGTCCTGCACGGCTCGGGTGGGATGGCGAAGGCGGTCGCCGCCGCGCTGAGCGACAGCGGTTTCCGTGATGGCACGATCGTCGCGCGCAATGCGGCGGCTGGGCGGGCGCTCGCCGATCTGTACGGATATCGTTGGGCATCCGAAGCGAGCGGGGCGGCGGCGCTCCTGATCAACGTGACGCCGATCGGCATGACCGGGGCGGATGCGGACGCGCTGGCGTTCCCGCCCGACATGATCGCGGCGTGCGACATCGCGTTCGACGTAGTGCAATATCCGCCCGAGACGCCGTTCCTGCGCGCCGCCGCGGACGCGGGCAAGCGCTGCATCACCGGCACCGAGGTCGCGACCCTGCAGGCGCTGCAACAGTTCGTGCTCTACACCGGCGTGACGCCCGACGCTGCACAGGTCGTCGAGGCGGCCGAGTGGGCGCGCGCGAACTCTTGATCCGCCCGCGCGCGCCTATTTCGTCAGGTCGGTGAGCAGCGAGCGGTAATAGGTGATCGCCAGCGGGATGTTGTCGATCGGCGTCCGCTCGTTCAGGCCGTGGCTGAAGTCGTCGGACTGCTTGATGAAGGTCGGGCTGATGCCGTAGCTCGGCACGCCGACCGAGCGGTACCACATCGAATCGCTCGCGCCCGCCGACATGCTCGGGAAGATCGGCACGCCGGGGCGGATCTTGGCCATCGCCGTCTTGACCGCACCCATCAGGTCGGCACGCAACGGCGAGGCGTCGGTCGGGTTGGAGCCCTCGGTGACGTCGCTGAACTTCACGCCCGGGTCGGCGGCGACCTTGGCGAGTTCGGCCATCACGGTCGCGGGTTTCACGCCGGGGAAGATGCGGCAGTTGATGTTGGCGGTCGCGCGCTGCGGCAAGGCGTTGAGCGCATGCCCGCCGCTGATCATCGACGTGACGCAGGTCGTGCCGATCTGGCCGACATAGCCGGGGTTGGCGGCGAGCGTCTCGATCGCCTTCTCGTCCTTGGGATTGGCGGCGAAGGCGCGCATCGCGGCACCGATCTCTGGTGTCTGGCGCGGTGCGACGCCCTCGAAATAACCCTTGGTGATCGGCGACAGTTGCGGCGTGAATCGATACTCGCCGATTTTCACCAGCGCGGCAGCGAGTTGGTTGATCGCGTTCACTTTGCGCGGTGCGGACGAGTGGCCGCCGGCGCTGGTCGTTTCGAGCTGGAAGTCGGCATAGGTCTTCTCGGCCGCGCCGACCGTGAAATATTCGGCCTTGCCGTCTTCGCCATACAACCCGCCGCCGCCGTCGATGTTGAGCGCCATTTCGGCAGTCTTGAGCCGGTCGGCGATCAGCGACGACGTCTTCATGACGGTTTCCTCGTCGCCCGACAGCGCGAGGACGATGCCGCGCGTGGGTTTGTAGCCGGCCTTCTTCATGTCGAGCAGCGTCGCGATCGCGAGCGCGGCGTCGAGCTTCATGTCGGTCGCGCCGCGGCCGTAGAGATAGCCGTTCTCGACCACTGCGGTAAACGGATCGCGTTGCCAGTCGGCGGGCTTGGCTTCGACCACGTCGATATGCCCCGCGATGACGATCGGCTTCAGCGCCGCGTCGGTCCCCTTCCAGGTGGCGATCAGATAGGCGGTGTCGTCGACCGGGGTGATCGTCACGTCGCTCGCCGCAAAGCCGCCGCCGACCAGCACCGACTTCAGATAGGCTGCAAGCTGCGGCGTCTGGTTGCCGGGACCCCGCACGCTGCGAAACGCGATCATCTTCTTGGCGATTTCGAGGCCGTTGGTGGCGGCCGGCGAGGTCGTCGTCTGGGCGGTGGTGGGAATCGCGGCCGTCACGGCAGCGCAGGTCAGGAACAGCTTCAGTGTCATCGTATGTCCTTGAATACGCATTAGAACTTGGCGCCGGCCCGAAGCCCGATCGTGCGCGGGGTGCTGGTGACGATGTAGGTCCGCTGCGAACACGTTCCGCATTGCTGGTAGCGGGACAGTTCCGCGCGTTCGTCCCAAAGGTTCTGGACGAACACCTCGAAGGTGAAGTTGGACAGCTCCGCGCCGACCGAGGCGTTGCCGGTGGTGTACGCCTGAAGCCGCCCCAGCGTCGCCGCCTGCGCCAGCCGGATATCCGCCGACGCTGAACTCTGATGCGCGACGAGGCCCTGGATATACGCCTTCGCGGTGCCGATCGGCATGCTGTAGCGCGCGGTACCGCTCGCCTTGAAGCGTGGCGTGATCGGCAGGCGCGTCCCCGATGGCGCGAGCACGTCGGTGCCGTCGCCGCTGCAGATCTGCGTCGCGCACAGGTCGTTGCGCGTCTTTGCATCGGTGTACGAGCCGGCGGCGGTCAGCGAGAGGCCGCCGGTCGAGAAGTTCGCGTCAGCCTCCGCGCCGCGGATCCGCGCGTTCGGGCCGTTCTGGATGATCGTGAAGCTGTTCGCGCCGAGGAACGAGAACTGGAACTTGTCCCATTGCTGTTGATAGATCGCGGCGTTGAACCGCAATCGCTCGAACAGCGTCGTCTTCAGGCCCAGCTCGTAATTGGTCAGGAAATCCGCGTCATACGGCGCGACATCGCCGCGACGATTGATCCCGCCCGGGCGGAAACCGCGCGAGAAGGTGGCATAGGCCAAGACCTTGTCGGTCGGCTTGAAGGTAAGGTTGAAGCGGTAGGTCGCGCCCTGGCCCTGCGTCTTCTTGGGGATCAGCCCGGTCGTCGTGTAGGTCGCCAGATTGGTGCATGGCGAGCCCGAGACCGTCGCCGGCAGCAGCGTCGAGGTGTCGCCACCGTCCAGATAGGCCTGCCGCAGGGTCTGGCCATTGGCGAGATAGCATCCCGCGACTCCGGTCTGGCCGCTGCCCGCCGCATTGAACGGCGTGGCGGTGTAGGGCCGGCCGTCGGCCGGATCGACTGCCGGATTGCGTCCGAACCCGTAGAAGCCGATCAGCGAATTGTCGTAGATGTACGCGCGGCCCCCTGCGGTTGCGGTGAGGGTCGGCAGGATGTCGAAGCTCGCCTCGCCGAACACCGCATAATCGGTATCAACGCGCTTTTGCTGGGTCAGCCACAAGGTGCCGGGCGATCCGTTGACCGACACCGCGGTGCCGAGATTGGCGATCTGGTAGTCCTGGAAGATCGCGTTCGTCTGGCGCTGGTAGAAGGCGCCTGAAACGACCCGGAAGCGATCCGCCGATGGCGAGGCAACGCGGAATTCCTGGCTGATCTTCTTGAAGTGATCGGTGCCGATGATCTTCTGCCGCGGATCGATCGTCTTGCCCGCATTGTCCTGGTAAAAGAAATAGCCGGCAAGCCCACCGACCGAGGAATAGGCCGAGTCATACGCCTCGGCGTAATCGGTATAGTCGCTCGACGTGAAGGTCTTCCGGTCGAGATACGCGCCGGCATAGGTGACGTCCCAGTTGCCGACCTTGCCCTCGATCGTCAGCGCGCCCTGCATGAACCGGTCGCGGCGGTATTCGGGGAAGAAATGCTGGACCTGGAGATCGCCGACCTTGGGGTCGTAGCCATAGGTGCCGTGGTTGCGCTGTTCCTGGTACAGGACGGTCGGCGTCACGGTCCAGTTGCTGTCGAG
Source organism: Sphingomonas sp. Leaf242 (assembly GCF_001422045.1). Classification (GTDB taxonomy): domain Bacteria; phylum Pseudomonadota; class Alphaproteobacteria; order Sphingomonadales; family Sphingomonadaceae; genus Sphingomonas. The sequence continues at coordinate 500,056 of NZ_LMLW01000001.1, forward strand.
ATCGACCTTCAGCGCCGCGCGGCCACCATAGGTCTCGGTGTCGTTGTAGTTCTTCTTCACGAACGCTGCGTTGTCGACGACCACGCCGCCGTTCGCGGAAGTGCATGACGTCGCGGTCGGCTCGGGCAGATAGCTGCGGCACCCGGCGACGTTGTCGATATAGCCTGCATCGCGCTGATAGAAGCCGACCACGCGCAGCGCCGCCGATCCGGACAGCGGCATGTTGAGCATGCCTTCGAGCTTGCTGCCGATGCCGCCCGACTTGACGCTGTTTACCTCGCCGTCGACGCGGCCGTAGAAGCCGCTCAGATCGGGCTTGTTGGTGATGATCCGGATCGTGCCGGCTTCGGACGACGCGCCGTACAGCGTGCCTTGCGGCCCAGCGAGGCTCTCGATCCGCGCGATGTCGTAGATGTGGACGTCGAGCGTGCCGCCGATCGTCGTCACCGGCTGCTCGTCGAGATACGTGCCGACCGAGGGCAGCGGGCCCGAATGATTGCCGTCGCCACCCGATGCGACGCCGCGCATGTAGACGACGGTCGATCCCGGCTGCGTGGTCTGGAACGACACCGACGGCAGCAACTGCGTATATTGGTTGAAGTTCGAGATGTTGAGATCGTCGAGCCGCTTGGTGCCGATCGCCTGGATGCTGATCGGGACGCTCTGGATGCTCTGGTCGCGCTTCTGCGCGGTGACGACGATGTCGCCTTCGTACTCGCCGGCGGTTTGCGCGGCAGGGGCGGCAACCGGCGTCGGGGCGGCGGCAGGATCGGTCTGGGCGTAGGCGGGAGACACGATTGCCGACGAGGCGAGAAGTGAGCCGATCAACAACCGACGATCGAATATGTGCATGCGCGAGCCCCCAAGCGATTATGCGCAGAGACTGTGGTGCAGTGCAGCGAACGTCAAACGAAGCCGGCGTATTTTGCAGCTTTATTACGCGAGCGTGACGTTTTTGCCACGGATCATGCGCGCAGCAGGTTGCCGAGCGCAGTTTTCAGCGGGTCGAGCCACATTTCGTATGGTCGCCAGGCGTCGACGCCGTCGCGGTTGATCGGGCGGCGGACCTGTTCCGAACTTGCGGTGCGCACCGCGCGATCGGTCTCGTGAAACGCGAGGCAGGCGGGCTCGTAGTCGAGCCCGCACACTGCGAGCAGCGCACGGACCTCGACCTCGGTGTTGTCGATCAGCGCTTCGTGATCGACGCGGTGGACGCGGCCCGGTGCGACCGTGTCGACGTGACGCATCAGCCGGACGTAGTCGCGGAAATAGCGGCCGAGATCGTCGAGCGAATAGCTGAACGTCTGCCCCCTCGCGTAGTGCTGCTTGAAGTTCGAGAAGCAGCAGTCGAGCGGATCGCGGCGTGCGTCGATGATCCGGGCGTTGGGCAGCGCGAGCAGGATCAGCGGCACATGCGCCCAGTTGTTGGGGAGCTTGTCGATGAAGAACGGGCGCTCGGTACGGCGCTGGATTGCGGCGCGGCGCAGATACTCGTCGCCGAGATCGCGCAATGCCTCCGCCGACAGCGTGTCGATCGCGCCCGGATAGTCGGCGATGCCGCGCGCGATCGCGGGCATGTCGGGGAGTTCGGTGGTGCCCTCGACCAGGCTGTGGCTGGCGAGGATCTGTTCGATCAGCGTCGAGCCGGCGCGTGGCATGCCGAGCACGAAGATCGGGTCGGATGCGTCGCATCCCTGGCCGCGGCGCGCGTCGAGCAGCGCCGGGGTCAGTACCGCGATGCTGCGGTCGACGAACGCGGTGGTCTCGTCGGCATCGTAGCTGATGCGCGTGCGGCGCAGCGTGTTGCCGGCGTCGTAATGCGCGAACGAGCGAGCGGCGTCGCGGCGATCCTCGAACGCCTTGCCGAGCGCGAAGTCGAGGTGGAACCGGTCCTCGTCGCCGAGGTCGTCGCGCGCGAGCGCCGCCTCCATCGCCGCGATATCGTGGTCATCGAACCGCACCGTCTTGAGGTTGGCGAGGCTCCACCACGCATCGCCTAGCGTCGGTTGGAGCGACAGCGCGCGCCGATACGCGGCGATACCGTCGTCGCGGCGCCCGACGGTCTTGAGCATATGGCCGTAGCTCAGCCACACGCGCGGTTGATCGGGGGCGTCGTGCAGCACCTTTTCGTACAGCGTGATCGCATCCTCGAACCCACCGAGCCGACCGAGCGCCGCCGCTTTCAAATTGGCGTGGCCGGGATTATCGGGCTCGTCGGCGATCACCGCATCGAGCAACTTCAGCGCTTCTGGCGCACGGTTCTGGCGGTAGAGCACGAGCGCGAGGTTCGCGCGCGCCGCGGTGAAGCCGGGGGCCAGTTCGACCGCACGCCGCAACAGCGTCTCGGCATCCTTGTACCGCCCGATCCGCCCGGCGAGTTCCGCCAGCATGCGGATCGCGCGCGCATCGAACGGATCGCGCTTGAGATAGGCCTTCAGCAGCGGTTCGGCGACGTGGAGCTGATTGTCGTGCAGCGCCAGCGCGGCCTGCATCAGGTCGCTCGACCAGCGGGGAGTGGGGAGGGAAGCCATCGCGCCGAACAGTCGGAGAGCATGGCGCCAGCGTCAAGCAGGCATCCGCACTCGCGCACGCATGCCCGACCTACGCCGTCACGCGGTCAATGCGTCCACGCATAGGGACCGACGACGGTCCCAACGAACCCACCCGCGGACTTTGTGCTGAGAAAGCGTGCGTCGACCTTGTCCGACAGCGTGCGTCGGGAGCCAGCGACCTGATAGTCGAACGCCATCGTCCCGCCGTCGGCGCGGATCGTCAGCGTGACGGGACCGGCCGCGACGGGCGCCGACGCGACCAGCCGCTCGCGCCCGTCGGCCGCGGTATACAGCGCGACGACGGTCTTGCCGGCGATCCGCGTGACCCCGAACATCAGATAGTTTCGGTCGCTTTGCATCGCCGCGAGGCCGGCACGGTCGCCGTCGGTGTTCGGTGCGAACGTCACGGTGGTCGACATCGTCGCCACGTGATGCTGCTGACGCCGCCCGACGAACGCGGGCACGCCCGACAGGTCGCCGATCGGCGTGCCCTTGCCGAGCACGAGGTCGCCGTGATCGAGCCGGTAGAAGGGCTGTTTCGGGGTGCGCACGCCGATCCACTGCATCGCGAGCTTGGTGCCGTCGAACTCGTCGACATAGCCGAAATCGCCGCTCGTCGGGATCTTGGGGGCGGGTTGTTTGGGGAGATTAGGCGCCTTGCCGACGAACGGTATCGCCTGGCCCTTGGGCAGGATGATCGGCCAGCCATCCTTCCACGTCACGGGCAGGAGGAACGTCTCGCGACCGATGTTGTAATAGTCGCCATCATACGGGCGCACCGCGAGGAAGGTCGCCCACCAGTCGCCCTTCGCGGTCTGGACGAGTTCGGCGTGACCCGACGAGGTGATCGGATTGGGTCGTGCGGGATCGAGGTCGCGCTGCGTCAGGATCGGATTGCCCGCGAACGGCACGAACGGCCCGCGCAACTGCCGCGATCGGAACACGACCTGCGAATGGTTGACGCTCGTGCCGCCTTCCGCCGCGGTCAGGTAATACCAGCCGTCCTTGCGGAAGATATGTGGTCCCTCGATCCACACCGGCTTTTTGGTCAGGTCGACGCCGCCGTTGATCAGCTGCGTGCTCTCGCCGACCATTTTCCCCGCACGCCAGTCGAATTCCTGGATCCAGATCGCGCGGTGGCCGTCGTAGCGCGGCGGCTCGTTCGGCGCGCGGTTGTTGACGACATACGCCTTGTCGCCCTCCCAATAGATCGACGGATCGATCCCCTCGAACGGCAGCCAGGTCGGATTGGACCAGGGACCCGCCGGGTTCTTCGCGGTGATGACGAAGTTGCCTTTGCACTCGACGCAGGTGTTGACGATGTAGAAGGTGCCGGCGTGATACGAGATGTCGGGCGCGAACACCGCCTGCGAGGTCCGCATGCCGGTGAAGTCTAGCTGCTCGGGCCGATCGATCGCGTTGCCGATCTGCGTCCAGTGGACGAGATCCTTCGAGGTGAAGATCGGCAAGCCGGGGAAATGCGCGAACGACGACAGGACAAGGTAGAAGTCGTCGCCGACGCGGGTGACCGACGGGTCAGGGTAATAGCCCGACAGGATCGGATTGCGGTACTCGCCGGGGCCAACCTTGGCCTGCTCCTGCGCGTGTCCGTCATAGGTGAAGCGGCTGAACCGGGGGGCGTCGCTTGCCGAGGCCGTGGCGGCGGCCGTGCCTGCAAGCAGGACGGCGGTCGCGCGCAGTGCGGCGCCTGCATATCGATCGAAGCGCGTCATGGTGGTCCTCTCCCGTCGTCTCGCGGCACTGAACGCGCCTGCTGCCTCAACACTATAGCGCTAACATTCTCGAAGGCCAGCCGCGTGCTCCGATGCGGCCGCAGGTGGCTTGGGGGTAGCTAAGATACCGGTACCAAGTTACGCTCCGTCCCGACGCAGGTGCAACGGGCGGCGTGGTGAGTGTCGGACAGGGTCCGGTCTTCCGCAGATTCGCTCGTGACGATCGCGGAAGGGAGAAGGATGACCGAATTGTCCGCCAAGGGAGCGCGCATATCGCCGTCGCGTCGCGAACTGCTCGAAGGCGTGGGAGCTACTGTCGCGCTCGCGGTGCCGGCATTGGCGTTGCCGACGACCGCCGAGGCGAAGATGTCCGCGCCAGGTGAAACGCGGTTATGGTATCGGCAACCCGCCAAGGTGTGGACCGAAGCGCTGCCGGTCGGCAACGGGCGGCTCGGTGCGATGGTGTTCGGCGGCACGACGGGCGAGCGGTTGCAGCTGAACGAGGACACGTTGTGGTCGGGCGGGCCGTACGACCCGGTCAACCCGGACGCGGGGGCGGCGCTGCCCGATGTGCGGCGGCTGATCGATGCGGGCGCGTTCGCCGAGGCGCAGACGCTCGCCAATGCGCGGCTGATGGGCGTGCCGAAGACGCAGATGGCGTATCAGCCGGTCGGCGATCTGCTGCTTGATCTGCCGGGCGTAGCGGGAGAGGCGAGCGCGTATACCCGCGAGCTCGATCTTGATGCGGCGATCGCGACGACCAGCTTCACGCTCGGCGGGACGCGGTTCCGGCGCGAGGTGTTCGCCTCACCGGGGGAGCAGGTGATCGCGGTGCACATGACCGGCGATCGGCCGTTCGACCTGCTGGTCGGGCTGACGTCGCCGCAACCGGACGCGGGCGTCGTCGCGGCAGGGGGGATGCTGACGCTGACCGGTGGCAATGCCGCGCGGGCTGGCGTTGCGGGCAAATTGCGGTTCACGGCGCGCGCGCGCGTGGTGGCGGACGGCGGCAAGGTCGCGGCGGATGGCGAGCGTCTGCGCGTCACCGGTGCCCGGTCGGTCACGCTGCTGGTCGCGATGGGGACGAGCTATCGCCGGTTCGACGATGTCGGCGGCGATCCCGACGCGGCGACGCTGGCGGCGGTCGAGGACGCGGCGCGGCGCGGCTTCGCTCGGCTACGGTCGGACGCGACCGCTGCGCACCGCGCGCTGTTCCGGCGGGTGAGGCTCGATCTTGGCCGGACGGCGATCGCGGATCGGCCGACCGACGAGCGGGTGCTGGCCGATCGCGCCGCGGCCGACCCGGCGCTCGCCACGCTGTACTTCAATTACGGGCGCTATTTGCTGATCGCGTCGTCGCGACCGGGGAGCCAGCCGGCCAACCTCCAGGGGATCTGGAACGCGGAGACGAGCCCGCCCTGGGAGTCGAAATATACCGTCAACATCAATACCGAGATGAATTACTGGCCGGCCGAAGTCACTGCGCTGCCCGAATGCGTCGCGCCGCTGGTGCAGATGGTGCGCGAGCTGGCGGTCACCGGCGCGCGGACGGCGAAGACGATGTACGGCGCGCGCGGCTGGGTGTGTCATCACAACACCGATCTGTGGCGCGCGACCGCGCCGATCGATGGCGCGCAATGGGGGCTGTGGCCGACCGGCGGCGCGTGGCTGTGCACGCATCTGTGGGACCATTACGATTATAGCCGCGATCTCGGGTTCCTGCGGTCGATCTACCCGCTGCTGCACGGCGCGGCGTTGTTCTTCCTCGACACGCTCCAGACCGATCCGAAGACCGGCGCGCTGGTCACCAATCCGTCGCTGTCGCCCGAGAACGTGCATCCGAAGGGCGCATCGATCTGCGCGGGGCCGGCGATGGATATGCAGATCCTGCGCGACCTGTTCGACCAGACGGGCAAGGCGGCGACGTTGCTCGGCACCGACGCGGCGTTCGTCGCGCAGCTGGCGGCGGCACGCGCACGGCTGGCGCCCGACAAGATCGGTCGCGGCGGCCAGTTGCAGGAATGGCAGGCGGACTGGGATGCCGATGCGCCCGAGCAGCGCCATCGCCACGTCTCGCATCTCTACGGCCTGTTTCCGAGCGAGCAGATCGGCCTCGACGCGACGCCCGCACTCGCCAACGCGGCACGGCGTTCGCTTGAGATCCGCGGTGACGAATCGACCGGCTGGGCGACCGCGTGGCGCGCGAACCTGTGGGCGCGGCTGCGCGACGGCGAGCACGCGCACCGCATCCTCGCCTATCTGCTTGGCCCCGCGCGCACCTATCCCAATCTGTTCGACGCGCATCCGCCGTTCCAGATCGACGGCAATTTCGGCGGGACGCGCGCGATCGCGGAGATGCTGATGCAGAGCCGCGGCGACGAGATCCTGCTGCTCCCGGCATTGCCGCGCGCGTGGCCGAGCGGGTCGATCACCGGCCTGCGCGCACGCGGCGCATGCGTGGTGGACGTGCGGTGGGAGCGCGGCACGCTGACCGAAGCGGTCCTCCGTTCCACGATCCACGGACGCCGCCGCATCCGGCTGGGCGACCGCACCGTCGACGTGACGCTGGTGCCGGGGCGCCGCGTCAGGTTGCGCGGTGCCGGATTGACGCAGGCATGACCGCCGCCTGCCCATCTTCTCAGCTCTTCGAGGAATCGCACCCATGACGAAATTCCTGATGGCCGTGCTCGCCTTCGGGCTGGCGATATCCGGCGCGGCGCATGCGCAGGTCGCGACCACCACGCCGCCGCCGGTCGCGGGTGCCAAGCCGGTGACGGTCGAGCGGATCACCGTCCATTCGCGCGCGATCGAGGGCAATCTCGAGGGCAACAGCGCGGATCGCGCGGTGCTGGTGATGCTGCCGCCGAGCTATCGCAGTAGCCCGACACGCCGCTATCCGGTGGTCTACGCGCTGCACGGCTATTCGATCGGTGCCGAGCAATGGGCCAAGGAAATCCACGTCCCGCAGACGATCGAAGGCGCGTTCGCGAAGGGCGCGCGCGAGATGATCGTCGTGCTGCCCGACAGCAAGACGGTGCACAATGGCTCGTTCTATTCCAGTTCGGTCACGGTCGGCGACTTCGAGCAGTTCATCGCGCACGATCTCGTCCGCTATGTCGACGCGCATTACCGGACGCTGGCGGACCGCCGCAGCCGCGGGCTCGCGGGGCATTCGATGGGCGGCTACGGCACCGCGCGGATCGGCATGAAGCATCCCGACATCTTCGGTGCACTCTACATGATGAGCCCGTGCTGCCTGTCGATACGCGCGCTCGGCACACCCGACGCGGCGGCAGAGAAGACTCTGCGGGCGCTGCGCTCGCCGACCGAAAGCGCCGGCCTGTCGTGGGGATTGCGCGCGCAACTCGCGACCGCGGCGGCGTGGTCGCCCAACCCGAAGGCACCGCCGCTGTTCCTCGACTTGCCGATCAAGGACGGCGTCGCGCAGCCCGACGTGATCGCGCGCTGGGCAGCCAACGCGCCACTGTCGATGCTCGATCAATATGTCGGCAATCTGCGGCGCTATGCGGCGATCGGGCTCGACGTCGGCGATCGCGACGGGCTGAAGGGCGATGCGATCGCGCTGCACGAGGGGCTCGACCGCTACGGCATCACCAACCAGTTCGCAGTCTATCCCGGCGATCATACCAGCGGTGTCGCGGGGCGCGTCCAGGACGTGATGATCCCGTTCTTCTCGCGCACCCTGGCGTTCGCACGATGAGGGGCGGGTCGTTGATCGCGGCGCTCGCGTTGCTGGCGATACCAGCGTCGGCGCAGGTGTGGCGGTCGGATCAGGGGAACGGGAATTTCCGCAATCCGGTGTTGTTCGCGGACTATCCCGATCCCGACATCATCCGCGTCGGCCGCGACTATTATTTCGCGACGACGACGTTCGCCAACGTGCCGGGAATCACGATCCTGCACAGCCGCGATCTGGTCAACTGGACGCTCGCTTCGCATCTCGTCGATCGGCTCGAGGGGAAGCCCGAATATGACCTGAAGGGTGGCAACGCGTATCGGCACGGGCTCTACGCTTCCTCGTTACGCTATCACGCGGGCACCTATTATCTCGCCAATACGCCGGTCGGGCAGAAGACGCGGATCTGGTACGCGAAAGACGTGCGCGGGCCGTGGCGCTATCACGAACTGGAGCGGGAGGCGTTCGACCCCGGCTTGTTCATCGAGCCCGACGGACGCGCGTATGTCGCCACCGCCTCGACCGCCGACGGCACGGTCACGCTGCTCACGCTCGACAAGGATCTGGCGCACGTCACCGACGCGCGGAAAATCCATTATATCAAGGGTGCGGAGGGCTCGAAGATCATCCGCCGCGGTGCGTATTATTACCTGTTCAACGCGTTGCCGCCGCGGCTCGGGCTGACGGTGTCGCGGTCGCGCAGCCTGTTCGGGCCGTGGGAGACGCGCGACCAGATCGACGACACGACCGGCGGGCATCAGGGCGCGCTGGTCGACCTGCCCGATGGCCGGTGGTTCGGGTTCGTCATGGAGGATAGCGGCGCGGTCGGCCGGATGACCAATCTCAGCCCGGTGTTCTGGCACGACGACTGGCCGGTGTGGGGCACCGCGGACGCGCCCGGTCGCGTACCCCGGCTCGCGCAAAAGCCGATCGCCGGGTCTCCGTTCGCCGAGCCGGCAACTTCCGCTAATTTCGCGGGTCCGCGTCTCGGCCTGCAATGGCAGTGGAACCATAACCCGGACCCGAGCCGCTGGTCGCTGACCGCGCGGCCGGGCTGGTTGCGATTGAAACCGACGGTCGCGCCACGCTTCTGGTCGGCGCGCAACACGCTGACGCAGAAAGGGCAGGGGCCGGCCAGCCGCGCCGAGGTGAAGCTGGACATAGGCCATCTCGCGCCGGGCGATCGATGCGGGTTCGGGACGCTGGGGCAATATAGCGGCAACCTGACGATCGAGCGCGACGCCAGCGGCACGGCCGCGGTGGCGATGGAGGTGACCGAAGACACCGTCGACGGCGCACGCACCGCAACGCGCGGTCGCAGCGTGATCGGTGCCCGCCGCGCGCTATGGCTGCGCACCGAGATGGATTTCACGATCGATCGTGCCCGCGTCGCGTACAGCCTCGACGGCCGCCGCTGGACCGGGCTCGGCGGCGACTTCCCGCTCGCCTTCGCGTGGCGGACGGGGACGTTCCAGGGCGAGCAATTCGCGCTGTTCTGCTATGCGTCGAGCCCAAGTAGGGGCTGGCTCGACGTCGACTCGTTCACGCTGAGCGCGCTCGAACCCCGATCTACGTTCAAGTTCCGGAATGCGCCGCCACGGTAATCATCGCCGCGGCGCGACGGGTATCTCGAACGTGCCGACCGGGAGCATCGCATCGTCGGACAGGTTCACCGCTGGCGCATCCGCCCAGGCATAGCGGACGCGGGTGACGGGCTTGCCGTCGCCCGGCAGCGTCACGGTGGTGCCGGCGACGCTGCCCGCGGCATAGCGGCAGGTGCCCGGCGCGGTGTCGCACAGTTCGAACCCGATCGCCTGGTTCGCACCGCGGGCGTGGAGCGCACCGGTCACGTCGCCGAAGCGTAGCGCGATGCTGCCATCGGCCCCGGCGTCGGCCGCGGCGATGGCTGGGCCGGACGGCCCGCCGGGCGCGCCATAGACCGCCGACCGCATGACCTTCGCGAGGCGTTGCCCGACCTCGTGCTTCTCGCCGGGATGGATGTCGAGCGCATCGCCGATGTCGAGCGCGACCGCGATCCCGGTATGGCGGTCGGCGGCAGCGACGCGGCGCTGCGCGTCGCGGACATAGCCCCAGCCGCTGTCGCTCGGCGCGTTGGTCGGCTTGCCGTAGTTCGCGAGCTGGACGATCCCGAACCCCGTCTCGGGCGTGCCGAACCGCGTGCGCCAGTCCGCGATCAGCGCGGTAAGACGGCGGTCGTAGCCGGGGATGCCGGTGTCCGACTCGCCCTGATACCAGGCGATGCCGGCGACCTTGGTCGACGCCAGTGGCGCGATCATCGCGTTGTACAGCGTGCCGTCGCCGTTGATGTCGTCCCACGGCACGCGCGGTGCCGCGCCATCGAGCCGCTTGGCGATCGCATAGCGCCAGCCGCTGCCCAGCGCGGCGCTGCTGCCATCGGCGAAGGTCACGCGCATCGTGTCGGCGGGGCCGGTCATGCCGCCGAACGCATAGACGTCGTCGTCGTTGACGGTGATGACGTTGGCGCCGGGCTTCAGCGTGCCGACCGGCAGCGTGTAGACGCGCGCTTTGCTGGCGAGGCTGCTGCCACCGACGCCCTGGCCGTTGACCCAGGTCCGGTCGGCATCGTCGATCGTGCCGAGCGACAGGATCGCGGGTCCGCGCGCCTGCGCCGCGGTGACCTCGACGGTCCGCTGATACCAGATCATGCCGTTATAGTCGGCGAGTTCGGGCACGCCCCAGGTCTCGAAATTGGTCATTGCCGGCACCGGCTTCCAGTCGAGTGCGGCTGCCGGCTGCCACGGTTCGCGGCCCATCGCGTCGCCTGATCCGGCGCGCCACCAGCTTTCCCAGATCGTCGATGCCTTGCGGTCGGCGGCAGCGGGATCGCGCGCGTACAGGGCTAGCAGATCGGCCTCGGCGCCCAGGCCTGCCTTGCGCAACGCGGAGTCGCTCAGCCATGCACTGATCCGCGATCCGCCCCAGCTCGAATGGATCGCGCCGATCGGCACCTTGGCGGTGCGGCGCAGCGCCTGCACCATGTAGAAACAGGCGGCGGAAAAGGTCGGTACGGTCGCGGGCCCGGCCGCAGCCCAGTGCGGTTGCTCGGCGAAGCGCGCGACGGGGCTTGCCGCGGAGACCTTGGCCACGGTCAGCAGCCGCAGCTGATCGTCGACTGCCGGATGCGCGTCGGGGAACAGCGTCTGCGCATTCTCGACCGCCAGCTCCATATTGCTCTGGCCCGAGCACAGGAAGACGTCGCCAATCAGGATATCGCGCACCACCGCGGCACCGCTGTTCGCCGCGATCGTCAGGTCGTAGGGGCCACCTGCGGGCAGGGCGGGCAGGCGCGCCTCGAACCGGCCGTCGCGCCCTGCCTTGGTCGTCACGGTGCGACCGGCGAGCGCGATCAGGATCGTCTCGCCCGCCGCCGCATCGCCGCTCAGCACGATCGGCTGGCCGCGCTGGATCACCGCATGATCGCCGAGCACGCCATCGAGACGCGGCGCTGCCAAGGCCGGGGAGGCCGCACCGGCGATAGCGGCGTAAAGCGCGAGGCGCAGGGCGGTCTTCATCGGATCGTTTTCCTTGAGGTTCGGATCGAACAGGGATCGACTGCGAGGCTCAGATCGGCTGGAGCCCGTGCTTGACGATGCGGTCGATCAGGTCGCGGTGACCGGGCAGGCTGCTCATCATGCGCTGCGTCTGGAAGTGGTTTTCGCGGCGGGCGCGGCGCGCCAGTTCGGCGTCCGCCTCGATCGTGCCCGGCATCACCGTGGTGCGTGCGCCCATGCCGTAAAGCACATATTGATAGCTGGCCGACGGAAAGACCTCCTCGGCGCGGTCGAACTCGTCATGGATCCACGGCGATTGATATTGCCACAGCTCCATCAGCCCGCGCAGCCGGTCGGGGATCGTCTCGGGGCGGACATTGTCGCGCCAGAAGTCGGTGTCGGTCCGCTTGGTCAGCGTATAATGCAGCTTGAGGAAATCGATGATCCGGCCCCAGCGATAGGTCGTCGTATCGTTGAAGCGGTTGGCGACGACGTCCATCACCTCGCGACAGACGGGCATCTGCTCGGCGATCATCTTGGCGGACAGCTCGATCAGGACGATTGCCGACGCCTCGAGTGGTTCGAGGAACCCGGCGGCGAGCCCGACCGCGACGCAATTGCCCTTCCAGAATGTTTCGCGGTGGCCGGCGCGGATCGAGAGTTTCCGGACGGGCAGGTCTTTTCCTGCCGGACCGATATACGCGCGCAGTTCGCGTTCGGCGGCGTCGACGTCGATATGGCTGCTGGAGAAGACATGCCCGACGCCGCGGCGGTGGGGCAGGCCGATATCCCAGATCCAGCCGGCCGACTGCGCGGTCGAGATGGTGTGGCTGGCGATCGGATCGTCGGGGCGCTCGTACGGCAGCTGCACGGCGAGCGCGGTGTCGCAGAACAGCGTGTCGGTGCAGCAGCGGAACGGCACACCCATCGCGTCTCCGATCAGCTTCGCGGCAAAGCCGGTGCAGTCGACGAACAGGTCGCCCTCGATCGACACGCCCTGCGCGGTCTCGACGCGTGCGATATCACCGGTCTCGTCGAGGATGACCTCGGTCACGTCGGCCAGGACATGGTGGACGCCCAGCGTGTCGCAGCAATGGCGTTGCAGGAAATGCGAGAATTTCCCCGCGTCGAGATGATAGGCGTAGTTCGCGACGCCGTCGAACTCGGGCGTCGCCATCGTCTTGGGAGCGAGGCCCTCGTCGCAGATCCGACCTTGCGGCGTGACCGCGTCGCAGAAGCTGTCGGCGCCGTCCTCGGCCAGCCAGTGCGGGGCGAGGTTCAGCGAGCCGAACTGCTGTGGCAGCATCAGCGGGTGGTAATAGCCGTCATCGACCGCGCCGGTGGTCCAGCGGTTGAACCGCGCGCCCTGTTTGAACGCGGCGTTGCAGTGGCGGAACAGCTCGGTTTCCGACACGCCCATCTTGCGCAGCGTGGCGCGCAGCGTCGGCCACGTGCCCTCGCCGACGCCGATGGTCGGGATGTTGGGCGATTCGACCAGCGTCACGGTGAAGCCGTGTTCGCGCTGGCCCTTGTGCCGCGCGGCGATCACGCCTGCGGTAAGCCAGCCGGCCGTACCCCCTCCGACGATGACGATGTTTCTGATCTGGTGCATGGGTCAGCGTATTCGAAAAATGGCGGAGCACAACATCGTCATGCTCCGCCAGGGGGGAGAGCTCAGAAGCGGAAGCGCGCGCCCAGCGTGTAGCGGCGACCGTAATCGAACACGTCGAGCAGCTGGTTGCTGTAGCGACCATGCGTGCTCTGCTGGTTGTTGTTGACGTTCAGCGCCTCACCGAAAATGCTGAAATTCTTGGTGATGTCGTAGCTGCTCGTCAGATCGACCTGGAAGCTCTGGTTGACGAAGGTCGGCTCCGCCCCGAACGAACCGGTATTCTGGTTCTGCCCGAACTGGAGGAGATACTTGTCGCGCCAGTTGGCCGCCGCACGGAACTGGAATCCGCTCTTGTCGTAGAAGCCGACGAAGTTCGCCGAATTGGCGAGCCCCGTCACCGCGAAGCCGGTCTGCGAGATATTCTTGTCGTCGTACGGCCGGTTGGTGTTCACGAACGTCGCGTTGGCCTGGAAGCCGAAGCCGGTATCGCCGAACACCTGTTGCCAGGCGAGTTCGACGCCGCGGACCGTCGCGTCGGGACCGTTGACCTGCTGCGATACCGCGAACGATGCGGGTTGGCCGGTGGTGGGATCGACCACCCCGTTGATCGTCTGCCGCGTCACGCCGCCGATGATGAAGTTGCTGACGTTCTTCAGGAAGAAGTTGACCGACAGATACGAGTTGCGGCGATAATACCATTCCGCACCCAGATCGAAATTGTCCGCGAGATACGGTTTCAGGTTCGGGTTGCCGCCCGCCGCCGACAAGGCTCCGACGCGTTGGCCATTGCCGACGTTGAGGACCGGAGTCAGCAGGTTGAGCGCCGGACGGGTCAGCGTCCGCGAGGCATCCGCCCGCAGTACCAGCTTGTCGGTCAACTCGAGCTTCATGTCGACGCTCGGCAGCAGGTAGGAATACGAGCTCTTGTTATTGACCGCCTGGATCTCGGTGTAGGTCGGGATGCTCAGCAGCGTCGGATCCGCCGCGCTCGTGACGATCGAGGTCGGCAGGCGTCCCTGACCGGTCGCGTTGAGATTGGTCACCTCGTTGCGGACGCCCGCGTTGAAGGTGAACGGCAGGCCGCCGACTTCGGTCTTGAAATTGGCGCTGACATAGAGCGACCACGTCTTTTCCTGGACGCGCAGGACGCTGCCCGGATCGACCGCCTCGTCGAACGCGCCGGTAAAGCCGTTCACGCCGGCATAATTATAGCCCGGGATGTTCTGCGTCTGCGGATTGCCGAGGCTGCTCAGGTAGTTCTGATACGCGACCGGGCTGAACACGAAGACCGACGGCGGCAGGCTGCCGTTGAACCCCGGGATGAAGTTGTTGAGGCTGACCGAGCCCTTATACAGATTGGCCGGCAGCGGCGAGATCCCGGTGTCGCGACCCGACGGCCCACCATAGCCGGCATAGGCCTGCCAGAAATTGTTGGTGAAGGTGCTTTGGTTGCGGAAGTTGAAGGTGTCCTGGTAATACTGGCCACCCGCCTTCAACGTCAGATTGTCCTGTTTCCAGGTGGCATTGCCGCGAAACTGGAACAACTGATCGGTATTGTGCTGCGTCTGGTTGACCGTGACGTGCGAGCCGATCAGCGCGGGATTGGCCCAGTTTGCGGCATCGCCGGCGGGACCGAAATTGCTGATCGACGGGAAGGAATTCTTGCTGTCGCCATCGACGTTGAAGCGCAGCGTATTGCCCAGATTACCGCCATAACCGATGTCGCCGTTGCGGCTGCCGATCACGTTGCCCGGGTTCAGCCAGCTCTTGGCATAGGCGCCATCGGCTTCGAGCGTGAGGTTCTCGGTCGCGTCGTACTTGACGTTGAGGCCGGTCTGGTTGGTCTGCAGGATCTGCTTGTTGAGCGCGGCGGTGAAGTCGGTCGGCGTGCCGACCTGCGTGAAGTCGGTCGCGGTACCGTTCTTGTCGAGCGTCACGTTGCGCAGATCGCCCTGGTTGAACCAGACGCCGAACGCGTAATTCTCCTGCTTGATGGTCTGGCGCGAGAAATTGTTGTCGAGCGTCACCATCAGATCGTCGGACGGATGATACTGCAGCGAGATCCGCGCATCGATGCGCTCGTCCTGCACCCGCTGCTGCTCGGCGCCATATTGCTGCGGGAACCAGCCGGGGATGTTCTGGCGGTTGGCCGGGTTGGCATAGGCCGCGGACTTCGGGTCGCTGGTCGGCGTGCACGCACCGGCGCTGCCCGCGAGCTGGCAGCCTGCAAAGTTGCCACCGGGCCAACCCGAGACATAGACGCGATTGGTATCGGTATCACGACGGGTGTAGATCACGTCCGCCAGCAAGCCGAACTTGCCGTCGGCGGTGGTGGTGCTGACCAGCAGACCGCCGGTCGGCACGATCCTGCTCGCGCGATCCTGGATCGAGCCCGACGCGGTCGTCGCGACGCGGAAACCGGGGTGATCGAAGGGATTCGGGAAGGCGATGTTGACGGTCGCACCGATCGAGCTCGAGGCGAGCGAGACGTCGGGGGTCTTGAGCACGCTCAGCTGGCCGATGAAATCGACGCCAACGGTGCTGAAGTCGATCTGGCGGCCGCCGGTCGCGGTCGAGATGCGGCGACCATCGTACAGCGTGGTGTTGAAATCGCCGCCGAAGCCGCGGACCGTGATCCCGGTCGGTTCGCCGCGCGATCCCGAGCGCTGGATCGAGACGCCAGGCAGGCGCTGGAGCGAGGCGGCAACGTTGGAATCGGGGAACTTGCCGATGTCTTCGGCAGAGATGACGTCGACGATGCCCGACGAGGTGCGCTTGAGGTCGAGGTTGCGCTGGAGCGATCCGCGCAGACCGACCACGACGATGTCGTCGCCCGTGGTGTTACCCTGCGACGCGTCCTGCGCGGTCGCGAGATCCTGCGGCTGGCCCGCTTCGGTCGCAGTAGTCGTGTTGGCAGTGGCGGGTACGGCAGGTTGCACGGCGGCAGGGCGATCGGTCGTCGCATTCTGAAGATTGGTCTGGTCCTGCGCCAGCGCGGGCGATGCCCAGGCAAGCGCGGCCATGCTGCTCGCGCATGCCAGCGCACGGGCCCGACGCGCACGTCCGCGGTCGCCGAGTATCGAACGGGTATCCAGAGTCATTTCAACATCCCCTCAACGACGCCGCGTGCCCCTTATCGAGGGGCTATCCGGCAATATCTTGCGCGATGCGTTGAGTCGGATGCCCGACCCACACCATCACGGTAGCGCTCACAATACGCCAAGTCGCAACCATTGCAAGCTCTTGTAGGAGTGAATGCGAAGGCCCTTTGCAAGGGTATTCGGGTGTGCGAGTTCGGACCGCAGACGCGCGAACCAAAGTCGCGCGCGCAGGAGGATCGGATGCCGACATGGGAAATGTTGAACCGCGAACAGCATGCCGCGCTGCGTGTCTCGCGCGCCTGTGACGCAACGTGGCATTTCGCGCAGATCGTCGCGGACGAGTTCCCGCGCGCCGCGCCCTATTACCCGATCCTGTTCACCAAGCATCCCGAGACGGGGGCGTTTTATGCCGGGGTAGTGATGGGACTGGAGCCGGGCGACAATCTGCTGACGGTCGACGGCGCGTTGCCAGACTACCGCCCGGCCGATCTCGAACGCCAGGGGTTCTTCGTCAACGACGGCCAGATTGTGATCGACCGCGAGCATGCCGGCTTCGCGGCCGCACGGGGTGAGGCGCTGTTCGAGATCGACGGCGAGCCCACGCTGGCGTTGAAGCGCGTGCAACAGGCGCTGCATATGCTCCAGGAGGGCATCCCCGCGACCGACGACGCGATCAAGCGGTTCCTGTCGCACGGCCTGTTGGAGCCGATCGACGTCACACTCGATTTCGACGACGGTAATCGGCTGCGGCTCGACGGACTGTACACGATCAGCCTCGACGCGCTCCACGCCTTGCCCGATGCCGCGGTGCTCGACCTTTTTCGCGCAGGCGACCTGCAACTCGCCTATGCGCAGACCGGATCGGTTCGCCATATCCGGACGCTTGGCCGAATCCGCAACGCGCGACTGTCGGAAGGGCGCGCGTGAGCGATACGCTCGCCGAGGCGCTGACCGATCCCGAGCGGTTTCGCGCGCAGGTCATGACGCCGGGTCAGCCGGTGCTGATGCGCGGCGCGGCGCGTGCGTGGCCGCTTCTGGCCGGGGACGGGGTGCAGGGGGTCGCCGACCAGTTGCTGCGGCTGGAGACGGGAGGCTCTGCGGAGGTGTTCGTTGGCGAACCGGCGATCGGTGCGCGCTATCATTACGACGCGACGATGGCGGGCTTCAACTTCATCCGCTCGACGATGCCGTTTCGCGACGCGCTGACTCGGATACTCGACACCGCGGCCGAGCCGGGGCACGCCAGCATGTATATGGGATCGCTCACCGCGGAGACGTTCTTTCCCGGCGTCGAGCAGATGACCCGGCTGCCGTTCGTCCCGCCCGAGGTGCTACCGCGGATCTGGATCGGCCATGCCTCGACCGTCGCCTGCCATTACGACACGATGGACAATGTCGCGTGCGTTGCGGCCGGGCGCCGCCGCTTCACGCTGTTTCCGCCCGACGCGATCGGCGATCTCTATGTCGGGCCGATCGATCATACGCTGGCGGGCCAGCCGATCGCGCTGGCGGTGGGCAGCGCGCCGGGCGACCCGCGCTTCCTCCGCTTCGAGCAGGCGAGACATCGCGCGCGCGTGTTCGATCTGGAGCCGGGCGATGCGCTATACGTGCCCAAGCTCTGGTGGCACCAGGTCGAGGCGACGGGCGACGTCAACGTCCTGGTCAATTTCTGGTGGGACGGGTTCGCGGCCGGCCCCGACCAACCCTATACCGCGATGCTGCTGGCACTCACCGCGATCGCCGAGCGTCCGCCGGCCGAACGCGCGGCGTGGCGCGCATGGTTCGATCACTACGTCTTTCGTCCCGACGGTCATCCGCTCGCGTTCCTGCCGCCGGAGCGGCATGGCGTATTGGGCGCGACGAAGGAAAATCAGGGCCGCATTCGGGCGCTCGTCATGCGATTGCTGCGGGGCGGTTGAGCCGCGCGGGTGTCGACCCGAGCACGATGGCAAGCCCCGCCAGCGCGCCGACCAGCGGAATCGACCACGCCATCGTCAACAGGAGGTCGCGGCTCTCCTGGACCAGCGGCTGCCCGACGGTCCAGCCGATTGCCGATAGCCCGCGACCGAGCAATGCGCCGCTCAGGCCGCCGCCGACCTTCAACGTCAGCAGCAGCAACGCGACCGGCAATCCTTCGAGGCGGACGCCGGTGCGGCGCTCGCCGTGATCGACCGCATCGGCGAGCAGGATCCAGATCATCATCTGCAACCCGGCATTGCCCGCGCCGAACACCGCGATCCCCGCGATCATCGTCGCGGGTCCGGCGGCGAATATGCCGAGGCCGATCGCAATCGCGACCAGCGCGAACCGGAGCACCACGCGGCGTTCGCGGCGGCGGGCGAGCGCCATCCAGCCCGGCAGCGTAACGAGCTGCGCCAGTGCCAACGTTGCCAGTGCATGGCCCGTCCAGCCCGCGTCGTGGATCACGCCCTTGCCGATATAGGCGACCGATCGCGCCAGGACCGGCAATGTCAGCGCCTGCGCCAACGCCAGCGCGAGCAGCATGAGCAGCGGCCGGTTGCCGACGATCCACGCGAACGATCCATTCTGCGCATGCGTGCTCATGGGAGTCGATCGGGGCGCGGCGGCTGCCGACAACCACAGCGTGACGACGTAGGCGACTGCGGCAAGACCCGCGACGACCACCAGCGCGTGGCCGCCGTCGCGATCCGGATCGACGAACGCTGGCGCGCAATACGCCACTGCCAGCGTCCCGCAGCAGCTGAACATGTAGCGCAGACCCGACACCGTCGTCGCGGCGCCCGGCGTCCGGGTCAGCTGCATCATCAGCGCGTTGTGCGCGACGTCGCAGACCGAATAGGCGCTGCGGAACAGCAGCACGATCGTGATCGCCCACACCATGATCGCATGTTGCCCGAGCGATCCCGGTGCACCCGGTCGCAGGAAGAAGATCGCGAAGAAGATGCCGACGACCGGTGCGCCGACGAACAGCATGCGACGGTACGCGCCGAGCCGGTCGGCGGACCGATCGACGAGCCGCCCGAGCAGCGGATCGCAGACGCCGTCCCAGACGAGGCCGATCATCACCACCAGCCCCGCCGCCGCGGGCGATATGCCCCAGCGCTCGGTCAGGATGAACAGCAGGAAGAAGTCCATCGTCGAGGCGAGGACGTTCTTGCCGAAATTGCCGCTGGCATAGCCGAGCATCTGTACGCGTCGCACCGGGCTGCGATCGCCGGGGATATCCGGTCTAGCGGGGGCGGCGGTGTCCATCGCCCGGGACTTTAACGCCGATGTCTTGCAGTTGCGGGACAATTCGTCCGTCTCGTGCGCGGGTCGTGATCGTCAGCGTGCCGCCGCGGAGCAACGCGGCGTGGTCGACACGGAAGTCGGGCAGGGCGCGTCCGTTCAGGCTGGCGCGTGCTATCATACCGTCTTCCGGTCCGTCGCGGCGGATCGTCAATCTGCGTCCGTTGCCGAGATCGATCTGCGCGCGATCGAACGCAGGGGTCGTGACCACGTACCACGGCTCGCCCGGCACCAGCGGATACAGGCCGAGCGTCGCGAACACGTACCACGCGGTCATTCCGCCGGCATCGTCGTCCATCCCGTCGGCGAACCCCTGCGGCGACAGCGCGAAGCTGCGACCGACGAACGGCACCGGCAGCTTGCCGCTGTTGGTATAGGGGTGCGCGATCGGCTTCGTCAGGATCGTTTGGACCAGATCGGCGGTCTGCTGCGGCTGGCCTAGTGCGGCAAACATCCACGGCACCTGGATATCGGGCTCGTTGGTCATGTTGAACAACCCGGCATCGAAGAAATGATGCAGCTCGCCCAGCAGCCGCTCGCGCCCGACCGTCGCGGTCATCCACGGCAGGTCGAAGATCGGCGCCCAGCGATATTGCCACAACGTGCCCTGATACAGCCCGCGCGCCTTGACCACGTCGCCGTCCGCGCCCGGCGTCTGGAACACCGATCGCCACATTGGGCGATAGCTTTGCGCCTTAGCGGTGAAGGTGCGCGCGAGATCGGTGCGGCCGAGATCGCGCGCCAGTTCGGCGGTCGCCCAATCGTCATAGGCCGCCTCGATCTGTTCGTCCGGCGTGCCGCGCTTGAGCGTGTCGCTGTCCGCCGCCATTCCCGCCAGCGCGGCGGCCGCATCGAACGCGATGCCCTTGCGATGCATGTCGAGTAGCGCGATCCCGGCATGCTCGGTGCGGACCGTCAGGAACGGTTCGTGCGGGGTCGACCATTGCGCCTTGCCGCCCGCGTACAGCGCGACCAACGAGTTTGCGATGTCGACGCTGCGCTCGGGCTGGAGCAACGCGAGCAGCGGCATCTGCGTGCGGTAATTGTCCCATAGCGACCAGTTCGCGTAGCGCGTCCGGCCCTTCGGCGAAGTCTGGATCGTGCCGTCCTTGTCGCGGTGCCGCCCGTCGGGATCGTCGATCGCGACCGGGGTTTCCATCACGCGGTAGAGCGACGTGTAGAACAGCGCGCGTTGGTCTCGCGAGCCGCCGAGCACGACACGACCCAGAATACGGTTCCAGGCGGCGCGCGTCTCGGTCGCGACGGTGGCGAGGGACTTGCTGGCGATTTCTCTATCGCGAACCGATGCCGCGCCGGCTGCGTCGACGGTGGACAGGCCGGTGCGGATCTCGATCGCATCGCCCGCTTTGCCGGTGAGGTGCAGCGTCGCCAGATCGCCCGCGCCGGTGGTCAGCGTCTGGTGGATCGGCCGTCCGTTGACGAGGATCCGGCTGGCGGTGTGGAGGTGATAGGCGCCCTGATCGCAGACCGTGCCGGCCTCGAGATCGGCGCGGAGGTCGTCGCTGGCGAGGCTCGCCCAACTGGCTGCCAGTCGCTTTGAATAGCTGTGTCGCGGGTCGATCCGCAGATCGACCGCGCCGGCGCGAGGCAAGGTGAAACGCAACACGCCTGCGCCGCGCGTCGCTGCCATCTCGGCGAGGATGCCGTGGTCGTAGCGGACGCGGTACGTCCCGGCGCGTGCAGTCTCGCTCGCCTTGTCGATTAGTGCGGCGCCGGTGCTGCCGGCATAGCGCAGCGAGATCATCAGGTCGCCGCCCGCACCACCGCAGCCCACGCCGACGCCGCGGGTATGCGAAAAGCCGAGCAATGTGGTCGCTGCGTGATCATAGCCCGCGTGGTTGGCGGGGCTGGTATCGGGGCCGAGCTGCATCATCCCGAACGGGGTGACCGCCGCGGGGGAGAGTTGGCCGAAGTCCGCGAGCGCGCCGACGAACGGATCGACGAGGTCTGCGGGGGTTTCTTGTGCGGTGAGGGCGGCGGGGGTGAGGAGCAGGCCAAGAAGGAGGGGGTATCTCGCCCTCCTTTTGCGTAACCACCCCGGCGAAGGCCGGGGCCCAATTGGAAAGGTCGGCGTAATGGAGCGTGAGTCTCTGTTACAACCGTCCCCCAATTGGGCCCCGGCCTTCGCCGGGGTGGTGACACGGGTGTTGGAGACTGACCGCCCGAAAGAATCGCTCATGGATCGAGAGGATCGCGCGGATCTTGGCGCAGCGATAGCCGCGACGGCCGGAATTCGAGATCGTACACCGACAGCCGCCGGCCCACCGCACCCGGTAGATATCCAAGCTCCGCGCGGTTGCGGTCGGTGAACGTCGCGCTCTCGATATACTTGCTCTGCTCGGCGTCGGTGACGATCAGCGTCGGCCGGTCGAGCGGGATGCCGAGCGCGACCATCCGCCGCGTCGCGTTGCGCAAATTCGTGGTCGTGTGCCGCGCATACGGCTCCAGGATCACGTGGTCGGCGGGAATGCCGTAGCGCTCGATCAGCGCGCGGCGGATCTCGACCGCCTCGACGAACCGCGTGCCGCGCGGGTGGACCGCGCTGCCCGAAACCAGGATGAACGGCGCGAGACCCTGGCGATAGCGTTGCGCGGCGAGCAGCGCGTGGAGCTTGCTGCGGGGGCTCAGCACCGTCGCGCTGTCCTCGGGGCCGACGCCGGGGACGATCAGCAGCGAGTAGCGGTACGCGCTCCAGTTCGTCCGCGCCGCCACCGCTTGGGCGCGCGCATTCTCGCGCTGATCGAGCGGGTCGAACCGCGTCGCCGCGGTCGCATCGTTTGCGTCGAGCAGCGCCACCGCCAGCCGCACGCTCGCGGCGATCGTGTCCGGCCGTGCCTGCGATGCCGCCCGCGCGGTATCGATCGCGACCTTCACGCTGTCGGCAAAGAAGGGCGTATCGGCCGCGAAGACCGGCCCGTCGATCTTCGGATAGCGCCCCGGCAGCCCCAGTCCGTAAACCCGCAGGACGACGTTCAGCGCTTCCAGCTCCTGGTCGACCCCCGCCGCCACCGACAGGTCCGCATTCTGCCGCACGCCAGCCTTCCCCAGCCGCGCCACCGCTGCCGCGACCGCCGCCCGGTCCTGATCGCTCCACATCGTCGCCTCGACGACGCACGCCGGCCCGTCGCCACACGCGGCAATCCGCGCCGCCCGCGCCCGCGTGTCGAGGCCCGGCAACCGGCCGAGCGCGCTCAGCATCGGGAACAGCCGCTGCGACAGGCCTTCGGCAACGGTATCCGTCACCGCTACCGGAGCGGTAGTCTCCGCCCACACCGGGGCGGCCGCCGTCATCGCCAGCGCCGCAAGCATCAAACGCAGCCCCGTCACC
The DNA here is from genome assembly GCF_001422045.1 of Sphingomonas sp. Leaf242. Classification (GTDB taxonomy): domain Bacteria; phylum Pseudomonadota; class Alphaproteobacteria; order Sphingomonadales; family Sphingomonadaceae; genus Sphingomonas. The sequence continues at coordinate 522,903 of NZ_LMLW01000001.1, forward strand.
AGGACTTGCTGACCACGAGGCGAACGTTGCGGCCGAAGATCGGACGGCCATAGATCGCGTCAGCGGTGCCCTGGCCGCTCAGCTGGTCGGTGCGGGTATTGCCTTCGGTCAGGCCCTTCGCGTTGAACAGATTGTCGCCGACGACCTGCATCTGCCACGTGTCGTGGGTCAGCGTCATGCCCGCACCGACCGTCTGGTACGAAGGCAGCGCGGTGTTGTTGAAGAAGTCGACATAGCGTTTGCCGGTATATTCGTAGCGGCCGTACAGCTGCACCGCATTGCCCGCGACGTCGAAGTCGACCGAGGGGCGGATGTTGCCATAGATCTTGGGCTCGCGGACGATCTGGTTGCCTTCGACGGCGCCGGCGCTTGCGCCATTGGCGTTGGTCAGGCTCTTGTACTGCGGATCGCTGACCGTCAGCGCGCCGGTCACTGCGAAGCCGTGCGGCAGCGCGAGGTTGCCGTCGATCTCGATGCCCTTGATCTCGGCCTTGCCGATGAACGGCACCGACTGGTCGTTGCGGCCGGTGACCGGGTCGAGCGCGACGAACGACGCATTGAGCGGATCGTAGCGCGTATAGAAGCCGATCAGGTACAGATAAGACCGGCCAAACGCCGCCTTCAGACCGACCTCGTACTGGTTCGCCTTAGAGGTGATGATCGTCGGGTTGATCTGGTACGTCACCTGCGTCGACGGCGGTGTCTCGAGATGCGAGGCACGCGCGTAGGCGCCGAGATGCTGCGTGACGTCGTAGTTGATGCCGCCCGTCCAGTTGGTGATGCTCGGGCTCAGCTTGGAATTGATGATCTGGCCGGTGAACGCGCGCACCGCGTTGTCGGCCAGCGTGTTCGGATCGCCGAGATTGGCGGACGTCGTCGCGAACGCAGAGCCCTTGAAGCTGTAGCGCTCATGGCGGATGCCGCCGTCCAGCGTCAGGCCCTTGACCAGTTCCCACGTGTCGTTGGCGTAGAGCGCGTACATCGAGGCGTCGGTGTTGCCGCGGTTGAGCGTGGTCGTATAGCGCAGCACGCCGTTGTCGGTGATCGAACCGACCGCCTGGCCCGCGGCGTTGTACGCGATCAGGTCGAGCGTGCGCGGCTTGCCCTTCACCTCGAGCAGATAGTCCTGATACGCGACCTCGTTGGTTTCGCCGTACAGGCTGCCATACACGCCGACACGCAGGTCATGCGTGCCGAACCCGGTCGCGATCGACCGCGTGACGCTGAGATCGCCTTGCGTCGAATAATATTTCGAGACGACGTCGCGGAACTGCGCCGGCACGACGAGGCCGGAGGCGGCGTTGGGATCATAGACCTGCGCGCCGTTGGTGCCGGCAATCGCGTAGCCGAGTCGCGTCACGCCCGCGCCGAATGCTGTCCTTGCCGCAGTCAGGTTGCTGGCGGCAAAGGCGTTGGCGTCCGACGGGTTGCTGGTCGAATAGAGCGCGTCGAAATGCAGCTTGCCGACGCTGACGCCACCCTTCGCCGCGACCTTCCAGCCGTCGTAGTCCGCGTCGTACTGCACGCCGACATTGCCGAACTGCGTGTGGCGACCATTGCCGAGATCGGCATTGACGTTGCGCGTCGTGCCGTCGGCCTCGCGGAAGCGGATATCGGCGTTGCGCAGCGCGGGCGAGTTCATCGTGCCGCTGAAGAAATCGATATACTGGTTGAGCGACTTGCTCGGATCGCGCGGGTCGGCGGTCGGGATCGGCAGGTAGAACACGTTGTGGTCGTTCAGGTAGTTGCCCGAGATCCGCAGCGATCCGTTGCTGAAGTCGTGTTTGATATTGCCGCGGATCTGGCCACCGCGATCGTTGGGGAAGCCGTTGTCGCGGTAGCCGTCGTGATGACGGATGAACCCGCCGATCGCGTAATAGGTCGAATCGTCGATCGGCCCCGCTTGATACGCGTCGAGCCGGTAGAGGCCGGTGTCGCCGAGCGTCACCTGCGCCTTGCCGCGCGTCGTATCGGTGCCCGACACGGTGATGTTGTTGACGATCGCGGCGGCATAGCTCGCATAGACCGGGGCAGGGCCGCCACGCACGACCTCGACGCGCTGCGTCATCAGGTCGAACCGGTTGATGCTGTCACCGCGGAAGAAGTTGCCGTCATTCTCGTGGAACATCGGCAGGCCGTCCTGCTGGAACGTGACGAGGCCACCGTCGCTCGGCAGACCGCGCAGGCGGATGATGTTCTGGACCTCGCCGCCGGTGTTCTCGACTGCGAACCCGGGCAGCTTGCCGAGCAGATCGGCGAAGTTGATCGGCGCGAGCTTCTGGATGTCGGCGTTGCTGAGCGAGTTTACCGCGTAGGACACGTCGAAGCGGCGCTGCTGACGCGCGGAGCCGGTTACGATGATGTCGCTGCCGGTTTCGGGCGTCGCCGCGTCCGGTGCAGGTGCGGACGGGGCCTGCGTTGCGGACGCGTCGTCGGTCGACGCGGTCGTCGGTGCAGGCGTCGTCGAAGCAGATTGGGCCCAGGCCGGCGTGTACGCCATCATGCCGAGTGCGATCAGTGCGCAGCCACCGCGCAAGCGAGTCTTCGTCATCAATTGGTTCCCACCCTGTGTCCTGACGCAGCCGCTGGGCGCGCAATGTGACAATTTTAATTAATTTCACGAAATAAACTAATGGTGTAGCCGATTGTCGTGAAAGCGTGCGGAGGTGTCACACATGAGGCTCAGGCTGGACGACGACGAGCGCCGGATCATGCAGGTGCTGCGATCGACGGGCTCCCGGTCGCGCAAGCAGTTGGCGGTCGATCTCGCGATGAGCGCATCGAAGCTTACCCGGCTGTCGAGCAACCTGCTGGCGCACGGCCTGATCGAGGAGTGTGCGACCGCGGATGCCGTCACGCCAGGGCGCCCGGCCGTCCCGCTGCGGATATCGCCGCAGGCGGGCTATGCGGTCGGCGCGATGCTGCACCGCGGGCTGATCGAGGTGGCGCTGGTCGATTATGCCGGCGGCGTGATCGCGCACAGCTCGCAACCGTTCGACGATCCCGACCCGCGCGTGTTCGCCGCGTGCGTAACCGCGACGATGCACGATCTGGCGATCGCGAACCGCCTGTTGGGCCGGCGGCTGCTGGGGGTCGGGATCGGCGTCCCCGGATCTTCGACGTCGCCCGAGGGGAACAAGCGCTGGACGGTGGACAGCCTGGCGGTGTGGCGCGGCATCGACCTCAAGGCGCTGTTCGAGGAGCATATCGGCCACCCGGTCTGGATCGAGAACGATGCCAACGCCGCGGCGCTCGCGGAATATTATATCGGCGGCCTGATGCGACGCTGTTCGACCGCGGTGGTGATCCTGCTCGGCCACGGGATCGGCGCGGGCGTCATCATCGAAGGGCGTATCCTGCTGGGCGCGATGGCGAGTGCCGGGGAGATCGGTTGTCTCTATCCCAGTACCGACGCGCGTCCCTCGACGCTCGATCTACTGGTGACGCTGCGCGCGGCGGGGTGCGCGATCCATTCGCTGGTCGATTTCGACGCGGCGATCGCCGGGTACGAGGATGTCGTCGATCGTTGGGTGCGGCGCGCCGCCAGCCAGATCGCGGTGATCGTCAACTGGGGCATCGCCTGGATCGACCCCGGCGAGTTCGTGATTTCCAGCCCGTTACCCAATCGCATCCTGACCGCGCTCGTCGAGCATATCGATTTCGCGGCGATGCACATCGGCGATCACGTCGCCACGCCGCCGCGGATCTCGGTGTCCACGCTCGAAGGCGCCGCCGCGACGATCGGCGCCGCGCTGCTGCCGATCCACGCGACGACCGTGCCTTGATCCGGCGAACCCACTTGCGGGCAGGGGGGGGCGATCGACAATCGGTGTGATGCGCGAGATCCGTTCATATCCTGTCATCCCCGCGGAGGCGGGGACCCAGATGCTCAAACGGTCGCGATCATATCGCGAGGTTTGCCAGTATGGGTTCCCGCCTGCGCGGGAATGACGATTGCATGTTTGACAGGAACAAGCGCCCACGCACGTTCCACGCTGAGTGCCGATCCGAAGGTCTCCCCCGACGCCGTTAGCGCGCCGCCTTCACATAGCGGTCGAACCACGCGATCGCCCGCTGGCGCACGTCCGCGGACTGTTCGGGCCCGGTCACGCAATGCCCGGCATCGGGGTAGATCACCAGGCTGACTGGGACGTTGCGGTCCTTCAGCGCGTGCCACCATTCGATCGACTGCGTCGGTGGCACCTCGATGTCGCGCTCGCCGACATAGATGAAGGTCGGCGTCTTCGCGCGCTTGGCCTGGTAGATCGCCGAGACGTCCTCATACGCCTTCATGTCGTCGTACATCGACTTGCCGAAGAACGGCAGCAGCCACTGGTCGATACCGTTGGTGCCGTAATAGCTGACCCAGTTCGACAGCCCGGCACCCGCGACGATGCCCTTGAAGCGATCGGTCTGCGTATTCGCCCACATCGCCATGAACCCGCCATAGCTGCATCCGCCCAGACCGAGGCGCTTGTCGTCGACCGGTGCGACGCGCTCGACCGCGTCGATTCCGGCGAGGATATCGCGCAGATCACCGCCGCCGAAATCGCGCTTGTTGGCGGCGGTGAATGCCTCGCCTTGGCCGTAGCTGCCGCGCGGATTGGGCAGGAACACGTAATAGCCGGCTTTCACCAGCGCCGCGTTGAGCGAGGTCGGGTACAAATAGTTCGGCGTGGAGGCCGCCGACGGCCCGCCGTGGACGATCGTGATCATCGGCGCCTTGCCGGTCGGTGCGACGCGGGGGGCAAGCAGCCAGCCCTGCACGTCATAGCCGTCGTTTTTCCAGCTTATGCTGCGCGCGGCGGCGAGGGCCGGGGCGGCGTCGTTGTCATGCGTGACCTGCTTCACCCCGGCGCCGGGGGCGACGATCGAGCCCGCATAGATTGCCGGCGCGCGTTCGTAGTCCTGCACCACCGCAGCGGCGACCCGGCCATCCGCGGAAAATGCCGCGCGACCGTCGCCCGCCGCCGTACTGACGGGCTTTGCGAAGCCGGGGACGACCGGCTGGCCGGGTGTCAGCGTGCCGAACTGGACCTGGTCTCCCGCGAGCGTGACGACGCGCAGGCCCCCTCGGGTCCAGTCGATCGTCGTCACGGTGGACTTGGCACCCTGCGTGATGTTGCGCGGTGTCCCGCCGCCGAGACCGACCGTGTAGACGTCGCCGCCGATCGATCCGAAGTCGCTCATCAACCCGCCGATATAGGCGACCGACCGCCCGTCCGGCGAGACGCGCGGCTGGTTGATCTGCATCCCCGGCTTGGCGATCGCGCGAACCGCGCCGCTCTGCGCATCGATCGCATCGAGCGTTGCGACCCACCAGTTATTGTCGCCATTGCCTAGCGCGGTGGTCGCGACGAAACCGCGTCCGTCGGGCGTCCAGTCATATTCGTAGACATAGCGGCCGGCCGGCGACAGCGGCTTTACGGCCTCGTTGCTGCGCGTGATGTCGAACACGGCGAGGCGTTGCTCGTCGTTCTTCTCGCCGATCTCGCCGATCATCCGCACGCCCGCCTGCGTCGCGCCCGATTCCTTCGCGGCGCCCAGCGTCACCAGCAACGCGATCCGCTTGCCGTCGGGCGATACCCGCGGCGTCTGCGCGATGCCGCCGATCGTCGCGATGGTGCGCGTCGTCTTGGCATCGGCATAGGTCAGGCGCACCGTGCCCGCGGTGGTGTCGCGGCTGAGGAACACCAGATCGCCGTTCGGGGCGAACGTCAGTCCGGCATAGCTGCACGTCGGGCACGGATCGATCGCCCGCAGCACGTGGCCATCGGCGGCGGCGCGGATCGTCACGACATTGTGACCGCCATTGCCCTCGATCGTCGCCATCCGGTCGCCCGCCGCGGACAACGCCAGACCGCCATATTGATGCAGCGTCTGCGCGGAGGCCGGCGCGGCGGCGGCGAGAAGGGCAACGGCAAGGGTCAGGCGCATCGAAAGCTCCGGCAGACGGCAAGGTGTCGCCATGCTTACCGCGTCCACCTCAACCCGCAAGCGGCGACGCGCGGACCGGATCGAACATCGAATCGCCGCGATGCCGGTTGGTGCGTCAGGCCGCCCCGCGCGCGACCTTCCAATAGGTCGCGTACCGCTCGTGCGCGATGCGGTGATACGGGATCAGGCGGATCGGCTGCCCCTCGGCCGATACCGTCTTGAACTCGAGCGGGCTCGGGCCGGGCTTTACCGTCGCAGCGAGCGTGTCGGGATCGCCGGCCAGGTCGGGTGCGGTGAACGGCGTGGCGTTATACTCGCCGTATTTGCGTTCGCTGACGATGATGTCCGATCCCGGCGCCAGTCCTTCGCGTCCGAGTGCGCCGGCGAGTACCAGCGGGCCGTAGGTGAAGGCGACGATGTCGGGTGCGGCGGGCGCGCGTTGGACCGCGACCTCCATCGCCAGCCGCAGGTCGACCCGGTCGCCGTCGCGCCACGTTCGCGCGACGTCGACATAGCTGCCGGGCGCGGTCGATCGCGCGGTCTCGACGCCGTTGACCAGCACGACCGCGGTGTCGCTCCAGTGCGGATGCCGCAGTTTCAGCGTCGCGGTGGTCGGACGCTTCGAACTCCAGCGCAACGTCGTCGTGGGTGTCTCGGGAAAGCTCGTGGTTTGCGTGACGACCGCATCCTTGTCGCGCCACCGCACCGACGACGGCAGGAAGAGGTTGACGTAGAGCGCGTCGGCGCCGTGAAAATAGATCGAATCGCGGTATTTGACGTGGTTTTCCATGCCGGTGCCGGTGCAACACCAGAACGAGCGCTCCGGCGTGTGATACAACTTCATGTAGCCGGGGCGGGCGCCCTGGAAATAGGTCGCCATGCCGCTGTCGGGATCCTGCGACGCGAGGATGCCGTTGTAGAGCGTACGCTCGTAGTAATCGGCATAGCCTGCCTGCGGATCGTGGAGGAACAGCGCCCGCGTCAGCTTCAGCATGTTGTGCTGGCAGCATGTCTCGGACCCCTTCGCGGAGAAGACGTGATCGGCGAAATCGGCCATCGGGAAGAAGTGTTCGTTGTCGCCGTGCCCGCCGGTGGCGAACGACCGGGTCCGCGCCACCGTCTGCCAGAAGAACGCGGCCGCGACATGGTAGTCGGGGTTGCCGGTGATCTCCCACACCCGTTGATAGCCGATGATCTTGGGCAGTTGCGTGTTGGCATGCATGCCGTCGAGCATGTCGCGGCGCTTGGCGAGCGGCGCCATGATCGCCTTCTGCGCGAACCGCTCCGCCGTCTGTTTGTAGTCGGCATTGCCGGTCATCGCGAACAGGTCGGCGAACACTTCGCTCATGCCGCCATGCTCGGTTTCGAGCATCGTCTCGAACTGCGCGTCGCTCAGCGGACGCGTCGCGATCACCGCCCAATCGGCGAATTTTAGCAGCACCGCGCGTGATGCTGCGCTGTCCGCCAGCATTGCCCCGTCACGCAGCCCGGCATAGACCTTGTGCAGGGTATACCACGGCACTCCGGTGATCGGCTCGCCCCGCAGATGCGCCGCGACCAGTTTCGCCCCGTCGGGGAATGCACAGATCAAACCGCTGTCCGCCGCCTTCTGACATGCAGCCAGTTCGCGCGCGATATAGTCGACCCTCCGCTTGTACACAGCATTGCCCGTCGACCGGTACGCCAGCGCGCACGCCGACAGGTAATGACCGAGCGTGTGCCCGTGGCAATTGATATCCGCCCAGGTCGGATCGGATTCCCATCCGCCATAGACGGGCGCCTTGGGCTTCAGCCCTGCGTTCACGCGAAAATTGTGGAGCATCCGGTCCGGCTGCAACGTCAGCAGATACGCCTCGGTCTTGCGCTGCGCCTGCAGGAAGGGACCGTCGCCCAATGTGACGTCGCCGAGATCGAACGGCATCACCGTCGCCGCCGGTCCTGACGCCAAGATCGGTGCCGGTGCTGCGACGGCGGACCGGGTGGCGGCCAGCAGCGCTCCCCCCGTCAGCGCCGCCGTCCCTGTCCCCACGAGAAAATCTCGACGGGACCTGCCCGCGCAACATCCATCCGCCAACATCTCTCTCCAGATCGATTTTTGTCAGAGTATTAGTATTCGGCGGGATGTCAAAGCTGGCACGACGATTTCACCAAACTGATGAACGCCGCTCCGCAATACGCGCGACCCAAAAAGTTTAGCAGGGCGCAGATCGCGGGAGCGGTGCCTTTCCATTTTTCCTGCTCGTCAGCGCATCGGCGAAGAAGGCTGCGGCTGGCCGTGATGGGAAATGGCCCGAGCACCGCTGGTTCGCTCGGCAAAACTGGTAATACAGAAGCGCTATATTTCTTGCGATTATCTCGGTGTCCGGCCACCTGCGCCTCCGAATTGGCCATGCCGGTGGGTCTTGACTCGGTCACCAGTCGACCTAAAGGTACCGCTATCAATAGCCTGCTCAAGACAGGCATGATCGGGGGTTGGATGGGTTTCGCGCTTCATTTTCTGCAATCAGCACGCCGGAGCAATCGATGCTCCGCGCCGACTGACGCGCGTCCAAACTTCCACCGACCATAAACGCGTTCCCGCCGCAACGTCGGCGAGGCTTCAGAGAGGATTCTGATCATGACCCCTTTTAAAACGGTATCGCGTCTGACGCGCGCGGCGTTGCTCGGCGCGACGACGATGGCCGCAGTGTCCGCGACCATGGCCGCAGCGCAGACCATACCACCGACGCAAGATCCGTCGCCGCCCGCGGCTCAAGGCGCGGCCCCGGCCGCAGCAGACCCTGTTGCGCCGGCAGCGGCGCCCGCGCCGGCCGCGACCCTGCCGGATTCCGATCAGACTCCGGGCGCGATCGATGCAGCGAACAGCGCCGATATCGTCGTCACCGGCTATCGCTCCAGTCTCGCCAAGTCGACCAACGCCAAGCGTGCGGCGACGGGGTTTACCGATTCGATCTTCGCGGAGGATATCGGCAAGTTTCCCGACACGAACATCGCGGAATCCTTTAACCGCATTCCCGGCATCACGATCACGCGCGACGTAACGGGTGAAGGCACCAACGTCGCGATCCGCGGGCTGGGGTCGAACTTCACCAACGTGACGCTCAACGGCGCGACGATCGCGGTGGCGTCGTCGGGCGCGACCGATGCGCAGGGCACCGATCGCTCGGTCGATCTGAGCTTCTTCCCGACCGACCTGTTCACCAAGCTGACCGTCAACAAGAGCTACACCGCCGACCTTCTCGAAGGCGGCGCGGCCGGCAATATCGACCTTCGCTCGGCACGGCCGTTCGATCGTGCGACCTCGTTCCTGGCCTATAACGTCCAGGGCACCAAGCAGTCGCCCGAGGACCGGATCGGTGCGCGTGGCTCGCTGATCGGCAGCTGGCGCAACGACAAGTTCGGGATCCTCGCGGGCGTGTCGGCACAGCGGCTGTTCACCGACACGCGCGGGTTCGAGACGATTGGCTATACCAATCCCGCGCTGACCGCCGCGCAGTGCGGCGCGACATCGGGGTGCAACACGACCGGCGGCGGCAACTGGACGATTCCTGCGGTGGTACCGACGGGCGCCGGTGCGGGGCTGGTAGCGGGGACGCCGATCAACAGCGCGTTCCTGCTCGCGAACAACCCGGGCGCATCGATCCAGCAGATCGACAACGCGCTGCTGCCGCGTCTCGGCCGCTCGACTAGCATCCGCGGTCCGCGTGATCGGTTCAACGCGATCGTCAGCGCCGAGTGGCAGCCGACCGACACGCTGCACCTTTATGTCGACGGGCTGTACGGCTACAAGAAGAACGACCTGATCCGCGAGAACGTGGCCTGGATCGTACGCAACGGCGCGGTGATCCCGACCAACCTGACGTTCGACAAGGCGGATTGCACGATCGGTTGCGTCGTCACCGGCGGCACGTTTGCCAACGCGCAGTTCTTCAACGAATTCCGCCCGTATACCGAGACGACCAAGCTGTTCAGCGTCAATCCCGGCGGCGAATGGGAGATTTCGGACACGCTGAAGCTCAACCTTCAGGGCAATTACGCACGCTCGACGTTCCACCGCGAAAGCCCGTCGGTGGGCATGACCACGCCGCTCGGCGTCGGCAACACCGTCACCTACACGAATACCGGCGGTGTCCCGTCGATCCAGAGTGCGCTGGATCTCAACGACCCCGCCAATTTCGGCTGGAACGCGGGCAGCCGCGTGAACATCCAGGACGAGCGCCGTCTCAACACGAACAAGGGCGCCCGCGGCGATCTGACGTGGGGCGGCAAGGCGCTCAACCTGAAGGTCGGTGGCGCGTTCGACGACGTGTCACGTCGTATCCAGGGCTTCGACAACAGTCAGGCGTATCAGAACGCCGTCTGCGGCAACAATCCCAGCATCTTCGTCCCCTCGCCCAATTCGCAGCCGCCCTGCGAAGGGTTGAACGCGCCCGGCGTGATCCCGGCGGGTTATCCTTCGTATCCGGGCTACGGCACCGGATCGACGGCGGGCATGGCGGGTCCGGTGACCTATGGTGGTTCGCTGATCCCCAACTCGGCAGCGCCGACCTATCTGAAGCCGGGCCCGGCCGGGTTCGTGACCGTCGATTGGCCGAAGTTCGCGGCCGCCAGCAACTATGACCAGTTTCACGACAACGCGCCGGAGACCGGTGCTGCCAACACCGGGGCAAGCGGCGGCACGATCCGCGAAGTCGTGAAGTCGGCGTTCGCAACCGTGAACGGCGAGCAGGAACTGGGCGGCAACATGCTGCGGTTCAATGTCGGCTTGCGCTATGTCAACACGATCCAGACGATCTCCGGGCGGGTGTCGTTGCCCGATCCGCGCAACACGACGGCGACCGGTGCCGCACTGCCCGACGGCAGCCGCTATCCGAACCTCGTCACCAACGTGTCGACGCGCAACGAATATGCGAAGTGGCTGCCTGCGGCCACCTTCGCCTACGACGTGAGCGAGCACGCCGTGGTCCGCGTCGCGGGCTCGCGGACGATGACCCGCCCCGATCCGTCCGCGCAGTTGCCGGGCGTCAATTTCGGCGCGCCATCGGCGGATCAGGCAACGATCGGCAACCCGGCGCTGAAGCCCTATCTGTCGACCAACCTCGACCTCGGCTTCGAATATTATACCGGCCGCGAGGGTGTCGTCAGCTTCAACGCGTTCCGCAAGTCGATCGAGGGCTTCACCAACACCTTCATCAGCACGGTGCCGTTCTCGAACCTGTCGCAGTACGGGATCACCTACGACACGCTGAACCCGACGCAGCAGATCGCGCTCAACTCGCGTGGCGGACCTAATGCCGCGCAGGTGCAGGTCACGTCGCAGGTCAACGTGCCCAACAAGCTGACGATCAACGGTCTCGAATTCCAGTGGGTCCAGCCGCTCGACTTTATCACCAAGCACATCGGCGTGACCGGGTTCGGCTTCAACGCCAACGCCACGGTGGTCGACCAGCGCAGCGATGGTCCGGCGACGGCGTTCGGCGTGGCGCCCTTCACCTACAATATCACCGGGTATTACGAGAAGCACGGCGTGATGCTGCGGGTGTCGACGACCTCGCGTGAGGGTTCGCAGAACAGCGGTGCGGCGCAGAACGGCATTCCGGCAGCGGCGTTGTTCGGCACCGACTATACGACCTACGACTTCTCGTCGTCGTTCGATCTGGACAAGATCTTCGGCCTGAAGAACGCCCCGCAGCTGACGGTCAACGTGGCGAACTTCACGAACGCGACGCTGCGCTCGTACTTCCAGTTCGAGAACGCGACCTTCACGCAGTACAAGCCGGGACGTCAGTTCCTGGTTGGTCTGCGCGGCACGTTCTAGTCGGTGAGCGGGGCGATCGCGATGCGGCCGCCCCGCCGCTCATTTGGCGGGGTAGCGCGGTCGCGACCGTCGTCGAGATACTCGCCAACCTACTTCCCGGCGTAGCTGATGTGTGATCCTCGACAGCTACCGGCGCGGCGCGATCTACGGCGCGAGTGAACTGGCAGGGGAAATCGGCATATCGTTGTGGTGTTGGCGGGCATCTTGGTCCTGAACCCGGTGAATTGGCGCAGGGTGCAGGGCGAGTTCGGCGACGAGGTGTTAAGCCGCCGTTGCGGCTCCACGAAGAGCCGGTGGTGGGCGGCATGAAACATCGCCCCCGCAGCACGCGGTCCGATATCACCAGATACATGCCGATCCCGAGAATGCATCGCTCGCAGCAGCAAGGGCGCCGTGATGGGCAAATCGCAGCACGAACCGGTGGCTCGGTGGTGGGGAACGAAGGATGAAGGAGCGGATCTTATGGCGCGGGCCGTATCGCCTCGTGCCTCGATGAGCGCTGCCGCATTTGCGATGCTTCCCGCAGCCACGTTTAGTGTCGCAGCACGAGCCCGAGACATTGATCCGCGGACCGGGCTGCCGACCCGCATCGGCGCGGCGGCGCTCGCTTTCTTCGCGGGTCGCTGTAGACATTCTGGCAAACAAGGGGATTGGTAAGTCCGATGGCGAAATCTGTATCCCGCAATGGACCGGTAAGAACTGGCGCATACGACGTCCCGGCCGACGATCGTCTCTATCAGCGTATCGCGCGGCGCCTGGTCGAAGAGTTGACCGCCGGGACCTACGCGATCGGCGATCGGCTGCCCGCGGAGCGGGAACTCGCTATCGAATATGGCGCAAGCCGTCCGGCCGTGCGGGAAGCGCTCATCGCGTTGGAAGTGCAGGGCTTTATCGAAGTGCGCGTTGGCTCCGGAGCCTATGTCTGTCGGTTGCCGGGGCAGGGCGAGGAGCCGGGATTTGCGATCACCGCGTTCGAACTGACCGAGGCCCGGATCATGTTCGAGGGTGAGGCGGCCGCGCTTGCCGCAGCGCAGATCACCGATGCGGAACTGGATGTGCTCGACCGTCTGGTCGAGGCGATGACGACCGAAAACACGCGCGTCGAAGTGACCGAGATCGCCGATCGCGACTTTCATATGGCGATCGCGAAGGCGACCCGGAATGCCGGTGTCGTCCGGACGATCGAGGATCTGTGGCATCTGCGATCGACATCGCCCGAATGCGCGCTTCTCCACGCCAAGGCGCGCAACGCCAAGGTGCGCCCCGTCATCGCCGAACACACTGCGATCGTTGATGCTTTGCGCGCGCACGATGCCGTCGGCGCGCGCGTGGCGATGCGCGGGCATCTGACATCGGTCATGGATCACCTGCTGTTCCAGACGGAGGAAATGGCGATGGAACAGGCACGGCTGGCGCTTGCGGGCACCCGGCAACGCTATGGCGGCAGCGCCAGATCGTGAAACGCGCGCGTGCCGGCGCTTGCAAGTTGTCAGACCAATTAGATCGCTGCTATTACGATGCCGCACGCCAGCGTAGCGTGGACAGGACGGGATGATCGGCGAATGATGATGACCCAGACCATGCGCTGGTTTGGCCCGCGCGATCCGGTGCCGCTCCAGGCCATCCGGCAGGCTGGTGCGACCGGAATCGTCACGGCATTGCACGAGGTCGCCAATGGCGACGTCTGGACGACGGACGCGATTGCCGCGCGCCGGATCCTGATCGAAGAGGCCGGCCTCGAGTGGAAGGTGGTCGAAAGCCTGCCCGTCGCCGAAGATCTGAAGAGGCGCACGGGAGACTGGGACCGGCTGACCGCGGCCTATATCGCCAGCTTGCGGAATCTCGCGGGGCAGGGCGTCGAGGTGGTGACCTATAATTTCATGCCGTTGCTCGACTGGACTCGGACCGATCTGAGCTGGGCGTTGCCTGATGGCGCCCGCGCGTTGCGGTTCGAGCTTCAGGCGCTTGCCACCTACGATATCCATATCCTGCGTCGCCCGAATGCCGACCGGGATTACGCGCCCGAGCTGGTTGCCAGCGCCGCCGAGCGGTTCGCGACGATGGACGCCGCCGCCCGCGATACGCTCGAGCGGACGATCATTGCCGGGCTGCCGGGCAGCGAGGAGAGCTTCAGTTCGGCGCAACTGCTCGAGCAGATCGAGACCTATGCCGAGGTCGACGCGGCGGCGCTGCGGGCGAACCATATCGCGTTCCTGGAGGCGGTGTGTCCGGTTGCCGAAGCGGAAGGTATTCGGCTGGTGGTGCATCCCGACGATCCGCCGTTTCCGATCTTCGGCTTGCCGCGCGTGGTCAGTACCGAAGCGGATGTCAGCGCGCTGGTGACAGCGGTGCCTTCGGTCGCGAACGGCCTGTGTTTTTGCAGCGGCTCGTTCGGCGCGCGCGCGGACAACGACTTGCCGGGCATCGTCCGGCGGCTCGGCGACCGCATCGGCTTCGTCCATCTGCGATCGGTACAACGCGAGCCCGACGGTGCCTTTCACGAGGCTGCGCATCTGCAGGGCGATGCTAACATGCCGGCGATCATGACCGAGCTGGCGGCCTTGCAGGCACAAACGGGCCGCAGCCTGCCGATGCGTCCCGATCATGGTCACCAGATGGCCGACGATCTGAACAAGCGGACCAATCCCGGCTATTCGTTGATCGGACGGCTTCGCGGGCTCGCGGAACTGCGCGGGTTGGAGTTGGGCCTGGCGTACGGCAAAGCGGCGGTCTGATGGATGGCGGCGATGGCGGGGCAGCATCGCTGCGGTCATGGGTCGTTGCGATCGATACGCCGCCTATCGGAGCGATCGCACTGGTCAGCCGCCAACACGGCTTTTGGTTTGACATGATTGCGGCCGGTCCGTCATGGTATCGCTATCAGAGGTGGCTCGGAAGATTGTCGCGTTTACGATAGGAGATCACGGTGTCCGGCATCAGATCGAAGCGATCGCGCACGGCCTTGGCCCTGCAGCCACGCTGCAAGGGGGCTGCGGCAACACCCTGATGCCTGCGACGATCGGGCAGGAGGTCGCGCCGACGACGTCGCCCTTGGCCCCTATGGCCAGCGCAATCGCTTGATGCGCGAACATCCTTACCGAAAGTCCCTGGAGGACCATCGATGCCAAAAATCGTTTCCGCTCGAGTCATCGTCACCTGTCCGGGGCGCAATTTCGTCACGCTGAAGATCGAATGCGACGATGGTACCACCGGGCTCGGTGATGCCACGCTCAACGGCCGCGAGCTGAGCGTCGTCAGCTACCTCACCGACCACGTCGTGCCGTGTCTTATCGGCCGCGATGCACATCGGATCGAGGACGTCTGGCAGTATCTCTACAAGGGCGCCTACTGGCGCCGCGGCCCGGTGACGATGGCGGCGATCGCTGCGGTCGATACGGCATTGTGGGACATCAAGGGCAAGCTCGCGGGGATGCCGGTGTACCAGTTGCTCGGCGGCGCGGCGCGCGATGCGTGCATGGTCTACGCGCACGCCAACGGCACGACGATCGAGGACACGATCGCGGTCGCCAAGGCCGAGCAGGCGAAGGGCTACAAGGCGATCCGGTTGCAATGCGGCGTACCGGGGCTCGCCTCGACCTACGGCGTCGCCAAGCACGGCGCGCGCTACGAACCCGCCGACGCCGACCTGCCGAGCGAAAGCGTGTGGTCGACCGAGAAATACCTCCGCGTCGTGCCCGAACTGTTCAAAGCCGCACGCGAGGCGATGGGGTGGGATGTTCATCTGCTCCACGATATCCACCACCGGCTGACGCCGATCGAGGCGGGGCGGCTGGGCAAGGCGCTCGAGCCGTACAACCTGTTCTGGATCGAGGATCCGACGCCGGCCGAGAACCAGGAGGCGTTCAAGTTGATCCGTCACCACACGACGACGCCGATCGCGGTCGGCGAGGTGTTCAATTCGATCTGGGATGCGAAGGACCTGATCCAGAACCAGCTGATCGACTATATCCGCGCGACCGTCGTGCATGCGGGTGGCATCACGCACCTGAGACGGATCGCGTCGCTCGCGGACCTGTACCAGGTGCGGACGGGCTGCCACGGTGCGACCGATCTGTCGCCGGTGGCGATGGCGGCGGCGCTGCATTTCGGGCTGTCGGTGCCCAATTTCGGCGTGCAGGAGCATATGCCGCACACCTACGAGACCGATGCCGTCTTCCCGCACGCGTACAGCTTCGACGACGGCATGATGCATCCGGGGGAGGCGCCGGGGCTCGGCGTCGACATCGACGAGGAGCTTGCCGCGACCTACGATTACAAGCGCGCCTATCTCCCGGTCGCGCGTCGCGAGGATGGCACGCTGTGCAACTGGTGAACGCGGCCATGCCAGCAGCCGAGAAACCTCGCGGCAAAGTGCGGTGGATCGTCTGCGCGCTGCTCTTCGCCGCGGTCGCGCTCAGCTATATCGACCGGCTTGTGTTGCCGGTGCTGAAGCCCGAACTTCAGGCGCGCTACAATTGGAGCGAGCAGGGCTATGCCGATCTCGCGATCGCGTTCCAGGCCG
Organism: Sphingomonas sp. Leaf242; assembly: GCF_001422045.1. Classification (GTDB taxonomy): domain Bacteria; phylum Pseudomonadota; class Alphaproteobacteria; order Sphingomonadales; family Sphingomonadaceae; genus Sphingomonas. The sequence continues at coordinate 539,180 of NZ_LMLW01000001.1, forward strand.
CATATGGCATCGCCTATGTGCTGTTCGGGCGGTTCGTCGACCGGGTCGGCGCCAAGATCGGCTATGCGGTCGCAGTGACGCTGTGGACGATCGGTCATGTCGCGCACGCGCTGTTCACCAGCGCCGGCATGATGATCTTCGCACGTATCCCGCTCGCGATCGGCGAGGCCGGTGCGTTTCCGGCGGCACTGGCGGCGGCGAACGAGTGGTTTCCGCAACGCGAGCGTGCGCTGGCGATCGGCATCTTCAACGCGGGCTCCAACGTCGGCGCGATCCTCACGCCGTTGATCGTGCCGGTGATCGCGGTGACGTTCGGCTGGCGGATGGCGTTCATCGCGACCGGCGCGCTGACCGTGATCTGGCTGGTCGCCTGGCTCGCCTTCTACCGATCGCCGCGCAAGCATCCGCGCATCACGCCCGAGGAACTGGCATGGATCGAGGCTGACCCCGTTCCCGCCGCCAAGCCGGTCCGCTGGCGCACGCTGCTGCGGCTGCGCCAGACCTGGGCATACATGCTTGGTCGGTTCCTGATCGATCCGGTGTGGTGGACCTTCCTGTTCTGGCTGCCCGACTTCTTCAACCGGCAATACGGCGTGAAGATGCTCGATTTCGGTCCGCCGCTGGTCGCCGTGTATGTGCTGGCCGATGTCGGATCGGTCGCGGGCGGCTGGTTCTCGTCGCGGCTGCTGGCACGCGGCCAGACGCCGAACCGCGCACGGAAGACTGCATTGTTCGCCTGCGCGCTGTTCGCGTTGCCGATCATCTTCGCGGCGCAGGCACCGGGATTGTGGTGGGCGGTCGCGGCGATCGGCTTGGCGTGCGCATGCCACCAGGGCTTCTCCGCCAACGTATATGCGATCCCCGGCGACCTGTTCCCGCGCGGCATGGGCGGATCGGTGATCGGTCTTGGCGGGCTGGCGGGGGCATGCGGCGGCATGCTGATGGCGAAGTTCGCGGGCACGATCCTCGCGGGTGTCGGCAGCTATGGGCCGATCTTCGTGGTCGCCGGCTGCGCCTATTTCGTCGCGCTGCTGGTGATCCACCTGCTCGTACCGCAGTATACGCCCGTCGATCCGGAACGCCTTGCCTGAGCCCGCCTGATAGGGCGGCAATCGCGAGGCTGTCGGCAACGGGGCCGGGAGTCTGGCTAAATCAAACGCGGAACGGGCGAATGCCGCTGTCAGCTCTTAAGCGCGCGACCTGTCAGACGCGTTCGGAGCAGCCCGCCGAGGTCGCCAAGTGGGTCGATGGCGAATAGCCCGAGCGTGATCGACCAGAACGGTCCTGCGGTCCGTGAACATGACCGTTCCACGCCGGCAACGTGCCTGCGATCGCCACGCGTCGCCCGTCGCGGTCGTCATGCGCGTGCGAGTGGCGGTTCGGACCATGACGAGCGTCCGGTTTCCAGTCTTCCGGCGATCCGGCGGCGGAAGGCGGGATCGGCGGGGGCGGTGACGAGGATATCGTACCAGCCGCCGGTCTCGGCGAGCGACAACGGATGAGGCCGCCCGTCGCCACGCCAGCTGCGATGCGCCTCGGTATGGCGCAGCGAGACGGCCTTCAGACCTAGCGGCACCGTCACCGAAAGCGTTTCGCGCGCCGGCTCGAACCGCCACGACACGGCTTTGGCGATCTTTTGCCCGGCGAAGTGGCGATGAAAGCCGTTCGGGCCGAGCAGCCACAGATCGTAGCGTCCTTCGTCGTCGAGCGGCCATGTCGCCGCGATGCGATCACCGGCGGCGAGCGTGTAGCGCCGTGGGATACGATCGAGCCGGTGGCGATCGTAGACGTGGACGACCGCCGGCGCGCCGCCACAGGCAAGGTCGAGCGTAATCCCCGCCGCGCCGATCTGTGCGACCGTCACGTCCAGATCATAAGGGAGCGCGCGCGAGGGTCGGATACCGGGTTCCTGCGGCGGGCGCGCACCGGCCGCGGGCGCGCGCGGATCGGGTTGCCCCTTCAGGGCGGCGGCGCGTGCGGCGCTCGCGCGCGGGTCGGGCAGCGGGGCAGGGGCTGCGTCGTTGGCGCGCCTGAAGTCGAACGCCGAGGTCAGGTCGCCGCACACCGCGCGGCGCCAGGCCGAGATGTTGGGTTCGGCCACGCCGAAGCGCGTTTCGAGGAAGCGGATCACCGAGGTGTGATCGAACACCTGCGAATTGACCCAGCCGCCGCGGCTCCACGGCGAGACGACGTAGCACGGTACGCGCGGGCCCAGACCATAGGGGCCGCCGCGACATTCGGGTGTATCGGCCTTCGCCTCGCCGGGGCTGGCGACATGGTGATAGTCGGCGGCGGTGGCGATGCTCGATGCGCCCGCGAAACCGCCCGGCGCGCTGGCGTCGGGCGAGGGCGGGGCGGGCGGCGGTACGTGATCGAAGAAGCCGTCATTCTCGTCGAACATCACGAACAGCGCGGTCCGCGCCCAGGTTTTCGGGTCGGCGGTCAGCGCATCGAGCACCGCGGCGGTATAGGCTGCGCCCTGCGCCGGGCTCGACGGGCCGGGATGCTCGGACCCGGCCGCATTCGCGATGATCCACGATACCTGCGGCAGCGTCCCGCCGACGACATCGGCGCGCAACCGGTCGAGCCCGTGCGTGGTCATCGCGCGATCGTGCAGCGCCGAGCCGGGCGCCGCACCGCGATAGGCGGCGAACCCGGCCAGCGGGTTGTCGGTGAAATTGTCCGCCATGTCCTGGTAGATCCGCCAGTCGATGCCGGCGGCCTGCAATCGCTCGGGATAGGTGGTCCAGCGATAGCCCTCGGGCCAGCCCCCATCGGCGGGCAGGCTGTCGTGCGAATTGCCGATCGCGGGGCCACCGTGCGTACCGGCGGGGTCGTTGGTGCCGGTCCACAGCATGATGCGGTTGGTGTTGGTGCCGGTCTGGATCGCGGCGTGATACGCGTCGCAGATCGTGAATGCCTCGGCGAGCGCGAACTGGAAGGGCAGGTCGGCGCGCGCGAAATGGCCGAGCGAGCGTTCGGTCTTGGCCGCGGGCCAGCGCGCCATCCGGCCGTGATCCCACGCCGCCTGCGCATCGGGCCAGGTGTGCGGGGTGCCCGCCATGCGCATCAGCGCGAAATGCTCCTCGGTCGACAGATGAAATGGCGCAACGTGGCGACCATCCGCCGTTTCCTGCGACCAAATGTCGCGATTTCCTGGCCTTTTAACGGGGAGCGGAATGGGCAGCGGATCGGCAAAGCCGCGAACGCCGCGCAAGGTGCCGAAATAATGATCGAAGCCGCGATTCTCCTGCATCAGGATCACGACGTGATCGACATCGGTTATCGTGCCGGTGCGGATATCGGCGGGGATCGCGAGCGCCCGCCCGATCGCGCTCGAGACGGTACCGGGCAGCACGCCCGTCGTGGCGGCGGCGAGTCCGGCGCCGATCAGCGTACGGCGGGTGGGATGGTCGATCATCGTGGCTCCATCATCAGGTCGAGCCCGGCGAGCGCCGAGTCTCCGCGGACCCGCGCCGAATAGCGCAACGCGCCTGTCCACGCGATCATAACGGCGGCTGATACGCTGAAATAGCCGATCGCCAGCCTGCGAGAGCCATTGGGTAAGCTGCGAACCGCTTCGCCACGCGTTAAGGCGGTGTCGTGGGCGCGAGCGGAAAGCCCAAGACGCAGGCAAGGTCCATCGGCGCAGTCACTTATGTCCTGATCAGCAAGCCGAGCGTTCCCGCCGATACCCGGAGATCGCGCCCGCCGTGATCGCAGAAGCGATACTGCGCTCCGGCCGAAAAACGACCTAATTTCGGTTAAGATGATTTACTCGGCAAATGGCATCGGCGTGCGCAACCTTCAAACTGAACGATGCGTTAACAGCTGAAGGTATCGGTCTGTCTTGAAGACATGTGCATTGGGGTTGGTTTCTATTGTTTATTATGGCGATCGCCCTCGGTGGATGTTTGAAGGGGCCGCCGATCGAGTTTGGCCTTACCGAGGACACCGGCGGACATATCACCTACGCGCTGGGTGCGGCGCTGGCGTTGGCGGCGCGCGATGATGTCGACACGGTTGAAATTGTCACGCGGCTGATCGAAGACGATGACCTCGGCGTCGCCTATGCCGTGCCGTACGAGCCGGTATCGGCGAAGCTCGGAATCCGGCGTATCGCGACCGCGAACCGTCGCTATCTCGGCAAGGGGACCGGCGCTGCCGGCCGCCCGGCCTTCGCGCAGGCGTTGATCGACCATATCGAGACGCTCAAGCGGCGTCCCGATGTGATCCACGCGCACTTCGCCGACGCTGCCGACGTCGCCATGCTGGTCCGCGAGCGTTTCGGCATCCCTTTCATCTATACCGCGCATTCGCTCGGCATCGAGAAGGCAGGGTGTTCGTCCGGCTCGAACGGGACGCTGGCGCCGCGGATCGCCGAAGAGGATCGCGCGATCTCCGCCGCCGACGCGATCATCGCGTCCTCGCGCGACGAGGCCGAGCGGCAGTTGATGCTGTATCCATCGGCCTGTCCTGCGAAGATCCACTGCGTGCCGCCCGGCGCGGGGCTTGCGGATAGCGCACCGGCAGACCCGACCAGAGCGAGGGCCTTGATCGCGCCGTTCCTGAGGGCAGTCGACAAGCCGATCATCCTCGCTATCGCGCGTCCCGTCGCCAAGAAGAACCTGGTCGGGCTGATCGATCTGTTCGCGTCCGACGCGCGGCTCCGCGATCGCGCCAATCTCGTCATCGTCGCCGGGCTGCGCGACGGGCCCGATACCGGTGAGGACGAACAGCGGGCGGTCATCGGCGGGCTGCTGGCCGGGCTCGACAGGCACGACCTCTACGGGACGCTCGCCTTGCCCAAGCGCCATACCGCGGGCGATGTCGCCTCGCTCTATGCGCTCGCGCAGGAAACGGGCGGGGTCTTCGTCAACCCGGCGTTGACCGAGCCTTACGGTCTGACGCTGACGGAGGCCGCCTTACATGGTCTGCCGGTTGTGGCGACCTGTCACGGCGGTCCGGCCGACATTGTCGCAAGACTGGGTCACGGCACGGTCGCGGACCCGCGCGACCATGCCAGCTTTGCCGGTGCGATCAACGCGCTGCTCGACGATCGGATCGCCTGGAAGCGCGCCTCCCGAGCCGGGCGCGTGAACGCTCGGATGCTCGACTGGAACGGCTATGCCGCGCGCTTCGTCGCGATCGTCGATGGTCTTCGCGCGATCCGGACGGTGCAGCCGCGCCCATCGCGGCTGCTGCTGTGCGATATCGACAACACGCTGACCGGATGCACGGTCGGCGCGCTCAGCATGGCGGCGTATTTGAAGACGCAGCCGAACCTCGCCTTCGGGGTCGCGACCGGGCGGTCGTTGCAGGAAGCGGAGCGGTTGCTCGGGGAATGGGGGCAGCCTGCGCCCGCGGTCCTCGTCACGTCGGTGGGTGCCGAGATCTATTGGCGCGACGGTGCGCGGCTGATCGCCGATGCCGACTATAGCGCGCATATCGACGCAGGCTGGGAGGCCGATGCGGTCGACCGGCGAGTCTGTGGGTTGGCGGGTGTCGAGCGGCAGCCGGCGGTCGAACAGCGGCGTCACAAGCGCAGCTATTTCGCCGAAGAGCCCGCGGTGGTCGCGGCCATCCGCGCGGCGGTGGCCGACCTTCCGGTACGCGTCATCCACAGTCACGGCCGTCTGCTCGACATCGTTCCCGAGCGCGCGGGCAAGGGCGCGGCGATGACGTGGGTAGCAGGCAAGCTGGGGATCGCGCGCGATCACGTCTATGCCGCGGGCGACAGCGGCAACGATCTCGATATGCTCTCGATCTGCCGCAACGGCATTCTCGTCGCCAATCACAGCAGCGAGCTTGCCGGGCTTGTCGGACGCCCCACCATCTATCTCGCGCGGGGGGCGCATGCCGCCGGTATCGTCGAGGGTATGCGCGCCTTCGCGATGGAACGCGCGGCATGACGCGGCCGATCGGGTATTTCGTCCATCATCAGGGGCGCGGCCATGCCGAGCGCGCGGCGGCGATCGTCAACGCGTTGCCTGCCGACCGGCCGGTGGTGCTGTTCTCGGCAAGGGCCGACATCTTCCCGCCGCTCGCGTCGAACGTGACGATCCGCACGATCCCGTCGCTGTTCGAAGTGACGGGCGACGAACCGATCGGACTGGCGAATGTTCGCACGCCGTCCAGCCTTCACTGCGCGCCGCTCGGGTGGAAGAGCATCACGCATGCGGTCGCGACGATCGCGACCTGGTTCGACGCGGCCCGTCCTGCCCTGTTCGTCACCGACGTCTCGGCGGAACTCGCGCTGCTCGCACGGATCGCGTCGGTCCCGTGCGTCAGCGTCCTCCAGCACGGCGACCGCAGCGATGCCGGGCATATGGCGGCGTATGAATCCGCGCTGGGCATATTGGCGCCCTATTCGGCATCGCTCGAGCAGCCGGGGCGGCCGGACTGGATGCTTGCCAAGACGCATTACGCCCCCGGCGTCGGGGTGGAGATCGACCCGATCGACCGGAGCGCGGCACGGACCGCGCTCGGCCTGCCGCTCGACGCCGAGATCGTCGTCGTCGTCGCCGGCAGTGGTGGCAATGGTACGCCCGCGACGCCGCTCACGCTGGGTGCGCGCGCCGAACCGGACACGCTCTGGCTGACGATCGGCGCGGTCGAGCAGGAGTGGCACGCCACCGCGCCCGGTAACCTGCGGCATCTCGGCTGGGTCGACACCCCGGCGCTGTCTATCGCGGCGGCGGACCGGGTCGTATCGTCGGCGGGCAATACGACGGTGCACATGATCGCGGCGATCGGCCGGCCTTGGATCGTGGTTCCCGAATGGCGCTATTTCGACGAACAGCTCTGGAAGGCGCGAACGCTCGATCAGGCGGGCGCGGCGACGATGCTCGAGCATTGGCCGTCGCATGCCGGCGCGTGGATGGACGCCTGGACCCGCGCCGCGACGCTCGACCTGTCCCGGCAACACGCGCTGTATGCCGCCGATGCCGCGCGGGAGGCGGCATCGTGGCTTGCCAAGGTCGCGGACGACGCCTGGGCGCAGCCGGTCGTCGCGCTGCCGCCCGATCCTGCACCTGCCTCGACTGAACTTGCACACTCTACCCACCATGCGAAAGCCTGACATGACCGTCTCGATCTGTACCCTCGCGCATGACCGTGCGGCCCACCTCGCCAATGTCGTCCGGGCGCTCGACATGCAGACGACGGCGCCCGACGAACTCGTGATCGCGGTGATGCAGGCCGACGCGTACGACCTGCCCGAGACGCGGTTTCCGATCCGGCAGATCATGATCGGCGCCGACGGTATTCCGCTGGCCGCGGCGCGCAATGCGGCAGCGCGGGCGGCGCAGGGCGAACAGCTGATCTTCCTCGATGTCGACTGCATCCCGGCGCCATCGCTCGTCGCGGACTATCTGGCGCAGCTGGGGGCGGTCGATGCGGTGCTGATGGGCGAGGTGCTGTACCTGCCATCGGGTGCGACCGCGGAGGGGCTCGATTTCGCGCGGTTCGCCGCGCTCGGCGTCAAGCATTCCGAGCGGGCAGGGCCCCCCGTCGAGGCCTTGGGTGACTGCACCGACTATCGCTGTTTCTGGTCGCTCAACTTCGCGATGCGGCGCGCGACGTTTCTTGCACTCGGCGGGTTCGACGAGCGGTATGTCGGCTATGGCGGCGAGGATACCGATTTCGGGCGGGTCGCGATGACCGCGGGCATCCCTATCCACTGGGTCCGCGGCGCGCGCGTCTATCACCAATATCATCCGCACCACATGCCCCCGGTCCATCATGTCGACAGCGTGATCGCCAATGCCGCGCGCTTTCGCGACAAATGGGGGCATTTCACCATGGAGCATTGGCTGAAGGCCTTCACGCTCATGGGGTTGATAACGCTGCGCGAAGGCGAGCATGTGCGGCTGCGCACCGTGTCCGAGGAGGATCTCGCTTTGACCCGGCAACAGGTCGACCAGCCCTATGCGAGTACCTCCGTGGTGCTGGCGCAACTCGAGGCGCGGGCGCCAGCGATCGCGGCCGCATAGGCGCGTTCATAGCCCTCGACCATCGCGGTCAGCGAGAACAGCCGGGTCACCCGGTCGCGGCATGCGGCGCGCGGGATCGCGGCAGCACGGCCAATCGCCTGCGCGAGCGAGGCGGCGTCGGTCGCCAGCGCGCCGCAATCGCCCACCACCTCGCGTATCGCGCCGCGATCCAGCGCGGCAACGGGAACGCCGCACGCCAGCGCCTCGGCGGCGATCAGTCCGAACGGCTCGTCCCACATCGGCGTCGATAGCAATACCGATGCCGTGCCGATCGCCTCGACCAGCGCGTCGCCGCCGAGATGGCCGCGATAGACGCGGGCGTGATCGAGCAGCGGTGCCACCTGGTCGGTGAAATAATCCATGCAGTCGATCGGCCCGACCACGTCCAGCTCGATCCCGGCCAAAGTCGCCGCCTCGAGCGCGACCGCGGTACCCTTGTTCGGGGTGATACGGCCTGCCCAGATCGCCCGGCCATCGCCGACGGCGTGAAACCGCCACCGGGCCGTATCGATGCCGTTGTGAACCACCGACACCGTTGCCGGCGGCGTCGTCCACCAAGTGGCGAGATGCGCGTGCGATGTCACGGTCTGCCGCAGCCAGTCCGCGCTGGTATCGGCGACCGCGTTCGCCAGGCCGGCAAACGGAGGCACGTGGAGCGACGTCACCATCGCCGTACGGTCGCGCTTCGCCAGGACATGCAGCGTCGGGTGCATCGTGTTGTTGTGGACGATGTCGTACGCGCCCGCGCCGATCGCCTCCCATGCTTGCCCGAACGCCGCATCCTGGAACGCGGTCAGTTGCGGCGTGCCATGCCACTGCGCCCAGGGCATGACCGCTTCATAGTGGCGCTCGGCGATCGGGTGCAGAGGCAGCGCAGGGTCACTGTCGCCGCTGGCGAACAGCGTGACGTCGTGCCCGCGCGCGACCAGCGCGGTGACGAGTTGATGGCAATGCGCTTCCATGCCACCCATGAACGGCATCGCGATCGGATGCCGCAGATGGGCGATGACGGCGATCCGCAAGGGGGCGTGGTGATAGGCTGGCTTAATCGAACCGTCATCGGTGGTCGTCGTGCTGCTGTCGAAATCGTGGCGTGTCATAGCGGAGGAACCCACGACCGAAGGGATTGTGCCCGGACGTCGAGTGCGCGCTCGAACCGACCTGCTTGGAACTATCGAACGAGACCGGGCCGACGTCGAGCAGCCAGTGCCCGCGGGACCTATTTGCGGCCAGCTAGGAAGGCGTTGGGATTGTGCGGTCGCCGCGCTGCTCATCACCGTCGACCGCACTGCGCGTTGGACCCAAGCTTGCTGCCCGTAGCCATATCCCCGCTCGTGTGTTGTTGCGAATTCGAAGCCGATGACGGTTGGTTCTACAAGGGGACCTATGAAAGGATGTTCGAAAACGTCCGCTAAGCTCACGGCGGCCTGTTTGGTAGCCTGCTACAGCGTGATCATGCTGACGAGTCAGTGGCTGCCTGGAGGACCTGTCCTACCATTACCGCTGGTCTTGCTCGGGGATGGAACGGCGATAGACTTGAACGATGCGACCCCCGAACTCAAACCAGCCGGCGACCAAGGCCGCATGGTCGGCCATTGCAGCGGGCGATTCCGCGTTTTTGCCAGGCGACGCGCTAGATTCCGCACAGGCAAGGCTGGGTGCTTGGGCCCTCTATCTTGGTCTGTTGGCAAGCGTGGCCATGCTGATCATCGGTGCGATCTTCGAGATCGGTCCGTTCGCCTGGAGCGAGGGGCTCGTCGATCGTCTGTTCGGGCACGATAGCGTCACGGTGGCCGGGCTCCCCGTGGTCGCGCTGACCTTGTGGTTGCCGCATGCGGTCCTGCGGTGGCTTCCCCGGCGTCCGGAACGCTCGTTTCTGTGCGGCATGCAGGACGCGCTCGATCCGAAACGCAATCCAAACTGGCGGTCGCGCTTGCCCACCAGCACGCAGAAAGCGCGGTCTTTGCGCCGCAGCCGCGCAGGTGCGCTTATCGCGGCGGGGGTTTTCGCCGTAGCCGCGGCGGCCGGCTATGTCCTCTTCGGCCGGACGCCGCCAGATGCGGGCAAACCGTTGCCAAGGCTGACAATAGCGGCACTCGCCCGCAAAGGTGGGGGCGAGATGCCACGCTATGCACGGCTAGCCGACGCGCTGCCGGGTTACGATCAGGCATGGCTACGGCGCTGGAATACGCGAACGAGCAGCTACGAGGACTATTACCTGCCGCTCCGCGCGCCTGGCCAATCCCCGACCGATCCGGTCACCGTCGTGATGCTGGCAAGCTATCCCGCCAGCGGAGCCGGGCCCGAAGCCGATCCGCCGGTCCCGCCGATCGACGGGGCGCTTTCGATGGTGCGCCTGCCGACGTGGATGCGCGCCAGGATGCGGGAGCATGGCTTCGAATTGGCCGAGAATGCGGTGTTGCTGCGGCGTATGGCGCTGGAGGGGCGTATGCCCGCCGCGGACGACGTCGGGCAGATATTATCGGTTATTTTTGGCGGTACGCTGACCCTGTGCTGCCTGATGATGGCCTGGCTGTGGACGCGTGCGCTGCGCACGATGCAGCCTGAGCGGTGAATGCCGCTACGCCGGCGCGACAAATCGGCACCTCTGCCAGAGCCACGCGCAGCGGGGCGGTGTCGATTTCGCGGCTCACCTTGATCCCGCCGAGCTACGCGGAGATGCGCAAGGCTGCAGCATGACAGCGGCGTAGATCTCGACGTCTACGCTGATCAGCATCCCCACCTTGCTTCGCTCCACAATCACCAAGGTCGCCGTACCCATGCCGTTGGGCGTTCGCGGCGAGCGCGGGCGGCGGAAACGATGTCAGTTCGGCAACCAAGGTATGATCAGGATGAACTGATGGTGGTGCCCAAGGATATTTCTCTCGAGGTAGCAATGGTCTCGACAGGACCACTTCCGATTGACGAACCGCGACGTCCAATTCAGGATCTTCAACAGCGGTCGAGACCGCCGGGGGTATCATGATCAAGTTTTCGTCTTCGTCGAAGCGCACGACGCCGGGGCGCAAGCTCGCCATGACCATCCTGCTGGGGCTGCTGCTGTCCATACCGCTCTTCGCCACGTACCTGCTGGTCTATGACCGCGAGAGCCAGTCGCAGGTCGCGCGCACGTCGATCGTCGAGGGCTGGGGTGGCCCGCAGCGCATCGCCGGGCCGTTCCTGGTCATTCCGTTCAGCCGCGTGGTGACGCGCGATACGGTCGAAAGCGGGCGCACCGTCCGACGGACCGATCATGAGGACAAGCTGTTGTTCGTCGCGCCGACGCGCTCGGCGATCCGTACGCGGATCGATGCGGAACGGCGGCATCGCTCGATCTACGAAGCGGTAGTGTATCGCTCGCGCGTCCAGATCGCCGGCCAGTTTCGCCTGCCCGACTTCGCGGCACTGAACATCCCGCCGGATAGCCTGCGCCTAGCGGATGCGGAGATTCGTGTCGGGATCGGCAACGCCAAAGGACTTGCGGGGTCGCGGCCAGCGATCCGCGTCGACGGCCGGACGCTGCCGCTGATCCCGGGGGCCAGCCTGGCGACGACCAGCGGCAGCGGCTTCACCGGGCGGGGGCCGATCGCGGCAGGCGTCGGGGCAGCCAACGCGGCGTTGCTGTTCGATGTCGCGTTCGATCTGCGTGGCAGCGACGAACTCTCGTTCCTGCCCTCCGCCGAACAGACCAGCATCGACGCGCTCTCCGCCTGGCCGCACCCGTCGTTCACCGGGGCCTTCCTGCCGAACCGGACACCAGGAGCATCGGCGTTTCCGGCGAACTGGCAGATCGGCAATCTTGCGCTGAACCGGTCGGTCGTGACGATCGGCGAGCAGGAGATGGGGGCGGACGATGCGGTGACGATCGGGCTGCTCGACCCGATCAATCTCTATTCTCAGGTCAATCGCGCGACCAAATACGGCTTCATGTTCATCGGCTTCACATTCCTCGCACTGCTGATGTTCGACATCATCGGCGGCGCGCCGGTGCCGGGCGTCGCCTATCTGCTGATCGGTGCCGGACTGGTGCTGTTCTTCATTCTGCTGCTGGCACTCGCCGAAGTGATCGGGTTCCTCGGCGCCTATCTGGTCGCCAGCCTCGCGGTCGTCGCGCTGATCAGCAGCTATTCCGCGGCGATCCTGCACAGCTGGCGGCGGGCGGGCGTGGTCGCGGCGTTGCTCGCCGGGCTCTACGCGGTCCTTTACGTTCTGCTCAGCCTCGAAGCCTATTCGCTGCTGATCGGCTCGGGCATGCTGTTCGCTGCGTTGGCGGGCGTGATGTACGCCACCCGTCGGATCGACTGGGGCGGCGTCGCGGCATCCGACGAGGAGGATGCCGCGCTCGGCTAGGCGATAGGTCTCAACGCTGCAGGTCTCAACGCTGCGATTCCGCAAATTCCAGGGCATCGCCGATCGTGTCCAGCGTCGGCATCGCACGCGCGGGCAGGGTCTTCCAGCGGACCTTGCCGAGGGTTTCGTCCTCGATCGTGCCGGTCGTGACCTTGGTCCGGTGGGTCAGATAATTCGCGCTGAACAGTTCGGTCTCGCCACTGCCGCGATGGGTGTAGTCGCGGTCGAAGCCAATGAGCCGGAAGTGTGCGCCGTCCCAGCGAAACGACAGGGTGTTGGTGCTGGTCCCCCAGCCGCCCATGCTGCGCCAGACACCCAGCCGAAGACGGATGATGCCGGCGCTGACCGTCAGGCCGTCGTCGCCGAGCGGATCGTCCATATACGGATCTTCGAGCCGCGGGATGACGGCGGCGTTGACGACCCGCAGCGTGTATCCAGCCGGAGCACCAACCGCAGCGATTAGCACGCGCGGGTTGGTATCGAGCGGCCCTGCTCCGCGATCATGACCGATCACGCAACGTTTGTCCGCGCCCCTCAGCACCGCGACGATATCGGGACGGCCGTCCTTGTCGAGATCGGCCCGCACGGATCGTTCCACCTTCCACCCGGGCGGGGCGAAGCCAGCTGCGGAGGCGGCGACACGTCCCGGTTTCGGTAACGCGGGCAGCGTCATCGGCGGAATTTCCAGCGCCTCGCCGGGCGAGGACGGTTGGGTTACAGCGATGCAGATCGCAGCGGCAGCAAGAGCAGGCATTGTCGCGTATCCTGTCGATGGGGGGGCATACGGGCGGCGGTTTGAGCACGAGCAGACGTTCGACCCAACGTACCAACTTCCGCAGCCTACAGCTGCGCCGACGGGATCAGAAGCGCGAGGTTGGGACTGCGGCAAAGAATTCGCGGTGGCAGAATCCATCGGCGAGGCTGGCACCTGAGTCCGACCAGCCGATCATCACCGACTTACTGACGGGCAGATAACCACGGTCGGCATCGAGCCGTTTTGCAGAACGGCGCAGGCTTGGCGTATATAGCGGCATACCCCGTGACCGAGTCACGCACGCAAACAGAAAGACCGCTGTGGCAATGCGTCTGCGCCTTCTATTGGGTAAGCGCCACGAGGCCGGCGCCGAGGATGGTTTTGGCCAAAGCCTATTTGAGGATCTGCAGTTCCTGTTCAGGTTCCTGCAGTGTCGGCGGCGTATCGTTGTCTGGTGTCGTCCGTCGACGAACGAAGCCGCCACTATCGCCGCGCACCCCGTCTTTGGGAGGTTCGGCGATGCTACTGTCGCAGTGGCGGATGTCGACGGGGCAAGATGGATCGTACGCGAAAACGATTTTTACGGCTGGCCCGACCCGCCGCGCTACGCCTTTTTCGCGGTCGAGGGCGATCGGATCACTGCAACCGGCGGCTTTACGTTTTGGGTGAAGGCGTGGTCTTATCCCTGCGCGGATAGGAGCGCTGGTACGGTCGTGTAGAACGCCGCACCGTCATCATCGTCGGCGCGCTGCAGCGCGCACACGCCCCTTGCGGTCGATCACGGCCCAACGTCCGCCGCCCATAGTGGAATGTTCGTCGTCGAGCCTTTGCTCCTTGCATCCGGTGCAGACCTCGGCCCGACCATGATCGAACGGATAGCCCCAGTTATATCCGGTCACGAGAACGGGACGCAGGGCGTGATCATAATAGATGAGCTTGCCGTGGCGAAGTCCGCGTACCAGCCCCTCCCTGAAATAGTCCGGGCCGTTGTCGAGGATGAAGACGGTCGCGGCTCGCCCGTCTCGCCTGACATAGGCGATGCCACCGCAGCTTCCGGCACCTCCTATGCGGACCTCCGCCAGACCGCCTTCGAAGGTCATCCGCGCGAGATGTGCCGGGTCGATATGCGGTACGTCATCCTCGATCCGTGCGCAGGGTCCGTGTGGTTCCAACTCGCCGCCCCGCGCCGCATAGGCGCAATCTAGCGGAAAGGCCGTTGCTGACGGGGGGGCCGCAAGCAGCGTCACGGCGAGCACAGCGATCACGATACCCGGTCTTCCGGCGCGGCCTGCGGATCGTTCTTGCACCGGACGATAATCATACGGAAACTTCCCTGCCGTTTGAAACGTGTCCGAACATCGATACCGCCCGCCGTAACAGTCGCCCGTGCTGATATGCCGCATTGACCCAAGATAAGCGACCGCGCCATGGTGACGTCATGCGCGACGCCTTCATCACTCGCACCGCCCAATTCTTGCCTGGGCCACCGATCAGCAACGCGGCGATGGGCGATCATATCGGACACCTGTCCCCACAATCGGATCGCCTGGGACGGCTGGTGCTGCGGCAGAACCGCATTCGCACCCGCCATTATGCGATCCGGGCCGATGGCACCACCGACTGGACGCTGGCGACCCTTGCTGCGGAGGCGGTTCGCGCGCTGCTGGCGGATGCGGAGATCGACCGGCGGGAGATCGGCTATCTCGCTACCGCGACGACGCAGAACGATCTGCTGGTGCCCGGGCTGGCAAGCGGGGTCCACGCCGCGTCGGGTCTGCCGCCGCTGGAGATCGCGAGCCTGCAGAGCGTCTGCGCCAGTGCGATGATGGCACTGAAATCGACCGCGCTGCAGATCCGTGCGGGCGAGCACCGCGCCGGTATTGCCGTCGGCGCCGAGTTTGCCAGCCGCTATTTTCGCCCCGGCCAATATCGCGGCACGGCCACGCTAGGCGAAGACGGCACGCTGCCTGCCGACGCCGAATTCCTGCGCTGGACCTTGAGCGACGGCGCGGCCGCGCTGGTCGTCGAGGATCGGCCGGCACAGAGCGGCCTGTCGCTGCGCATCGACTGGATATCGGTGCGCTCGTTCGCCGATCGTTTCGGCCCGTGCATGACCGGCGGCAGCGCGCCCGGCCCAGGCGGCGCGGTCCTGCCGTGGAGCCTGCACGATGGCGCCGAGGCCGCCGCGCGCGCCGGCGCGTTTCAGCTGAGACAGGACGTCGACACACTGCACCGGATGCTGCCGGTATGGCTGGGCGAATTGATGCGGCTGGTCGACGAAGGCAAGGTCGACACTGGTAAGGTCGACTGGTTCTTGTGCCATTTCTCCGCGCATTCGTTGCGCGAGGAGATGGTCCGGCTGGCCGAGCGGGCAGGGTGCATGATTCCCGAGGAGCGGTGGTTCACCAACCTCTACGACAAGGGCAATGTCGGTGCGGCGGCGCTGTTCCTGTTGCTCGACGACCTGATGCGCTCAGGGCGGCTCGTACCCGGCCAACGAATCCTGTGCGCCGTACCCGAAAGCGGCCAGTGCGTGATGGCGTATGCGGCGTTGACCGTGGTGGAGGGGGAAAGATGAGCATGACCGACCAGATCGAGGCGACCAACCGCGGCCTCGCGCGCGTATGGATAGAATTCGAAAGTGCGCTGATCCAGGTGCCGGTGATCGCGCGTCTGACCGGTGGGCGCCTGCGCCTCGAGGAGTATCGCAGCCTGCTGCGCAACCTGCGTCAACAGGTGGTGGAGGGTGGCCGCTGGATCAGTCGTGCCGCGTCCAGCTTCGGTCCGGCGCACGAGGACCTGCGGGCGATGTTCATCACCCATGCCGCCGCCGAGCATCGCGACTATCGCCTGCTCGAACAGAATTACGTCGCCGCCGGTGGCACGCTCGAGGAGATCCGGTCGGCGCCCAAGAATATCGGGACCGAGGCACTGAGCGCGTTCATGTATCAGGCGGCATCGCAACCCGACCCGGTCGGTCTGCTCGGCGCGATGTTCATCATCGAAAGCCTCGGCAATCGCCTGGCCGGACCGTGGGCGGACAAGCTTGCCGCACAGCTCGACCTCGCGCCCGATGCGCTGACGTTCCTGCGGTATCATGGCGAGAACGACGTCGCGCATATGGCCGAGTTCGACCACGCTCTGACGTTGGCGGTGGGGTCCGGCGGCGAGGCGGCATCCGCGACGATCGTCCGCCATGCGCAAATCGTGGCGCGGCTGTACCGGCTGCAGCTCGAGGAGCTGGACAATGGCTGAGTATGCCGCCCCCGGCCATGATCCGAACGATCCCGACCCCTGGCTGGCGCTGGCGTTGGACCGCTCGCTGCCGTTCGAGCCCATAGCCAAGGCGGCGTTGATCCGGGACCAATCCTCGCGCTGTCGCCAGTTCTTGCTTCCGCTGGTGCGGCCGTTCGCCCGGCTGACGATCATCTTCGCCCAGCTGGTCCACACGATCAGCCCGCGCTGGCCCCATGCGCCCAAGTTCCTGCACCGGTCGATCGCACTGGGCATGAAGCATTTCCTGTCGCGCGACGCCAATCTGCTGATCCTGCGTCACTTCCACCTTGGTGCGCAGGTCCTGCGGTTCATCTCGGACAATGCCACGCCGGGTTTCCATCCGCCGCTGAAACCCATGACGCCGCGTCGGATCGACGATGTGCGCGAGGACCTGTTCCTCAATCACGATCTCAACATCTACAATTATCTGATCGGCCTCAATCGTGAGCTAGAGCGACGCGGCACCAGCGTCGAGCGCGTCGACAGGATTGATTTCTCCGCGATCACCGACGAGATCGTGCTCGATCCGTTGCCCAACGGCCGCCTCAACATCGTCGATCTACAGACCGCGATCGAGCTTTACACGCCGGCCTATGCGATGCTGCTGACCGATCGCGATTTCTGGCGTGCCGCCAATTCGCTGCAGCTCGACGAGACGATCGGTCTCTACGTGGCGCGGCTGACGGGCGAGGAAAAACATCTGGCGATGATCAATAATCGCCACCCGCTCGTGCCCTTCTCAACGTTGGGTGCCGGTTTCCGGCTCGTGCTGCACGGACTGTCGACCGAGGTGCTTCACGGTTTTCTGCGTGAACTCAAAGCGCGCCAGCGCGATCAGCCGATGCCGGCTGCGACTACCGCTCCATAAGGCTCCGAGCTTCCGCGTGCCGGGGAAACGGTAAAATACTCACGGCTGTTGGTCCCTTCGGCAGTGCTCGCGCGCCAACTTGAACAGACGATCATGATCGTCTCGCTGTACCCTTCGCTAGCGGTGCTTAACCTCGGTGACAGGGTGTACCGACGACACCCGCCGATCGAGATGGGCGGCTGGTTGTTGATGGTCTTCGTCATACCGGCCGCTGCCCGAGCAGGCCAGTTCGCCCTGCTCGTATCGACGCTGTGGCAATGCGGCAAAGGCCTGCGATGCTCCGGCACCGTTCGCAAAGTGGCATCAGATCGCCGACTGGTGCCGCTACAGAGTATCGGCTTGGGTTCGATCGATATCTCCGGCATGATCGATGCCATGGCCCAAACCCCGTCTCTCACCTTCCTGCCCGATCCGGACCGCGCTTCGACGACCGGCCCCGTGCGCGTGAGCGTTCCCGTGCGCCTTGCCGCTGCGCTGCTGCTTGCCACGGGTGCCGCTCCGGCCGCCGCGTGGGAACCGGTTGCGCTTCCCAATGCGGTCAAGGCCAAGCTGCCTGCCGGATATATCGCACGCGTGGCGTCCTGCAGTCGTACTTTGGACCCACCGCAGCCGATCTGTATCGTTGTCGTCGCACGGCCTGACGAAGGCGGACAGCCGGGGGGCGCGGTGCGAAAAGCGCCCGCTCGTCCATTGCTGGTCTATCGCCTTTCGGGCGGCGTCGCCAAGCTGATCGTCCGTAACGACCGCATCGTGCTGCGTCGCGACGAAGGCGGACAATGCGACCCGGTCGAAGACGCCGGCCATATCGCGATCAAACGCCGTTACTTCACGCTCGAGAGCGGGGTCGCGTGCGGCCAACACTGGACGGACTTCACCACGTTCCGTTTCGATACGGCGCTGCGGTCGTTCGTGTGGCAGAACCGTATCTTCGAATCCTTACGCCTGAACAGCGACGCTGGACCGAACGCTCAGGCATTGGTCTCCGACGGGCGAAAGGTCACGCGTGCAGACCCGCGGCACCCGATACGACTTGACGCCTATCGTCCGCGATGATCGCGCGCTGTCGCGTACCACCAGATAGGGACCGCGCCCCCGCGGCGCGCGGCTGCTGTTACCGTCGCGCGCCGTCAACCGGTGATGAGATGTAGGGTGCGGGTGGCGGGAGCGATGGTGACGCCGCGGCCCCAGTCGAAAGCGAAGAAATCCTGTTCGACGCCATCCGCGAAGATCACCCCGCCGTCGTTCATCCGCGACGTGACCGCGAGCGGCATGCCCGCGAGCTTGCCGGCCCGTAGCGAGGTCGCGGTCGCCACGCTGGGGAAGGGTTCGCGCACGAAGAAGCCGACCGCGCGCTCCTGGGGATCGAGCGGGAGCGCGGCATGCGTCGCCTCCATGATCGAGCGTGCCCAGCCCGTGGCGCCGGTCCCCGACGCAACGATCAGCCCACTCGACGATTGGTCCTCGGCCTGATCGCCGCACGTGATCCGGTAGCGCGCCGACTGGTGGCTGCGATGACCGACGAACACTTCGTTCAGCGCCAGCAGCCGTTCGCCGGTATCCAATCGCGCTTCGACCATCGTACGCTGCTCGGCAGGCGCCGCACCCGCGACGCTCGCTGGCAGCAGCGCGGCCAGGCGGGGGAGCGGTATGCGTACCAAGACGCCGTCGTACAAATCGGGAGCGGGGTTGAGCCCGAGTACGGGCTGCCCGTCGAGATACTTCGCAACGTTGGCGACCAGCCCGTCCTGCCCGACGGCGACGATTACGTCCTCCGGGCCGAACAGGAATCGATCGAGATCGGCACGAGTGACACTCGCCTGACGCCAGTCGTCAGGGACGAGCGAGCGGGCCTGCTGCAGCGTCGCGTGGAAGCGGCGGTGCCGATCCTCGATCACGTCGATGTCCTGGCCCCGCGTCTCCAGAAAGAACTTCGCCTGCCCACGCGTCGCGTGCCGCGCGAGCAGGAGGTCATAGTCGGTCTCTCGGGTAACGAAGACCGCGCGCGGGGCGTTGGTCGCCATCAGCGGGGCAGCGCGGTCTGAGCCGTCGGGGCTGGCTGTGCATTGCGGAATTCGCCGAGCACGGTCGCGAGCAGGTCGGGCGTGATGTTCAGATGCTCGATCGTATCCAGCTTGCCGGCCAGCTCGCGTGCGGCAAGCCCGAGCATCACCCCGGTCGGCAGGTCGCGGTAGATCGTCATCCGGGCCTGCTCCGCTTCCGCCTTGGCACTCTCGACCGTGCGGATACGCTCGGCCTCGGCCCCCGCCTCGACCTGCTGCGCCTCGGCCAGACCAGTTGCGCGGTTGCGGGCGTTCTCCGCCTCCTGCGTGATGAGCAGCATCTCGCGGCGTGCAAGCTCGGTACGGTTGGCGAGTTCGTTCTCGGCGATCGCACGCTCCTTCTCGACCGCGAGCGCGCGGCGTTCGAACGTCGCCTGGTCGGCCTTCTGCTGGAGCGCCTCGAACGTCGGGGTCTGGAGCGCGCGTTCGAGTTCGCTTGATGGTGCGAGGTTGGTCAGGCGAACCGCGGTGACCGCGATGCCGATTTCGTTCAGCGCCGGATCGTTGGCGAGCGCAGCCTCGAGCTGGTGGCGCAGCGGCTCGGGACCGGCATCGAGTAGCGCCCGCACCGATCCTTGCGCGAGATATTGCAGCGCTGCCTGGTTGACGAGCCCCGCCAGCCGCGTCTCGATCCGCTGGATCGGCTCGCTCTTGTAGGCGCCGGTGAGCAAACCGAGGCTGAAGTCGACGCGCGACGCAAGCAGTTCGGGATCGGCGACGTGCCAGGTCAGCGTGCCCTGGATCGCCACGCTCTGGAAATCCTGGCTGCGACCCTTCACGAATATCGCCATCTCGCGGTCGTCCATCGGCAGTTCGGCGATGCTGGCGGTCTCCGGGCGGAACCAGAAGACCAGCCCGCGGCCACTCTGCTTCACCTTGCCGCTGCGGTAGCGGATGACGTGGTTGCTCGCATCACTGCGCAATTGGGCCACGAAGCCGAGGTTCTTGATCGAGGCCATGACGGTTACTCCTGTATCGAATGATGACGGAAAAGTTCGGCGGGGCGGAACGAGGCACCGGTCTCGCGCTCACCGGTTGCCACCAGCGTGTTCGTGGCGAGCATGCGGCGGCGAAAGGCGGGCTTGTTGAGCGGTCGCCCGAGGATCGTTTCGTGGACGTCCTGGAGCGCCCGCAGCGTGAAGCGTTCGGGCAAGAGCGCGTAGGCGACATCCGAATAATCGAGCTTCCCGCGCAGCCGAAGCATCGCGAGCCCGAGCATATCGGCATGGTCGAACGCCAATGGCAGCGCGTCGCCATCCTGCGACCGTGCCGCGACCGGGCCACCGGTCTCGCCGGACCACGGGACGACGAGTTCTGCCAGCGTCAGATCGGGCGCCGCCTTCAGTGCGGCGGCGAAGCGATCGGGCGGAAGCAACGCGAAATACGCCACGCTGATCACCCGGGTGCGGGGGGCGCGGTCGACCGTGCCGAACGTGTAGAGCTGCTCGACATACGCGTCTGCCATCCGCACTTTCGTTGCGAGCACGCGGTGTGCCGCGGCATCGAGACTCTCGTCGATGCGGACGAATCCACCGGGGAGCGACCACGCGCCCATGCAGGGGTGTTCGGCGCGCTGCATGAGCAACGCTGCGGGCCTGCCATTGAGGACGCTGACCAGGATCAAATCGACGGCGACCGACGGTCGCTCGTACCGATGTGGATCATATCCATCAAGGAACTCGGTCTCGTTCATATGACCCATATATCCTTCCGGCATATTTCTAATATGCGATGTGGATATATGTCAATCGTTATTGCATCTGCAGCGTGATGGTTCGTGGGAGAGCCCATTTCCGGCAGGATCGCAGCGATTGAGATAGCCGAGCGATCATATCCGTCTCGGGGTTCGGCATTTGACGAGTCGTGCAGACTTCGAGGGGGGTGCCAACCAGCTAAGATAGAGCACAGCGCTGGTCCTGTTTTGTTGGACTATTGACAGGGCTACGCAAAGGAGGAAAAAGGTGTGGTAACGTTACCAGACTAAAGCTGGACGATAATGGGAGGATGACGATGGCAATCGGGTCGAGGACGTTGCGCGCACGCGGACGGCAGATTGGCGCCACCAGCCTTATGGCGATGGCCGCATGCATGTTGTCTGCGCCAGCCTGGGCACAAGCGCAGGGCGAGTCTGCCGCGCCGCGCCCGTTAGCGCCTGTAGCGCCCGAGGGCATTGTCACGACGCCGGTTCCTCAGCAAATCGCTCCTGCAGCGTCGGATCCCGCCACGGTCGAACCGGCGTCTTCGCCGGACATCGTCGTCACCGGATCGCGAATCACGACCGGCGGTTTCACCGCGCCGACGCCGACGACGGTGATCGACGCCAACGCCATCGCCGCCAATGCGCAACCGAACGTCTTCACCACGATCGCCCAATTGCCGTCGTTGCAGGGGTCGACGGGCACGAGCACCGGTACGTTCAGCACGTCGAGCGGCACGCAGGGGCTCAGTTCCTTCTCGCTGCGCGGCGTCGGTGCGATACGCACGCTGACTCTGATCGATGGTCAGCGCGTCGTTGGTGCCAACGTCACCGGCGTGCCCGACGTAAGCCTGTTCCCGCAGCTTCTCATCAAACGCGTCGATGTCGTCAACGGTGGTGCCTCGGCCTCCTACGGATCGGATGCGGTCGGCGGGGTCGTCAATTTCATCACCGATACCCGGTTCAAGGGCATCAAGGGCAACGTCCAAGGGGGCATCACCACCTACGGCGACAACGAACAAATCCTTCTCCAGCTCGCCGCTGGAACGAGCTTGCTCGATGATCGCCTGCACATCGTCGCCAGCACCGAATACGCGCATGAGAACGGCATCGGCGGCGGAGACTTCGGCACCGAACTTTCTGGCGGACGCGACTGGTTTCGGCAATCGACCTTGATCAACCGCAACGTCCTGAACGACGGATCGCCGCAATATCTGTTCCGGGATTTCGCTCAGCCCTACAACTATACCAAGTTCGGACTGATCACGGCGGGGCCCCTGCAGGGAACCGCGTTCGACCAAGCCGGCAACCCGTTCCAGTTCCAATATGGCTCGAACGGCACCCCGGCGCGCGACGCGGCAGGGACCGTCAATGGTTGCCTGCCCGGCTTCTGTATCGGCGGCGACCTGTCCGGCAACGTCGATGCCGGGCGCTCACTTCAGTCGCGGCTCCAGCGTGTGAACAATTACGGTCGGATCGGCTTCGACTGGGCGCCCGACAACGAGATCTATTTCACTGCCAATATCGGTCAGGTAAAGACCAACAACCAGCCGGTCGGCGGCCAGAACCGCCCGAACCTGACGATCCAGTGCGCCAATCCGTTCGTACCCGCCTCGGTCCAGGCCGCCTGCACCACCGCGGGGATCACGAACTTCCAATACGGCACGAGCAACGCCGCCTTGGGTAACACGCAGGTCTATACAGATCGTCGCCAGTATCGGTTCGTCGCTGGTGCCAAGGGGCGTCAGTCCGTCGCCGGGTCCGACTGGACCTACGACATGTATTACGAACACGGCACGAACTATTCCAATATCGACGTCAACAACGTGCTGCTGTCGAACCGCTTCAACCAGGCGATCAATGCGACGACCATGAACGGGGCGATCGTGTGTGCCGATCCTATCGCGCGTGCGAACGGGTGTCAGCCGCTCAACATATTCGGCGGCAATCCGTCGCAGGGGGCGCTCGGCTACATCATGCCCGACAAAGGCCCGTACCAGCGAACCCGCCAGACGCAGGACGTGGTCAGCGTCAATTTCTCCGGCTCTCCATTCAGTCTTTGGGCGGGGCCCGTCTCGTTCGCCTTCGGCAGCGAATTCCGGCATGAATTCTATACCGTGCGGGCCGATCCCTACGGCGCGGGCACCGGCGCTACGCCGAACACGCCCGACTATCCCGCCGATCCCACGCTGCTCGCCGGGGGCAACAACTGGTATGCCGGCAATTACAAGAATGGTAGCGGCGCCTACAGCGTGAAGGAAGCGTTCGTCGAAACCGACGTGCCGATCCTCAATTCAAAGGGAACCGGACGCGCGACGATAAACGGCGCGATCCGCGCGACCGACTACAGCACGTCTGGCACCGTCTGGGCGTGGAAGCTCGGTGGAACCTGGGACCTGCCGGTCGATGGCCTGCGCTTACGCGGCGTGACCTCTCGCGATGTCCGTGCGCCGAACTTGTCGGAGTTGTTCGCGGCTCCGGTGACAACCACGCTACCGGGATTTTTCGACCCGTTCCGCAACGTCAACGTGCTTGCGATCCAGAACACGATCGGCAACACCGCGCTCACGCCGGAGATCGCGCGTAACACCACTGCGGGCATCGCGTTTTCCGGATCGTCCTGGCTGCCGGGTCTCAGCCTGTCGGTCGATTACTACCATATCAAGATCAAGGACGTGATCTCCAGCCTCGGCGCGGCGGATATCGTCAACCTGTGTTTCCAGAACATCCTTCCGGAAAGCTGCGGTGCATTCAATCTCAACAACCCGGCCGGGCCCAATTTCATCAACGTCCAGGCGTTCAACCTTGCATCGATCGATACCGAGGGCCTGGATATCGAGGCGAGCTATCGCTGGCGGCGTCCGCTTGGCTTGCCGGGCAGCTTCACGCTGCGCGCGCTGGCTACCAATATCCGCAAGTTCGTGACCGATACGGGGCTGCCCGGAACGATCCCCAACGATACGGCGGGCGTCAACATCGGCAGCACGCCCGACTGGAAATGGCTGGCGACGCAGACCTATGCCAATGACGACTTCTCGCTGTTGCTGCAGGAGCGCTGGTTCAGCGACGGGGTGCTTGGACATCAATATGTTGAATGTTCGCCCGGCAATTGCCCGGCGTCGACGAACAATCACCCTACGATCGACCGGAATTTCATACCGGGCGCCTTCTACATGGACGTCGGCGGCACGTATAACCTTACCAAGCAGGTGACCGGCTATTTCAAGGTCGACAACGTGTTCGACAAGGATCCGGCCAGATCCCCGTATTTCGTCAATCCGCAGTTGTACGACGTCTATGGCCGGACCTTCCGCGTCGGCGTCCGGTTCAGCATGTGATGCAGGATCGATCGGGAACATCGATCATGCGTCGAGTTCGCGTCTGTCTCGTCGTCACGCTCGCGGCCCTGACGATCGGGGGGTCGCCGATCGGGGCGGCTCCTGGCCGGGACCCCGCCGCCGCCGTCCGCGGCGGCAACCCGATCATTCGGGACAAGTTCACGGCCGATCCGGCGCCGCTGGTCGTCGGTAATACGCTGTATCTCTATGTCGGGCATGACGAAGCGCAACGCGACGAGATGTTCAACATGCGCGAATGGCTGGTCTATTCGACCACCGACATGAAGACGTGGACGGATCACGGCGCGATCATGAACGTAGCCGACTTCAAATGGGCCAAGAAGGACGCATGGGCGTCACAGGCGATCGCCAAGAACGGCAAATACTGGTTCTACGCGGCCGTCGAACACGACAAGACGCATCCGGGCAAGGCGATCGCGGTCGCGGTATCGGACACGCCGACCGGTCCCTTCGTCGATGCCAAGGGATCGGCGTTGATCACCAATGCCATGACGCCGAAGGGGACGCATAGCTGGGAGGATATCGATCCCACCGTGCTGACCGACGACGACGGGACGACCTGGATCGCGTGGGGCAACCGGCAATGCTACATCGCCAAGCTGAAGCCTAACATGATCGAGATCGACGGTCCGATCCATGAGATCACGCCGCCGCATTTCGAAGAGGGTCCCTGGCTGCACAAACGGGGAAAGCTGTATTACCTGACCTACGCGTCGCTGGATCGTGCGGCGCAGCGCGACGAGCACGTGTCTTATGCGACCGCGCCGTCGCTGGCCGGACCGTGGACCTATCGTGGGCTGCTGACGGGGTCGGGCAAGTACAGTTTCACGATCCATCCGGGCATCGCGCAGTTCAGGGGTAACTGGTATCTGTTCCTGCACAACGCGTCGCTTGCGATCGGCGAACTGAATGGCGCGATCGGGCGCCGCGCGGTTACCGTGGAGCATCTTCGCTACAACCCCGACGGCACGATGGTTCCTGTCGTTCAGACCGACGCTGGTGTTTCTGGTTCGGTATCGGGATCGGCAGGCGGTGCGGGCTGACCCGCCGTACCGGGGACGCTCAACTCGTCGGGGTGATCGCGCATGGAGGGGCGGTCGATTCCCGTTCGACAAGCACATGGTCGAGAATTTGAGACTTGGCCGTAGCCTTCCCGGTGCCCCCGCCCTGGCGCATAGCCTGGATGAGCCGTTGCAGCGCCTCCGCGGCCAGCGCGCGGACCGGTTGGCGTATCGTCGTCAGCGGCGGCCAGAGCGTGACCGCGGCCGTGCTGTCGTCGAACCCGACGACGGTCAGGTCGCTCGGCACATCGAGATGGCGGCGGTGCGCGACGGAGACTACCGCCGCGGCCATGTCGTCGTTGCTCGCGAACACGGCCGTGGGCGGTCGCGACCCGGCCAGCAATGTCTCGCCGGCGATCAGACCGGAGGCGTAGCTGAAATCGCCTTGGACGATCTGCGTTTCGAGCGCGCCGTCCTCTTGTATCGCAGCCTGGAATCCGGCCAGACGTTCGGTCGCGGCGGACTGGTCGAGATTGCCCAGCACGAAGCCCAGATGGCGATGGCCGAGCCCGATCAGATGGCGGGTCATGTCGTAGGCCGCCCGGTGGTTGTCGATGCCGACGCAGATCGCGCCGGGGGCAATGCCGCCGACGATCGCGAGCGGCAGGTTCGCGTCCGCGACGATCGCGCGGATGATCTCGGACTCACCGAGCGGCGGCGCCAGGATCATGCCACCGATCCGCGATGCGATGAGCCCCTCGACCGCGGCACGGGTCGGTGGCTTGCCGTTCTCGCCCTTCAACAGGATCAACTGCGCGGCGTGGATCGAGGCCTCCTCGAACACACCGGCGAGCAGGTCGCTCATGAACGCGGCGCTAGGGTTGGAATAGATCACGCCGATCCGGACCTCGCGCGAGGTGACCAGATTGCGCGCCGTCAAATTGGGCGTGTAGTTAAGTTCGGCGATCGCATCGGTCACCAGCGCGCGGGTCTCGGCACGCACGCCTGCGTCGCCGTTGATGACTCGCGACACCGTCATCGGCGATACATTGGCCCGTTTGGCGACATCGATGACGGTCGCCCCGCGAGGCCGAGAGGGAGAGCGCTGCATGCGTATCTCTACCCAGCCGCCGACTTAGGGGTGCCAATCGTCTTGGCAGTATGCAGGGTTTCGGCTTCGGAACTCGTCGTCATGCCCCGACGTGCATCGTCGTCAGGTTGGGGGTCAATGGATATCCGCGCCACCCGCCGGATTGTCGTCCGGATCTCCATGCGAGCGACGCACGGCAGCGCTTCGGACCAACACGAACTTTATCGTTGCGATGGGTTGCCTACACTCATAGCAAAGGCCAATCGTATGATGTTAGCGTTACCAGGCGGGGCAGGCGGATGAAGCGATTTCCCTATATCCGCTGGACGATCATCGCGGTGTTCGTCGGCGCGATGGTCATCAACTATCTGACCCGCAGCATTCTGGGGGTCGCAGCGCCAGCGATCATGACCGAGCAGCACATCTCGTCCGAACAATACTCCTGGATCACCGGCGCATTCCAGTTCGGCATCATGTTTCAGCCGGTGGCAGGCTATCTGCTCGATCTGATCGGGCTCAAGATCGGCTTCACGCTGTTCGTCTCGATCTGGTCGCTCATCACGCTGGGACATGGCTTCGCGAGCGGGTGGATGGGGTTTGCCGGCCTTCGCGGTGCGTTGGGGCTGGTCGAGGGATCCGCGCAACCGGCCGGCATGAAGCTTGTGGCGGAATGGTTTCCGGCCCGCGAACGAGGGATCGCCGGCGGTATCTATCAGATCGGCGCCTCGTTCGGTGCGGTCTTCGCGCCACCTCTGGTGGCATGGGCGGTGTTCAATCACAGCTGGCGCGCGGCGTTCTTCGTGGCCGGCGGGCTGGGGCTCGCATGGGTCGTCCTCTGGCTATTCTGGTATGCGCCACCCGGGCGGCACCGCGCGCTGTCGGATGGCGAACGCACGCTGATCGTCGAGGGGCAGGAAGCCGAACTGGTGAAGCGTCGGCGCCGACCGCCGCTCGGTGAACTGCTTCGGCGTCGCAACCTGTGGGCGATCGCCGCCGCGCGGTTCCTGGCGGACCCGGTCTGGGGCATGCTGTCGCTGTGGATGCCGCTCTACCTGGTGCAGGCGCGCCATTTCGATCTGGGGCAGATCGCGCTGTTCGCCTGGCTGCCTTTCCTCGCAGCGGATCTGGGATGCCTGTTCGGACCGGCCGTGGTCGCGTTCCTGCAACGCCGCGGCGTCCAGTTGATCGATGCGCGGCGCAGCGCCTTCACGCTCGGCGCGGTGATGATGACCGGCATGATGTTCGTGGGCAGCGTCACGAGTCCGATCGCCGCGATCGCGCTGTTGTGTCTGGGCGGATTTGCGCATCAGACGCTGTCGGTAACCGTCATCACCTTGTGTTCCGACCTGTTCCCACAGGACCAGGTGGCAACGGCGACCGGTATATCGGGAACCGCGGCCAATCTTGGTGTTCTGATCTTCACGCTGACGCTCGGCGCGCTCGTCGACCAGGTCGGGTATCAGCCTTTCTTCATATTGCTGGGGCTGCTCGATATCGTCGGCGCGGCGCTGCTCTGGACCATGGTGCGAAAGACCGCATGACTTCACATCGTATGACACCGGCCAACCCCATCCTGCGCGGGTTCAACCCCGATCCCTCGATCGTGCGCGTCGGAGACGATTATTACATCGCGACGTCCACGTTCGAATGGTTTCCGGGCGTACAGATCCATCACAGTCGCAACCTGACGGACTGGCAGTTGGTCGGTCGGCCGCTGTCGAGACCAACGCAACTCGACATGCGCGGCGATCCCGATTCCTGCGGCGTCTGGGCGCCCGACATCAGCTACAAGGATGGTCGCTTCCATCTGATCTACACCGATGTAAAGCGCTATGGCCGCACCACCGTCGACGGCGCGAAGGGCGCCTCGCTCCGGGACTTCCACAATTACTGGGTCTGGAGCGACCGGATCGACGGCGACTGGTCCGATCCCGTGCACTTGAACAGCAGCGGGTTCGATCCCGCGCTGTTCCATGACGACGACGGCCGTAGCTGGTTGCTCAACATGCTGTGGGATCATCGTCCCGATCGCCAGCGGTTCGCGGGTATCATCGTGCAGGAGATGGACTTCGCAGCGGGCCGCCTGATCGGCGATCGCCGCATGATCTTCGAAGGAACTGCGCTCGGTTTCACCGAAGGTCCGCATCTCTACAAGCGCGATGGTTGGTATCACCTGCTGGTCGCAG
Source organism: Sphingomonas sp. Leaf242 (assembly GCF_001422045.1). GTDB lineage: Bacteria > Pseudomonadota > Alphaproteobacteria > Sphingomonadales > Sphingomonadaceae > Sphingomonas. The sequence continues at coordinate 567,814 of NZ_LMLW01000001.1, forward strand.
AAGGCGGCACGGGGCGCGGGCACGCCATCGTGATGGCACGCTCGCGTAACCTGTTCGGGCCCTATGCGGTACATCCCGACGGCCCCGTCCTGACGTCGCGCGACAACCCGGACGCGCCGTTGCAGCGGCTTGGTCACGGCGATCTCGTCGAGACGCCCGACGGCCAGACGTGGATGGCGTATCTTTGCGGCCGGCCGCTGCCCGACAGCGACCGGTGCGTGCTGGGTCGCGAGACTGCGATCCGGCCGATGCGCTGGGACGACGATGGCTGGCTGCGCAGTGCCGAGCCGCTCGCCGATACGGTCGTCGAAACTCCCGTTCGCGCACTGGACGTTTTCGATTTGCCGGTGCTGCCGCAGGCGTTTCAATGGCTTCGCACGCCGTATCCCGAGTATCTGTTCAGCCTGACCGAGCGACCCGGCCATCTGCGCCTGTTCGGTCGCGAGACGATCGGCAGTCACTTCCATCAGGCATTGGTCGCGCGCCGACCGCAGGCGTTCCGTTACGACGTCCGCACGCTGATGGACTTCGATCCCGAGCATTTCCAACAGGCAGCGGGGCTGATCTGCTATTACAACAGCAGCAAATACCTCTTTCTGCATGTAACCGCAGGAGACGCGGGCGAGCGTCAGCTTCAGGTCCTGTCCGTCCTGCCGATCGGCGAGGGGCAAAGTACGTTGACGTCGCCCGTGGCGCTTCCGCCCGGACCGATCGAACTCCGTGCGAGCGTCGATCACGAACGGCTGAACTTCGGCTTTCGGGTGACGCCTGTCGCCGATTGGCAGTGGCTGCCGGAGACATTCGATGCCAGCCTCCTGTCGGACGAGGCGACGCTGCCCGGTCTGCCGAACTTCACCGGAACTTTTGTCGGCATGGCCTGCCAGGATCTTGCCGGGACCGCACGCCCCGCCGATTTCCGGTTTTTCCAGTATGTCGAAGATGGGGCGGACTGACGGGAATTGGCCGTGTCCATGATCGTCTCGCAATATCTGGGCCTGTCCCACTCCGCGGAATTCTCACCGTAGTGCCATCGTAGCACCGTGAAGTAATGCGCCAGAGGACGCAGTTGCCGATTGGAGCCGACCGGGCGCAGATCTCGTCTCGGGCGGGCGGCTCCAGGATGACGTTTCAGCTTCGAACGTCTCCGCCGCCGAAGACGACCTGGTTGCGCACGGCAGGGGCGAACAAGCCGTAGAGAAACGGTAGGTTGCCACCGCTCACCGCATCGAGCGCAGCACGGTGCTCGGGTGGCAGGGTGAGGCCGAGTGCGGCGACATTGTCGGTTACCTGCTCCGCCCGGCTCACGCCCATCAGCGTCGATGCGACGCCGGGCTGCCCGACCACCCAGGACAGCGCGACGCGCGCGGGCGTCTCGTTCATCTCCGCTGCGACGCGCTTCAGTTCGTCGAGGATCTGCCAGTTGCGCTCGGTGAACAGCGTGTCGCCGAACGGATTGTCGCCATCGAGCCGCTTGTCGTCGACGGGCCGCGCCGTGTCGTGCTGCCCGGCCTGGTTGGGGACGCCGCCCGCGCGCTTCGGACCCGCCTCGACGGTCGCGCGGTCGTATTTCCCGGTGAGCAGACCATAGGCGAGGGGGCTCCACGGCACGAGCCCCATGCCCGCCGATCGCGCGAGCGGCAGATGCTCGGCTTCGACCCCGCGTTCGACGAGCGAATAGAAATATTGCAGGCCGATCGGCGCCGGATCGCCCTGTACCCGCGCCAGCGTCGCGAGTTCGGCGACGTACCATGCCGGGGTATTGGATATGCCCCAGTAGCGGATCTTGCCCGCTGCGACGAGCGCGGTCATCGTCCGCAGCAGTTCCTCGGGCGGCGTGATGCCGTCCCAGACATGCACCCAGTACAGGTCGATGAAGTCCGTCCGGAGGCGGCGGAGCGATCCTTCGACGGACGCCAGGATGTGGCGCGCGCCATTGCCGCCCGCGTGATAGCCGCGGCCGGTCGCAAACCCCGATTTCGTCGCGATCACCAGCCGATCGCGCGACGCTCGCGCGGCGACGAAGCGGCGTTTTGCACACCAGCAATATCAAGGCAGAACACCGCTACTCCTCGTTGATGCCACAGCATTCACATGGTTCGCGTTATTCGCGCTGATCTATGCAGCGGCACTTCTGGCTGGCTGGTTGCCGGATTTCTTAGAAGTGCTGGTCGGGCTGCTTCTATTAGGTGGTCCGTTGAGGGTAGGGTGGTAAATCGTCGTATCAGGATCGAAGCGGCCAAGGCTCCGGACGCGTTGTATAGGAAACGGCTGCTCACAAGTCGGTAAGCCACGGCGCCCGCTTACCAGCGCATTGTCCCGCCAGCTGCCCGTCCGCTTTCTTTCCCAGCTCGGCCATTCCGCTATCACCCAGATTACGTCGTTGGCGGCTATTTCTTTCGCGCACTAGAGCGAACACAGCCGACGTTGCCAAATCTAACGTCGAAGCAGGAGCATTCGTAAGGGTTCTTCACCGTTCATAAGAGCGTCTCGCCCAATGGGCTGGCGGCCGCTTCCGTGGTCGATGTCATGAATTGCAAAGCCGGCTTTGGTAATCTCATCGATAAATTGCCCGGCGTCGGCGTACACAGAAGGAGAAAACTCGACAACCATGGTACGAAGATGTTGGCCGTCAACCATCTGGCGCATGCCTTGCCAAATTGCCTCCTCAAAACCTTCCGCGTCGATTTTGACAAAATTTGCTTCCAGAGCACCAGGAATGCTGTCCAATCGACGTGTGCTGCATTCGATGCGCATCGAATTCGCGACGATTGCGCCGGTAAGTTGGGCTCCTCCCGGATGGTTTAATGGGATCATTAGCGTAACATCCCGACCGTCGCGCTCCGCGACAGGGAAAGTGTGCACCGTTACTCTATCCGTAACGCCGTTTAAAATGCATGTGGCCTCAATGCGCTGGGCCATTGCCGGGTTAGGTTCGATTGCGAGAACTCTTCCGGTAGCACCGCATCTATCAGCCATGATCATCGAGAAATAGCCAAGATTTGCGCCTACATCTATCGCGGTCATACCTTTTTTCAAAGTGTCTATAACAATTTCGGTGACGCGAGGCTCCCAAATACCATCCGCGATAATATGCGGTGATACACTCCAATCGTTCGGATCCACAAATATCTTGTACTGCCCAAGCATCCGGCAAAGTACCATCTCGTTGCCGAGAGATTGTGCAAAAGCACGATTATGAAGGTATCTTCTCCGCAAAGCTCGCTGCATCTGAGGAAAATGTCTCAAATACGAAACTTTTCGTCCGAAAATGGTCGGGCTGATTGGTCTTGGCATACCGGCTTATCAGATGACCAGCTCTGACATTCAAGCCATGCCGATTATTTTATGGCGCAAATTAAAGGTTTTGAATTTCCGAGCAGCAACCGGGCGATCACGGTATGAAGCCTATCGACGCGGCACACCCGCCTATAGCGCGAGAGCGCCAATTGCTGGCTGCCGAACAGGGCTTCACATTCGGTGCACTGTCCGGGCAGGCATCGGCTGATCTATTCCTGACCGGATCAAGCATTGAGCCGCGGATCGCAAGCGCAGGAGTCAAGTCTCCCTATCCTTAAAGCAAACGACACGGCGGAGAGGTTCTGGCGGTCTCTGGGCTACAGAGGGTTGGCGGGTCGGCCCTGACAAGTTCAAGTCGCGAAAAGACTATCGTATCGGTCTACCCCTGCGCTCAGGCGGCAGTCCAGCAGCTTCACCTGCCCGATACAACACGATTTTCATTCCCATTTCCCGATCCTTTTCGGGAAAGGTCCGAGCGTGGAGCGAAGTACGCTAACGCCATCTGCCTTCTCAACAGCGGAGGGTGCGCGTTTCTTCGGTCCCGGAGATTGGCGATCCCGGCCGCGGCGTATAACCCCTCCGCCAGAGCCGCCTCTGCCGCGCGGAAACGCGAGGTTTCTCGACGTCCTATGTCGCGATGTACCCCCTTGATACCCGAGACAGACTGAGAGATCTGGTCAACTAAATCAGAATTGAACCATATGGCAGTCCGTCGCCTACGCCAATTGACGACATAGCCGGTATCTCGCTCACTCGGTATTAACCGCTAGCACTCATGACGAGACTCATGTCGAACAGGCCGGATGCGAGTGTTGTGGAAGCAGGTCGGCTCAAATTCCGTGTCGAGTGGAAGAAAGGCTTTGAGCATCTTCGGCTCCCCGCACGGAAGGCGTGGGTCGGATCGGCATTCCTGAGTATCTGGCTGCTCCTTTGGGCCTGGGGTGGCAGCAAGGCGGTAATCAGCCACTATCAGGATGCGATGACGCCAGTTTGGCTTGTCGTATTGGTGCTAGTGTTGGCCGGAACAACGGTTTTACTTATGGGTCAAATCGTCGGCGTCGACATCATTCGGGTCCATCGAGGCGAGTTGACGATCACAAGACGTGCTGGCCCGTTTTTACGCACGTGGCGGTATAGCACCCACATGATCGACAATCTGCGCATAGACATGTCCCAGTGGGCCGGAGAGGACAATGACGGAGCCCAGTATGTTCCTTTCACGAAGCAACAATGGGTTCCGTTCGTTTCGACTACGGCGCTGAGACGATCCATCTGGCTCCTGATGTCGACGCACCTGAAGCACTACAAATTGCTGACTGGCTTCGGCGACGCTTGCCCGTTTCGGCATCCTGCTGATCAATATTGGTCAGGCTGCCACCTCGATCGAAGCGCTGTCGAACGTCCGCTTTCCTCCCATCTCGGCTATTCCGCTAACGCCCAATAGTCGACACCGGGCTTGGTCTAGCCGCTTGCTGATAGCGGTCGTTGAGCGGGTCATGAAAACGTGCCACCATCACGCGATGGCGATCGGACCGAAACCACGCATTTTGGACGAAGATGCCGCCTTCCGGGCGATGTGCACGTACGTCGAGGCTTATTGGGAACGGAGCCTTCGCTCGTCCGACGACACCGCGCAGCTTCTGTCTGTAATGCATGACGACCCAGCTACTGCTGACGACTGGGCCGAGGCCGTTGATAAGGTTGTCCGCTAGTGCCCAACTACGACCCTCAGGTTCAATTGCCGATACCCGGATACGGTCATTGCTTAGTTATACGCAAGCGTGGGGCGGAGGGGCATGGCCGAACCCTTAACTCTCATCGCGAACCGCGTTCGCTATTTCCACGAGAACGACGAGGCATTGTTCTTTGCATGGCTCGACCGAATGGAAGTTGTTTCGGGCTATGAGGGGCGCGGCGATGGACTGCATATCCGACTTGCCCGTCACCCGAATGACGACGACCTCCGCGAGCTGATCGCGTTCCACCAACGCTATGCCATCGACATGCGCCAGCTTGCGATGTTCAAAGCACCAGGGAATGCGGGTTGGTTCGCCGCGCCAGGAGTGTATTGGCACCGGTCGGTGTTTGGTTCGGCATGGGTTTGAACCGCCCAATTATTGCCGTTCGCAGCGCAGGTCGCGCTTCCCGAAGCCCAACGTTACGATTGGCTTGAGACACAGATGGGGGCCGCATGAAAGCGGCGTTTTGGCGTTTGCGCACCAGCACTATCAAAGCGGGGCGCCGCCGCTCCCAGTTGATGCCGCAGCATTCGCATGGTTCGCGTTCTTTGCGCTGATCTATGTGGCGGCTCTTTTGGCAGGCTGGCAGCCGGATTTGATAGAGATGCTCGTCGGGCTGTCTCCAGTAGGGGGGGCGCTGATAGTGGGGGTGCTACATCGCCGTATCAGGATCGAAGCGGCCAAGGCCCCGGACGCGCTGTATAGGAAGCCGCTGCTCACAAGTCGTTAATCCACGGCGTCCGCTTTCCAGCGTATCGTTCCGAAAGCCGCCCTTCCGCTTTCCTCTCATCACGACATTCATGCCGTAAAATCGAACTTGGATAACGATCAGCTCGATCTCGAAAGCGCGACCGAGGCTGAGTTGGTCGGCGTCTGCGCTCGCGCCAACAACGTGGTCAAGCGGTTCGGGCCGGGCTGGGCCCTATTATTCGAAGCTGATCGCCTCGAAGCGCTGGGATACCCCGTCGGCGAATTTCTCGCCCCCGCCTCCTGGCTCGTCGATCAAAAACGCCGCACTGCCTTCGAAGCAGAAGGCGCGCATACGAGAGCCGCTACTATTTCACGCTAACTTTCCTTCCGCCGGGCGACGCAATCGATGCCGCGGGCCGGTCGATTGTCGATCGGGGCGAGGGGGCGCAAGGGCATGATTGGCGCACCGCTCCAGCCGGCTTCATCGCCGAAACCGACCGCGTGCGCGATCTGTTTGCTGCCTTCATGCCGAGGTGCGCGGACTGTCGTCGGCCAAAATCCTGACGTTCCTCTACCCCAGCCAATAATCATCCGGTCGCAGTTCTCGATACGCCGATGTATCTCGAGACGTTGCTCGCCGACACGCTACTGATCGGCGGACTCGAGACCAAGCTCGCCAACTGCGATGGTGCGTCGTTACGCGCACATCTCGGTCAAGCATTTGCAGCCTTATGCAGACCAGCTGATTTTCGAGGGAAAATCAGGTCACACTGCGCCCGAGAGAGAAGACCCCGGCCGACGTCACAAAACTGGTCACAGCACGAGTCCATTCCGCCTCAAAATTCAAGCGGGACCGAGCTAAATGCCTGATGCATATAGAAGGAAATGGTGGACGCACTTGGGCTCGAACCAAGGACCCGCTGATTAAGAGTCAGCTGCTCTACCAACTGAGCTATGCGTCCATTCCGGGGCGGTTTTGAGTGGCGCCCTGGTGTGGCGCCCCGCTGCTGGAGGCGCGCTGTTAGCAGACTCTTCGGGGGCCGCAACCCCCTTTTCGTCGATCCGAGTCCGTTTTGGTCGATCAGGGCGTTTTTTCGCGAATTAACTCGACTTTCGCGTCACCAGCCGACCGTCTTGCGGTTCTGGCGGTCGATCGACATCAGGATGCCGAGGCACAGCAGCACGGTCATCTGCGCCGAGCTCCCGAAGCTCACCAGCGGCAGCGGGATGCCGACGACGGGGGCGAGGCCCATCACCATCATCAGGTTGATCGCGACGTAGAAGAAGATCGTCGTCGACAGACCCGCCGCGGTCAGCCGGCCGAAGCGGGTCTGCGCGCGCTGGCCGACCTCGATGCCCCAGCGGATCACCAGCAGGAACGCGAGGATCAGCAGGCAGCCGCCGACCAAGCCCCATTCCTCCGCCATCGTCGCGAAGACGAAGTCGGTATGCCCCTCGGGGAGGTAGTCCAGGTGGCTCTGCGTGCCCTGGAGGAAGCCCTTGCCCCAGATCCCGCCCGAGCCGATCGCGATCTTCGACTGGCTGATGTGATAGCCGGTGCCGAGCGGATCGCTCTCGGGATCGAGGAAGATCAGGATGCGGTTGCGCTGATAGTCGTGCAGCGCGAAGTTGATCGCGAGCGGGATCGCCACCGCGGCGGTGATCGCGCCGCCCGCGAAAAGCCGCAGCGGGATGCCTGCGAGGAACATTACCGTCGCGCCGCCCGCGCAGATCATTAGGGCAGTGCCGAGATCGGGCTGCTTCATGACGATCGCCGCAGGGACGCCGATCAGCAGCGCGGCGGGCCAGACCGCGCTGAACCGTCGTGTCTCGCCGGGCGGGAGCATGTCGTAGAACTTGGCGCAGGCGAGCACGATCGCGGGCTTCATGAACTCGGAGGGCTGGAGGCGGATGAAGCCGAGGTCGAGCCAGCGCTGCGACCCGCCCGAAACCTTGCCGAGGATCTCGACCGCGACCAGCGACACGACGATCAGCGCATAGGCCGGTAGCGAGCCCGCCTTCCACGTCCGCTCGGGGACATAGGAGAGGGCGATCGCACCGCCGAGCAGGACGAAGAAGCGGATGCCCTGCGACAGCGCCCAGGGCTTGAGCGAGCCGCCGGCCGCGGAATACAGCACGACCTGGCCGAAACAGCCGATCGCGACCACCAGCAGCAGGACGCGCCACGGCAGCTTGGCGAGCGGCTCGGGGACGATACGGTTCATCGGCATGGCGTGGATGTGATCATTGCTGGCGGTCCCGCGAATCGTCCTCTGCCACGGTGGCGCCCGGTGCCGTTAGCGCTTCCTGCGTCGCGTTGGCCATGTCGGTCGCATTCTCGACCGCAGGAGCGTCGCTGGGCACGATCGCGTCGGTCTTGGTGGCGATCGCCGCCGGGGGTGCCGATTGCGCCTTGCGGTAGGTTTCCGCGGTCGCCGCCATGCGCGTGCGGATGTCGCCGCCCCAGGTCGGTTCGACATCGGCGAGCGACTTCAGCGCACGCTCGCGGTCGAGCATGTAGGTCATGATGTCGCGGCCGATCATCGGCGTGTCGAGATTGCGCACGGTGTGGCCGTTATGTTCGAGCACGACCGCGAGCGCATAGCGCGGGTTATCGGCGGGGGCGAAGCCGATGAAGAGCGCGTGGTCGCGCATCTTGAACGGCAGCTGCCCGTTCTTGAGCACGCCCGAGCGCCGCTCCGCCATCGTGATGCGGCGGACCTGCGCGGTGCCGGTCTTGCCCGCGATCGCGACGCCGGGGATCAGCAGTTTCGCCGCGCCGCCGGTACCGCCCTGGTTGATCACGCCGAACATCGCGTCGCGGACGCGCGCGAGATGCTCGGAGTCGATCGCGAGGGCAGGGGAGTCGCGGTGGACATGGCTCGCGAGGATGCTCGGCTGCAACGCGCGCCCCGAAGCGAGCCGCGCCGCCATCACCGCAAGCTGCAACGGATTAGCGAGCACATAGCCCTGGCCGATCGACGCGTTGAGCGAATCCGCGACGGTCCAGTCGTGCTTATATTTCTTCAGCTTCCACGCCGGATCCGGCACCGTCCCGTAACGCTGCGTCGAGAAGGGCAGGTCGAACTTCTGGCCGAGGCCGAGCGTGCGCGCGATCGGCGCGATCGCGTTATAGCCGACCCGCCGCGCCATCTCGTAGAAATAGATGTCGCAGCTCTGCATGATCGCATTCTTGAGATCGAGCGGACCGTGGCCGCTTTTCTTGTGGCAATGGAACACGCTGGTCCCGAGCCGCATCGCTCCGGAACAGTTCACGCGGGTCATCGGATCGATGCCGGCGTTCATCAGCGCGAGGCCGTTCATCGGCTTGACGGTCGAGCCTGGCGGATACAGCCCCTGCGTGACCTTGTTCATCAGAGGCACGTGATCGTCGTCGCTCAGCATCTGCCATTCGAGATGGCTGATCCCGTCCGAAAAGCTGTTCGGATCATAGGCCGGCATCGACACCATCGCGAGCATCTCGCCGGTGCGGCAGTCGATCACCACGACCGATCCGGAATTGGTGCCGAGCCGACGCGCGGCATATTCCTGAAGCCCCGCGTCGATCGTCAGCCGCGCGGTCTTGCCAGGCACGTCGGGCTTGGTGGCGAGCTCGGCGACCAGCTTGCCGCGCGCGGTGACCTCGACGCGCTTGGCACCGGCCACGCCGCGGAGTTCGGCCTCCAGCATCTTCTCGAGCCCGTCCTTGCCGAGCTTGAAGCCGGGGGTGACGAGCAGCGGGTCGTGCGTCTTCTTATACTGCTCGGCGTTGGGCACGCCGACATAGCCGGTCAGGTGTGCGACCGCGGCGCCCGCGGGATAGCTGCGCGCGAACCCGCGGGTCGGCGCGACGCCCGGCAGTTCGGGGAGGCGCACGCTGACCGCCGCGAACCGCTCCCAATCGAGATTCTCCGCGACCTGGACCGGCTGGAACCCGGCGGCGTGTTCGAGATCGATCGCGATCCGCTCGACCTCCTCGGGCGGCAGCTGGAGGATGCGGCCGAGCAGCGGCAGCACGCGCCCCTTGTCGCGGAGGCGGTCGGGGATGATGTCGACGCGGAAATCGGTGCGGTTGTTGGCGATCGGCACGCCGTGGCGGTCGACGATCCAGCCGCGGCGGGGCGGCAGCAGCGTCATGTTGACGCGGTTGCTCTCCGACAACATCGTGTAGCGCTCGTTCTGCGCGATCGACAGCCACGCCATCCGGCCGGCGAGAAGCAGCCCGACGCCCCCTTGCGCCGCGCCCAGCATCCACGCGCGCCGCGAGAAGCTGTACGCCTGCGACATCTCGGTGACGATGCGCGTAGTCCTCATTCGGCACCGCGCTTGTTCTGGATCGTCGCGACGATCCGCGCGGCCAGCGGGAACATCAGGATCGTCACCGCGATCTGCGCAATGAGGATGGTGTCGACATGCGCGCCGACCGGCACCGCGATGAAGCGGCCGACCAGGATGCACGCCGCGATCAGCCCGCCGGCGATCAGCCAGTCCTGCCAATGGTCGCGGAAGGCGAGGCGTTGCTCGATCATGTCGATCGCGACGAACGCGAGCGACCACATCAGCACCGCGCTGCCGAGCGGCTGGCCGCTGACGAGGTCGTCGAAGAAGCCGAGCGGGGCTGCGGCCCAAGGCCGGAACGCGAACCGCGCGAGCAGGCGCCAGGCGAGGAGCATGACGAAGCCGAATGGCGGCAACAGCGGGATCGTGGCGACCACCGGGATGATCGTGATCAGCGACCCGGCCATGACCGTCGCCCAGGGGATCGCGCGCGCGCGGCCCGCCGGGAGCTTGGTCGCGAACGGCTTGTAGTCGACGCTGTCGACGACGCGCGGCGGCATCATTGCGGTGCTACCGGACGGGGTGGCGGCACCGGCATGAACATCCGCTCGACCAGCGCGAAGTCGAGCGTGTCGGGATCGGCGAACGTCCGTGCCATCACCGAGTCCGACCCCGCCTTCATCACGCGCGCGACGGGCACGCCGGGCGCGTAGATGCCGCCGGTGCCCGTCGTCACGAACAGGTCGCCCGCGTTGAACCGGACGTTGGTGGCGTTGACCGAGCGGATGTCGATCATCCCGTCGCCGCGCCCCGCCGCGATCGCGGGCATGCCGTCACGGGTGCGGCGGACGGGGACGATGCTGTCGCCGTCGCTGAGCAGCAGGACGCGCGCCGCATTCGGCCCGGTCTCGACCACGCGGCCGATCAGCCCATCGGGCCCGCGCACCGGCATGCCCGGCAGCACGCCGCTCCAGCGGCCGGCGTTGAGCAGCGCAAAGCGTCGCCCGCTCGATGCGCTCGAACTCACCAGCCGTGCGGTCACGACGGGATCGGGCGAACGATCTCGGATCGCCAGCAACGAGCGCAGGCGACGGTTGTCGTACGCGATCGTCCGCGCGCGCATCAGCAGCGCCCGCGTCCGCTCGCGATCGGCGCGCAGTGCGACGTTCTCCTGCTTCACGAAGAAGTAGTTGGCGACCGCATCGGGGATACCCGAAACCGACGAGCCGACCGTCGCGAGCCCGGTCGAGACCGGCGTCGTCACCCCCGCGACGCCCATCCGCAGCGCCGAAAACGCGGGCGGATTGAAGGTCGACGCGACGAGCAGCACCAGGCCCACCACCGCACCGGCGACGGCGAGCACATAGCCCATGAACACACCATATTGCCGACGCCGGGAAAACCCCGTGCGCCGGTCGCGGGCTGGCGCCATGCGCCTGTCCCCCTGTCTCGGGCGCCGCCGAAGTGCCGGGGGACCTACCCCTGCGACTCGGACGACGCGATTTCGTGTCCGCGTGTCTTAAAGCAAAAACAGATCGTTAACCGCTCATCAGCACGCCGCGGAACAACGGATCCTCGAGCGCGCGACCGGTACCGAGCGCGACGCAGGTCAGCGGATCCTCGGCGACCGTCACAGGCAGGCCGGTCTCGTCGCGCAGCACTTCGTCCAGACCCTGGAGCAGCGCGCCGCCACCGGTGAGCACGATGCCCTGATCGACGATATCCGCGGCCAGTTCCGGCGCAGTATTCTCGAGCGCGACGCGGACGCCCTCGACGATCGTCGCGACCGGCTCGCTGAGTGCTTCGGCGATCTGGCCCTGGTTGATCTGGATCTCCTTGGGCACGCCGTTGACGAGATCGCGGCCCTTGATCTGGATGATCATGCCGATGCCGTCGACCGGCGGCTTGGCGATGCCGACCTCCTTCTTGATTCGCTCCGCGGTCGCTTCGCCGATCAGCAAATTATGGTTGCGGCGGACGTACGAGACAATCGCCTCATCCATCTTGTCGCCGCCGACGCGCACCGAGGTCGTGTAGGCAAGACCGCGCAGCGAGAGCACCGCGACTTCGGTCGTGCCGCCGCCGATATCGACGACCATCGAGCCGATTGGCTCGGTCACCGGCATGTCCGCGCCGATCGCCGCCGCCATCGGCTCCTCGATCAGCCAGACCTGCGACGCGCCCGCGTTCGAGGCGGCATCGCGGATCGCGCGGCGCTCGACCTTGGTCGAACCCGACGGCACGCAGATCACGATCTCGGGCCAGCGCGCGAACTTGCGCGGGCCGTGGACCTTCTGGATGAAATACTTGATCATCTGCTCGGCGACGTCGATGTCCGCGATCACGCCGTCACGCAAAGGCCGGATCGCCTCGATGTTACCCGGCGTCTTGCCCATCATCATCTTGGCGTCGTCGCCGACCGCCTTGACGCGCTTGATCCCGTTGATCGTCTCGACCGCGACCACCGACGGCTCGTTCAAAACGATGCCGCGGCCACGGACGTAGACGACGGTGTTCGCGGTGCCGAGGTCGATCGCCATGTCGTGCGACATGAACTTGAAGAAACGCGAGTAGAAGGCCATTCAATCAGGGTCCCGTATCCAGTCCGCCGGACGGGCGAACCGCCAGCAAAAACATGCGCACACACATCATCTCGCGGAGCCCGCCGGTGGTTTCGAGCACCGGGTGCCTATACTATTTAAGTGGCGTTTGCGGGTCGCGGGATGCCGTCGCTTGGTCTAGACGCAAACCCATGTCAATACGGCGTCTCCCCGAGCATCTGGTCAATCGCATCGCCGCCGGTGAAGTGGTGGAAAGACCCGCCAGCGCGTTGAAGGAGTTAGTCGAAAACGCCATCGACGCCGGGGCAGGGCGCATCGCGATTCTCCTCGTGGAAGGCGGCACGTCCCGGATCGAAGTCGCCGACGACGGCTGCGGGATGACCCCCGCCGACATGGCCTTGGCACTCGAACGGCACGCGACCTCGAAGCTGCCCGACGAGTTCATCGAATCGGTCGTGACGCTCGGTTTTCGCGGCGAGGCGCTGCCCTCGATTGCGAGCGTCGCGCGGCTGACGATCGAAAGCCGGATCCGTGGCGCCGAAGGTTGGGCGCGGACCGTCGACAACGGCCGCGTCGAGCGCGAAGGCCCGGCCGCGCTTCCGCCCGGCACGCGCGTCGTGGTCGAGGACCTGTTCGCGCGCGTTCCCGCACGGCGGAAATTCCTCCGCTCTCCGCGCGCGGAATACGCCGCCTGTCTCGACGTCGTTCGCCGGCTCGCGATGGCGCGGCCCGACATCGGCTTCACGCTGGAGCATGATGGGCGGCGCGCGCTGTCGGCGATGCAGGTCGAGGATCGGCCGGGCAGGGTGGCGACGCTCACCGATCGCGCGCTCGCCGACAATTCGGTGGCGATCGATCTGGAGCGCGAAGGGCTCGTGCTCGGCGGCGTCGCCAGCCTGCCGACCTACAATCGCGGCATCGCCGACCACCAGTATCTGTTCGTCAACGGCCGCCCGGTAAAGGACCGCCTGCTGATGGGCGCGATCCGCGGCGCCTATGCCGAGATGCTCCCGCGTGATCGCCACGCGGTGGTGGCGCTGTTCCTCGACATCCCGACCGACCAGGTCGACGTCAACGTCCACCCCGCCAAGACCGAAGTCCGCTTCCGCGACCCCGCGATGGTCAGAGGCCTCATAGTCTCGGGCTTGCGCCGCGCCCTCGACGCCGCCGGCCACCGCAGCCAACGCGCCAGCGAGTCCGCCTTGTCGATGTGGCAACCGGAAAACATCTCCTCTCCCCCTGGGGGAGAGGAAGGGGCCCGTCCGCAAAACGGATGGGAAGGTGAGGGCACGCCCCACAGGCTCCCGCTGGAAAACCGAAGCTACAGCACCGTCAACGAAGCCCGCCCGACCTTCTTCGCCGCGCCCCCGCAGGCGCGCGCAGAACCCGCCTGGACCCCTCCACCCCAAACCTCCGCCTTCCCCATGGGCGTAGCAAGAGGCCAGGTCGCGAAGACCTACATCGTGGCCGAAGCCGAAGACGGCCTCGTCCTGGTCGACCAGCACGCCGCCCACGAACGCCTCGTCCTCGAACGCATGCGGGCGGCCCTGATCGGCGGCACCATCGCGAGCCAGGCTCTCCTGATCCCCGAAGTCGTCGAACTCGACGAATCCGCCTGCGACCGACTTGAATCCCGCGCCGAAGAACTCTCGGAGTTCGGCCTAGACCTAGAACGCTTCGGCCCTCACGCGATGCTAGTCCGAGCCACCCCCGCGCTCCTCGGCCAAAGCGACCCCAAAGGGTTGGTCACCGACCTCGCCGACGAACTCGCCGCCTTCGACGAAGCCCTCTCCCTAAAGGAACGCCTCGACGCCGTAGCCGGCACGATGGCCTGCCACGGCTCCGTCCGTGCCGGCCGAATCCTGTCGGTCACAGAAATGAACGCGCTGCTCCGCGAAATGGAAGTCACCCCCCATTCCGGCCAATGCAACCACGGCCGCCCGACCTGGGTGAAGCTCGCGCATGGCGACATCGAGAAGCTGTTCGGGCGGAAGTAACGAGAATTTACGCGGCCTTGCGGGGGCGTCCGCCTTTCGCGCCATTCGCTCGCGCCGCCGCAGCCTTGGCGGGCGACGTCGTCTGTCCCGCATGACGCGCCAACTCACGCGTCATCCAGTCGCGCGTACCGAAAAGGCCTGATACCAGCGCCGGTACGTAGAGGTCGGCATCGAGCGCAGGCCAATGGAGATTGAACCCAAGGCCATCAACTTCGACGTGGGCAAGCTGATCGTCGGTCGCACCGCTCAGATCCTGAACGAGCCGGGCTGGGAACGCATAGGCGCAACCATTGGTCAGATCGATCGTCACGCGTCCGGTCGTGCGATCATAACGGGCTTCTGCCGCCCGCACCGCGGTCGTCATCAAGTACTGCCCGCGTGCTTCCGCCGCGTCGAATTGGGCTTCAAGCTGGGGATCAGTCTTTTGAGCCATGTATCATCTCCCATTCCGCGAGAAAGTGCGCCTGATGCTCTATCGCCTCCGCCATCAGGCGGCGGATGTCGGCGCGCTTGATGCCGATGCTCTGGATCATCTCCGGTCTGCCATCCGCGCCGAGCAGATTGATCTTCGCCTGTCCTGCGCCGGTGATGTGAACATGCGCGGGTTCATGATCCAGGGTGTAGATCACGAACCAAAAGCCAAGGGCGCGGTGAACTACAACCATCACTTCAAATAACCCATCGGATGGGTTTTCGCAATGGGGCGGCGGCTAGAAGTGCTTGGCCGGACGTAGGTGGGGAATGGTGCGCACGGAATAGCCATAAGATTAAGTGTGGCGTTGGCATTGTCGCGGCATTCCGGGCACAAGGTCGCAAATGGACTCCCTCTCCCTATTCGGCCTAGCCGCAGTCTCCTTCACCCTGCTATGCTACGCCAAGGAAGCCGGTTCGCACTGGTGGACGCTCGGTTTCGCGTTCGGGTGCGTGCTCGGCTCGATCTACGGCTTCCTTCAGGGCGCGTGGCCGTTCGGGGTGGTCGAGTTGATCTGGACGGTCGTGTCGTTCCGCCGCTGGCTCAATATGCGCCACGCTGCACCGTCCGCCGTGGAACCGCTCGCTTGACACTGCGTTAGCGCGCGCCTATTCGAACTCTCCCCGACACGACGGTTCCGGCGGCGCTTGTTTGCGTTCGTCGCTATCGTGCGTTTCGGTTCATCGCTAAGAGATGAGGTTCGTGCAGCCATGCCGGACCTCGTGGAGCAGGAGAACCAAGTTCATGGCACGTATCGCGGGTGTTAATATCCCGACCAACAAGCGCGTGGTGATCGCGCTGACCTATATTCACGGCATCGGTTCGACCAAGGCCAAGGAAATCGTCGCGAAGCTCGGCATCGCCGACACCGCACGCGTCCAGGACCTGACCGACCAGGAAGTCCTGCACATCCGCGAGACGATCGACGCCGATCACACCGTTGAGGGCGATCTGCGCCGCCAGACCTCGATGAACATCAAGCGCCTGATGGATCTCGCCTGCTATCGCGGCCTGCGTCATCGCAAGGGCCTGCCGGTCCGCGGCCAGCGCACGCATACCAATGCGCGCACCCGCAAGGGCAAGGCCAAGCCGATCGCCGGCAAGAAGAAGTAATCCACTTTTTCAATGGATTACTCCGCCGGCGCTGGTCCCAACGGGCCGCCCGGCGTCACGCAGATACAGGTCAGGAAATACACCATGGCACGCGAACCTCAGCGCATTAAGCGGCGCGAGCGCAAGAACATCACCTCTGGCGTCGCTCACGTGAACGCCAGCTTCAACAACACCATGATCACGATCACCGATGCCCAGGGCAACGCGATCTCGTGGTCGTCGGCCGGCGCAATGGGCTTCAAGGGCTCGCGCAAGTCGACTCCGTACGCGGCCCAGGTCGCAGCGGAAGACGCCGGCAAGAAGGCCGCCGAGCACGGCGTCCGCACGATCGAAGTCGAGGTCAAGGGCCCCGGCTCGGGTCGCGAATCGGCACTGCGCGCGCTTCAGGCAGTCGGTTTCCAGATTACGTCGATCCGAGACGTGACCTCGATCCCGCACAACGGCGTTCGTCCTTCGAAGCGTCGTCGCGTCTGATTTCTCCGACGTTGTCCGCGCGCGGTCGTCCCTGATCAGGTCGAACGTGCGTCGCGGATGCATTTTAATGGCTGGCGGAAGTCCTTTCCGTCGGCCCCCAAATTAGGGGAAGCATGTGTCTGTCAACGCAAAGAACTGGCAGGAACTCAAGAAGCCCAGCGGCCTGGAGAAAAAGGCCGGTGGCGACACCAAGCGTAAGGCGACCTTCATCGCCGAGCCGCTCGAGCGTGGCTTCGGCCTGACGCTCGGCAACGCGCTGCGTCGCGTGTTGCTCTCGTCGCTGCAGGGCGCGGCCGTCACCTCGATCAAGATCGAGAACGTGCTGCATGAGTTCTCGTCTCTGGCCGGCGTCCGCGAGGACGTGACCGACATCGTCCTCAACGTGAAGCAGATCGCGATCCGCATGCAGGGCGAGGGGCCCAAGCGCCTCCAGCTCTCGGCAACGGGTCCGGGTGAAGTCAAGGCCGGCGACATCGCCGTCTCGGGCGACATCGAGATCATGAACAAGGATCTCGTGATCTGCCACCTCGATGAGGGTGCGACGCTCAACATGGAGCTGACCGCCGACATCGGTAAGGGTTACGTGCCCGCGACCGCAAACCGCCCGGCCGATGCGCCGATCGGTCTGATCCCGGTCGATGCGCTGTACTCGCCGGTACGTCAGGTTTCGTACAAGGTCGACCCGACCCGCGTCGGTCAGGACCTGGATTACGACAAGCTGACGCTGACGATCGAAACCGACGGCACGATCACCCCGGAAGACGCAGTCGGCTATGCCGGTCGCATCCTCCAGGACCAACTCGCGCTGTTCGTCCACTTCGACGATTCGTCGGTGACGCGTTCGTCGGCCCCGATCGGCCAGGCAGCCCCCGCTGCCGGTGGTGCGGAGCCCGCAGGCGACACGCAGCAGATCAACCGTTACCTTCTCAAGAAGGTCGACGAGTTGGAACTTTCGGTGCGCTCGGCGAACTGCCTCAAGAACGACAACATCATCTACATCGGTGATCTGGTCGGCAAGACCGAGGCCGAGATGCTGCGTACGCCGAACTTCGGTCGTAAGTCCTTGAATGAAATCAAGGAAGTTCTGTCGTCGATGGGTCTTCGCCTGGGCATGGAAATCCCCGGCTGGCCACCTGAGAACATCGAAGAGATGGCCAAGAAGCTCGAGCAGGAGATAATGGGCTGATTTCGCACCGGGGCAAGCAAGCTTGCCCCGGAAACGAAACAGCCCGGCCGGCGGGTCGGTTTCGACCGACCCGTTCGACGACACGGCTTTGCCGGGTCGCCACCCGGTTGGAGACGAAGGGAAAGGCTAAGGAAGCGTCCTAGGCGTAACCTTATCCTAACCTTTGAACGAAAGGCGATCGGTCGCGGCCTCAACGGCGACCAGCTCCCGGGTACCTCACACGGCCCCTGAACGAACGAAAAGGTATTAAACATGCGCCATCGCGTAGGCGGCCGTAAGCTTCAGCGGACCTCGGCCCACCGTCTTGCCCTGTTCCGCAACATGAGCGCCGCGCTCATCAAGCACGAGCAGATCACCACCACCGTCGCCAAGGCGAAGGAACTGCGTCCCTACGTCGAGAAGCTGATCACGCTCGCGAAGAAGGGTGGCCTGTCCAACCGTCGTCTCGCGCACGGCAAGCTGCTCGACGATGCGCAGCTTATCAAGTTGTTCGACACGCTCGCGACCCGTTATGCGGATCGCAACGGCGGCTACACCCGCGTCATCAAGGCCGGTATCCGCATGTCGGACGCCTCGCCAATGGCCGTCATCGAGTTCGTCGACCGCGACGTCTCGGCGAAGGGCCAGGATTCGGGTCCGGTGATGTCGGACGAGGATTACAACGAAGCGGCATAATCTCCGCCTAGTAGTATTCGAATTGCAGGCCGCGTTTCCCATCCGGGAGGCGCGGCCTCTTTCGTTACGGGTCCCATCGGGCTATGCGCCCGACATGGAGCACCCAGACAGCATTCTCATCGTCGATTTCGGCAGCCAGGTAACCCAGCTGATCGCCCGCCGCGTGCGCGAGGCTGGCGTCTATAGCGAGATCGCCCCCTTCCAGTCCGCCGAGGCCGCGTTCGACCGGATGCAGCCCAAGGGCATCATCCTCTCGGGCGGCCCCGCCTCGGTCACAACCGAGAACTCACCGCGCGTGCCGCAGCGCTTCTTCGAGGCGGGCATCCCGATCCTCGGCATCTGCTACGGCCAGCAGGTCATGTCCGCACAGCTCGGCGGCAACGTGATCGTGTCGGGCGATGGCGGCGAGTTCGGCAGCGCGTTCATCGAGGTCAAGTCGAACTGCGCGCTGTTCGACGGCCTCTGGGCCGAGGGCGAACGTCATCAGGTCTGGATGAGCCACGGCGACAAGGTCGACGCGATCCCGCCCGGCTTCACCCCCGTCGCCACCTCGACCGGCGCGCCCTACGCGATCGTCGCCGACGAGGCGCGGCGCTTCTACGGCGTGCAGTTCCACCCCGAGGTCGTCCACACCCCCGATGGCGGCAAGCTGATAGCAAACTTCGCGCGCCATGTATGCGGGCTGAGCGGCGACTGGACGATGGCCGAGTTCCGCGAGACCAAGATCGCCGAGATCCGCGCACAGGTCGGCAAGGGCCGCGTCATATGCGGCCTGTCGGGCGGCGTCGACTCGGCGGTCGCAGCGGTGTTGATCCACGAGGCGATCGGCGAGCAGCTCACCTGCGTCTATGTCGACCACGGCCTGATGCGCGCAGGCGAGAGCGAGCAGGTCGTCAGCCTGTTCCGCGGCGCTTACAACATCCCGCTGATCCACGTGAACGTCGAGGAGCTGTTCCTCAGCGGCCTCGCCGGGATCACCGACCCCGAGCTGAAGCGCAAGTTCATCGGCAAGACCTTCATCGACGTGTTCGACACCGAGGCGAAGAAGCTCGGCGGCGCGGAGTTCCTCGCGCAGGGCACGCTGTACCCGGACGTGATCGAGAGCGTCAGCTTCACCGGCGGTCCGTCGGTGACGATCAAGAGCCACCACAATGTCGGCGGCCTGCCCGAGCGGATGAACATGAAGCTTGTCGAGCCGTTGCGCGAGCTGTTCAAGGACGAGGTCCGCGTGCTCGGGCGCGAGCTTGGCCTCCCCGAGATCTTCGTTGGCCGCCACCCGTTCCCCGGACCCGGCCTCGCGATCCGGATCCCCGGCGAAGTCACCAAGGAACGCTGCGACATCCTGCGGAAAGCCGACGCGATCTATCTCGAGGAGATCCGCGCGGCGGGGCTCTACGACACGATCTGGCAGGCGTTTGCGGTGCTGCTCCCGGTCCGCAGCGTTGGCGTGATGGGCGACGGCCGCACCTACGACAACGTGCTGGCGTTGCGCGCGGTGACCTCGACCGACGGCATGACCGCGCAGGCGTTCCAGTTCCCCGGCGACTTCCTGCCCCGCGTCGCGACCCGGATCATCAACGAGGTCAAGGGCATCAACCGGGTGACCTACGACTACACCTCGAAGCCTCCCGGCACGATCGAGTGGGAATAAGGAGGGGCGCCGTAACCCCGCGCAGGTTCATGATGCCGCGGTTGCGCGTCCGGAAGATTAGCGCCCCATTGTTCTGAACCGGGATCGATCGTTTTTTTTTGGTTCTCGAACCTCTTGAAACGCGATTTCGTACGAAATATTTTTGCCGCTGCCGGGCGCCGAACGGGTCCGGCGGGACATTGAGGGCGTCGGCTCTCCTCCGACGCTTCTCATGCCCAAATTGCTTCATCAGGAGGATTTGGAAATGAGAAACACGTTTGACTTTGCACCCTATCGGCGGTCGACCGTTGGCTTCGACCGACTGTTCAACCTGCTCGAAACCGGGCTTCGCGAGGATGAAGGGTATCCGCCCTTCGACATCATCCGCGACGGCGAGGACCGGTACCGGATCACGCTCGCGGTCGCCGGGTTCCGTCCCGACGAGATCGAGATCGTCGCGCAGCAGAACCAGCTCGTCGTCACCGGTCGCAAGGCCGACGAGAAGGACGGGGCCCAGTATCTGCATCGGGGCATCGCTACGCGGTCGTTCGAGCGGCGGTTCCAGCTCGCCGACTTCATCGAGGTCGGGACCGCCCGGTTCCAGGACGGGCTGCTCAGTCTCGACCTCCAGCGCGTGGTACCCGAGGCAATGAAGCCGCGCCGGATCGAGATCGATGCGGTGCGGTCCGCCGAGCAGGTGGAAGCGCACCCTGAGAAAACGCTCGAAGCGGCGTAATTGCTCTGGCATTGCCGGCCCGGGTCGCCGGGTCGGCAATGCCTTTTCAAGTACCGGCAACAGGTCCGTTGCCGTCTTCTCGTGCCGGTTGCGATGGCCAATCGGACGGATCCGCTCTATCCAGTTCGGCGATAGACAGATTGGGTACGGACGAGAGATGCGAAGGTGCCGCCGTTTTTCGATATCGCATTGGCGTGGCACTGGCATCGCGAGCGGACTCGAATGAAATTCGACCGGTTCCGATCACTTGCCGCAGTGCTTCCGGTCATCATTGCTGCGCCGCTATTGCTCGGCGCGGCGGATCCCCCGGCCTGGACGCGGCCGCAGGCGCCGTTTCCGATCGCCGGGCCGATCACCTATGTCGGCAGCGAAGGGATCGCCGCCTACCTGATCAAAACGAATGCGGGTGCGATCCTGATCGACGGCACGCTCGCCGAAAATGCCGGCATGATCGCGCACAACATCGCCGCGACCGGCGTCCGTCTCCGCGATGTAAAGCTGATCCTCGTCACGCACGCGCATTTCGATCACGCCGCCGGTGTAGCCGCGCTCAAGCGTGCGACCGGTGCTCGCGTGGTCGCTGGCGCCCGGGACGTCCGCGCGCTCGAAACCGGTATCCCACCGGGCGAGACCAGTTACGGGGTGATTCGCTTTCCAAAGGTGCACGTCGATCGCGGCGTGCGTGACGGCGACAAGGTCACGCTCGGGAACGTAACGCTCACGGCACGCGCGACGCCGGGGCACACGCCCGGGTGCACGACCTGGACGATGCGTATCCCCGCCACGCCGCGCGCGCTCGACGTCGTGTTCCCGTGCAGCGTCAGCGTTGCGGGCAACCGCCTGATCGGCAACCGCGCCTATCCGGGTATCGTCGGCGATTACCGCCGCAGCATCGCGATGCTCGGCACGCTGCACGCCGATATCGTCCTGCCGTCGCATCCCGAACTCGCCGACGTGATCGCCCGCGGCAAGCGCCGTAAGGCGGGCGATGCGGCCGCGTTCGTCGATCCGACCTTACTGCCGAAGATCGTCGCGAAGGCGCGGACCGCGTTCGACGCTGATCTCGCCAAGCAGGCACGCTGAGCGTCGATGCTGGTTCTTTGCGGCATCGCGGTGATCGTCGCCGGCTTCCTGCTCCGGTTCAATCCACTGCTCGTCGTCGCGGTGTCCGCGCTCGTAACGGGGCTCGCCGCCGGACTCGCTCCGCTCGCGATCCTTGCGGCGTTCGGCAAGGCCTTCAACGAGAACCGCTACGTCACCGTGATCTACATCGTGCTCCCGGTGATCGGGATGCTCGAACGCCACGGATTGCAGGAACGCGCGAGGCTCGCGATCGGCAAGCTCCGCGGCGCGACGGTCGGGCGCCTGCTGATCGGCTATTTGCTGTTCCGTCAGTTGACCGCGGCGCTCGGTCTGACCTCGATCGCCGGCCCGGCGCAGAGCGTCCGCCCGCTGGTCGCGCCGATGGCTGAAGCCGCCGCCGAAGCGCAGGGTGTCGCGCCGGGCGGTGACCGCATTCCGGCGATGGCCGCGGCAACCGACAATATCGGGCTCTTCTTCGGCGAGGATATCTTCATCGCGATCGGCTCGATCCTGCTGATGAAGGGAGTCCTCGAAGGCTATGGCATCGTCATCCAGCCGCTCCATCTCTCGATGTGGGCTATACCCACCGCGATTGCCGCATTCCTGATCCACGGCTTCCGCTTGTGGCTTCTCGATCGTCGATTGGCACGCGCGCGATGATCGGCACCGGCTTCATCTACGGCGTGGCCGGCCTGATGTTCGTGGCGTTCGGGGTCCTGAGCGCGACCGATCGCGCCAACCCGAAGCGGTTCGGCAACGCGGCGTTCTATGCGGTGCTGGCGTTCAGCTTCCTGCTCGGTGGGCGGCTGGGCGATATCGGCAACGGCGTTATCGTCCTGGCGCTCGTCGCGATCGCTGGTTCGGGCGCGATGGGGCGGGGCGGGCGTGCCACCACCACGCTCGACCAACGGCGTGTCGAGGCGGCCAGGCTCGGCAATCGGATATTCCTGCCCGCCCTTATCATCCCGTGCGCGGCACTCGGCGGTACGGTCCTGTTTCGCGCAGTCCCGAGCCTCGTCGACCCGAAGCAGGCAACGCTCGTCGCGCTGACGTGCGGCGTCCTGATCGCGCTGGTCGCAATGCACCTCTGGTTCCGCCCGCGCGTCGCGACACCGCTCGCCGAGGGCGTCAGGCTGATGGACGCGATCGGCTGGGCCGCCGTGCTCCCGCAGATGCTGGCGAGCCTTGGCGCGGTGTTCGCGCTCGCCGGCGTCGGCGATGTCGTCGGCGGTCTCGCCGGCCACGCGATCCCCGAGGGCAGCCTGATTGGCGCGGTGCTCGCCTATACGCTCGGCATGGCGCTGTTCACGATGGTCATGGGCAACGCGTTCGCGGCGTTCCCGGTGATGGCCGCGGCGATCGGCATCCCGCTGCTCGTGCGCCACTATGGCGGTGACCCCGCGGTGGTCGCGGCGATCGGCATGCTCAGCGGGTTCTGCGGCACGCTGATGACGCCGATGGCGGCGAACTTCAATCTTGTCCCCGCCGCGTTGCTCGAGTTGAAGGACAGGAACGCCGTCATCCGCGCGCAGGTGCCGACTGCGCTGCCGCTGCTCGCGGTCAACATCGGCTTGCTGTACTGGCTCGGGTTCAGGTGAGTGTGAGGGGTTTGCGATGACCGACTGGACGATGACGCGACGATCCGCGCTGACCGCGATGGCGGCGACGATCGCCGTACCCGCGGCGGCCAAGCGCTCGGTACGGCTGATCGCCGGCACCTACGCGCGCGAGGGCGGCAAGGGCCTGTATCCAATCGCCTATGATTCCGACCGCGACCGGTGGCAGGTCGAGGCACCGATACCTGGGATCGACGACGCGTCGTTCGGCGTGGGAGGCGGCCCCGGCGGCGCCTATTACCTCGTGCGCGAACAGACGCAGGGCGAGATTTCGGCGTATGCGCTGGGCTGGACGAAACGGGGCACCTCACCCACGAAGGGCGCGGACCCGTGCTACGTCGCGCTCGACCGCGCCAGCGGCTGCCTTGCGGTCGCGAATTATTCCAGCGGCGTCGTGGCGTTCCACCGGCTCGATCCGCGGACCGGCGTGCCGGGCGACCCGGTGCTGTTCGACCACGTCGGCAAGGGGCCCAGCACGGCCCGTCAGGAAGGGCCGCACGCGCATTGGGTCGGGTTCAGCCCGGATCGGCGGTGGCTGCACTCGATCGATCTCGGGACGGACACGCTCTACGCGTATCGCTTCGATCCGACCGCGCGGACGCTGGCTCGCCCGGTTGCGGCCTGGCACGCGGATCCTGGCGCGGGGCCACGTCACCTCGTCCATCACCCCAGATTGCCGCGCGCCTATGTCGTGTGTGAAC
The DNA here is from genome assembly GCF_001422045.1 of Sphingomonas sp. Leaf242. Taxonomy (GTDB): domain Bacteria; phylum Pseudomonadota; class Alphaproteobacteria; order Sphingomonadales; family Sphingomonadaceae; genus Sphingomonas. The sequence goes on from NZ_LMLW01000001.1 coordinate 592,062, forward strand.
TCTCCAACACGCTGCTGACGCTCGATGCGGGCGCGGACGGCCGCTTCGTCACGCGGTCGCGGCTGTCGACGCTGCCGGCGGGCTATCGTGGCGCGTCGCAGGCAGCGCATATCGCGATCGATCCGACCGGCCGGCGGCTCTACGTCTCGAACCGCGGACAGAACGGCATCGCCGTGTTCGCGCTCGATGCGGCGGGCGTACCGACGCTGCTCCAGCACATTGCCAGCGGTGGCGACTGGCCGCGCTTCTTCCTGCTGCTCGACGATGCGCGGCGGATGGTCGTCGCCAACGAGCGATCGGGCACGCTGGCGATCTTTGCGATCGGTCCGGACGGCACGCTGTCCGCCACCGGGCAGCAGCTCGCCGTACCGGGTGCGGTCTTCCTCGGCCGACTTTGACCGGTCAGCGCGCGCGGCGTTCGAGCAACGGCACCGCAGCCTCGTAGCGGGCCTGCGCCTCGAACGGCGTCGACCCGGTGGTCACGTCGATCGTCTGCCGCTGGATCGGTCCTGCGCCGGGCGTGGCCGGCGACCAGCGTGGCAACCCGGCGGCGTTGGGATTGCCCGTCTTGATGAAGGCCGTGAAATACCCCTGGAAGACCGCTGAGATCCGGCGATCGTCCGCGGTCCAGGCATAGGCCGGGTTGGTGTCGAGATTGCCCAGCGCATATTCGATCTCCGCGCTGTGCACCGCGCCCAGCGGTGCGACGTCGGGATTGGTCAGCGGCGGCAGCGCCCGCGGCCGCGGGTGCGCGAAATAATAATAATAGGTCGGCTGTCGCGAGCGGCGATGCAGGTCGAACCATTGCCAGGTCGATGCGCCGAGAAACGCGTCGCTCGCCAGCGCGGTCGCGGCGGCGGGAACCGCGGCGTCGGACGCTGCCGGATACAACGCGAACAGCGCGTCCGGGTCCGCGTAGAGCGTGCCGATCGCGGCGCGGTAGTTGGCGACGGTGGGCGCCTGACCGCGCAGGATGCTGGTCCACGCACCCTCCTGCGAATTCGAACCGACCAGCAACGGCACGCGGGCGGCACGACCCGCGGTGTAGGTATCGATCGGCGGTTCGGTGAGGAACAGCCCGTCGACGATGAAGTCCGCCGCCGCGTGCGCCTGATCCTGCGCCTTGAGCAGATCGGCCGCGGGCATCGCACGCAGCGCGGCCAGCGAGGGGGCTCCGGCAGCGCGCGCAAACGCCTCGCCCTGCGTGGTGGCGGTCGCGAGCGATTTCGGCCGGAACGTCGGCGGCAGGACACCCCCGCTTTCGCCGATCGCGCGCGCGAACCGCGTCCGGGTCAGCGGCGACGTCATCAGCACGCTGACCGACATCGAGCCTGCGCTTTCGCCGCCGATCGTGATCCGTGCGGGATCGCCACCGAACGCCGCGGCGTTGCGCCGGACCCATTCGAGCGCTGCCGCCTGATCGAGCAAACCGTAATTGCCCGCGGCGTGTGCCGGCGATTCCGCCGCCATTTCGCCGGTCGCGAGGAAGCCGAACACGCCCAGTCGGTAGTTGATCGTGACGACGACGATCCCCTGGCGTGCCATCGCCGCACCGTCGTAGCGCAGTTCGGAGCCATCGCCGGCGATCGCGCCGCCGCCGTGGATGTAGAACAGCACGGGAAGCTTCGCGCCCGGCTTGGTACCGGCAGGCGTCCAGACGTTGAGCGTCAGGCAATCCTCGTCGATCCGCGGCGAGCGAAACTTCATGTCGGCGAACAGAGGCTGCTGCATGCAGCGCGGGCCGAACGCGTCGGCCTTGCGCACGCCGCTCCAACGGGGAGCGGGCTTGGGCGGTTGCCACCGGAGCGCACCGATCGGCGGCGTGGCGTAGGGGATGCCGAGATACGCGTCGACGGGGGGCGCCGCCGCCGTCGAAGTCGCCAGACGCGTGCCGCCGAGCATGCCCTCCGCAACGCGCGCCTGTTGCGCGATCGCCGGTACCGCCAGCATGCCGCTCGCCAGCGCCGCTCCGCCTGCCATGGCCATTATCGCTGCCCGCATGTCATCCTCCATTTTGGTTTGGAGCGATGGTTGCAGCTTGCCGGGCTCTTGCCAAGCTGAACGGCGGTCGCGGGTCCATTCCCTCGTCGGACACCTGGTGGAAAACGATCCGGCGTATCGTTAGGCGCCGATCGTTCCTGCAACCCCGTCCGCAACGCCGAGCTCGAAGTCGGAGACGATCCTGATAGCGCCGCCGAGCCGTCGATAATGTTCCGCCCGGCGATACGCACCGCTGTTGCGCACCGAGTAGCTGAACGGCGCACGCCCCGCGATCACGAGCAGCGTCGTGGTGTTGCCGACCGCCGACACGATCCGGCCGCCGAGCGCCGCGATCCGCTGCGCCAATGCCCCGTCGCGTGGCGCGCCTGAGAGCGCGATGCGCTCGCCAGCGAGCGGTCCGGACGGCGCTGGACGGGGGGCGGGGCCGGGCTTGCGCGGCGGCGCCAGCCATTCGTCGAGCGCGATCCCGGTATGGTCGATCGCCTTGACGATCACCCAGCCGGCCGCGCGCGCATCGCTGAGCGCGTCGTGATGTTTGTGCGCGATCCCGAGATATTGCGCAAGCAGGCCGAGCCGGTGGCTTTCCAGATCGGGCCAGGCGCGCTTGGCGACGCGCACGCTGTCGAGCCAGACCGTCTCGATCGCCGGGCGGTCATGGACCCGGCAGGCGGCTGCAAGCGCGCCCTTGTCGAAATACGAGTGCGCAACCGTCGTGCGGCCGCTCAGATGACGATCGACGATCGCATGGACGTCGGCGAAGCTCGGCTGGCCGACGACGTGATGCTCGGCGATGCCGTGGATCCGCGTGTTGAACAGGTGGAATTCGTCGCGCGGGTCGACCAGCGTCTCGTAGTCGAAGATCTCGCGGCCGTCGCGGAACCCGACGATGCCGATCTGGCAGATGCTGCTGACCCGCGAACACGCGGTCTCGACGTCGATAACGACGAAGTCGGGCTGCAGGGTGACGGCATCGGCGATCATCGCGGTCGAGAGCATCCCGCCTCCATGCACGCATGCGAGAGCCGGATAAACATCTTTGACGGCAAGGACATGAGGGTCGCGGAAAAGCTGGTGCCCCCGGCGAGATTTGAACACGCGGCCTACGGTTTAGGAAACCGTCGCTCTATCCGGCTGAGCTACGGGGGCATCCGGGTGCGCATTACGACGGTCGGATGTGGCGATCAAGCGCCCGGTTCGCGATCGCCTTGAGCTGATTGCGTGGCCACTACGGGCAGGGCGATCAGACCGGCACTTGGGTAGTGGGGATCTTGTAGAGGCGCGATCAAGGGCGACGGGTATCGCTTACGATGCCCCGTCGCCGCTTGCCGTGCAGTGCGGGCGGTTAGGCCTTGACGTGCTGCGAGATGTACTTGTTCATCTCGAACATCGTGCACTTGTCACGCCCGAAGACCTTCTTCAGCTTCTCGTCAGCCAGAATCTCGCGCTTGTTCTCGGGGTTCTGGAGGTTGTGCGCCTTGATGTAGACCCACACCTTGCTGATCACTTCGCTGCGCGGCAGCTTGTCGTTGCCGACGATCTCGCCGAGCTCGGGAGAGGGCTGGACGGGGGCGTGGATGCCGCCGGTCTTGGGAGCTGTAGCCATAAGCATTCCTTCCTGTTGCGCGCGTGCGTTAGGCACTGCACGCGTGGTCACGCCTTGGTGAGCGCGTCCGCCTTGTGCGCTGCCTTGCCGCCCTTGTCACTCCTTACGATGAACTGGGGCTCCTCCTTGGACGCCTTGACGGTGTGGCCCTTGATCTTCGTGTCGCTGGTCTGCTTCTTCTCGACCGTGCCGTGCGCCTCGCCGCCGTGCGATTTCCACGTGACCTCGTCGCCCTTCTTCGGATCCTTCATCGCGCCATCTCCTTGATTTGAAAGGATCAAGCGCGGGAACGCGGCTTTGGTTGCATCGCGTATGGGTTGCAGACGCAGGGCACGAGGGCCATCAGGGCGGCAATCAAGGAGACCCACTCATGAAGACCCGCGCCGCCGTAGCCTTCGAGGCAAAAAAACCGCTCGAGATCGTCGAACTCGACCTCGAAGGGCCGAAATTCGGTGAAGTCCTCGTCGAAATCATGGCGACGGGCATCTGTCATACCGATGCGTACACGCTCGACGGGCTTGATTCGGAAGGCTTGTTTCCGAGCGTGCTGGGCCATGAAGGCGCGGGCATCGTCCGCGAAGTGGGCGCAGGCGTGACCAGCGTCGCGGTCGGCGATCACGTCATCCCGCTCTACACCCCCGAATGCCGCCAGTGTAAGTCGTGCCTCAGCGGCAAGACCAACCTGTGCACCGCGATCCGCGCCACGCAAGGCAAGGGGCTGATGCCCGACGGCACGACCCGGTTCAGCTATAAGGGCCAGCCTATTTTCCACTACATGGGCTGTTCGACCTTCTCGAACTTCACCGTGCTGCCGGAGATCGCGGTCGCCAAGATCCGCGAGGACGCGCCGTTCGATACCTCGTGCTACGTCGGCTGCGGCGTGACCACGGGCGTCGGCGCGGTGGTACATACCGCCAAGGTCCAGCCCGGCGACACGGTCGTGGTGTTCGGGCTCGGCGGGATCGGGCTGAACGTGATCCAGGGCGCGCGACTGGCCGGTGCCGGGATGATCGTCGGCGTCGACATCAATCCCGACCGCGAGGAATGGGGGCGTCGCTTCGGCATGACGCACTTCGCCAACCCGAAGGATGTGGGGGATATCGTCCAGCACATCGTCGCGATTACCGATGGCGGTGCGGATTACACCTTCGATGCGACCGGCAACACGACGGTGATGCGGCAGGCGCTGGAGGCGTGCCATCGCGGCTGGGGCACCTCGATCGTGATCGGCGTGGCCGAGGCGGGCAAGGAGATTTCGACGCGGCCGTTCCAGCTCGTCACCGGGCGCAACTGGCGCGGCACCGCGTTCGGCGGCGCGCGCGGGCGGACCGATACGCCGAAGATCGTCGACTGGTACATGAACGGGATGATCGAGATCGATCCGATGATCACGCACCGCCTGACGCTCGACGAGATCAACAAGGGCTTCGACCTGATGCACGCCGGCGAGAGCATCCGCTCCGTCGTGATCTACTGAGAGGCGGGGCCATGTTCACGCACATCATGCTTGGCGCGAGCGACATCGCCGCGTCGAAAGCGTTCTACGACGCGGCTTTGGGCGCGCTTGGCGTGCCCGAAGGCGTCACGGACGAATGGGGGCGGGTGGTCTATGCGCATGACGGCGGGCGCTTCCTGCTGACCAAGCCTATCGATGGGGAGCCGGCTAGCCACGGCAACGGCAGCACGATGGGGTTCGCAGCCGCCTCGACCGAAGCGGCCGATGCCTGGCACGCCGCGGGGCTGGCGAACGGTGGAACGGCCTGCGAGGATCCGCCGGGCGTGCGCGCGGCGACGGGAGGGCGGAAGCTCTACCTCGCCTATCTGCGCGATCCGTCGGGCAACAAGATCTGCGCATTGCACAGGGTCGCGTGATGGAGAGCGTCTCCACCAGCAAGGCGTATGGCGGCACGCAGGGCGTCTACCGCCACGCCTCGACCGCGACCGGCAGCGACATGACCTTCGCGGTCTACGTCCCGCCTCACGATGACGGTGCGCGGTTGCCGGTGCTGTGGTTCCTGTCGGGCCTGACCTGCACGCACGCCAACGTCATGGACAAGGGCGAGTATCGGCGCGCGTGTGCCGAACTGGGCGTGATCCTGGTCGCGCCGGATACCTCGCCACGCGGCGACGACGTGCCGGACGACGACGCGTACGACTTCGGCAAGGGCGCGGGCTTCTACGTCGATGCGACCGAGGAGCCCTGGGCGAAGAGCTTCCAGATGCGGACGTATGTCGAGGATGAACTGCCGGCGCTGATCGGAGCGAGATTTCCGGTGGCGGATATGGCGCGGCAGGGGATCTTTGGGCACTCGATGGGCGGCCACGGCGCGCTGACGATCGCGCTGCGCAATCCGGAGCGGTTCCGGAGCGTGTCGGCGTTCGCCCCTATCGTGGCGCCGTTGCAGTGCGCTTGGGGCGAGAAGGCGCTTGGCGGGTATCTCGGGGCGGATCGGACGACATGGCGGCCCTACGATGCCTGTGCACTGATCGAGGATGGTGCGCGGGTGAAGGACATCTTGGTCGATCAAGGCGACGCGGATGGCTTCCTGGTCGAGCAGTTGAAGCCCGAGTTGCTGGTGGCGGCGTGCGACGCGGCGGGGATCGACCTGACGCTACGCATGCAGCCCGGGTATGATCACAGCTACAACTTCATTTCGACGTTTATGAGCGACCATGTCGCGTGGCATGCGGAGCGAATGAAGCGCTAACCGCGGCTCCAGACGCTGCAAGACTATCGGTCTGCAGGCCGTGCCCTCACCCTCGCCGCCTTCGGCGTCTCTCCCTCTCCCGATGGGAGAGGGAAGGGGCGGGCAGCGTCTTCGCCGTGGTAGGATGGGGGCAAGGGAGAGTCCCAGCTCTGCATGAGCCAGCACGTAGCTCCACCCACACGTCATCCTGACGAAAGTCAGGATCAGGGTCACGAACGCCGCGCTGATGGGCTCTGGATCCTGACTTTCGTCAGGATGACGGCGGTGTAGTCGGATCCTCCCCCGCCAGGGGAGCTGGCTGGCGCTTGCCAGACGGAGGGGGCGGTAAGAGAAACGTTTGTTTCGTGCCCGCCCCATCCGTCACCTTCGGTGCCACCTCGCCCTGGCGGGGGAGGATCAGTCAGATCGCCTTCCTGTCCGACGGACCGCATTGCAACGGACCCGCCTCGAATGTCCCCTCAGAACTTGAACCCGGCCGCCACGCCATACCGGCGGGGTTCGATCGTGAAGATGTTGGTGAACAGCCCGGCCGACTGGTCGGTCACATACTGCCCGGTCGTTGCATCGTTCTTGGTCAGGTTCTGCACATAGGCGCGGACGTAGAAGCGGTCTTCGCGGGCGTTGAGTTGGACCTGCATGTTGACCACTTCGTAGCCGGGGATCCGGTCGATCGCGGTGTTGAAGATGCTTGCCGCCAACCCGCCGGTATAGTTGAGGTCGGCGCGTGGGACGAGGCTCATGCCGTTGGCGAAGTCGATCGTGTACTGTGCGCCCACCGACCATTTGTACGTCGGTGCCTGCGGCAGACGGTTGCCGCGGATGTTGGTCATTACCCCGTCGAGCACCGACACGCCGCTCGCCGCGGCGTTGGCCCCGAGCGCGGAGCAGATCCCGAACGCACCGGTTGCCGCGATCGTCGGGATCGCGGTCGGCGCGCGCAGGCCGATCGCGCGATTGACCGCCGCGACATAGCCGTTCGACAGCGCCGCGTTGCCCGCGACGTTGGGCACGACGACGCAGTTCGACGCGTTGGTGATGTCCTTGATGATCACCGCGTCCGACCGGCCGCCCGACACGTCGCGCGGGTTGACCAGCAGCTTGTCGCTCGACACCTTCGAATGCAGGTAGCTCGCGTTCATGTTGACCACGAACGCCGGGATCGGACTCACGATCGCCTCCGCCTCGACGCCGTAGATATCGGCGTCGACATTGTCGTTGACCGAGGTCCGTGCGACGATCCGGCTCAGCTGCAAATTCTTGTACTGATAATAGAAGCCGGTGAGGTTCAGCCTGAACCGGCCGCCGCCAAAGGTGTTCTTCGAGCCGATCTCGTACGCGTTGACCTGCTCGGGCAGGAACGTGTTGCTGACGTTGAACATCGGCAACAGCGGCGGGTTGATCCCGCCCGACTTGTACCCGCGCGAATAGGATGCGTAGAGCAGGTTGTTCTCGGTGATCCGGTAGTCGAGCACCGCGCGCCCGGTCAGCCGCGAGAAGCTGACCTGCGCATTGGCGAACTCCTGGCGGCCCGGCAGGTTCGGGTCGAAATCGACCGTGCCGTAGTTCAGCCCCTGCTCGATTCCGGTCGCGCCGATCGGCGTCAGCACGTTGAGCGCGAGGTTGCGCGCCTGGTCGGTCTTCTTGTCGTGGTTATACCGCAAGCCGACGGTCAGCTTGAGCTTGTCGGTGAACTTGAAATAGGTCTCGCCGAAGATCCCGTACGACTTCAGGCGGAACTCGGTATCGCTGTTGCGATAGAAGGGCGTCGACAGGAAATAGCCGTTGCCCGCGGGCAGCCCGGCTCCCGCCGCGTTTGCCGAACCGAGAATGCCGGAGGCGTAATCGAGCCCGAACGCGTTGACGAAATAATCGGTGTTGGTCGACTTGCTGTCGACATAGATGCCGCCGAGCAGGAAGTTGAACATGCCCTCGAAATTGCTGTCGAGATGCGCTTCAGCGGAATATTGGCGGTTCACCTGGCGCGAGCGATCGAAGTCGAGGCTCTGCGGATAACAGCCGATCGAGTTGCCGCCATAGATGCCGACGTTGTTGGGGTCCGCCGCCGACTGGCATGCGCCGCCGGCGGGCCCGTTGGGGATCAGGGTCTGGCGCACGCCGTTCAGGAACGCGAACGGCGATCCGGGGCGGGCGAGCGCGTTGAGCGTGGCGAGCCCGACATTGTTGGCCAGCGGGTTCTCGACCGCGAGGTTATAGTCGGTCGTGCTGTCGACCGCGTTGCGCGTGTAGCCGCCGGTGAAGTTCAGGCTGACCGGGCCGAAATCGTGGAAGATCTTGGCGGTATATTGCTCCTCCTCGGCGAAATAGGTCGGGCTGTAGTCGAGCGATACGGTCCGCACGTTGGCCGGGTTGACGACGCCGGTATAGGTATCCTGACCATAGAGGCTCTGCAGCCCGAAGCGCGCCAGCGCGGGGTTGTTGACCGCGAAGAACTCGTTCGAACTGAGCACCGCGGACAGCGTCGAATTGCCGTTCGCGGTCTCGTTGACGAGCCGGTCGGGAAGGCAGCCGAGGATGCCGGTCGGATCGCGGTGGCAAAGTTGCTTCTGCAACCGCGAACGGTCGTCCTTCTCGCGGAAATAATAGCCGATCAGGTCGACCCGGGTGTCGCTGGTCGGCTCCCACGACAGCGTGCCACGGATCGAATACAGGTCGCGCCCGTCGATCTTGCGGCCGTCGTACAGGTTCTTGGTATAGCCGTCGCGGTTGAGATAGGTGCCGGCGACGCGGATGCCGAGCGTGTCGGTGAAGGGCAGGTTGATCATCGCCTTCACGCGCTTCGAATCATAGTTGCCGTATTCGAACTCGGCCGCCGAATGTATGCCGGAGAGGTCGGGCTTTGCCGAGATGAAGTTGACGACGCCCGACGTGGCGTTGCGGCCGAACAGCGTCCCCTGCGGCCCGCGAAGGACCTCGATCCGCTCCAGGTCGAAGAACTCGCTCTCGAACAGCCGGGTGGTGACCAACGGCATGTCGTTGACGTGGATCGCGGTCGCGGTGTCGCAGGTCGCGCCGGTGCACAGATCGCCGATCCCGCGGATCGTGAAGCTCGACGTGGTGAAGTTGGTCTTGGTGAAGGTGATGTTGGGCAGCGTCTGCTGAAGCGCGCTCGGGTTGACGATCTGCTGCTTGGCGATGTTGTCCGCGGTAAAAGCGCTTACAGCGATCGGAACATCCTGCAGACGCTGCGATTGGCGTTGCGCGGTAATCACGATATCCTGCGACGCGTAGGGATCGGCGGTGGACACGTCTCGTGTCGTTTGCGTCGACGGGGCTTCCTGCCCGGGCCCGTTGGTGGGCGCGGTGTTTTCGGCCGATGTGGTGGTAGCGGTCTGCGCCATTGCCGGCGCAATCGACAGGAGTATCATCGCCGATGCGGCGAGCAATTCGAACTTTGCCATGGCAGTCCTCTCCCCGATCGTGCCGGTCTATGCCGATTCACGATTTAGATTTTCAGGTATGGCGAAGTAACGACCAAAAAAATCAACCGTCAACGCTTTTTGAACCCCGTATTACGGGGATTTACGGCGCGTTGCTCAAATAAAACAGTTGCAAAAGAGGACCCATGTTCCGATGTTTGGGTATGCTGACAAAGGGTGTTGCGATGCGGGATGAACTGAACGGGTCCGAGGGGCGGCGAGCTGGGGGCGATGTGCTGGGTCCCGACGGCAAGGTGATTGTCCCCGAAGACGTAGCGTCGGCGATCCGTACGCTGATCCGCTGGGCGGGCGACGATCCCACGCGTGAAGGGCTGCTCGATACACCGCGCCGTGTTGCACGTGCGTGGAAGGAATATTGCGCGGGCTATGGCGACGATCCGGCGAAACACCTCGAACGCGTGTTCGAGGAAGTCGGTGGCTATGACGAGATCGTCCTGTTGAAGGACATCCCGTTCCAGTCGCATTGCGAGCATCACATGGCGCCGATCATCGGCAAGGCGCACATCGCGTACCTGCCACGTGACCATGTCGTCGGCATTTCGAAGCTCGCACGCGTGCTGCATGGCTTCGCGCGGCGGCTGCAGGTGCAGGAGCGGCTGACCGCAGAGGTCGCGGACTGCATCTGGGACAACCTCAAGCCGCAGGGCGTCGCGGTGGTGATCGAGGCAAGCCATGCCTGCATGACCGCGCGCGGTGTCCGCACGCCGGGAGTGACGATGGTCACGAGCCGAATGATGGGCGTGTTCCGCGACGACGAACGCAGCCGCAAGGAAGTGCTCGCGTTGATGGGGCGCGGCGTTTGATGCGAACCGTCCTGGTGACGGGCGGGGCGAAGCGGCTGGGTGCGGCGATCGTCCGGCGGCTGGCGGCGGACGGGCATGCGGTGGTCGTGCACCAGGGACATTCCCCCCACGAGGCGGCTGCGCTGGTGGCGGAGATCGTCGATGGCGGCGGGCATGCTGCTGCGGTGGCGGGGGACCTGAGCGATCTCGCCGCGATCGGCGACCTGTTCGCGGCGGCGCGGGCCGCGATCGGGGGGCCGATCGACGGGCTGGTAAACTGTGCGTCGAAGTTCGAGTTCGATCGTCCGCCAAGCGTCGATCCGGTACTGTTCGCCGAGCTGGGCGCGATCAATTGCGGCGCACCGGTGCTGCTCGCGTCGGCACTCGCGTCGCAGGACGACGTCGCGGATGGCGCGGTGGTCAACGTGCTTGACCAGAAGGTGGCGAACCTCAACCCGGACTTCTTCTCGTACAGTTGCGGCAAGATCGCGCTGGAGGGGGCGACGACTATGCTGGCGCAAGCACTCGGGCCGCGCATCGCAGTGAACGCGGTATCGCCGGGGCTGACCTTGCCGAGCGGGGACCAGAGCGACGAGGAGTTCGCGGCCGTGGCGAGCGACAATCTGCTGCGGCGACCGGTCGGAGCGGAGGCGGTCGCCGATGCGGTGGCGTGGCTGCTGACTGCGAAAGCCGTGACGGGGCAAAATCTGTTCGTTGACTGCGGGCAGCGGTTTCTAGTGCGCGATAGCGACGTGATGTTTGAGGGACGTAATGGCTGAGTTCACGACGATCCTCGACGGGCTCGAAGTCATGATGCGGCTCGGCATCCATCCGCACGAGGTTGCGCCGCAGCGGGTGGTCGTCTCGGTCGAGATGACGGTGATGTATCCAGGCCCGCTCGGCGAGGATGCGATCGAGGAAGTGCTCGACTATGATTTCGTCCGCACGGGGATTCGAGCGCTGACGGCGGAGCGCCCGTTCGCGTTGCAGGAGACGCTCTGCGAGGCGATCGCCAGGCTGTGCTTGGCGGATGCGCGAGTGAGGCGGGTTAAGGTCCGAACGGTGAAGGCCGATGTCTACCCCGACGCCCGCGTCGGCTGCGAGATCGTTCGCACTCGCTGATCCTCCCCGCACGCGGGGAGGGGGACCAGCGTAGCTGGTGGTGGGGGTGTGCCTCGCACGGTACGCGTGGGGAAGCCCCCCTCCACCCCCACGCAAGCGCGTGGCGGTCCCCCTCCCCGTGCCGGGGAGGATTACGCGAGCGCAAATGGCGCACTGCTCCCTCTCCCCTCCGGGGAGAGGGCTGGCGTGAGGGGCTGTTCCAGGCTGAGCACTGCTTGGCTGCCCCTCACCCCGACCCTCTCCCCGGAGGGGAGAGGGAGGTGCGCATCAGGCTCGGTTCGCTGCCGACAACACCGCACGGACCGAGGCGGTCGCTATGTCGGTGTCCATGCCGACGCCGAACACCGTCCGACCCTCGGCCGTCCGGCATTCGACATACGCCGCCGCCTGCGCATCCGCGCCGTGGCCGATCGCGTGCTCGTTGTAATCCACCACGTCGAGCGTCGGCCCGGTCGACTCCGCGATCGCTGCGATCACGCCGGAGATCAGCCCGTTGCCGCGCCCCGAGATCGACCGCTCCTCGCCGTCGATTGCGACGCGGCCGATGAACACCCGCTGCCCCGAGGCACCGCTTTCCTCGTAATCACGCAGTTCCACCCGGTCGTCAGCCTGCGGCATGTACGTCCGCTCGAACAGACCCCAGATATCGCCTGCGTTCAGCTCACGGCTGGTCTCGTCGGCATAAGCCTGGACGTGCCGGCTGAAGTCCGCCTGCAACCGCTTGGGCAGCTTCAGGCCCTTGTCCTGCTCGATCACCCAGGCAACGCCGCCCTTGCCCGACTGCGAATTCACGCGGATAACCGCCTCGTAGCTGCGACCCAGATCGGCAGGGTCGATCGGGAGATACGGCACCTCCCACAGCGTGTCGTTCTTCGCCTCCTGCGCCGCGAAGCCCTTCTTGATCGCGTCCTGATGCGAGCCCGAAAACGCGGTGAAGACCAGATCGCCGGCATAGGGCGTGCGCGGGTGGACGGGGATGTTGGTGCAGTAATTGACCGTGTTCACGACGCCGTCGATGTCCGACAAGTCGAGCTTCGGGTCGACGCCTTGCGTGTACATGTTGAGCGCGACGGTCACGAGATCGCAATTGCCGGTGCGCTCGCCATTGCCGAGCAGGCAGCCCTCGACCCGGTCCGCACCCGCCATCATGCCGAGCTCCGCCGCCGCGACGCCGGTGCCGCGGTCGTTGTGCGTGTGCAGGCTGATCGCCACCGCATCGCGGTTGCGGATGTTGCGCCCGAACCATTCGATCTGGTCGGCATAGATGTTCGGCGTCGCGCATTCTACGGTCGCGGGCAGGTTGAAGATGATCGGGTTCTCGGGCGTCGGCATCAGCACGTTCATCACCGCCTCGCAGACCTCGAGGCTGAAATCGAGCTCGGCGGTCGAGAAGGTTTCGGGGCTGTATTCGAACTGCCAGCGGACGTTCGGCTGCTTGGCGGCTTCGTCGCGCAACACCTTCGCGCCATCCACGGCGATCTGCTTCACCTGCGCACGGTCCATGCCGAACACGATCTTGCGCCACGCCGGCGACACCGCGTTGTAGAGATGGACGATCGCGGTCTTCGCGCCGACCAGGCTGGCAAAGCTCGTCTCGATCAGGTCGCGGCGCGACTGGGTCAGCACCTGGATCGATACGTCGTCGGGGATGCGGCCGGTCTTCACGAGGCCGGAGATGAAGTCGAATTCGGTCGCGCCCGCGCTCGGGAAGCCGACCTCGATCTCCTTCAGCCCGACCTTGCAGAGCAGGTCGAAGAAGCGCGTCTTCTTCTCCGCATCCATCGGGTCGATCAGCGCCTGGTTGCCGTCACGCAGATCGGTGGAGAGCCAGCGCGGCGGCTTGACGATGGTCTTCGACGGCCATTCGCGGTCGGGCAGGTCGACTTGTGGGAAGGGTCGGTATTTGGTCGATGGGTCGCGCAGCATGGCCAGTCTCTCGTGTCGTCGGGAGCGTTCGGGTCAGCCCTTAGGCGCGAGGCGCGGGGCATGGCCACCGCGCAAACGATCGGCGCGCCTAAGGGCGCGTAAGTCGAAGCAGCAGGAGGCGGCCGTGCGTCATTGATGGCGTCCTATCGCGCGGACACGGTCCGTGTCCAGCGCGATAGGAAAATTGGTATATTATTGCGCGGAGAACGCGGCGTTGATCGTCAGGTCGACCTTGTCCGACACGACCGGGGCGTAGGCGCCGAGGTTGAAGTCGCTGCGCTTGATCGAGGTCGTCGCGCGGAAGCCGAAGTTGAGCTTCTTGTTCATCGGGTTCGCACCCGCGCCGACGAAGGTCGCCTGGAGCACGACGGGCTTGGTGACGCCCTTCAGCGTGAGGTCGCCGGTGATCGTCGCCCTGTCGCCGGTCGCGACGATCTTGGTCGAGACGAACTTGGCGGTCGGGTAGGTCGCGGCGTCGAAGAAGTCCTTCGACTTCAGATGGCCGGCGAACGGCGCGGCGGTGACCGAGAGCTGGTCGATCGCGAAATTCACCTCGACCTTGGTCGCGTTCGGCTTGGCGGGATCGATCGTGATGCTGCCCCCCGACGCGCCGAGCTGCCCTTCGAGCATCGAGAAGCCCATGTGGTTGACGGCCCACGTGACCTGCGTGTGGTTCGGGTCGACTGCGTAGGTGCCAGCGGCGACGCGTGCCTTGACGGGGGCGCCGGGGATGGCGGCGGTCTGCGCCATGATAGGCGCGGCGGTGAGGGCGAGGATCGAGGCTAGAACTAGGCGCATGCGGGGTCTCCTGTTTGACGCGCGATGCTGGCCGAGCGGGGCGGGCGCGTCAAACGGCGTTATGCCAACGCTGTGTTTCGGATTTGGGTTGGTGGGAGGGAGGCGAGGGCGCCGCAACCTCTTGTTCCCCCGCGGACGCGGGGGCCCAGCTAAACCACGAACACCGCCCGAGACCCTGGACCCCCGCGTTCGCGAGGGAACAGGATAGGCAGCGATGACGCTTCCCTAAAACGCCACCACCCCGGCGAAGGCCGGGGCCCAGTTGAGGGACGTGACTAACTGAACACTGCGCTCCGTTACTCCGGCCTCTCCAACTGGGCCCCGGCCTTCGCCGGGGTGGCGGAATCGACGCTGAGCTAGGACTCACTTCACGCCAACCCGTCGGCCCCGGCGAAGCCGTGCCCTATGGGCAGGCTTCGTCGTGCCGGCCGCGCTCACGCGCGTTCGCTTCGCTCAGTTGCGCTCGCGATCCACCAAAGCATTCTTCCCGATCCACGGCATCATGCCGCGCAGTTCGCTGCCGATCTTCTCGATCGGATGCGCCAGCGCCTGCTTACGCGCCGCCTTCAGCTCAGGCTGCCCCGCACGATTATCGAGGATGAAGTTCTTCACGAACCGTCCCGACTGGATATCCGCCAGCACGCGCTTCATCTCGGCCTTGGTCTCCGACGTGATGATCCGCGGACCGGTCGTGATGTCGCCATATTCCGCGGTGTTCGAGATCGAATAGCGCATGTTGGCGATGCCGCCCTCGTACAGCAGGTCGACGATCAGCTTGGTCTCGTGGAGGCACTCGAAATACGCCATCTCGGGCGCGTAGCCGGCTTCGACCAGCGTCTCGAACCCGGCCTGGATCAGGTGGGTGATGCCGCCGCACAGCACGGCCTGCTCGCCGAACAGGTCGGTCTCGCATTCCTCGCGGAAGTTGGTCTCGATAATGCCCGAGCGCCCGCCGCCGACGCCCGATGCATAGGCGAGCGCGATGTCATGCGCGTTGCCCGACTTGTCCTGGTCGATCGCGATCAGGCAGGGGACGCCGCCGCCGCGGACATATTCGCTGCGCACGGTGTGGCCGGGGCCCTTGGGCGCGATCATGATGACGTCGAGATCGGCGCGCGGCTCGATCAGGCCGAAATGCACGTTGAGGCCGTGGGCGAACGCGATCGTCGCACCCTGCTTGAGGTTGTCGTGCAGGTCGGCAGCGTAGATCGCCGCCTGATGCTCGTCGGGGGCGAGGATCATGACGATGTCCGCCCAGGCGGCAGCTTCCTTGTTCGACTTGACCGCGAAGCCCGCCTCGATCGCCTTCTTGGCGGTCGCCGAGCCCTCGCGGAGCGCGATCGCGACGTCCTTGACGCCTGAATCGCGGAGGTTCTGCGCGTGCGCATGGCCCTGCGAACCATAGCCGACGATCGCGATCTTCTTGTCGGTGATGAGGTTCAGGTCGGCGTCGCGATCGTAATAGACACGCATTGGATTCTTCCTTCTTTCGTCATTCCGGCGAACGCCGGAACCCAGGGTTCCAGGCGGCGCCGATTGTGGCTCTGGATCCTGACGTTCGTCAGGATGACGCAGTAATTCAGGCCGGCTCTTTGCCGCGGGCGATCGCGACGATGCCGGTACGGGCGACTTCGATCAGGCCGACTTCGCCCATGAGTTCGACGAACTTGTCGATCTTGTCGATGCCGCCGGTAACCTCGAACACGAAGCTCGACGTCGTCGCGTCGACCACGCGGGCGCGGTAGACGTCGGCGAGGCGCAATGCCTCGATCCGGTGGTCGCCGGTGCCGCGCACCTTCACCAGCGCTAGCTCACGCTCGACGTGCGCGCCCTGTGCCGTGAGGTCGGTGACCTTGTGCACCGGCACCAGCCGGTCGAGCTGGGCGATGATCTGCTCCATCGTCGCCGGCGACGCGCTGGTGACGATCGTGATCCGGCTGACCGACTTATCCGCGGTGATCTCGCTCACCGTCAGGCTCTCGATATTATAGCCGCGCGCGGTGAACAGGCCGGCGATCCGGGCGAGGATGCCGGGTTCGTTGTCGACGATGACGGCGAGCGTGTGCCGCTCGGCCTTTTCCTGGGAAATGTGCATCTTAAACCAGCGCCTTCGCTTCGTCGTCCATCGTGCCGGACACTTCGTTCGCCTGCAGGATCATGTCGGTATGCGCCGCGCCCGACGGGATCATCGGAAAGCAGTTGGTCAGCTGCGACACACGGCAATCGACGATCACCGGGCCGTCATACGCCAGCATCTCGGCGATCCCGCTGTCGAGCTGATCGCGCGTCTCGATCAGGATGCCCTTCCAGCCATATGCCTCGCCCAGCTTGACGAAATCGGGCAGCGAATCCGAATAGCTCTCGGCATAGCGGCTCTCATAGGTGAGCTCCTGCCACTGGCGGACCATGCCCATATACTGGTTGTTGAGGATGAAGATCTTCACCGGCAACCGGTATTGCGACGCGGTGGCCAGCTCCTGGATGTTCATCTGGATCGACGCTTCGCCAGCGATGTCGATCACTAGCGCGTTCGGGTTACCAAGCTGCGCGCCGATCGCTGCGGGCAGGCCGTACCCCATCGTGCCGAGACCACCGCTGGTCAGCCACTTGTTCGGCTTTTCGAACCCGAAATGCTGCGCCGCCCACATCTGGTGCTGGCCGACCTCGGTCGTGATGATCGGCGAGCGTGCATGCGTGGCGTCGAACAGCGCCCGGATCGCGCGCTGCGGCATGATCTCGTTCGGATCGTTCTCGGGGAAATCGAGACACTTCACCGCGCGCCAGCCGGCAATGCGACGCTGCCAGTCGGTCGTGTCGGGCTTGGGATGCTGGCGGCTCTTCCAGATCCGCACCATGTCCTCGAGCGCATGGCCGACGTCCGCGATGATCCCGAGATCGACGCGCACCGTCTTGTTCACCGACGAGCGATCGATGTCGATATGCACCTTCCGCGAGTTCGGGCTGAACGCATCGAGACGTCCGGTCACGCGATCGTCGAAGCGCGAGCCGAGCGCGACGACGAGGTCAGCCTGGTTCATCGCCATGTTGGCTTCGTAGGTGCCGTGCATCCCGAGCATGCCGAGCCACTGCGGCCCCGATGCTGGATAGGCGCCAAGGCCCATCAGCGTCGACGTCACTGGTGCGCCGGTGATGCGGACGAGTTCGCACAGCAACTGGCTCGCGGCCGGACCCGAATTGATGATGCCGCCGCCGGTGTACAGGATCGGGCGTTCGGCCGCGGCGAGCATGTCGACGAGCTGCTCGATCTGCGACTGGTCGGCCTTCACCTGCGGGCGATAAGTCTTGTGCTGGATCGGCCCCGGCTTCTTGTAGCGCGCGGTCGCGACCTGCACGTCCTTGGGAATGTCGACGACCACCGGCCCCGGACGTCCCGAGGTGGCGATGTGGAACGCCTCGTGGATCACGTCGCCCAGGCGGGCGGGGTCCTTGACGAGGTAATTGTGCTTCGAGCAATGGCGCGTGATGCCGACCGTATCGGCTTCCTGGAACGCGTCGGTACCGATCAACGCGGTCGGCACCTGGCCGGTGATCACGACCATCGGGATCGAGTCCATCAGCGCGTCGGTGATGCCGGTCACGGCATTGGTCGCGCCGGGGCCGGAGGTGACGAGCACCACGCCGGGCTTGCCGGTCGAGCGCGCATAGCCTTCGGCGGCATGCGTCGCAGCCTGTTCGTGGCGCACGAGGATGTGCTTGATCCGGCCACTGCGAAACAGCGCGTCGTAGATCGGCAGCACGGCACCACCCGGATAGCCGAAGACGACCTCCACGCCGAGATCGCACAGCGCCTCGATCAGGATATCGGCTCCACTCTTCTCGGTCATTTCATATCATCCTTTGCGAGAACGCTGCCTTTAGCGTCTCGTGGTGGGGCCGGCTACCGATATAAAAGATGCGTGTCAAACATCATTTGAGCAATATAGTTTCAAATTGCTGCAAGCGCGTTGGTAGATCGAGCGCTTCGGTGCGGGGCCAGGCGGCGGGCGGCTGGTGTCGGAGCCACGTATATTGGCGCTTGGCGTAGCGCCGCGTGGCGAGCGATCCGGCGGCGATGGCGTCGGGTTTCGAGGTCTCGCCGCGGACCAAGGCGGCGATCTCGGGCACACCGATCGCGCGGCGGATCGGCGCGTCCTGCGGGATGTCGGTGCGAGCGAGCAGCGCAGTGATTTCGTCGCGGCTGGTGTCGGCCATTTCGGCGAAGCGCTGGTCGATGCGCGCGTTGAGCCAGTCGCGGTCGGGGATCAGGATCAGCGCGCGGACGTCGATCGTCTCGCCGATCCCGCCGACCTTCTCTGTCTGCCAGTCGGCAAGCGTGCGGCCGGTGCCGCGGACGACTTCGAGCGCGCGGGCGACGCGGGTGGTGTCGGCTGCGTTGAGCTTGGTCGCGGCCTGCGGATCAAGTTGCGTAAGTGCTGCGTGCGCCTCCGCGACGGGGATGGCGCGGACTTGCTCGCGAAGGGCCGGGTCGATGTCTGGGACGGGTGCGATACCGTCGAGCAGCGTGCGGATATAGAGCCCCGTGCCACCCACGAGGATCGGCAACTTCCCCTCCGCGAGGGTATCGCGGATCGCTAGCGTCGCCTCGGCGGCCCAGCGCGCCGCGGAGTAGGTCGCGTCGGCGGCATCCACATGACCGAACAGGCGGTGCGATGCGCTTGCCTCTTCTTGTGTAGATGGCCGCGCAGTGAGGATGCGGAGGTCGGCATAGACCTGCGCGGAGTCGGCGTTGATGACGACGCCATCGTGGCGCGCAGCGATGGCGAGCGCGAGCGCGGACTTGCCGCTCGCGGTCGGCCCTGCGATGAGCGCGACCTTCGGGAGAGCGCCCGTTGATTGGGAGATGGGTATGTTCACGGCAACGCTTATAGCCTCGGGCACGCTGACCGCAGGCGATATTTCGACCGCGATGGACCGCCTGCGCGCCGCCGACTGCGCGCCAGGCGTCAGCGGCTGGATCGACGAGGGCGACGCCGCCGACCTGATCTTCGGGATGGCGCCGGACGCGGCTCGGACCGCGCTCGAGGGGGCATTCGTGGCGACCGACGTGGTCGTACAGTCGAGCCTGACGCGCACCAAGACGTTGCTCGTCGCCGACATGGACTCGACGATGATCACCGTCGAATGCATCGACGAACTCGCCGACTACGCGGGCATCAAGCCACAGATTGCCGAGATCACCGAACGCGCGATGCGCGGCGAACTCGATTTCGAGGCGGCGCTCGATGCGCGCGTAGCCCTCCTCAAGGGACTAGCCGAAAGCGACATCGAACGCTGTCTGACCGAACGCGTCACGATCATGCCGGGCGCAAAGGCGTTGGTCCGGACAATGCGCGCGCGGGGTGCTCTGGCGGTGCTGGTATCGGGCGGCTTCACGCGGTTCGCGGAGCCGGTAGCCAAGGAGATCGGCTTCGACCGCGCGATCGCCAACGTGCTGGAGATCGAGAGTGGCGTACTGACGGGGACAGTGACCAAGCCGATCGTCGGGTCGAATACGAAGCTGACGACGTTGCGCGCTGCGATCGCCGAGCGGGGGATTGTGGTGGAGGAGTCGCTCGCGGTCGGTGATGGCGCGAACGACTTGGCGATGATCGAGGCGGCGGGGCTGGGCGTGGCCTACCACGCCAAGCCGATCGTCGCGGCTGCCGCAGCAGCGCGGATCGATCACGGCGACCTTACCGCGCTACTGTACGCACAAGGCATCGCGCGGCGGCATTGGGTGTTGGACTAGTCAAATACCGTCATCTTGACCAAAGTCAGGATCCAGAGCCAGGGAGGCTACGCTGCTTGGCTCTGGATCCTGGGTCGAGCCCAGGATGACGGGGTAAACAGAGGTGGACGCTTCCAATCAGCCGCCGTTTCTGGCGGCCAATTAGTCGTTTCACCCCTTCGCCAACGGCGTGCCGCTCGCGTTGCAAACATACGTCGCAAGTTCCTCGCGCAACGGCAGGCCCTTGATCGGGCGCAGCGGACCGTCATGCGCTACGTTGGTCTCGACCAGCGCACGGTTCGGGCCGACACCGAGGACGTGGAACAGGCGCTTGCCGCAATCCGTCTCGGTCCGCGCATAGGCGACCTTGCCGTCATGCTCCTGCCGCAGGATCGCGATGATAGTGCCCCCCACGGCTTTGCGCTCCCGCAACAGGAAGTGGCGTGACGTCGGATCGGAGGGGGTAGGGATCAGCCGGCCCTTGACCGTCAGCTGCTCGGGCTTGGGTACCGCCACCTCGGTCTCGGCAAGGTTGCGCAACGACACGCCGTTATCCACCATCGCGTCGGTATTGGTAGTCGCGGGCTGTTCGCCAGAACACGCGGCCAACAGCGTTGCGCCGGCAAGTGCCAGCGCCAAGGTCTTCGAAATCATTCATCTAGCTCCCGGTCGATGTCGAAACGAAACGACCGGTCCGGCTATTTGATCCCTGCCGCCTCGCAGCGCACGCCTGCGAATGCGGCGGGTCGGCGCAATCTGGCGGTCGAGCCGCGGCACGCCGCGCCACGGCCGTGGAGCTTCAGGGCGCGACGATCACGCACGGCACACCCGCCGCCGAGCAGGCGCGCGTCGCATCCGCCTTGGAGGGAAAGCCGCCGGCCTGCAGCCGCGTCACGCTGCCCGCCTTGGCGTAGAAGGGCTGGGCGCCGCGAAGCTTGCCACGCACCTGGTTCCAAAGCGTTTCCGCATTGCCCTGATCGCGGAACGCGCCGAGCTGGACCCGCCAGTTTCCGGTCGCGCGAGCCACGGCAGGCTTGGGGGCGGCAGACTTGGTTGCGCTCCGCTTTGCAGCTTCCGATTTGGCCAACTCCGCCTTCGGCGGCTTTGCGGGCGATGGCGCGGCGGGCTCGCGAACCGGAGCAGGCACACGCGCCGGCAACGAACTGGCAGGCAGGTTCGCGGGCCGCGGCATGTCGGCGGGACGCGACGCAGGCACGGTGGCGACGCCGACCGTCGATCGCGGCGTCGGCGCCGCTGGCGAGGCTTGCGCCTGCAACGCAAAATGCTGTGCCAGCGCGGTGCCCTTTTCGCGGTCCGCCGGCGAGATATACTGGTCCATCTGCGTCAGCGTCTGCGAAGCGGACTGGAGTCCCGATGCCGAGGCGCGGCTCATCAATGCGTAGGCACGCGGATAATCGCGCGTCACGCCGTCGCCGTTGAACAGCATCGTCCCCAGCACGAGCTGCGTCCTGGGTTCGCCGCGCGCCGCCGATTTCTCGAGCCACGGCAGCGCGTCGGTCTTCTTACCCGACTGGAACAGCGCCAGACCGTAATTGTCCTCGGCCTGGAGATGCCCCTGCATCGCCGCCTTGCGAAACCAGCTTTCGGCCAGCGTCAGGTCGAGCGGCACGCCGCGGCCGAGCTTGTACGCCTGCGCGAGATTGAACTGCGCATCGGCGTCGCCGGCGATCGCGAGCGGACGCCAGATGCCGACCGCGCGTGCGAAATCGCCTTTTGCCCAGGCATCGACCCCGGACTTGACGTCGGCCCCAGCCGGCGCGGCCGCCGACACGCGATCCGCCGTCAGCATGCCCCCCGTCGCCAGCATGCTGCTCAGCACCACAGCACCCCAGAAACGTCCGTGCCCAGCCTTCATCGGTCTACCTCGTGTCAATATCGCACCACCATGCCGCCGTTCGTCCGGCAAGGGAAGGCGGGGCAGGAATTCTGCCCCGATCGCATCCATTTCGACTCCTAAATGCACCCATTATGACGTCGCGTTAACCTATTCTTATGCCCGCGCATGGCATTCCCTCGGTCGACAAAAGGGGTTCGGGGAATATGCGCGTTCTAGCGTTCGCATCGCAGAAAGGGGGATCGGGGAAGACGACCTTGACCGGCCATCTCGCGGTCCAGGCCGAGCGTGCCGGACACGGTCCCGTCGTCCTGATCGACATCGATCCGCAAGCGTCGCTGTCCGACTGGTGGAACGAGCGCGTCGCGGACGAGCCCGCGTTCGCGCAGACGACCGTCGCGCGCCTCGCCGCCGATCTCGAGATCCTCCGCCAGCAAGGCTTCAAGCTGGCGATGATCGATACCCCGCCGGCGATCACGATGGCGATCCAGAGCGTCATCCAGGTCGCCGAACTGATCGTCGTGCCGACCCGCCCGAGCCCGCACGATCTGCGTGCGGTCGGCGCGACGGTCGACATGTGCGCCCGCGCCGGCAAGCCGCTGATCTTCGTCGTCAACGCCGCCACGCCTAAAGCACGTATCACCGCCGACGCGACGCTCGCGCTGTCGCAGCATGGCACGGTCGCTCCGGTCGTCATCCATCAGCGCACCGATTTCGCGGCCTCGATGATCGATGGCCGGACGGTCATGGAGGTCGATGCGAAGAGCCGCTCGACCGCCGAGATCGAGGCGCTGTGGACCTATGTCTGCGACCGGCTCGAGAAGAATTTCAGACGCACCGTCTTCGCCGTGCCGGCCGCCGCGGCAATCCGTCCCGCCGCCGGGGGCTTCGGCCGTCGGATCGTGGGGTGACGCGATGACCCAGCCCAAACCGATGGCATCGCTGTCCCCCTCGCTGCTCGCGCGCAAGGGGACCGCGAGGCCGGCCATGCGGCCTCAGGACGTGACCGGCGCAGCACCGGCCGATGTCGGCGAGGATCTCGGCTGGAACGACCTGGGCGAGGGGCCGGACCGCGACGGGATGCCGTCCGTGTTGATCGAACGCGACGCGCTCACGACCGAACTCGAACAGCGCACGGTCGCGGTGACACCGGTATCGCTTGCGGCCGCATCGCGGATCGGCCGCGAGGCGGCGGCAAAGACTAGCGTTACGAAGGCTGCGTTCACGTTGCGGCTCGATGCCGATCGGCACCTGAAACTCAGGCTGGCGAGTGCTGTCACCAAAACCTCTTCGCAGCAGCTGGTCATCCAGGCGCTCGACGAATTCCTGCGCCGCCTGCCCGAAGTCGATGCGCTCGTCGCGCAACTGCCGCGGGCAAAGCCCCGCAAACGTTAAAACAGGGATTTTCCCGATGAACACGCGTGCACTATTTCTTGGCGGCGTCTCCGCTCTGCTGCTCGGCGGAACGATGGTAGGCTGTGCGGCCAATGGCGGCGGCGTGGCATCGGCCGGCGATCGTAGCGCCGTGCTGGCGGCGAAGGCGGCGGCAAAGGGCGTTGCAAACGGTGCTGCGGGCGACGCGGGCAGGGCGCAGACCGCCTTGGCGAGCCGCAACGGACCGGCTGCGGTCGGCTATGCCGAACACGCGGTGGCGCTGATGCCGCAATCGGCCGCCTACCGGATGCTGCTGGGGCAGAGCTATCTCCAGGCGGGCCGTTTCACCTCTGCGGGCCACGCCTTCGCCGACACGCTTCAACTGTCACCGGCCAACGGAAAGGCCGCGCTGAACCTTGCCTTGTCGCAGATCGCGACGGGGGATTGGCAGGCGGCCCGGCGCACGCTGGACAGCAATGCAGCGATCATCCCGGCAAGCGACCGCGGGCTGGCGATGTCGCTGGCCGGCGACACGGCGGGCGGGATCGCCGTCCTCACCGAAGTCGCGCGGTCGCCGCAGACAAGTGCTAAGGTTCGCCAGAACCTCGGCTTGAGCCTGGCGCTGGCAGGGCAATGGCAATCGGCGCGCGTCGTCGCGGCGGCGGACATGGCGCCAGCGGATGTCGATGCGCGGCTCGAGCAATGGGCGACCTTCGCACAGCCCGCCAAGGCCTCGGATCAGGTTGCGAGCCTGCTCGGCGTGCGTGCGGCGGCGGATGGCGGCCAGCCGGTCGCGCTGGCGCTGAACGTACCTGCGCCAATGCTGCCGGGAGTGCCGGCTGCACCTGAACAGGCGCTTGCGGCCGTCGATTCCGTGGCGGTGGAGGCTCCGGTCGAGGTCGCTGCCGTACCAACCCCTGCGGCGGTTGCGGGTTTCTCGAAGGTGTCGTTCGGGCCACGACAGGAATTCGTCCAGGCCCTGCCGGCGATGATGCTCCGTCCGGCGGGCGGTCCGATCAAGCTCGCCGCAATGCCTGCTCGATCGGGACGCGGCATGGCGAGCGCGGCCTATCAGGTGAAGGCGCCAGCCGCCGGCCATTGGTACGTTCAGTTGGGCGCGTTCGACAGTGCCGGGGTCGCGCGCGATGCGTGGGGTCGTGCCGCCAAGCGGTTCGCGGTCCTCGCCGGCTACACGCCGAACGGCATGAATTTCAAAGCGGACGGCGAGGATTTCTACCGCCTGTCGGTCGGTGGCTTCAGTCGTTCGGCGGCCGATTCGATGTGTCGCCAGTACCGCGCGAAGGGCGGCGCGTGCTTCGTCCGGACGGGGGCGGGTGATGCGGTGGCGCAGTGGCTGCGGAAACCGGGGATGCAACTGGCCGCGCGGTAGAGGGGCAGACTTCCCAGCCGCGGTAATTACTACCCCGGCGAAGGCCGGGGCCCAGTTGGGGAACGTCGCTAAGTGACGGCGGCGCTCCGTTACGCCGACCTTTCCAACTGGGCCCCGGCGTCCGCCGGGGCGGTGCATTAGGGGGGGCGAGCGTCAGGCCCGCGTTACAGAACCTCACGGCCACCTTTCCACAATCGCAACACCCGGCCCTGCACCGGCAGACCATCGAACGGCGTATTCCCCGCCTCGGCCTCGAACGCCTCGCCGACGATCTGCCAAGGCGCCAGTTGATCGAACAGCATCAGGTCGGCAGGCTTGCCCACCTCCAGCGTCCCCGTGTCGAGCCCCAGCACCCGCGCCGGGTTGCGCGCCAGCAGCGCGAACAGGCGTTCCAGCGTCAGATGCTCGTCGCGGACCAGCATCAGCGCGAGCGGCAGCAGCGTCTCCGCCCCCGCCATCCCACTGCTCGAATCGGTGAACGGCAGCCGCTTCTCCTCGGGGCCGCGCGGTTCATGCCCCGAGCACAGCACGTCGATCGTCCCGTCCGCGATCGCCGCGAGCGCCGCACGCCGGTCACTCTCCGCGCGCAACGGTGGCGAGAGCAGCGCAAACGACCTGAAATCGCTGACCGCGATCTCCGACAGGTGCAGATGCGCAGGCGTGATGCCGCAGGTAACCGACACGCCGCGACGCTTCGCCGCGCGGATCAGATCGAACCCGGCGGCGGTCGTCACCTGCCGGATATGGATCCGCGCGCCGGTATCCTCGGCGAGCATCAGGTCGCGCGCGATCGCCAGCGCTTCGGCCACCGCAGGCGCGGCGGGCAGGCCAAGGCGCGTCGCGGTCTCGCCTTCGGTCGCGACCGCGCCGGCGGTGAGGCCACCATCCTCGGCATGCGCGATCACCGTCACGTCGAGATCGCGCGCATAGGCCAGCATGCGCCGCATCACGCCACTATCGGCGATCCAGTGTTTCCCCGTTCCGACCGCCTTCGCGCCCGCCGAGAGACAGATCGCCATCTCGGCGAGGTCATGGCCTTCGAGTCCGCGTGTTGCGGCGGCGATCGGATGGATCCAGAGGTCCGGCTTGCCGATCAACGCCGCGCGCTGGACGATGCCGGGGTCGTCGAGCACCGGCGACTGGTCGGGCATCAGGCCGATCCGCACGATCCCGCCGGCGCGGAAGGCAGCACGATCGACCTTCGCGACGCCGAGATCGACGATCCCGGGCGCGATCGTCTTGCCGCCGCAATCGACGACCGTCGCATCGGTAGGAATATCGACGATCCCGGTCGCGACGATCACGCCGTCGCGGATCAGCAGATTGCCCTTGGTCACGCCGCCGACGGGGCAGGCGAGCGTCGCGTTGGTGAGCGCGAGGATCATGCCCAACCCTCCACGCCGCGTGCTCTTCGGGTCAGCACGTCGAGGCAGGCCATGCGGACAGCGACCCCCATCTCGACCTGTTCGGTAATCGCCGAGCGTGCGTGATCGGCCACCGCGGAATCGATCTCGACGCCGCGGTTCATCGGGCCGGGATGCATCACCAACGCATCGGGTGCCGCCTTCGCCAACCGGTCGAGCGTCAGGCCGTAGCGCAATCGATATTCCCGCGTGGAGGGGACGTACGCGCCGTCCATCCGCTCGTTCTGGAGCCGGAGCATCATCACCACGTCCGCACCCTCCAGGGCCTTGTCGAAATTGGTGAACGCGGTGACGCCCATCCGCTCGATCATCGGCGGCATCAGCGTCGACGGCGCGCACACGCGAACCTCGGCGGCGAGCGCGGTGAGCGCCAGGATGTTCGAGCGCGCGACGCGGCTGTGCAGCAGATCGCCGCAGATCACGACGCGCTGCCCCGCGATCGAACCCTTCCGCCGCCGGATCGTCAGCGCGTCGAGCAGCGCCTGGGTTGGGTGCTCGTGCCGACCATCGCCCGCGTTCAGTACCGGGCAGTCGACCTTGTCCGCGATCAGCCGCACCGCGCCTGACGACATATGCCGGATGACGATGACGTCGGCGCGCATCGCGTTGAGCGTCATCGCGGTATCGATCAGCGTCTCGCCCTTCTTCACGCTCGACTGCGCGGCGTGCATGTTGACGACGTCGGCGCCGAGCCGCTTGCCGGCGATCTCGAACGACAGGAGCGTGCGCGTGCTGTTCTCGAAGAACGCGTTGATCTGGGTAAGTCCGGCCAGCCGCTTGTCGGGCGTGGCGTGCGTACGGTTCGCGCCGACCCACGTCTCCGCCTCGTCGAGCAGGAACGCGATCTCGTGTGGCTGGAGCCCGTCGATGCCGGTGAGATGCCGGTGCGGGAAGACGGCGCCGCCTTCGATGAGGGCGGCGGGGCGGTGATCTGAGGTTCGCATTAAAGCTGCGGGATAGTGGCCGCAGGGGCAGGGGGCAAGCGCGGCGATGACGATACGCCTCGCCAGCCCCTCCGTCATCCTGGGCTCGACCCAGGATCCAGAGCCTAGCAGTGCGCCGTTTTTGGCTCTGGATCCTGACTTTCGTCAGGATGACGGGTGAGTATCAGATCTGCGCCGTGACCAACGCGTCGATCGCGCCTTGGAGGATGTACGCCGCCGCCATCTTGTCGACCAGTTCGGCGCGTTTGGCGCGGCTGGCGTCCTGTTCGATCAGCGTGCGGGTGACGGCGACGGTCGACCAGCGCTCGTCCTGGAGCAGGATCGGGAGGCCCATGTCCTTGAGGTTCTGCGCGAACGCGCGCGTCGATTGCGAGCGCGGGCTCTCACTGCCGTCGAGATTGATCGGCAGGCCGATGACGAGCCCGACGACCGCCTGCGCCTTGATGATCTCGGCAAGCGCGGCCTTGTCCTTCTGGAACTTGGTGCGGCGGATCAGGAGCGCGGGGCTCGCGAACGACCAGCCTGCGTCGCAGAGTGCGGTGCCGATCGTCTTGGTGCCGACGTCGAGACCGATCAGGCGGCCGCCGTTCGGGAGCGCGTCGCGGAATTGCGCGGCAGAGAGCGTGATCATTGGAAAGCCTTCAGGCGGCGGTTGGCGTCGGCACGGATGTTCGCCCAGAACAGGCTGTAGTCGTAGACGTGGTAGTTGTTGCCGGGGAGCACGTACGGTCCGAGGTTTGGGCCCTCGCCGATCAGCAGGAAGCCGCGGTCGGCACAGCGTGCGGGCACGCTGCCGATCGCGATCGTCGCGGTCTTGAGGTCGACCGATGGGACGAGCGTGCCGAGGTTGGCGATGGCGGGCGCGGCGGTGTACGGCATCCCGGTCAGCGGGTTGGTGCACACCATCGGCGTGCCTTTGCGCGGCTGACCGTTGAAGCCTGTGGTCTGGTCGTACGCGTCGACGATCAGCGACGGATCGGCGGGCTCGGCGAAACTTTCCCACGACAGGATGCAGTTGGTCTGATCCGGTGCGCGACATTCGGGGAGGCCCATCTTCGGCAGGTCGGTCGCACGCGAGACGGGCCAGCCCACAACATAGGCTGCGACGATCCGTGCCTTCAGCTTCGGGTCGGTGGCGATGCGGTCGCGAAGCAGGCGGGTGAGATGGAGCGCGCCCTGGCTGTGGCCGGCAAGTATGATCGGGCGCTTCGGGCCGGCTTCCTTGAGGAAGCGGTCGAACGCGGCGGAGACGTCGCCGTACGCCAACGCGAGTGCACGTTCGCTGTCGGCGGCGCTGGTCAGGAATGCACCGAACGTCGCCTGGCGATAGCGCGGCGCCCAGATGTCGCCGGCCTCGTTGAACGCGCTTGCCTGGCCGCGCAGGAACAGTTCCGCTCGGGCATTGGTCTCGGGGTCGTCGATCGGCGCGTTCCAATGGTCGCGGTTGATGTACGACGTCGGGTGGATGAAGAAGATCGCGGCGCCCGTGCCCGGTTTGCCGGGCGTATAGCCGGGCGGCGTCCACAGCGCGGGGTTGCCCGGCGCATCGGGGCGGGCGAGCCACATGATCTTTCGCGCGTAAATGTTGCGCGGGGCTTCGCGTTGCGGCTGGAACGTCTCGCTCGGGACCATCACTGCGCGCATCAACTGCGTGCCGAACAGGCGGTAGGCGAGCAATGCGGCGATCGCGAGAACGATCATCGCGGCGACGAAATAGAGAAACTTGCGGGCCAAGCGGGACCTTCCGTGCAGGCGGTCCGGCTCCCGTGCCGTATGCGCGCCGCCGTTGCAATCGCGCAGCTTCGTGTTCCCCCGCTGCTGTGGGCATCACGAAGGGTGTTGCGCGCCCGCGCCACGCGGTGCTAGCCGCAGCCCATGTCCGTAGATACTGCAACCGTGAAGCGGATCGCGAGCCTTGCGCGCATCGCGATCACCGACGAGGACGCCGCCCGCATGGCGCCGGAACTCGGAAACATCCTTGGCTGGATCGAGATGCTCGAAGAGGTCGACACGACCGGTATCGAGCCGATGACCGCCGTCATCCCCAACACGCTGCGGCTGCGCGACGACGTCGTCAATGCCGACCCGCTGACCGGCGGCGGCATCCGCGAGCAGGTCTTGGCTAATGCCCCGGTGGCAGAGCATGGTTTCTTCGCCGTGCCGAAGGTGATCGAATAATGACCGACCTTACAGATCTCGGGATCGCAGGCATCCGCGACGGCGTCCGCGACGGTTCCTTCAAAGCGCGCGAAGTCGCCGATGCGTTCATCGTAAAGGTGAGCCGGGCCAAGGCGTTGAACGCGTTTCTTGTCGAGACGCCAGACCACGCGATCGCCGCGGCCACTGCTGCCGATACTGCGCGCGAAGCCGGCGAGACGCTCAAGCCGCTGGCCGGCGTGCCGATCGGCATGAAGGACCTGTTCTGCACCAAGGGCGTCACGACGACCGCGGCGAGCCATATCCTCGAAGGCTTTACGCCGACCTACGAGTCGACCGTCTCGCAGAACCTGTGGGACGCGGGCGCGGGGATGCTCGGCAAGCTGAACATGGACCAGTTTGCGATGGGCTCGTCGAACGAGACCTCGGCGTTCGGCAACGTGATCTCGCCGTGGAAGCGCAACGATGGCGGTAACGCCTCGCTGGCTCCCGGCGGCTCGTCGGGTGGCTCGTCGTCGGCAGTTGCCGCAAGGCTCTGCCCCGGCGCGACCGGCACCGACACCGGCGGTTCGATCCGCCAGCCCGCCGCCTTCACCGGCATCTCGGGCATCAAGCCGACCTATGGCCGCTGCTCGCGCTGGGGGACGATCGCGTTCGCGTCGTCGCTCGACCAGGCCGGGCCGATGGCGCGCGACGTTCGCGACTGCGCGATCCTGCTGGAGGCGATGGCCGGGTTCGACGCCAAGGACGGCACCTCGCTGCAGCTCGACGTGCCGAAGTGGGAAGCGGGTTTGTCGGGCAATTTCAACGGCTTGCGCGTCGGCATTCCCAAGGAATATCGCGTCGACGGGATGCCCGAGGACATCGAGGCGCTCTGGCAGCAGGGTATCGACTGGCTGAAGGACGCCGGCGCGACGATCGTCGAGGTCTCGCTCCCGCACACCAAATACGCGCTCCCCGCCTATTACATCATCGCCCCCGCCGAAGCGTCGTCGAACCTCGCGCGCTATGACGGCGTCCGCTACGGGATCCGCGACCTGCCGACCGGCGCCGGCTTGCAGGACATGTACGCCGCGACGCGTGCGGAAGGCTTCGGCCCCGAGGTGAAGCGCCGCATCATGATCGGCACGTACGTGCTGTCGGCCGGTTTCTACGACGCGTATTACACGCAGGCGCAGAAGGTCCGGACGCTGATCGCGCGCGACTTCGAGCGGGCTTGGGAGACGTGCGACGTCCTGCTGACCCCGACCGCACCGTCGGCGGCGTTCGCGCTCGGCGAGAAGTCGGCCGATCCGATCGCGATGTATCTGAACGACGTCTTCACCGTGCCGTCGTCGCTCGCCGGTCTGCCGGCGATGTCGGTGCCGGGTGGCCTCGACAAGCAGGGTCTGCCGCTCGGGTTGCAGATCATCGGCAAGCCGCTCGACGAGCAAGGCGTGCTGAACGCAGGGCTCGCGATCGAACAGCGCGCCGGGTTCGTCGCGCGGCCGGATGTTTGGTGGTGAGTTGGATCGGTGAGATCGTTTCCCAAATCATAGGGGAAGGTCTCGCCGAAGGTTTCAAGCGGCTTTTTCGCGGGCGTTCGCAATCGAAGATGGCGAGGCACCACGCGCCTGAAATGCAAAATCGGCGCGCACGGCTGCGTCAGAACGGACGAAAGAACCGATGAGCGATTACAGAATCCAGGGCGAAACCGGCGAGTGGGAGGTCGTGGTCGGCCTCGAAGTGCACGCGCAGGTGACGTCGAACGCCAAGCTCTTCTCGGGCGCGGCGACCGCGTTCGGCGCGGAGCCCAATACGCAGGTGTCGCTGGTCGATGCGGCGATGCCGGGCATGCTGCCGGTCCCGAACCGCGAGTGCATCCGCCAAGCGGTCCGCACCGGCATGGCGATCGAGGCGCAGATCAACAAATGGTCGCGGTTCGACCGGAAGAACTATTTCTACGCCGATCTGCCGCAGGGCTATCAGATCAGCCAGCTCTATCAGCCGATCGTCGGTGAGGGCGCGATCGACATCAGCCTCGACGAGAAGAACCCCGATGCCGCGGGCAAGCGGATCGGCGTCGAGCGCATCCATGTCGAGCAGGATGCGGGCAAGCTGATGCACGACCAGCATCCGACCCAGTCGTACGTCGATCTCAACCGGTCGGGCGTTGCGCTGATGGAGATCGTGTCGAAGCCCGATCTCGCATCTCCAGCGGAAACAGGGGCTTACCTGCGGAAGCTGCGATCGATCCTGCGCTATGTCGGGTCGTGCGACGGCAACATGGAAGAAGGCTCGATGCGCGCCGACGTCAACGTCAGCGTGCGCAAGCCCGGCGACGAGCTGGGCACGCGGACCGAGACGAAGAACGTCAATTCGGTGCGCTTCGTGATGGCGGTGGTCGAGCAGGAGGCCAGGCGTCAGGTCGAGGTGCTCGAAGCCGGCGGCAAGATCCAGCAGGAGACGCGGCTCTACGATCCCGATCGCAACGAGACGCGGTCGATGCGGTCGAAGGAAGATGCGCATGATTACCGCTACTTCCCCGATCCCGATCTGTTGCCGCTGGTGCTCGATGACGCGTTCCTGGCCGAGTGTCGGGCTTCGTTGCCCGAGCTGCCGGATGCGAAGCGCGCGCGGTATGAGGCGCTCGGGATCACCGCGTATCAGGCGACGGTGCTGACCGCCGAGGTCGAGGCGGCGCGGTGGTTCGATGCGTTGCTCGACGCGGGCGTGAAGCCGGCGGCGGCGGCGAACTGGACGACGTCCGAGCTGTTCGGCGCGTTGAACCGGACTGGCAAGGACATCGAGAACTCGCCGGTGTCGCCGGCGCAGGCTGCGGAATTGCTGGGGCTGATCGCGGACGGCACGCTGTCGGGGAGTCTCGCCAAGCAGGTGTTCGAGGTGATGCTCGAGACCGGCGACGGCGCGGCGAAGGTCGTCGAGGACCGCGGGTTGAAGCAGACCAGCGATACCGGCGCGATCGAGGCTGTGATCGCCGAGGTGATGGCGGCGAACGCGGACAAGGTCGCTGATTACCGCGGCGGCAAGGACAAGCTGTTCGGGTTCTTCGTGGGCCAGACGATGAAGGCGATGGGGGGGAAGGCTAACCCTGCTGTCGTGAACGAGGTTCTGAAGGGGATGCTGGGGGAGTCGATGGCCTCGTAAAGCTACCGACTTCTTTGCTCTCTCTCCCGCCCTTTCCGTTCTCCCGCGATGGCGGGAGTCTAGGGTAACCGAATGCAGCGCTGCTTGATTCCTGGGCCCCCGCGTTCGCGAGGGCACTAGCAGAAGTGTAGTCCGCCCGCCCTCGACAGGCACCACCCCGGCGAAGGCCGGGGCCCAATTGGGGGACGGTGATAACGGTGGGCAGCGCTTCGTTACTGCAACCTTTCCAATTGGGCCCCGGCCTTCGCCGGGGTGGTTGTATACGGACGCGGCCTTACCCGTCGACCTTCTGCGGATGATGCGGCACGAGGATTAGCGTGTTCTCCTCTACCCGCCACGACGCGAGGCGCGACAGGAAGTTCATCCCCAGCACGTTGGTCTCGCCGAACGCGGGCGACACCACCACCTGCAAGTCCCGCGCGACGATCGCGCCGAGACGCAAACTCGCGATCTTCCCCGTCGTCGCCGCGATCGAGCCGTTGGCGGTCTGCAAAACGATCGGCACCACGCCAACCCGCGCCTCAACACCAGCTTTCTCCGCCGTCTTTTCCGAAATCGCCGTGATCGTGGCCCCGCTGTCGATCAGCAGCCGTTGGCTGACACCGTCGATCGTCGCGCGCGCCCAGAAATGGCCATCCGGCGACATCCGGATACGGACCTCGCCGCCGACCACCTGCTGGTCCTCGATCTTCAGGAACCGGGCGATCTTGCCGACATACGGGTCGAACTGGCGCCGCTGGTCGACCGCGACGAACAACAGGCCGACCAACACGAGCGTCATGCCGATATTCACCAGCGTCCGCACGATCGGGATGCGCTGCGCGACGACGAGCACGACGACGGCGATACCGAGTGCGACATACAGCGTGTGCGGTTGGCCGGGGTTGGGCAGCGTGAAGATCGACGGGTCCTGAAATAGAGGTGCTGGCAGTATCTTAGCGTAGGCGCGGCAACCTGTATCGGTGCTGACCGACGCGTGGGTAAAAGGCGCTCGCGAAAGGGACCGATCCGAAACCGGCCGGATTGCCGTTCCTGCGGATTGCGCGTGTCCGTCGAACGCGCTTCACTGCGACCCGGGGGCGGCAGATGGCGATCAGATGGACAATGACAATCGCGATCCTGACGCTCGCCATCGGTCAGGCATCGGCCGCATCAAGCAGGTCCAGCGGCGAGCGGCGGCTTGCGGCGATGACGCCGGCGCAATTCCAGGCCCGAACGACGCTTCATGACGATGATCTGGACACGGTCGCGACGATCACCACCGCGAACGGGTTCGTCGATCGAAAGCCGCTGCTGAGGCCGGCGCTCGATGACGTATTTCTTCGCGCTTTTATCGACAAGAAGACGGGCCGGACTGCGTATCAGGCCTATGTCAGGATACGGTACCGCGACTATGGTTGGGCGAACTGGGATACGGCCAATTATGCAACGCCCGCCGGGCCGCGCACGATAGCGACGCAACGGATTGCGCGCTTGAAAGCATCTTGCCCGAGGGGGTTTGCCTGCCTGAGGTCCGAGACCGTCGGGTTTGCGATCGCGGCGGCGTTGCTCAGCGCCAATGCCAAATTGTACGCAGGCGACGGGATCACGTCATTGCCATTCAAGATCATGGCGCAAAACGGCGGAGAACGCGCTTTTCTGCTTTCGACGGCGGAAATTGCCGGCCTGTTAATGGCGGTCGATGCGTATCGCACCGACCACCATCTACCGACCTCATGACGCTTACTGCGCGTCGTTGTCCTGGTTCTTCACGACGCCCCCGGTGCCACCGACGCCGTCGGGCAGGCCGCTGTCGGTGAACGTCTCGGGCTCGTCGCCGCCTTCGCCGCGCTCGACCGCGTCGGAGCGCGACTCCACTGCCTGTTCGATGTCGCTGCGGGTATCCTCGTCACGATCCTCGGGGAGCGTTTCGGGATTGGTGCCGGAATGCGGATCGCTCACGCTCAAAACTCCGGCTGGACGGGTGCGGGATCGTTCGACGGCGTTCCTGGCACAGGCACGTCGATGTCGGGCGCCGGCGGATTGAACTCGGGCGGCGGCGCGGTCGGCTCGACGGGCGACGTCGGGGTCGGGAATTCTGCCGGGGGTTGAGTAGCCATGATGTCTCTCCTTCTGGGTGTTCAACGCCTGTAATCGAGCGCGGTTGCGTTGGGAGTTGCCTATGTGCTTGCCCCCGCATGCATCGTTGGTATAGACGCGCCCGCTACGGCGATGTCCTGTGCGGGCGTGGCGGAACTGGTAGACGCGCTTGGTTTAGGTCCAAGTATCGCAAGATGTGGGGGTTCGAGTCCCTTCGCCCGCACCAGCCCGCCGCGCAGGCGAGGCGACCGCCCGAAGAATTATCCTGAATGCTCTTTTAGACAAAGGCCGGACATGCAGACTGTCGAGACGTTGAACGAGGGCCTCAAGCGCGCCTTTACGCTCACCATCACCGCGAAGGATATCGATGCCAAGGTCGATGTCGAGCTGAAGCGCCTCGCGCCGCAGATGAAGATGCCGGGCTTCCGTCCGGGCAAGGTGCCGGCGAACCTCATCCGCAAGATGCACGGCCCGGCGCTGACGCAGGACGCGCTGAACGCGGCGATCCAGGAGAGTGTCCAGACGCTCGTCGCCGAGAAGCAGCTTCGCCCCGCGATGCAGCCTTCGGTCGAGCTGGAAGACGGCTATGACCTTGGCAAGGACGCCGTGGTCAAGGTCGAGATGGAGGTCCTCCCGCAGGTCCCCGCACCCGCGATCGACGGCATCAAGCTCGAGCGCCTGACCGTGCCCGTCGCCGACGACGCGGTGACCGAGCAGCTCCAGAAGTTCGCCGACCAACAGAAGAAGTGGGACGACGCAGGCGACGATTACGTCGCGGCGATGGGCGATCTCGTCACCGTCGACTTCGTCGGCAAGACCGCCGACGGCGTCGCGTTCGACGGCGGCACGGGCACCGACATGGGCGTCGAGCTCGGTTCGGGTCGTCTCATCCCCGGCTTCGAGGATCAGCTCGTCGGCGTGAAGACCGGCGACGACAAGGTCCTGAACGTGACCTTCCCCGAGGAGTATCAGGAGAAGTCGCTCGCAGGCCAGCCGGCGACGTTCGACATCACCGTCAAGTCGGTGAAGACCGCGGGCGAGAGCAAGATCGACGAGGATCTGGCGAAGTCGCTCGGTCTCGAGAGCCTCGAGCAGCTCACGGGGCTGTTGAAGGGTCAGATCGAGCAGGAGCATAACGGTCTCACGCGCACGCACATGAAGCGCAAGCTGCTCGACCAGCTCGCCGAGGGTCACGACTTCGAAGTGCCGCCGTCGATGGTCGAAGCCGAGTTCAACCAGATCTGGTCGCAGCTCCAGCATGAAGCCACGCATGAGGCCGATCCGGAGGCCGCGATGGCCGAGATGGAAGGCGAGCGCGACGATTACCGCAAGATCGCCGAGCGTCGCGTGCGCCTTGGCCTGCTCCTGTCCGAGATCGGCCAGGCCAACGGCGTCGAGGTTTCGAACCAGGAAATGCAGCGTCTGCTCGCACAGGCCGCGCAGCAATATCCTGCCGAGCAGCGCCAGCAGTTCATGCAGTACGTCCAGCAGGAGCCAATGGCGGCCGCCCAGCTGCGCGCGCCGCTGTATGAGGACAAGGTCGTCGACTTCCTGTTCGAGAAGGCCGAGATCACCGACCGCGAAGCGACGCGCGAGGAGCTGGAAGCCGCGATCGAGAGCGAGGACGGGTTCGCCAGCGGCACGCACACGCATGATCACGACAACCACAAGCCGAAGAAGAAGGCCGCTGCCAAGAAGGCCAAGCCAGCTTCGGACGAGGCTGCTTCGGATGACGCCGTGACGGACGAGGCGCCTGCTTCGGACGCGACGGACGACGCCAAGCCCGCGAAGAAGGCGCCGGCCAAGAAGAGGGCGGCTCCGGTCGAAGCAGAGACCGCTATGACGGAGTCGTCGCCGGTTGCTGCCGAGAACGCAGAGGGCACCGAAGCCGCAGACGCACCGGTGAAGAAGCCGCGCGCGAAGAAGGCTCCGACCAAGACCGAGGCGTAAGCTTCGCCTCCGTTATGCCGGGCTCGTTCCGGCATCCACCGTTCCGCACACTCTCAAACCGAAGAGCATGCGGAACGGTGGACCCCGGGACAGGTCCGGGGTGACGGGTGGATGGGAATCGGTAAGAAATTGTTTCCCCGCGAAGGCGGGGACCCAGCCTGGGCTCCCGCCTTCGCGGGAGAACAAGGAAGTGAAGAGGCGTCCGTGCCCGAGGTGTTCAGCCTGAAGGCGCCGTACGTCGATCGTGGCGTTTCAATGCGAGGGCAGGGCATGACCGAACCGAGAATCGCCGTCCTGCTCCCGTGCTACAACGAGGACGCCGCGATCGCGCAGACGATTGCGGGCTTCCGCGACGCGCTGCCCGGCGCCACCATCTACGTCTACGACAACAACAGCGCCGATCGCACGATCGAGGTCGCGCGTGCCGCCGGAGCCGTCGTCCGAACCGAGCGGATCCAAGGCAAGGGCGCGGTCGTCCGCCGCATGTTCGCGGACATCGACGCGGACATCTACGTGATGGCCGATGGTGACGCGACTTACGACGCTGCCTCCGCCCCGAATCTGGTCGCTCGCGTCCTGGACGAGCAGCTCGACATGGTCGTCGGCTCGCGCATCAGCCAGGTCCAGGAAAGCTATCGCCGCGGGCATCGGTTCGGCAACGCGCTGCTCACCGGTATGCTCGCCCGCCTGTTCGGCCGCAGCTTCACCGACATCCTCTCGGGCTACCGCGTGTTCTCGCGCCGGTTCGTGAAGAGCTTCCCCTCGCTCTCCGCCGGGTTCGAGATCGAGACCGAGATCAGCGTCCACGCGCTCGAGCTGAAGATGCCGATCGGCGAGGTCGAGACGCCCTATTACGCGCGCCCCGAAGGCTCCGAATCGAAGCTCAGTACGTATGGCGACGGCTGGCGCATCCTCCGCACGATCATGACGCTCTACCGGATCGAGCGGCCGCTCTGGTTTTTCGGCGCGATCGGCAGCGTCTTCGGCCTGCTCGCGCTGATCCTCGGCATCCCGCTGGTGCTGACGTACATCGAGATCCACCAGGTCCCGCGCTTCCCGACCGCGATCCTGATCACCGGGCTCGGCATCTTCGCCGCGCTCAACGTCTTCACCGGCCTGATCCTCGACACGGTCGTAAGAGGCCGCCGCGAAGTCCGCCGCCTGGCGTACCTAGCTTACCCCGCCCCAGGCATCTGACTCCCTCGCCCCTCCGGGGAGAGGGAAGGAGGAGCCGCTTGGCGACGGGAGGGTGAGGGGCGGTTGGCGGATCCCAACCGCCCCTCACCCTCCCACCCGCAAGCGCGGGCGGGCCCCTCCCTCTCCCCGGAGGGGCGAGGGCAAGCAGTCCCCGAGGCGAGGGCAGGGAGGGCTTGAACTCCCCTCTCGGACCGCCGATGTTAGCGGTTCACTGGGGCATAAGAGAGATTTCCATGCACAATCCGTTCGAGACCGGCGATTTCGCGAGCCCGTTGGCCAGCGCCGGGCTCGGCCTGCAGCAGACGCAAGCAGGCCTGGTTCCCATCGTCATCGAGCAGTCGAACCGCGGCGAGCGTTCGTTCGACATCTTCTCGCGCCTGCTCCGCGAGCGCATCATCTTCGTGACCGGCGGCGTCGAGGACGGCATGGCCTCGCTGATCACCGCGCAGTTACTCTTCCTCGAGTCCGAGAACCCGAAGAAGGACATCTTCATGTACATCAACTCGCCGGGCGGTGTCGTCACGGCGGGCATGGCGATCCACGACACGATGCGGTACATCCGTCCGCGCGTCGGCACCGTCTGCATCGGCCAGGCCGCGTCGATGGGCAGCTTCCTGCTCGCGAGCGGCGAGCCCGGCATGCGCGTCGCTATGACCAACGCGCGCATCATGATCCATCAGCCATCGGGTGGTGCACAGGGCATGGCCAGCGACATCGAGATCCAGGCACGCGAGATCCTGCGCATCCGCAAGCGCATGAACGAGCTGTATTCGCAGTACACCGGCCAGCCGATCGAAGAGATCGAACGCCGGATGGACCGCGATACGTTCCTCGAAGCGAACGAGGCGAAGGATTTCGGGCTGATCGACGAGGTGTTCGACAAGCGTCCGGCGGTATCCGAGGATGCCCCGAAGCCTGCCTGATATCCGCTTGAACGACGCTGGCATGGGGTGAATCGTAAACCCCGCCGGTTTATTTGATTGTAGGAACTCCGGGGTGCGTTACGGTAGCGGCCCCGGAAACGGCACGTGCACCGACATGCGCGAGAGGTGATTGAATGACGAAGCTGAGCGGTGGCGACTCGAAGAGCACCCTCTATTGCTCGTTCTGCGGGAAGTCGCAGCACGAGGTCCGCAAGTTGATCGCCGGGCCGACGGTCTTCATCTGCGACGAGTGCGTCGAGCTATGCAACGACATCATCCGTGAGGAGACGAAGTCGGCTTTGGTGTCCAAGAAGGACGGTGGCGTGCCGACTCCGCAGGAGATCTGCGACGTCCTCGACGATTACGTGATCGGCCAGAAGCGCGCCAAGCGCGTCCTCTCGGTGGCGGTGCACAATCACTACAAGCGGCTCAACCACGGTGCCAAGGGCGCCGATGTCGAGCTGTCGAAGTCGAACATCCTGCTCGTCGGGCCGACCGGTTGCGGCAAGACGCTGCTCGCGCAGACGCTCGCGCGCATCCTCGACGTGCCGTTCACGATGGCCGATGCGACGACGCTGACCGAAGCGGGTTACGTCGGCGAGGACGTCGAGAACATCATTCTCAAGCTGCTCCAGGCGTCGGACTACAACGTCGAGCGGGCGCAGCGCGGGATCGTCTATATCGACGAGATCGACAAGATTTCGCGCAAGGCCGAGAACCCCTCGATCACGCGCGACGTGTCGGGTGAAGGCGTGCAGCAGGCGTTGCTCAAGCTGATGGAGGGGACGACGGCGTCGGTTCCTCCGCAGGGTGGCCGGAAACATCCGCAGCAGGAATTCCTGCAGGTGGATACGACCAACATCCTGTTCATCTGCGGCGGTGCGTTCTCGGGTCTCGAGAAGATCATCGGCGATCGTCTGCAGGGCAAGTCGATCGGCTTCGGCGCGTATGTCGCAGGACCCGACGAGCGCAAGACCGGCGAGACGCTGAAGTCGGTCGAGCCCGAGGATCTGCTGAAGTTCGGGCTTATCCCCGAGTTTGTCGGCCGTCTGCCGGTGATCGCGACGCTCGAGGATCTCGATGTCGACGCGCTGGTGAAAATCCTGAAGGAACCGAAGAACGCGCTGGTCAAGCAGTACCAGAAGCTGTTCGAGATGGAGGACGTCGCGCTCGGCTTCACCGACGACGCGCTGGTCTCGGTCGCCAAGAAGGGCATCGAACGCAAGACCGGTGCGCGCGGGCTGCGGTCGATCTTGGAGAGCATCCTGCTCGACACGATGTTCGACCTGCCCGGCATGGACGGCGTCGACGAGGTGATGATCGACAAGGACGTGATCGAAGGCCGCAAGGAACCGATCCGCGTCTATGCCGAAAAGAAGAAGACCGGCGACGCTGCATAGCGTGGGGTTGGTTCGAGATACGGGAGAGGGCGTCGAGCGATCGGCGCCCTTTTTCGTTTGGGGGCAAGCGCCTCGCAGGGACACCCATCCGTCATCCTGACGAAAGTCAGGACCCAGAGCGACGAAGACCTGCGCGTTGTACCCTGGGTCCTGACTTTCGTTAGGATGATGGGGATGGGTAGGGCAGCGCGTCTGTATCGACCGTCCCGTCTATACCCAGTGCATCCTCCGGCACCTCTCCCTCCCTCAACTAGAAGAAGGAAAGGGTTCGTCACGCCTCGCGGTGGGAAGCGTAGGTGCGGCTCTGACGCTACATCTGAGAAGTTAAAAGCCTAACCCGCTCCAGATCTTTCGGCCGGCCGAACAGCCTGAGCATCTCGGCCAGTTCCACCCGGTCAGGCATATAAACGACGCGTCCCTGCACGATGATCGGCACGCGCGTCCGGGGCAGCACTTCCGTCCACCCCGCGCCGGTCGCAACATGAAACCCCGCCATGATCTCGACGACCAAAGGCGGCGTCTGCCACCGCGCGAACAGCGTCGACCGGAACATCTCTCTCTCGCCATCCTCGATCGGTGCGACACCGAGCTTGTCCATCAGCCGTCGAGCATCCCCCACGCTCATCAGCAGATCGACATCGCCAACCTCGATCGGCGTTACCCGGTGAAGCGCCACCGCTGCGCTGGAAATGACCCACCAAGGGTCTTGTGCATCCGACATCGCGTCGGCGGTCTTGACGAGCGTTTCGAGAAGGTCGGAAGCTAGCATCCCGGCAACCTACTCGATCTCTACCGGCCCGCAATCGCCCCGACCCGGACCCTTATCGCCCCTCGCGCATCCGTTGATCAGGTGGAACGAAAGAGCATGCATGACGATCGAAGCTGCCGACCGACCGGACGAAGGCTTGGTGGAAACGATGCCCTACCGTCTGGCACGGCCGATCTGGGCTCTGACCAATCCAGCCTTGATGAGCGCCGACACGTTACGCGGGGTCGGCCCGCTTAACCCAGCGCGGTGACCGAATGGCAGGGGGATACGCAGCCTCTGGTTGCAGGCGTCACCAGATATCAGATATGTCGGGTGAGCAGATGCGGGTAACCCTCTTCTTTATGCTCTGTCTCGCGGCAGTCTGCTTCGTGTCGGCGTTCAAGATCGCGACGAGCCCACCCACGGTCGATCGCGCGACCATCATGGCGCTTGGAGTGGTGACGGCGCTGGCGGATGGGCCACATCACGCCATCGTGACGGTTGCGCCACCCGGAGAATCGCCTTTCACCTTTCCGGCGAATACACAGGCGGGCCTGGAAAAAGGCCAGCAAGTGACCGTGCGGTATCAACCTGGTGAACCCGTCGCGACGGCACACGTCGTCGACGCCGGCGCCGTCGGCAATGGCAAGGCGACAATCGTCTGGTCGCTCGTCGTCATGGGGGTGCTGCTGCTGGCCGTTGCCGGAATTGGCCCTTACTTAGTGCGATGGTATCCGGATAGGTTCGCCTTCCGGATACGACCGTGAGCCTTCGCGTCCGTAGGACCAAGGTCGATCAGATGAGCAGGTCGCATGTAGCACGACGTTGCCCGGCCCTATCTAAGACGTGACTACAGCCCGCTCCGACTACGTGCTGTTCATGCTGGGTCGCGACCAAGTGATCGGTCCGATACGGCGTATCGCGGCGCGCATACTCAGTTTCTATCCGCGAGCGCCGATCCATATCTTGGCCGATGCCGGCTGGGGTGAGTTCGACTGGATGATATCGTCGCTGGTCCGGTGCGCCCTGCTACGGCTGTGTCACCAACGCGCAGACTATTGGCGCGAGCAGGCTGGCACGAAATTGCCTTCATCGGGTTGGCCGGGGAGCCTGTTCGTGGCTGCAATATGGCTGGGTTTGGTGGTGGCCGTATATCAGGTGTTTCCGATTCTGCCGGACGCGTTGATCCGTTAGACGAACGGGCGACTGGCGAAGGCCGGGTCGACCGGCGAAGGTGAATGAGAAAGCCGGATATCCTCGGCCGGATGAAACACGCCGACCAACCTTCAATGCCCTTTGGCGCCGACCTTGTGGCGAGCTTGCTGCGCACGAAACACTGTCCCGCGGACCCATCGCGCGCCTCGCGCATTCGTTATTTAAGTGAAACGAGGGAGCATGCATGACGATCGAAGTGGCCGACCGACCGAACGAACACGTAGTGGAGACGATGCCGGACCGCTTGGCGCTGCCGATCTGGACGCTGATCGCGCCGGGCCTTGGCCTCATCGCCGTCCTCGTCGGACTTGCCAAGATGGGCACGCTCGGTACGGCTGCGGCCGTCATCGTCCTGATCGGCAGCGTGCTCGCTGCGGTCCATCACGCCGAAGTGATCGCGCACAAGGTCGGCGAGCCGTTCGGGACGCTCGTCCTCGCGATCGCGGTCACCGTGATCGAGGTATCGTTGATCGTCTCGCTGATGCTCTCCAACGCCGGCGACGCCACCACGCTCGCGCGCGACACGGTGTTCGCGGCGATCATGATCATCCTCAATTTCATCATCGGCATCTGCCTGCTCGCGGGCGCGGTGCGGCATCATGAGCAGCGGTTCACGCTGAAGGGCATGACCGCAGCGCTCGGCGTGCTCGCGGCGATGGCGGTGCTGTCGCTGATCCTGCCGAACTATACCTCGTCGACACAGGGCCCGACCTACGCGTCGTCGCAGTTGATTTTCGTCGCGGTCGTGTCGCTGATCCTCTACGGTACGTTTGTGCTGGTGCAGACGGTACGCCACCGCGATTATTTCCTGCCGTCGACCGACGATAAGGACGATCACGCTGCGCCGCCATCGGGCCGCGCGACGGGCATCGCCTTCGCCGCGCTGCTGGTGGCGCTGGTGTCGGTGGTGCTGCTCGCGAAGACGCTGTCGCCGACGATCGAGGCCGCGGTGCTCGGTGCAGGCCTGCCGCTGACGGTGGTTGGCGTGGTGATCGCCGCGCTGGTGCTCGCGCCTGAAAGCCTGGCTGCCTACAAGTCGGCGCGCCGCAACCGGTTGCAGACCAGTCTCAATCTCGCGCTCGGCTCCGCGCTGGCGACGATCGGGCTGACGATCCCGAGCGTGGCGATCGTGTCGCTGGTGCTCGACCTGCCGATCGCGCTCGGCATCGATGCGAAGAGCATGACGCTTCTCGCGCTCTCGCTGTTCGTCGCCACGCTCTCGCTCGGCACTGGGCGGACGACGGTGTTGCAGGGCGTCGTCCACCTCGTGATCTTCGCCGCCTATCTGTTCACGACGGTGGTGCCGTAAGCTCAGGGGTCCTGCGTCGATAGGTAGGCGATGACGTCGGCGCGGTCCTTCGGGTCGGGCAAACCTGCGAACGCCATCGTCGTGCCGGGCACCATCTTGCGCGGGTTGGTGAGCCAGGCGTCCATGCGCTTGGCATCCCAGTTCCCGCCGAGAGCTTTCAGCCCGGCGGTATAGGAGAAGCGCGGGCGTCGCTCGCCGATCGGGCCGCCCATAACGCCGTAGAGGTTCGGACCGTCGGTATCGCCGGCATATTGCCCGATCGTATGGCAGGCGGTGCAGCGGCGGAAGACGCGTTCGCCGCTGTTTATCTGGCTGGTGGTGCCGGCGTCGGGGCTCGAACCGCATCCGGCGAGCGCCAGCGCCAGCAGGGGCCACCGCGGCAGGGTCATCGCTTTTGGCGTGCAGCCAAGGCGAGGCCGGCTGCGATCTGCACGACGGCGTAGAGGCGGCGGCGGCCAGGCCGGTCGACGAACGGCTTCACGAGTTTCTCGGTCCCGAGCGCTTCGTCTTTCCAGAGGTCGACGTGGCGACGGGGTTGGAGGAGGCCGATCAGGCCGTCCCCAACCATGAAGATCGCTGCCATCTCCGCCGCGCGAGACGCCCAGATGTTCTCCTGCGCACGCAGGAGTCCAGGAGTCACGAGCGTCGTCTCCTGGGGCTCTGGGCCCCCGCTTTCGCGGGGGAACGGTGGAGAGGTCATTGGGGCTTGGCCTTCGCAGCTTGCGCCGCTTTCCAGGCGGCCACGTCTTCCAGTGCGATACTCCGACGCAGGACCAGCGCATCCGGGTCGATCACGACATGTGCGCTAGCCGGGACGGACAAGCTCGCCTTTCCCCCAGTCATCGGCAATGTCCGCGTCCTGCCGTCGATCTGCACCTGTACCGGCAGCGGGAAGGGGCCATTCCCCGGCACCTTCCAGGCCAAAGTCAGCGTATTCCCCGTCCGCGTCTCGACCAGTTCGGGCAAAGCCGCCTGCCGGAGATACACGTCGAAGAACCACGCATAGTCCTTCCCCGTCACCTTGCGGACGAGCGCCTCATATTCCTTCGTCGACCCGAACCGCGGCGCGAAATTGCCCGGCTTCGGATCCGCGCGTCCGTACACCGCCAGCCGCGTGACGTCGAAGAACGCCTTGTCGCCGATCAGGCTTCGCAGCGTGTGGAGCATCCAAGACCCCTTGTAGTAGATGTCCTGCCCCGCACCGCCCTTGTCGAGTTCGTACACCTCCTCCTCGGTGGTGACGCGCTGCTGCGTGATCGGCTTGAGGTTCATGATCGAGGTGCGCTCGCCCTGCATCATCGCGGCATAGCGCGAACGCCCCTCGCGCCACTGGCCATAG
Source organism: Sphingomonas sp. Leaf242 (assembly GCF_001422045.1). GTDB lineage: Bacteria > Pseudomonadota > Alphaproteobacteria > Sphingomonadales > Sphingomonadaceae > Sphingomonas. The sequence continues at coordinate 636,639 of NZ_LMLW01000001.1, forward strand.
AGCGGCTGCATGTACGTGCCATAGCCCTCGTGCAGCCAGTAATCGTCCCAATTGGCGGCGGTCAGCTGGTTGCCGAACCATTCATGCGCGAACTCGTGCTGGAACAGCCAGTCGAACCCCTCTGGCGCCTTGGCGTATTCGTTGCCGTACGCGTTGATCGTCTGGTGCTCCATGCCCTTGTGCGGCGTCTCGACCACGCCGAGCTTCTCGTCGCCGAACGGGTAGGGGCCGATCATGCTTTCGAAGAAATCGAGCGTCGGCGCGAACTCGGCAAACAGCTTTTCCGCCTGCACCTTCTCGCCCGGCAGGTACCAGTAATACATCGGGATACTGTTGCCGAAGCGGCTCTTGTACGCGCCGCTGATCTCCTCATACGGCCCGACGTTCAGCGCGATCCCGTAGGTGTTGGGATGCTTGGCGCGCCAGTTCCACGTCGTCCGGCCGTCCGCCAGCGTATCGACGCCTAGCAGCACGCCGTTCGACGGTGCCTTCAAACCCTTGGGCACGGTGATGTGGAGCGTCACCAGCGCAGGCTCGCCGGTCGGGAAGTCGAGGCACGGCCAGAACAGGTCGCAGCCATAGCCCTCCGCGGTCGTCGCGAACCACGTGCGACCGTCAGGCGTTTTCGACCAGACCATGCCGTCGTCCCACGGCGCCTTCACCGCGACGTGCGGCGTGCCACCATAGGTGATCTTCGCGGTGACCTTGCCGCCTGCCGCGACCGGCTTGGGCAGCGTGATAGTCAGTCGACCCTCGGGATTGCTCCACGCCGAGGGGGCAAGCGGCACGCCGTCGATCGCGATCGCGTCGACCGGTAGATTGCGGTCGAGGTCGATCGGCAGGCGGGTGAGGGGGGCCTTCGCAGTAAAGGTGAGCGTTGCCACGCCGTTCAGGCTCTCCGTCTCGGGCAACACCTCGAACGCCAGGTCCGCGCTGTCGAACCGTAGCGCGGTCTGCTCGGGCGTGAGGACCCCACCCGAACGCTGCGTCTGCGCAGTGATCGCCGGCTCTCCCTTTTTCGGAAGCGGTGCGGCGGCGAGAAGCGCGGTGGCGCTGGCGGCGAGGAGAAAACGCGAGATCATGCCGCGTTCTCGCGCCTGGGCGGCTCGTATACAAGTGCGATCCGGCACCGCCCGTTCTCCTGCGAACGCAGGAGCCCAGGATCGCGAATACCGCCGCCCGTTACCCTGGACTCCTGCGTTCGCAGGAGAACGGCTGGCGCTTGGGCAACGCGCTAAAACCCCTAACCACCGCCAACCAATTGATGGACGGTTCATCCTCACCATATAAGCTGTTAGATTATGCCCCCATGCAGGCACCCACCGGAGCGTTCATGACCCAGTACCCCGTCCTTCCCCTTCGCGACATCGTCGTGTTCCCGCACATGATCGTGCCGCTGTTCGTCGGCCGCGATAAGTCCGTTGCCGCGCTCGAAGCGGCCATGGCGGCGGACAAGGAGATCTATCTCGTCGCGCAGGTCGATCCCGCAGAGGACGATCCCTCGCGCGACGACCTGTATTCGATGGGCGTCACCGCGACGGTGCTCCAGTTGCTCAAGCTCCCTGACGGCACCGTCCGCGTGCTGGTCGAGGGCAAGGGCCGCGCCACGCTGGAGACGCTGGACGAAAGCGGCGACTTCCTCACCGCAACGGTCGAGCCGGTCGCCGATGCCGAGGTCGAAGGGCCGGAGCTCATCGCGCTGATGCGCTCGGTGGTCGACCAGTTCGAGAACTACGCCAAGCTCAACCGCAAGCTCTCGTCGGAAACGTCGGTGCAGCTGTCCGAGATCGAGGACGCGTCGAAGCTCTCCGACGCGGTGATCGCCAACGTCCAGATCAAGGTTGCCGAGAAGCAGGCGATCCTGCTCGAAACCAACCCGTCGAAGCGCCTCGAAATGGCGTTCGCGGCGATGGAGGGCGAGCTGGGCGTCCTTCAGGTCGAGAAGAAGATCAAGAGCCGAGTCAAGCGCCAGATGGAGAAGACGCAGCGCGAATATTACCTCAACGAGCAGTTGAAGGCGATCCAGCGCGAGCTCGGCAACGAGGACGGCGAGGGCGAAGGCGACGAGATCGCCGAGCTGACGCAGAAGATCGCGACGCTCAAGATGAGCAAGGAAGCGCGCGGCAAGGCGACGTCGGAGTTGAAGAAGCTCAAGACGATGGCGCCGATGAGCGCCGAGGCGACCGTCGTGCGCAATTATCTCGACGTGCTGCTCGGGCTCCCCTGGGGCAAGAAGTCGAAGATCAAGAAGGACATCGCCGCCGCGCAGGTGACGCTGGACGAGGATCATTACGCGCTCGAGAAGGTCAAGGACCGGATCGTCGAGTATCTCGCCGTGCAGGCGCGCACCAACAAACTGAAGGGGCCTATCCTGTGCCTCGTCGGCCCTCCGGGCGTCGGCAAGACCTCGCTCGGCAAGTCGATCGCCAAGGCGACCGGGCGCGAGTTCATCCGCCAGTCGCTCGGCGGCGTGCGCGACGAAGCCGAGATCCGTGGGCATCGCCGCACCTATATCGGCTCGCTGCCGGGCAAGATCGTGACGAACCTCAAAAAGGCCGGCACGTCGAACCCGCTGTTCCTGCTCGACGAGATCGACAAGCTCGGCCAGGATTTCCGCGGCGATCCGGCGTCGGCGCTGCTCGAGGTGCTCGACCCGGAGCAGAACGGCAAGTTCCAGGACCATTATCTGGAGGTCGATATCGACCTGTCGGACGTGATGTTCGTCTGCACGGCCAACTCGCTCAACCTGCCGCAAGCGCTGCTCGACCGCATGGAGATCATCCGTCTGGAGGGCTATACCGAGGACGAGAAGGTCGAGATCGCCGAGCGTCATCTGGTCGAGAAGCAGATCGAGGCGCACGGCCTGAAGCCGGGCGAGTTCACGCTGACGCAGGAGGGGCTTCGCACGCTCATCCAGCAGTACACGCGTGAGGCCGGCGTGCGCACGCTGGAGCGCGAGATCGCCAAGCTGTGCCGCAAGGCGCTGCGTCAGATTCTCGAGAACAAGACGACCAGCGTTACGATCACGCCCGAGAATATCGGCGAATATGCCGGCGTGCAGAAGTATCGCCACGGGCTCGGCGAGACCGAGAACCAGATCGGTGCGGTCACCGGGCTGGCCTGGACCGAGGTCGGCGGCGAGTTGCTGACGATCGAGAGCGTGACCGTTGCAGGCAAGGGCCAGGCCAAGCTTACCGGCAAGCTCGGCGACGTGATGAAGGAGTCGATCGAGACCGCTTTCAGCTTCGTCAAGGCGCGCGCGCCGAGCTACGGGATCAAGCCGAGCCTGTTCGCGCGGAAGGATATCCACATCCATCTGCCCGAGGGTGCGGTGCCGAAGGATGGTCCGTCGGCGGGTATCGGCATGGTCACGTCGATCGTCTCGACGTTGACCGGCGTGCCGATCCGGCGCGAGGTGGCGATGACCGGCGAAGTGACGCTGCGCGGCCGCGTGCTGCCGATCGGTGGCCTCAAGGAGAAGCTGCTGGCGGCGCTCCGTGGCGGAATCGAGACGGTGCTGATCCCGGCCGAGAACGAGAAGGACCTCGCGGAGATTCCGGCGAACATCAAGGCGGGGCTCAAGATCATCCCCGTTTTGCATGTCGACGAGGTGCTCCGTCTGGCGCTGACCGAGCCGCTCGAAGCGATCGAGTGGACCGATGCGGACGAATTGGCGGCGCTGCCGCCGGCACCGATCGCACCGGTCGGGGGTGGCCTTCACCACTGATCCATGTTTGGTAAGCGATGACGCGGCGGTTTCGTTTGACAGCAGACGGGGCCGCCGCATTATTGCGCGCTGAGTGCGGTCGCGAGTCCATCGTGGCTGATTCGAGTTTTTTCCGGGGGATTATATGAACAAGCAGGAGCTGATCGCGACGGTTGCCGACACGTCCGGGCTGGTAAAAGCCGACGCGGTCAAGGCGGTCGAGGCGGTGTTCGACGCGATCGAGGCATCGCTCAAGAAGGGCGACGAGGTTCGCCTGGTCGGTTTCGGCACGTTCTCGATCTCGAAGCGCAAGGCGTCGACCGGCCGCAATCCCCGCACCGGCGAGCCGATGACGATCAAGGCCTCGACCCAGCCTAAGTTCAAGGCCGGCAAGGGCCTGAAGGACGCGGTCAACTAGGACCGGTGTCGATAGGGCTGGACAGGTGGACGGGGTCTGCCTAAAGGCCCGCTTCCGAACGAGTTTCGGGCGCGTAGCTCAGTGGTAGAGCACACCCTTCACACGGGTGGGGTCGCTGGTTCAATCCCAGCCGCGCCCACCATATTTACGCCGGTCCCTTCGCACGAAGGGGCCGGCGTTGCTGTTTCTGTAGTGCGTCGGGATAGGGTGATTTGGCCAGAGGCATAGTTAAGCCTCGTCCGTCATCCTGACGAAAGTCAGGACCCAGAGCCACACTGTGCAACGCCCGTTACCCTGGATCCTGACTTTCGTCAGGATGACGGAGCGGCTTTCGTGGCGCAGCGTGCGGCAAAGATCAGTCCTTCGTACAACATGACAGCTTCTTCATTAGGCTGGTTCGTTCGATCGAACTAAACGCCGCTCGTGGTCCAGTCCCGACTCCTCGACATCGCGATCAGCGAATTCGGCACCAAGGGGTTGGAGGGGGCGAGCACGCGCGGGATCGCCGCGGCGGCGGGGACAGCGATGTCCTCGATCACCTATCATTACGGTGGCAAGGAGGGCTTGTACCTCGCCGCCGCTGACCGGATCGCCGAACGCATGTCGGCCGTCATGGGCGACCCGTCCGAGCTATCGCACGACGTCGCAGCGGACGACGCCAGCGAAGCCCGCGCCCAGATCCACCGCATCTTCGGCCGGCTGGCGGACAAGATGGCGAGCAACGAGAGCGCCGACTGGACGCTGTTCGTCCTGCGCGAACAGATGAAGCCGAGCGAGGCGTTCGAGCGGATCTATGGCGGCGTGATGGGCCAGATGGTGCGCAGGCTCAGCGATCTCGTCTGCATCGCCACTGGTTGCGCCGAGATCCGCACCGGCAGGATCGCGACGATCACCTTGATGGGGCAGGTCATCACGCTGCGGGCGAACCGCGCGACCTGCCTCAAACTGCTCGAGCGCGATACGCTCGAACCTAACGACATTCTCGATATCAAGGCGCGGATCGACGCCAATATCGACGCCATTCTCGATTCGATGCGTGCTGAAGAACAGGGCCAGGCATGACCGACCAGATGAACCACTCCGACGCCAACCACGACGACGAGGATCGCAAGGACGATCCGAACGGTGAGGATCAGCAGTCCGATGCCGACCAGCAGGACGAGTCCGAGGACGACAAGAAGCCGTCGGTGTTCAAGAAGCCGATCTTCTGGATCATCCTTGTCATCGTCGTCGGCGGACTGATCATCGGCGGGGTGCTCTACTGGCTGCACGCGCGGCAGTTCGAGTCGACCGACGACGCGTTCGTCGACACGCACATCGTCCGCCTCGCGCCTCAGGTCGCCGGCACCCTGGTCCAGGTCGCCGATATCGACAACCGGCATGTCGAGGCGGGTCGCCTGCTTGCGGTGATCAAGTCGTCGGGCCGCCACGCGCAGGTCGTCGAGGCGCAGGCGAACGAATCGCAGGCGCGTGCGCAGTTCGCGCAGGCGCAGGCACAGGTCACCGCTGCCGAGGCGCAACGCCATCAGGCCGCCGCACAGGCGCGCGTACCGATGGCGGCCGCCGTGAAGGCCCAGCAGGATCTCGCGCGCTACGAGGCGCTGCTACGGCTCGATCCGAGCGCAGTCGCGGGCCAGCAACTCGATCAGGCGCGCGCCACCGCCCGCCAGACCGCCGCCGATGCCGCCGCCGCCCGCGAGCAGATCGACACCGCCACCGCGCAGATCAGCGTCGCCAGGAAGCAGGTCGGCGCGGCCAAGTCGGTGATCGACGCCCGCCGCGCGCAGGTCGATCAGGCGAACGTCACGATCGGCGATCTCCGCGTGACCGCGCCGGTCGCAGGGCAGGTCGTCAATCGCTCGGTCAACGTCGGCTCCTATGTCGCGCCCGGCACGCAGCTGATGGCGATCATCCCCGACAAAATGTGGGTGACTGCGAACTTCAAGGAAACGCAACTTACCTTGATGCGGATCGGCCAGCCCGTCGACATCCACGTCGACGCGTATCCCGGCGTCGACTTCAAGGGCCACGTCGACTCGATCCAGCGCGGCGCCGGCCAAGCGTTCGCCCTGCTGCCCCCGCAGAACGCGACCGGCAACTATGTGAAGGTGGTCCAGCGCGTGCCGGTGCGGATCGTGTTCGACGCGAAGAACGGCCCCGATCCGAAGCGCTATCCGATCGGTCCCGGCATGTCGGTGGTGCCGACCGTCAAGGTCCGCTGAGGTGGCGAAAGCTCCTGCGAAAGTCGATGCGGGAGGCGGTCACACGTGGTCGCCAAGCCGGTCGGCGGCGGGCAAATACAGCCCGTGGCTGATCGTCGCGATCATCTCGATTCCGACCTTCATGGAGGTGCTCGACACCTCGATCGCCAACGTCGCGCTCGATCATATCTCGGGCGGGCTGTCGATCACCACCGATCAGGCGACGTGGGTGCTGACCAGCTACCTCGTCGCCAACGCGATCGTCATCCCGATCTCGGGTTGGCTGTCGGACGCGATCGGCCGAAAGCGCTATTTTCTGCTGTCGATCGCGCTGTTCACGCTCGCATCGCTTCTGTGCGGCCTTGCTCCCAACATCGGGACGCTCGTCGTCGCGCGCGTGCTGCAAGGCATCGGCGGTGGCGGACTGGCGCCAGTCGAGCAGTCGATCCTCGCCGACACCTTCCCGCCCAAGCAACGCGGGATGGCGTTCGCCGCGTTCGCGATCGTCGTCGTCGTTGGCCCCGTGCTCGGGCCGACGCTCGGGGGCTACATCGTCGAATATTCGAGCTGGCACTGGGTGTTCCTGATCAACGTCCCCGTCGGCATCGCCGCGTGGTTCCTGGTCGAGACGTTCGTCGACGAGCCCGACCAGGTGAAGAAGGACCGCGACGAGCGCTTCAAGAACGGCCTGACGATCGACTATGTCGGCGTCGCGCTGGTCGCGCTCGGGCTTGGCTTCCTCGAACTCACCTTCGATCGCGGCGAGCGCGAGGACTGGTTCGCGAGCGGCTTCATCGTCATGTCGGCGATCATCGCCGCGGTGTCGCTGGTCACGCTCGTCATCTGGGAGCTCAACCACAAGGACCCGGTGATCGACCTCAAGCTGATGAAGAACCGCAACTTCGCGCTGACGATCGGCGTGATGGGCGTCACCGGAATGATTCTGTTCGGCACCACGCAGTTGATCCCGCAGATGCTGCAACAGGTGCTCGGCTACAGCTCGCTCGACGCGGGTCTCGCGCTGACCGCCGGCGGTCTCGCGACGCTCGTCATGGTGCCGTTCGCGGGCCGGTTGAGCGGGCTGGTCGACGTGCGCTTCCTGCTGTTCCCGGCGTTGCTGGTGCAAGCGTTCGCGCTGTGGAACATGAGCCACCTGACCGCCGACATCGCGTTCTCCGACGCGGCGTTCGCGCGGCTGTTCCAGGCGATGGCGCTGCCGTTCCTGTTCGTGCCGATCAACGCGATCGCCTATGTCGGGCTCAAGCAGACGCAGACCGCGCAAGCCTCGAGCCTGCTCAACGTCTCGCGCAATCTCGGTGGGACGATCGGCATCTGCTTCGCGCAGACTCAGCTCGCGGGCGGATTGCAGCGGCATCAGTCGGAACTGACGCAGACGCTCAACCAGCTCGATCCGAATTATAACGACTGGATGCAGAAGGCGACGAGCGTGTTCGGCGGGCAGGGCGATTCGACGACGCCGCTGGCCGTTCTCTACAGCCAGATGCAGCGGCAGGCGACGATGCTCGCGTTCCTCGACGTGTTCCGCGCGATGATGGTGGTCGTGCTGTGCGTCGCGCCACTGGTTCTATTCATGCGCTCCGGCAAGACCGGCGGCGCGCCCTCGGGAGGGATGCATTGATGCGTGCGCGGTTCATGGTGGTTGCGGTTGCGGCCCTGCTCGCGGGGTGCACCGTCGGCCCTAACTACACGCCGCCCGAGATGGCGGTGCCGCCGGCGTTCGTCGGTCCGCAGGCCACCGTCGGTGCGACCGTCGATCCGGCGCGCTGGTGGTCGGCATTCGGCGATCCGCAGCTGGACGGCCTCGTCGACCGCGCGTTGAAGGGCAATCCCGACATCGCCATCGCCGCCTCGCGCGTTCGCCAGGCGCGGTTGCAGGAGATCGTCGCGCGCTCGCAAGGATTGCCGAGCGTCAATGCGAGCGCCAGCCCGAGCCATATCGAGTTCAGCAAGAATGCCGGCCTGTCGTCGATCGCCCGTGCGTTCAGCGGCGGCGCGGGGGCAGGCGGCACCGGCTCGACCGGCGGCATCGCACTCCCCGGCAGCGGGATCACGACCTATTCCGTCGGGTTCGATGCGAGCTGGGAACTCGACCTGTTCGGTGGTGTCCGTCGCAGCACCGAGGGCGCGCGGGCGCGGACCGAATCCGCAGTCTGGTCGAAGCGCGATGCTGCGGTGACTTTGGCCGCCGAAGTCGCGCAGGCGTATTTTGCGCTCCGGCTCGACCAGGCGCAGCTTGCGACGATCGAGGGCGAGATCGCCAACCAGCAACGCGCGCTGACGATCGCGGGCAACATCGCCAAGGTCGGCCTCGTCCCGCCGATCGACGTCACCCGCCAGCGTGCCTCGATCACCTCGACGCAAGCGCGCGCCGAACCGGTCCGTGCCGATGTCGACGTCCGCATGCACGCGCTGGCCATCCTGCTCGGGGAGCCGCCCGCGACGTTGATGACCGAACTCGCAGCGCCTTTGGTAGCACCGCTAGGCGTACCGTCGATCCCGGCGGGCCTGCCTTCCGAGCTGTTGCGCCGCCGCCCCGACGTACGCGCGGCCGAACGAGATCTGGCGGCCTCGACCGCGGATATCGGCGTTGCGGTGGCGGACATGTATCCGAAGTTCAGCCTCACTGGCATGGGCCAGCTGATCTCGACCGCGCTCGGCAATCTATTTTCGGGGGACAGCCTCCAGCTGACCGCGTCCGGTGCGGCGCAGTTTCCGTTGCTCGACTGGGGCCGGCGCAAGTCGACTGTGAAGTCGCGCGAGGAGGACCGCCAGCAGGCGTATCTGCGCTATCGCTCAACCGTGTTGCAGGCGTTGCGCGACGTCGAGGACCCGCTCGCACAGATCGCGGCCGAGCGTCGCCGCAACGCAGCGTTGCAGCGCGGGGTAGTTGATGCGCAGAGCAGCGCGAACGCGGCGGAGTCGCAATACCGGACCGGCTTCGTGGCGCAGAATACGCTGCTGAATGCTGAGACGGACGTCCTGACGGCGCGCGAACAGCTGGTGTCGAGCGATGCGCAGTTGCGGCAACTGACGGTGGCGTTGTTCAAGGCACTGGGGGGCGGTTGGGAGCAGGCGGAGTAGGAGCGCGCTTCACCCCGTCCGCTACCCACACCTAATTGTTCTCCCGCGAAGGCGGGAGCCCAGACTGGACTCCCGCCTTCGCGGGAGAACAAGGTAGTTGGAGAACCGTACCCACCCTCAGCAAACCACCCCGGCGAAGGCCGGGGCCCAATTGGGAAACGTCGGTAACCTAGGTGTGCGCTTCACCACTGCGACCTTGCCAATTGGGCCCCGGCCTTCGCCGGGGTGGTAGTCTTTTCGCGTAAGGCGCTTTTAGCAAACGGTCGGTGGTTCACAAAGGAGGGCGGCCAAACGACCGCCCCGAATCACTTCTTCTTATTCTTCCGCGCCGCGTACTTCGCGTCACGGATCGCCTTCTTCTCGGCGTCGGTCAGCTCGACCTTGGCCTCGGCCTCGCGCTTCTTCGCAGCAGCGGCCTCGGCTTCAGCCTTTTTCACAGCCTTCGCCTCGTCTTCGGCGGCACGCTTGGCAGCGCGCTTCTCGCGCTCGGCCAATTCCTTGGCCTCACGCGCGGCGAGGCGCTCGGCAACGACGGCTTCGTCGATCGGCGGCTTGGCACGCAGCGCTTCCAGCGCCTTCTGCTTGGCGGCGGCTGCGCTGCTCGTGCGGTCCTGGAAACTGGGGTCCTTGAAAGAGGCCATTGTCGTCGAATAATCCTGTAATGATGGTCTGACCGCTCGGACGCAGGGTTGCGCGAGCGGTGACGCTGGCAGCGCCTGTAAATCATCGCGCGCCGGATCGGAAGAGATGTGTTCGATAGCGCGGTTTTCAACCCCGTAGGGCGGCAGCATCCCAATCGACCGTCATCGAACCGTCACATCATAGTCATGCAAGCGTAACCCAAATCGCATCGCAGCGTCATCTGGCCAGCCTAACCGCCATGTCACGGTCGACAGGGGGGAGCCTGGGTCGATCCGAACAATCAACGGTACGACTCGGGAGTCCTTCGCATGACCAGCTTTACTCGCCTCGGCACGATCCTGCTGACCGGCACGGCCTGCCTCGCACTCACCGCATGCGGTGGGGCCGACGACGTCGCCTCGCCGGGCGCTGGCACGGTGATCATCACGCCGCCCGCCACGCCGACGCCAACACCTGCCACCCCGACGCCCACGCCGACGGCGATTACCGCCGCGCAGTTCGCCTCGACCTCGGGCGGCCGCTCGGACGGCACGATCACGATCAGCGCCGACGAGCAGCTTGCGATCGTCAACGCTGGCACCAACAACAACGTCAGCGGCACCAACGTCCTGACCGGCGTGTACCCGACCGCCGCGACGTCCGCCACGACCGCGACCGACCCGTCGTCGATCAACCCGTTCTTCACCAGCACGAACTTCGTCGGCGCGCTGAACGGACCGTCCGACACTGCGTTCCAGGGCTGGACCTGCAACTCGTCGTCGGCGCAGTTCGGCGGCAGCACGACTGCGAGCTGCACGGCCGTCCCGAGCATCGGTGCTTATAGCGCTGCGACCTCGGTATGCCCGACGGGTACGATCGACGATGGTACGAACGAAACCAGTTCGGCGCCCGCAACGCGCCGCCTCTGCCGTCTGCCGACGCTCATTACGACGAGCCTGACGCTGCCGAAGATCGCTGGTGTCGTCTACCGCCTGCGTGGCCAGACCGAAGTCGGCGCCGATGTCGGCACGACCGGTGCGGATACCGGCGTGACGCTGACGGTCGCGCCAGGCGTGGTTGTCGCGGCGGACTCGACCGAAGTCACCGCCGATCTCCTGCTCGTCAACCGCGGGTCGAAGATCAGCGCCGTTGGTACGCGCGATGCGCCCATCATCTTCACGTCGCAGCAGAACCTGACCGCCAACGGCGTCAGCGATGCGACGCAGGGCCAGTGGGGCGGGATCATCCTGCTCGGCCGCGCTCCCGTCGCGGTCTGCGCCACCGGTACCGGTCCGAACAACGCTGGCGGCACGAGCACGACCTGCCAGCAGGCGATCGAAGGCGTCACCGGGCGCTTCTACGGTGGCCCGACCGCCGCGGACAACAGCGGCACGATGCAGTATGTCCAGATCCGCTACAGCGGCATCGCGATCAGCGACGGCAACGAGCTTCAGGGCCTGACGTTGGGCGGCACCGGTTCGGGCACGACGATCGATCACGTCCAGAGCCACAACTCGGCCGATGACGGCATCGAAATCTTCGGCGGCACCACGAACGTCCGGTATTTCGCGGTCACCGGCGCGGACGACGACGGCTACGATATCGACAACGGCTATCGCGGCTTCATGCAGTTCATCATCGCTGCGCAGAAGATCACCCCGGCGACCGCCGACTCGTTCTCGACCGAGATCGACTCGAACGCTGCCGAGGATCTGCTGCCGCGGACCTTCGGCCAGTATTCGAACTTCACGTTCGTCCAGACCGCGCTTGCGCCGGCCGCGATCCGCCAGCGTGGCGGGTCGGACATGCGCTTCATCAACGGGATCGTGAAGACACCGGCGACCGTCGCCTGCCTCAACCTGATCGCGCAGGAAACCAGCCAGGCCGATCGCTCGACGATCCGCGCCGCCGATGCGTCGAAGCAGGACGTTGGCCCGCCGATCTTCACCTCGGTCTACTTCAACTGCAACGGCCGGTAAGCCTCCGGTCGGCTCTCCGCAGTCGATGATGTGAGCAGCGATGCCGGGGCGGTTCCAAAGACCGCCCCGGCATTCGCCCATAGACCCCTGATCTGGATATTCGGCCATGCAAACGCGCTTCGGCTATGCCACCTTACTTCTCCTGACCTCGCAGCTGGTCGCGCCGGCCGCGCTGGCCCAAACTGGTGGTGCAGCACCGGCTCCCGCCGCGCCGCCCCCCGCCTCGACCACGCCGACGGGGCCTGTCTCGACGCCGGTGGACACGTCTGCGCCACAGGCCGCAGGTGCACAGGCCGAAGTGTCGACGCCTGGCTATGATCCCAATGGCGGCGAGGACATCGTCGTCGTCGGCCGCAACATCCCGAATTTCGTCCGTGCGACGCCGCAGGTCGTGTCGGTCCTGTCGACCGAGGACATCGCCCGCACCGGCGAAGGCGACATCGCCGGCGCCTTGTCGCGCGTTACCGGTCTCAGCATCGTCGGCAACGGCTTCGTCTATGTCCGCGGTCTCGGCGATCGGTACTCGTCGTCGCTGCTCAACGGTTCGCCCTTGCCGAGCCCCGAGCCGCTACGCCGTTCGGTCCCGCTCGACATCTTCCCGACCACGATCGTCGGGTCCGCGCTGGTCCAGAAGACCTATTCGGTGAACTATCCCGGCGAATTCGGCGGCGGCGTGATCAACCTCACGACCAAGACGATCCCGGACAAGAACTTCCTGTCGTTCGGCGGCTCGGTTTCGGCCGACACCGCGACGACCAGCGAGCTCGGCTACACCTATTACGGCGGCGATAAGGACTGGATCGGCTACGACGACGGCACCCGCAAGGTGCCGAGCTTCATCAAGGATGCGTCAAAGGGCAACGGCAACATCTCCGCCGCGCAGGCCGCCACGCTCAGCAACGCCTCGACCTCGCTGCTCCAGCGCAACAATCAGCTTCCCGCCAATTTCTCGGGCGAGATCAGCGGCGGTACGGTGTTCGACATCGGATCGGGCCGGCTCGGCGTCATCGCATCGGTCAGCGCGAGCAACACCTTCCGCACCCGCAACATCACGCAGCAGGATTCGGTCACGCCCGAGGGTCTGCTGCGCAACGATTTCCAGACCCTGCTGACCGACAACCGGATGGTCGCCAACGGGCTCCTCGGCATCGGCTACGAGTTCGGCGAGAACAGCGTCAAGCTCACCAACGTCTACATCCACGATACGCTCAAGCAGGCGCGCGGGTCGGCGGCGACCACCTACAACAACTCGAGCGGTCTGCGTTTCCAGCAGAATACCAACTGGTTCGAACGCCAGTTGTTCGAGACCCAGCTGGTCGGCGCGTTCAAGCCGGTGGACGCGCTGACGCTCGACGTCCGCGGCGCCTACGCCAACTCTAAACGCAACGCGCCATACGAGCGGCAGTTCGATTACCTCTGCTCGAACACCACCACGACCGGTCTGCCGATCACCGTGCAGGATCCGAACGGCACCGGGGGCGCGCAGTGCAACGGCGCCTATCAGGTGACGCAGCGCTTCTCGCCGTTCGCGTCGATCATCTTCAGCGAACTGAAGGAGGACCTCTACAGCGGGCAGGCCGATCTGGCCTACAAGCTGTCGACCGCGCGGCCGGTGACGCTTTCGACCGGTTATTTCTATTCGGATACGAAACGCACGTCGTCGCGCCTTCAGTTCAATTACCAGACGCCACGCGGTGGTGGCACCGCGCCGGGCTATCCCTACAATCTGCTGCGCCCGGACTATCTGCTCGCGATCGACACGAACGATCCGAACAACTCGCTGGAGCTGCAGTTCAACACCCCGCTCGGCGCGTACCAGTATGACGCGTCGCTGCGCATTCATGCAGGCTATGTCCAGGCCGAAGCCGAGGTCGCCGACGGTATCCGCGGCACGATCGGCGTCCGCTACGAGACGGCGGACGAGCGGGTGACCCCGATCGATTCCGCGACGACGCGCCTGAAGAACGACTATTTCCTGCCGGCTACCACGCTGACCTGGAATTTCGCGCCCGACATGCAGTTTCGCGTCAGTGGATCGAAGACGATCTCGCGCCCGCAGTTCCGCGAGCTTGCGCCGCAGCAGTTCCGCGATCCCGAATCGGATCGCCTGTTCTTCGGTAACCCGCTGTTGCAGGATACCAAGCTGTACAATCTCGACGCACGGTACGAGTGGTTCTTCGCGCGTGACCAGCGCTTCACGCTCGGTGCGTTCTACAAGCGGATCGACAAGCCGATCGAGCAGGTCGGTTTCTACACCGGTGCCGACGATCGTCTCCAGACCGGCTTCACCAATCTGCCCAAGGCCAAGCTGTACGGCGGCGAGGTCGAGTTCCAGAAATACGTCCCGCTCGACACGCTCGGCAGCGATTTCTTCGCGACGCGCCGCCTGCTGTTCATCGCCAATTACACCTATACGAACTCGTCGATCACGGTGGACGACACCTGCGTGCCGAACGTGGTCGACCAGACCACGAAGGTCGCAGGGTGCGATACCGGGTTTGCGCCCGCGACGGGCAATTTCCGTGACGGCGCGCCGCTCACCGGTCAGTCGGATCACTTGGTCAACGTCCAGCTTGGATTGGAGGATACCAAGCGGCTGTCGCAGATCACGCTGCTGTTCAACTATGCCAGCGACCGCGTGACGAACCGCGGCCCGTCCAACCTCGGTGGTGCGGGCTTCCTGCCCGACATCATCGAAAGGCCCGGCATCCGCCTCGATCTCGTCGCGCGCCAGGGCATCGAACTGCGCGGTGCCAAATTCGAGGTGAAAGCCGAGGCTCGCAACCTCACCAAGATGCGGTTCAGCGAAGGCCAGACGTTCGAGAATGGCAACAAGGTGTACATCAACCGGTACAATCTGGGTCAGGTATTCACGCTGGGTATCAGCACGACGTTCTGATGCGGACTGACGGCGGGTGACCGCCAGTCGGTAACTACCTCCCCGGCGAAGGCCGGGGCCCAATTGGAAAGCGCCGAGTAACGTAGCGCGACCTCGGTTAGCAACGCTGCCCAATTGGGCCCCGGCCTTCGCCGGGGAGGTGCTTAACTTTTCAGACGAGATCGAGATCGCTCGGCAAGTCCGCTTGCCCTGTTCTGACCGGCTAAGCCTTACTCAGCTCAGCCTAGCCCCATGCCTTCTCGCGAAACCACTTGGTGATCACATACTTGACCCCCGACCGTACCTTCATCCCGTGATGCAGCGTCGCAGGGTTGAGGCTGCCATCCGCTCGCCGGTTGTTCCACGCGAGCAGTTTGCCCGTCTCCGGCTGAACGATCTTGTCGATCGCCTTGAAGCGCGTCGCACCGCCCGCGTCTGGCCGGTTCAGGTAGATCATGACGGTCCACGTCCTGTTCCCCGCGACGCCGCAATAGCGCGTATAATCCACCCCGTTCGGCTCGAAATAATCGGTATGCCCCTTGAACTCCTGGCCGACCGCATAGCGCTGGCCCTGCAGCGGCTCGCCGTGCACCGGGTCGAGTCCGGTCAGCGCCGCGATCCGGCGCTCGACCTCGATCGCCACGGGATCAAGCGGCGAAAGATCGCCCGTCTCACTCGTCCGATAGCTCGCGTCACCGTTCGAATCGGAGATCGTCGACGGCCGCCGTACCGCATCGATCCGCTCGATCAGCGCCGCGCACAGGTCGGGCGGCAGGAAGTCGCGCCGCACGAACAGGTCGAGCTTCGGGCTTGGTACGCGCTGCACGCCGGGCACGGACAGCCGCGCCAGGATCGCTGCGGGGGGCAGGCCGGAGCCACTGGACGGGAATGTATCGGACATGCGCGTCTTCTGCCCATCGCCGACGCGATGCGCTACCCTGTCCGTCATCTCGGCGCGCCCGGCACCGGATTGCGCATATTCGGCGGGCAAGCCATTGACGCGGAATTGTAACATGGCATGCCTACGCGACGGGATGCGGGAAATTGGGGTGGGTCGCGGATGCGGTTGAAGCTGGACGCGCGGGCGCGCCGTATCTTGCGGCGTATACCGGTCGTGAATGTCTATAGTGTCGTCGAACTCGCGCTGCTGGCCGGGCTGGCCACGCAGTGCGCGCGGCTTGCGTGGACGATCGTGACGCCGATCACGCCGCTCGGCGACTGGCGCCCGGCTGCGCCGATGGTCGTCGGATCGCCCGCCGATATCTTGCGCGGGTTCGATCCGTTCTTCCGCCTCGGTGGGGCGGCGGGCGCACCCGCCACCGTCACGTCGCTCCAGCTGACCCTGTTCGGCACGCGCATCGACGAAGCGATGGCGCGTAGCTCCGCGATCATCGCCGGTCCTGACGGTCTCCAGCAAAGCGTCGCGGTCGGCGACGAGATCCAGCCGGGCGTGCGCCTCAAGTCGGTCGCGTTCGATCACGTCACGATTGACCGTGGCGGTGCCGACGAGGACCTGTTCCTCGACCAGTCGGGCGCCGTCACGCCGGTCGCTCCGGGTGCGGCACCGGCGGGTGCGCCCGGAGCACCAGCGCCCGCCGCCGGTATCCCGATCGCTCAGTTGCGCAGCGAGATCGGCTTCATCCCGAGGATCGACGGCGGCCGCATCAGCGGGCTGACGGTCCGGTCGCAGGGCTCGGGCAACGTCTTCCGCTCCGCCGGGCTCAAGGACGGCGATGTCGTCACCTCGATCGGCGGGCGGCCCGTTTCGGGCCCCGGCGATCTCGACCGCATCGCCAAGGATTTCGCGGGCGGCGGCAACGTCCCCATCACCGTAGAACGCGGCCAGGATACCCTGCCGCTCGCCATTACGATCGCGCCACCCCAATGAAAAAACTGCTTCTCGGCCCCGTCGTGGCGCTCGCACTTGCGGCAGGCGTCCACGCGCAGACCACGCTCAACGTCCGCGATGCCGATATCCGCGCGTTTATCGCCGACGCCGCCAAGGTCACCGGGCGCACGTTCATCATCGACAACCGCGTCGCCGGCAAGGTGACCGTTGTCACCGATCGCCCGCTGTCGCGCTCCGAATATTTCGAGATATTCCTCTCGACGTTGCGCGCCAACGGCCTCGTCGCGGTGCCGACTTCGGGCGGCGCGTTCCGCGTCCAGCCGCTCGACAACGCCGCCTCGCAGCCGAGCCGGATCGGCGTCGCGGGCGCCGCACGCAACAGCTACGTTACCGAGATCATCCGCCTCCGCGCGATCGACGCGCAGTCCGCAGTCGAGACGGTTCGCCCGCTGGTCAGCGCGCAGGGCTCGGTCAGCGCGAACCGTGGCGGCAACAGCCTCGTCGTGGTCGATTTCGCCGACAACATCCGGCGCATCCGCGAAGTCCTTCGCCGGATCGACACCGACACCTCCTCCACGCGCGTCGTCGCGCTGAAGAACGCCAGCGCGAAGGAGATCGCCACCGCGCTCCAGGGCCTGATCGGAACTGGCACTGGCGGCGGTCAAGGCGGGCAGGGCGGTGGCGCAGGCTCCGGCCCGAGCGCATCGGTGGTCGCGGTCGAGGGCTCGAACGCGGTCGCGCTGCGCGGCGATCCGACCACGGTCGCCCGCCTCGCGCAGGTCGCCGCCGACCTCGACCAGAAGGCACGCAACGGCACCGAGATCAAGGTCGTCTTCCTCGAAAACGCCGATGCCGAGCAACTGCTGCCGGTGTTGCAGGAACTCGTCGGCCAGACCCCGACGCAGCCCGTGCAGACCGCCTTGTCGCGCTCGAATTTCGGGTCGAGCAGCACTAACGGTGCGTCCGGCGGCCAGTCGAACTTCTCGCAACCTCAGATCCCGCAATCCGGACCGTCGTCGAGCGGCGGGGGCGGCGGATCGGGCCAGGCGGCGATCACCGCAGCCGGCGGCAAGACCGCCGCGGTCGTTACGCGCTTTGCCGGTGCCAACGCGATCGTCATCGCCGCACCCGCCGAGATCCAGCGTCAGTTGAACGAAGTCGTCCGCCAGCTCGACACCCGCCGCGAACAGGTACTCGTCGAGGCTATCGTCGCCGAGGTCTCCGATTCGACCGCGAGGACGCTCGGTGCGCAGTTCATCGTCGGTGACCCGAGCGGTGGAGCGTTCGGCGCATCGACCTTCTCGAACTCCGCGCCCAACATCCTCCAGATTGCCGGCGCGATCGGCGCGCGTTCGATTGGCGGCAACGGCACGACGGTCGTCGCGCCCGATGGCACGCGCACCGAAACGAACACGCCCAATGCCGCGGCGGACGCTTTGCAGCAGTCGGCGATCGCATCGATCCTCGCGGCCACCGGCGGCTTTGGCGGGTTCGGCGGCAAGATCGGCAGCACGTTCTTCGGCGCGATCATCAACGCGGTGAAGAGCGACACGACCTCGAACCTGCTCCAGGTCCCGCACCTCGTCACGCTCGACAACCAGGAGGCGCACAGCCTCGTCGGGCAGGAGATTCCGATCACCACGGGGCAGGCGCTCAGCACCAATTTCGACAACGCGTTCCGCACCACGCAGCGCCAGAATGTCGGCATCGAGCTGACCGTGCGGCCGCAGGTGAACTCGAGCGGTACGGTGAAGCTCAACCTCCGCCTCGAGGTCAGTTCGATCGCCGGCCCGGTATCGAGCGACAATAGCGACCTGATCCTCAACAAGCGCGAGGTCGAGACCGTCCGCACCGTCGACGACGGCCAGATCGCGGTGATCAGCGGCCTGCTCGACGATAACGAGCGCCGCACGATCGAGAAGATCCCGCTGCTCGGCGACATCCCCGTGCTCGGCCATCTGTTCACCTCGAAGGCGAAGCAGCGGTCGAAGACCAACCTGATGATCTTCATCCGCCCGACGATCCTGCGCACCGCGGAAGACAGCCGTAAGCTGACCGAACAGCGCTATGGCTATGTCCGCCTGCAACAGGGCTTGCAGGAGCCGGGCGCCGAGCCGTCGATCGACCAGCTCGTCCGCGACTACATGGGCGCGGCTCCGCCGATCCCGAGCGCACCGATCCCCGGCAACATCGAAGACCCGCGCATCGCCGTCCCGGTCCGCACCTCGACGATGGTCGTGCGGCCCAGGAAATGATCATCCGCGAAGGCCACGAGATCGACGCTTCTGCTCCCCTCCCGCTTGCGGGAGGGGTCGGGGGAGGGCCTGTCTTACTCCCGGACGACGCGATCGAGGGGTATGTCATTCCCTCCCCCAATCCCTCCCCCAATCCCTCCCGCGAGCGGGAGGGGAGCAGTGATCTCCCCCAGATCACCATCCCCTACGCCTTCGCCCGAAAGTTCGGCGTCGTAGTCGACCACGCCGACACGGACTCCCACCTCACCATCGCCATGCGCGCCGGCGCAGACCCGAAAGTCCTGCTCGAACTCCGCCGCTATCTCGCTCGCCCGTTCGACGTCACCTTCGTCGAGCAGATCGCGTTCGACCGCCTCCTGTCGAACGTCTACGCGATGGACGGCCAGGCCAACGCGCTCGCCGCAGTCGGGATGGGCGACGAACTCGACCTGCTCGCCGGCGACATGCCGACGGCGGAGGACCTGCTCGACACCGCCGACGATGCCCCCGCTATCCGTCTCATCAACGGCATCATCGCCGACGCCGCGCGCAACGGCGTGTCGGACATCCATATCGAGCCGTACGAGTCCGGCCTTGTCGTCCGCATGCGCATCGACGGCGTGCTGCGCGAAACGCTGCGCATGCCGCCCAACGTCGCGCCGGTCGTGGTCAGCCGTATCAAGGTCATGGCGCGCCTCGACATCGCCGAGCGCCGCGTCCCGCAGGACGGGCGGATGGGGCTGACGCTCGGCGGCAAGCTGCTCGACGTCCGCGTCTCGACGCTGCCGTCGCGCGCAGGGGAACGCGTGGTGCTGCGTATCCTCGACAAGGAAAACGCCGGCATCGACCTCAAAGCGCTCGGGCTGCCGCCCGCGTTGTTCGCACTGCTCAACGAAGCGCTCAGCGAGCCCAACGGCATCATCCTCGTCACTGGCCCGACCGGTTCGGGCAAGACCACATCGCTCTACGCCGCGCTACGCCTGCTCAACGACGGCAGCCGCAACATCCTCACCGTCGAGGACCCCGTGGAGTACGCGGTCGACGGCGTCGGCCAGACCCAGGTGAACCCAAAGGTCGGCCTGACCTTCGCGGCAGGGCTACGCGCGATCCTCCGCCAGGATCCGGACGTCGTGATGGTCGGCGAAATCCGCGACCGCGAGACTGCCGAGATCGCGGTGCAGGCGTCGCTCACCGGCCATCTCGTGCTGTCCACGGTCCACACCAACGACGCGATCGGCGCGATCACCCGCATGCGCGACATGAAGGTCGAGAGCTTCCTGCTCGCCTCGACGTTGCGTGCGGTGATCGCCCAGCGCCTCGTCCGCCGGCTCTGCCCGACGTGCCGTAAGGCCGTGCCCGCGTCGGATACGGTAGCCCCGTTGCTCGGCATCCCCTCCGACGCGATCGTCTACGTCGCGCAAGGCTGCGAAGACTGCAACCAGACCGGCTACAAGGGCCGCATCGGCGTCTTCGAAGCTGTCCGCATCGACGACACGATCCGCCGCCTGATCAACACCGACGGCCACGAGTCGGAGATCACCGCGCACGCATTCGCGAAGTCCCCGAACTTGGCGCAATCGGCCCGCGACCTAGTCCTCTCCGGCCAAACCACCGCCGAAGAAGCCGTCCGAGTATCCCGCCGCGACACCACCGAAGCAGTCGAGGATTCAGTAGTTGCGTAGCGTGCGGCAATTCCTCCCCGGAACGGGGAGGGGAACCAGCGAAGCTGGTGGAGGGGGCTCACCACGCTCGCACCACCGGCCGTACGCCGCCAGCAGTGCGTGGCGGCCACAGCCGGAACGTGCGCGGCACGCCCCCTCCACCACCGCTTCGCGGCGGTCCCCCTCCCCTTGCAGGGGAGGATGATGGCGGACTTCGACTACATCGCGATCGACACCAAGGGCGCCGAACGCCGCGGCCACGTCGCCGCGTCCGACATCGACGTCGCACGAGCGACCCTCGACGCGCGCAAGTTCTACGTCGTGAAGATTTCCGCCGGCGCGCCGCCACAAGCCTCGAAAGGCCGCCCGCTCTTCGGCCTTCAACTCGGCACGCCGAAGATGTCGGGCAAGAACCTCACGCTCTTCACCCGCCAGCTCGCCACCCTCAACCGAGTCTCCCCGCTGGAGGAATCGCTCCGCACGATCACGCGCCAGACCGAGCAGGACAGCGTCCGCACGATAGTCCAGCACGTCCACGCCGGCGTCGTCGAAGGCCGCCGCCTCGCCGACGCAATGGCGCGCGAACCCAAGAGCTTCCCGCCGCTCTACCGCGCAATGGTGTCCGCCGGTGAAAGCTCGGGCTCGCTCCCGACCATCCTCGACCGCTTGGCGGCCCTGCTCGAACGCCAGGCTGAAATCCGCGGCAAGCTCATCACTGCGCTCGCCTACCCGTCGATCCTCGCGCTCGTCGCGTTCGGCGTCGTCACCGCGCTGATGATGTTCGTGGTGCCGCAGGTGGTCGAGCAATTCGACACGGTCGGCCAGCAACTGCCGCTGTTGACGCGCATGGTGATGGCGTTCTCGGCGTTCCTCGTCGGATACTGGTGGGTGATGCTGCTGATCGTCGTCGGCGGCGGTCTCGCCGGGTGGCGGGCGCTCAAGGACCCGACGCTCAGGCTCGCCTTCGACGGCTGGCTGCTCCGCATTCCGCTGCTCGGCCGGCTGATCCGAGACCTCCACGCAGCACGTATGGCGCGCACGCTCGGCACGATGGTCGCGAGCCGCCTGCCGCTGCTCGATGGCCTCAACCTCACCGCCAGCACGATCCACAACCGCCGCCTCCGTCAGGCGTCGGACCAGATCGTCGACGCGATCCGCGGCGGTGGTTCGCTCTCCGCCGCGATGCGCCGCGCCGGCGTCTTCCCCCCGCTGCTGACCTATCTCGCGGCAAGCGGTGAAGCGGCGGGCCGGCTCGACGAGATGCTGGAGCGCGCCGCCGATTATCTCGAACGCGAGTTCGACCGTTTCACCGCCACCGCACTTTCGCTGCTCGAACCGCTGATCATCGTCGTGATGGGCGGCATCGTCGCGACGATCGTGCTATCCATCCTGCTCCCGATCCTCCAGCTCAACACGCTGGCCGGACAATGAGGTTGTTCATGCGTCCCGAAGATAAAAAGAAGCGCCGCGAGGCCGGCTTTACCCTCGTCGAGCTGATGGTGGTGATCGTGATCATCGGCCTGCTTGCCACCATCGTCGCGCTCAACGTGCTGCCCTCGGGCGACACCGCGCGGATCCAGAAGGCGAAGGCCGACATCGCGCAGATCGAGGGTGGGCTGGAGCTCTACAAGCTCCAGAACATGACCTTCCCCAACACCACGCAGGGGCTGAACGCGCTCGTCTCGGCGCCTGCAGGGCTCGCCGATCCATCGCGCTATCAGCGTGGCGGATATCTGAAGAAGCTGCCGAACGATCCCTGGGGTCGTCCTTATCTCTATGCCTCGCCGGGCGCACACGGCGAGGCCGACGTCTGGACCTTCGGGGCTGACGGCAAGGAAGGCGGCGAGGGGATCGATGCCGATATCGGCAGCTGGCAATAAGTCCTTGGACTGGGTCCCCGCCTGCGCGGGGACACTTTCGCGGAGACGCGAAAGTGGCTTCACGCTGGTCGAGCTGATGGTCGTCGTCACGATCATTGGCTTGGCCTCGGCGGTAGCTGTGCTCGTGATGCCGGACCCGCGCGGCCGCGTGCTCGACGAGGCGACGCGCTTCGCCTTGCGGGCCCGCGCCGCGCATGACTCGGCGATCGTCGAGGCGCGTCCGGTGAGCGTCTGGATCAGCGGTGGTGGCTACGGCTTCGACCGGCGGCTGGCTGGCGGTTGGACGCCGATCGCGGAGAAACCGATGCGCGTTGAACGCTGGAACGACGGCACCAGAGCCAGCATCGGCGACACCAGCGGCCGCCTGCGCGTGACGTTCGACCCGACCGGCCTCGTCGATCGCCCTGCGGAGATCCGCCTTGATCGTGGCGGTGTAGCAGCGACCGTCCACATCGACGCCGACGGCAGCGTAAGAGCCGATGCGGGCTGAGCGCGGCTTCACCCTTCGTCGACGTTACGCCGAACACGGCTTCACGTTGATAGAAATCATGGTCGCGCTGGCAGTCTTCAGCCTCGCGGCGATGGCGCTGGTGCGTCTGGAAAGCGCGACGATCCGCGGCGCCTCCATCCTCGACGAAACGCTCGTCGCACAGATGGTCGCGCGCAACGTCGCGATCGACGCGGTCACCAGCGCGCAACCACCGACCGCAGGCCGCGTCACCGGCGTCGAGACGAACGGCGGCCAGCCCTGGATGTGGACCCGGCAGGTCAGCGCACTCGGCGGATCGAGCGTGTTGCGGATCGACGTAGAGGTCGCCGACCGGACCGGCACGCAACTCGGTCGTCTGACGATGGTCCGACCAGCACCGCGGATGGTGATGTGACGCCTCCGAAAACCGAGGCCGGCTTCACGCTCATCGAAGTCATGGTGTCGCTTATGATCTTCGGCATGATCGCCGCCGCCGGCGTGGCGATCCTGTCGTTCAGCGTGAAGGCGCAGAGTTCGACCGGTGCGAAGCTCGACGACATCAGCGCACTCACGCGGACGATGTCGATCCTGTCCGCCGATCTCGCCCAGGCGTCGAACCGCGCTACCCGCGACGAGGCCGGCACCAGCGTTCCCGCGTTCATCGGCGAGAGCGGGTCGGGCGTCACGCCGATGCTCCGCCTCGTCCGCGCCGGCTGGAGCAATATCGACGGTGCGGCGCGCTCCAGCATGCAGAAGGTTGCCTATCGCGTTGATGGGGGCGTGTTCCAGCGGATCGCCTATCCGATGGTCGACGGCGCGCAACCGCTTCCGCCTGCCGCGTTGCTCACCAAAGTCCGCCAGGTCGCACTCCGCTATCGCATCGCGGGCGCCTGGAGCGATCGCTGGGATGGTGCGAGCGGCAGGCCGTTGCCCGACGCGATGGAACTTACCGTCCAGCGCGACGACGGTACGCAGTTCCGCCAGATGTTCCTCGTCGGCACCAGCTACGTGCCCGCGCCATCCGATGGAACGGGTCCAGCCGCCACGCCACCTGCGGTCACACCTCCCGGACAGGAGACGCCCGGTGCGCGCACCTGATCGCGGCCTCGAGCGTGGGCGGGAACGGGGCGCGGCGCTGCTCACCGTGCTGATGCTCGTCGCGATCATCGCGGTGATGGCGGGGGCGGCGCTGGAAAAACTCCGGCTGTCGACCCGGCTTGCTAGCAATGCCGCGACCGGCGAGCAGGCGCGCGCCTATGCACTCGCGGCGGAGACGATGGCGCTGACTCGCGTCTCCAACCTGCTCGCGCCAAAGCCTACGCGAGTCACGTTGGCCGGCGGCTGGAGCAACACCCCGTTCGGCCTGCCGGTCCCCGGAGGCTTCGCGACCGCGCGCGTCCGCGACGGGGCGAACTGCTTCAACCTGAATTCTCTCGTCGGCATGACCACCCCCGGCGTGTACGTCGCGCGTGGCGATGTGCGGCCGCAGTTCGTCCGCCTGATGCGGCTGCTCGACGTGCCGGTGCAGGTCGCGGAACAGGTCGCGGCGGGCACGACCGACTGGATCGACAGCGATCAGGACCAGTCACCGATGGGGGCCGAGGACGGCGCATATCTCGGCCGTGTGCCGTCGTACCGCACCGCCGGCACGCTGATGAGCGACCCCAGCGAACTGCGCGCGATCGCCGGGATGACGCCTGAGATCTACACGAAGATTCGCCCGTGGATCTGCACGCTGCCCTTCACCAAGCCGTCGCCGATCAACGTCAACACGCTGCTGCCCGAACAGAGCGTGCTGCTCGCGATGATGTATCCGGATACTCTGTCGGTTGGTGCCGCCCAGCAACTGCTGCTGCGGCGACCGTTGCAGGGCTATGCGACCTTCGACGAATTGCAGAAGGGCGCGTCGTTGCTTGGCGCCGCCAATATCGCGCCCGGTGTGGACGCGCAGGTGCTGTCGAAATGGTTCACGCTCGATATCGACGTGACGCTCGGCACGACGCAAATGCAGGAACGTGCGTTGATCGACGCGAACCGGCTTCCCGCGCAGCTTGTATCGCGGCAATGGGGCGAGCCATCATGACGACTTTGCTGTTCCTTCCCGCCGGCGAGACCGGATATCGCTGGATGCGCGTTGCGGATGCGCGCGTGGTCGGGGAAGGGGAGGGTATCCCCGATGCGATCGACGACGAGACGATCGCGGTCGCGCCCGCCGACGCGGTGACGCTGCATTGGGCGGAACTGCCGTCGCGGTCCGCGGCGCAGGCGACAGCGGCCGCGCGTATCCTGGCGAGCGAAGCAAGTGCGTCGCCGCTCGCCGAACTCCATGTCGCAGTCGGGGACGAAGGCACCAGCGAACGACCGATCGGCGTCGTCGGTGCCGCGACGATGCGCGACTGGCTGCTGATGCTGGCGGAGGCGGGCGTCGACCCGGTCGCCGTCATTCCCGCACCGATGCTCCTTCCGCGACCCGAAGAGGGGTACGCGCGGGCGGAACTCGCTGGCAGCGGTGTCGTGCGTGGCACCTCCAGCGGGTTCGCCGATGAGGCGCGACTGACGGAGCTTGTGACCGGCGGCACTGCGCCTGCGACGATCGACCGCGATACGCTGGAGGCAGCGATCGTTGCCGCCGTCGCGTCGCCACCGCTCGACCTACGCCAGGGGCCGTTCGCGCGGCGGCGAAGGTTCGCGATCGACTGGGGGCTGATCCGTCGGCTCGCGCTGTTATCGCTGACGATTCTGGCCGTGACCCTCGCGATTTCGCTCGTCCGCATCGCGAAGTACAGCTTCGGCGCGGATGCGTTGGAGGCGGAGGCCAATACGGTCGCGGTCACCGGTTTGCCGCGCGGCGAGACGGTCGTCGATTCCAGCCGCCAACTCGACGAGCGCCTGTCGCGCGTCCGCGGCCCGGGGCTCGGCTTCACCAGCACGACCGCGGCGGTGTTCGCGGCGGTGCGTGCGACGCCCGGCACCGAAGTCACCGCGCTCGATTTCCAGGCGAACGGCGACCTGCGCCTGTCGGTGGCGGTCGAACGGGAAGCCTTGGCGACCGACCTCAAACGAGCGCTCGAATCAGCCGGCTTCTCGGTCCGCGCCGGCGTGTTCCAGGCGGCAGCCGGCCGCGTGACGGGTGAACTCACGATCAGCCCGGAGAGCGGACGATGACCGGACTGAAGACGTGGTTCGAAGGACGCTCGCTCAGGGAGCGGCGGCTGTTGCTCGTGATGGCGGGGCTAGCGGTCCTTACGTTGCTATGGGCGCTGATCATCCGCCCGGTCGGCGACGGCCTGTCCAGTGCGCGCGAACGTCACGCCGACGCCGTTACCCGGCTCGGCGAAACGCGCGCGCAAGTCGCGACGTTGCGCGATATCCAGCGGACGCGCGCCACGCCGCTGACCGGCACGCTGGCCGACGCAGTACGCGCCGAGGCGGACCAGGCCGGCTTCGCGCTCGCCTCGCTCGATCAGGATGGCGCGAGCCGGGTCCGCGTCGGCATCCAGTCGGCACGTCCTGCTGCATTGGTCGCGTGGCTCGCGCGGCTTGAACGGCTCGGCATCCTCGTCGATTCGGTGGCGATGACCGACAAGGGCGACAAGACCGTCGGCGTCGCGCTTACGTTGAAGGCGCGTGCGGCATGAGGCGGATCCGTTTGCGAACCGGTCCCGCCGCGCTGTTCGGTGGCATGCTGCTGATCGCGCTGATCGTGTTCCTGCCGATGCGCGCGGTGCTCGGCTGGGTCGGTGTCGGCGACGAAGGGCTGGTCGCGCGGCGCGTGTCGGGGACGATCTGGGGCGCGACGCTGACCGAAGCGCGGTTCGGCGATCTCGCGCTCGGCGATCTGCACGCGCGGCTGTCGCCGCTGCCGCTGCTGGTCGGCCGCGCGACGATCGTCTTCGCCGGTCCCGAATCGGTGTCGGCCAAGCCGTTGCGCGGGTCGGCGAGCGTCAGTCGCCACGGCTTCGGCGTCGATCACATGACCGCCACGGTCGCGACCGGCCGGCTGTTCGCGCCGGTGCCCGTCTCCGCGCTCGACCTCGACGACGTCTCGGTCCGCTTCCGCGATGGCCAGTGCGAGGCCGCCGAGGGCCGCGTCCGCGCAACGCTGGCGGGTGACGTCGGCGGGATCACCTTGCCGCAGTCGGTGAGCGGCACCGCGCGCTGCGACGGCACGGCGTTGCTGCTGCCGCTGGCGAGCCAGTCTGGGACCGAGGGCATCGCGCTCCGGATCGAGGGGGCAGGGACCTACCGCGCCGAGCTGTCGCTGCGTCCGTCCGATCCGTTGGCGGTCCAGAAGCTCGAGCAGGCGGGCTTCGTGAGCGGCCCGAACGGGTACAAGCTCGCCATCGAAGGACGTTTTTGACGTCTTTTTGGCAAGTCGACGGTTGACGCCGCCCGGTGACCCCCGCTAGGGGGCGATGCCTACGCGGCGGTCGTAGTTCAATTGGTTAGAGCGTCGGCTTGTGATGCCGGATGTTGCGGGTTCAAGTCCCGTCGGTCGCCCCATTTTCCCATTATTTTTCCGAGCCTCCCCAACGTGAGCGCTTTGGGCTGGTAAAACCGGCCGGAAAATAATATTTCGCCTCCCGGTAATTTTATTCTCCTCAGGAGCCGGCGATGACAGCGGTTTGGGACCTTCCCGATTTCGACGACCACGAGGGCGTTCATGCCTTCACCGATCCCGAATCGGGCCTGCACGCGGTGATCGCGGTGCACTCGACCAAGCTCGGGCCGGCAGCCGGTGGCGCACGCTTCTGGCATTATGCGGACAATGGCCGCGCGGTGACCGACGCGTTGCGTCTGTCGCGCGGCATGAGCTTCAAGAACGCGATGGCGGGCCTGGAGCTTGGCGGCGGCAAGGGCGTGGTCCTCGCGGCCAAGCCGGGCGACGTCATCACGACCGCGCAGCTCGAGGCGTTCGGCCGCGCGGTCGACTCGCTCGGCGGGCGCTACGTGACGGCCGAGGACGTCGGCATGTCCGAAGACCGCATGAAGGTGATCGCCAGCCAGACGCGCTACGTCTCCGGCCTGCCGGTCGCGAGCGGCGCTGCGGGTGGCGATCCCGGGCCGTACACCGCGCTCGGCATCTATCTCGGCGTGAAGGCGGCGGCTCAGCGTGGCCTCGGCGCGACCGACATGAAGGGCGTGCGCGTCGCGATCCAGGGCGTCGGCTCGGTCGGCGGCGGTCTCGCGCGGTTGCTGGCCAAGGACGGCGCGGTGCTGACGCTGGCCGACGTCGACGAGGGCCGTGCGCAGAAGCTGGCGGCTGAGCTCGGCGCGACCGCGGTGGTGGCCGAGGCGATCCTGACCACCGAGGCGGATATCTTCAGCCCGAACGCACTCGGTGCTATCCTGACCGAGATGTCGATCGCCGCGCTGAAGGCGAAGGTCGTCGCCGGCGGCGCGAATAACCAGCTGAGCGTCCGCGAGGACGGTGCTCGGCTGCACGCACGCGGCATCCTGTATGCGCCGGACTACGTCATCAACGCAGGCGGGATCATCAATGTCGGGCTCGAATATCTCGGGCAGGGCGACGAGGCCGAGGTTAAGGCACGGATCGCTCGGATCCCGGAGCGCTTGATCGAAGTGTGGAACGAGAGCGATCGTTCGGGCGAGCCTTCGTCGGACGTCGCAGACAGCATCGCGAAGGGCTTGATCGGCCGCTAAGCGTCCTTCTCCCCTCAGGGGAAAAGGTGGCACGCAGTGCCGGATGAGGGGAGTTGGGGCGAACGATCCAAGCCTCACTCCCCTCACCCTCCCACCGCAAGCGCGGCGGGCCCCTCCCTCTCCCCGCCGGGGAGAGGGGCTAACTCTCGCGTGACGACGGCGGATTTAGCCAATAAGGCTATCCCCAGTGGCCACCCTACACGCCTTCGCAAACCCAGCGCGCTTCCTGAAGATCGCCAAGCCGTTGACGCCGTTGCTCTTCTGGGCCGGTGTCGCGCTGATCGCGCTGGGTTGCTGGGCGGGCCTGACGCAGACTCCGCCCGATTACCTTCAGGGCGAGACCGTCCGCATCCTCTACATCCACGTCCCCGCCGCCTGGCTCGGCATGGGCGGATGGAGCGGGATCGCGATCTCCAGCATCATGTTCCTCGTCTGGCGCCATCCGCTCGCCAGCGTCGCGGCGCGCGCGATCGCGCTGCCCGGCGCGGTGTTCGCGGCTCTATGCCTCATGACCGGCTCGATCTGGGGACGGCCGACCTGGGGAACGTGGTGGCAATGGGACGGCCGGCTGACCTCGATGCTGCTGCTGTTCTTCGTCTATCTCGGCTACATGGCGCTCGCGAAGGCCGATGCGGATCGCGGCGGCGACGGGCGCGTGCCGGCGCTCTATGGGATCGCGGGCTCGGTGCTGCTGCCGATCATCCGCTATTCGGTGGTGTGGTGGAACACGCTGCACCAGGGCCCGAGCATCGGCCTCACCAAGTCGACCATCGCCGGTTCGATCCTGTGGCCGCTGCCGATCATGCTCGCCGGCTTCACCTTCGTGTTTGCAGGGATCGTCTTGATGCGGATGCGGACGATGCTCGCCGTTGCTAAGAGCGAAGCCCGTATGCGCAGGATGGCCAGAGCATGAACCCTTGGCCGTTCGTGACTGCCGCTTATGTCGTGACGCTCAGCGGCGGCGCGATCCTCGCGCTGCTGAGCTATTTCGCGATGGGTAGGGCCGAGAAATGAAGGCCAAGCATCAACGCCTCACCCTCGCGCTGCTAGCGCTGGGAGCTGTCGTGGTAGCGGGGTTGCTCGCGTTGTCGGCGCTCAAGGACCAGGCCGCGTTCTTCTATGCGCCCTCCGACGTGCGCCGCGACGGCCTCCCGCTCGGCCGCGCGGTCCGGCTCGGCGGGATGGTCGAGAGCGGTTCGGTCAAGCGCGCCGCTGACGGCATCACCGTGCACTTCGTCGTCACCGACGGCCAGGCAACCACCCCCGTCGTCTTTGCCGGCATCGTCCCCGACCTGTTTCGCGAGAAATCAGGCGTCGTCGCCGAAGGCCAGTTCCAGCCCAACGGCAGCTTCGTCGCGTCGAACCTGCTCGCCAAGCACGACGAGAAATACATGCCGCCGCAGATGGCCGGTAAGATGCACGAGACCAAGACACTCGACCCGGACGCCAAGCAATGATCGCCGAAGCAGGCCTCGCCGCGCTCTGGTTCGCAGGCGCGCTCGCGGCGTTGCAGCTGGTTATGGCCGCGATCGGCATAGCGCGCGATCGTGACGACGTCGCTGCGGCGGTGCGGCCTGTGGCGATCGTCCAGGGCCTGCTCGCATTGCTGGCGATGGCGCTGCTGATCGAGTTGTTCCTCAACTCCGACATGTCCGTAAAACTGGTCGTCGAGAACAGCCATTCCGCCAAGCCCTGGCTCTACAAGTTCGCCGGCGCATGGGGAAATCACGAAGGCTCGATGCTCCTCTGGGTGACGATCCTCGGGCTGGCCGGCGGGGCGGTGGCGATCTTCGAGCGTTCGCTGCCCGAACGCACGCTCACCGCGACGCTCGGCGCACAGGCGACGATCGCGCTCGGATTCTACGCCTTCCTGCTGTTCTCCTCGAACCCGTTCGCGCGACTCAATCCTGCTCCGGCCGATGGCCTTGGGCTCAACCCGCTGTTGCAGGACCCGGGCTTGGCGTTCCACCCGCCGACGCTCTACACGGGCTATGTCGGCCTCTCGGTCGCGTTCTCGTTCGCGGTCGGCGCACTGGTCACCCGCGATGTGGGGCCAGCGTTCGCCAAAGCGATGCGCCCTTGGGTGCTCATCGCGTGGATATTCCTGACGCTCGGCATCACCGCCGGATCGTACTGGGCGTATTACGAACTCGGCTGGGGCGGCTGGTGGTTCTGGGACCCGGTCGAGAACGCCTCGCTGATGCCGTGGCTCGCGGCGACCGCACTGCTTCATTCGGTGACCGTGCTGGCGACCCGCGACGGCCTGCGCGCCTGGACGATCATGCTGGCGGTCGTCGCGTTCTCGATGTCGATGATCGGCACGTTCCTGGTGCGCTCGGGTATCCTGACGAGCGTGCACGCGTTCGCGGTCGATCCGGAGCGAGGCGCGTTCATCCTGGCGTTGCTCGCAATCTACATCGGCGGTGCGCTCGCGTTGTTCGCCGCGCGGATTGGCACCGTCCGCGCGGGCACGACCTTCGATCCGGTCAGCCGGGAGGGCGGACTGGTCGCGAACAACCTGCTGTTGTCGGTGATCCTCGGGATCGTCCTGATCGGCACGCTCTACCCGATCGTCGCAGCAAGCTTCGACGTTCAGCTTTCGGTCGGCCCGCCGTTCTTCAACAAGGCGGCGGGGCCGATCGCGTTGCTTCTCGTCGCGGTGATGGCGGTCGGGCCGTTGCTGCGCTGGCGGCGTGACGAAGCGAAGGCGGTGCTGGGCCGTGTGATGTTGCCGATCGGTGCGACGCTGTTGGCAGCGATCGCGTTGCTGTTCGTCTGGCCGGGCGTGCTCCCTTGGGCCGGGCTTTCGCTTGCCGCCGGGCTCGCCGTCGCCAGCGTCGCGCCTCTTTGGAAGCGCAATCTCAAGCGCACGCCGCTTTTCACCTACGGCATGGTCATCGCGCATCTCGGCATCGCGGTCAGCCTCGCCGGGATAGCGTCGGACAGCGCGTTCACCCAGGAAACGCTGGTCGCGGTGCGTGCGGGTGAACCGGCGCGAGTCGGTCCGTATACCGTGACGCTCGACGGCATCTCGCCGGTGATTGGGGAGAACTGGTCGGCACTCGAGGCGCGGCTCACCGCCACGAGGGGCACGAACGCGAGCATCCTGCGGCCGCAGCGGCGGTTCTTCGCCAATCCGCCGACGAGCACGAATGAATCCGCTATCCTGACGGTACTAGATGGCCAGCTCTATACCGTGCTCGGCCAGCCAGACGGGCAAGGGCGGTGGCAGCTTCGGCTCTGGTGGAAGCCGTTCGTGACGCTGATCTGGTTCGGTGGCGTGCTGATCGCACTGGGGGGCATGCTGTCGCTGCTCGGCCGGGTGCGGCGTGAGCGCCGCGCCGCGATGCGGGTTGAATGGGCATGAAGCGGTTCGCACTCTGGGCGCCGCTGGCGATCTTCGCGCTGCTGTTCGCGGTCGTAGCGAGCGGGCTGTTCCGGCCCGCGGAAAAGGTGGTGCGATCGGCGATGGTCGGCAAGCCGCTCCCCGATTTCGCGCTGCCGGCGATGGTCCCTGGCAAACCGGGCCTGACCAGCGCGTCGTTCCGACAGGGCAAGCCGCGGTTGCTCAACGTGTTCGCAAGCTGGTGCATCCCGTGCATCGCCGAGGCGCCGCAACTGATGCGGTTGAAGGCGATGGGCGTACCGATCGACGCGATCGCGATCCGCGACACCGCGCCGGCGATTAGCGGGTTCCTCCGACGCAACGGCGATCCGTACGAGCGTATCGGCAGCGATCGGGCCAGCCAGGTGCAGTTGGCGCTGGGCTCGTCAGGCGTGCCGGAGACGTTCGTGATCGATGGCCGCGGGATCGTCGTGAAGCAGATCATCGGCGATATCCGTCCGGAGAATGTGGCCGAGATCGTGCAAGCCGTGAAGGACGCGCGGTGAGGGGCTCGCACTTCATTCCCCTCCCGCTTGCGGGAGGGGTTAGGGGAGGGGCTTCTCCTCCAGCATCACGCGCGCGTTCGCGTCATGCCCTCCCCCGGCCCCTCCCGCGAGCGGGAGGGGAGGTTCTTTCCGCGCTGTTGCTCTGCATCTCGCCGGCCTTCGCACAGCCGGTCACTCCGCCAGCGCATTACGCCAACGTGCAACTTACCGACCCCGCCAAGGAAGCCTCCGCCCGCGCGCTAATGGAAACGCTGCGCTGCCTCGTCTGCCAGGGCCAGTCGATCGCCGACAGCGATGCCGACATGGCGGCCGACATGCGCGCGCTCGTCCGCGAGCGGATCGAGCGTGGCGAAAAGCCTGCCTCGATCCGCGATTGGCTGATCGCGCGCTATGGCGATTACGTGACCTATGATCCACCGCTGTCGGGGCTGACCTGGCCGCTGTGGCTCGCGCCGATCCTGCTGCTTGGCATCGGCGGCTGGATCGCGCGGTCGAGCTTCCGGCGGAGGACGCGCTGATGGGCTGGGTGTGGCTTGCCGTCATCGGTGCAGGCGTGTTCGCGCTGCTCGCGGTGTTGAAGATCGATCGGCTGTTGTGGACGATGGTCGCGTCGGCGTTGATGCTGGGCGCAGCGGGCTATGCGTTGCAGGGGCAGCCGGGGCTCGCCGGGCATCCCGTTACGACCGGGCTCGCCCCGGCGCCCGACGATAGCGCAATGCTCGAACTGCGCGATCAGATGCTGGAGCGATACACCGGCGCGGCGGCGTATCTGGTGGCTGCGGACGCGATGACGCGGATCGGCGACCGCCGAGCGGCGGTGCAGGTGTTGCTCGGCGGCATCCGGATAGCGCCAAAGAGCCTGGTGCTGTGGACTGGTCTCGCCAATGCGCTTTCCGCGCACGATGCCAATCAGGTTTCGCCGCCCGCGTTGTTCGCGTTTCAGCAGGCAATGCGACTGGCGCCCAAACACCCCGCTCCGCCGTTTTTCCTGGGGCTGGCGTATGTGAGAGCCGGTGAGTTCGCGATGGCGCGACCGTATTGGGCTAAGGCGCTTGCCTTGACGCCAGCCAACATTTCGTATCGGGGCGAGATCGCCACGCGACTGGCTATGCTGGATCGGTTCCTGGCTATGCAGGACGTGCCGAACGCAGGCCAAAAATAGTCCCGTCATCCTGGGCTCGACCCAGGATCCAGAGCCATGAACGTTAAGCTATTTGGCTCTGGATCCTGACTTTCGTCAGGATGACGGGAAAAGGGGTGACAGGAATATGGCCTTACTGCCCGCGGCCGGTCTTCGACTGCAGTTCGTCGATCTTCTTCGACGCATCCGCCTTGGTCAGCGTTTCGTCGAATTCCTCATGCGCTTCCTCGGACAGCGTCTTGAGGTAGCTCGCCTGCGCACCGGTCATCTTCTCGTCGCCGGTGGTCCAGTCGTCCGGGTCCTTCTCGGCGTTCGAGAACGGTTCGGACTTGGGGTTCGGGGTGTCGGACATTGGAAATTCCTTTCCCCTGTCCAACACCCATGTTCCGTATCCGTTCCCGAGTCAGCCAGCCCATGCTTCGTAAGGTAAACCTAGATCATCGGCGACCGCCTTGTACGCGATCTTGCCCTTGTAGACGTTCAGCCCGTTGGCGAGGTGCGGGTCGGCCTTCATCGCGGCCTCGGCCCCCAGATTTGCCAACTTGAGCGCGAACGGCAGCGTCGCATTGTTGAGCGCGAATGCCGAGGTGCGCGCCACGGCGCCCGGCATGTTGGCGACGCAGTAATGGATCACGCCGTCGACCTCGAACACCGGATCCTCATGCGTCGTGGCGTGCGACGTCTCGAAGCACCCACCCTGGTCGATCGCGATGTCGACCAGCACCGAGCCGCGCTTCATCGTCTTCAGCATCTCGCGCGTGACGAGCTTTGGCGCAGCGGCCCCCGGCACCAGCACCGCACCGATCACCAGATGCGCATTCTTCACCGCCGCCGCGATCGCAGCCTTCGATGCGTACGCCGTCTTGATCTGGCTGGAGAAGAACATGTCGAGCTCGGCGAGGCGATCGTTCGAAATGTCATAGATCGTCACGTCGGCGCGCATGCCGACCGCCATCTGCGCCGCGTTGACGCCCGACACGCCGCCGCCGAGGATGGCGACCTTGGCCGGAGCCACACCGGGGACGCCGCCGAGCAGCACGCCACGTCCGCCCTGCTCCTTCTCCAGATAATGCGCGCCGACCTGTACCGACATGCGGCCTGCGACCTCGGACATCGGCTTCAGCAACGGCAGACCGCGACGGTTGTCGGTGACGGTCTCGTACGCGATGCAGGTCGCGCCGGACTTCATCAGCCCCTCGGCCTGCGGCTTGTCCGCGGCGAGGTGGAGGTAGGTGAACAGCAGGTGGCGCGGTTCGAGCATCGCGATCTCGCTCGGCTGCGGCTCCTTGACCTTTACGATCATGTCGGCGCCGGCGAACACGGCGGCGGCCGTCGGCAGGATCGTCGCGCCTGCGTCGATATAGTCCTGGTCCTCGAAATCGATGCCCGATCCGGCCTGCGTCTCGACGACGACCTCGT
Source organism: Sphingomonas sp. Leaf242 (assembly GCF_001422045.1). GTDB lineage: Bacteria > Pseudomonadota > Alphaproteobacteria > Sphingomonadales > Sphingomonadaceae > Sphingomonas. The sequence continues at coordinate 671,752 of NZ_LMLW01000001.1, forward strand.
GACCGGCTGCGACCAGTTCGGCGACCGACGGCGGGGTCAGGCCGACGCGATATTCGTGATTCTTGATTTCCTTGGGGACACCGACGCGCATTGATTCCACTCCATTATCGTTTGCGCCATACTAGCGCGCCTTGGACGGGAAGGGTTCGCAAACTCGTCGCGGTGCGATACCGCATCTGCAAGATGATTGCATCCATCGCCCTTGAAACGGGATAATCTTGAGCATCACGATCGAACGCAGGATCCTAGACCTGCTCGCCGCCAATTCTGACCTCACCAGCGCCGAGCTTGGCGACGCTGTCGGCCTGTCGGCGAGCGCGGCGCATCGCCGGGTCGCGCAGTTACGGGAGAGTGGCGCGATCACCGGCTATCGTGCGGTGTTGTCGCAGGCTGCGCGGGGCGATCCCAGTATCGTCCTGGTCAATGTCACGCTGCGGGATCAGCGCAAGGAGACGATGGCCGCGTTCGAGGCCGAGATCGTCGAGTGCCCGCAAGTGGTCCAATGCTTCCTGATGAGCGGGGAGGCGGACTACATGCTTCACGTCGAGATCCGCCACGGCGAGACGTTCGAACGCATTCACCGCGAGACGCTGTCGCAACTACCGGGCGTAACGCGGCTCGCGTCACACTTCGTCATTCGCGAGGTCATCAGGCGATAGCGTTTTCCTGCGAACGCAGGAATGCAGGATCAAGAACAGCCGCGCCTGTTACTCTGGGCTCCTGCGTTCGCAGGAGAACCGGAGCGTTCTCACCTTACGCGCTGGTCCGATCAGCCTCGGTTAATCCACGCTAACCGCCTCGCCGTTGCCGCCTTCCGGCCCGCATGCTAAATGCGCGCGCTTGGGGCACAGGGTGAAATCGGAAATTCGATGAAGATTGCTGCACTTCCGAGTCGATTCACCGTCCAGTGAGCGTCGACCAGACCGCCGCGGCCTCGACCGTGCCACCCGCCAATCTCGATCTCGAGACGGGGCATCACAACTCTGACGGCATGCTGAAGCTCGCCTTCGGTGCGATCGGCATCGTCTTCGGCGATATCGGCACCAGCCCGCTCTACGCCTTCCGCGAGACCTTCGCCGGCCACCATAAGCTCGCGCTCGACGCGGCGCACATCATGGGCGTCATCAGCCTAATGTTCTGGTCGATGATGATCGTCGTGACGGTCAAATACGTCATCATCATCATGCGCGCCGACAACAAGGGCGAGGGCGGCAGTTTGGCGCTTCTCGCGCTCGTCTCGGGCAAGACCAAGACGAAGCGCTGGAGCAAGGGCATCATCCTGCTCGGGGTGTTCGCGACGGCATTGTTCTACGGCGACAGCATGATCACGCCCGCGGTGTCGGTACTGTCCGCAGTTGAGGGCCTCGCCGTCGCCGCGCCCGCATTCGGCGGCCTCGTGCTGCCGATCGTGATCGTGATCCTGATCGCGCTGTTCTGGGTGCAGAAGAGCGGCACCGCGCGGATCGGCCTCGTGTTCGGACCGATCATGCTGGTGTATTTCAGCGTCATCGCGGTGCTCGGCATCCTCAGCATCGTCCAGACTCCCGGCGTGCTCTGGGCGCTGTCGCCGCACTACGCGGTCGAGTTCTTCATCATCGACCCCGAGCGCGCCTTCCTGGCGCTCGGCTCGGTCGTGCTCGCGGTCACCGGTGCGGAAGCGCTGTACGCGGACATGGGCCATTTCGGGCGCAAGCCGATCGGCCTGTCGTGGCTGTTCTTCGTGCTCCCCGCGCTGATCCTCAACTACATGGGGCAGGGCGCGCTGCTGTTTCGCGAGGGTCGCGAGGCGCTGATCAGCCCGTTCTACAACCTTGCCCCCGAAAGCCTCCAGCTTCCGCTCGTCATCCTCGCGACGATGGCCGCGGTGATCGCGTCGCAGGCGGTGATCTCCGGTGCGTTCTCGGTGACGCAGCAGGCGATCCAGCTCGGCTTCATCCCGCGCCTCCGGATCGAGCACACCAGCGCCTCGACCGCCGGCCAGATCTACATCCCGCTCGTCAACGGCGCGCTGATGGTGATGGTAATCCTGCTCGTGCTGTTCTTCCGCACCTCGTCGAACCTGACGAGCGCGTACGGAATCGCGGTGACCGGCGCGATGTTCATCGACACGTGCCTGCTCGGCGTCGTGCTGTTCCGCCTCTGGAACTGGCCGAAGATCGCTGCGATCCCATTGCTGGCGATCTTCTTCACCGTCGATGGCGCCTATTTCGCGGCTAACCTCACCAAGGTACCCGCCGGCGGCTGGTTCCCGCTGCTGGTCGGTTTCATCATCTTCACCTTCCTGACGACCTGGTCGAAGGGGCGGCAGCTGATGATCGACCGGATGCACGAGGCGGCGATGCCGATTAAGGTGTTCATCGGCTCGGCGGCGAGTTCGGCGTCGCGCGTGCCGGGGACCGCGGTGTTCATGACCTCGACCGCGGATGGCGTGCCGCACGCGCTGCTCCACAATCTCAAGCACAACAAGGTGTTGCACGAGCGCGTCATCTTGCTTACCGTGAAGATCGTCGGCCAGCCCTATTGGCCCGCCAACGACCGTGCGGTGCGCGAGGAGCTTGGCGACGGCTTCCACCGCCTCGTGCTGCGCTACGGCTTCATGGAAGATGCCGACGTGCCCGCTGCGCTGCGCCAGGTCCATAATTGCGGTGCGGACTTCAAGATGATGGACACCAGCTTCTTCCTGTCGCGCCAGACGCTGCTCGCATCGGACAAGCCCGGCATGATGATCTGGCGCGAGAAGCTGTTCGCGTGGATGCTGCGCAATGCGGAGAGCGCGATGGAGTTCTTCCGCCTGCCGACGAATCGCGTGGTCGAGCTGGGTAGTCAGGTCGAGATTTGATGGGCCACCTCGTAAGCCTCAGCGTAACAAGCACGCATCTTTTTCCGACAGTAGCTCCCCCCCGGCGCAGGCCGGGGCCCAATTGGAGAGGTCTTGGTAACGGAGCGCGACCCTCGTCATCGACGTTTCCCAATTGGACCCCGGCCTCCGCCGGGGGGGAGCCTCTATGACGGCTAGTCCAACCGAAGTAGCCCCGATCATCGTCACCGCGCTATTCGGCCGCCAGGACACCGCGTTTTTCGATGCCATGCGCCGCGAGCATTTTCCGCCCGAGCGCAACCAGCTCGACGCGCACCTGACGCTGTTCCACCACCTGCCGCCCTCGGGCCTCGACGAGCTCAAGCACCGCCTCAACCAGGAAACGCGCGGCATCCGGGCTCCACAGGCGCGTGTGGGCGGCCTGATGTCGCTAGGGCGGGGTGTCGCCTACCGGATCGAGTCCCCAGAACTGGTTGGTATCCGTGCGCGCCTTGCCGACGCGTTCACCGGCATGCTCACCCCGCAGGACGCCGGCGGGTGGCGGCCTCACGTCACCATCCAGAACAAGGTCAGCCCGCAGGTCGCCAAGCTCCTGCTCGGGAACCTGCAGCGCGATTTCACCCCGCAAGACGTAGAAATCGCCGGTCTTGGCGCGTGGTGGTACCGCGGCGGACCATGGGAAGCGATTTCCCGGCACATGTTCGCTTGACCGCCTCGAAACCGCTTCCTATAGGCCGCGCCTCGCAGGGAAGAACGCTTCCCTGACGGACGGTACGGCGAAGTAGCTCAGTTGGTTAGAGCACGGGAATCATAATCCTGGGGTCGGGGGTTCAAGTCCCTCCTTCGCTACCATACTTACGTAGACAGCGGTACACAGCAGTCTACCTGCCCTTGCAAATCATCCATTTCCGCCCTTCATATTGGCCTGTCAGGTCCATGGCGGTATCCCCGCGTCTACCATGCGACATGGCACAATCCATGGCATCGGCTCTCGGTGCACATGGTATCGGAGCAATGCCATGCTGACTGATGCGAAAATCAAAGCTCTGAAGGGCAAGGACGCTTCCTACCGGGTGAGCGACGCTGGCAGTCTCTACGTCCAGGTTAGCCCGTCCGGTGGCCGCCATTGGCGGATGAACTACACGTACGGTCGTAGTGCCAAGGATCCGACCAAGCCGGCGCAGAAGACGCTGAGCTTCGGATCCTACCCGGCCGTTACGTTGGTCGAGGCCCGCAAGCGCCGCGACGAGGCGAAGGCGCAGCTGGCGGCCGGCAACGATCCCGCGATCGAGAAGAAGACATCACACGGTGAGCGCGCCGCATCGAACGCCAACACGCTGAGGGTAATCAGTGAGCGCTGGTACACGCTGAAAAAGAAAACGTGGGTGCCGAAGCATGCCGAGAAGGTGTGGGCGAGCCTCGTCGAGAATATCTTCCCGGCAATCGGCGACCTGCCGATCACGTCGATCAAGGCGCCCAAACTGCTCGCCGTCCTAAACGATGTCGAGGCGCGGGGGGCGGTAGAGACCGCCCACAGGCTCCGCCAGCGCCTGTCTGGCGTCTTTGCCTACGCGATTGCCGCCGGCATCGCTGACAACGACCCAGCGGCCTCGCTAGGCAAGGTTCTTAGCGCCAAGCCCCGAGTAAAGCCGCAGCCCTCGATTATCGACGGCATTCGCGACCAGCCCGGGCGAATCGAGGCGACGCGTGAGATGCTTGCAAAGTGTGAGGCCGAGCGTTGCCGAGCCACTACGAAGCTTGCGCTGCGCCTGCTCGCCCTGACCGCGGTCCGACCGGGTGAACTCGGTGGCGCGCGGTGGGCTGAGTTCGAGGGGCTCGACGGCACTGCGCCGCTCTGGCGTATCCCGGCGGCGCGCATGAAAGGCGACGAGGATCGGAAGATGGAGGCAGAGGGCGATCACCTCGTACCGCTCTCGGCGCAGGCTGTCGCGATCCTGCGCGTGCTGAAGCCGCTTACCGGTGATCTGACACTGGTATTCCCCGGCGAGCGTCACCTGCACAAGCCGATCTCGGAGAACACGCTGCGTCAGCTGCTGATTCGAGCCGGTTACTATCAGCGCCATGTGCCGCACGGTTTCCGCGCGGCATTCAGCACGATCATAAACGAGCGGCTCAAAGAAGAGGGGAAGGGCGACGATCGCGCCGTGGTCGACCTGATGCTTGCGCATGTGCCAAAGGACAAGGTCGAGGGCGCTTACAACAGGGCGGCTTACATGCCCCGGCGGCGCGAGATCGCGCAGGAGTGGGCGGACTTGCTTCTTGACGGTTTCGTGCAGCCAGAGGCGCACCTTGGCCAGCCAATCCGGCATGCGGCGACGGGGCCGGGACGGCGAGCTAACGATCCCCACGCGTTTTATTCTGATGGGGAAGGGCCGGAGTGGGGTGCTTGAACGGTTTCCTATGATCAGAATTAGGAACTTGCAAACGCGTGCACGGCAAACGATGAGTGCGGACGCATCGAAGGGGTAACGGCAGATGGAGAGCAGCGCAAAGCGCCTTACGGAGGTTCATATCGAGAACTTCCTGTCGCTTCGCGACGTTGATGTCACGCTCGAGCCGCTCAACGTGCTGGTTGGTCCTAACGGCGCTGGCAAGACTAACCTTTTGAAGGCTTTCCAATTTTTAGGAGAGATTGCACGTCGCGAGTTAGTGCCGGCCGTCGAGGCGATCGGCGGTTATGACGATCTATTCTATCGCGGCATAAACCCATCTGGGACAACGATAAAGATCAGCCTAAAAGGCCTTATTACCAAATATGCGACTGAAAACGCGCCAGACGAATACAAGCTTTCATTCTGGAGGCGTAAAGGCCGCACCGTCAAACTGGCTGACGATCGGCTAGTCCGTACTCCTGAATTTCTCCAGCGCTTTGAAGAGATACGCTTCAAACGTTTTGCCGGACAGGGACGTCGCATCACCCTACAAGGCGGTAAGGCGACTGTAGTAACCACGCTGGGGAAGAAGCAGTCCGGTCCGCAAGCGTCGACCTCAATAGAAATTGAGGGTGGGGCTACTGGTTTGGGAACGTTGCGTCGGTTCGGGGAAACCTACGGATCAAGCGAATGGAACAGCTTCGCCGCCTTGGTTGAGGACCTTAGACTTTTTGAAATTGATGTCGAGCAAGCACGGTCGGCGAGCGCGTCAACTGGAGAACGCCTCAGCGCCAAAGGCAATAACGTTGCCGCATTCCTACACCGGCTGTCATTAGATTCTCCAGCTGTATTCGATCGCGTAAAGGACGATGTACGTTTTGTCCTGCCAGGTTTCGAAGATTTTGTATTTACCCAAATTGGGGGCGCAAGTGATGCTATTCGCCTCGATTTAAAGGAGCAGCATTTACGAGACACCACGCCGCTCGGCCGGGCATCCTTCGGCACGATCCGTGCGATTGCCCTTTTTGCGATGCTCAACGATCCCGCGCCTCCAGCACTTACCTGTCTTGAAGAAATAGATCACGGGATGCACCCTCACGCCTTGGATCGGGTGGTCGAACGCCTTCGAGATGCTTCCCAAGCAACTCAAATTCTTGTTGCGACTCATTCTCCCGCGTTGGTCAATCGATTGGATCCAAGCGAATTGATCGTTGTCGAAAGAGACCCCGATTCAGCTGCTAGTCGTGTGTTCCGCCCATCGCCGGACATGATCAGCGAGATTCAAACGGCAACTGGATACGATCTTGGCGAGCTTTGGTTCTCCGGCTTGATAGGCGGAGGACTATAAGATGGCCCAAGCGTTGGCACTTATATTCGGCGAAAGCTCAAACGATACCAACGCGCTTCGCCATCTCATCCCTGCGTTGTTGCCGCCGGAAGTAATTCCATTGTGCCGCGCCGTTCGAGAGCCGGGCACGCTTTCGCGGAATGCCGCGGTGCCAAAGCGAAAAGCGGTCGCCCAGGCAATTGCGATAGTCGCCAAGTACGAGGCTCGCAGCAGAACCGTTGCGGTGGTCGCTCACGAAGACTGCGACGCAATCGAAGATGCACATTTAGGTCGGATGGCTAGTATCAAGGCGGAACTTTCGAAAGCGGGCGTAACGCATCCTATTGCGGCAGCTCCCGCGTGGGAAATGGAGGCCTGGTGGATGCTATTTCCTGAGGCATTGCGAGCGGTCCGGAAATGTTGGGCAGAGGTGGATTTTGGAGGTCGAAACGTCGGCACGATAACCGATGCAAAGGAAGTTTTGCGCCGCGCGCTACGCCCTAGTGTAGGGGCCAATAAGTGCCCCGACTATGCAGAGTCTGACTCCGTACGTATCGCGGAAGAGATAGGCCGGCTCGGCCTCGGCCGTGATGACGGCCGCCTTAAAAGGTCGAAGTCGCTGACCGCGTTCCGAGACGATTTAGCGCTGGCGTTTGCTCGGGCTTGAGGAGCAATTGGTGTCACCGCGCAGGCTACTATCAGCGCTACGTCCCACACGGTTTTCGCGCGGCGTTCAGCACGATTATGAATGAGCGGCTGAAAGAGGAAGGAAAGGGCGACGATCGCGCGGTCGTCGACCTGATGCTTGCGCACGTACCGAAGGATAAGGTCGAAGGAGCTTACAACCGAGCCGCCTATATGCCCCGGCGGCGCGAGCTCGCGTATGAGTGGGCTGATCTATTACTGGATGGCTTTGTGCCACCCGGGAATCATTTGGGACAACCGATGCGATATGCGGCGACGGGCGCGGGGCGGGGCTAATGGCAGCCTCCAAGAAGCGCAGGGAACGGTTTTTTGAAGAGCACCCGAAATGCTGTTTTTGTGCCGGACTAAACGATGCGGTGGAAGAGGATCACCAGCCGGGACGGGTGTTTTTTCTCGAACGGAAATGGCCGGAGGGGTTCGTCTTTCCGTCGTGTATCCCCTGCAATCGGGTGTCCCGCGAAGCTGAAAATAGGCTTTCAGTGCTGATCGCGAACGTCGAAGGGCCCGAGGCAGAGGAAGCATATCGCAAGCGCGTAGATTCAGTCCGGTCGAATTACCCAGGGGTCATTCCTTCTCTGCTGCAGATGTCCGGCAATCAGAAACGCACTTTCGTGAAAAGGCGGGGTTTAACGTTACCGTCCGGAGTGGCTGCATCTGACCTGCCGATCGTACACATAAAGCCCGAAATTTGGCTCAATGACCTTGAGATGTTGGGGCGAAAACTTATGCTTGCGCTGCACTATCAAACGCATCGACGGCCGCTGCCTTTAGATGGCGCAATTTGGCTACGGATAATTACTAACGGCCAAGATCCAGGAGAGGAGTGGATGCAGAGAGCAAGGGGCCTAGCTAATATTTCTGTGACGCCCGCGCGTGCTCGTCAGTTCCTTCACGAGCAGTTCTCCATCCGCTACACATCGGCCAATGAACCGCGCATGGGTTTCTATATCGCAACCTTACAGAAGACATTTATCTTCATGGGGCTGGCCACGGAGCGGCCAGACTTACACACTGATCTCGGCGAAAAGAAGTTGCTTCGCCCTTTCATCTGGCCTGTCCCAAGTAGCTAGACGAACGGGCGTTTTCCACTTTTGTCCGCCATGCGCGTACCTCGCTCTCGACCCATCGCGTCGCAATTCCACCTGGCTTGCATGGCTTCGGGAACCGCTCCGTACTGACCAGGCGGTAAACCATCGCCTTGCTCAGGCCAGTAATCTCCAGAACCTGCGCCAATCGCAGGAGACGATTGTTCAACAGGTCGGTCGTGGCCTCAACCATTCACGTTCTCCCCGGTTGGCACGATCTTCACCCGCGCTACCTCTTGCAGGATCACGAACGTCGAATCCGGCATAAGGCCGAGCAGTCGGCCGGCCTCGGCCTCAGCGGCGGCGAACGACGGGTGACGGAAGCGCGGCGGCCGGACGCGGTGCGTCTTCGCTTCTTCGGTACCGCCAGCGCCGCCGCCGCGCTTGAGCGCGTTGCCGGCCTTGCGGAACAAGAGGAACTTGCCGGCGAAGCTTTTCGTGTCGAGGGCGCGCGCGGACTTCGATCGGTCTGCCGGCGTCGGCAAGGCGATCGGGGGCGTTGTGGTGTCGGTCATCGTGCATTCCTTGTTAGTGGCACGCCGGAGCGGCTGGTTTGATCTTGTTCGCGGCGGATCTCCGCTGCGATCTTCTGCGCGGTTCCGACGATCCTCTCATCGAGCGCGTTGCCAGGCTGCGGCAGGGCCTGAGCGACCAACTGCACGAACCTGCAGGCCTGTTCGGAGGCGGGCGTCACGCGGCGTCGCCCGGATCATCGCCCAGGAACAGCTTGCGCCATTCATCCCAAAGGCGGGCGGTCTCGCCGGCCAGGCGCTGGCGAGCAGCGCTATCGGCAGGCGTGTCTGTCGTGAGGTCGATATGCCGGTACATGTAGTGGAAGCGCAGGGCTGCGGCGTCGAAAGCTGCCCAGGCGAGATCTACCGGCGACGTTGTTGTGGCGAGGCGGATCATGCCGCCACCTCATCTGCAACGGCTTCATATCGGCCGCACCAATCGATCGCGCTGGTCGCAGGGAAACGGCTAGCGCTGACAAGATCGAGCGGCATCATGTCGGGATCGGTCTGTTGGCCGTAGGCGAGCGCCGGCATGAGCGGCTTGACGATGACCTCAACCAAGCGAGGCGGCTCGCGGCGGCACGATCCGAAACCCCAGTCGGCATCGTGCGGATCGCGGTTCGACATATCCTCGAGCCAGAAGCGGCATTTATTGCAGCGTTCGGCGGGCAAGCTGTCCGTCATGGGGTCACCACCAAAATGAGATCGAAGACCGCCCAGAAGGCGGGGGCGATCGCGACGATCATCGCGGCACCGCCGTGGGTGAGGCCAGTGCCGAGCACGGGCTTTCGGAGAATGGCGATCATGACGCGCAGGCCATCGCGCGCGCGATGCGGCTTGGTTCATTCGCCACGATGTACGCGCCGACAGCTGCGCTACGTGCCGTCCCGAATCCGCCGCCGTTTCCGGTCAGCAAGCGCTGGACGCGCTGCTCGCGTTCGATCTGGACCGGGCCACCGCCAGCGCCGCCCATGCCAACCCAAAGCGCCTGCCCTTCGTCCGGTCCGATAACGACCGTAACCGCGAGGCCAGCGCGATCGGCCGCAGCGAGCCATGCGGCGGGTTCGAAGTCCAGCCGCCCGAGCGCCATCAAGCAGCACCCCAAGTCGGTATCGTGGAGATCGCGGAAATATGCTTCCTGCGCGGCTCCGTCGTTAATGCCGAGCCCTTCACCCAACTGGCGCCGCTCAATCTCGAAGGGGAAGCCTCCGGGCTCCGCACCCCAATTAGTTCCGCCATGCTCGCCGAGCATCTCGACGAACACTTTCGTCAGGAAATCACCGGGCGTGAAACACGGCGCTGCGTGCAGAGCAAGGCCCGCGGCAGACGCCGCGTCGCCCAGATGTTTGCCGTGCTCGTCCGAACCGTCGTGGTCTTCATTCACAGCCCGCACGGCTTCCCGCCAAACGTCGAATAGCTGAGACATGCCGGGGCTCACGCAGGGTCGCTGCTGCTCCATGAGATCGCGCTCGATCTGCGCCATGTACCGGGGGTAGTGGTCGGTCCAGCCTGCTCCGACGTCGCGCGTCCGCATGACCTCGAGCTTGCGCAAAATCTCGGTCGGCGTGAAAGCAGGCGCGATCAGGAAGTCTTCGAGCGTTGAATATTCCAGCTTGCCTGCGGATTCTTCGGCGGCACTACGATCTTCATTGCGAGGCGGATCATCATCGGCGAAAACGTCATGAGCGGCGTAGGCATCGCGCCATGCGGTGAGACGGGCTGCAAACTCGGGTGTGGTGTGGAAGCGCATCAACGTGCTCCTTCAGGCGCGGCGGCGTAGAGGCGGCCGATAAGGAAAGCGGTGTCGCGGGCGAGCCAGGGCAAGGCGTAGTCGATGCCCTCGGCAGCCATGATCTTCATCTTGCGAAGATACGCGTCGTGGTCGGGAGCTATGGTTCGCAAGAGTGCGTTCAGCGCGACACCGCTCCGGTCTATCATGTGGTTCTGCACCTGCTCGGTGGCGTCATCGGCATTGACGGCGGGGCCTTCATGCTCACCGCGCGCACGCGCCTCCAGCGCTACCGGATCGGTAACCGCCCGAGCCGCGCCAGCTTTTGTCAGGTCCGCTTCCGCGCGCTCGTAGGCTGCCAGAGCCTGTTCCCAGTCGAAGTGGTAGAGCTCATGGATGGCGTGGACCATCTGCCGCTGATCGCCGTTGAGTTCTTTGATGCGGCGATAGACTGCGATGAAGCCGCCCTCGCTCATAGCGCGGTCGATCCATCGATCGCATTCGCGGGTGAGCAAAGTCTGCAACCGGGCGATGATGCCGGGAATGGTCGAGGCGTGATTGTCGTGGATCTGATCCTCGACAGCGATGATCCGCTCGTCGGAAGCGGCTATCTCCTCTTCGGGCGCGTCCGGCTTGCCGTCGAACGAATAGACCCACGCCCGCTGGCGGTGCACCTCGTCCTGCGCCTCAAGGATCGTGCTATCTGCGCTGTCCGGGTCGAACGTGGGGATGATGAATGGCGCGATCATGCCGCGTCCTCCCCATTGTACCAGCGGATCAGCTGCGCGGCCTGTTCGTCCTGCTTGTACGGCTGGAACTTCGGCGTCCGCCCGATGAAAAGCGAAAACGTGACGCCGAAGCCTTCGAAGCCGATCGAGGCGGCGCGGCCTTCGCCTGCGCAGTCCCAGCGCTCGATCAGATTTTCACGATCGAAAGTAAAGCCGGGCTCAATCCGGCGCCAGAACGCCTTCAGGCGTTGGGCAAAGTTCGACTGTTCGCGCACCGAGGGCGCGCGTTGTGCTTCGGCGGCCATAAGCCATCCTCCCTGCAATGATGGAACAGGGCGATTGGCGGAGGTCGGAGCCTGATATCAGAGCTCGCGGCACGCTTTCCGGTCCTGCTTTATCAGGCGGGACCGGAAGCGTCGTTTGAACGTGCGCACCAGATCGCCTGATGAGCACTCAATACCTTAAGTATCGGTAAACTGCAATACAAAATGTACCGTCATTTAGCTGGTTGGCCGATCCAGAGGACCTGGCCCCAGATTCTAAGGTCCTTGAGCGCTATGCGGATCGAGGTATCCGCTGCTCGCAACAGCTCTACGGTTCCGTCGGGATGTCGGAACATTTCGCTAACCCCTGCAAACCCGGCGTAGGTGTAAAGCATCAGAGCGCCTTGGCGGCCGATCCTTGGGCCGGCCTGATCAACAAGTAAAATAGCGCCAAGATCGATCTCTCTCGCATCAACACGGGTATCAACACGAATGGCTTTAAAAGTGAGGGGCGTGGTGCTGCGTCCAGGAGCAACCTGCTCGATAACGCTAGCGTCAAGTGCGAATGTTTCTTTGAACATGTGATTTACGTAATCATCGTTAAGCGCCGATAGGGGCGAACTATCCAAGATGACGACCCCGAACTCTTTGGCTACCTTATCGTTAAATTCTCTAAGCGACTCAGCTTCCGCATCGGTATATATTAGGCTTTGAATTTCATCAGCATGACTTCGCCGGTCACGGTCCGTCAGTCCTAGTAGCCAGCTAGCAGACACGCCGTAAGCGCGGGCATAAATCTCAGCTATCTTTGTCGGGTAGTTCCGAGTGCCATTCTCGTGATGACGATACGTCCCCTCCGACCAACCATTCACTCGAGCGGCATCAGCCGCGCTGCTGTAGCCTGCCTGCTCGCGAGCAAGGCGCAGTCTGTCAGACGGTTTTTCGTCGGGTAACGCTGTCATGTCAGTCCTATTTGTATCATACGGTACAGGCTGTATTGCTAATAGCCGATACTTAAGGTATCGTTACTCCATGACTGCGATCGATACAATTTTTGCTGCATGGCCGTCCGCGAAGGCGATGGCCGATGACATTCGGCTTAGAGATGTGACCGTTCGCCAGTGGCGGAACAGATCGGGTGCAATTCCTCCGCGTTACTGGGAGCGCATACAGCGCGCAGCCCTCTTGCGTGGGGTGACGCTACCTATTGAGTTATTTGTGCCGTCGGGCGTCGTAGCTTCGCCAGCCCCTAAGCTGACGAAGTAGGTCGCGTGCAATCTCATTCGAGTATCGCGTTGCCCCGCAACGTTGAGGCCGAAGCTGCGCTCCTTGGCGCGATGATGATCGACAACCGGATCGCCGACGAAGTGTTCGGACGGGTCGAGCCTGCTCATTTCTTCGAGCCCGTGCATGGCCGCATCTTCGCCGCGATCACAGGCATGCGCCGCAAGGACATGCTCGTGACGCCGGTGACGTTGCGGCCCATGTTCGACGCCGATGAGGGGATGGCAGCGCTCGGCGGCCCTTCATACCTGGGCGGGCTGACGGGTAGCGGGGCGGGCCTAATCGGGGCCCGCCAGTTCGCCCAGCAAATATACGACCTCGCCGCACTTCGGGCGCTGATCGAGGTCGGCAGGACGCTGGTCGAGCGCGCAATGGATACCTCGGAGGAAATCAACCCGCGCGCGCAGATCGAGGCGGCCGAAACGCTGCTCGCATCCGTTGCGATCGGCGGCGCGGCGGCGGCGCCCAAGCCGGTCGGTTTGGGGCAGGCGTGGGATAGTGCGATCCGGAAGGCGAAAGCCGTCGCGAACGGCACTGCATCGCGCGGCGCAATGATCGCGCGCTTCGTCGAGTGGAACGAGATCACCGGTGGAATGTCGCCTGGGCAGTTGATCCTGCTCGGCGGACGTCCGGGCATGGGGAAGACCGCTATCGCCTTGGCGGTTGCCGTCGGAGCCGCGGCCGCGGGATTCGGTGTGCTGTTCATTTCGCGCGAGATGCCGGTCGACCAGCTGATGTTCCGTATCATCGCTGACATGATGTTCGAGGCCGGATCGGCGGTTACCCTCGAGGACGTCATCTCAGGACGGCTGAACGAAGGCGACTTGGTTCTTGCTGAGCGGATCCGCGCACGTATCGATGACTGGCCGTTGGTGTTTGAAGAGCCGCCGCGGTTGAACGTCACGCAGGTCGCGCCACTGATCCGGAAGCACCAGCGCCAGCTGGAGGGGAGGGGGCACGCGCTCGCGATTACGATCGTCGATTACCTCGGGCTGCTTGAGCCTCCAGCGAAGCGCCAGAACCGCGAGCAGGAGATGGGCGACACCAGCAAAGAACTGAAGATGGCCGCGCGGGACACCGGTACCGCGGTCGTCGCGCTCGCGCAGCTGAACCGCGGCGTCGAATCGCGCGACGATAAGCGCCCAATGCTATCGGACCTGCGCGACAGCGGTAGCCTTGAGCAGGACGCCGACACGGTCGTTTTCGCGTACCGCGCCGAGTATTACCTGAAGCAGGCCGAGCCCGACCATCACGACCGTAAGCGCGGCGATTGGGAGATCGAGATGGGTGCCGAACGCGATCGCCTGGACGTCTACAGCGCGAAGGTTCGCCAGGGCGCGACACAGCGCCGGAAGGTCTATTTCTTCGGCGCCCGGCAGGCGGTCCGGGGTGCCGATTACATGCGTGACGGCGGCGGCGCGTCAGCGTGGCCCACATGAGCGAGACGTTTCGCCTCCACCGAGGGTGGATGGACTCGTTCAGACCGCAGCCGTTCACGGAGCGGGAAGCGTTCCTATGGTCGGTGGAGCATGCGGCACTCTACGGCGGCGAGGAACGCCTCGGCATCCCGCACGCGCCGCTCGCGCGCGGCGAGCTTCTGACTGCAGTCCATAAACTCGCGGTAACCTTCGATTGGTCGCAGCCGAAAGTGCGCGGCTTCCTGCGGCGTATGGAACGGGCTGGTGTCTGGCAGGTCCGATCGACCGGCGGGGGCATGCTGATCATCGCAGTGTGCGCGTTTGATGCTCATGCCCCAGAGCCGGAGCCTGCGCGATGAGCGGCTATGCTCGCGCGCATCGCGGCAGGTGGGAGCACCACCTGTTCAAGAACAAACAGGAAGCCGCGGTATGGGCTTGGATGACCGATACGGCGCGGTGGCGCGCGCATTCATTCCAGACCCGGTTCGGCATGGTCCATCTCGAACGCGGGCAGGTTTTCGTGTCGCAGCGGATGCTCGCAGACGATTTCGGGTTGGGCCGGCAGCAGGTCCGCAGACTGTTTTCAGATATGCTGAACGCGGGGATGATAAGCGAAAATTCAACCCATAGCGCGGCCCGAGCTGGGACCATCGTGACCATCGTAAACTATGAACGATACCAGGGTGATACGGCCGATGTTGCCGACCGCAGCGCAGTGGAAAAACCCAAGAGACAACCCAAGGCCAACCCAAAAGCAACCCAAGACCAACCCACAAGAGAATACAGGGAAAAAGGGGAAGACAGGGAAGAAGGATTAAGTCCTTCGGACTCGTCGAGCAGCATGCTGCCCGACCTCCCGCCCAGCCTGCCGATCCACCTTCCGGTCGTCGTGCCTACGAGCGATGCGGTGGACGACGCGTTCGCCGGGTATCAGGCCGTTCGCCGTGAGTTCGTCCCCGGCGCGAAGGCGCTGACGCTCAACGACGTTCGACGGAAGAAGTTGGCCGCTCGGATCGGCGAGGTCGGTGGCAGCGAGGGATGGGGCAGGGTGCTCGCCAGCATCCGCGGGTCGCCGTTCCTGCGCGGCGAGACCGCCCCGAACTATCGGTTCGCTGAGATCGACTGGATCCTCGAGCCTAAGAATCTCCTGAAGATCACCGAAGGCAATTACGATGAACGATCTAGCGTTGACCGCGCACGGACACCTGCTCGATCCTCCCCCCTTGACGCCATGCGTGCCGCCCGCGCTGCTGTCGGCCTTGGCGGACCGTAGTTTCGTGTTCGATGGGTCGCCCGCCTGGACTCCCGAACATGCGCGCCGCGTGCTCGCTCAAGTGGGAAGCGAGGCCGAAGCAGTACGCGTGCTGGGCGCGCTTCAGCGCAGCGCGGTGCCGGTACCGCGTGAATGGCTCGGCGACCGGCTGACGATCCTCTGGACCCTTTTCATGGCGTCACGATCGCAGGCCGATCCTGAATTGCTGACGCTCTGGCTGTCGGAGCACCTTCGGCTGTTGGCGGACCTGCCGCACGATATCGCGGCGCTCGCCATCGACCGAGCCGTCCAGTCGGCACGACATGGGTTCATTCCCTCTATCGGAGAGATGCGTTCCACAGCGGAGCCGCTCGTCGCCGAGCGTGCGCGGATGATTGAACGACTTCAGCAGGTGGTTGGGACTGACGAATGAGCATTGATATGATCAAGGCCGGCACCCGCGTGCGGATAAATGCCCCTGGTTACGCGATCGACGGGGAGGTTGGCACTGTGAGGTTCGACGGCGGCGGGGTCGTCGACTTGGACAACGGCAAGGTGGCCGCTGTCGATGATAGCGAGATGAAGCCTCTGGTAGATCAAAGCCTGCGCTGGTGTATCCTGCGCACTTCCGGCGGTCGCACGCTGGCTTTGGCAGATTCGCTGACCAAAGCGGGGATTGAAGCGTGGAGTCCTCGAAAGACGCTGAAACGGGTAAAGGCGGGAGTGAAGCCCCGCCTAGACGGCACGCGGCCCTTGATCGAAGTCGACGCCGCGATCCTGCCAACGTTCGTTTTCGCCAGGGCGCGCGACCTGCCATTGCTCGTGCGGGTCGCATGCGCCAATATTACGCCTCACCCGCCGTTCTCAATCTTCCGTCACGGCGGCCGTTACCCTGAGATTGCAGACGCATCGGTGCTTGGTCTGCAAGATGCGGAGCGTGAGGCGGCCGCCGCCATCGCGGCGATCCGTGCCGCCGAGACAAGGGAGGAAGCCGAACGCATACGTAGGGCCGCGATGAAGACTGAGCGCGAGCGGATACATGCGATGCGCATAAGCGAGGCTGAACGGCGCAAGGCGTTGCGCGACGAACGCGGCGACTTCGATGCTGGGCAAAAGGTTCAGGTCGAAGATGTGCCGGCTTTTACTGGCATGACGGGTGTGGTCGAAAGTAGCGACGGTCGGTCGGCTGTCGTCGTGTTTGGAGGTATGCTCGTCATCGCTGTGGAGGCTTGGCAACTCGCCCGCGCTTGAGTATATGCGGTGGCAGTTCTTCGGGACGCCACCGCTCAAGCGGTCACGGGGCTAGACGATCTGGGGCTTTGTACCTTGCGCTCCCCACTACCGATCGCGGGAGCTCAGCTTCCGACGATTTTAGGGTCGTACCCGACTAGGCTGATGCAGTTCAAGATTCGTACTTCCGGAACTTGCAACTGAACTTCGTGCTTTCGAGTATATATGTTCTGGTTGATGATGGCTGAACCGCTTTTGCGGTTCACCGCCGTGGATTTAGTGGGGGGCGTGTAAGCGCTCGACCAGCAAAGGTATTGTTATTATCGGTGGGCGCTCAAGGAGAGTGCTTAATGGTCATGCTGGTTAAAAGCTTCACTGTCTCAAATTCCCTGACAGTCACGCACACTACGAACGGCCGAGAGACGGGTAAGACGATCCACTCTGAGCCGGGCGTGCGAGCCGAGCTCATGCTGCAATCGAACGATAAGTGGAAGGTTCGGGCTAACCCAAGCGGCGCACACGTCAGCTTGTCGATCGACATCGATCAGCCGCCCAACCTAAACCCATCTGAAATGCGGGTGTGGATCCGAGACCAACTCATTGAACTTCTTGCGGATCCCGTCCGAGAGGAAGTCGAGTAAATTCTACGCGGCCGCACTCGACCTACCTAACGCGTGTCTTTATTGATCGGCAGGCTGCCTCTTAGACAGCCTGCCGGTACCGCAGCCAACTTCTTCGTTTTCGGAGGCGGGCTGTTATGCTCTTTCTCGGTCGAGCCGGGATGGGTCTTCGCATAACCCGGCGTCACGAACTTGCCATCGCCCGAGTCCCGATAGCTCGGTGGGCCTTTGTCTTTCGCCATGTTGCTCTCCCCTTGCTCGCGAGTCGCGGCCGACCGAGGCTGGGCCCATGCTGATTGGGTAGCAACAGAGTATTCAAATCGCGAGGCGATCGATGCCGACCCGCCCGCCGAACTTGAAGGCACGCAAGGCCAAGCCCGCTCGCAAGCTGTCCAACTGGACGACGCGCACGTCGCGCCAGTCTCGAGGATACGGGCGCGACCACGACCTGATGCGTGCCCGAGTCCTGCGCGAGGAACCGCTATGTCGGGTCTGTATCGCTGCCGGTCGGTACGCTGCGACCGAGATCGCAGACCACATCATCTCCAAGGGTGAAGGCGGCGGGGACGAGCGCGAGAACTACCAGGGCCTTTGCAAGCCATGCGACGTTGTCAAGACGGCGCGGGAGTCGAAGCGAGCACGAGTGAGCAACTCACGATGAACATCGATGTCCCGATGAGTGCTGCGCTGGCGAAGACGACGTTGATCGTCCGGATGACCGGGCGCCGCCGCTGGACAGCCTGCATCTGGGTCGGGTCAAGGGTGCTGCGCCTCGGCGCGACCATCATCGGCACCGGGATGCACGCCGATCTAGGCACGATCGACGAAAACCACGCGGGCGCGCACGAAAGTTGCGCGACGACGCACGAAAAGGCCCGTCTCACCCTCGACTAGACCCAAACCGGCCCCAAGGGGGTAGGCGGGTCGAAACTCGGGGGGAGTCGGGCCTTGGGACCGCGTTGGGGGACTAATTTCTGCGCGTGCGAATTAAACTTTTGGGCCGCATTAAATTTTAGGAGGCCCGAGCATGAAGCGAGGACCGAAGGCGGAGACGCCCAGCACCAAGCTCGCGCGCGGGACGTTTCAGCCGATCCGCGACGGCATGAAAACCGAGATCATCGTCCCCGGCGACCCGCCGGTACGGCCCGACTATTTGAGCGCTGCAGCGATCGATGTTTGGCAGGACGTCATCGGCCGCGTCATGGCGGCCGGAGTTACCGAGGCCGACAGCAACTTGCTCGCGCGATACTGCGCGCTTGAAGCCGAGGTCCGCGCCGCCTTCAGCGCGAAGGACGGCGAGCTTCCCTCTGCGGCCTACCTGACGAACCTTCGCCAGATGGAAGAGCTCTTGCGGATCGCAGGGCCAAAGAGCCGGATCGGCGGTGGGGGTGCCGATGCCAGCAAGTCGACAAACCGCTTCGCCCGAAACGGCGCCCGCGGGCGGTCGTAACTTCGCGGCCATCGCCCTCGCCTATGCGAAGGCGGCGGCGGCGGACAAGAAACAGGTCAAGCATTGCAAGTGGGTCCGCCTGGCAGGGCAGCGTCACCTCGACGATCTCAAGCGGTCCAAGCAAAAGGACTGGCCGTTCAAGTTCGACCCCTGGCACGCCAATGACGTCTGCGACTTCATCGAAGGCCTGCCGCATGTCGAAGGCCGGTGGGAAACCCCGACGCTCAGCCTCGAGCCTGCTCAGATTTTCATCCTCGCGATGGTGTTCGGTTGGCGGGACAAGGCAACCGGCCTTCGTCGCTTCACCGACACCTATATCGAGATGGCTCGCAAGGGCGCGAAGTCGACGTTGACCGCGGGTGTTGTGCTGTATTGCACGACCTGCGAGGACGAGCCCGGGCCGCTGGTGCTGATCGGCGCCACCACGGGCGCGCAGGCGCAGAAGGTCTTCAACCCCGCCAAGCTCATGGTGCAGAAGACGCCGGAGCTTCAGGAAGCGTTCGGTTTGCACGCATGGGCCCGCGCAATCACCTGCGACGCCAACGGCGGCACGGTTCAGACGATCAACTCCCGATCGGCGACACAGGACGGGCACAACCCGCATCTCGCCGTTCTCGACGAGCTGCACGCGCATAAAGATCGCGGCCTCTACGACGTGATTCATTCCGCCGACGGTGCGCGCCGCAATCCGCTCTATTGGAAGATCACGACGGCCGGCTACATCCTTGACGGCGTCTGTTACGAGCAGCGGACATTCTCGACGAAAGTGCTCGAAGGCGCGATCGTCGCCGACCACGTTTTCGGCATCATTTTCACCCTCGACGGCCCGAAGGACTTCACGCCAGAGCGTAAGATCGGCGACGATCCGTACGACGAAAAGAACTGGCCTAAGGCGAACCCGCTGATGCCGGTCACGCCTAGCATCGAATCGATGCGACGGCTGGCGGTCAAGGCCAAGGGCGCACCCGGTGAAGAAGGGGAGTTCTTCACCAAGCGCCTGAACAAGTGGATGTCGGCTGCGTCCGCATGGCTTTCGGTTCCAGCGTGGATTGCCTGCACTGATCGCGCGCTTCGCCTGTCGGACTTTCGCGGGCTCGACTGCTACATCGGCGCCGATCTCGCGCACAAGAACGACATGACTTCGGTGTCGCTGGTCGCGATCGACGCGAACGACCAGCTGCTCATCAAGACGTGGTTCTTCCTACCGGACGCCGTGCTTACACGCGACGGACAGACGGACCGCAACAACGCCACGCTCTACCGGCAATGGAAGGCCAGCGGGCACCTCAAGACGACCGCCGGCGACTGGGTCGATCAGAACGTGATCGAGCGCCGCATTCGGAAGTTGACCAAGGTGCTGCGCGTTCGCCGCGTGACGTTCGATCATTTCGCCGCGGCGGAGACGATGGCGTCCAGGCTGAACGAGGATCTCGACGACGGCGGCGAGCCGATCGCGACGATCTTGCACAAGTCCGCGAAGGCCGTGACCGACCCGGCGAAGAACCTCGAGGCTCGCGTCATCGGCGGCCCGCACCTGCTGCGGCACGATGGCAACCCCGTGATGACGTGGTGTGTCGGTAACACCGTCGTCTCCCGCAAGGTCGACGGCACGATCCTGCCAAAGAAGGAGACGCCGATGTCGATGAACAAAATCGATGGTGTTGACGCTACCGTCAACGCGCTGGCGCCGCTGCAAATGCCGACGGTGGAAGACGACAGTCTCGACGACTTCATCGCTCAGATGAAGGCCACGCGCTGATGGCGTGGGTCGGATCCGTATTGAAGTGGGCGGGCGTGTCCGGTGAAAGCGGGAAGCTCAGTGGCGCTCCCGAAGACGCAGCTTCGAGCAAGGCCATCGCTTACGGCTCGTCGATCAGCAGCGCCGGGCAGACGGTAAATCAGAAGACCACCCTCGGTCTGGCGGCAGCCTGGGCGTGCGTTCGTCTGAAATCTGATGTCGTCGGCTCGATGGGGATGGGCGTTTTCGAGAAGCAGGCAGACGGTGGGCGCAAGAGTCGCGCCGACCATTGGCTGTATGACCTCGTTCACGAAGAGCCGAACCGCGACCAGACGCCCGCCGAGTTCTGGGCGGGGCAGGTTGCAGCAATGGATCTCTGGGGCAACGCGTATGCCGAGAAGGAGACGCTCGGCTCGCGCGTGACCGCCTTGACGCCGCTACCACCGCACCTCGTCTCGGTGAAGCGCGACCGGAACAACCAGCGCGTCTACGTCTATAACGATCGCGGCAAGACTGAAGAGCTTCCCGCTGACAAGGTGTTCCACCTGCGCGGCTTGACCCTGGGCGGTGACGTCGGACTGTCGTCGATCGAATACGGGCGGCGGACGCTGGGCGGTGCGATGGCGGCGAATAAGACCGCGTCGGACACCTTCCGGGACGGGCTTCAAGCGGCCGGCTTCATGGAAACCGGTTCAGTCAATCTGAAGCCGGAACAGCGTGCCGACCTTCTCGCGATCTTCGACGCGTTCGTCGGCGATGCGATGCGTGGTCGGATCGTCCCGCTTGAGAAGGATTTCAAGTTCGTCCCGCTGAAAATGAACCCGGCGGAGGTTCAGCTTCTGGAATCGCGTGCGTGGGATGTCGAAGAGATTTGCCGATGGTTCGGCATGCTTCCGATGCTGATCGGGCACGCCGCCAAGGGGCAAACCATGTGGGGCAGCGGGATCGAGCAGCTTCTGCTCGGCTGGCAAACCCTGTTGCTCAACCCCTTGCTGACGAACATCCAGCAGGCGGTGAAGAAGCAGCTGCTGCCGATCGCCGAGCGGAAGCTGATCTATCCGGAGATCAACCGCGAATCGCTGATGGCCGCCGACAGCGCCGCCCGCGCCGCGCTTTATTCCGCCTTCGGTCAAAACGGCGTGATGTCGCGCGAAGAGATGCGGGCGAAGGAAAATATGCCCGCCAAGCCGACCAGCGGCATCCTCACCGTGCAGTCCAATCTCGTCGACCTCGCGCAGCTGGGCAACGCGCCGGGCGTCGAGGCTGGTGCGCGATCGGCACTGATGAACCTGCTCTTCGGCGGCGACGTCGATTCACTGATCGATGCTCGCGTGAAGACCGCGATGCTCGGACACACCAACGGCCTGGAGGACTGACATGCTGCTTCGAGAGTATGGGCGCAAGCATAGCGGCGCCCTCAAGGTTCGCGACTTCGATTTCGAGGTCAAAGCCGTCGGCGACGACGGCACGTTCAGCGGTTACGGTTCCGTGTTCGGCACCGTCGACAGCTACGGCGAGATCGTCGCACCTGGCGCATTCACGGAAAGCCTGGCGGAGATCGCTGCGAAGGGCCGGCCCGTGCCGATCCTATGGCAGCATCGCAGCGGCGAACCTATCGGCGCGTGGACCAATCTGAAGGAAGACCAGCGCGGCCTATTCGGCGATGGCGAGTTGCTGATCGCCGACGTCGCCCAGGCGCGCGAGGCGCATGCGCTCGCGAAGCGCAAGATCGTGACCGGCCTGTCCATCGGCTATTGGGTCCGCGAAAGCAGCTACGACGAGAAGACCGGAATCCGGACGCTCACGAAGCTCGACCTCGTCGAAATCAGCCTCGTCACATTCCCCGCGAACGATGACGCGCGGGTCGAGTCTGTGAAGTTCAAGCTCGCGCACGGCGAACTGCCGACCGAGCGCGAAATGGAGAAGTACCTGCGGGAGGTAGGCTTCTCCAAAAGTAAGGCCGCGGGTTTCGTCGCCCACGGTCTGACTGAATTGCGGCGGAGGGAGTCCGATCGCGACCCGGCGAATAATCCGGGGCTCAAGGCCCTGTCGGACACCCTGGCCGGCTTCTCGCTGAAGTCCGCCTGACAAGGAAAACATGATGAAGACGCCTGCAATGCTGGCCCTCGCGGCCGGCGCTACCGCCGCGTGCATGGCACGCCCCGTTCCCGAGTTCGGCCGCAAGGATGGCGGTGCGGACGAAAAGACGCTCGACCAGCGGCTCGCTGCGGCGCTCGACGAGGTGAAGGGCTTCGCCACCGAGTTCAAGACCAAGAGCGAGGCCGGCGAAAAGGTCTCGAACGACACCAAGGAAAAGGCCGACAAGGCATTGAGCGAGCTCGCGGGTATCCGCGGCGAGGTCACCGAGCTTTCGCAGAAGCTGGCGGCTGCGCGGCGCGGCGGCGGCGAAGACGAGCCCGAGTTGAAGTCGCTTGGTCACGAAGTCGCCAATCACCCCGACGTCAAGGCATATGCCGAGGGTGGCAGCAAGGGCACGGTCGGCTTCGCGGTCAAGGCCGTCACCACCGCTGCCGGATCGTCCGGCGGCCTGATCCGTCCGGATCGGCAAACCGAAGTGACCGGCTTGCAGCGCATGGGCCTTCGCGTCCGTGATCTGCTCACGCCCGGCCGCACCGAGGGCAATTCGATCGAATATGCCTACCAGGTCGCCCGCACGAATGCCGCGGCGGGCGTTGCCGAGACCGCGCAGAAGCCGGAGTCGGCATACACCTGGGACGTCGCCCAGTCGCCGGTGAAGACCATCGCGCACTGGGTTCCCGTCTCGCGGCAGGCGATGGACGATATCCCCCAGCTCGAAAGCCTGATCGACGGCGAACTTCGTTGGGGCCTGGACGATGCCGAGGACGCCGAACTGTTGCTCGGTGACGGCACCGGGCAGCACCTGAACGGCCTGTATACGCAGGCGACGCCCTACTCGGCGCCGATCGTGATCGCCGGGGCGACGCGGATCGACCAGCTGCGCCTTGCGCTCTTGCAGGTCGAGCTCGCCGACTATGCGCCGGATGGCATGGTCATCCACCCGACCGCATGGGCGGGCATCGAACTGACCAAGGATGCGGCCGGCGGCTACATCTTCGCCAACCCGCAGGGGCTGGCGGGTCCGGTCCTGTGGGGCCGCCCGGTCGTGTCGACGAAGCGCATCGGTGTCGGCAACTTCCTGACGGGCGCGTTCAAGCTCGCCGGTCAGATCTTCGATCGGATGGATACCGAGGTCCGCATCTCCGATCAGGATCGCGACAACTTCATCAAGAACATGCTGACCGTTCGCGCGGAGAAGCGGCTTGCTCTGGTCGTGCGTCGTCCTGGCGCGCTCGTGAAGGGCGCGCTGCTCTAATCGATCAAGCGATCACCGGGTCGAGGGCAGCCTCGACCCGGTTCATCGAAGCCGCGGGCATTGCGCACGGTTTCGATGAACCGAGGAGACCGAACATGAAAGACGCATACGTGCTCGAACATCACTATGGCGACAACGGCGACACGCCGGCGGGCTCGATCCTGACCGAAGTATCTTCGAAGCGCTTCGAAGAGCTCCAGAAGAAGGGCCTCGTTCGCGAAGCGACTGCCGCCGAAGTCAAGGCGGGCTTCAAGCCGACGATCGCAGCCGACGAGTCGCAGCCGGAATCCGGCGGCGGCGGCGAGAAGAAGGCACAGGACCCCGCCAACAAGAAGGCGGCCGATCCCGCCAACAAGGGCGCCTGATCATGGCCCGCTCTGCGCGCCGCTCGCGCGGCTTCATGGTCGTCAGCACCTTTACGGCGGCCCCGGCGATCACGGGAACCGCGCAGGTCGGGCAGACTTTGACCGGCAGTAACGGAACCATCGCGGGCGGCGTGTTCGCCAGCCGTCGGTGGTTCCGTGATGGCGTCGTCATCGCCGGCGCGACAGCCGCGACCTACGTCGTTCAGGCGGCGGACGTCGGCAAGCGTATCTCGCAAGAGGTGACTGCCACCGTCACGGCGACTGGCGGCAACGTGTCGAAGCTGTCGGCGACGACCGCGATCGTGATCGCCTGATGCGCGTCGTCGTCATCACGCCACCCGAGCCGGTCGTCACGATCGACGAGGCGAAGCGGCACCTCAAGCAGGATAGCGACGACGACGCGGATCTCATCAAGACCTATGTCGCGGCGGCGACACAGCACCTCGACGGCCCTGACGGCTGGCTCGGTCGCGCGATCGGCGTGCAAACGCTGGAAGCGCGGCTCTCCGTCATTGACGGCGACTGCATTCGCCTCCCGTACAAGCCGATCATCGATCTAGTCAGCATCTCATGGCTCGGCGCTGATCGCACCGAACACGCCGGGCAGATCGCGGATTTCGATCTCTTCGATGATGATCTCGCACCAGAAAGCGGGTCGTGGGCGTGGGAGGGTTGCTCCCTCAAACGCGAAGCCATTCGCATCCGGTACCGCGCTGGCTATCTGCCGCGCGCCGTTGGTGAAACGACGGTCTCGACCGTCCCGGAGCCTATCAAGGCGGCAATCCTGCTCATGACCGGCGACCTCTACCGTAATCGCTCGACGATCACGGACAAGGCTACTTTCAAGGTGCCGATGTCGACGACGGTCACGAATCTTCTCGACCCGATCCGGATATACCGCTGATGCGCATCGATCCCGGCGAGCTTGATCGGCGGATCGAGCTTTGGCGCAGCGCCGATGTCGACGACGGTACCGCGACCGTAAAGGGTGAGCCCGCCAAGCTCACCGCACGCTGGGCGCGCAAGATCGATGTCAAAGACGGCGAGAAGGCCAGCGCGGGCGAAAACGCCGCAACACTGGCCTCGCGGTTCCTCGTGCTGTCCGACAGCGTCACGCGCACCCTGAACCCGGCGAGCGACACCCTGCGCTACAAGGGCCGCAGCTACGAAATCGTCGGCGTGAAGGAATCCGGCGAGCGCGACGATGGGATCGAAATTACCACGTCCTCTCGCACGGATGTCACGGCATGAGCCGCTGGTCCGGTACGAAGGTCGAAGGGCTGGCGGATCTCAGCAAAGCGCTTCACGATCTCCCGAACGGGCTCGGCAAAGGCACGCTTGTCCGGTTCGGCAAGAAAAGGCTCGAGCCTATGCGGGACACCGCGAAGGCCAAGGCGCCGAAGGACAAGGGCGCGCTTTCGGAGAGCATCATCGTCGGGACCAGGCAGGGCCGAACCGGCAACACCAAAAAGGCTCGAGGCGTCGATCGCGCGGCGGTCGAAGTCCTGATGGGACCCAGCGAAGACGGCTATCCCCAGGCGGTCCCCGAAGAGTTCGGATCCGTCAATAACAAGCCGAACAGCTACATGCGCGCCGCGTGGGACGAGCACAACGGCGACCTGCTCACCGGCATTGCAGCCGATCTTGGCAGCGCAATCGACAAGACAGCGAAGCGCCACGCGCGCCGCCAAGCTCGAAGGGGCTGAACATGGAGGAAGCGTTTCGCGCTCACCTGCTGGCGACAGCGGGCATCGCTGCCATTGTCGAGCGTCGTGTCGACTGGGGCATGCGCAAGCAGGGTGATCCCGTCTCCGCCATCGCATTGCACGTTATCAGCGATATCCCCGACCTGACGCTCGCCGGGGCATCCCATTGGAATGTCGCACGCGTCCAGGCGGATTGCTGGGGCCGGACTTTCAAGGCCGCTCGCGACCTCGGCAACCTCTTGGCGCTGCCGGTCGCAAGGGGCGGCCTTCACGGCTTCCGCGGCTCAATATCCGACATTCGCTTCCGCATCTTCGTGCTCGATCGGGACACGGGCACCGATGAAGACAGCGCTGGTCCCATTCACAAATCGCAGGTCGACCTGCGCATCTTCTACTCTTCATGAAAGGCCTGCCGATGAGAATCGAAGTCACGCGTCGCTTTCGCGACATGGACGCGCTCACCGATCCCAACCGGACGGACGACGCGGATCCCGTTCACGAGGTCGGCGCAAAGCTCACCGTCGATAAGGATCGCGGCACGCAGCTGGTCGATGGCGGTTTCGCGATCGACATCACGCCCGCGCAGACGCCCGCCAAGTCCGCGGCCAAGCCCCGGAAGAAGCCGACCGCCCCAGCGCCGGCACCAGCGCTCGCACCAGCCCCAGCGCCGGCACCGGCCGCAACCGATCCGGCATCGCCCCCGCCGGTCGATCCCTCCGCCCCGCCCGTCACCACCAACTGATTTTAAGGGAGACCTTTCATGGCCGAAACTGCAACTGCAACCGACATCGGGTTCGGTACGACCCTGTCGAAGAAGACCACGGGCACGACGTACATCGTCCTCGCCGAGGTGACCGAACTGACCTCGCCCGAGATGGCGCGCGATGCCGTCGAGTTCACGCATATGAAGAGCCCCGAGGGCTGGCGTGAGTTCAAACCGGGTCTGAAGGATGCCGGCGAGTTCGGTATCGTCTACAACCTCATTCCGGGCGCGGCGGATGACGCGCTCGTCGCCGCTCACATTGAGGCCGACGTCGTCGATACTTGGCGCATCACGTTCCCGAACGGTGCCACGCTCGACGCCAAGGCGTTCGCCACCGCGCACGGCCGCGCAACGCCGATCGATGATCGCATGACCGGCTCCGCGACGTTCAAGATCAGCGGCAAGCCCGTGCTGACGGCTGCCGTCTAATGTCGGCGAACCCGCTCAAGGGGGAAGTGGCGTTCCCCGCAAATCCCGATGTCGCCGGCTTCGAGGCCGGCGGCATCCTCGTCCTCGACTTCAACGCGTTGTGCGCGCTTGAGGAAGAGCTTGGCGAGAAGATCGACGAGATCGGCGCCCAGGCGTTGCGCAGCCCGACCATGATGCGCACCGTGTTCCGGATCGGGCTTGAAGCCCGGCACGGCACCGTCGAGTCGGCTGATGCCGGTCGATTGATCCAGGCGATCGGGATGGACCAAGCCGCGCTGCTCGCGCTGCGTGCGTTCGAATTGAGTTTCCCGGAGGCCGCCAACAAGGGCACCGCGGACCCTCTCAAGACGGCAGCGAAGACCCGTGGGACTGGGCCCGCTGCTTTGAAATCTGGTGCGAGATCGGGCAGTCGCCCGCAACGTTCTGGACGCAAACCCCGCGCCTCTACGCCTCAGTCGTAAAGGCGTGCGCGCAGGCGGCATCGACCGCCCGCAATCGTGACACGACTATGGCATGGTCGATCGCCGCACTCACGCGCGCGAAGAAGTTGCCGAAGCTCGAAAAGCTGATCGAGAAATCTGCCAAGTCCGTTCGGAAGAAGAAGCCGATGGACTGGAAGCAGATGCTTGCCGTTGCCGAACGACTAGCCGGCAAGAAACTATAAGGGAGGGCGCGCGATGGCTTCATCTATCATAGGCCAGTTGCGCGTCATTCTCGGCATCGACACGGCTGCTTTTGATCGCGGTCTATCGGAAGCCGAGCGCAACATGGTGCGCGCCGGTGCCAGCTATCAGCGCATTGGCGACAAGATCAGCGGGATCGGCAAGTCGCTCAGCGTCGGCATCACCCTGCCGCTGCTCGCAATCGGCGGCGCATCGCTGAAGCTGGCGTCGGACTTCGAAGCGTCCATGAACCGCGTGCAAGCCGCGACGGGCGCGACCGGCGCGCAGTTGAAGGCGCTGCGCGACCAAGCGAAGGCATTCGGCGCGGACAAGAGCGTCACCGCGACGGCGAAGGACACCGCCGACGTCATGGAATCGCTCGCGAAGAACGGGCTTTCCGCCACGCAGATATTGAATGGTGCGACCGGCGCCGTCCTGAAGCTCGCCGCTGCCAACGCAGCGGAGTTCGCGCCCGCTGCCGATCTCACGACCGACATCATGCAGCAATTCGGCAAGAGCGCCGCGGACATGAACGGCGTTGTCGACAAGCTCACCGGCGGCATGCTGGTGTCGAAGTTCGGCTTTGACGACTATCGGCTCGCGATCGGGCAGGTCGGCGGCGTCGCCGGCGGGCTGGGGCTGTCGTTCGAGGATACCAACACGGCCCTCGCCGCGACGTCCGCACTGTTCGCTTCCGGCTCCGATGCCGGCACCAGCTTCAAGACGTTCCTGACCTCGCTCAACCCGAAGTCCAAGGAAGCGGGCGCCCTCATGAAGAGGCTCGGTATCGATTTCTTCGATGCCACGGGGCGCATGAAGCCGCTCGCCGCTGTCGCCCAGCTACTGCAGGACAAGCTCGCGGGTCTTTCCGACAAGGCGAAGTCGGAAGCTCTGACGACGATGTTCGGCACGGACGCGATGCGTACGGCGGTCGGGCTCATGAACCAGGGCGCGTCGGGCCTCGCGCGCATCAACGGCGAAATCAACAAGGCGTCTGCGCAAGAGCAGATGGATGCCCGCATGAAGGGTCTATCCGGCGGCATTACGCAGCTGAAGAAGGCCGCCGAAGAGGCGGCTATCGCGCTTGGAGACACCGGCTTCCTTAGCAACGTCACGGCGCTGGT
Organism: Sphingomonas sp. Leaf242; assembly: GCF_001422045.1. Lineage (GTDB taxonomy): Bacteria > Pseudomonadota > Alphaproteobacteria > Sphingomonadales > Sphingomonadaceae > Sphingomonas. The sequence goes on from NZ_LMLW01000001.1 coordinate 700,708, forward strand.
CGGCGGTATCACGTTGCTCATCCGCGCATTCGCTGGCTTGCCGGAACCGGTGCAGACCGCGCTCATGGTCTTCCTCGGGATCGGTGCGGCCGTGGGGCCGATCGTCGCGATCGTCGGCAAGCTCGTCAGTGGCTGGGGCGTGCTCATCATGACGGCGGGCCGGCTTAGCGGCGTCCTCGCCACGACGGCGGCGGCAGCGGGCGGCACCGCCGCTTCGATGGGCGTGCTCGAAGTCGCGATGGCATTCCTCGCCGCGTCCGCATGGCCGATCGCGCTCGCCGCAATCGCGGCCGGGCTTGGGTATTGGGCGCTGTCGGCAGAAGAGGCCGGGCCGGCAACTCAGGCAGCGCAGAAGGCGCTCGACGATATGAACGCGGCGCATCGCGTCGCCGAGCCCGTCATCAAGGCGACTGCCGAAGCGACCAATTCCGCGACGAGCGAGATGGAATCGGCGATCGTCAAAGCGCAGGAGCTCGCGACCGCGCTCTATGGCGTCGCAGCCGGGGCGAAGGCCGCAGCGCTCGAACTGGCGAAGCAGCAGCTGGCGGCGTCGAAGGCGCAGCTGGCGGAAGCGCAGAACACCGACGACCGCTCATGGCTGGGCGTCGCGCTGGGCGTGCCGAAGGGCAATTCGCGGCGCGATATGGCTCGCAACCGTACCGCGCAGGGTAACGTCGCGATCGCGCAGCGCTCGGTCGATACCGCTCGGGACGCATACACCACTGCAGTCCTCGATTCCCGCTTTCCGGCAGGGTGGGGCATGAAGGCCCCGCCAAAGCCGCAGGCCCCGAAATCGAACCCTGATCTCTCGTCGGGCGGCCGCACGCGCAAGCCGCGCGAAAAGAAAGACCGCACGGAAGAGCATGCGCGCAAGCGCGAAGAGCTCGAGATTGAGGCGAAGATCGAGGCCTATCGCACCGGCGGCAATATGACCGCCGCGCAGGCGCTTCAGGATCGCGTCGACCTTCTCAAGCAAATCGGCAGCTATGAGCAGACGGGCTTGTCCAAAGCGGAGGCACGCACCGCAGCCGAACGCGACATGAACTTGATCCGCGCCGCGCGCAGCAAGCAGATGGAGCAGGAGATTGCCGACGAGCGGCAATCGCTTGACCTCGACATCGCCCAGCTGACGGACAATCGTCAGTTGGAAGATAGCCTGTCGCGTCAGCGCGAGCTCAAGCAGCGCATTACTTTCTACCAGGAGCACGGGAAAGACCTGGCGGAAGCCGAGGCGCTTGCCCTAGCTGATCAGCTTCGCATGGATGAAGCCCGTGCTGCGGTGCGTGCCCGTTGGATCGAGGATGATGCCCGGTCGCGTGAAATCGCGCTCGCCGAATCCCGCGGCGATAGCGAAGAGAGAATCCGCGCGCTCAAGCAACAGGAAGATATCATCCGCCGGACGCGCGAGCTTCAGGCAAATACGGGCATGAGCGAGGCGGATGCCACCGCGCAGGCCATGACAGAGGCGATGCAGGAAGAGCAGGTCCGTCAGCAAGGCATCTGGCGCGATACCGTCAAGGGCGGCTTCCGGGCAGCTATGGACGGCAACTTCGGCAGCTGGTTCCAGGGTTGGTGGAAGGACCGTGTCGCGAAGGGCATGGAGGATGCGTTGAACAGCCTCGGCGACCTGATCGCCAAGCTGTTCGCCAACATCGGTTCCGGCTCATCGGGTGGCTCCGGCGGCGGCATTCTCGGCTCAATCGGCAAACTGATCGGCGTAGTTGCAGGCGGCTCCGGCGGCGGCACCATCGGCCCGGTCGACATGAGCGGCTGGGATGCCGGCGGGCCTATGAGCGTCGCGGATCCCAACTTGAAACTGCCCGGCTTCAAGACTGGCGGCTCTTTCAAGGTCGGCGGCATGAGCGGCATCGATCGCAATGTCGTGTCGTTCCGCGCCACGGCCGGCGAGATGGTCAACATCTCGAAGGGCGAGGACAACGGCCCTGTCGGCGGGAATGACAATGGCGGCATCATGGAGGTGCGTTTGCGCGACGAGATGCTCGACGCGCGAATCGTCCGCGGGTCTTCGAAGATCACGCAGGCCGGCATCTCGCAGAACAATCAGCAGCAATCGAAATACGCTGGTCGGAGGCTCGGGAAGTGATCGACCTTACTCACATAGAACAGACCATCGCAGAGCCCGAGCTTATCGACTTCGGCGCCAGTCTGTCGCCGTTCCTCGGCGGGCCCAGTCAGCGCTTGGACAGGCTCGGCACGCGCCATGCGATCTCGGTGCAGATGCCGACCATGAGCGTCGAGAGGGAGGGGCGGCTATGGATTGTTCGGCTGATCCGGGCGAAGCAGGAAGACTGCTTCGTCGAGTTTCAGCAGCCCGGCTTCAAGATCGGCATTCCTGGAAACTCGATAACCGTGAGTGCCGCGGTCGACGGCGGGCGAGTGCTCAGCGTCACCGGCGGGCGGCCGGGCTATTCGGTCCGCGAAGGACAGGCGCTCACGCTCACGTCTCGCGGGCGCAGGTTCTTTTACCTTGCGAGCGCGCGGTCTGTGTTCAGCGCATCCGGTCAAACCCAGATCGAGCTGGCGGTTCCGCTTCGCGAGGAAGCGACGATCGGAGACTCCGTCGACCTGCGCAAACCAGTGATGGCCGGGCGCATCATGGAAGACGGCTGGAAGTGGTCGATCGACACTGCCCGCAATGTCGGCTTGTCGTTCCGGATTGAGGAAATCGCATGAGCGTCCTAGCCCCGGCGCTGGACGCCGAACTATCGAAGGACCGCGCGACGATCTTCGGCGCGGTCGGTATCGACTTCGCTGCGAAATCCGTTCGGTTGCTCGACGGCTCTTCGGTGCTGACGTTTGCCGGGGCCAAGTTCCGCGGCGACGACCCCGACTATGGCTCGCTTCAAAGCATCGACGATTTCAGCGACGGATCGGGCGACGAGGCACCGGGCTTCAGCTTCACCCTGTTGCCGCCTTCGGCTGAAGCGGCCCTCGCCATGTCCCTTCCGAGCGACCAGGGCGCGAGGGTGCGCCTGTGGCTGGGCGCCCGCGACGACTATACCGGCCTCGTTGTCGGCGAGCCGTTGCTTCTGTCGGATGCGGAGCTTGACGTTCCGACGCTTGAGATCGGCCCGAACGAACATAGCGTGTCGTATGACGTGGTCGGCGGCATGGAGCGGTTCTTCGCGAGTGAGGAAGGCATCACCCTGTCTCCGACATCGCACAAGGAATACTGGCCCGGCGAACTGGGGCTCGACTTCATCACCGGTGTGACCGAGCCCGTCTACTGGGGCATGAACCACCAGAGCTCGGTGCAGACCGCATGACCGGCCTGATCAATCGCCGCGATGTCACTCAGGCGACGCTCGAGCATTTTGCGGGCAAGCCGTTCGACTGGCGGACGGGTGGAACCTGCGTTCATCTCGTCCGCAAACAGATTGTCGGGATGGGGCACAAGCCCCCGCCCATGAAGGAATTTCGCAGCGCGTTGTCCGCCAAGCGAGCGCTGAAGGCGAAGGGCTGGGCGAACCTCGCGGAGATGCTCGACAGCCTGCTCACGCGGATTCCGACGGCGCGGGCCGTTCAGGGCGACATCGTCGAGATGCCGAGCGACGACGAGACCTTCGGCGCGCTCGCGGTGAAAATGGATAACGGCAGGATCATGGGATACCTCGCCGGGTCCGACCTGCTGACGATCGCGCAGCCCGCGGTCACCCCGATAGCAGCATGGAGGACGTGACATGAAAATCGCCGCGTTCGCTGCCGTCGCCATATCCCTCGCCGCGGCGATCCCGACCGGCGGTGGGAGCCTGACGCTACTCGCGGCCGGCCTCGGCACATCGGCAGCAACGGCGACCGCCATCGCCGCCGGGTTCTCCGCTGCCGTCAGCATCGGCGCGGGCTTGCTCGCGAAAAAGCCGAGCGCGGGCAGCGGTTCACAGACCAACTGGTCGGCAGATCCCAATGCATCGATTCCGATCCTGTTCGGTCGCTCCGGTGTCGCCGGCGATATCAGTTATCGCAAGGGCAGCGGAGACGGCGACAAGAACAAGTATGAGACGATCAACACGGTCCTTTCGCTAGGTCCCGTGGCAAGCATCGACGCACTGTTCTGCGATCGGAAGGCGGTGCCATTCACCGGCACGAACGCGAGCGGCCCGCCATTCTCGGAACGCTTGTGGATGGACAAGCAACTCGGCGCCTGTCCCGAAGCGGGTATCCTGAACACGGGTGTCGGCAATAAACCGGGCTGGACGTCGGCACACAAGATGTCCGGCCTCGCAGCCGACCAGGTCACAATGCTCTACGATGCGAAGGGCAAGAACACCTTCACGACTGAGCCCCAGATGCTGCGCGTCGGGCATTGGATATTGGCGTACGATCCACGCGAGGATAGCACCTATCCGGGCGGATTGGGCCCGCAGCGGGTCGGCGATCAGACCACCTGGCAATGGTCAAATAACCCGTATGTCGTCGGTCTGACGTGGGCGCTCGGTTGGTTTCAGAACGGGAAGCGTCGCGCCGGCGTAGGGCTTCGCCCCGGTCAGATTGATATCGGCAGCTTCGTCGAGGCGGCGAACATCGCGGACCTGAACGGCTGGACGATGGGCGGACGGGTCACGACCGGCGACGACAAGTGGGAAGTGCTGAAGGCGATCCTTCAGGCCGGCGGCGGCGAACCCATTCGCGACGGCGCAATCCTGTCGTGCCTCATTCAGGCGCCGCGCGTCTCGATCGCCACGATCGGGGCGGGCGACTTGATCGGCAAGGCTTCGGTGCCGCGATCCCGTCCGCGCAAGGAACGGATCAACGGCGTAATCCCGAAGTACCGATCCGAAGAACATTTTTGGGAAGAGGTCTCAGGCACGGTCGCGCGCATTGATCCGTTCGTCGCCCAGGACGGCGGCACCCGTACGCAGGAGGTCGCCTATCAGCTTGTGCAAGTCGAGACCGGGCAAGATGCATCACAGCCGACGCAACTCGCCGGCTATGACGTCGAGCTTTCACGCGAGCGCATGCCGATCCAGCTGCCGCTGAAGCTGCGGTGGATTGGGTACCGCGCCGGCGATTGCATCTCGTGCGGTATCAGCGAGCTCGGGCTGACCGATGTTCAGCTGATCATCATCAAGCGTTCGCTCGATCCGGCAAGCGGCGCGGTCACGTTGACGGTGCGAACCGAAGACCCCACCAAGCATGCTCGGGTTTTTGCCCTGACGGGCTCCGTTCCTCCGGTCACGACCTTCAGCCGTCCGGACCTGCCAAGCGAGTATGCTCTTGAGATGCTCGGAGATGGCTCGGTCGTCGATGGTCAGGTGCCTCTAGCATGACGGTATCGGTCAGATTTCAAATCGCCGGCCATGCGGCGGCGGAATGGACGCAGGGCAATCCGGTGCTGCTCGATCGCGAGCTCGCCGCGGAGCGCGACACTGGCAAGTTCAAGCTGGGCGACGGCACGAAGGCTTGGGCGGACCTGCCCTACCAGCCGTTTTGGTCGCGCTGGGGCCGGATCGACGGGCAGATCGCCGATCAGCCGGACATCGCCGCCGCGCTAGCCTTGCAGCTGTTGAAGTCGGCTAACCTGTCGGACCTCGCAAACATAGTCGCAGCCCGCACGAACCTCGGGCTCAAGGCGCTGGCGCTGCGGGACAAGATCAGCGGCGACGACTGGAACGGTACGGCGCTCAGCATCGCGAACGGCGGGACCGGTTCGGGAACGGCGGCGGGCGCACGAACCACGCTTGGCCTCGGCACGGCGGCGACCTTCAACACCGGCACCAACGGCGGGGCAGTCCCGCTTCTGAATGCGCCGAACTTTTGGTCGGCGATCCAGAGCTATCAAGCGCGAATCGTCGGGGCGCAGGGGGCCGGCGCGCTCGGGATCGATATGGCGACGAACGACAATTACGCGTCGTTCCGTATAATCCAGAACGCCAAGTCCGGCGGCGATGGCCTGTTCATCGGCTACAACAGCGCGAACGGCGGATCCACAAAGCTCTATGGCGGTAGCAGCGTCGTCCGGATCGAGGTGCAGAGCGCCTATGTCCTCGTGCCTGGCCTGAAGAACGCGGCCGACGATACCGCGGCGGCGACTGCGGGCGTCCCCGTCACTGGCCTCTACCGCAATGGCTCTGCGCTGATGGTCCGAGTCGCCTGATCAAACCTCCCCTCCGATCACCAATTCAAATCAAGGGTAAATCCTTATGTCGAACGTCGCCCTGCTGCCCATCGTGGCAGACCGGTATACTCCGTGCGTCCGCACGATCCGCATCGTCGGGCTCAATCTGACGGGTGCCACCATGCGCGCGCAGGTTCGCGCCGTCGGTGACACGCCCGGCGCGCCGCTGGTCGATCTCCAGACCGTGACTAACGGCAATGCGGAAGGCTTGCGGCTCGTGTCGGTAGTCACGGCCGCCGGCGTGACGACGAGCACCGTCGAGATGGTGATCAACGAAACGACGATGGAGGCTCTGCCGTATGAGGGGGAACTTGGCGATGCGACCGATCTCGCTTGGGATTGGCAGGCGACCCTTTCGGGGCGCAAGCGGCGCATCGCCAAGGGCGCCTTCCGGATCCTCGGCGATGGTGTGACGGGGGCAGACATGGCGCCCTATGATCGCGGCGAGGCCTATGGCGGCGACCAGTCCGACACGAACGGGATGACGACCGGCGCGACGCTGACGTTCGGGGATGACGTCGTCACGATCACGATCGATGGTGCCGACCAGTTGGCGGTCATCGTTGCCGAGGCGGAAACCGCTGCCGATCGCGCCGATGCAGCAATTGCCATCGCGCTCGCGGCTGCCGATCGCGCGCAGGCCTATGCGAACCAACTGCCTGACTTCGTGCAGGGCAGTCCCGGCGCAAGCGCGACCGAGGTCGGCTTGTTCGCTGCGGCGAAGGGAATGACCTTCGTGTCGGCTATCAACCGCATCCGGACGACCGGCCGGCAACTGCGCGGCGATGGCGGCGCAGCGTGGTATGTTCGCTGGGTCGCGCCGATGCCTGCCCTTGCCGCAGGGCAGCAGGATTTCAGCTGGTTCCAGGCGGCAGACGCCTCGCGATGGGTGCTTGAGGCTGGGCAGCCATTCTATCCGCAGCAGTTTGGCGCGATGGGCGATCCGAGCCTAACGCGCACGACGATCGCGCAGAACATCGCCGTCGGATCGCGGGGGCCCGACGAAGCCGCAGCGATCAACGCCGCGCTGCTCGCGCCGATGGTCCGCGAACTGATCGTCACCGCTCAACACTGGTTCGGCACGGATATTCGCAAGCCCTCGGGCAAGCATCTGCGCGGGCTTGATCGCGCGACGTGCGGTTTCCATCGTATCCCGCTGATCGGCAACCAGGCCCGCCCGCAGTTCGGCGTATATTCCGAGGACGACGATAGCGGCTCGTTCTCCGATTTCTTCGTGAACTGCCAGCGCTCAGGCTACACCGGTGCGCCGGGCAGCAATCAGCAGCAGCTGCTCAACCGATGCTCGGGTCTGATTATACGTCGCGACAGCCGCAACGTGCGAGCATCGCGCGTCGATGTCCTGAACAGTCACGGCTACTCGCACTACACCTGCGCGGGTTCGGCAGGTAACGCCGGACCAACGCCAAAGGACACCATCCGCGAGGACTGCCGAGCCTACAACGGGCAGACCGGTTTCGAGGAAACTGGCCTCGGCCTGACGCATGAAAATATCGACTGCTCAGTCTACACCGACCCGCTCGACGGGGGCATCGTGCTCCCGATGGAATGCGCTTTCCATAGCTATTCCGGGGTCGCGTTCATTCGCCGCATCCGGTGCAGCTTCATCGGTAACGCGCCTGCCGTCCTCGACGCGATCGCCGACGGCGTCGATAGCGGCACGATCATCAATATCGATTGCGACTATGAACCGACCGGCGGGCAGGCGGCGATCATCATCACCAACCCCGACCCGGCCGGCGTAGGAAACCCGAACAACGCGGGTCGTCGCATTCAGAAATATATCATCCGTCATACCAGGGCCGTGCCCGCCCGTATCTTCGATAACCAAAAATCGCCCTATGCGGTCCAGGCCGATAATGCCGCGGTGTCGATCGAGGGCGGCGAGTTTCGCGGCCTCGGCATCACGGCCAGCACTGGCGCGGTCGTCGACATCCGCAATGGCGCTGTAGTCGAAGGGTCGCGGTCGGACGGGCTGTTCCTGTTCGCGCTCAACATCGACGGAACCGGTTTGATCAACTGGTACGGCAAGGCCGGGTCCGTGACGGCCATCAACACCACCGACCCAAATTTGGCGCGTCCCGGCGCCGATTTTGGGGTCACCTTCTACGACTTCCCGAAGCTTTACCCGGCGAGCGGCGCGGGCGGCTATACGCTTCCGCCATATCGCCAGCGTGTCCGTGGCGAGAAAGCGCGAGGCGCATGGGGCTCGTACAACCCGACCGCCGACAACCTCAATCTGTACGTGAATATCCCGCTACAGACCTCAGTCGCGTCCCGAGATCTGACGGATATCAGCCTGACGCTCCATGCTCCTGACGGCACCGTCGTTTGGCCGAAGGGCGTCACCGTCACCTACGACTGGCAATCAGACGCAGAGCTTCAGGTGAGGATCGGTGGAACCGACCCGCTGAACAACTTCGGCCTTCGCTACAGCATCTTGGAGTGGACAGCATGACCAACAGCAGCTTCGCGGCTCAGGCGGTCGCGGAAGGACCGCAGACGCTCGCGCCCCCCAGCTTCAACGGCATGGGCTGGCTCGTCGTCACCAACCTCGCCGTGATGACGATCGCGACACTGATCGGGATCATGGTGATCGTGAAACTGGTCGGAGACGCGGTGAAGCATCGCCGGCTGGACGTCTGGCGCTCGCCCGCCAGCATCTACCGTCTGCTCGGTATTCTGTTCGCGGTTGGAATCACGTTGCGCTGCGGTGCCGAGGCCGTCTGCCTGTGGGGGTGGAACCCACACGATCCGGTCGCGACCGGCGTCTATCTGACCGCCAAGCGCATGATCGACCCGATCGCGGTCGCCTGCGGGATCTCGGCGCTGATCACGTACATCCTGTCGGAGCCCGGCATGATCGAGCAGCAGCGCAAGGAACCGTTCCCGGTCAACATGTGGCTCGCATGGCCGATGGTGAGGCGCATGCTCCGCCTCGGTCTGCTGACATTCGTTGCGGCGATCGGCGTGGTGTCGACGCGATGATCTGGCGGCTCATGGCAACCGCAGGCGCGGTACTACCGGTCGCAGCAGCGGCCGTTGTAAAAACAGGGGCTACCGTGACGACTTCCACGCCGACCATCTGGTTCTTCCTCGGCTATCCGTTCGAGGCGGCGGGGATGATCGCGGCCATGTTCGGTTGCCTGTCCGCCCGGTTCTGGATCGGTGCCGGCGAGATCGCGAGGCGCGAACATCGCTGGATCCTCGATGCGCCTGTGTCGTGCATGACGCTCGCGGTCGCGGCCGGGCTGGTGATCAGCCTGCATCCCGAGCCGCTGAGCGCCCTGCTCTACGGGGGTGGCGTCGGCATTCTCGGGGAGGGCGTGTTCAAGCTCGCCGAGCAGCGGATCAACAAGCTCAAGGCGATCTTAGGATTGGCAGACAAGCCGGAGTAACGGCCCGCCCCAAGGTCTACCAAGGGCGGGCCGACCAGTCACTTTCCGGAGCTACCTGGTCCCGCTTTAACGCGGGATTGCCAGCTCGGTTTCACGATAACGGCCCGCCTCAAGCGCCGGGTGAGAACGAGAAGCGGGCCGGCCGGGCGAATGATGAGGCACACCCGACATCGCTCCCAACTACCGACGCACTAAATCGGCTCAATCGAACAAATTGAGCCGGGCCAAAGCAGTGGTTTATTCAAGTCTGGAGATGCAGCAGCCAGCCTATCCGCAAAACTGCTGAGAAAAACGGATAGGCCGACTGCCTCGATAGCTTGCGCGTCAAGCCTCGCGACGGATCAGCGTGGGAGCAAACCGCGCCGCGGACTCACAGGAACGACTCCGCACCCTCAAAGACTCAAAATTGGAAGGAATTACCATGACGACGGCATCAAAGCCGCCGCAGCTGACCCCGGCTGCGGCGAACACGAGCGCGCGCGGCAACCCTCTAGCGAAGGCGACGGTTGCGGGCGTGATGGGATCGGCCGCGCTCGCTTCCGCTCTCCTCGGCGGTCTCACCCAGTGGGAGGGCAAGAAGAACGTCGGGTATCTCGACATCGTCGGCATCCCGACCGCGTGCATGGGCGACACGAACAACGTCGTCGTCGGCAAATTCTACAGCGACACTGAATGCCGCGCCCGCCTCGAGCAGCAGGCGATCGTCCACGTCAGCGAGGTGAAGCGCTGCACGCCGTCGATCGGTGGAGGGCAACTCGTCGCGGCCGGGCTGCTCGCGTACAACATCGGCGGGACGGCATATTGCAAATCGACCGTCGATCGCATGTTTGACGCCGGTAAAATCCGCGCCGGGTGTGATGCCTTCCGGATGTGGAACAGGGCGGGGGGCAAGGTCGTGCGTGGCCTCGTCAACCGGCGAGAGTTCGAACGGGCTCTATGCCTACAGGGCGTACCGGCCTGATCGTGCGGTTCGCTAAGGGCCCGGACGATTGTCCCAATCTCTTTGCAGCTTCTCGCGCCAGCGTTGTCGAGCCGCTTCCTTACGACGGGCACGGCGGATCAATATCATTCGGTATGATCCGGCAATCGCCAATGAGCAGGCAGCCCCCACGAGCAAGATCATCACAGCCATAGCGCAAACCGGTCTCCGAACTGCGCGGCGAGATTGCCGAACAGCATCCTAGCGCCGGGTGGCGACACGCGACTCGGCCATCGTCGGGATCGTAAATCTCAATTGGAGAAAATCATGAAAAAACTGCTGACCGCTGCGCTATGCGCGGTGTCGATGTCGCTCGCCAGTTGCGCGACAATGCCGACCCCGTCGACCGCGCAGGCCGCGCAAATCGGGACCGCGATCGATCGCGCACAGGCGGCCTATGATCGCATCGCCGCGGCTGCCGAGCGGATACTGCCGTTCTTGTCGCCCGAGCGGCAGGCGCGCGTCCGGCTGGCGATGGCTCTGACCGAGCGCGGACTGATCGCGGCACGCAACGCGGCGACGATCGCCGAGCAGTTGGCGGCGCTGAGGCAGGCGGAAGCCGCAACGGCGACCATCGAAACCACCACATCGAACTGAAGGACGGACATCATGAAGACCTTTCTCCGATGGGCGGGCGTGATCACGCTTGCCTTGTCCCCGGCGCATGCGCTTGCGCAGGCCGGCTCATCCGTCCAATTTCCGGCGGGCTATGCTTCCGGCACCTCTCCTTGCGTGAAGCTCGCCGATGGCACCTGCGCGCCGGTGAGCCCGACCAATCCGCTCCCGATCGCCGATGGCCCACTCGCCGCGGCGACATCGACCCCGCTGTCGGGTACGGCAACGACCGGGACGATCGTAATCGGCCCGTTCATTCCGCAGCTGGGGCGCGCAATCCGCGTGATCCTGCGCGGCACTTGGACGGGGACGTTCGCAGTAAGCACGTCCGTCGATGCGTGCGCGACGCTCAACCCGCTCACGATCGGCGGTTCAACCTGGGGGAGTTTTACCGGCAACGCGAACGAGGTCGTCGATATCCCGACGCTCGCCGGCGTCGTCTACTGCGCCACCGCGACCGTCTCGTCCGGCTCGCTCAGCTATGGAGTCCGCAATTGATCCGCCACCTCATGATGCGGGCCATGCTCGCACTCGCCATGTTCGGCATGCTGTCGGCGCCGGTGGCCGCGCAGGTCGATCCGGCCGCGCGCGGGCTGGCGGTGCAGGCCCAGCAGCAGAACGCGTCGCTCGCGCGGGAGGCGAGCATGCAGGGCGCGTCGCTGACGAAGTGGCGGGCGTGTCGTGCCAAACTTCGGCTCGCGCTCGTGTCGACCTGCAAGATCGCGTTTCCCGGCGACAGCAAGACGGTCGGCGCGGGTGCCGGTACCGGCGCCAAGTTCACGGTCAACGCCTTCGGCTCGTCGCGCCCGTCGCGCCTGGCGGTACTGCTCGGCCAGTCCGGTCTACCGACACGTACCAACAGCTGGTTCGGCGCGGCCGGCATGTCGACGATCGCCGATGTCCTCGCATACGATCCGCGTCGCTCGGGGTTCACGGGCTGGTCGGGCGGCGTAAACTCGCTGGGCGGCGCTTCGCTCGCAACCGCGAACACGAACCCCGCAACCTTCACGCCGACGGTTCCGATCGATCGAGCCTCGATCTTCTATGTCCAGCGCCCCGGGCAGGGCATCTTCACGGTCACCAAGGGCGGCGAGACGTTCACGATCAACTCGCAGAACGCGACGAGCGCGCTCATTCGCAGCGAGATCACCTTCGCGACGAAGGACGCGAGCCCGATCAGCATCACCCGCACGTCGGGGGGGTACGTCGAGATCGCCGGCACGGTCGCCTGGGATAGCGCCACGCCGGGGATCGAGATCAGCAACTTCGCGGTCTATGGCGTCGTCAGCGGCTTTCAGGCGGACGCCTCCAGTCCGTGGACCCCGCTCAATGCGCTCGGCACCTATGCGCCGGATCTGTCGGTCATCAACCTCTGGACCAATGACCTCGGCACCGGCGTCACGCAGGCAGCGGCGATCGCGTCGTATCAGGCGATCATCAGCAAGGCGAAGCTGACCGGCGACTGCATCCTCGAGTGGCCCTCGATCGCTGGCACCTCGCCATCATACGGTGCCGACCCGGTCCGCGCCCAGTGGAAGGCATCGCTCGTAACGCTCGCCGCGACCAACGGCTGCGCCTTCGTGGATGAAGAGGCATTGCTTGGCGGCCGCGCCGGCGCGCAGTCCAACGGCGCGACCGCGGACGGCGTGCATGAAACGGCGTGGGCCTATGATGTCGAAGCCCAGCCGATCGTGCGCTACCTGCTCCAATAGATCAGTCGCCCTGCTTCAACCGCCAGACAGTCAGCGTCTCGTCGCCATCGATGAAGCGTTTGGCGACTTGGCGGAACTGGTCTCGTATCGCAGCGCTATCATGGAACCATGGTAGGCGCTGATCAGATAGGGTCTGGTCGACGCCGAGGGCTGCCCATTTCGCGCGCGGCAGGTAGGCGTAATACTCGTAGGCGAACTCGTCGAGCAGCGGGTGAACCATGTCGGGTGCGTGCTTCATTGCGGCCGCGCGTCGCTGATCTCGTCCACTGCTGCAGCGATACGGCGCCAGTCCTCCACCGCCACGCGATCGCCGAGCACATCGCCCAGCTGCCCGGTGATATACTCCGCGGTCATGCCTCCATGCTCGGCCAATATCGAACAGGCACGCACCCAAACTTCACGATCGGTCAACCGGTGTTCCCTCAGTTTCGTCGATAGCGGCGAGGATCGCCTTCACCTCGGGCACATAGCTTTCCCACATGGGGCGACCCTCGAACTTCGTGTTCTCCGGCAGGTTGTGGAACCTGCACATGGCGCGCGCGGCGCGTTCGATCCGGGTCATCTCTGCCATCGCAAGCCGAGCCTATGCGCGGTCGACCGATTCGAGCAAGCTATCTGCTCAGACGGTGAAAACACCGGGTTTAGAACAACACAGGGTCCACGCTTATCCGGAACGTCCCTTGCTTAGGACCTCAATCCGTTCGGCTTGCGCGGCAAGCTCATCAAGTTTCATGGCAGATGCCAATAGAACCGCTTTCTTATTGATCAGGGTAGTCGCTTCCGCTTCAGCCCGATCCGAAGCTGCGCGCGTGCGCAACTCGTCGCTCACTCTGCTCATGCGAGCTCTCTACCTTCCCGGCGTCCATCTGCAAGGCTATGTTGGGGATATGGACGAACTGACCACTTCCATTGTCGGCATAGACTTCCCGAACGAGGATAAGTCGAAGAGCAACAGGCGCATGGAGTGCATGCTCTGCGCCCCGGGAGACGTCGTAGAGTTACGCCTTGAGCCGAAGAACCCGTTCGACGCGAACGCCGTCGCCATCTTCAGCGACCGCGGCACGCAGCTGGGCTACGTCAGCGCAGAGCGTGCGCCCCTGATCGGCAAGCGGATCAAGGAAGACTAGGTCGTCGCGGTCTTCCAGGCGATGCACGGGAACGGGGCCTATATCCGGATCAGGTTGGGAGGCGGGTTACCTACCCTGCCAGACCCGGTCCCTGATGTTCCGAAGCCCCAGCCTCCCCGCCAGATGCGGCCGGCGCAGCGACCGGTGTACGATCCCCACGCGTTCTATCCGGACGAAGAAGGCCCAGAGTTCGGCGCCTGACCTACTGCCCTATGCTGCTGGAGCCTCGCAGTTCCGCAAGCCGCAAGCAACTGATCCGACAGGAGGGATGCCGCCTCGACGTCGAGGGTGGCAACTACGCCAGGCGCCTCGACGAGGACCATGCCCTCGCTCGCTGAGATGCTGAAAGCCTCATGCCGTAGAGCATCTGTCACCGGGTTTCTCCAATGACGGATTAACGGTCGGCGATGGCGCCCGCCCCGCGCTGGTTGACATGGGTCAGCACGATTGCTCGCGTTCTATCCTGATGAGGAAGGGCCGGAGTTCGGGGCTTAGTTCTACCGGCCTTCCAGGAAAGGGCTGCCCTGGCCGTGTACGTGATCGAACCCTGACAGAAGCGACTGCGTCCAGCGCATCAGTTCAACCCCGTTGAGGTCGTCGGAATCGTTCTTCGTCTCGGCGAAGGCTTGCCCGAGACGCTCAAGAAACGCGGCCTCGATCCCAGGCATGCGCTGCTCAAGAACTTGGACGAGCACCGTAAACATCGCGGCTGTTGCGTTCTTCGTCGTGCGCAGGCTCTCGTCGGTCACCATTCTGATTCTCCCTTTCCGGCGAGGCTACGGACGCGCTGACGTCCCGTCCAGCACCAACCCTTCCGCATCCGATGGAGCCCTCACCGACCATCTGGTCGAGGTGGGTCCAGCGCTTCCGATCGCTCCAAGTTACCCGTGGACTTGGCAGTTACCATTGCCGTGAAGCTTCACAAACATTCCCGGGTCACTCTCAGATGCAAGCGCATTGCGGCATGGGTGTCCCGACTTCGTCATCGCGCCGCACCGCGGGACCCGTTCTTCGCGCTCGTACAATTCGTATTGCGCTGGCGTCACGCCGCACGCCTTCGCAATCCAGGCGTCGCGATCTGAAACGAGCAGCGGCAGGTCGTCGGGTGAGACCCGCACCTGTGAGGCGCCGCCATAAGCCGGGATCGGCGCGTAAATGGTTGCGCCCGCGGCTTCAATCTGCCGCGCGAGCACGATCCTGTCATCATCGGTCACGCGAGTTACCCCATCGTTCTTGGTGGAAAGCCCAGCGCACGCCACCTTCGCGAGCGGTCAGACAAGATTGTTCGGCCGCTGCCCCGCACTTGGGGCAGGGAACGCGCCACGCTGCCATGCGCGCGTTATATCTGGAGCTCGAGCGGTTCGGGATGCGATCCGCCGGTGCGGTGACCCCTGACTTTATCGCTGCGGTCTCGACTGCAAGTTCGGCGATGCCTTTCCTTCGATGGATTCGCGTCATCATCGTGTCCTAAGGCATGCCGGGAGAGAATTAAGGGCGACGAACGTCCGGCGGTCAAGGTTAGATCAAGCCCTCCACCAGGGGGAGCACGCGACCGTGCGGCCCCATCGGGCCTATTTAGATTATCCGGGTCATAGGGTTTGGCCAGTATTACTTTTCAGCACGCGATTGTCGGGATGATCGATTGCGGCGGCGACGTCAGCTACGCTTGAATGCGGTAGGTGGATCGGCTCATCGATACCGCGCAAAACGATTTCCGGAGATCCATATCCGACTTTGATCGTGATTATATCATCGGTGTTAAAAACTACTTGTCCGTCGGGGAATGCGTCAAGCATTACGAGTGGCATGTATTTCTCCAGTTAGGCGGTGGACGAGATCCTCGATGCCCGATTACTGAGCCATGCTGACCCGTTAAGCAATCACTCAGCTCGGTAGGCGGTGGGATCTGCAACGAACACTTCGATATCGCTTAGATACCATGCAACGCATGCCGGACCGAGGCGAACTTTCGTAGGGAATGTCTTTTCACTAACGCGGCGATGAATCGTCGCTGTGGAGAGCCCAGTTCGGCGGCGAACCTCGGGAATGCGCAGAAGGCTGTCACCGCGCCGATCGACGGGGGTTTGAGTGGGCACAGGCTGATCGACTGTATCGAGCTCTCGTTCTTGTAATTCGCCGCTCGTAGCCGAGGATCGCACATCGCTATCTGGCTTGGTGGGGTCGGCAGCAACGGCGACAGTTGGCGAGGGCAGTTGAGCCTCTGGGGATGTGCGGCTCCGAAGCGCCTGTCGCTCAATCGCTTGGCCCATTTGCTCATCCGCCGCCGCAGACATCACTAAGCGTCCAATGCCGACAGCATTAAGCAGGTCAAGCTCGTGGCCTGCTAGGGTAATTCCCTTTCCCTTGACCCCGGCGTTCGCCCATCTCCGCGAGAGCCTGATGATTCTCCGTCCGAGTTCGTCTGACATTTCGAGCTTAGCGCGGGGATCATCCTCCGCCACGGCAGCGACAGAATGGGAGATCATAATAGCTGTCCGTTCCGTCATAGACTGCGATGTGGTATCCAGTCTCCGCGGGCATGGTAGGACCGGATGGGCGCTAGGCAAGCTGCCGCCGGGGTAAAATATTTTTCCATGGTACAATCCATGGTATAGCTCGAAATAATTCCGAAATTATCTAGAGATTTCAATATCATCTAGCATGGTTTGTGGTAGTCTCCTTCGCTACCATTTCGGACGTGGTGCACGGCACCGTCCACGTACTCCCCGCAGACAGACGCAACCGATCACCAACTGCGGGAAACTCGTCTTCGCAATCATGAAATGCGCTTCTATTGCCATGGGTTAATGGTCAGGGTGTGTGCCGTGTTTAAGGCGCATGCGTGAGTCCGGCCTCACGGGAGAGACGAGTATGCGCGACAAACGCCCTGATGGGATCGCCGATTACACGGGTCCGGCCGGCGGCTGGGGCGCACTCAAGGCGGTCGCCGTCTCGCTCAAGGCGCAGCAGATCGTCGTCCGCGGCGGCCAGACGCTGCTCAAGTCGAACCAGCCCGACGGCTTCGATTGCCCGAGCTGCGCATGGCCAGACCCAAAGCACACCTCCTCCTTCGAATTCTGCGAGAACGGCGCGAAGGCCGTCGCGTGGGAATCCACCGCCAAGACGATCGGCGCGGACTTCTTCGCCACGCACAGCGTGTCCGACATCTGGAAGCAGAGCGATCACTGGATCGAGGACCAAGGCCGCGTCACCGAGCCGCTCCGCTACAACGCCGCCACCGATCACTATGAGGTCGTGAGCTGGGCGGACGCGATGCGCGAGATCGGTGCAGGCCTCGCCGCCGTCCCCGATCCCAACCAAGCCGAGTTCTACACCTCGGGCCGCTGCTCGAACGAGGCGGCGTTCCTGTTCCAGCTTTTCGTGCGGTTGTACGGCACCAACAACTTCCCCGACTGTTCGAACATGTGCCACGAGGCGACCTCGGTCGGCCTGCCGAAGTCGATCGGCATCGGCAAGGGCACCGTCAGCCTCGAGGATTTCGACCACGCCGACCTGATCCTGTCGATCGGCCACAACCCCGGCACCAACCATCCGCGGATGATGGCGACGCTGCGCGAAGTGTCGAAGCGCGGCGGCAAGATCATCGTCTTCAACCCGCTCAAGGAACGCTCGCTCGAACGCTTCGAATCGCCGCAGTCGGTGGTCGAGATGGCGACTATGTCGGCCACCCCGATCGCCAGCAGCTATTACCAGGTGAAGGTCGGCGGCGACGCCGCCGCGCTGAAGGGCATCGCCAAGGCGCTGGTCGCACTCGACGAGGCGGCCAAGGTCTCCGGCGGCGAGCCCGCGCTAGATCACGCGTTCATCGCCGAGCATACCGCGGGCCTCGACGACTATATCGCCGATCTCGCCACCACCGAATGGGCGGATATCGAGCGCTCCAGCGGGCTTTCGCGGAAGGACCTCGAAGAAGTCGCGCTGGCGTATTCGAAGTCGAAGTCGACGATCTGCTGCTACGGCATGGGCGTCACGCAGCACCGCACCGGCACGACCAACGTCCAGCAGATCGCGAACCTGCTTCTCCTGCGCGGCAACATGGGCAAGCCGGGGGCGGGCATCTGCCCCTTGCGTGGTCACAGCAACGTTCAGGGCGACCGCACCGTCGGCATCACCGAGCGGCCAATGCCCTTGCTGCTCGACAACATGCGCGACGTGTTCGGGTTCGAGCCGCCGCGCGACCACGGCCATTCGGTCGTCGAGAGCATCGCCGCGATGCGCGACGGCCACGCCAAGGCGATCGTCTGCCTCGGCGGCAACCTCGCGATCGCCTCGTCCGATCCGCAGGCGTGTGCGGAGGGCTTCCGCAACCTCGATCTCGCGGTCCACATCACCACCAAGCTCAACCGCACGCAGTTGCTGATGGCGAAGGCGACGTATGTGTTGCCGTGCCTGGGGCGGACCGAACTCGACATGCAGGCCACCGGCCAGCAATCGGTCACGGTCGAGGATTCGATGTCGATGGTCCACGCGTCGCGCGGCTTCCTGATGCCCCCGGGCGACAACGTGAAGTCGGAAATCTGGATCGTCGGCGAGATCGCCAAGGCGACCTTTGCCGCCAAGGGCCGCGCGCCGGTCGAGATCGACTGGGACGCCTATGTCGGCGACTACAGCCTGATCCGCGACAAGATCGAGGCGGTCTTCCCCGCGTTCGCCGACTACAACGCACGTATCCGCAAGCCGGGCGGCTTTCACCTACCGAACTCGGCAGCGATGCGCGAGTGGAAGACGGACAGCGGCAAGGCGAACTTCATCGTCGCCAAGGGTGTCGAGGAGGACGAGAGCGCGGGCGATCCGACCGTCCTGCGGCTCACAACGCTGCGCGCGCACGATCAGTACAACACCACCGTCTACAGCCTCGACGACCGTTATCGCGGCGTGTTCGGGCGCCGCGACATTCTATTCATGAACGAGCGCGACATGGCGCGGCTCGGGCACAAGGAAGGCGACGTCGTCGACATCGCCACCGCGCTCCAGTTCGCCCGGCCCGACCGTGTCGTGCAGAAGCTGATGCTGGTCCGCTACGGGCTGCCCGACGGCTGCGTCGCCTCCTACTACCCCGAGACGCAGCCGTTGATCGCGCTCGAGGATCACGATCCGCAAAGCTTCACCCCTTCCTATAAATCCATCCCGGTGACCGTCCGTCCCGCCGCCGCCGACATAGGTTCGGATCGCGGCGTGGTGCGTGCCGGGATCGTCGGCCAGCAGAGCAAAGTACGCGCATGAGCACCGGCTATTCATCGACGATCGACACCTACGCGACCCTCGCGGCGACCAAGGCGGAGGCACTGCGACGCTCTCCCGTCGGGTTCTTTGCAGGCGCGATCCTCGCGGGCACGTATATCGGTATCGCGATGATCCTTGCGCTCAGCACGGGGTCGGGCCTCGAACCCGGCGTGCGACCCTTGGTGATGGGCGCGACCTTCGGGTTGGGGCTGATCCTGACGGTGTTCGCCGGCGCCGAGCTCTTCACCGGCTACGTGATGTATCTCGGCTTCGGCCTGGCAAAGCGCACGGTCAGCATTGCCCAGGCGTTGAAGCTGATCGTCGTCGTCTGGATCGGCAACCTCGTTGGCGGCGTGATCCTGTCGTTCATCTTCGCGGCGGGCGGCGGCGGTGCGATCTATGCGAACGCCGACACGATGTTCCACGCGTACGTTCAGCACAAGGTGTCGGTCGACGCGACCGCGCTGCTGGCGCGTGCGATCCTGTGCAACTGGCTCGTCTGCCTTGCGATCTGGACCGCGGCACGGATGACCGGCGATGCCGCCAAGTGCATCGGCATGGCGTGGATCCTGCTCGC
The DNA here is from genome assembly GCF_001422045.1 of Sphingomonas sp. Leaf242. GTDB lineage: Bacteria > Pseudomonadota > Alphaproteobacteria > Sphingomonadales > Sphingomonadaceae > Sphingomonas. The sequence goes on from NZ_LMLW01000001.1 coordinate 720,514, forward strand.
GTTCGTCGCCGCCGGGTTCGAGCATTCAGTCGCCAACATGACCGCGCTGACGCTAGGGCTGCTCGTGCCGCATGCGTCGATCGATATCTTCGGGATGATCCGCAATCTCGCGATCGTCAGCCTCGGCAACATCATCGGCGGGCTAGTGTTCGTCGTCGGTGGCTATCTCGCCGCGGCAAAAACCGATGTGGTGCAGGCCACCAAGTGAGGCGCTTCGACTAGCCGCACCGTCTGCGGCTAGTCGAAGATCTTCCATGGATCGTTGACCACCAGGATCGCATCGCTGCGCGCAAGCGCGAGCAGCGTCAGGCCGTGCTCGCGCGCGTGATCGATCGCCAGGCTGGTCGGGGCGGAGATCCCCACCAGCATCGGCGTCCCGGCGATCAGCGCCTTGTCGACCATCTCGAAACTGATCCGCGAGGTGACGAGGATGAAGCCGTCGATAGGCTGTCCCGTGATCGCGATGCCGCCCACGAGCTTGTCGAGCGCATTGTGACGGCCGACGTCTTCATACGCCGCGACGATCCGACCCTCACGATCACACGCGGCCGCGGCATGGATCGCGCCCGTGGCCGCGTTGAGAGGCTGGTGGGCGCGCAACCCACCCAGTGCGGCAAACAGCGCGTCCCCAGGCGTGTCGGGCTTTGGCGGCGTCCTGGGGATCGGTTTGCGGAGCTGTTCGAGCCCGGAGATGCCGCATAGCCCGCAACTAGTGTCGCTGGTCCTATGGCGAACGCGGTCGTGGATGCGGCCCTTGCACCGATCCGACAGCCCAACGCGGACGATCCAGCCCGCCTCCGCCTCGAAGATGTCGATGTCGCGCACATCGTCGGCGCCGTCGGCGAGCCGTTCGGTCAGCAGGAAGCCGGTGGTGAACTCGGCCAAATCGGCGGGTGTCATCATCATCACCGCATAGCCAAGCCCGTCGATCTCGATCGCGACGGGGACTTCGACCGCGATAGCGCGCTCGCTTGCGGTAATCGAATCAGGCCGCAGGATCTTGATCGCTTGCGTGCGCGACGTGGTCATAAGGTTTCGAGGTCCTGCGGCGTGTTGGCGTTCGGAATAGGCGCACCCGCCGGGATCGGGATAGCCCCGATCGCCTCCGCCCACCCGCGCACCGATCGCCGCGGCACAGCCTCGATATGGGTCAGCAAATTGCCGAGCAAACCTGCCTCCCAATGCCCGAGCACCGGAGCGTCGGGGCAGTAGGCGGAGGCACGACGGGACAGCACCGTCAGCAACCCGTCCGGCAACCACGGCATGTCGCACGCGATCGTCACCACCGAAGTGAACCCGTTCGAGGCCGCATAACCGAGCGCGCCAGCGATGCCCCCCAATGGCCCGATATCCGCCCTCGGCAGGTCAGGGATCGCCCCATCACGTCCCGCGATCACCGCCGTCTCGACATGAACCAACAGCAACGCACGCGCATGCTCGGCCAACGCACGCCCGTCAAACACCGCCATCGCCTTGTCGGACCCGAAGCGCGACGACCGCCCGCCCGCCAGTACGACGCCGAGAATGCGCTGCTCGGTCAGCGCGTCTTCTCGATTCGCACCGGCACCGATTTCGCTGCCGGAACATGGCTTTCGCGGGCATGGTGAGCAACCGGTATGAGCAGATTACACTCGGGATAATAAGCACCGAGGCAGCCCTCGGGAATCGCATATTCGACCACGCGGAGCTTGTTCAGGCGACGGTCCGAATTGTCGCCTGCGTCCCCGACCAGATCGACGTCGTCGCCATCGGTGATCCCCATCCGGATCATGTCGCTGCGGTTCATGAACACGATGTCGCGCGTGCCCTTCACGCCGCGGAAGCGGTCATGATAGCCGTAGACGGTCGTGTTGAACTGGTCGTTCGACCGCAGCGTCATTAGCCGGAAACGGCCTTCCGCTTCCTCGAACCCGGTAACGTTCAACGCCTGCGGTACGTTGATCTCCGCCTTGCCGCTCTTGGTCTTCCACTCGCGATGTGCCGCCGGCACACCCTTCCAGAACCCGCCGGGCGTGAACATCTGATCGTTGAAGTTCTTGAACAGGTCCGGATACGTCACCTCGATCGCGTCGCGAACGCGGGCATAATCACGCACCCACGCATCCCAATCGAGCTTCGGATTGGGCGCGAGCGTCGCCTTGGCGATCCCCGCGACGATCGCAGGCTCGGACAGCAACGTCTCTGAAGCCGGCGTCGCCTTGCCCTTCGACCCGTAGATCTGGCTAAACGAATCCTCGATCGACACGCTCTGCGGCCCGGTGCCCTGCATGTCGGTCTCGATCCGACCCAGACAGGGAAGCAGGTACGACGTCTCACCCGGCAAAAGGTGCGAGCGGTTGAGCTTGGTGGCGATGTGCACCGTCAGGTCCAGCGCGCGCCACTTCGGCTCCATCCGCGCATGATCGGGGATCGCGCGCACAAAATTGCCACCAAGCCCGACGAACGCCTGCGCTCTGCCGTCGAGCACCGCCTCGCATGCCTCGACCGTATCCCAGCCCTTTTCGCGCGGCGGTTCAAAGCCATATTGCTCGGCAAGCTTGTCGAGCGGCGCGAGTTCGGGCTTCTCGGTGATCCCGACAGTGCGCTGGCCCTGGACGTTCGAGTGACCACGAACTGGCCCCATGCCGGCGCCCGGCTTGCCGATGTTGCCGCGGAGCAGCATCAGGTTGACGACCATGTGGACGTTGTCGATCCCGCCGACATGCTGCGTCAGCCCCATGCCGTACACCGCGATGACCGCCTTCGACTTGACATAAACCTTCGCCGCCGCCTCGATCTCGGTACGGGGCAGGCCGCTTTCATGCTCGATCGTCGCCCATTCGGTCGCGCGCGCGACATCGGCAAACGCCTCGAACCCGGTCGTGTGCTCGGCGAGAAACGCGTGGTCAAGCACCGGCAGGCCATTGATCCGCTTGGCGTTGTCGTCGGCCTCGATCAGGTATTTGCACATCCCCATGATCGCGCCGACGTCGCCGCCGGTCTTGAGCTGGTGATATTGCGAGGCGATCGGGGTCGACTTGCCCGTCACCATCTCGATCGGGTTCTGCGGGTCCTGGAATTTCTCCAGACCGCGCTCCTTGAGCGGATTGAACACGACGATCTCGACGCCGCGCTTCGCACAATCGCGCAGCGGATGCAGGAAGCGCGGGCTGTTCACCCCAGGATTCTGCCCGAAGTAGAAGATCGCGTCGCACTTCTCGTAGTCCGACAGGTGGATCGTGCCGACCGCCGAACCGATCGCCGACTTCAACCCGACCGAGGTCGTCTCGTGGCACATGTTCGAACTATCAGGGAGGTTCTGGCTGCCATACATCCGCGCGAGCAGGCTATACATGTACGACGTCTCGAGGCTGGCGCGGCCTGACGCGTAGAAGATGACCTTGGTCGGATCATAGGTCTTCAGCTTGGCGCCAATGCCGGCAAACGCCTCGTCCCAGCTGCATGCCGCATATTTGTCGGTCGCAGCATCATATTTCAACGGGTGCGTGAGCCGCCCGGCCTGCTCAAGATCGTAATCCTTCCAGCCGATCAGCTCGCTGACCGTATGCTGCTCGAAGAACGCCGGCGTGACGCGGAACGAGGTCAGCTCCCACGCGGTCGCCTTCGCACCATTCTCACAGAACTCCGCAACATGCGGATGCGCGGGCTTGCCCCACGCGCAACTCACGCACTGAAAGCCGTCGGGCTTGTTCTGGCGCGCCAGTTCGCGGACGATCTCAGGCCCGACCTTCTCGCGCGCGGAAATCTCGACCAGCGACTTCATCGAGCCCCAGCCGCCTGCTGGTGCGGTGTAGTCTTCGATCTCTACGGTCCGGTCGTCGCTCATGCTCATCTCCGCTTTTGACCTCTAACGAAGCGGCAAAGCTTTCGATGCAGGCGGCACAGATTTACCGGCGGTTCAAATCCGGGCTCCGATCGCCTAGATGCCATTCAAATCTCCAAGGAATCACGATGACGACGCACACGACCCGCATGCTTATCCTCGGCTCGGGCCCCGCCGGGCTCTCGGCCGCGATCTATGGCGCGCGTGCCGGGATGGCGCCGATCGTCGTGCAGGGCATCCAGCCCGGCGGCCAGTTGACCACGACGACCGACGTCGAGAACTACCCCGGCTTCAAAGACGTCATCCAGGGCCCGTGGCTGATGGAGCAGATGCAGGCGCAGGCCGAGCATGTCGGCACGCGAATGATGTGGGACACGATCGTTCAGGTCGATCTGACCAGCCGCCCGTTCCGCCTGATCGGCGACAGCGGCGACGTGTACGAAGGCGACACGCTGGTCATCGCGACCGGCGCGCAGGCGAAGTGGCTCGGCATCGACAGTGAGGAGCCGATGAAGGGCAAGGGCGTCAGCGCCTGCGCGACCTGCGACGGGTTCTTCTACCGCGGCAAGAAGGTGGCCGTCATCGGTGGCGGCAACACCGCTGTCGAGGAGGCGCTGTACCTCACCAACCATTCGCCCGACGTGACGCTGATCCACCGCCGCGATTCGCTGCGGTCGGAGAAGATCCTCCAGGAGCGCCTGTTCGCACATAAGGGTGTGACGGTGCTGTGGAACAAGGAAGTTCGTGAGTTCGTCGACGGCGGCGGCAATGCAGGCTTGGTCGCGCTGGAGCTCGAGGATACGGTGACCGGCGAGCGCTCGCGGCTTGCGGTCGATGGCGGGTTCGTAGCAATCGGTCATCACCCTGCGACTGAACTGTTCCGCGGGCATCTCGATCTCGATTCGGACGGGTATATTTCGGTCGAGACCGGATCGACGCGGACCAGCGTCGAGGGTGTGTTCGCGTGCGGCGACGTGGCGGACAAGGTGTATCGGCAGGCGGTGACCGCGGCGGGCACGGGCTGCATGGCGGCGCTGGACGCCGAGCGCTTCCTGGCGGCGGCCGAGTTTGCGGAGCTTGCCGAAGCCGCGGAATAACGCCCGCGTCCTTCGTCGTCGTCATCGTCATCCTGACGAAAGTCAGGATCCAGGTTTCCAAACGATAGCGATTATGGCTCTGGTCCTGCGTTCATCAGGACCAGCGCAGCTACTCCTGCGCCATCCCGTCGACGATCGCGGCGTGTAGCGCCGCGGCGTTCTCCGCCCCGGCAAAGCTATGTGACGCCGTGTCGAACCGCGTTACCTTCGCGCCACCGCGATACCGTGCGGCAAAGGCGATCGCGGTCGCGTCGCCATTCGCAAGGACGATGGCGGCGTCGTCGTGCCAGCCGTCAAGTGCGGTCAAGACGTTGGTCGCTAATGAAGCACGCTCCTCAGTCTTGGCGGCCACGACCTTTCTCAAGCCTCTGAGCAACTTGGTAAAACTGACCTGTCCTTTAAGCGCGCGTCGCCAGGTCGCGGGGTCGCGTAGCGCGCTCTTATAGCGGGCCCGGATCGCGGCGGCGGGGGGGATGTCGTCGACCGGTTGAACGACCCACGGGTTGGCGACGATGATCCGGTCGATCCCCGCCGATCGCCCGAACAGCGCGAGCGTGCTGGCCGCGTCGCAATTGCCGAAGCCGATCAACCGGCTCATCCTCGGTGCCGCGCGTCGGAACGCGGCGGCTGCTGCGACCAGGTCAGGTTCGGCGCTGAGGAAGCTGTTATTGTCGCCCGTCGAATCGCCGACTCCGCGACGGTCGTAACGGAATACGGGTGTGCCAGCGGCGGCGAGTTGATGCGCCAGCATCGCCATGCCGCGATGTGCTCCGCTGCGGATTTCATTGCCGCCGGACACGATGAGCAGTCCTGTAGACCCGTCTGCCTCGTCCAGCGTTGCGGCAAGGCTTTCGCCTTCGCAAGCGAACGCCATCAGCGTTCGCATGATGCGATCCAGTTCGAGATGTCGCCGGCAAGTATCTGAGCTAGAGCAGTATCATTGTCCGGCTCTGACCGACGCCACAGCGGTGAGGCGGCATATTTCACGTCTGCGTCGCGCGGGTCGGATTCGAGCCTGACACCTCGCAGGGGGCCCATTCCAGCAAAGGGTTTGGCGTCGCGGAGGTCGGTCAGCATTTCGCGGGACAGCGTGTTGCCCGCATACTCGGTTTCGTTGGCGGGAGCGGACCGGGACGTCGCTCGCGTGCGATCCAACTCGCGCAACAGATCTTCGCCGGTTTGCGCGGACAGCTGCCATCGTCCGGCGAGGGCCGCGTCGGTATCGAAGAGTGCGCCGCTTCTTATCGAAATGCCGTAAGTGTTCCGGCCAAGTTGCTGAGCAAGCTCGGTATAGGCTGTGCGCTGGTCGCGGAGTCGCGCTTCGCCGGTGACGACGATGCTCTCGCCGGTGCCGGGGAGATCGGGGAGCACGCTGCCGATCCCAAGAACCGCGAGTGCGCGCAAAATTGTGACGAGGAACTGGCGCGTCCGGTTCGCTTCTTCGAACAGCGGCAGGGCGGCGATGACGATCGGGCCGGCATCGGGGCCCAACCGCAGCATTGCTTCGCGGCCGCCGCTCCAGTCATAGGTATCGAAGCGCAGGGCGGTCATCCCGGGTGAGGCTAGACCCCCGGTTAAGGCTAGACCAGTGCCTTGCTGGCGGCAAACTGGACGAGTGCACCGAACGTCTCGAGCATCTCGCCGTCGATTTCGTCGTCCTCGATCAGGATGCCGAGCCGGTCTTCGAGTTCGGTCAGCACGCTTGCCACCGCCATCGAATCGAGCTCGGGCAAGGCGCCGAACAGCGGTGTGTCGGGCGTGAACGCGGCGACGCGATCGGCGCTGAGACCGAGGATATCGGCGAGGACGGCGCGTACCGTCGTTTCGACTTGGGAAGTGCCTTCGAAGATCACGAGCATCGCCTGAACGGTTAGGAACCCGGCCCCGCTAGCGTGTGGGGGTGAATTCGGCAACGGCTTGGCGCTATTAGGGCGTCATGATCGCGCTCGACCCTGTTCCGTACCCCATCGACCACATCGCGCTGCGTGGTGCGCCGGATGCCGTCGCGCTGGTCGACAAGGCGGGCACGATGACGTTTGCCGAGCTTGAGGCAGGGGTCGGTGCATTGACGGGGTGGCTCGCTGGCCGAGGGCTGTCGGCCGGCGACCGCGTCGCGACGTGGCTACCGAAGACGCGCGTGGCGTGCTTGATGCCGCTTGCGGTAGCCCGAGCGGGGCTGGTGCATGTCCCGGTCAACCCGCTGCTCCGCCGAGCGCAGGTGGCGCATATTCTGGGGGACAGCGGCGCTCGTTTGTTGGTCACCCAGAGCGCGCGGGCTGGGACGCTAGACGATGGCGACGTACCGGATGGCTGCGCGATCGTGGACGAGACGGAGCTACTCTCGTTCCCTCACGAACGCGGGGGCCCAGGATTGCAGGACGCGACGCCCGTGATTCCTGGCCCCCCGCCTCCGCAGGGGAGCGGAATGATGGGCCCCTCCGACGTCGACCCCGATACCCTGGCCGCGATCCTCTACACGTCCGGCTCCACCGGCCGCTCGAAAGGCGTGATGCTAAGCCACGCCAACCTGTGGCTCGGCGCGATCTCCGTCGCGCACTATCTGAAGCTGGAGCCTGAAGACCGCGTACTCGGCGTACTCCCCTTGTCGTTCGACTACGGTCAGAACCAGCTATTCTGCACATGGGCAGCCGGCGGGTCGGTAGCGCCGCTCGACTATCTGGTCGCACGCGACGTGGTGAAGGCGGTCGAGCGGGTCGAGGCGACGACGCTGGCAGGTGTGCCGCCCTTGTGGGTTCAGCTACTGGAAGCGGAGTGGCCGATGGAAACCGCCGCGCGGTTGAAACGCCTGACCAACTCGGGCGGCGCGCTGACGCCGCGACTCGTGCGAGGCCTGCGCGAGCGGTTCCCGGCGGCGGAAGTGTACGCAATGTACGGGCTCACCGAGGCGTTCCGGTCGACGTATCTCGACCCGGCGCTGATCGATACGCATCCCGATGCGATGGGGCGGGCGATCCCGTTTGCCGAGGTTTCGGTGGTGAAACCCGACGGCACGCGCGCTGCGCCGGGGGAGGCGGGGGAACTCGTGCATTCGGGGCCACTCGTCGCGCAAGGCTATTGGCAGGACGCTGAGCGGACGGCGCAGCGGTTCCGGCCGGCACCCGATGGCAACGGCATGGCGGTCTGGTCGGGCGATACCGTCGTCGAGGGTGAGGACGGCTTGCTCCGATTCGTCGGTCGCGATGACGAGATGATCAAGAGCGCGGGCAACCGGATCAGCCCGCTCGAAATCGAGGAGGCCGTACTGGCAGGCGGCGAGGCGCGCGAGGCGGTCGCAGTCGGTGTGCCGGACGAGCGGCTGGGGCAGGCGATCGTCGTGATGCTGGCGGGGGATGCGGGTGAGGAAGCGGCGTTGCGGGCGCGATTGCGGACCGCTCTACCGAGCTTCATGCAGCCGGGGGGGTATCTCTGGCGGGATGAATTACCGCGTAATGCCAATGGGAAGTTGGACCGGTCTGCCATTGCGTCGGAGGTAAAAGCTTGTTCTCCCGCGAAGGCGGGAGTCCAGTCTGGGGCCCCGCCTTCGCGGGGGAACATGGAGGGGAGCGCGTCATGAAACCGATGGGTGCTCTTCCTCCTGAGTTCGCACAGCAGGATGGTCCGCTAACGATCGGCGGTCGGCCTGCCGATGGTTGGGCTGTGGAGGCAGGCGACACGCCGCTGTTCGTCTACGACATGGCGATCGTCGCTGCCCGCATCGCGCGGTTTCGTGCGGCGATGCCGGCGATCGACCTCCATTACGCGATCAAGGCCAATCCGCACGCCGACCTGCTGACCGCCATCGCGCCGCTGGTAGACGGGCTCGACGTCGCTTCCTCGGGCGAACTCGCGAAGGCTATGATCGTCAAACCCGCCGTCTCGATCAGTTTCGCGGGTCCCGGCAAGCGCGACGACGAACTCGCCGCCGCGATCACCGCCGGCGCCACGCTCAACGTCGAGTCGGAAGGCGAGGCGGCACGGGCGTTCGCGATTGGCGACCGCCTCGGGCAAACACCGCGCATGGCGGTCCGCGTAAACCCCGACATCGAACTCCGCGGCTCGGGGATGCGGATGGGAGGGCGCGCTTCGCCGTTCGGGGTCGATGCGGTGCGGGCGGCCGCGCTCGTGAAGGCGATCGTCGCGGCCGGCGCGGACTGGCGCGGCTTTCATATCTACGCTGGCAGCCAGGCGCTGGATTCCGCCGCGATCATCGAGACCCAGGCCGCGACGATCGCGCTCGCCGCCAGACTAAGCGATGAGGCCAGCGTCGCGCCCCCGCTAGTGAATCTCGGCGGCGGTTTCGGCGTTCCCTATTTCGCCGGCGACGTTGCGCTGAACGTCGAGCGCGTCGGCGAGGCGCTGGCCGATGCGCTCGCATCCCGTCCCGCAATCCTCGCCGAAACGCGGTTCGCGATCGAACTCGGTCGCTGGCTCGTCGCCGAAGCCGGTGTCTATCTGACCCGCATCATCGACATAAAGCAAAGCCAGGGCGAGACCTTCGTCATCGTCGACGGCGGCCTCAACCACCAGCTCGCCGCCAGCGGCAATTTCGGCACCGTCGTCCGCCGCAACTATCCGATCGCGGTCGCCGCCCGTATGGGCCACGCGCCCACCGAAACCGTCTCCGTCGTCGGCCCCTTGTGTACGCCGCTCGACCGGCTCGGCGACAAGGTCGCGCTCCCCCCTGTCCATATCGGCGACCTGATCGCGATCTTCATGGCCGGAGCCTATGGTGCGAGCGCCAGCCCGGCGGCGTTTCTCGGGCATCCACCCGCTACCGAGATCGTATCTGTGCTATAGCGACGCGGTGCTGACCTATCGGAGCATGGTTACGAGGCGCTCCTAACGCTATCTTCACCTGTTCCCTCCATAGCGAAGGCCGAGTTTAGCCGACTGTCGGGCTGCCGATGGGCGGTGTGACACCAGGAGAAAAGTGCCAATGCGTTCCGGATCCGTTTCGAAATCCCTGCTGACCCTTGGCGTGGCCGCGACCACGCTCGGTGCCTGCACGAGCACCGGCGGTCGTCCCGAACTGCCGCCTGCCGCCTATGTCGCGAACAAGGAGCTGCCGGGCGAGCAATACGTGATCGGCCCGCTCGATCAGCTCAACATCTTCGTCTGGCGCAATCCCGAATTGTCGTCGAAGGTTCAGGTGCGTCCCGACGGCCGGATCACGACGCCGTTGATCAACGACATGCCCGCGGTCGGCAAGACCCCGGCGATGCTCAGCGACGACATCAAGAAGGCGCTCGCCGCCTATATCAAGGACCCGATCGTCTCGGTGATCGTCGAGAATTTCAGCGGCACCTATAGCCAGCAGGTTCGCATCGTCGGCGCGACCGAGAAGCCCGCCTCGATCCCCTATCGCGCGAACATGACCCTGCTCGACGCGATGATCGCGGTCGGCGGTCTCAGCCAATATGCCGCGGGCAACAAGGCACGGCTGGTCCGCTACGACCGCGCGACCGGCAAGCAAACCGAATACGGGCTGCAGATCGGCAATCTGCTCAAGAAGGGCGATTCCTCGGCGAACGTCCGGCTCGAGCCGGGCGACGTGATCATCATCCCCGAATCGATGTTCTGAGGCACGCCCAGATGAACGGGATCTACGACGAGGTGCGCATCGCGCTCCACACCATCTGGACGCGGCGCTGGCTGGCGCTCGGCGTGGCGTGGGGCGTGTGCGTGCTCGGCTGGCTGGTCGTCTCGCAGATCCCGAGCCGGTATGAGTCGACCGCGCGCGTGTTCGTCCAGATGCAGACGATCCTGCCCGCCGGGATGGACGGCGTGCCGCAGAGCGTGCCGATGAGCGTGGACGCGATCCGCACCACGTTGACCTCGGCTGTTACGCTGGAAAAGGTCGTGCGCGGCACCGATCTGGCGGCGACCGTGTCGAGCGATCGCGATGTCGCCGACCGCGTGTCGAGCCTCGCACAGAATATCAAGATCGTCTCGCAACAGGATAACCTGTTTCAGATTACCGCCACCGCCTCCAATCCCAAGCTGGCGCGACAGGTCACGCAGAAACTGATCGACCTGTTCGTCGAGCAGAATTTGGCGGGCGATCGATCGAAGACCACGCAGAGCCTGACCTTCCTCGACCAGCAGCTCGCGGCCCGGCAGAAGCAGCTCTCGGATGCCGAGGGCAAGCGCGCCGATTTTCAGAACCGCTATCTCGGCGCGTTGCCGGGGACCGGGTCGATCAGCGACCGGATCGGTGCGGCGCGGTCGCAGATGTCGCAGGTCGACGGCGATCTGGCGGCGGCGCAGTCGAGCCTCGCCGCAGTGCAGGGGCAGATGGCGGGAACCCCCGCGACCGTGGCGGGCGTTGGCGGTGTAGCCGGCGCGGCGGGTCCGGCCCGCGCGCGCTTGCAGGCGATCCAGGGCCAGCTCGCCGATGCGCGCGCGCGCGGCTATACCGAGAACCATCCCGACGTGGTGGCGCTGAAGAGCCAGCTTTCTGCGGCGACCGCGGCTGCGCGGAGCGAGCCCCTGTCCGGTGTCAGCGCCAATGGCAGCGCGCAGAACCCGCTCTATGCCTCGCTCCAGTCGATGGTGGCGGACCGTCAGGCGACCGTTGCGTCGCTGCGGATGCGGAAGAGCCAGCTGCAGGGCGATCTCGACATGCTCAACTCGAAGCTCGCGGGCGATCCCGAGGTCGCCGCCGAACAGGGTTCGATCGATCGCGACTACCAAGTGCTCAAGGACCAGTACGACACGTTGCTGACGCAGCGCGAGCAGACCGCGCTGATGGGGCAGGCGCAGTCGCAGAGCGATCATGTCAAGTTCAGCGTCATCGATCCGCCGACCATGCCGCGGACGCCGAGCGCGCCGAACCGGATGCTCCTGCTGTCGGGTGTGCTGGTCGCTGGACTCGCGGCGGGGATCGGCGCAGCGTTTGCGATGGGGCAGTTGCGGACGACGTTCGCGACCACGACGCGGCTCGAAAAGGCAGCGGGGATGCCGGTGATCGGGTCGATCGGCGAAGTCGTGACGCGGGTCCAGTCGGACCAGCGGCGTTCGAAGTTGAAGATGTTCCTGGGTGGCACCGCCGCTCTGGGCGCGGCCTATGTCCTGCTGCTGGGGGTCGAGATCCTGCAGCGCGGACTGGCGGCATAAAGGGGGATGACCGTGACGAAACCTGATCGCGAACCCTCGCTGCTCGAACGCGCAGCCAAGGTCTACGACTTCAACGCGCATCTGCGCGCGCGAAGCGCTCCGCCCGCACTGGTCGACGATCTCCTGCCTGCGGACGTTCCTGCCGTCGACGATGTCCCGACCGCGGCACCGGACCGCGCTCCGACCCACGGTCCCGCCTTCGACGCGACGTTCGAGGACGCCAGCTTCCTGGCGATCCCCGAAGAACTGCGCGCGCCGATCGGCAGCGAACTGTCCGACGAATTCTACCTGCCGCCGGACGAGTCCGACGATACCGCGCGGATCGACCGCGGCATGCTGGCGGCAAACGGCATGATCGTGCCCGGCGCGCCGGTCGGCCCGCTCGCCGAAGAGTTTCGCCTGATCAAGCGCCAGCTGTTGATCGCGAGCGCACGGATCGCCGAGAGCGACAGCCCCGAAAAGGCGCGCATGATCCTGGTCTGCTCGGCGCGGCCCGAGGACGGCAAGACCTTCTGCGCGATCAACCTGGCGCTTTCGATCGCCGCCGAGCGCGACACCGAAGTGCTGCTCGTCGACGCCGACGTCGCCAAGCCCGACGTCGCCAACCAGCTCGGGCTCAGCGCCGGCGCCGGACTGCTCGATGCGCTTGCGGATTCCGCGATCGACGTCGAGGATCTCGTGATCCGGACCGACGTGGCGCACCTCTCGGTGCTGCCCGCGGGTACCAAGACCGCGATGGACACCGAACTGCTCGCCAGTGCGCGGACCAGAACCGTGATCGCGCGGCTGCTCGCGGCCAACCCCCGCCGCATCATCATATTCGATTCGCCCCCTGCGCTCGCTGCGTCGCCCGCCTCGGTGCTGGCGATGCGCGTCGGCCAGGTGATGCTCGTCGTCCGCGCCGATCGCACGCCCGAAAGCGAACTCCGCGCCGCGGTCAACCTGCTCGACGGATGCGAGCACATCCAGCTCGTCCTGAACGCGGTGTCCTTCGTCCAGGGCGGCGCGCGGTTCGGCAGTTATTACGGCCATGAGGTGTCGCAGTGAGCCGGCACGTGTTCCGGATACTCGCGCTGGCGGGCACAGCGCTGACGTTCGGCGCGCCGGCGGCGGCGCAGACCATCCAGTCGGGGCAGTCGGGGCAGGCGGGGGCGACCGATCAACCCGCGCAACTGGAGCAGACCGCGCAGTCCGGCCAGACCCAACGACGCGTGTCGGTCAGACCGTATATGGAGGCGAGCCAGATCTTCGACGCCGACCTCAATGGCGGCGACGTGCTCACCTACACCAGCCTGGCCGCTGGCGTGGATGCGGCGATCGCGACGCAGCGCGTGTCGGGGCAGGTCAGCTACCGCTACGAACACCGGTTCGCGTGGAACAAGAACGCCGTCGACAACGACATTCACTCGGGGCTCGCGCGGGTCGACGCCCGCGTGACGCCGAACCTGACTCTCGAGGCAGGCGGCATCGCCACGCGCACCCGCTCCGATATCCGGGGCGCCGCACCGGGCCTGCTGATCGGCAATGTCGACAACGTGTCGCAGCTCTACTCGGTCTATGCCGGGCCGAGCCTGACCACCCGTGCCGGACCGGTCACGTTCGATGCGAATTATCGCCTCGGCTACACTAAAGTTCAGACGCCCAGCTTCGGCGGATCGGCGCTCGCGGGCCAGCGGCTGGACTATTACGACGATTCGATCGGCAACACCGTGACCGCGCGCGCCTCGACCGCGCCGGGCAGCGTGGCGCCGTTCGGCATCACCGTAAGCGGTGCGTACGACCGCGAGACGGCCAGCCAGCTCAAGCAGCGGTACGAGGGCTATTACGGCCGCGGCGATATCCTCCAGCCGATCTCGCCCTATGTCGCGCTGACCGCGGGCGTCGGCTACGAGAAGATCGAGACCAGCCAGAAGGATGCGTTGGTCGATGCAGCCGGTGCGCCGGTGCTCGACAGGGACGGCCGGTTCGTCACCAACGACGCGTCGCCGCGGCGGATCGCGTATCGCACCGACGGCCTGTATTACGATGCGGGCGTGATCTGGCGACCCAACCGTCGGACCTCGGTCGAGGGGCATCTGGGCAAGCGCTATGGCTCGCTCAGCTTCACCGGCACCGCGACGTACCAGGCGTCGAAGTCGGTCGGCATGGCGGTCAACGTCTATGACGGCATCCAGACCTTCGGCCGCCAGCTCCGCACCGGTCTCGGCAATCTGCCGACGAGTTTCATCTCGGGCGGGCAGCAGGGCTTCGGCCAGCAGTTCAACGGTTGCGTGTTCGGTACCAGCGGCGCGCAGCCGGGTGGCTGCCTCGACAACGTGTTCCAGTCGATCTCGACCGCGAGCTACCGCGCACGCGGGGTCGACGGCGTGATCGTCGCCACCCGTGGTCGTTCGACCTGGGGCGGCGGCGTGGGCTACACCAATCGCCGCCTTTATGCGCCCGACGGCGCACCGGGGCTGGTCGTCACCGGGCTCGAAGACCAGAGCTATTACGCGCAGCTCTTCTATGCACGGTCGCTCAGCCAGGTCTCGGGGATCAACGCGGACCTGTTCGCGAACTATTACGAGCCGGGCGTCGCCAATGTCCCGCTCGAGGCCATCTCGGGTGACGACAGCGTCTGGTCCTACGGCGCGACCGGCACCTATTATCGATATTTCGGGCGACTTGGCACCACCGCGTCGCTCGGACTTTACAGCTTCAAGGTCGGTGATCTCGACAGCGACTGGTCGGCGCAGGCGCTGATCGGTGCGCGGTACCAGTTCTGAAGGCGAGTAAGATATGTACGACGAGCATTATGGTCTGACGGGTCGGCCGTTCCAGCTGACCCCCGATCCCAAATTCTGGTTCGAGACCGCGACCCACCGCAAGGCGATGGCGTATCTCGGCTATGGTCTGGCGCAGGGCGAGGGCTTTATCGTCATTACCGGCGATATCGGCGCGGGCAAGACGACGCTGGTCGGCCATCTGATGGATACGATCGATCACCAGCGCCTGAACGCGATCCGGCTCGTCTCCACCGCGATCGAGGCGGATGATCTGCTGCGGATCGTCGCCACCGAACTGAAGGTGGATCCCGCCCGGCTGACCAAGGCCGAACTGCTCACCGCGATCGAGCGCGGGCTGCACGCGGTCGCGCGGACCGGCAAGCGGACGCTGCTGATCGTCGACGAAGCGCAGGCGCTGCCGATCTCCGCGCTCGAAGAATTGCGGATGCTGTCGAACTTCCAGGCCGGCGGGCACGCGCTGCTCCAGATCGTTCTGCTCGGCCAGCCCGAGTTTCGCGATCGGCTGCACGGCTCGGACCGGCTCGAACAGCTCCGCCAGCGCGTGATCGCGATCCACCATCTCGATCCGATGGAGGCTGACGAGGTGTCGGAATATCTGGCGCACCGTCTGTCGGTGGTCGGCTGGACCGGCAATCCCGACTTCGCGGACGATGCGTTCGCCGCCTTCTACGCGGGCTCGGCAGGCGTGCCGCGTCGCCTGAACATGCTCGCCGGCCGCGTCATGCTGCACGCCGCGATCGAGGACCTGACGGTGATCGACGCCAACGTCGTGCGCGCGGTCCAGCGCGATCTCGAGGGTGACCTGCCGACGATCGCGACCGACACCGCGAAGAATGCGCACGTCTCTGAGGCTGCGACCAATCGTCAGGCCGCGCCCGCCGCCGTCCCCACAATGGCGCCCCTCGATCCGGCGATCGTCGACCGCATCGCCGATCTTGAGGCGCGTGTCGAATTGCAGGACGAGGCGCTGCGTCGCGTGCTGACCTTGCTCGTCGACTGGGTCGAAAGCGACACCGACAAACCCGACTATTCGCCGATCCGCGGCGTTGCTGCCTGGCATGATGCGGCCTGACGTGACGGCGCACAAACCTACCGTTCTCAATGGCATGTCGGTCGATGTCGAGGATTGGTTCCAGGTTGGTGCGTTCGAGAACGTGATCGACAAGGCGGACTGGGATTTGCTGCTGCCACGCGTCGAGGCGAACACCGACGCGGTCCTCGCGCTGTTTGCCGAACGCGATACCAAGGCGACGTTCTTCACGCTCGGCTGGGTGGCGCACCGCTATCCCGCGCTGATCCGGCGGATCGTCGATGCGGGTCATGAGATCGCGAGCCACGGCTGGGATCACCAGCGCGTCTTCACGATGACGCCGGAGGTGTTCCGCGCCGATCTGGTACGTGCACGCAAGGCGATCGAGGATGCGGCCGGCACCAACGTCACCGGGTACCGCGCACCGAGCTTCTCGATCGATCAGCGGACGCCCTGGGCGCATGTCGAACTGGCCGCGGCAGGCTATGCCTATTCGTCGAGCGTCGCGCCGGTGAAGCACGATCATTATGGCTGGATCGACGCGCCGCGCTATGGATTCAAGCCGCTTCCCGACAGCGCGCTGATCGAGGTGCCGGTGACGGTCGCCAAGCTCGGCGAGCGCAAGCTGGCCACGGGCGGCGGGTTCTTCCGCCTGCTGCCCGGGGCGATCACCGATTTCGCAGTGCGTCAGGTCAATCGCGAAGACCGGCCGGCGATGTTCTACTTCCATCCCTGGGAGATCGATCCTTCGCAACCGCGCGTTGCCGCGGCACCGTTACGGTCGAAGATCCGGCATTATTCGCGGTTGGGCGCGATGGCGGGCAAGTTGCGCGGGCTGCTCGGGCGCCACGCCTGGGGCCGCGTCGACACGGTTGTCGCGCGCGAAGCGGCCCGGCTGGCGTGACCGCGCCGATGCCCGTCGGCGTGCGCGAAGCGGACCTTCGCGATCCGGCGGCGTGCGCGCGGATCGAAGCGTTCGTTGCGACGACCGAGGGCGCGACGCCGTTTCACCTGCCTGCATGGAGCCGCGCGGTGCAGGCGGGCTGTGGCCAGCGCGCGCGCTATCTGCTGTCGGAGGACGCGCGCGGTGCGATCGTCGGCGTGCTGCCGCTGACCGAGATGCGCTCGCCGTTGTTCGGGCGCGCGCTGGTGTCGACCGGGTTCGGCGTCGATGGCGGTGTGCTCGGGGATGCGGTCGAGCCGCTCGCGGCGGGGGCGTGGAACCTCGCGCTACGGATCGGCTGCCCGTCGGTCGAACTGCGCGGTGGTCGGGCGCCTGAGGGTTGGGCAAGCGATGATACCAGCTATCTTGGCTTCGCGCGCGATCTTGCCTTGGACGACGACGCCGAACTGCTGGCGATCCCGCGGAAACAGCGCGCCGAAGTCCGTCGGTCGCTCGGGTTCGATCTGGAGATCGTGACGGGCAACGACCGCAAACTGCTCGCGGAGCACTATCATGTTTATGCGGAGTCGGTCCGCAATCTCGGCACGCCGGTGTTTCCCGCCAAACTTTTCCGTAGCGTTGTGAACGCCATGGATGCCGATGTTTTGACTGTCCGGCATGAGGGCAGGGCGGTGGCGAGCGTCCTCAGCCTGTATCATGACGGCATCGTCTATCCCTATTGGGGCGGCGGCACCGACGCTGCGCGGGGGCTGCGCGCCAACGACCGGATGTATTTCGCGCTGATGGGACGCGCGCGCGCGCGGGGATGCACGCGGTTCGATTTCGGGCGCTCGAAGACCGGCACCGGGGCGGCGGCGTTTAAGAAGAACTGGGGGTTCGTGCCGGAGCCGCGGTTGTACGCCAAGCGCAGCAACGGACCGGCGCGCGAGGTCAATCCGCTCAACCCCAAATACGCGCTGATGGTGCGGACCTGGAAGCGATTGCCGCTGTGGGCCGCCAACGCCGCCGGGCCGTGGATCTCCCGAGGTCTGGGGTGACTCTGCTGTTCCTGGCGCACCGCGTGCCGTTCCCGCCCGACCGTGGCGACAAGATCCGCAGCTTTCACATCCTCCAGTATCTGGCGAAGCGCACGCGCGTTCATCTGGTCGCGTTTGCGGACGATGCGGCGGACGTCGATCCGCCGACGGCGTTCACGGACATACTGGCGAGCTGCACGATCGTGCCGCGCACCAAGTCGCAGAAGCGGGCGGCGGTCGAGGCGTTGGCGACCGGCAGGCCGGTATCGCTGACCGCGTTCGCGCATCCCGCGATGCAGGCGGCGATCGATCGCGTGATGCCTAACGTCAGCGGTGTCTACTGCTTCTCAGGCCAGATGGCGCAGTATTTGCCGGTCGACGCACCGCCGGTCGTGATGGATTTCGTCGATGTCGATTCCGCCAAGTTCTCTGGGTTCGCCGAGGACTCCCGCGGGCCGATGCGCTGGATAATGCAGCGTGAGGCTCGGCTCTTGGGGGCGTTCGAACGCGAGGTTGCGGGGCGGGTCTCGGCGAGCCTGTTCGTCAGCACCGCCGAAGCCGCGATGTTTCGCGGCGGCGGCGCGCCCGGGCGTGTGCTCGCCGTCGAGAACGGCATCGACTCGGTAGAGTTCGATCCGGGCGCGCAGTTCGCCAATCCTGCCCCCCTCCCTGAAAGGGAGGGGCCGGGGGTGGGTCGGTTTCCCCAAGCTTCAACGCCAGTGGCACAAGCCAGCCAACCCACCCCCAGCCCCTCCCTTTCAGGGAGGGGGGCAGAAGCGCTGATCGTCTTTACCGGGCAGATGGACTACCGCCCCAACATCGACGCGGTTACCTTGTTCGCGCGCGACATCCTGCCGCTCGTCCGCCAGCACACCCCCGCGCGGTTCGCGATCGTCGGCCGCGCGCCCACGCCCGCGGTTCACGCGCTCGCCAGCAACCACGTCACCGTCACCGGCGAAGTCGATGACGTCCGCGGCTGGCTCGCGGCCGCCGACGTCTGCGTCGCGCCGCTGAAACTCGCGCGCGGTATCCAGAACAAGGTGCTCGAGGCGATGGCGATGGCGCGTCCGATCGTCGCCTCCACCGCCGCGGCCGAGGGAATCGACCACGCCGGCACGATCCGCGTCGCCGAAACCGCGCGCGACTTCGCCGACCAGGTGGTAGCACTGCTCAACGCCCCCGAAACCGCCGCCACGCTCGGCACCGCCGCTCGTGCGCAGGTGATCCGACGCTATGGCTGGGACGCACGCCTTGCGCCGCTCGACGCACTGCTCGACCTTAAGGCATGACCGACTGGCGCCGCCACGGGATCGCGCTCGCGCTGGTGGCGGCGATCATCCTGCTGATCTTCCGCAGCGACGTCCGCGATCTCGCGCGGATCTGGTGGACCAGCACGACCTTTGGGCACTGCCTCTTCATCGGGCCGGTGATCGCGTGGCTGGTATGGCAGCGCCGCACCGAACTGGCGCAGCTCGTGCCGACCGGCTGGTGGCCGGGGCTCGCGCTAATCGCGATCGGCGGGGTCGGCTGGCTGATGGGCGACGCCGCGTCGGTCGGTTTCGCGCGCCAGCTCGGGCTGGTGATGATGCTGCAGGGCGCCGTATTGACGATCCTCGGCCCCAATGTCGCCCGCGGGCTGCTGTTCCCCTTGTGCTACGCATTCTTCCTCGTGCCGTTCGGCGAAGGCCTCGAACCGCCACTCCAGACCGTGACGGTCGCGATCGTCATGCCGTTGCTGCATCTGGTCGGCGTGCCCGCGGTGGTCGACGGCGTGCTGATCCACGCCGGCCGCTATTATTTCGAGGTGGCGGAAGCGTGCTCGGGCGCCAAGTTCGTCATCGCGATGGTCGCGTTTGGCGTGCTCGTCGCCAATCTGTGCTTCGTCTCCGGCCGACGCCGCGCGATCTTCCTGATCGTCTCCGTCGTCGTCCCCGTCATCGCCAACGGCTTCCGCGCGTTCGGGACGATCTGGGCGGCCGACCTGACCTCGGTCGAGGCGGCGACCGGGATCGACCACATCATCTATGGCTGGGTGTTCTTCGGCGTGGTGATGGCGGGCGTGCTCGCGATCGGCTGGCGGTGGTTCGACCGCGCGCCCGATGATCCCGCGTTCGATCCCGCGACGCTCCAGGCGCCGCGCCGCCGTCGTACCGGCGCGGTGCTCGCCGCCTGTCTTGCGGTGGCGACTGTCGCGGTGTTCCCCGCCTGGAGCGCCGCGGTCGCCGGACGGGCACAGCGATTGCCCGCGCATATCGACCTGCCCGAGATCGCCGGCTGGCACCGCGTGTCAGTCAGCACGCGCGCGCCGTGGATGCCCTATTATCCCGGCGCGGATCATTATCTGTTCGGGCGCTATGCCGACGCCTCGGGCGCGACCGTCGACATGAGCATCGCGGTGTTCGGCAGCCAGCACGAGGGCAAGGAGTTGATCGCGTTCGGCACCGGCGTGCTGCGCGAAGAGGATCGCTGGGTGCGCGTCGCCGATCTTCCGGACATCGCCGACGCGAGCGGCGCGGGCGGCAGCGTCATGCGAATCACCGCGCCCGGCCCCGTGGAGCGGATCGTCGCGACGTGGTACCGGGTGGGCGACGCAACCACCCATGACGAGACGCTGGTGAAGATCGAGACGATGAAGGCGCGGCTGCTCGGCGGTCCGCAACGCGCAGTGGCGATCCACCTGTCGACCGAGGGCGCCGATCCGCGCCCGGTCGTGCGCTTCCTGTCCGCGCTCGGGCCGCTCGACCGGATCGCCGATCGCGCCGCGGGCCAAATCGCGGGGGCACGCTAGATGTGCGGCATCGCCGGGATCTTCCATCCGGGCACCCCCAAGCCGGTCGAGCCCAATCGCGTCCTCGCGATGATCGCCGCGCAGGCGCATCGCGGACCCGACGGCGACGGCATCTGGACCGCGCCGGGGGTCGGCCTCGGCCATCGGCGCCTGTCGATCATCGATCTCGAGGGCTCGCCGCAGCCGATGTCGGACGGGTCGCTGACGATCACGTATAATGGCGAGATCTACAACTTCGCCGACCTCCGCGCCGAACTGACCGCGAAGGGCGCGATCTTCCGCACCGAAGGCGACACCGAAGTCCTGCTCCACGGCTGGCGCGCCTGGGGGCCGTCGATGCTCGACCGCTTGAACGGCATGTTCGCCTTCGCGATCCACGATTCGCAGGCGCACACGCTGTTCCTTGCGCGCGATCGGATGGGGGTGAAGCCGCTCCACTATGTCGAGCTCGCGGACGGGTCGCTCGCCTTCGCGTCCGAACTGAAGGGCCTGCTGGCGCATCCGCAACTGCGCCGCGTGCCCGATCTGAGCGCGGTCGAGGACTATCTGGCGTTTGGCTACGTACCCGATGACGCGTGTATCGTCGCGGGCGTGAAGAAGCTCGCGGCCGGCCATTTCCTGCTGGTCGAGCGCGGACGTCCGGTGCCGCAACCGCGCAAATGGTGGGACATCGACTTTTCCAATCGCGCGACCGGGTCGGCCAAGGCGCTCGGCGAGGAACTGGTCGACCGGATGCGCGCCGGCGTCCGCTCGCGGATGGTCGCCGACGTCCCGCTCGGCGCGTTCCTGTCGGGCGGAGTCGACAGCTCGGCGGTGGTCGCCTTGATGGCCGAGGCCAGCCCGAAGGCGGTCCGCACCTGCACGATTGGGTTCGACGAGGCAGGACATGACGAGCGCGCGTTCGCCGACACGGTCGCGCGCCGTTTCGCCACCGACCACCGCGAGCGGGTCGTCGCGTCGGGCGATTTCGGCCTGATCGACACGCTCGTCGCAAGCTTCGACGAGCCCTTTGCCGACGGATCCGCGCTCGCGACCTATCAGGTCTGCGCTCTCGCACGCGAAAGCGTCACCGTGGCCTTGTCCGGCGACGGCGCGGACGAAGCGCTCGCCGGCTATCGTCGGTATAAATTCCACGCGGCGGAAGAGCGGGTCCGCGGTCTGCTCCCGTCGCATTTTCGTACCGAGGTCTTCGGAACGCTGGGCCGGTTCTATCCCAAGGCCGACTGGGCGCCGCGTCCGCTGCGCGCTAAGTCGACACTGCTCGCGCTCGCGCAAGGTGGCGGCGAGGCCTATGCGCGTTCGGTCGGTGTGACGTCGCCCGAGCTTCGCGCGCAGCTGTTCACCGCCGGTGCCCGCGCGCAGCTCGGCGGCTATCGCGCGGAAGATCGCTATGTCGCGACGATGGCGAACGCGCCCGCGCGCGATGCGATCGACCGCGCGCAATATGCCGATATCAAGCATTGGCTGCCCGGCGATATCCTCACCAAGGTCGATCGCACGAGCATGGCGGTTGGGCTCGAGGCGCGCGAGCCGCTGCTCGATCACCGCCTGATCGAATTCTGTGCGACCTTGCCGGCGAACATGCGGCTCCGTCGCGGCGAGGGCAAATGGCTGATGAAGAAGGGGATGAGGCCCTATCTGCCGCGCGAGATCCTGTATCGCCAGAAGATGGGCTTCGTCACGCCGATCAGCGCATGGTTCAGGGGCGCGTTGGCGGGCGAGGCGGTGGCGCTCGCCAAGTCTCGGACGCTAGGCGAAACTGGGTGGTTCGACATGGCGACGATCGCCCGGATCGCGGACGAACACCGGGCCGGGCGGGCCGAGCACGGCCGCACGCTCTGGCAGTTCGTGATGCTCGAACGCTCGATGAAACGGGTGTTCGGCTAGGCTTCAATGCGACTGCATGGGCTCGACGCTGGTACCTGCGCGCGCGATCAACGCTTCCAGCGCGGCATCGTCGAGCCGACCTGCCGTCCGCAGCGCCGCCTCGGGGGTCATCGCGATCACCGCGCCACCGGGGCCATCGATGATGACCTCGCCCTCCTCGTGAAAAACGTCGCGTGGCTGGTCATGCGGCTGGGTCATCGTGGCTCTCCCGGTATCGTAGGATAACGCCGGACCCCGCGACTAGCTCCCTAGACGCGCGGCGGCGCTAGCCCGCGACGAGTTCGCCCATCCAGCGATCGAACAATTGCGGCCAGAGCGATCCCGGCGCGCGCGGTGACAGGCGCGTGCCAAAACCGTGTCCGCCATGCTGGAGGAAATGTGCCTCCGCCGGGATGAGGGCGCGACGCGCGGCGGCGAGCGTGTCGACGCTGTTGGCGACGGGCACGGTGTTATCGTCCTCGGCGTGGACGAGGAACAGTGGCGGGTCGCCGGCCTTCAACTGGCGGTCGACCGCGTAGCGCGCCTGTACCGCGGGCAGCGGATCGGGGCCGAGCAGGTTGGCGCGCGATCCGCCGTGGCTGCGGCCGGGATCCATGTTGGAGACCGCGTACATGAGCCCCGCCCAGGCGGGGCGGGCGGAATGGCGATCGGTGGCGTCGATCGGGCGGTAGGCCTTGAAGTCGTGCAGCACGGCGACCGATCCGGCGAGGTGGCCACCGGCGGAAAAGCCGAGCACGCCAAGCTTCTCCGCCCTGATCCCGTAAGTGCGCGCGTTGGCGCGGATCAGCCGCATCGCGCGCTGCGCGTCGGCAAGCGGGACATCGGCGCGGTCGGCCCAGCCTTCGCCGGGCAGGCGGTAGCTCAGCACGAATGCGGTGATCCCGAAACCATTGAGGACGCGTGCGACGTCGATGCCCTCGTTGCGGAGCGAGGTGATCGAATAGCCGCCGCCGGGAACGATCAGTACCGCGCGGCCGTCGGGCCGAGCTGGGCGGAACACGCCGACCTCGGGCCGCACCACGCCGCGCATCTGAAAGTCGCGATAGCCGTCCGGGTAGCGTGGCATGCGCGGCTGCGGGACCGGTAGCGGGTTCGGCGCGCCTGCCGGGATACCGGGCCAGAGCGCGAACCGCTCTGCGGGCGGCCACATCGGCATGTCCGTCGTGCGCAGCTGAGCGGCGGTGAACTGTGCACCGCTCCGCGCGAATGCAGGAAGCGCCAGCCCGGCGGCGAGGGGGAGGGTGAGCAAAGAACGGCGATCGAAGGTCATGGCGAAATCCTAGACGATCGGACTGCGTTCGGGGAGGGGCGGGCGCTACGATCGGCGATTATTCGCATGCGGTGTCGGGCGCCTCTCAAAACACGGCGAGCGCGGCATGCAGCGTGAGCGCGACGAGCATCAGGCTCGACAGCATAAAGAAGACAAAGCGGGCCCCGACGCGGTTGCTGGTCGCCTGGACGAGGCTGTGCGCGATCCGCAGCCCGACATAGGCCCAGGCGATCCAGGCGTTGACGCCGTTGCCCGTGTCGCTCAGCGCGAGCACGGCGCAAACCGCGTAGAACAGCGTCGGCTGCTCCATCAGATGATTGTAGTTGTGTGCCTTCCACTGCACCTGCGGAGGCAGTGATCGATCCGCGTCGGACGCCTTGGTGCCGACGAGCTTGCCCATGTCGACGCCGGCCGCCTTCATCGCCGGCAACCGCGTCGCAAGCGTCCAGCCCAGCATCACGAGCGTCCACGCGATCAGCACGACCATCGGCCGCAGGATCTCGCTATGCATGAAAAAGCCTCCCCCGGTTATCCGGAGGAGGCTGCATCAATTGCCCGACAGGAGCAACGCTATCTGATCCTCCCCCGCCAGGGGGAGGTGGCAGGCACTTGCCTGACGGAGGGGGAGGAAAGGGCAAACGGGCGTTATCGCCGCCTCCCCCTCCGCCGCTTCGCGCCACCTCCCCCTTGCAGGGGAGGATCAGCGAAGTAGCCTCAGGCCTTGTCGAAGCTCGCGCCCCACTTGCGGACCGGACGGTCCTTCCAAAGACCACGATGATACGCATCAGACGCCAGCAGCGGCATGACCGAACCCGCCTCGGCGAACACCATCTGCTCGATGCCCGTGTTCACCTTGCCCCACGATGCCGCTTCCTGCAGCGTCGAGGACGAGCAAGCACCATCACGCACGTCGGCCACCGTGATCTGCACCGCGTACTTGTGAACCTGGACGTCGTCGTGACCGAGGATTTCGGCGCACACCACGGTGTCCTGGATGAAGTTCTTCGGCACGCCGCCACCGATCATCAGCAGCCCCGTGGTGCCCGCCTTGATCTTGATCTCGGTGAGCTCGCGGAAGTCGGCGATCGCGTCGAGGACCATGTACGGCTTGGCCGCCTTCACCGCATCGACCTGGTGCTTGACCAGACCGAAGCCTGCCGACGAATCGACGAATGCCGGGCAGAAGATCGGCACGTCATGCTCGTAGGCGAGCTTGACGAGACTGTTCTCCTTCTTGCCGTGCTCGACGAGATACTTGCCCATCTCGCGGATGAACTCGCGGCTCGAATAGGCGCGCGGCTCGAGCGTCTCGGCGATCTCGAAGATCGTGTGGTCGACGTGCTGGAGCTCTTCCTCGTCGATATAGGTGTCGTAGATCCGGTCGATCATCAGCGAGCGCAGCACGTCGTCGTGCGGCACTTCGAGCGCCTGGTAATGCTTGTGGCCGAGGCCCTCGAAGAAATCCATGTCGACGATCGTCGCGCCGGTCGCGACGATGCCGTCGATCATGTTGTTGCGCAGCAGCTCGGCATACAGGTCCATGCAACCGCCGGCCGAGGTCGAGCCCGCGATCACGAGGAAGATCGTGCAGTCCTTGTCGGCCAGCATCTGGTTGTAGATGTCGGTCGCACGGCCGAGATCGCGGCTGGTGAACGACATCTTCTTCATCGCATCGACGATCGGCCGCGCGTCGAAGCTGGTGATGTCGATATGCTCGACGGTAGTGGAAAGGAGTTCCGCCTTGCGCTGCGCGTCGATGCGGGTGTCTTCGGTCATAACATGCTCCATAAATCCCCCTTCCGCTTGCGGGAGGGGTTAGGGGAGGGACTGAAATATCCGCGAACGCCACGCTCGCGGACAAGCCCTCCCCCGACCCCTCCCGTAAACGGGAGGGGAGGAAGAAGGGCGCGGTACTAAAGCTTGGTTACAGCTTGACGACGTTCGACGCGAGGTCTTGGAAACGCTCATCATACAGCGAGACCATCGGCTCGTCGGTGACGATCACCGTCTCGTCCGATCCAAACCCGTTGAACGCGGTCCGCATCGCCGAGCCATACGCGCCGAGCATGCCGATCTCGATGTAATCGCCGGCCTTCGTATCCGCGGGCAGCATGAACGGGCCGACCATATAGTCCATGTCGTCGCACGTCGGACCATAGAAGCTGAACTCCATGTCCTTCGCACGACTGTCCGGCTCGCGGAGCAGCTCGACCGGGAAACGCCAGCCGATATGCGCCGCATCGAACAGCGCGCCGTACGCGCCGTCGTTGATATACAGCTCGGTCCCGCGGCGCTTTTCGACGCGCACGATGATCGACGAATATTCCGCGCACAATGCCCGGCCCGGCTCGCACCACAGCTCGGACGAATAGCTGACGGGCAGCGATTCGAACGCACGGTGGATCGTCTCGAAGAAATGCTCGAGCGGCGGGGGCTCCATGCCTGGATACGAGGACGGGAAGCCGCCGCCGACGTCGATGACGTCGACCGTGACCGCCGCCTCGACGATCGCCGCACGGACGCGCTCCATCGCGTTCGAATAGGCCTCCGGGGTCATCGCCTGCGAACCGACATGGAAGCAGATGCCGAGCGCGTCCGCTGCCTGGCGAGCCGCGAACAGCAGCTCCTTGGCTTCATGCGGTGCCGCACCGAACTTCGACGCCAGCGACAGCTTCGAATGCTCCGACGACACGCGCAAACGAACGCAGAGCGTCAGGTCGGTGGCTTCGCGGGTAGCACGAACGACCTTGTCGAGCTCTTCCAGGCTGTCGAGGCTGAAGGTGCGGACGCCGTGCGTGAAATACGCCTCGGCGATCGCTTCCTCGGCCTTGACCGGGTGCATGAAGCACAGCGTAGCCTCGGGCAGCGTCCGTGCGACCAAGCGCACTTCGGCAATCGACGCCACGTCGTAATGCGTGATGCCATTGTCCCACAGGATCTGTAGGAGTTCGGGAGACGGGTTCGCCTTCACCGCGTACATCGAGCGACCCGGGAACTTCTCGACGAAGAACCGAGCGGCGCGCGCAGCAGCGTGCGGACGAACGAGCGTTACCGGATTGACCGGACGCCCTTTAGCGATGTCGATGCCGCTCCCGATGTGGGAGGTGTCGGCGGTCGAATGGGCTTTCGCTAACCCCAGCGCGATATGATGCTTGACCAATTCAAGGGACCTCCAATGTCCTGAGACAAATTACAAAAACACTGCCTTGCGGTTGGAAGTCCCATGGGGCAGCGGAAGCGCGATCTAGGGTTACGCGCCCCCCATGTAAATAGCGTTTGGCGGATAGGAGACGGTGTGTGACGATTTTGCGACAACCGACCCGGGCGGGTGTGCGGGACGCCGCGGAAAAGATCGCCCGCATCCTGCCGCCGACGCCACTGTTCGTCAGTGAAATCAAGGGCGTACCGGTCGCTTTCAAGGCTGAATCGTTGCAACCAATCGGTGCGTTCAAGATTCGAGGCGCGTGGCATCGGCTCACCGCATTGGACGAGGCGACGCGACAAAAAGGCGTCGTCGCGTTCTCCTCGGGCAATCATGCACAGGGCGTGGCGTGGGCGGCGAAACGGCTAGGCATCGCGGCTACGATCGTGATGCCGTCGGACGCACCGCGACTGAAGCGCGAGTCGACTTTGGCGCTAGGCGCGGAGGTGGTCACCTACGACCGAGCCACCGAAAGCCGCGAGACGATCGCCGCGGGGCTGGCCGAAGCGCGGGGCGCAACGCTGGTGCCGAGCTTCGACGACCCGTGGATCATTGAGGGGCAGGGGAGCACAGGCATCGAGGCGGCCGCACAGATGGCGGCATTGGGCATGGGTGTGCCAAGCCGCGTCGTCATCCCCTGCGGTGGCGGCGGCCTGTCGGCAGGCATCGCGCTGGCCTTGAAGGACAGCGCGATCACCGTCGTCGAACCCGAAGGCTGGGATGACATGCGCCGCTCGCTGGAGGCATCCTGGATCGAACCGGTCGGCCCCAACCCGCCGCCGACCGCCTGCGACTCGCTCCAGACCTTGCGCGTGTCGCCGCTCACCTTCGACGTCCTCTCCCGACGCGACGCGACCGGTGTTGCGGTCAGCGAGTCGGAGATCGCCGCAGCGCAGCGCTGGGCGGCGGAGAAATTGCGCCTGGTGATCGAACCGGGCGGCGCGGTCGGGCTGGCGGCTGTTCTGTCCGGCAAAGTGAAGCTCGAATCCGGCCTGCTCGTTATCCTGTCCGGCGGCAACGTCGACCTCGTCGCTTATGCAAGGGCGATGGCAGCATGAACGCCGCACTGACGTTGATCGCCGCAGCGGCGCCGGCGATTGCGATGCTGGGGATGTTCGCCTGCCTGATCGGCGGCGTCGTGCTGATCGCGAAGAGACGCGACCGCAAGAAGGGTGTGCTAATGCTGGTGATGGCAGCGGTCCTGCTAGCCAACGTAGCGATCTGGACGCTGTAACTCCCTCGCCCCTGCGGGGAGAGGGAAGGGGCCCGCCGCACTCGCGGTGGGAAGGGAGAGGGGAGTTGGGGAGAGCGTATCGATCCCCAACTCCCCCTCATTCGACGCTGCCGCGCCACCTTCTCCCCGAGGGGAGAAGGACCTCACCTAATCGGCGAGTTAGGGTCCAGCCGCATATCGAGATACTTGTCCACCGACCCCATCAACTCGGGCATCTCGTGCTCGAAAAAGTGGTTCGCCTTCGGGATCGTGTCGTGATGGATCGTGATATGCTTCTGCGTCCGCAGCTTATCCACCAGCTTCTGCGTAGCCCCCGGCGTCGCGACCTCGTCGGCCTCGCCCTGGATGATGATGCCGCTCGACGGGCAGGGCGCGAGGAACGTGAAGTCGTAAAGGTTCGCCGGTGGTGCGACAGAAATGAACCCGCGGATTTCCGGCCGGCGCATCAGCAGCTGCATGCCGATCCACGCGCCGAAGCTCACGCCCGCGATCCAGGTCGTCTGCGCTTCAGGATGGAAGCTCTGCACCCAATCGAGCGCGCTCGCCGCATCGGACAACTCGCCGACACCGTTGTCGAACACGCCCTGGCTCTTGCCAACGCCGCGGAAGTTGAACCGCAAAGTCGCGAAACCACGCCGCTGGAACGTCTTGTAGAGCTGCTGCACGATCGCGTTGTTCATCGTGCCCCCGGCCGACGGATGCGGATGCAGGATCATTGCGACAGGCGCGCGCGGACGCGGCCCCGGCGCAAAACGACCTTCGAGACGGCCTTCGGGACCGGGGAAAATGACTTCTGGCATAGGCACTCGCGAGCTGGGATACGCACTCGGGTAGAGTGCCGGATTATCGACGCTATATAGGGAACGAGCCCCTTTTCGCAATTGGAACCGACCCTGGCCCGTAACGACTCGCGTATCTACCTCGATCACGCCGCCACCACGCCGATACGCCCCGAGGCTGCCGCGGCGGTGATGGAAGGCATGGCGCGCTGGGCGAACCCCTCCTCGCCGCATGCCGAGGGGCGTGCCGCTAGGCGCGCACTGGAAGACGCACGCGCGCGGATCAAATCGGCGTTGGGCTGGACGGGTGAGGTCATTTTGACCAGTGGCGCGAGCGAGGCACTGGCTATCGGCCTGGGCCGATCCAAGGTCCAGCGTCAGCTCGTTTCCGCCGTGGAGCACGACGCCGTGTTCCGGGCCGCGCCTCAGGCCGACATCCTGCCGATCGTCGAGGGCGAACCGGATGAGGCCTTCCTTGCGGAATATCTGAGGACTGGCCCCCCGCCAGTCGTCGCGATCCAGGCGATCAATTCGGAGACAGGAACCGCCTTGCTTCCGTCCGTCAACTCGCCGGCGCTCAAGATCGTTCAGGACGCGGGCGGCTTGGTACTGGCGGATTGTTCGCAATCGGCGGGAAAAATGCCGCTCCCCGACGCGGATATGGTCGTGGTGTCGGCGCACAAGCTCGGCGGCCCTCCCGGAGTAGGGGCGCTGCTGATCCGGAATTTCGGCATGCTGGAGCCGACCGGCGGCCACGAGTCCGGGTACCGCGCCGGAACCGAGAATCTCCCAGGCGTACTCGGATTTGCTGCCGCACTCGATGTCGCAGGCGCGTGGTCGACGGGTGTCGAGCAACGGTTCGATTTCAAGAATGCGCTATACGACGCTGCCGACATCAACATGCCCGGCGTCCAGTGTTCGCACATAGTTTCCGTAGCGATGGAGCATCTGCCGTCGGCCGCACAACTGATCCGCCTGGATGCCCTGGGGTTTGCCGTTTCCGCTGGTAGCGCCTGTTCGTCTGGGACATTGAAGATCAGTCGTTCGCTGGCAGCATTCGGCATTCCCGAGGCGGTGGCAGCACGGACGATACGCGTCAGCCTTGGCTGGTCGACGACGGTCGAAGAACTGGATCTGTTCGCCGGGGCGTTTCACGACCTTGCGCACGATGCAGCGATGCGCGCCGCATGACCTACCTCGACTACCAAGCAACCACCCCGCTCGCGCCCGAAGCGCTCGCCGCGATGCTCCCGTGGCTCGAATCACAACACGCTAACCCGCACTCTCCCCACCGCGAAGGCCGCCGCGCCAAAGCCGCGGTCGAAGTCGCCCGCGATCAGGCCGCCGCGCTGCTCCCCCCCGGTGGCCGCGTCGCGTTCACCAGCGGCGCGACCGAAGCGCTAAACTGGGCGATCAAGGGCACGCCCGGCCCGATCGTCACACTCGCCACCGAACACGCTGCCGTCCTCGATACAGTCGCAGCGGAAGCGGCGAGGGGGCGCCAAGTCACGATCCTCCCGGTCAACCCAGACGGCGTGGTCGATCTCGACCAAGCCCGCGCCGCGATCCAACCCGGTACCGGCCTCGTCGCCGCGATGCTCGTCAACAACGAGATCGGCGTCATCCAACCGATCGCCGCGCTCGCCGAGATCGCCCACGCAGCTGGCGCGCTCATGCTCTGCGACGCGGTACAAGGCTATGGCCGCGCGCCCGTTCCCGACACCGTCGACCTCATCGCGATCTCCGCGCACAAGATCCACGGCCCCAAAGGCATCGGCGCACTCTGGATCCGCGACGGCGTCAATCTTGCCCCGCTGATGCACGGCGGCGGGCAGGAAGCCCCCGGCCGCTCGGGTACGCTGTCACCCGCACTCTGCGCAGGCTTCGGCGTCGCCGCACAACTCATGGCCGGCCGCAAGGACGAGGACGCCGCGCACATCGACCGCCTCTGGTCGCTCGCGCGCGACCGCCTCGGCCCCGGCTGGACGATCAACGGCGCCACCGATCAGCGCTACCACGGCAACCTCAACGTCCGCCGCACAAACCTCGACGTGAACCGCCTGATGTCCGATCTCCGCGACATCGCCCTCTCCGCCGGTTCCGCCTGCGCGAGCGGATCGGGCCGCTCCAGCCACGTCCTCCGCGCGATCGGCCTCACCGAAGCGCAGGCGCGGTCCAGCATCCGCCTCGGCTTCGGTCGCTACACCACCGAAACCGAACTCCGCGACGCGGTCGATGCGATCGTCGCTGCGGCCCAGGCGCAATGGCCATGATCGTCCGCTTCATCGCCCGCGACGGCACCGTCAGCAGCGTTGCGGCCAACCCCGGCGACCGCCTGCTCGACGTCGCGCAAGCCGACGATCAGCCGCTCGAAGGCACCTGCGAAGGCCAGCTCGCCTGCGCGACCTGTCACGTCATCGTCGATGCGGCCGACTTCCCCAAGCTGCAGCCCGCAAGCGAGGACGAGGAGGACATGCTCGATCTCGCGCACAACGCGACGCGCACCAGCCGTCTCGCCTGTCAGATTCGTCTAACCGACGCGCTCGACGGCTTGACCGTGCACATCCCCGCTTAGGTCAGCAAAGCTTACAGGAAGACAACGGCCGGTTCAGGGAACGTGCACGGCCGGAGGCACACTACTCCCTCATCGCCTCAATGTACGAGGTCTTGAGAGGAGTACCGGACATGAAGATCATCGCAATGTTCGCCGCTGGCGCGCTGGCCGCGGGAACCCTGGTCGCCTCGGCACCCGCCGACGCGCAGCGTTATGGATGGGACGGTCCGCGCGACGGCCCCGGCTGGCACGATCGCGGTCGCCACGAGGGGCGCGGCTGGGATGACCGGCGCGGCTGGGATGGCCCGCGCCACGGCTATCGCGGCTACCGCGACGGTTATCGTGGCGGCGGCTACGGTTATCGCGGCCCGCGCGGTTACGGTCGGTCGCGCGTCGTCTGCCGGATCGAGCGCGGCTATTACGGCCCGGTTCGTCGCTGTTTCGAACGGTAATTCCCGCGCCGATACGGAACCGCACCGACAGCCTCTAGGTTGGTAACATAGGTTGCAGGGGTCATCAGAACCCGCACCCATCAGGAGAAGTCCCATGAAGTTGTTCACCCTCGCCGCCGCCGGCCTTGTCGCGCTCACCGGTCTCGCCCCCGTCGGCATCGCCGCCGAAGCCTCGGCCCAGCGCACCGTCGTCCATGAGCGCACCGTCGTTCGCCACGACGATCGCCGTCCCGGCTACCGTCGCCACGCCGTGCGTACGCGGCAGGTCTGCCGCAACGTGTACCGCAACCATCACCGCCAGCGCGTCTGCCGCACGGTCCGCGTTCGTCGCTGATCGGACGGCCGCCACTAAAGCGGCTTGATCATCCCGCTCGACCCCGCCATATGCGCCGCGGGAGTCGGGCGGACGTGGTCGTCGCCAACTTGGTCAGATCCGGAAGGAAGCAGCCACAACGACTCAGCTACGGGTCGTCCCGGCTCCCACCGCGAACATGTCGTACCGACATGTGAGCGCGGCCAGCGGTGCAAGCGCCGTCTGACGATGCGGCTTAGCCGCAGCGCATTTCTAAACTTCTCAGTTAGACGTCACCCAATCGGAACTAGGCCTAAAATCGCGCCCGATGTTCCCGCAACGTTCCAAATCATTATCCTACACCCCGTCGTTGTGGCATAAGCCGCGCATGACCCGCACTGCTCGCATCGCAAGTCCTGACACGCCACGCGCCGGCCTCCCGCCGCGCCGAAGTGCAGACCCTTTCCAGCGTGTGCACTTTGTGAACTTCCGTCCCCTTCGACAGCACGCGCAGCACCCGCTATGACGCCTCCAATGTCAGATTCCTTCGACCTGGGCGAACCCCCGCAGCCGGTGAAAACGCCGGACGCCCCCGCCTACCGCGTGCTCGCGCGCAAATACCGTCCCCAAACCTTTTCTGAGCTGATCGGGCAGGACGCGATGGTCCAGACGCTTGGCAACGCGATCAAGCGCGACCGGCTCGCGCACGCGTTCCTGATGACCGGCGTCCGCGGCGTGGGGAAAACCTCGACCGCCCGCCTGATCGCCAAGGCGCTCAACTGCATTGGACCCGACGGCGAGGGCGGCCCGACGATCGATCCCTGCGGCGTCTGCGAACCCTGCCGCGCGATCGCCGAGGGCCGCCATATCGACGTGATCGAGATGGATGCCGCCAGCCATACCGGTGTCGACGACGTCCGCGAGATCATCGACGCGTCACGCTATTCGGCGGTCACCGCACGCTTCAAGATCTACATCATCGACGAAGTCCACATGCTGTCGAAGAACGCGTTCAACGCGCTCCTCAAGACGCTGGAGGAACCGCCCCCCCATGTGAAATTCCTGTTCGCGACGACCGAAGTGAACAAGGTCCCGGTGACGGTTCTCTCGCGCTGCCAGCGCTTCGACCTCCGCCGTATCTCCGCCGAACAGCTTGCCAGGCACTTCGCCTGGGTGTCGACCGAAGAGGGCGTCGTCGCCGATCCCGAAGCGCTGATGCTGATCGCGCGCGCCGCGGAAGGCTCCGCGCGCGACGGTTTGTCGATCCTCGACCAGGCGATCGCGCATGCCGGGCTCGAAGGCGGCGGCGTGACCGCGGACGCGGTACGTCAGATGCTCGGCCTGTCGGATCGCGGCGCGGTGCGTGACCTGCTGACGCTGATCCTCGCCGGCGACGGGGCAGGGGCGCTCGCCTCGATGCGCCGCCAATATGACTACGGCGTCGACCCGCTGTCGGTGCTGCGGTCGCTGCTCGAAACCGTCCACGGCATCACGCTGACGAAGGTCGGCACGCCGGCGGACGCCGCGCAGCCGATGGAGGAGCGTGCGGCACGCGAGGAATGGGCGGCATCGCTCGGCTTCCCCGCGCTGCACCGCCTGTGGCAGTTGTTCCTCAAGGGGCATGACGAGGTCGCCAAGGCCGCGCTGCCGATCGAGGCCGCCGAGATGGCGCTGTTGCGCGCGATCTACGCCTCGACGCTGCCCGACCCCGGCGAGCTTGCCCGCCAGATCGCCAGCGGTGCGACTCTTGCGGCTACACCAACGGCGCCGCCGCCACCTACACCCCCGTCCGGCGAAGCGCCGCCCTGGAACGCTGGAGCTACGACAAAGGCGCCCGAACCCGTCGCGACCGGCCCGATCTTGCCGCCGACGTTCGAAGCGCTGGTCGATCTGCTTGACGAATCAGGCGGTCTCGCGATCGCCGCGCGGTTGCGCCACGGCGCCCGCGTCGTCAGTTATTCGCCGCCAGAATTCGTCCTCAGCGGTAGTCGCCCGGTCTCGGCCGACACGCTCGCCGAACTCAATACGCTATTGAAGAGCGTGACGCGGACCGCGTGGAAAGTTTCGATCGTCGACGCCCCGGGCGCGCCGACGCTGCGGGAGGCGCAGGACGCCGCCGATGCCGCGGTGCGCCAAGCCATTCTCGAATCCCCCATCATGAAGGCCGCGGTGGCAGCGTTTCCCGACGCCCAGCTCGAATCGTGGCCCGGTCAAAGGAGCAACGCATGAAGAATATCGATGAAATCCTCGCCATGGCGCAGAACGTCCAGAGCGAACTTGAAAAGGCGCAGGCCAGCCTCGATACGATCGAGGTCGAGGGCGCGTCCGGCGGCGGTCTGGTCAAGGTGAAGGCCTCTGCCAAGGGCCGCATCATCAACATCGCGATCGACGATTCGCTGATGCAGGTAAGCGAGAAGCAGATGCTTGAGGACCTGCTCACGGCGGCATTCAACGATGCGCGGGCGAAGGCGGATGCGGTGTCGGGCAGTGAGATGTCGAAGATGACGAGTGGCTTGCAACTGCCGCCAGGGTTCAAGCTGCCGTTCTGAACCAAATCGGGTTCGTTTCGGCACGGGAACAATCGCTCTTCGGCCGGCGTTGCGCTCTCCAGTAATCAGGGAGAGTCAAAATGGCCGAAGAGCGTATCGTCGAAACCCCGACCACCCACACCACAATCATCGAACGCCGCGGCGGCGGCAGCGGCATGCTGATCGGCATCGTCCTGCTGATCGCGGTCCTGATCGGCGGCTATTACCTGTTCAGCCGCCAAGGCGCGCAGAACAGCAAGGACGCGGCCATCACGTCGGCGGCGAAAAGCGTCGGTAGTGCAGCCGACAAGGCCGGCGACGCGGTCGAGAAGTCGACGCAGTAACGTCTGCCAAGGGCATGTGTCCCCTAGAAGGTGGGGACACCGCCTAGCCGTGGCCTAGGCCGGGGGGCTAGCTCCTAAAGGTCGCGGTGCCCTTATCGAAGACAGCTATCCAACCCATCGTTCCGGACAACCGAAACCCGCCGCGACAGCGTATTCCCGTGCTTCCGCACGAAACCATGAGGGTCGATCGCAGCGCGCTTCTTGGGCAGCGGCAAGACGGCGGCAATCCGCCCCGCTTCGGTAGGCGACAGTCGCGAAGCGTCGTGGTTGAAATACCGGATCGCCCCGGCGTTCGCGCCGTACGTCCCGATCCCCGTCTCGGCGATGTTGAGATACACCTCCATGATCCGCCGCTTCCCCCACAGCGTCTCGATCAGTACGGTGAAATACGTCTCAAACGCTTTCCGTACATAGCCGCCACCCTGAAACAGAAATGCGTTCTTCGCGGTCTGCTGGCTGATCGTCGAGCCGCCGCGGATCCGCCCGCCCTGCGCATTGCGTGCGGCCGCGCCTGCTATGGCCTTGAAATCGAAGCCATGATGCGAACAAAACCGCGAATCCTCGCCGGCGATCGCCGCGCGCGCCATGTCCGGATCCATCTCCGACAGCGGCATCCAGTCATTGGTCACGCCGTGCCCGTTGATGACGTCGCCCATCATCGTCCAGGTGAACGGCACTGGCACGAACCGGTAGATGCCGACCCACGCGACCGTAATCAGGACGAAAGCGAAGACGATCTTGGCGGCGATGCGGATAAGGACCATCGCCGCTCCTTATGCGATCGGAGCAGGCTCGCCAATCACCGCGCGCGCGGCCGCAACGCCGGTCTCGTATGCCCCATGTGCGGTGGAGAAGTCGAACGGGTGGCATGCTTCGCCGGCGAAGTGGATGCGGCCGTCGACCGAGGCGGCCAGGACGGCACGCTGCCCGGCACTGCCAATTCGCGCGTGACTGTAGCTGCCGCCGATATAGGGTTCGTGCCGCCAGCGGGTCGCGGCGAGCGGGGTGAAGCGCTTGCGCCAGTCGCTGCCGAGCAAACCGACGAGTTCGTCGATCGCGAACTGGGCAGCATCGCCATCTTCCAGCATTTCCGCGCAATCGCCGCCAAAGAAGCTCTCGACGATCGGCCAGCCGAACGGCGACAGGCGGTGGCTCGCGGTGCAGGCGCTGTAGGGGTTGCCGATCAGGTGCGCGTTGGTTGGCCATTTGGGACGGTCGACGTGAACGAACACCTTGTCCGCGAGCCCGAGCGGGAGGTCGGCGGCGGCGGCGTGTTTGTCTGGGAGCGGCGGGTCGAACACGATCTGTGACCTGGCGAGGACGGTAGTGGGGACGCAGACGATGACGTGGTCCGCCTCGATCGTGCCGGCGGGGGTGTCGAGGTTGAGGCGGCGGCCGTTGTGGTCGATGCGCGTTACCGGGGTGGAGAGGCGGATATTCAGATCGGCGGCATGGCTGGCGACGAGCGTGCCGTAGCCTTCCTTGACTGTCCAATTGTCGTCGGTCGACGCTTTTTCATAGGCGGCCCAGTCGTGGAGCGAGACTTGCGTAAGGTTCGCGCCGTTGGCGTAGCCGGAGATCGCGTTGACCTTCGGGCGCCATTTGTCGTCGGGGGCGATGAAGTCGGAGAGGGGGCGGTCGGGGCCTTCAAGTGCGGAGAGGGCGCGGTCGTTCCACGTCAGGTAGGCTTCGGCGGATGCTTCTTGGTCTTCCGGCGGGAAACCAAGGTCTCGCCACTGGGTGCGCCAGTTCGCGTCCGAACGATCGACCGTGAAGCCGGTCGTTTCGGCAATTCCTGTCCAGGGATTGCGCTCGGCGGAATGTAGCCATCCGCAACCAGCGTCGACATGTTCCCCCGCGAAGGCGGGGGTCCAGTCTGGGCCCCCGCCTTCGCGGGGGAACAAGGAGGAGAGGGACAGGCTACGGGCTCGGCCACCTAAGCGGTCGCTGGCCTCGACCAGCAGGACCTCGTGCCCCGCATCATGCAGCGTCCTTGCCGCAGCAATACCGGCCGCACCGCCGCCGATGACGACGGTGCGCACGATGTTACGCCGCCAGCAGGCGCTTCTCGCCAGCAATCCGCATCATCGCCTTTTGCAGCTTCTCGAACGCACGCACCTCGATCTGACGCACGCGCTCGCGCGACACGCCATAGACCTGCGACAGTTCCTCGAGCGTCTTCGGATCGTCCGTCAGACGGCGCTCGGTCAGGATATGCTGCTCACGCTCGTTGAGGTCGTCCATCGCCGACACCAGCATCGAGTGGCGGACGTCCGCCTCCTGCGCATCAGCGACGATCTTGTCCTGCAGCGGTGCATCGTCCTGCAGCCAGTCCTGCCACTGGCCTTCGCCGTCCTCACGCATCGGCACGTTGAGCGACGTATCGCCGCCCATCGCCATGCGCCGGTTCATGCTGACGACGTCGGTCTCGGCGACACCCAGGTCCGTCGCGATCTTGGTAACATGCTCGGGGCGTAAATCGCCGTCCTCGAACGCATCCAGGCGGCTCTTCATGCGGCGCAGATTGAAGAACAGCTTCTTCTGCGCGGCGGTGGTGCCCATCTTCACGAGGCTCCACGAGCGCAGGATATACTCCTGGATCGACGCGCGGATCCACCACATCGCATAGGTGGCGAGACGGAAACCACGCTCGGGCTCGAACTTCTTCACGCCCTGCATGAGGCCGATATTGCCCTCGGAGATCAGCTCCGACGTTGGTAGGCCATAGCCGCGATAGCCCATCGCGATCTTCGCCACGAGGCGGAGATGCGAGGTCACCAACTGCGCCGCAGCCTCGGTGTCGCCATGCTCCTGAAAGCGCTTGGCGAGCATGTATTCCTGCTCGGGTTTCAGGAGGGGAAACTTCTTGATCTCGGCGAGATAGCGATTGAGACCGGCCTCGCTGCCGAGCGCAGGAATCGTCGCTGGAACGTTGGAGCGGGCTGCCATGGTCGTAATCCCTTTCTGCTGACCCCGAGTGCCGCACCGCGGCCCCCGATTGCCGCGTTGCGGCATGGTGTCGATTATCTATACGTGAAGGTGGGTGAACAGTTCCTGCATGTCTGCGGGCATTTCGCTTTCGAACGCCAAAGCGATGCTTTTCACCGGATGGATGAACCCCAGGTGCGCCGCGTGCAAGGCCTGCCGGCGGAAACCGAGCGTTTCGAGCAACGACTTCTGAGCTTGCTTTGTTCTACCATAGACCGGGTCCCCCAACAAGGCGTGGCCGATCGACGCCATGTGCACGCGCACCTGGTGCGTCCGGCCCGTTTCGAGCCGGCATTCGATCAGCGCCGCATCGCGTAGAGTCTTTATAGTCGAGAAATGCGTTACGGCGCGCTTGCCGCCTTCAACGATCGCGATCTTCTTGCGGTTCTGCGGACTGCGCGCGAGCGGTGCGTTGACCGTCCCGCTCGGCGGGCGCGGCAAACCGCCAACGATCGCCTTGTAGCGACGGTCTATGCTGTGGTCGTGGAACTGCTTGGCGAGCCCCTCGTGCGCGCGGTCCGTCTTGGCGGCGATCATCAGGCCCGACGTGTCCTTGTCGATGCGGTGGACGATGCCGGGTCGCGCGACGCCGCCGATACCCGACAGGTTGCCGGCGCAATGGTGGAGCAGCGCGTTAACCAGCGTCCCGTCGAAATTGCCCGCAGCGGGGTGGACGACGAGGCCGGCGGGCTTGTCGATCACGATCAGGTCGTCGTCTTCGTAAGCGACGACGAGCGGGATATCCTGCGCTTCGTTGTGCAGCGGTGTCGGCGGCGGGATCGCAACCGCGAAAACCTGGCCCGTAGCCGCCTTCTTCGCCGAGTCGCGCCACTCGCGACCGTTGAGGGACACTTGGCCCGCGGCGATCAGCGCCTTCAACCGCTCGCGCGACATCTCGGGAAGCACTTCGGCAAGCGCACGATCGAGCCTCCAGCCATCGGTGGCCGGCGTGATCGATGCTTCGACGATGGAAACCCCCCGGTCCATGTCCTACCGATGTGGCGATGAGCGTGACGATTTCAAGCGAATTGCTGCAGCGGTTGGTCGCAGAGGCGGCTGCGTCGCCGGATGCGGAGGTGTGTGGACTGTTGTTCGGGGCGGCGGGGCGGATCGAAGCGATCGCTGCGTGCGCGAACGTAGCGGCGAACCCTGCGCGGACGTTCGAGATCGATCCGGCCGCGCTGTTTGCCGCGCATCGGCGTGCTCGGGCCGGGGGGCTGGCGGTGGTCGGGCATTACCATTCGCATCCGTCCGGTTTGCCGGTTCCGTCTCCTCGCGATGCGGCGCAGGCTATGGGGGACGGGGCGGTTTGGGTGATCCTTGGAGGCGGCGTGGCTCGGGCGTGGCGATCGGTCGAGGTGGGGGCGTTCGTCGAGGTGATGGTCAAGGTCGTTGGTTAGCGACGCCGACCTTCTCTCCCCTCCTGAAAGGGAGGGGCTGGGGGTGAATTGGCTTCCGCATATCCATCGGTCGTGAATCAAACCGGCCGACCCACCCCCAACCCCTACCTTCCAGGGAGGGGGGAAGTGAGGCGGTGGTCACCCGTTCCGGGTATGGGGAACGGGACGGCGCCTTTCTTCATGCGCCTGCTCCTATGCACGGCATGCGAAGTTGGCATT
Source organism: Sphingomonas sp. Leaf242 (assembly GCF_001422045.1). Lineage (GTDB taxonomy): Bacteria > Pseudomonadota > Alphaproteobacteria > Sphingomonadales > Sphingomonadaceae > Sphingomonas. The sequence continues at coordinate 760,223 of NZ_LMLW01000001.1, forward strand.
GCGCACTTGCCGCCCGGTCGCCACAAGACGCTCCAGAATTAGGGGATTTTTATGACGGTCAGCCCGGTCGATTTCGCGAGCTTGCTCTGTTCGCGCCTGTGCCACGATCTGCTGTCGCCGGTCGGCGCGCTCAACAACGGGCTCGAGCTGCTCGCCGACGAAACCGATCCCGCCATGCGAGAGCGGTGCATGGAATTGCTCCACGACAGCGCGCGGGTGTCGGCCAGCAAGCTGAAATTCTTCCGCCTGGCCTTTGGCGCGGCCGGCGGGTTTGGCGAGGCCGTCGACACACGCGAAGCGCGCTCGGCGATCGAGGGGCTGGTCGCGGAGAACAAGCGGATCACGTTCGTCTGGGCGGTCGAGACAACGGCGATGCCCAAGTCGGCGGTGAAGGTGCTGCTCAACCTCGTGCTGGTCGCCACCGAATCGCTGGTGCGCGGCGGGACGATGGAGGTCGGCGGCGAAGATAACGAGGGCCAGCTCGAGATCGTCGTGAAGATCGAAGGCGCCAAGATCGTGCTCGATCCGGAGATACGCCGGACGCTGGTCGAAGGCGAAGGCCAGCACAGCGTCACGCCGCGCGCGGCGGCTGCCTATCTGATCAACACGCTCGTCCAGGAGGCTGGCGGTACCGTGATCGTATCGGAACCAGCTGAAGGTATCATGATCTTCGGCGCCGTCTTCGATGCGCGCTGACCCGTTCCGCGACGAAACCGGGCTGCCACAGGCTCGGGCGTCGCAGTCGAAGACCCGCATCGACACTAACGCGCCCTTAACCTCCGCTAGGCATGACCGTGTGTGAAACGCGGGGCGCGCATGGACGATTTGCTAGAGGACTTCATTGCCGAGACGCGCGAAACGCTGGAGGCGATCTCCGGCGAGATCGTCGCGTGGGAATCGGACCCCGCCGATCGCGCCCGGCTCGATTCGATCTTTCGCTTCGTCCACACCGTCAAGGGCAGCTGCGGGTTCCTCGATCTGCCGCGGCTCGGTCGCCTCAGCCACGCGGCGGAGGACGTCCTGGCGGCGGTACGCGATGGATCGCGCGTTCCCGACACGGCGATGGTCAACGCGGTACTCGCGATCGTCGACCGGATCGGCGAACTAGTCGAGGCGATCGATGCCGGCGCGTCGCTCGACGATACCAGCGAAAGCCTGCTGATCGCCGCGCTCGCACCGGACGCCAAACCGCTGGTGCATGTGGCCAGCGCACCGCAAAGCCGCGCCGCGAGCCGGAGCGTTCGCCTGAACGTCGATCTGCTCGATCACATGATGAGCGGCATGTCCGAGATGGTGCTGGCACGCAACGAGCTCGCCCGACGGTTGCGGGACAGCGAGAGCAGCGTCGATCCGCAGGTCGAGGCCGCGCTCGAACGCCTGTCGCTGACGGTGGCCGACATGCGCGATACGGTCACCCGGACGCGCATGCAGAAGGTCGACGCGCTGTTCTCCGCGTTGCCGCGCATGGTCCGCGACACGAGCGCGGAACTGGGCAAGGTGGTCAATCTCGTCATCGAAGGTGCCGACGTCGAGCTCGACCGCGAGATGATCGAATTGATGCGCGATCCGCTGGTCCACATCGTCCGCAATGCGATCGACCACGGCATCGAGGCGCCGGGGATGCGCCGCGCCGCGGGCAAGCCGGAAACCGGCCGTCTGGTGGTGTCCGCACGACAGTCCGGCAACCAGATCCTGATCGAGATCGCCGACGACGGACGCGGCATCGACGTCGCGCGGATCGTCGCCAAAGCGGAGCAGCAGAAGCTGTATTCGGCAGCCGAACTCGCAGCGATGAGCGATGCCGCCAGGCTCGACCTGATTTTTGCGGCCGGGCTATCGAGCCGCGACGAAGTGACCGCCATCTCGGGCCGCGGCGTGGGCATGGACGTGGTCCGCGCGAACATCGACCAGATCGGCGGCCGGATCGCCCTGACCAACGATCCCGGCCATGGGCTGCGGATCGTCGTTCATGTGCCGCTGACGTTGTCGATCCTTTCGACGATCGTCATCGGCGTCGGTACGCAGCGGTTCGCGATTCCGCGCCAGTCGATCGAGGAGATCGTGACGGTCCGCGGGGATCAGGTTCGGATCGAGACGATCGGCGACGCGGCCGCCGTCACCGTGCGCGGACGTCGCATGCCGATGGTGGCGCTCGCATCGCTGTTCGGACTACGGGCTGGCCGGCCGCCGACGCTGGTCATCGTTTCGACCCGTGAGGGGGAGTATGCGCTCGGGGTCGACAGCGTCGTCGATACCGAAGAACTGGTGGTGAAGCCGGCGTCGCCCGCGGTGATGGCAACCGGCGTCTATGCGGGCAAGACGCTTCCCGACAACGGTCTGCCGATGCTGCTGCTCGACACGTCGGGCATTGCCGCGGTCGCAGGGCTGCGGTTCGCGCCGACCCTGGCAAACCATGCGGCGGCGGAAGAAGCGGTCGTGCCGGGCATTCCCGCCTTGTTGTTTGACGATCTGGACGGTCAGCGGCGCGCGATCGCGCTTGCGGTGATCGACCGGGTCGAAGTCGTCCCGACCGACGCGATCCGGTGGAGCGGCGGCGCCATGCGACTGTCGGTCGGCGGCGCCCTCGTCCCGCTCTACGCGGTCGGCGAGTTCGGCGGCCGTGCCGACGTGTCCGTGTTGCGGCTTACCGATGGCGAGAGCGAAATGGCGTACGCGATCACCGACGCGATCGAGATCGTCGAATTGCCGGCGGAGGTCGCCCCGGCGCGCCAGGCGATTCCCGGGGGTGGCGGACCGATCGCGGGGGTCGTGCTGATCGACGGCGAGCCGGTCGAACTGGTCGACCCGCATGCGTTGTTCGCCGGCGAACCGATGAAGGCAGCGGCGCCGCCGGTCTGCCTGTTGCAGGTCGACGGGTCGGGCTGGATGGAGACGTTCCTCAAACCCGCGCTGGAGGCATCGGGCTATCGCTGCGTCACGGCACTCGCAGCGGGAGAAACCGCGGCGGTCGCGTTGGCGATGGAGGACGCGCCGATCCGCGAGACCGCAGCGCCGGTGGTCATGCTCCGACGCTTCCGCACTGCCGAAGGCGACGATGATGGCAGCATCTATCGGTACGATCGGCCCGCGCTGATCGCGGCGATTGCGGCACGGAGAGCGCAATGAGCGATCTGTTCCTGGTCGCGCATATCGCGGGTCGCGGCGTCGCGATCGATGCGGCGCAGGTCGATTCGGTGGTCGATATCGGCGATATCGTTGCGGTGCCGCGGGCCGGCACGTTCGTCCGCGGTTTGGCTGCGCTGCGTAGCCGGGTCGTCACGGTGATCGACACCGGCACTGCGCTCGGGCTGGCGCCGACGCCCGATACTGCGCGACGCGCGGTCATCACGATGGTCGAGGGGCATCACTACGCGATCCTGGTCGACTCGGTCGAAGATGTTGCACCGTTCCAGCGACTCGCTCTGTCGCCGGGTCTGGCATTGCAGCACGGCTGGGCCACGGCGGGGACGGGGATCGTCGAGCGCGATGGCGAACCGTTGCTGATCGTCGATCTGGCCGCGCTCATCCCCGCGTCCACGCTGGTGGCGTGAGCCAGCGGCGTGACGGGAAAAAGCGGTTGATCCGCTACCCTTAACCCGCCGCTTACGGTTTGCGGGCTATCATCACCCCAACGATTTCCCCGGAAGGCTTTTGATGAAGACCTGTCTTGTCGTCGACGATTCGAAGGTGATCCGAAAGGTCGCCCGTCACATCCTCGAGACGCTCGAGTTCACCGTCACCGAAGCGTGCGACGGCCGCGAGGCGCTGCAGGCCTGCATGGCATCGGTGCCCGACGTGATCCTGCTCGACTGGAACATGCCGGTCATGAACGGCATGGATTTCCTGCGTGCGCTGCGCGAAGCCGACGTCCCGCGTCGTCCGAAGGTCGTGTTCTGCACCACCGAAAACGGCATGGCCTATATCCGCGCCGCGATCGAAGCCGGCGCGGACGAATACGTCATGAAGCCGTTCGACCGTGACACGCTCGAATCGAAGCTCCAGATCGTCGGCATGGCCTGATCCGAGCGATTCGATGACGGCTCGGCCTCATCCCTCTGCACGGCGCATCGCGGACGTTTCTACCGATACGACACGCGTGTTGATCGTCGACGATTCGGTCGTCGCGCGCGCTGTGATCGCGCGGCTGATCGATGCAAGCGATCGGTTTTCGGTGGTCGGCGCAGTCGGCAATGTCGGGGCCGCGCTGGAGTTCCTCGCGCGGGCGACGGTCGACTTTATCCTGCTGGATATCGAGATGCCGGGCATCGACGGACTGACGGCGTTGCCCGATCTGATCGCGGCGGGGGATGGCGCGAAGGTTATCATCGTGTCGTCGTCGGTCGATGATGGGGGCGCGGCGACCGTTCACGCGCTCGCGATGGGGGCCGCGGAAACGCTCGTCAAACCGACCGCGAGCGAATTGTCGGCGCGGTTCGGCGCGGTGCTTGTCGCCAAGCTGGAAAAGCTTTGCGAGCATCCGGGACAGTTGCCGCCGGCACTCGTCGTTCGATCGACGCCATCGCCACTTCCCGGATCGTATTCCCCCATCACCCAGCCTCCTGTCTCGCGCTCTATAGGCGTGCAGACGACGCCATTGGTTCGCCGCGCGACCGGCGACGATTACGACATCGTCGCGATCGGGGCATCGACCGGCGGCATTCATGCCTTGAGCCGAATGTTTCGCGAACTGCCGAGCGGCTTTCGTCTGCCGATCGTCATCACCCAGCACCTGCCGGCATCGTTCATGCCGTATTTCGCTGCGCAGATGGCTCTGTTGTCGGGGCGGGTCTGCGAAGTCGCTGTCGACCGGTTGCGGATACGCCCGGGCCGCATCGTCGTCGCGCCCGGCGACGCGCATCTCAAATGCGTCAGGCTCAGCGATGGCGGGGCGGCGTTTCGCCTGACGCACGAGGCCGTCGCAAGCGGGTGCATGCCGTCGGTCGACCCGATGCTGGCGTCGCTGGCCGATGTCTATGGCGCACGGGTCATGGCGGTCGTGTTGAGCGGCATGGGTCGCGACGGGGCCGAAGGCGCGCGCCGCGTCCATGATGCGGGCGGTTGCGTCGTCGCGCAGGATCAGGAGACGTCCGTGGTGTGGGGCATGCCCGGCGCCGTGGTGGGATCGGGCGTTGCCGACGCGGTATTGGCGCCCGACGCGATCGGTCGCCTCGTCGCATCGCGACGGCGCGCATGACCCATGCGGCACTCCCCGCGTCGCTCCCTACGTCGGTCGCCTCGCCGACCGCGGTCAGCGTTCTCACCGCATTGCTGGAGGCGCGGACCGGGCAGCAGATCGCCGCCTATCGATCATGGCGCCTCGATACGGCGCTGAAACCGCTGTTGCGCGACCAGAAGCTGGATACGCTCGATCAGTTGGTGACCCAGTTGCTCAACGGAAGCGACCGGCTGATCGGCGACCGGATCGTCGATGCGCTGGTCAATCAGGAAACCTCGTTCTTTCGCGATGCGCACATTTTCGAAACGATCGTCGAGGCGATCGCCGTTGCTGAAAGCACGGGTCAGCGTGCGCGGATCTGGTGTGCGGGCTGTTCGACCGGTCAGGAACCGCTGTCGCTGGCAATGCTGTTTGCGGAACGGCAGGAAACCACCGGCGCTGCGATGCCGGAAATCATCGCCACCGACGTGTCCGATGCGGCCATCGTCCGGGCACGGACGGGGCGCTTCACGCAATTCGAAATCCAGCGTGGGTTGCCGGTTCGCCGGATGGTCCGCTGGTTCGATACCACCGGGAGCGATTGGGTCGCCAAGCCGGAACTGGCCAAGGCGATCGCGTTTCGCCGGATGAACCTGGTGTCCGATCAGCCGCCGCCGGGTCGGTTCGATATCGTTCTGTGCCGGAATGTCCTGCTGTACCTGTCGAATGAGACCAAGCTTCATGTCTTTCCGAAAATCGCCGCGGCGATGCGGCCGGGCGGACTTCTGGTCATGGGCGCCGGCGAGACCGTGATCGGCCAGACCCGCGTGTTCGAACCGAGCAAGCGCTTTCGCGGATGCTACGAGACGCAAGGACCCTCAGGCCGAAGCTGACGGCATCTACAGTGCGCTAACCGCGCTGATCGGTATCCGCCGCAGCCTATTACTTCGGCAACCCGTTGACGCTACTGATGTCGTTGGGCAGTGGTCGGGCGGTACACGGCGTCGCGGCGCCCTCTGTGCCACGCGTGCAGAACGGCTCGAAGGGAAGCTGGTTTGAAGTTCATCGAGACGCCGTCACCCAATTTCGACGATCGCACGCTGCCCATCACGATGATCGTGCTGCATTATACCGGCATGAAGGACGGCGCATCGGCGATCGCGCGGCTGCGCGATCCCGAGGCGAAGGTGTCGTCGCATTACCTGGTCGAAGAGGATGGCACGGTTCTGCGGATGGTCGCCGACGACCAACGCGCCTGGCACGCGGGCAAGTCGCACTGGCGGGGGATCGAGGACGTCAATTCCGCCAGCATCGGCATCGAGATCGTCAATCCCGGTCACGAGTTCGGCTATCGCCCGTTCCCGCCCGAGCAAATCGCATCGGTCGTGGCGCTGGTCGCCGAGATCAAGGATCGCCACGAGATCACGCGCGGCAACATCGTCGGCCACTCCGATATCGCGCCGACGCGCAAACGCGACCCGGGCGAGCTGTTCCCGTGGCACGAACTGGCACGGCGGCGACTGGCATTGCCACGGCCAACCAAGAATTTGATGGATCCTGGCTGGACCGAGGGCGGCTTCTGTCTCGCGCTCGAACGCTTCGGCTACGACGTCGAGAACCGGATGGCGGCGACGATGGCGTTTCAGCGGCGGTTTCGCCCGGAATTGGTCGATGGCGAGGTCGATGCGGAGTGCCGCTGCATTCTGCTGGCGTTGTTGCTGCCGAAACCGATGGGCGACGACTGACGTCTTTCTCCCCTCCCTGAAAGGGAGGGGCAGGGGGTGGGTCGGTTTCCACATCATGCCAGGGTTGCTACTAAAACCGGCCAACCCACCCCCGACCCCTCCCTTTCAGGGAGGGGAGCGCGTCGCGCGTGTCGGAGAGCTTTTTGGCCACGAAAACGGTGGTGCATCGCCCGCACTCACGCTAGGGCTCGCGTCGCCAGAGGGTCGGGCGGCCGCGGGTGTTTTCGGACACGCGAGGAAAGTCCGGGCTCCGCGAAACGACGGTGCCGGGTAACGCCCGGCGAGGGTGACCTCAGGGAAAGTGCCACAGAGAGCAGACGGCCAACCCTCGGCTTCGGTCGGGGCGGTCAGAGTGAAAGGGTGCGGTAAGAGCGCACCGCGCGCCTGGTAACAGGGGCGGCACGGCAAACCCCACCGGGAGCAAGATCGAATAGGGGTGGCACATGGGCTTCGTTTCAGCTCGTCACCCGGGTTGATTGCTTGAGGCGGCGGGTAACCGTCGTCCTAGAGGAATGGTCGCCTAACTTCCGTATCGAAGGATCGGAAATGGACAGAACCCGGCTTACAGACCCTCTGGCATCCTTTCCCGAACCGTAGCAGACTGCGCGCAAATGATGCGGGGTGCGACGTGGGGGAAGTGATGCGGATCAAGACGATCGCGCTGTTGGGTGCAGGTGTGTTGACGATGTCGGGCGAGCTTGAGCCGGCAGGCGCCCAGACCCCGCCGCAGTCGACGACTACGGTTCAGCAAGATTTCGACGCAGCGACAGCGTTGGATGCGAAGCCTGATCGCGCGGCCTCTCTTGCAGCGTGGGAAAAACTGGAAGCGCGAACCAAGGCCGGGTCGCGCAGTCGCGGCATCGTACTGGTCCGCAAGGCGCCGACGCTGTTCGCGCTGAACCGCGCCGACGAGTCGGTGAAGGCCGCACGCGCAGGGCTCGCCTTGCTTCCGGCGGACGACGCCAGTCTCGCGGAGGATCGGACGCGCGCGTTCCTCATCCTCGGCCAGGTCGCGACCGACACGCTCGATTACGCGGGCGCCGTGACCGCGCTGCAACAGGCAGAGGCGAGTGCCATCACCACGGGGGACAAGCTGGGCGCGATGCTGGCGTTGGCGACCGCGCAGATTTTCATAGATCCCACTGCGGCAGCCGCCACTTTGGCACGAAGCGACACGCTGATCGCCAAGTCGAAGCTCGAGAAGAGCGTAGCCGCGCGGTTCGCACGCGAGCGGACCCTCCTGAAACTCAATACTGGCGATATCGCCGGCGCCCGTGCGAGCGCGTTGCAGGCGATCAGGCTTCTCGGCGGCCTCGAAACGGACAAGGTCGATATCATGGACGCCTCGGCACGGTCCGACGCCGCGATTGCGTTCCTGCTGGGGGGCAACGCGGAAGAGGCACGGCGGTACATGGCCTATACCGGTGCAGGACGCATGGTGAAAGGTTCGTTCGATCCCGCGGCGGAGATGCGCTCGCCGGATTGCGGCGGCGATGCCGGTCTCAAGCCGCAGGACGTCGCGGTGGTCGAGTTCAACATCGCATCCGACGGCACGATCGACCAAGCGGTGCCGATCTATGCCGCGGGTGGCGGTCAGGTCGCGCTGGAGTTCGCGCGTGCGGTCAAGGGTTGGTCGTGGCCTGCCGAAAAGGTTCAGGCGATTCCGGCGTTCTATCGCTATCACGTGCGGGTCGAGATGCGCTGTTCGACCGCGTTCCAGCGTCCGTCGATCGGCGACGGGTTGGACGGTGTGTTGGAGCAATGGCTCTCCAGCAAGGGCGTCACGGTAGCGCCCGAACCGGTAGGGCCGCAGGCGGCAGCGCTCGCGGGGCAGCGGGCCGAACTCGCTTCGGCGACGGCCCGGTCGCCTGACGGTTTGCGCACGCTCGCCGCCATCTACCGCCTGACGAGCAATCCGACCGTCGCGCGCGAAGAGCGGGCTGCACTGTACGCACGCGCTCTGGCGATCGCGAAGGCCAATGATGCGCCCCCCAGTGCGCGACTGACCTTCGATTTGCCAGGACGCGTCGATGCGGTCACCGATATCTGGAAGCCGGGTGTCTTTGAGCGCACGTTGACTCCGATGGTATCGGAACCCGTCTATGCGAACGATCCTCAGGCGCGAGCGGCGATCCGGCTGATCATGGTCGATGGCGCCGTTGCACGGACGCGAAAGTCCGAAAAGAACGACACGGCGATCGTCACGCTTAGGCAAGTGGCGGACGACAAGGCGTTGCGGCCGAACGATCCGCTCCGCGTCGGCGCGCTGATCCGCATCGCGTCGATCGAGGAACGCAACGGTCAGATCGATGCGGCCCGCGCGACGTTCGCCTCCAGTGGCCTGACGGCGAACCAGTGTGCGATCATGGATGCACCACCCAAGATGGTATCCAAGCCCGGATCGGAAGCGTTCCCGATGGAAGCCCAGCGATGGGGTTTCGAAGGCTGGACCCAGGTTCAGTACGACATCGGCGCGGACGGCAACGTCGTCAACCAGCGCGCGCTGTTGAGCTATCCGCCGTTCATCTTCTCCGAAGCGGGGACCAAATTCTTCACGATGGCGAAATATGCCAAGACTTATCGGCCCGACGGCGGCCTCGGTTGTGGTGCGACGACGAGCCGCATCAAGTTTCTGCTGCCGGAATCGGCGCGGCGTGGATTGTGAGTTTTAGGTAACGCCCTCCCAACGACCGTTGGGAGGGAGCGAGCCCTACACCAGAACCTTGTCCGGCCGACCGACCTCTTCGAGAACGGTCGTCGAGTCGATCTCCATCATCGGTTTGATCAGCCCGTCGCGGATGTCGTAGACCCAGCCGTGGAGCAGCACTTCCTGCCCGCGCGCGAACGCGCCCTGGATCGTCTTGGTACGCGCAAGGCGTAGAAGCTGGTCGCGGACGTTGACCTCGACCAGTCGGTTGACCTTTTGCTCGCGGTCGGGCTGCGCGTCGATCTCGTCGGCATGGTCGTGCAGGACGCAGCGCGCGGTCGAGAGCCAGTCGTCGACCGGACCCGTCGTGCCGCCGTCGAGCGTAGCGCGGATCCCGCCGCACGCATAATGGCCGCAGATGATGATGTGCCGCACGCCGAGCACGTCGACCGCATATTGCAGCACCGACATCAGGTTCATGTCGTCGTCGTTGACGAGGTTGGCGATGTTGCGGTGGATGAACATGTTGCCCGGCGGCGTCATCGTCATCTGTTCCGGGCTGACCCGGCTGTCCGAACAGCCGATCCACAGGAACTCCGGGTTCTGCCCGACTAGCTGGCGCTGGAAGAAATCCGCGCTTTCCTCGATGATCTCGGCCGACCACGCCTTGTTGGCGAGCAGGAGCTGTTTGTACTGCCTCATGCGAAACGGACCTCGGTCTGGGGGGCGTTGATCAGCTTGACCGTGCGCAGCGCGAGATCGCCGCGGATGAGCACGGTGATGCCGCGATACGCGGCGCCCTTGATGAACGCGTTGATGATGTCGACATTGTCGAGATCGACATAGCTGGTCGACGACAGGTCGATCAGCAGGTTTGCGTTGTCGGGCACCTTGGCGAGCGACTTCTGCAACTCGTATTTATGGATGAAATACAGATTGCGTCGCGCCCGGACGAGGCAGTCCTCGTCGTCGCAGGCAAAGGTGATCGCGGTGCGGAAGTTGCGCGCGACGACGAACACGAAGCCGACCGCGAGGCCGATGACGATCCCTTCTAGCAGGTCGGTAAACAGGATCGCGACCACCGTGACGACGAACGGGATGAACTGCGTCCAGCCCTGCTTGAAGCGTTCGGTGTAGAGCTTGGGCTTGGTCAGCTTGTAGCCGGTCGCGATCAGCACCGCGGCGAGCGCGGACAGTGGGATCAGGTTCAGCACTGCGGGGATCAGCGCGACGCTGACCAGCAGCCAGAAGCCGTGCAGGATCGTCGACAGCTTGCTCTCGGCCTTCGCGTCGACGTTCGCCGACGAACGCACGATCACCGAGGTGACGGGCAGGCCGCCGATCAGGCCGGACAGGATATTGCCGCCGCCCTGCGCCATCAGCTCCCAGTTCTTGTCGGTGGAGCGACGGCGCGGATCGATCTCGTCGACCGCCTTGACGCTCAGCAGTGACTCGAGGCTGGCGACGATCGCGAGCGTCACGGCACTGCTCCAGACGATGCCCATCGTAATACCGGAGAAATCGGGGAAGGTGAACAGCGACGGGAACTGCGACAGCGTCTGCGTGATCGGCACCTGGACGAGGTGCGTTGCCTGGAGCTGCCAGTCGGGCTTCACCAAACCGAGCAGCATATTGCCGAAGATGCCGATCAGCACGACGACCAGCGGGCCGGGGACGAAGCGCAGGGGACCGTCCTTCGGCTTGGCGCCATCCCACCAGAACAGGAAGGCGAGGCTGACGCCAGCAATCAGGATCGCGCCGGGCGTCACGCTCGCCGAGAGGCTGTCGAGGATCCGCGAGAAGGTGTTGACGCCGTTGGCCGTGGTGAATTCGAAGATGCCCACCGCCTCGCGGTCGAATCCGACCGCATGCGGGATCTGCTTCAGGATCAGGATCAGGCCGATCGCCGCGAGCATGCCGGTGATGACCGACGACGGCACGAACTCGCTGAGAATACCGGCGCGGGTGAGCGAGAAGCAGATCTGGAGCACGCCCGACAGTACGACCGCCATCAGGAACATCTGGTAGCTCGGCATGCTCTCGATCGCCGTGAGCACGATCACGGTAAGGCCGGCGGCGGGGCCGCTGACCGACAGCGGCGACTTGGAGAACAGGCCGACCGCGATGCCGCCGACGATGCCGGAGATGATGCCGGCGAACAGCGGTGCGCCGGACGCGAGCGCAACGCCTAGACAGAGGGGCAGCGCGACGAGCGCGACGACGATGGAGGCGGGAAGATCCGCGCGCCATGTGGTAAGCTTTGGAATGAGAGTCGGCACCAGGGCTCCTGTCGCTAAGGTGTCGGCTGGGAATACGTCCGCACCGGACGCATCTATCCATGCCACATGACAAATAGTTCATGTTCATTAATCGATGAACGGTGGCTGACTCAAGGCGGAATGTTGCGACGCGGAAGATAGTTGGAACGGACGAGTTTGGCTCGGCTTCGTCGCGCGCGGTTGCGTTGTCCGCGGGGACGCCTATCTCGGGCCGCTATGGCTCGAAGCACGACACGATCTTCCGACTGGGGTTTTCCGCGCTGGCGCGAATATGGCGCGAGCACTGAGGCGGTGACCGTCCGGCTGTGCGACCGGCATGGCTGCAACGAGCCCGGTAATTGCCCGGCGCCGAAATCGCCGAACAGCCCGGACCGCTGGTATTTCTGCATGAACCACGCCGGCGAATATAATCGCGGCTGGAATTATTTCGAAGGCTTGAGCGCGGAGGAAGCGGCCGAGCGCGAGGCGGCGGAAACGCGCACAGCTGACGGCTACACCGATCCGAAGCATTATGCCTGGGCTGGCTCGGGCGACGGAAGCCGGTCGCGTGACGAGATGCGCGCGTTGGAGGTACTGGACCTCGAACCCGATGCGACGTTCGAGGACGTGCGCGCGGCGTGGCGGCGGATGGCGAAGGCGAACCATCCGGATGTGCGCCCGAACGACAAGGACGCGGCGAAGCGGTTCCAGGGCGTGCAGGCGGCGTATGAGGTTTTGAAGGTCGCCGAGGATCAGCGGACCTGGAAACCGGCGTGATCCGGGTTCTTGCCAGTCGCTGGCAGGGTAGCGTTCTGGTCTGCGGCAAATGTTCGAAAAAGCTCGACGGCGGGTTCGGCGAGAAGGGCCGGACGCCACTCGTGAAACTGCTGCGTCAGGCGCTCGGCGTGAAGAAGGGCCGTAAGTCGGACCGCGGCGTTGTCGAGGTCAAGTGTCTCGGGGTGTGTCCGAAGAACGCGGTCGTGATAGTCGACGGCGCCCGGCCTGACCGCTGGATGCTGGTGCCGGCGGGGGCAGACGCCGACGAGGTTGTCGCAACTCTTCGCGAACACGGTAACGTGCTTTCACCCTTGCCGCCTCCAGCGTCTCCCCCTCTCTGCTGAGAGAGGGAAGGGGCCCGCTGCCACTTGGCCGTAAGAAGGGTGAGGGCACTATCTCAGCCAGCGTACCGCTCGGCCGTCTCCCGGATCAACGCGATCATGTTTGGGATCCCCTGCGTCCGGTTCGAACTCAACTGCTTGCTCAGATCGAAAGGCGCTAGTTCCGCGGTGATGTCGGTCGCGACGATCTCGCCTGGCGCCTGATCCTGTACCGTCAGCAACACCAGCGCGATGATCCCCTTGGTGATCGCCGCATTCGAATCCGCGAGAAAGTGGAGCCGGCCATCATCGGTCGTGGTCGGATAGACCCAAACCGACGCCGAACACCCGCGCACCAACGTCGCATCGGTCTTGAGCGCATCCGGCATCGCTTCGAGCTCTTTGCCGAGGTCGATCAGCAGGCGGTAGCGGTCGTCGGGTTCGAGGAAGTCGTATTCCTCGCGAATATCGGTGAGAGTGGCCATGGCGCGGTCGGTAGCGGTTCGGCCTCAGCGCTTCAACACCGGGGAACAAACCAGAGGCGTATCTCTGGTTGCTACCACCCCGGCGAAGGCCGGGGTCCAGTTGGGGGACAGCTATGGTGAGGTACGGTAATTTGTTATTACTACCTCTCCAACTGGGCCCCGGCCTTCGCCGGGGTGGTCGTGTGGTTTTGGCGAGGCTTAAAGATCCACCCCGGCAGCGATCGCCTCGAGCTTCTTGATCCGCTCCCTCAAGTCGGCGATCTCGATCCGCGACCCGGTCGACACCGCGACCGGCATCCGACTGTCTTGTGTATGATCCAACTCCAGCCGCCGCAGCGAGAGCCATCCGCGCCATCCGGCCAAGCCACCGGCGACGATCATCGCTAGGCCCGCAAGGCTCGCCAGCGCCAGGGTGATGTAGACGTTCGGTTCGATCATGTCCGCCTCCTAGCGGTCGCGGAGCCGCTCGATCTCTCGGTCGAGATCGACGCTCTTGTGGTTGTCGGTGATCACGCGCTCCAACACCTGGATGCGCTCCTTCATCTGCTGCACCTCGTCGCGCAGCCGCAGCGCATCGACGCTGTCGACCGGGTTCGCCGGGGCGTCGCCCAGCGCGCGGTAGCGAGCGGTCAGCACCTTGGCGACCATCACGATCAGCACGATGCAGACGACCATCGAAAAGGGGTTCATCGTGTCTCTCCTTCGGCGGGGCTCGCGGTGCGGCCCGTCAGCGTAAGCGTTGGCGACGTCTCTAAAGGTCGCGCTGGGGAGGGTGGATCGGCCCGGAGCCGTTCGATCTCGTCGGCAACGCCGATGCCCCGGTCAGTGACGATCCGTTCCAGTACCCGCACCCGTTGTTCCAGGCGTTCGGTGTGCGCCGCATATTGCGCGGACTTCTCGGCGGTCTGCGCATTGAGCGCGGTTGCCATGCGCTCCTTGTGCTTGATCCAGTCCTTGAAGACGCTGCTGCCGATCCCGAGGATGACTGGCAGGCCGATCACGATGAAGACGAGAAGGAAGATCGTGAAGTTGTTCATGATCCTTGTCCTTCAGCGGTCGCGAAGGGCTTCGATCTCGCGGGCAGTGCGCTCGGCGGGGTCGGTGGCGATGCGTTCGAGGACTGCGATCCGTTCCTCGAGCCGCGACACCTGCCCGGTCAACCGCTCGTTCTCGTTGCTGAGCAACAGGACCTTGCGGTCACCGTCGACATCGCCGTCTCGCCCGCGTTTGCGGCTACGCATTTCCGGTTCGAAGCCATGCTTGGCGCGGATCCAATTGTTCGCAACCCAAGCGACCGGTCCCACCGAAATCGCCACGATCGGTATCATCAAAGCCCAATCCATCGATATTCTCCCTGTTGACGCCGCGTCTCAGCGCAGGCTGTCGATCTCTGCCGCGAGGCTGTTGCTGGAGCGGCTGGTATAGTGCGTCTCGATGTCGGCAAGTCGGCGGTCGATGTCGCGGAACTTGCTGCGGACCTCGGCGGTCGACCGCTTCGGGTTCGAGCGGACACCCTGCCAGAACTTCGCGTCGTCGGGGGTATCGTACAGGCCGATCGGCTTGGCGTGTCCCATCCATGCGACCATCCAATAGGCTAGCAGCGTCCAGGGAAATCCCCCGGCGAGCGTCAGGACGACCATGCCGACACGGACGAAGAGCGCGTCGACGCCGGTATAGTCGGCGATCCCGGCGCAGACGCCCTTCCACTTGGCGTTTTGCTTATCGAGATAAAACTGGGTGCGGCTACCGGACATGTCAGTTTCTCCGATCGATTGGGCGATCTGGCGTGCGGTCGGACTGGTGGTCCGACAGATACGGCGATTGCGTGGTGCCGAGACCCGGCTTCCAGTCGGGATTGTCGGCGGCGATGATCCGTTCGACGGTCATCACGCGGTCCTCGAGGCGGCGCGCGAGCGCCTGCATCTCGTCGAGCAGGCGTTCATCCTCTTCGGTGATCCGCGGCGCCTGCTTCCACTTGGTGATGTAGTGCAGGATCACCCAGGGCAGCCCGATGAAGAGGATGCCGCAGACCAGAACTGGCATGAAATCATCCATCTCAATCGTCCTTCCTCAGGCGCGCCTTGAGCGCGGCGAGCTGGGCGTCGACCTTGTCGTTGCTGCGCAACTCGGCGATTTCCTCTTCGAGCGTCTTGACGACCCCGAGCCCCATCGCGTCTGCGCGGCCCTCGGCTTCGTCGACGCGGCGATCGAGGATGTCGAAGCGGCTGAACGCCTCGTGCGTCTTCGGCCCGTTGTACATCTCGCGCAGCCGGGTGCGGTTGTTCGCGCTCTCGAGCCGGGTCTGCACCGCGTTCTGCTTGGTGCGCGCCTCGCGAAGCTTGGTCTGGAGCTTGGCGATGTCCTCTTCCGACGCGCGGAGCGCATCGTCGAGCACGCCGACCTCGGCCTTCAACTGCTCGGCCATGTCGAATGCCTTCTGGCGCTCGACCAAGGCTGCCTTGGCGAGGTCCTCGCGGTCCTTGCTCAGCGCCAGTTCGGCCTTCTCGGTCCAGTTGTCCTGGAGCTGCTCGAGCTTCGAGATGTGGCGGCGCATCTCCTTCTGGTCGGCGATGGTGCGCGCGGCGGAGGCGCGAACCTCGACCAGCGTTTCCTCCATCTCGAGGATGATCATGCGGATCATCTTCGACGGGTCTTCGGCCTTCTCGATGAGATCGGCGAAGTTGGCGGCGACGATGTCGCGGGTGCGGGAAAAGATGCCCATGTAAATCCTACTCCAGGGGTCGGCCCGAGGCTCCAAGCCTGCGGGGTCTTATGCCACGATCGAGGTGTGAACCGCGATAGGCGTTGTGGTGGTTGCGATGGCGGGGCCTACTGCGCCGAGGACGCAGGTTGCGCTGACGACGATGGTGCAGAGCGTGGCGGCGACGGTGCGGGCGATGGTGGTGTTGAACATGGTGGGTCCCCTTTAAGGATGGTTAGTTCCGCTATTCGGCTGGTTGCCTGAAGCATTGCATCTGTCGTGCCAGTTTCGAAAATGGCGGAATTGCAGGGGTTTACGCGATTTTGGCTGTCTGGGCGGTACCGCAAGCTTGCCAAGAGTTGGGAATTCGCGCCACATCTTCGCCATGGAGCGAACAACCCAGGTCATCGGCGAGTCCGGCACGTTCATGGCGGCGCTCGAACGCGCATCGCGGGCGGCGGCGTTGGACCGTCCGGTGCTGGTGATCGGCGAGCGCGGGACGGGCAAGGAACTGGTCGCCGAGCGCCTCCACCGCCTGTCGCCGCGGTGGGACCAGCCGCTGGTGATCATGAACTGCGCGGCGCTGCCCGAGACGCTGATCGAGGCGGAATTGTTCGGACATGAGGCGGGCGCGTTCACCGGCGCGACCAAGGCGCGGGTAGGGCGGTTCGAGGAGGCCGATGGCGGCACGCTGTTCCTCGACGAACTCGGCACGCTGTCGATGGCGGCGCAGGACCGACTGTTGCGCGCCGTCGAATATGGCGAGATCACGCGGATCGGCTCGTCGCGGCCGATGCGCGTCGACGTGCGGATCGTGGCCGCGACCAACGAGCATCTCCCCGACAAGGTCGATCGCCATGAGTTCCGCGCCGATCTGCTCGACCGGTTGTCGTTCGAAGTGGTGACGTTGCCGCCGCTGCGCGCGCGCACCGGAGACGTTGTGGTCCTCGCCGAACATTTCGGCCGGCGCATGGCGTCGGAGCTGGGGCGCGAGCGCTGGGAAGGCTTCGGCCCGGCGGCGATGGACGCGCTGATCGCGTATCCCTGGCCCGGCAACGTCCGCGAACTCCGCAACGTCGTAGAGCGCGCGGTGTATCGTTGGGAGCAGGCGGGACCGATCGATGCGATCGAGATCGACCCCTTCCAGTCGCCGCATCGGCCGGGGGCGTCGACTGCGCCGAAACCTATCGTGGTGACCCCACGCGCGGCCGAGGCAGACGAGGGCGAAGATCCTGTCGTTGCCTGCGAAGAAGGCCCCTCAGACTTCAAGTCCCGCGTGTCGCGCTTCGAACGCGACCTGCTTTCGCGCGCGCTGTCGGAACACCGCTTCAACCAACGCGCCACAGCTGAAGCACTAGGCCTCAGCTACGACCAACTCCGTCATGCGCTGAAACGCCACGACCTGCTGAACGTGGGAGGCTGACCTATTTTCTTCGTTCTCCCGCGAAGGCGGGAGCCCAGGGTTGCGAACGATACCGGTCTTGGTCCCTGGACCCCCGCTTTCGCGGGGGACAGTATCGGGATGCTCGCTGCTTGGTTTGCTCAGGCGCTCTTCCCCACCAACCCCGCCAGCTTCTTCAACTTCGGCGCGACGATCGGTACCGTCAGCATCGTGCTCGCCAGCGCCATCAGCAGCAGCGCCGTGAAGGTCTCGTTGGTGATGATCTTCTTATCCAGCAGGATGTTGACGAAGATGATCATGATCAGCGCCTTAGTCTGGAGCAGCCAGCCGATCGCCGAAGCCTCGCCCGGCCGCCACTTCAGGATCCGCCCGGCGGCGTGAACCCCGGCCAGCTTGCCGCCCACCGACGCGACCAGCAGCAGCGCCGCCGCGCCGAACACCGCGTAACCACCGACCGCCCACTGCGTCTTCAGCCCCGTCGACAGGAAGAACACCGGCATCACCGCGAGCAGCACGAAGTGTCGGAACTGGTCCATCTTCGCGGTGGTGAACCATTTCGAATCAAGCACCGCGCCGGACAGGAACGCGCCGACCATGAAGTGCAGCCCCGCCCAGTCCGCCGCGAATCCGCAGCCAGCGAGCCAGATCAGGCTGACATACCAGCGATCGCGCTCCTCGATCCGCGCCATCAGTTTGCGCACGATCACCGTCGCCACCGCGAAACCGACGAGGAAACCGCCCTGCCGCCCGACGCGCTCCCAGTCGAGTAGGATCAGCGCGAGCACACCCCAGATCGCGATGTCGTCGAGGCTGGCATAGCGCAGGATTCGTTGGCCGATCGGCTGACGCAGCACATCGAGCTTTTCGAGGAACAGCACGAGGATCGGCAGTGCGGTGACGGCGCATGCCATGCCGATGCCGAGTACCACCTGCCACGTCGCGCCGTCCGGCCCCCGCCAGCCCGGATAGCGCAGCATCAGCACCGCGGCGATGCTGCCGGTGATCAGCGGCGCCGCGAGCGCGAGCCCTGCGGTGACGCCGGTTTCGCCGCGCCGCTTCCAGGCCTCGCCGAGGTCGAGTTCAATGCCGGCGACCCACACGAACATCATCACCGCCCACCACGCGATCCCGTTCAGCGAGCCCAGCGTCGCGGGTGTGAAGACCGTCGCGTAATAATCGGGATACGCCGCGCCGAGTACGCCCGGCCCGAGCAGGATGCCGCCGAAGATCTGCACCACCACCAGCGGCGCCCAGTAATCGGTCCGCCCGAGCCGCCACACCAGATACGGCACGGTGAAGATGATGAGTATCGCGAGGAGGAAGACCTCCGTCGGCGTCATGGCGTGCATGCAGATCCCCCGGCGCCGATCGGTTCCCCCCGCCGGCTTCGTTTCGCGTGCACACTATCCGCGCGTGGGTGCGGCGGCAATCGGCTGATGGTCGCGATCGACTACGCTGAGCTTGCGCCATTGCGGGACACGCAAACCGGCTGACATGGAGCGGTTCAACCTGATACGCCTCGCGTCACCGTCGGTGCCTTGCTCCGGGCGGGCGCGACCCCGCGAAAGGATTTCCGCATGAAACGATCGTTGTTTGCGCTGGCGTTGCTGTCGGCGCCCGCCTTTGCTCAGGGCACCGCGCCGTTCACCGTCAACGGTCAGGGGTTCGCGACGCTCCAGGAGGCGGTGACGTCGATCCGGATGGGGACCGCGACGATCCTGATCGCCCCCGGCACCTATCGGCAGTGCGCGATCCAGCAAGGTGGCCACATTACCTTCAAGGCGGTGCAGCCCGGCAAGGCGATCTTCGACAGCGTCGCCTGCGAGGACAAGGCGGCGCTGGTGCTGCGCGGCAACGGGTCGGTGGTCGATGGCCTCGTCTTCCGCGGCTACCGCGTGTCCGACGGCAACGGCGCCGGTATCCGCACCGAATCGGGCGACCTGACCGTCACCAATTCGATGTTCCTCAACAGCCAGGAGGGGATTCTGGGCGGCCAGCCGACCAACCAGCGGATCACGATCGACCGGTCGACCTTCTCGGGGCTTGGCCAGTGCGACCAGTCGCCAAGCTGTGCGCACTCGATCTATCTCGACAACAAGGGTAGCATCTCCGTCACCAATTCACGGTTCGAGCGCGGCAACGGCGGGCATTACGTGAAGCTGCGCAGCCCCACGGTCTCGATCACCGACAACAGCTTCGACGATACCGCGGGGCACAAGACCAACTACATGATCGATCTCCCCGAAGGCGCGACCGGCCTGATCGCGCGCAACACCTTCGTCCAGGGTAAGGACAAGGAAAACCATTCGGGGATGATCGTCGTCGCGGCGGAAGCGCGGACCTATCCATCGACCGGCCTACGTGTCGAGAACAACGACGCGCGGCTGTCGCCCGGTGACACCACCAACCCGGCGTTCCTGATCGACTTCAGCCACGACAAGCTCGCGGTCGGCGCGAACCGGTTGGGTGCGGGGCTGCGGGCGTTCGAGACCCGGTGACGAGCGGCGGGGTGGCGTGCTGGGTGCGTCACCCACGAACCAAAGTACTGCTCCAACCCGAAAGGCTGTGCTCCCGCGAAGGCGGGAGCCCAGTCTGGGCTCCCGCCTTCGCGGGAGAACAAGCGCTACTTGAGAGCGTTGGCCAATCTTAGTTAGCGCAGGTACTCGCAGCACTCGGATCAAGATCGAGGCACCGCCCGTCGAGCCCCGACACCGGCAACCCGATCGTCGCCGCCAGCGTCGGCACGATATCCACCGTTTCGACCGACAGCGGCTGCTCGAACCCGGTCATCCCCTTGCGCCAGAACAGGATCGGCACGCGGCGATCATAGTCCCAGGGTGACCCATGCGTCTCGACATAGCCGCCAGCGGGCGAGACGATCGTGGTTACGCGCGGCTTGAGCAGCACCACCATCTGCCCCGACCGCTCCGGATAGAACGACGCGCGCGCCCGTTCGATCAGCGTCCAAGTCTCGGGCGGAGTCTTCGCCATCGGCGTCGCCATGATCTCGGCGGCGGAGTAGGCTCCCGCAATCTGCGGCATCGCGCGATACCGGCGCAGCGCCTCGGCAAGCACCTTCGCCTGCGTTTTGGCGGGCAGCGTGTCGTCGATATAGACGTCGCCCTCCGTCCCGAGCAGCACGCTGCCCGGCAGGCCAAGATCCTTGGCGATCGCAGTGCCGACCTGCTTGGCGAGCACGTTCTCGTCCATGTGCGCCTCCATCGGCATCGCGCGCTGCTGCTGGCGTTCGGTCGCGTCGTGCGCACCGTGATCCGCAGTCAGCACGACCTCGTAATCGACCCCGGTCTCGTCCATCACGTTGAAGAAATCGCCGAGCGTCTTGTCGAGCTGTGCCATCTGGATGCACATCTCCGAGCCCTGCGTGCCATAGGTATGCCCGATATAATCGGTCGCCGATGCGCCGATGTCTATGATGTCGGTCTGCGGACCCTTGCCAAGCTTCATGTCCTGAACCAGCGCGGCCGCCATCGCGAACACCGCGGCGTCCGAGGCCGGCGATATGCGGAAGCCCTTCGCGTCGCCCGCCTCGCGCTCGAAGCGCCCCTGGCCGTAGGTCTTGCCCGCGATCATGATCGGATGGTTCACGCCCGCGCAATAGCCCGGCAGCGGCAGCGCCGCCTGCGGCTTGGCGATCAGCGCGGCGACCGCGTCGCGCGTCCGCTGCACCGCCGGCGGCACCGCGCGCCCCGCGTACGAAACGTACGTCTTGCCGTCCCACCACCAGAGCTCGTCGACCTTGTGGCCGCCCATCATCACCGCCGCACGATCTTTCCCCGCGACCGACACCGAGCGCGTCCGCGGATCGCGCGCCTTCATCATCTCGCCGAGCGTCGGCACCTTCAGGTGCATGTCGGACACGGTATAGCTCTCGTGAGTGCTGCCGGTGACGCGCTCGTCCTCCGAGCAATAGACCACCTTATCGGGCCGCCCGGCGCGCTGGTCGATCCAGTTGTTGGCGATGATCCCGGTATGCGCAGGCCGCATGCCGGTCAGGATCGTCGAGTGGCCCGGGCACGTCTCGGTCGCCGCATGGCTCTGATACCCGCTCGGGAACACCGCGCCGTTCAGGAGTCGCGTAAAGCCGCCGGTGTAGTGATTGCGATATTGCTGGAACAGGTCGGCGGCGAACTGGTCGACCGAGATCGCGACGATCAGTTTTGGCGGCGTCGTCGGGGTCGCTGCAGGGGGCGGTGCCGTCTGGGCAGAGACCGAAGCGGCCGAAGTCAGCAGGAGCGCGGCGATAAGTGCTTTCACGAACAGTCCTTTAGCCAGCAACGTCCCTTGAGCGGGGCCGTCGCTTTGAAGTGCAATACGACAAGGTCACCGCTATGGCTTTGCGCGATGAACGAAACAAGGATGGCCATGCGCGGATTACGTTGCGTCCTCATGACGGTCTTGCTGGCCGTCTGCGGGCTGGCGGGTACGCCCGCGCTTGCGGAATCGCTGAACGGCTCCAGCCAGCATCTGATGATGAAGCTGGTCGCCGAAAGCGATCACCCGAAAGCCGGCACCCCGCTGACGATTGCGCTCGCGACGACGCCCGAGACCGGCTGGCACGGCTATTGGCGCAATCCAGGCGATGCTGGTTTTCCAGCGACGTTCGACTGGACTTTGCCGACGGGCGCGAAGGCAGGCGAGCCCGAATGGCCGGTGCCGACGACGCTGCTGATCGCTGGCCTCATGAATTATGTCTACGAGGCGCCCTATGCGCCGCTCGTGACGATCCAGGTACCGGCCGGGCTGACGGCGGGGACTAAATTCCCGATCCGCCTGAAGACGAGCTATCTCGTCTGCTCGGCGACGATCTGCGTACCCGAAGAGAAGGCGCTCTCGCTCGACCTTACGATCGGTGATGGCGCGCCATCGCAGGCCGCCGCGTTCGCGGGCTGGCGTCAGGCGATCCCCAAGCCGCTCGATGCCGGCGCGACGTACGCGGCGAGCAACGGGACGATGCGGATCGCGGTGCCGTTTCCAGCGGGCGCGAAGATCGACAAGGCGTATTTCTTCCCGGTCACCACCGGCACGATCGAGAATGGCGCGGCGCAAACGGTCACGCGCGACGGCGACCGGCTGACGATCAGCACCAAGGTTGCGGCGAACGCCAAGGCTGGCGGACCGATCGAAGGCGTGCTCCGGATTGGCGACGGGCAGGGGCTCGGCGTCAAGGCAACGCCCGGTGCGGTGGCTGAAGCTGCCGGCGGCGACGCGACGAGCGCGAACGGCGAGAGTTTCTGGCTGACCGCGCTGATCGCGTTCGCGGGCGCCGTGCTCGGCGGCTTGATCCTCAACATCATGCCGTGCGTCTTCCCGATCCTGAGCCTGAAGGCGCTCAGCCTCGCCCGCGGCGGCGCCAGCGAGAAGGACGCGCGCGGCGAGGCCTTGGCCTACACCGCTGGCGTCGTGCTGGTCTGCCTCGGCCTCGGTGGCGCGATCCTGGCCTTGCGCGCAGGCGGCTCGGCGGTCGGTTGGGCGTTCCAGTTGCAGCATCCCGGCGCGATCGTCGCGTTGCTGCTGCTGAGCACCGCGATCGCATTCAATCTTGCCGGCCTGTTCGAGGTCCCGACCCCACGCTTTGCCGGTGAGAGTGGTGCGAGCGGCGCATTCGCGACCGGAGCACTTGCCGCGTTCATTGCGACGCCGTGCACAGGGCCGTTCATGGGCGCAGCACTCGGTGCGGCGCTGGTGCTGCCATGGCCGGCGGCGCTCGCCGTGTTCGGCGGGCTCGGGATCGGCTTGTCGCTCCCGTTCCTCGCGATCGGGTTCATTCCTTCGTGGCGGCGGTGGTTGCCTAAGCCCGGCGCGTGGATGGAGACGTTCCGTCACATCCTGTCGGTGCCGATGTTCCTCACCGCGATCGCGCTCGGCTGGGTGCTCGGGCGCCAGACCGACGTTGATACGCTGACGCTAGCGCTGGTCGCGGTGCTGGCGGTCGGCGCGGTGCTTTGGATCGGCGGCTCGCGTCAGCGCAAGGGCAAGTCGTTCGGCATGGTTGCGCAAATCCTGCTGCTCGTCGTGTTCGTCGGCAGCGCGGTGCTAATCTCACGCGCGCCGCCGGTCGCCGCCAAGACCGCCACCGCAGGCGACGAGGCGTTCACCGAGGCCAAGCTCGCCTCGCTGCGCGCCGAGAAGCGTCCGGTGTTCGTGTATTTCACGGCCGACTGGTGCCTGACGTGCAAGGTCAACGAGAAGGCAGCGATCGACACCACCGGCGTCCGCGATGCCTTTGCCAAGCACAAGGTGGCGGCTTTGATCGGCGACTGGACCGACGGCGACCCGGTAATGGGTCGATTCATCCAAGCCCACAACCGGGCGGGTGTGCCGCTATACCTATACTACGCGCCAGGTACAGATGAACCGACGGTCCTGCCGCAGGTTCTCACGCCAGGTCTGCTCGAAGGCCTAGGCGCCTAAATCGCATCGACTAACACTCGATCCCGTCATCCTGACGAAAGTCAGGATCCAGAGTACCATGTGTCACCGTCGATGACCCTAGATCCTGAGTTTCGTCAGGATGACGGACGTGTGCGGCGGCAGGCGACATTCAACCCTTGTGCAGCGCAGCGATGCGTTGCAGCATGGAACCGCAACGCTTGATGGGGATTGACCGTTTCGATGGGGAAACAAGCGTTCGACGAGATCATGGGGACACCGGGCGACACGGTCGCTCGGCCCGAACTGGCGGCTTTGTGCAACTGGATCGAGGATACGCCCGATGCCGAGTTGCGGCGTCGACAAGAGGCGGCAGAAACCACGTTTCGCCAGCTCGGCATCACCTTCGCGGTCTACGGGGAGAACGAGGCGGCCGAGCGGATCATCCCGTTCGACATCGTCCCGCGCGTGTTCCTCCACGACGAATGGACCCGGCTGTCCGAGGGGCTGGTTCAGCGCGTCGAGGCGATCAACGCGTTCCTCGACGATATCTACGGCGAGCGTCGTATCCTGAAGGAGGGCATCCTTCCCGAAGACCTCGTGCTCGGCAATGCGCAGTTCCGTCCCGAGATCGCCGGTATCCGCCCGCCGCACGGCGTATGGGCGCATATCTGCGGCATCGATCTCGTCCGCACCGGCCCCGACGACTTCTTTGTGCTCGAGGACAACGCGCGTACGCCGTCGGGTGTCAGCTACATGCTCGAAAACCGCGAGGCGATGCTCCGGCTCTGTCCCGAACTGTTCCGCGAGTTCCGTGTCGCCGCAGTCGACAGCTATCCCGACCTCCTGCTTGAAACGATGAAGTCGGTGGCGCCGCACGGCACGGGCTCCAACCCGACCTGCGTGCTGCTGACCCCCGGTCACTATAATTCGGCCTATTACGAGCACAGCTTCCTCGCGGATTCGATGGGTATCGAACTCGTCGAGGCCGCCGATCTTGTCGTGGACGACGATGTGGTCTGGATGCGGACGATCGCGGGGCGCGTGAAGGTCGATGTGATCTATCGCCGGATCGACGATGATTATCTCGATCCGCTCGTGTTCCGTCCGGACTCCGCGCTGGGCGTACCGGGTCTGATCGCAGCCTACGCAGCCGGCAACGTCGCGATCATGAACGCGCCGGGCAACGGCATCGCCGACGACAAGGCGATCTACAGCTACATGCCCGACATCGTGAAGTTCTACTCCGGCGGCGAGTGCAAGCTGCGCAACGTCGAAACGTGGCGCTGCCGCGAACCGCAAGCGCTGCAATACGTCCTCGACAATCTCGAAGACGTCGTCGTCAAGCTGGTCGACGGTTCAGGCGGCTATGGCATGCTCGTCGGCCCGACCGCCTCGAAGCAGGAGATCGAGGATTTCCGCGCCGCGCTGATCGCCGAGCCACACCGCTACATCGCGCAGCCCACGCTTGCGCTGTCGACCGTCCCGACGATGGCGAAAGGTGGGCTTAGCCCCCGTCACGTCGACTTCCGCCCGTTCGTGCTGAGCGGTTCGAAGGGTGTCCAGGTCGTACCGGGTGGCCTCACCCGCGTCGCGCTCAAGGAAGGATCGCTGGTGGTCAATTCCAGCCAGGGCGGCGGCACCAAGGACAGTTTCGTGCTCATGGCTGACCAGTCGCAGCGGATGAACGCCGGCGGTATGACGCAGACGATGGGTGGCATTACGCAGACCCTCGGTGCACAGACTTCCGGCGGGAATTCCTGATGCTGTCGCGCACTGCATCCTCGCTCTACTGGCTCGGCCGTTATTTCGAGCGTGCCGACTTCATCGCCCGGCTGGTCGAAGCCACCGTCCGGCTCGACGTGCTCTCATCGCAACCCTCGGGCGATGCCGCCTGGGCGTCGGCGTTGGCCGTGACCGAAACCGACGAGGCCTTTGCCGCGACCGGCGTCGAGATCGGTCAACGCGACGTCGTGCGGTTTCTGACGCTCGATTCGAGCCATCCGGGATCGATTGTCCGCTGTCTCGACATGGCGCGTAACAATGCCAAGGCGGTCCGCACCGCGTTGACCCGCGAGGCATGGACCGCGATCAACCGCGCGTGGCTGCTGTTCGAGAACCGTGCGACGCCCGGAAGCACGACCTCGCAGCTGAACCTTGTCGAGGCGGTCAAGAACGAGACCCGCGGCTTCGAAGGCGCGGTCCACCGCATGCTCCGCAACCAGACGACGTGGTTCATCCGGCTCGGCCAGGCGGTCGAGCGCGCGGACAACACCGCGCGTCTGCTCGACGTCAAATATCACATCCTGCTGCCCGAGGGCGAACGGCTGGGCGGTGCGATCGACCGCGACCAGTGGACTACCATCCTCCAGACCGTGTCCGCCGTTACGGCCTATCGCTGGCTCTATAATGACGGCTTGCGTCCCGCCGACGTCATCGACCTGCTTCTTGCCCGGTCCGAACTGCCACGCAGTTTGGCCGCATCGGTCGAGGAAACGGTGGACGTGCTCAACCTGCTCGCCAAGCGGACGGGGAACCACGGCGAGGCCGATCGTATGGCCCGGATGCGTGCGTCGCGGATGGCGAAGACACGATCGGGCGAGGTCATCGCCTCCGGGCTGCACCAGTATTTGCAGGCGTTCATCGCCGAGAACGCGCTGCTGCACGGCGCGATCGGCCGTCAGTTCAAGTTCCTCTGATGCGGTTGTCGATCGACCATCACACGATCTACCGCTTCGCGCAGCCGCAGGGCCGGCTGGTGCAGATGCTCCGGCTCACGCCCGAGAACACGCATGACCAGACCGTGGCGTCGTGGCGGATCGACGTCGATTGCGATGCGCGGCTCCGGCCGGGGCGTGACGGCTTCGGCAACGCGGTGACAATGCTGTATGCCGAAGGTCCGGTTGACGGGATCGAGATCACCGTCAAGGGCGAGGTGCTGACCAGTCATTCCGACGGCGTCCTGCACGGTGTGCACGAAACGCTCCCGCCCGCGCTGTTCCTCAGGGCTACCGAGGTGACCGCCCACGACACGGCGATCGCCAAGTTCGCCGCCAATGCGGCCGAGGGCGCGCGCGATCGGATCGGCGCATTGCATCGGTTGAACCGGGCGTTTCACGCGAGGTTCTCGTTCGATGCCGGGCGTCCCGAACCCGGTCGGACAGCCGCCGCGGCATTTCGCATGGACAGCGCCACGCCGCGCGACATGGCGCAGATGTTCGCCGTTGCCGCACGGTCGCTCGGCGCGCCCGCGCGGTATGTGTCGGGCTATCATCACAACGATCACGAGGTCGTGCATCTCCCGACGCCGCACGGCTGGGCGGAGGCGTTCGTCGAAGGGCTCGGCTGGGTCGGGTTCGATCCGTGCACGGGGATGTCGCCGGAGGAGCATTATGTTCGCGTCGCGATGGCGCTCGATGCGGCGGGCGCCGCGCCGGTGGCGGGCTCGCGGCTGGGCGAGGGTGGCGAGGAACTCGACGTTGACGTCGTGGTGCAGCGTGAGGACTAAGATGTGTTTCCCCGCGAAGGCGGGGATCCAGACTGGGCTCCCGCCTTCGCGGGAGAACAAGGGGCAGGGGTTCTCGCGGGTACCACCCCGGCGAAGGCCGGGGCCCAATTGGCAAGGTGGTCGTAATGGAGCGCTGCACTCAATTAGCGGTGTTTCCCAATTGGACCCCGGCCTTCGCCGGGGTGGTGGTTCTTGGGACCCGGGAGTGGACTAATTTAGTCCCCCAACTTCAAACCAGTGCCGCAACCCGCACGGCTTGCGTCGCCAGATCCGCATCCTCCAGCCGCCGCCATCCCGCCGGCCCCAGCACTTCCAGCGGCCGGTACCGCGTCTTATACTCCATCCGGGGCGAGCCCTTCACCCAGTATCCAAGATACACGTACGGCAGCCCGGCATCACGCGCGCGGAGGATGTGATCCATGATGATAAAGTTGCCGAACCCCGGTCGCGCCGTGTCGTCGGCCGCGAAGAAGCTGTAGACCATCGACAGCCCGTCCGCCTGCCTATCCGTCAGGCAGGCGCCGATCAGCGCTCCCGGCACGCCGGCGACCGACGGCTCGCGATACTCGACGATCACCGAATTGACCGGCGAATGCTCGATCATGTCGGCATAGTCGTCCTCGTCCATCCCCGCCATGCCGCCACCGGGATGGCGCGTCCCTAGATAGCGCCGAAGCAACTGGAACTGCTCGTCCGTTGCCCATGCCTTGCACGCGGTCACCTCGATATCGCCAAGCCGCTTGAGCAATTTGCGCTGCGTCGCGTTGGGTACGAATTCGTCGGTCACCACGCGGACCGAGACGCATGCCGTGCAGCCCGCACAAGACGGCCGATACGCCACCCCCTGGCTGCGACGAAACCCGATCCGACCGAGCGCATCGTTCAACTCGTTCGCATGCGGACCGGTCAGCTCGGTGAACACCTTGCGCTCCTGACGATCCGGCAGATACGGGCACGGCGCAGGGCTGGTGACGAAGAAGCGCGGAAAACGAAAGGGCGCAGTCACCGAGCGGAAAGTCCTTCAGGCAGGCGCGATCAGCCGCGTCGCCTCGTATATGGCCGCCCAACGCAAACGTGCAATCGGTTTACCACGAATGTCGGTTAACGCGGTAAATCACCGTATCAGAATGGGATTACGCGAGCTCGACGGTCGACGTCTCATACCCGCCAGCCCGCAGTGCTCCCACCAGCCGATCGAGATGCGCACGGTCGCGGAGCTCGCATTCGATGTCAGTAATCAGGCCCTTCGCCGGCAACGTCGTGAAGACGCGTTGGTGATAGATCTCGATGATGTTGACGCGTTCCTGGTCGAAGATCCGGGCGACATGGAACAGCGCGCCCGGCTTGTCCTGCAACCGGATCCGCAGCCGCGCGAGGCGACCCGACCGCGCCAGATCGCGCAACAGCACGTTGGCGAGCAGCCGCGTATCGATGTTGCCGCCGCACAGCACGATGCCGACGGTCTTTCCCGCGAACCGCTCGGGATGCGACAGCAGCGCGGCAAGCCCGGCTGCACCGGCGCCCTCGACCACCGTCTTCTCGATCTGGAGCAGCAGGCTGACCGATTCCTCAAGGCTGCGTTCGCTGACCAGCACGATGTCGTCGACCAGTTCGGCGACGATCTTCGAGGTGATCGCGCCCGGCTCCTTGACCGCGATGCCCTCGGCCAGCGTATCGCCGGCGCAGGCCATGTCGGTGCCGTTGATGCGGTTATACATCGACGGGAACAGCTCGGCCTGCACGCCGACCACCTCGATCGGGTGACCGCCCGGCGCTTCGCTCAACGCCCGCGCGACCGTCGACATGCCCGATATCAGCCCGCCGCCGCCGATCGGGATAACCAGAGTATCGAGCTGCGGCACGTCCTCCAGCATCTCGATCGCGACGGTGCCCTGCCCTGCAATGACGCGCGGGTCGTCGAACGGATGGACGAAGGTAAAACCGCACTCGCCCTCCAGAATACGCGCGTGCGCATAGGCCGCGTCGAACGTCTCGCCGTGCAGCACGACGTTGGCGCCGTGCCCTTCGGTCTGCATGACCTTCACGGTCGGCGTGTTGGTCGGCATCACGATCGTCGTCGGAATGCCGAGCCGGTTGGCGTGATAGGCGAGGCCCTGCGCGTGATTGCCCGCCGACGCGGCGATGACGCCCTTCGCGCGCGCTTCCGCCGACAGCTGCAACAGCGTGTTGAGCGCGCCGCGCTCCTTGTACGCCGCGGTGAACTGGAGGTTCTCGAACTTCAGATACACCGTCGCGCCGGTCATCTTGCTCAGCGTCTTGCTGATCAGCGTCGGCGTGCGGACGATCGAGTCGCGGATCCGGTCATGCGCGACGCGGACGTCGTCGATCGAGACGGGGAGGGTGGGTGCCGCTACGGCAGCGTGGGTAGCCATGCCCGACCCGCTAGACCATCTGGCGCGCGTGGGAAACACCGCTTATGCGCGAAGGCTATGGCAAAACTGGCATTCATCGGAACCGGCGTCATGGGCGCGCCGATGGCGGGGCACCTCGCCGCGGCAGGACACGACGTCACCGTCTATAATCGGACTCAGGCCAAGGCGTTGGCATGGGCCGATAAATATGGCGGCAAGGTCGCCGACACGCCCGCGGCAGCGGTGAAGGACGCCGAGGCCGTGTTCGCCTGCGTCGGCAACGACGACGATCTGGCCGGTGTCACTTTAGGCGAGGACGGCGCGTTCGCCGCGATGCGCGACGACGCGGTGTTCGTCGATCACACGACGGTCTCCGCCTCGATCGCGCGGCGGCTCGCGGGCAAGCGTGCGTTGGTGGTCGATGCCCCCGTATCGGGCGGACAGGCTGGCGCGGAGAACGGTAAGCTTTCGATCATGTGCGGCGGCTCGGCCGAAGCGATGGCAAAGGCCGAACCCTTCATGCAGGCCTATGCCGCGCGCATCGTCCATGTCGGCGAGGCGGGGGCTGGCCAGACGACCAAGATGTGCAACCAGATCGCGATCGCCGGCGTGATCCAGGGCGTCGCCGAATCGCTGCGGTTCGCGCAAAACTCCGGGCTCGATCTCGACAAGGTGTTCGAGGCGATCTCGGGCGGCGCGGCGCAGAGTTGGCAGATGGTCAATCGCTGGCCGACGATGGCGAAGGAGGAGTTCGACTTCGGCTTCGCGGTCGACTGGATGCGCAAGGACCTGGGCCTCGCGCTGGACGAAGCGCGACGCAACGGCGCGGTGCTGCCGGTCGCGGCGCTGGTCGATCAATTCTACGCGGACGTGCAGAAGATGGGCGGCGCTCGGCAGGATACGAGCGCGCTGGTGCGGAGATTGCCGAAGTGATGCGTCTGATGGTTTCCGCAGCCGCGATCGCGCTGCTCTCCACACCAGCTTTTGCCGATGGGATCGTCGACAACGTCAACGGCATCACGGTCGCCGACGGTGGCCGCGTGATCCACTTCAAGGCGATCCTGGTCGACAAGGACGGGCGTGTGACGCGGCTCGTGCCGCCGGGCGAAGAAGCGCCCAAGCTCAGCCGCAAGGAGCTGAAAAAGAACGCCGGCAAGCCGCTCTACGACTGGCGCGTCGACATGGGCGGCAAAACGGTGCTGCCGGGCTTCGTCGATGCGCATGGCCATGTCCTCGAACTCGGCTTCGGCGCGTTGTCGCTCGATCTGTCGATGACCAAGTCGCTCGACGAGGCGAAGGTGCGGATCGCCGCGTACATCGCGGGCAATCCCGATCGGAAGTGGATCCTCGGGCGCGGCTGGAACCAGGAGGTCTGGGGGCTGGGTCGTTTCCCGACCGCCGCCGATCTCGAATCCGTCTCGGGTGGCCACCCGATCTGGCTGTCGCGCGCCGACGGCCACGCCGGCTGGGCGAACCGCGAGGCCATGCGTGAGGCCGGTGTCACGAATGCGACGGTCTCGCCGTCTGGCGGCAGGATCGAGAAGACCGGTGGCGCCCCTGCGGGCGTGTTCGTCGATGGCGCGCAGGCGTTAATCGAGAAGGTCGTGCCGCAACCCCTCCCAAAGGAGCGCGACGCCGCGTTCCTCACCGCGCAAAGCATCCTGCTCGGCTACGGCGTCACCGCTGTCGCCGACATGGGCACCACCCTCGATGACTGGCTTACCTATCGCCGGATGGCGGACATCGGCGGGCTTCGTGTGCGGATCATGAGTTATGCGCTCGGGATCGACACCGCGAGCCGGATCGGCGGCAAGGGGCCGACGCCTTGGCTGTACAACGATCGCCTGCGGATGGGCGGCGTGAAGCTGTATGCGGACGGTGCGCTTGGATCGCGCGGCGCGTGGCTGCTGAGGCCGTATTCCGATGCACCGGGTCAGTCGGGCCTCGGCTTCCTGACCGATGCGCAACTTCAGAACCAGATGAGCCGCGCGGCGATGGACGGCTATCAGGTCGCGGTCCACGCGATCGGCGACAAGGCCAATCAGGAAGTGCTCGACGCGATCCAGGTCGAGAGCGACACCTATACCGGCGATCGCCGCTGGCGGATCGAGCATGCGCAGATCGTCGATCCGAGCGACCTGCCGCGGTTCGGCAAATACGGCACGATCGCGTCGATGCAGCCCACCCACGCGACCAGCGACTGGAAGATGGCGGAGGCGCGGCTTGGGCCGAACCGGCTCGTCGGCGCCTATGCGTGGAAATCGATGCTGACCAATGGCGCCAAGCTCGCGTTCGGGACCGACTTCCCGGTCGAGAAGCCCGATCCGTTCGCGACCTGGGCTGCGGCGTTCACGCGGCAGGATGCCGATGGCCAACCTCAGGGCGGCTGGCAGCCGCAGGAACTCGTCACGCGCGAACAGGCTTGGTGGGCGATGACCGGTGCGGCGGCCTATGCCGGGTTCGCCGAGAAGCAGTTTGGTGCTTTGGCGCCGGGCCAGCGCGCGGACTTCATCGTCGTCGACAAGGACCCTATGCTTGCGTCGTCGACCGATCTACGCGCGACCAAGGTCAGCGAGACGTGGATCGGTGGCGAGAAGGTCTGGGTACGCAAGTAACCGCGCGGGTTACTGGCGCATCCGAATTAGCCCCTCCTGCGCGACGCTGGCGACGAGCCGGCCGTCTCGTGCGTAGATCTTGCCGCGGTTGAAGCCGCGTGCATGGCCCGACCATGGGCTGTCGCACGCATAGAGCAGCCAGTCGTCGGCGCGGAAATCCTCGTGCAGCCAGAGCGAATGGTCGAGACTGGCGGTCTGTAGGCCCGGCGTGATCCAGTTCTTGCCGTGCGGCAGCAGCGCGGTGCCGAGCAGCGCCATGTCCGACGCATAAGCGAGGATCGCGCGGTGCATCGCCGGATCGTCGCCGATCGGCGCGACCAGACGGAACCAGTTGGCGTAGTGGGGCTCTTGCGGGGCAGGGTCGATCCAGCTGCGTGGGTTGACCGGGCGCACCTCGATCGGCCGCCAGCGGAGCATGTGCGCGCGGAATTTCTCGGGGATGCCATCGATATTCTCGAGGCGCAGGTCGCGGTCGGAGCGAAGGTCTTCGGGCGGCGGTACGTCGGGCATCGCGTGCTGATGGTGCAGCCCCTCTTCCGGCATCTGGAACGACGCCGCCATGTTGAGGATCGGCTGGCCCTTCTGCATCGCGATCACACGCCGAGTGGCGAAGCTGCGGCCTTCGAAGTCGCGGACCACGCGGAAGACGATCGGATAGTCCTCGTTGCCCGGCCGCATGAAATACGCGTGCAGCGAGTGCGCCGTCTTCGGGCCGTCGGTCGAGCGTTGTGCTGCCTGGAGAGCCTGCGCGATGACCTGTCCGCCAAACACGCGACCGACTCCGCCAGGCTGGCGCTTGCCGACGTAAAGATCGGTATCGACCTCCTCGATCTCGAGCAGGTCAACGAGACCCCGGGCGAGCGCTTCGGGCGACGTATCGGCAGTTTCCGCGGTCATCTAACTTCCTTGTTCTCCTGCAAAGGCAGGAGCCCAGACTGGGCCTCCGCCTTCGCGGGGGGACAGGTTTGGGTCAATACCCCGCCGCTACCGCTAGCCGATCTGCGTGGAAGTTCGCGTCCCCGAACATCTCCGCCAGCACCCGCGCGCGCTTCATGTAGAAGCCGATGTCGTATTCGTCGGTCATGCCGATGCCGCCGTGCATCTGGATGCCCTCCTGTACGCTGAGCGTGGTCGCCAGCGCGATCATCGCCTTGGCCACCGAGACCGCCTCGTCGGCGCGGTCGCTGCCCTGGTCGAGCAACTGCTGCGCCTTCAATACGGCGGCGCGCGCCACCTCCATCTCCGAATACAGATGCGCAGCACGATGCTGGAGCGCCTGGAAGCTGCCGATCAGCGTCCCGAACTGCTTGCGCTCCTTCATGTAGCCGATCGTCATGTCCATCGCGCCTCCGCCAACGCCGAGCAGTTCCGCCGACGCCCCGGTCCGGCCTGCGCGCAACAGGCGATCGAGCGGCGTCCGGCCGGCATCCACCTCGCCGATCACCGCGTCCGCATCGACCTCGACGCCCTCAAACTCGAGCCGCGCGGCCAAGCTCGAATCCGCGAGGCGCTCGGCGTGTGCCGTCAGTCCTGCGGCATCCTTCGGCACTGCAAAAAGCGTGATACCGTCCTTATCGTCGGCACTACCGCCGGTGCGCGCGGCGACGATGATCAGGTCGGCGGTGTGGCCATGTGTGACGAACCGCTTGGCGCCGGTCAGCTTGAAGCCGTTGCCCGAGCGTTCGGCGGTCATCGCCACGGTGTCGCGGTGCTTGGCACCCTCGTCGATCGCCAACGCCGCGACGGTCTCGCCGGCGATGATGCCAGGAAACCACCGCTCGGCCTGCGCCGTGCCCTTCAAGGCCTCGACCGCTGCGACCGCGGTGGACAGGAACGGGGAGGGGGACAGGTTACGCCCGATCTCCTCCAGCACCACGCCCGCCTCGACATGGCCGAGCCCGAGCCCGCCCTGGTCCTCGCCGATCAGGATTCCGGTAAAGCCCATCTCCGCGAACTGCTTCCACAAGTCGCGTGAGAAGCCGGTCGCGTCCTCGGCATCGCGCAAGGCCCGCATGTGGCTCACGGGCGCGTGCTCCGCCACGAAATCGCGGATGGTGTCCTGAAGGACGGTCTGGTCGTCGTCTAGATACAGTGGCATTCTGGTTCCCCCGCGGAGGCGGGGGCCCAGGAGCCCCACGCGCAGCGTTCGTGATTCTGGGCTCCCGCTTTCGCGGGAGAACGGTCAAAGGTCAGGCAGGCAATTCCAAAATCCGCTTGGCAATGATGTTGAGCTGGATCTCGCTCGTCCCGCCCTCGATCGAGTTCGCCTTGGTGCGCAGCCACGACCGCGGGATCGCCCCGCCGCGCGATCGATCGCTGTCCCATTCGAGCGCATCCGATCCGCCCGCCGCCATCATCAATTCGTACCGACCCTTGTTCAGCTCGGTCCCGTAATATTTCATCATGCTCGGCTGAGCCGGATGCGCCTTGCCCGCCTTCAGCTCGTCGATGAACCGCTCGGACATCGCCCCGAACGCCTTCGCGCGCACCTCGAACAACGCGATCGACGCGCGCAGCAACGGATCCGCCAGCCGCCCGTCATGCCCAAGACCCACGGTCGCGATCGCCCCGTCGATCAACGGATTGCCGCCGCTCGACGCCAGCCCCATCCCCGAGATCATCTCGCGCTCATGCCCGAGCAGGTATTTCGCGACGTCCCAGCCCTTGTTCTCCTCGTAGACGCGGTTGACCTTGGGCACCTCGACATTGTCGAAGAACGTCTCGCAGAACGGCGAATTGCCGCTGATTAGCAGGATCGGCTTGGTCGAGACGCCCGGCGACGCCATGTCGAACAGCACGAAGCTGATCCCGCCCTGCTTCGAGGTCTTGTCGGTGCGAACGAGGCAGAAGATCCAGTCGGCCTTGTCGGCGTAGGAGGTCCACACCTTCTGCCCGTTGACGAGATAATGGTCGCCCTTGTCCTCCGCCGATGTGGCGAGCCCGGCAAGGTCGGACCCCGCATTCGGCTCCGAATACCCCTGGCACCAGCGGATTTCACCGCGCGCGATCTTGGTTAGGTGATCGAGCTTCTGCTCCTCGGTACCGTATTTCAGCAACGCCGGCCCGAGCATCGAAATCCCGAACGAATTGAGCGGGTTGCGCGCCTTTATTGCCGCCATCTCTTCACGCAGGATCTTGGTCTCGGCGGGCGACAAACCGCCGCCGCCATAGGCCTTGGGCCAGTCGGGCACCGTCCAGCCCTTGGCCGCCATCTTGTCGAGCCACTCCTTCTGCGCAGGAGTCGAAGGCTTGAACTGGCGCCCGCCCCAGCAGACGTCGTCCTCCGAGCGCACCGGCTTGCGCATCTCGGGCGGGCAATTCTCCGCGAGCCACGCGCGGGTTTCGGACCGGAAAGTATCGAGGTCGGACATCGGATCAGCTCCTGCTTAGTCGATTGCACAGCGCGGCGACGGCGATCGCGTCGTGGTCGCGGTAACGGTTGGTGATGACCTGCACGCCGATCGGCAGGCCGCGCGGGTCGGTCCCGACGGGCACGCTGGTCGCGGGGAGATTGGGGAAGGTGGCGAGGCCTGCCCAGGCGAACTGGACGCCGAACGGGGTATCCTCGCTGTCGATCGACAGCGTGCGCCGCGCGACGTTGCGCTCGGCGATGTGCGGGAAGGCGTTAACGCCGCTCGCCGGCGCGATCACCGCGTCGAACTGCTCGAACAGCGCACCCCAGGCGCGTTGCATCCGCGCCTGCGAATCGAGCAGGTCGAACCAGTGCGACAACGTCGCGACCTTGCCGTCGCGCGCAGGTCCGCCGCGGGTCATCGCGATGCCGAGCATCCGCATATAGTCGGCGTGCTGAGCAGCGAGGTCGATCGGCGGGGGTGCGCTTGAAATGATGGCGCCGGCCGCGGCGAGGGCATCGCCGACGCGCCCGATTGCGCCGACGATCGACGAATCGACGCGTGCCGAGGGATGCGCGGTGAGCAGCAGGATGCGTGGTCGGGCTAAGTCGACGGTCGCGCGCGGCAAGGGGATGTCGGCGAGGATGGCCAGCGCAACGGCCAGATCCTCGGGATTGCGCGCGAGCGGTCCGATCACGCCGAGAGCCGCACTCGCCCCATCGGTGTCGGGCACGCGGTGGCCGATATCGGACAAGGCGCCATAGGTCGGCTTGTGCCCCCAGACGCCACAGAACGCGGCCGGCACGCGGATCGAGCCGCCGATATCGGAGCCGAGCTCGAGCGGTACCATGCCCGATGCGAGCGCCGCCGCGGCACCACCCGACGATCCGCCGGGCGTCAGCGTCGGATCGAGCGGATGGTTTGTCCGGCCATGGATCGGGTTATCCGCCTGCCAGTCGCTCAACCGCACCGGCACGTTGGTCTTGCCGAGGATCACCGCGCCCGCCGCCTTCAGCCGGGTGACGGCGACGGCATCGCGGTCGACGATGTTGTCGCGGTGGACCCCGACGCCCCAGCTGGTCGGCAGGCCGGCGACGTCGAACGATTCCTTCACCGTCATCGGCACGCCGAACAGCAGCCGGTCGTCCGGACCCTCGGCATCGAGCGCCTGAGCCGCCTCTCGCGCCCGGCCAAAATCGCGCACGACGACGGCGTTGATCGCACCGTCGCGCGCCTCGATCCGCGCAATCGCCGCCTCGCACTCGGCGAGCGCGGTAGTCTCGCCCGCACGGATCGCCGCCGCGGTCTGGAGCGCAGACCGCTCCATCAGCGATCGACTACCGGCAAGAAACGACCGAGACCGATCACTTCAGTCGACCACCCGATGCCGCGGCATCCTTCAGCGACTTCGCCACCGGGAACCCATATTTTTCGAGCCCCGCGACGACCTTCGGCAACCCCTCGGACTGCGCCCAGAACATCGGCCCGCCGCGGTACACCGGCCAGCCGTACCCGTAGATCCACACCACATCGACGTCCGACGCACGTTGCGCCTTGCCCTCTTCGAGGATCAGTGCGCCCTCGTTGACCATCGTATAAAGCGTCCGCACGACGATCTCCTCGTCGCTGATCTCGCGCGGCGTCACGCCCGACTTCTTGCGGAAGTCGTCGATAATCTCGGTTACCCGTGGAGAGTTCGATGGCGTCCGCTTCTCGTCATAGTCGTAGAAGCCCGCCTTGGTCTTCTGGCCCCAGCGGTTCTCCGCCGCCAGCGCGTCGCGGATGTTCTCGATCCGGCTCGGGTCGCGGTGCCAGCCGATGTCGACGCCCGCCAGGTCGCTCATCTGGAACGGCCCCATCGGCATCCCGAACGCGACATGGACCTTGTCGATCTGCTCCGGGCTCGCGCCTTCGAGCAGCAGCTTGGTCGCCTCGACCTGCCGCGGCATTAGCATGCGGTTGCCGATGAACCCGTAGGTGACGCCCGCCACCACGGCGACCTTCTTGATCTTCTTGGCGAGCGCCATGACCGTCGCCAGCACATCGTCCGCGGTCTTGTCGCCGCGCACGACCTCAAGCAATTTCATCACGTTGGCGGGCGAGAAGAAGTGCATCCCGACCACGTCCTCGGGCCGCTTCGTGCACGCCGCGATCGCGTCGATATCTAGATATGAGGTGTTCGACGCCAGGATCGCGCCCGGCTTGGCAATCGCGTCGAGCTTGGTGAAGATCTCCTTCTTCACCTCCATCGTCTCGTACACCGCCTCGATGATCAGGTCGCATCCGGCGAGATCGGCGAAGTCGAGCGTCGGCTTCAGCGCGCCCATCGCCTGCTCGACCTGCTCGGGCTTCATCCGGCCCTTCGCGGCGGTCGCCTCGTAGTTCTTGCGCACCACGCCGGTGCCGCGGTCGAGCGCGTCCTGCTGCATCTCGACGATCGTCACGGGGATACCCGCGGACAGGAAGTTCATCGAGATGCCGCCGCCCATCGTGCCCGCGCCGATCACGCCGACGCGCTTGATCTCGCGAAGCTTGGTGTCGGCGGGGACGTCGTCGATCTTGGCCGCCTGGCGCTCGGCGAAGAAGATGTGGCGCTGTGCGGCCGACTGCACGCCCATCATGAGCTTCATGAACTCCTGGCGTTCGAACGCGATGCCCTCTTCGAAGCTGGAGCCGTCCGCAGCCTTCTCGACGCAGGCAATGTTGGCGGCCGGCGCGTCGAAGTTCCGGAAACGGCGCGCATTCTCCTTCTTGAACGCGGCGACCGCATCGGGATCGGCCTGCGCGGTCTTCTCGGACGCACGGGGCAGGGGGCGCTTGGTCGCGATCTCGCGCGCGAACGCGACGGCATCGGCCTCGAGCGAGTCCTCACCGACGATCTTGTCGATCAGCCCGGCGTCGAGTGCCTTCTTGGCCGAGATCGGATCGCCCTTCGCGGTCATCTCGAGCGCGAGCTTCACGCCGGCGATCCGCGGAATACGCTGCGTGCCACCCGCACCAGGCAGCAGGCCGAGCTTCACCTCGGGCGTACCGATCTTCGCCGACGGGACGGCGACGCGGTAGTGGCAGCCGAGCGTGACCTCGCAGCCGCCGCCGAGCGCAGTACCGTGGATCGCCGCGACGACGGGCTTCGACGATGCCTCGATCATGTCGACGACGGTCGGCAAGCCCGGCTCGACCATCTCCTTGCCGAACTCGGTG
Organism: Sphingomonas sp. Leaf242; assembly: GCF_001422045.1. GTDB lineage: Bacteria > Pseudomonadota > Alphaproteobacteria > Sphingomonadales > Sphingomonadaceae > Sphingomonas. Next base: position 799,152 of record NZ_LMLW01000001.1, read on the forward strand.
ATGTCGGCGCCCGCAAAGAACGTGCGGCCGTCGCAGCGGATCACCATCGCGGTGATGCCGTCGTCGTTCACGCCTTCCCTAATCGCCGCTTCAAGGCCCTGGCGGACCGCGGCGCCAAGCGCGTTGACCGGCGGGTTGTTCGAGATGATGACGAGCACGTCGTCATGGCGTTCGGTGCGGATCGGCGATGTCATCGTCTATTCTCCTTGTTCTCCTGCGAAAGCAGGAGCCCAGGGCCACATCGGCAGCCCTGTGTGATACTGGACTCCTGCGTGCGCAGGAGAACGGAAACTCAGGTCATCGCCGCGTAGATCATCGTCTTCAGTTCGCGGCGGATGGGATAGAAACTGCTCGGCGAAAGCTGCGTCATGAACACCATCGACAGGCGCTCGACGGGGTCGACGAAGAACGCGGTCGAGAACATTCCGCCCCAGTAGAACTCGCCCTTCGACCCCGGCACCATCGTCTTCGCGACGTCGTCAGTGATCGCGAACCCGAGCCCGAAGCCGGTGCCCGCGTTCGACGCCTCGCTGAACAGCGACTTCGACATGGCCGCGAGATCGGATTTTCCGGGCAGATGGTTCTGCGTCATCAGGTCGAGCGTCTTGCGCCCTAGGATGCGCGCGCCGTCGAGTTCGCCACCGTTCAGCAGCATCGTATTGAACCGGTGATAATCGAGCGCGGTCGAGACGAGCCCGCCGCCGCCGGAAACGAGCTTCGGCTGCCGGCTCCACGCACTCTCAGTCCCGCGATCGTACATCACGCGGCCCTTGCCCGGCGCGAGCGTGTAGCAATCGGTCAACCGGTCGAGCTTGTCGGCAGGAACCTGGAAGAAGGTGTCGTCCATCTTAAGCGGCGCGAAGATGCGCTCCCTGAAGAACTGGTCGAGCGGCAGGCCCGACACGCGCTGCACGACCGCGCCGAGCACGTCGGTCGCGACCGAATAATTCCACGCGGTGCCAGGCGAGAATTCGAGCGGAATCTTCGCCAGCGCGCCGATGAAGCCGTCGAGGTCATACCCGCCGTGCCAGCCCTCGATCTTGCCCTCGCGGTACGCGGCATCGACGTTCGACCGGTTCTGGAAACTATAGGTCAGCCCCGAGGTGTGGCGGAGCAGGTCGACCATCCGCATCGGCTCGGCGGTCGGCCTGGTCACGAAGGGCACGCCGCCACCGCCGCCATCATAGACGCCGATATCCTTGAACTCGGGCAGCACGTGGTGGACCGGCGTATCGACCGCAACGAGGCCCTGTTCGACCAGCATCATGAACGCGACCGAGGTGATCGGCTTGGTCATCGACGCGATCCGGAACAGCGATCCTTCGTCGACGCTCTTGCCGCCCTCACGCGCCGCGCCCGCGTTCGAGAAATGGACGATCTCGCCGTCCCGCGCGATCAGCAATTGCGCATTCGGCAGCTTGCCCGAATCGATATAGCGCGTCCGGAGGAGCGTATCGATCGCCGCCAATCGGCTCGCATCGAAGCCGTGCGCGGCAGGTTCAGCGATTTTCACGATTCGACCGTCCGTGCCATGACCCGCTCCATACCCCTAGTTCGAACTTGGTGCCTCTATTGCCTTGAGTGCGGCATGAATCAACTATAACCTGTCTTCGAACAGGCGATAAGCCAAACCCGAAATTCAACTCTGGAGTCAACCGGTCTTGGCAAGCGAACCGATCATCGCACTCGATCCCTCCTGGCCGGCGATGTCGCTCGCCGATGCCGAGCGAATGCTGACCGCGCCCGGCGCGAAGTTCGAGATGGAGACGCTGACGATCGACGGCATCGAGACGCGCGTCTGGAAGAACGCGCCGCCGTCGTTGCGCTGGCTGGCCGAGGCGGCGCGCGCGCATGGCGACAGGGTCTTCACAGCGTATGAGGACGAGCGCGTCACCTACGAGGCGAACTTTCGCGCGATCGCCGTGCTGGCGCACCGATTGCGCGAGATGGGGATCGGTCCCGGCGAGCGCGTCGCGCTGGCGATGCGCAACCTGCCCGAATGGCCGGTCGCGTTCTTCGCGGGCGCGAGCATCGGTGCGATCATGGTGCCGCTCAACGCGTGGTGGACCGGCGCGGAGATGGAATACGGCCTCGCCGACTCGGGCGCGCGCGTGCTGATCACCGACGACGAGCGACATCACCGGCTGGAGACGGCGTATGCGACGCTGCCGGCGCTGGAGCACGTGTTCGTCGCGCGCGCCGCCGAGCCGCTGACGGGGATCGTGACGCGGCTGGAGGACGTGATCGGCACTCCGCACGACTGGGCTGCGCTACCCGACGTAGGTCTGCCCGAGGCGACCATTGCGCCCGACGACGACGCGACGATCTTCTACACCAGCGGCACCACCGGCGCGCCCAAAGGGGCACTCGGCACGCACCGCAACATGATGTCGAACATCATCTCAGGCGGCTATTCCTCCGCCCGCTCGTTCCTGCGGCGTGGCGAGGCACCGCCCGAACCGACGCCGCGCGTCACGCTGACGGTGATTCCGCTGTTCCACGTCACCGCCTGCTCGGCGGGGATGATGGGGGTGATCGCGACCGGCAGTACGATGATCTTCATGCGGAAATGGGACACGATCCGCGCGATGGAGATCATCGAGCGCGAGAAGGTCAACATCACCGGCGGCGTGCCGACCATTGCGTGGCAGTTGCTCGAGCATCCCGACCGTGGCCGCTACGACCTCTCGTCGCTCGAATCGATCGCCTATGGCGGCGCGCCTGCGGCACCGGAACTGGTGAAGCGCATCTATGCCGAGTTCGGCGCGATGCCCGGCAATGGCTGGGGCATGACCGAGACGATGGCGACCGTCACGCACCACGGCGGCGAGGATTACCTCAACCGCCCGACCAGCGCGGGACCACCAGTCGCGGCGGCCGACCTGAAGATCATGGCGGACGACGGCGTGACCGAGATGCCTCTGGGCGAAATCGGCGAACTCTGGGCACGCGGCCCGATGATCGTGAAGGGCTACTGGAACAAGCCAGACGCGACCACCGCGACCTTCGTCAACGGCTGGGTCCGAACCGGCGATCTCGCCCGGCTCGACGACGAGGGGTTCTGCTACATAGTCGACCGCGCCAAGGACATGATCATCCGAGGCGGCGAGAACATCTATTCGAGCGAGGTGGAGAACGTCCTCTACGCGCACCCGGCGGTGACCGACGCGGCGCTGATCGGCATTCCGCACCGGATGCTCGGCGAGGAGCCGGCGGCGGTGGTCCATCTCGCACCGGGGGCGGTGACGACCGAGGCGGAGTTGCAGAGCTGGGTGCGGCAACATCTGGCGGCGTTCAAGACGCCGGTTGCAGTGCGCTTCGTGCATGAGACTTTGCCGCGGAATGCGAACGGGAAGATCATGAAGAAGGATCTCCAGGCGCTGTTCGAGGACCGGGTGGGGGTGTCCACTTAGGAGACCGTACCTGATATTACTCCGTGATCCTGACGAACGTCAGGATCCAGGGTAACGGAGGGCAGCGCTTTTTTGGCTCTGGGTCCGGACTTTCGTCAGGATGACGAAGAGCGGGTGTCTCCGGATCAAGACATGATCGGACATGACGCGCTCTTTTCGAGGAATTCCATCGCGCTGGCACCGCGCGCCGCTTGAATGCCGGCCGGGATTACGGGATGGGAGTGGCAAAGGAATTGCCATGATGGACGAGGGTCTTCGCGAGGAAACGCATCAGCCGCAGGGCGGGGACGGCGTCGTCGCGGAAGGTCCGCCGGCCGAATGTGCGTTTGGGTTGCCGATCGCGGTCGGGGTCGAGGATGCGATGCGGATCGCGCAGCGTCGCGATCGGTTGCTCGCGGCGCTGACGCTGACCGCTGGCGTGGGCCTGATCCTCGCGACGCCGTTCGCGCTGAAGTCGGGCGCGGAGTTTTTCCTACCGCTCACGATCGCGCTCGTGATTTCCGTCGCGCTCGTGCCTGTGCTGGAATGGCTCGAACGGCGCCACGTGCCGTCGCCACTCGCCGCGATCCTCTGCATCCTCGTGTTCCTGATCGCCGCGAACATCGCGATCGCCGCGATCCTCGTCCCTGCGACCGACTTCTTTCGACTGTTGCCGACACGGTTGGACCGGATCCAGAGCAACCTCGCACCGCTGCTCGACCTGTATTCGAGCCTCGAGAAATACGTGAACAAGACGCTGCGGCAGGTCGCGTCGACGCCGATCAAGCAGCCGGCGACCGCTGGCGTCGCCGCGCCGGGCTCGATCCTCGAACTTGCGGCGACGTCGGCGCCGGCGGTTATCGTGCAATTCCTGTTCGGCGTGCTGATCGTGTTCTTCTTCCTCTCGGGCTGGACGCGGATGCGGCGGCAGACGATCACCGGGCGGACCAGCTTCGACGGGGCGATGGCGACCGCTCGGGTGATCCAGGATATCGTCGACGACGTGTCGGCGTATCTCGGGACGATCACGCTGATCAATATCGTGCTCGGGATCGTCACCGGGACCGCGTTGTGGTTCATCGGCATGCCGTATCCGGCGATGTGGGGCGGGATCGTCGCGCTGCTCAATTACATCCCGTATTTCGGGCCGGTGATCGGTGCGTTCCTACTCGCGCTGGGCGGGCTGATGACGTTCTCGGACATCTGGATGGCGATGCTGCCGCCGGCGCTGATGTACGGGCTGCATCTGGTCGAGGCGAACGCGATCACGCCGTTCGTGGTCGGGCACCGGTTGACGATCAGTCCGTTGCTGATCCTGATTTCGCTGAGCTTCTGGGGATGGGTGTGGGGCACGTCGGGCGCACTGCTCGCGGTTCCGCTGCTGATCATCATCCAGACGATCGTGAAGGCCGCTGGAAAGCCCGACATCGCCGGGTTCCTGTTCGAGCACGGGACGCTGGTGCAGCCCAAGACCGGACGCAATCGCCGTCGTGGCGACCCGCCCGAGGCACAACGTGAAACTGGCGGATAATTTGGGTTGACGGTATCCGAACCCTCGCCTAGTTGCCGCCTCCACGCTGTTTCAGCGGGTGTAGCTCAGTTGGTTAGAGCGCCGGCCTGTCACGCCGGAGGTCGCGGGTTCGAGTCCCGTCACTCGCGCCATCGTTTGCCCTGACCGGGTAGATGGTTCGAGATAGTGTTGAGGTTTTGACGAGCCTTCCCGCGTGTCCTTTGGGGCGCTAGGGTTCGTCATTGGGAATGCGGGTGTAGCTCAGTTGGTTAGAGCGCCGGCCTGTCACGCCGGAGGTCGCGGGTTCGAGTCCCGTCACTCGCGCCACCCTATTGGGGTGGCCGAGACCCTTTTTAGATTTTGGATGCAGAGAGCATTCCACCCCATACCGTTCGTGCTGAGTAGAGACCGAGTAGCTTCGTCAGAAGCGTATCGAGGGCTCGTATCGAAGCATGTGTTACGCGCGCCAACCTGTCCTTCGGTACGACCTCTCGATACGCCGCCTTCGGCGACTACTCGATGGCTACTCAGGACGAACGGTGGGGGGGCGGACGGAACGCGTCGGGTCAGGGAGACGGTAGTGGGGGTGGAGCGCATCGGCGCAGGGAGCCGACAGGTGGGCTGGGTTACCGCCCGAGCTCCATCCACCGCAGGACCGGCTTCAGCGGTGCGATCCAGATCAGGCCGGTGAACAGGTAGAACACCAGTTGCCCCAGCCAGTGCCAGCTGCCGACGATGTTCGACAGGCTGACGATTGCTACGCACCATACCAGGATCAGTAGCAAGATGCCGAGCATGCCGACGGGTTTGCGCCAGGTTGGCGTCATGGCGTGATCCAGTCTGATTCGGTGGCGATGGCGTGGAGCGGGACGTCCCACGGGTCTGGGGTCAGCGTGTCGACTTCCTGCACCGACAACGCAACCCCGACGCGCCAGGCGTTCGGGTGGGCGAGGAAGGCGCGGTCGTAATAGCCGGCGCCCTGGCCGATCCGGTTGCCGCTGCGATCGAAGCCGACGAGCGGCGTGAGGATGATGTCGGGTTCGAGTTCGGCGGCGTCTGCGGCGGGCTGGTGCAGCCCGAACGGTCCGGCGATCAGCGCCGCCTCGGTTGCCCATGACAGGAAGCGCATCGGCAGCGACCGGCGGACGACATGCGGCAGGGCGATGACGCATCCGGCATCGACCGCGGCGCGCGCGAAGGGCGAGGGGTCCGCTTCGCCCCCGAACGGGACATACGAGGCGACCGTCAGTCCGGGTTTCAGCCAGTCAAGGAACGCCGACGGCACCGGAAGCTCGACCGGCGGGCGCGCTTCTCGCGCGGCGCGGAGCGAGGCTCTGAGCGCGCTCTTGTCGGTCATGCGCTTGCGACCCTGAGATAGGGGGAGGATGGTGGTGTGGCGGGCCCACCATGGCCGTGTGCCGGGTTATCCACTGACGCACGGTACGTCAGGTGGGGACCATGTGCTTCGGACCAGGATCCTAACAGGGACAGCCCCCTATGGATGATGAATAGCCTCAGGGATAATAAAGGCTCGTACCGGGCAGAACCCGCCACAACCAATCTAGGCGTTGGGCGGGCTAAGCTCAAGGGGCGTGCGTTCGAGAACCTGGGCGAGCCCTTCGAGACGATCGGCGATCCGGGTAAGTGCGATCTCGCTGACTGCGGAGCCTTCGGGTGGCCGGTGCGCGGCTTCGTCGAGGTCGTCGGCGAGCATCAGCGCGACGAACAGCATCGCGCGCTCGGCGCTGAGACCGCCGGCCGCGCGGTCCGCGGTCGCCCAGCGCTCGGCGACCATCGCGCCCAGCAGCCGCACGCGCGACTCTTCGCCGTCACGGCAGGCGACGGCGTGGGGACGGCCGCCGATATCGAGCATGACCTGGGCCATCAGTTGGGGCTCCCGCGCGTGATGACGTCGTCGAGCGCGGCGACGGCTTCGGCCATCCGCGCCTTGAGGGCGGCGTGGCGCTTGGCGAGCGCGTCGCCGGCTTCGGTGCGGGCTGCAATGGCGGATTCGATCCGTGCGATCGCGGCGTCGATCCGTTCGACGGCAGTTGGTCCGTCGGGAAGTGTTTCTGACATGCCATGCGAGATAGCATGGACGGGGGGTGCGACAAGTCGGTTTAGGCGAAACCCATCACCATCCACGGTGTTGACAGGGCGCCCCACCGCCCCGCAAAGGCTGCGCGCCCGGAACGGACTCGCGGGCGTAGCGGAGATACAGCAATGACGGTCAAGGTTGCGATCAATGGTTTCGGGCGCATCGGCCGTCTCGTCGCCCGTGCGGTACTCGAACAGTCGAACGGCGCACTCGAACTCGTCGCGATCAACGATCTCGGCGATGCCAAGTCGAACGCCTGGCTGTTCAAGCGTGACAGCGTGCACGGCAAGTATCCGGGTGAGGTTTCGGCCGAGGGCAACGAGCTGGTCGTCGACGGCAAGCGCATTCGCGTTACCGCCGAGCGCGACCCCGCCAATCTGCCGCACGCCGAGCTGGGCGTCGACATCGTCCTCGAATGCACCGGCTTCTTCACCGACAAGGCGAGCTGCCAGAAGCATCTCGATGCGGGTGCCAAGAAGGTGCTGATCTCGGCGCCTGGCAAGAACGTCGACCTGACCGTCGTTTACGGCGTCAACCACGACAAGCTGACCGCCGAGCATACGATCGTCTCGAACGCGTCATGCACCACCAACTGCCTCGCGCCCGTCGCCAAGGTGCTGAACGATGCGATCGGCATCGAGCGCGGCCTGATGACGACCGTGCATGCGTACACCAACGACCAGAAGATCCTCGACCAGATCCACCCGGATCTGCGTCGTGCGCGTGCTGCGGCGATGTCGATGATCCCGACCACGACGGGGGCCGCGCGTGCGGTTGCCGAAGTGCTGCCGGAGCTGAAGGGCAAGCTCGACGGTTCGGCAATCCGCGTGCCGGTGCCGGACGTTTCGCTGATCGACCTGACCTTCACCCCGTCGCGCGATACGACGCGTGAAGAGGTGAATGCGGTGCTGAAGGCGGCCTCCGAGAGCGGCCCGCTGGTCGGCGTGCTCGACTGGTCGGACGAGCCGCTCGTCTCGATCGATCTCCAGCATACCCCGGCGTCGTCGACGATCGACAGCCTGGAGACCGCGGTGATCGACGGCAAGCTGGTCCGTGTCGTCAGCTGGTACGACAACGAGTGGGGCTTCTCGAACCGCATGGTCGATACGGCCACGGCGATGGCGAAGTTCATCTAAGCTCGCGATCTATGCGTCCCCTCTTCCGTTCGCTTCGAGCGCAGTCGAGAAGTCGTTTCCCGTGACAGATGGTGTCTCGACTGCGCTCGACACGAACGGGGAGGGAGCGGTGGCTCAGGCCCCGGCCTCGACGACAGTCGGCACGATCGCCGGGATCGCTCGCCACGCCCGCGCCAAAGCCCCTATGGAGGTCATCGACGATGTCGAGATCACCATCGAGGCTGGTCTGCACGGCGACTTCCGCGGTCGCGTGAAGCCCGGCGGCAAGGGGCGGCGGCAGGTCACGTTGCTCGAACGTGGCGACTGGGACGCCGCGATGGCCGAAGTCGGGCGCGATATTCCGTGGTACGAGCGCCGTGCGAACCTGCTCGTCGACGGCTTCGATCTTCCCCAGATACCCGGCACGCGGCTGCGCATCGGCGCGGACGTCGTCCTGGAGGTGACGCGCCATACCGATCCGTGCGACCGCATGGATGCACTGGCGCCAGGATTGTTCGCCGCGCTGACGCCGGACTGGCGGGGCGGGGCGTGTACCCGAGTTTTGATGGGCGGCAGAATCGCCGTCGGTGATGAGATCAGGATCGAAGAACCATGACCAAGCCATTCAAGACGCTCGATGATATGGGCGATGTCCAGGGCAAGCGCGTGCTCGTGCGCGAAGACCTCAACGTGCCGATGGCCGAGGGTCGCGTCACCGACGATACCCGTCTGCGCGCCACCGTCGCGACGGTTGGCGAACTCGCCGACAAGGGCGCGATCGTCCTCGTCCTCGCGCATTTCGGCCGTCCGAAGGGGGTGCCGAGCCCCGAATTCTCGCTTTCGCAGGTCGTGAAGCCGTATAGCGAAGTGCTCGGCCGCGAAGTACGCTACATCGACTGGGAAGGGGCGGATGACGCCGTCGCTACGCTCGAACCCGGCGATATCGCGGTTCTGGAGAACACGCGCTTCTTCGGCGGCGAGGAGACAAACGACGCGGCGGTCGTCCAGCGGTTTGCAAGCCTTGGCGATCTCTACGTCAACGATGCCTTCTCGGCTGCGCACCGCGCGCATGCCTCGACCGAGGGTATTGCCCACGTATTGCCCGCCTTTGCCGGCCGGGCGATGGAAGCCGAACTCGATGCGCTCCAGAAGGCGCTTGGCGAGCCCGAGCATCCGGTTGCGGCGGTCGTGGGGGGCGCGAAGGTGTCGTCGAAGCTCGACGTGCTGCGGCATCTCGTCACCAAGGTAGATCATCTGATCATCGGCGGCGGCATGGCGAACACCTTCCTCGCGGCGCGCGGGGTCGATGTCGGTAAAAGCCTTTGCGAGCATGATCTTGCGAGCGTTTGCGAACAGATCATGGAAGCTGCGGACAAGGCGAACTGCACCGTCCACCTGCCGTACGACGTCGTGGTCGCCAAGGAGTTCAAGCCGAACCCCGCCACCCGTACGGTCAACGTGCACGAAGTCGCCGCCGACGAGATGATTCTCGACGTCGGTCCGGCTGCGGTCGAGTCGCTCGGCGACGTGCTGAAGAACTGCCGCACGTTGGTATGGAACGGCCCGCTCGGCGCGTTCGAGACGCCGCCGTTCGACAAGGCAACCGTCGCGCTCGCCAAGACCGCTGCGGCGCTTACCGAAGGCGGTTCACTCGTCTCGGTCGCGGGCGGTGGCGATACGGTTGCGGCGCTCAATCACGCGGGCGTCGCGGATGCGTTCACCTTCGTCTCGACGGCGGGCGGCGCGTTTCTCGAGTGGATGGAAGGCAAGGACCTCCCCGGCGTCGCGGCGCTGACGCGTTAAGGCGCTGGTTCCCGCAGCAACGGGACCAGCAAGGTATTGAGTTCATTCAGGTCGAACGCGCCGGCTTTCGCATAGCGAACCATGCCGGCGCGATCGATGATGTAGTTGGTGGGGAGGGCGCCCATCACCGCGAACGGTCCCTTGATTCGCCGCGCCGACGGGATCGTCATCGCGGCGAACAGGGGTTTCAGCTTGAACGCAGGCAGCGAATCCTCCGTCGCCACTGCGAACACGCGCAGGCCGTTGTCCTTGCGAATGCGGTAATAGCTGTCGAGCAGCGGAAGCTCCGCCTTGCACGGCCCGCACCATGTCGCCCAAAAGTTCAAGACGACGACCTGTCCGTGCAGATCGGCACTGCGCACCTTGGTCCCGTCGATCAACGTCAGTTCGAACGGCGGCGCTGGTTCGCCGATCTTGACTGCGGCCGTCGCAGCGGAGGCGATCGCGATCATCGCGCATGCGACGACGCTTTGCATAATCTTCATTTGCCCGCCCCTGTGCCGTCCGCCCCGTATTTCGAGAGTGTCGGCGTCGAGAGATCCAACGTCAATTACCAGGTTTGCAGTGCAGCCGGGGTTGATCCTCGACACCCGCCCACCTATGTTTAACATGTTAAACGGAGACTCGGATGCTCGGCGTCAGGCTCGATAGCGAACTCGAAGAGCGACTCGCGGCGGTTGCGCGCACCCAAGGGCGCAGCAAGAGCGATATCGCACGCGAAGCCGTACGACGCTATGTCGAACGCCACGACGAGGCTTTCCTTGCCGAGGCTAAGCGGCAGTCGCTCGCGGCGGCGGCACTTGGCTGGGCCGAAGAAGACGACGCATGGGAGCGGTTGGGTGTGGCTTGGGATGATCCGGAGCCTGCCAGCAATCGCCGTGATGCCGCCGAATGAAACGCGGTGACATTGTTACTATTGCCGACGCCAACGCAGGGGACTTTGCCAGCAAGCCGCGCCCGGCGCTCGTCGTTCAGACCAACGCGTTTCTTCAGGATCACGACAGCGTGACGGTCTGTTTGATTACCAGCCAGCTTGCCGGCCTGGGCATGTTCCGCATACCGATTGCGGCAAATCCCGATACGGGACTCTTCAAGCCGAGCGAGATCTGTATCGACAAGGTTCAGTCGGTCTGGCGGCATCGCGTCGGCCGACGGATCGGTAATGCTTCCAACGAAACCATGTTTGCGGTTGATCAGGCACTGCGCCGATGGCTGGAACTTTAAAATATTGAGAAAGGACTTACCCATGACCTCCACGATCACTCCGCAAGTCAAAACCATTCTCGACAAGTACGAAGCCACCAGTTCGGCGGTGAAGGCGAACCTCGCGCGCATCCTGATGCAGGGCAAGCTTGGCGGCACCGGCAAGCTCGTGATCCTACCGGTCGACCAGGGCTTCGAGCATGGCCCGGCGCGCAGCTTCTCGGTCAATCCGGCGGCGTACGACCCGCATTACCACTATCAGCTCGCGATCGACGCAGGGCTCAGCGCCTATGCGGCGCCGCTCGGGATGCTCGAAGCGGGTGCGGATACGTTTGCGGGGCAGATCCCGACGATCCTGAAGTGCAACAGCTCGAACAGTTGGGCGACGACGATCGACCAAGCGGTGACGGCGACGGTATCCGACGCGGTGCGGCTCGGGTCGGCGGCGATCGGCTTCACGATCTATCCGGGCGCGGACCAGTTCTTCGATCTCGTCGAGGAAATCCGCGAGCTGAGCGAAGAGGCGAAGTCGGTCGGCATCGCGACCGTCATCTGGTCTTACCCGCGGGGCGGCGAGCTCACCAAGGACGGCGAGCTCGCTTTGGACGTCGGCGCCTATGCCGCGCACATCGCGGCGCTGCTCGGCGCGCACATCATCAAGACCAAGCTGCCGACCGCGCATATCGAGCAGAAGGAAGCCAAGCAGCTCTACGCGAACACCGACTGGTCGAAGCAGTCGGACCGCGTGAAGCATGTCGTCCAGTCGAGCTTTGCCGGGCGTCGCATTAACGTCTTCTCGGGCGGCGCGTCGAAGGGCGAGGACGCGATCTTCCAGGACGCGCGCGACATTCGCGACGGCGGCGGTAACGGCTCGATCATCGGCCGCAACACCTTCCAGCGTCCGCGCGACGAAGCGCTGGCGATGCTCGACCGGATCATCCGGATCTACAAGAACGAGGAGTAAGCCTCGGTTTGCCTGCGCGTCACTCTGGTCCTGCGCCGGGGTGACGTGGCGGATATGAGCGGCTAGGGGGGCGGACATGACCGAATTCGAAGATCCGCTGGGCCCGCTCGATCCCAATTTCGCCGAGAATTTCCGCCGCGACATACGTAGGCCGGCTTGCCAGCTTTATCTGGTGTCGCCGCTGGACGTCGGTGGCGACTTTCCGGAGCGTCTTGCTCGGGCGCTCGACGCCGGGCCGGTGGCTGCGTTCCAGTTTCGCGTGAAAGATATCGATCAGCATGCAGCTGCGGCGCTGGGCGAGCCGTTGCGCGCGATCTGTGCCGAGCGCGATGTCGCGTTCATCGTCAACGACGATATCGGGTTGGCGAAGCGGCTCGATGCTGACGGCGTGCATCTCGGGCAGGACGATGGCGATCCGCGCGAGGCGCGGGCGCAGCTTGGGCCCAATGCGCAGATCGGCGTGAGCTGTCACGGCAGTCGTCATCTGGCGATGGAAGCGGGCGAGGCTGGGGCCGATTACGTTGCGTTCGGGGCGTTCTATCCGACGACGACGAAGGTCGCGACGCATACCGCCGAGCCGGTGATCCTGTCCTGGTGGTCGACCTTGTTCGAGATGCCTTGCGTCGCGATCGGTGGCATCACGCCGGAAAACGCCGCGCCGCTCGTGGCGGCTGGCGCGGACTTCATTGCGGTGTCGGGCGCCGTCTGGGGCGGCGACGAGGTCGCGGCCATCAAGGCCTTCGGCGAGGTTCTCGCCCGGCGCTGAGATCGCGCTGAACCGTTGGAAACAACCGTCGTCCCGACCGTTTGATGCACGAGCGTAACGGTTTGGGATGACGGGCATGACGGCATTTGTGACGAAAGCTTCGGTTCTTGCTGCGTGCCTGTTCGGGGGCGCGTCGCCCGCGTTGGCGCAGACAGAGCCGGCCAAGCCCGTACCGATCGATCGCAATATCCTGCACGTGCAGGTGATCCTCGACCATCTCGGCTTCGGGCCGGGCGTACTGGACGGTCGCGGCGGGCAGTCGTTGGTCGCCGCGCTGAAGGGGTTCCAGGAGGCGAAGGGGCTGCCGGTTACCGGCAAGGCTGACGCGCGGACGTTGCAGGCGCTGTATCCGTACCGCGCCGCGCGGCCGACCGTGACGGTCGCGCTGACGCCGGAGATGCTGGCGGGGCCGTTCGTCAATCCGTTCCCGAAGGATCCCGCCAAGCAGGCCGAACTGCCGTCGCTGGGCTACAAGACAGTCATGGAGAAGCTCGGCGAGATGTTCCACACGACGCCGGCGGTGATCCTCGCGCTGAACTCGCCGACGACGAAGCTGTCGCCGGGGACGAAGGTGGTGTTCCCCAACGCGCTGCCATCGTCGCGCGCCTATGATCCAAAGCTGAAGCCGGACTGGATCGCGACGCTCACCATGCTGAATGTCGACGCGGTGCAGCCTAAGGCGGATCATGTCGTTGTCGACAAGTCCGACGGTGTGCTCCGCGTTATGGACGCTAACGACAAGCTAATCGCGCAATTCTCGGCGACGATGGGATCGAGCCACGATCCGCTGCCGCTCGGTACGTGGACGATCAAGGGTTCGGATTACAATCCGAAGTTCCATTTCAACCCGGCGCTGTTCTGGGATGCGAAGAAGGGGCAGCAGAAGGAGATGCTGCCGCCGGGGCCGAACGGTCCGGTCGGGGTGGTCTGGATGGATCTCTCTAAGCCGCATTACGGCATTCATGGTACGCCAAACCCCGAGACGATCGGACGTGCGGAGAGCCATGGCTGTATCCGCCTGACCAACTGGGATGCGGCGCGGTTGTCGATGATGATCAAGCCGGGGACCAAGGCCGTGTTCCAGGCCTGAGGCGATGACGCGGACGTTCTGGATCATTCTCGGGCTGATCGTGGTGGCGATCGGCGCGTTCGCCTCGATGGTGTCGTTCGGCAGCAGCGGTAGCGGCATCGAGCGGCGGATACCTTGGCGCAAGCCGGTGCCCGCCGCGGAGGGTCCCACTGTTTCCGTGACGCCGGGAGCGCTGGCCATCCCCGTGGCTGGCGTGTCGCGGAAAGCAATTGCGGACAGCTGGAACGATGCGCGGGGCGGCGGTCTACGCGGCCATCATGGCACCGATATCATGGCACCGGCTGGCACGCCCGTGGTCGCGGCCGCGCCGGGGCGGGTCGAGAAGCTGTTTCAGAGCGGGCTTGGCGGGATCACGCTGTACGTGCGTTCGCCCGACCGGCGCTGGACCTATTATTATGCGCACCTTGCCGGGTACGCGGCTGGCATCCGCGAGGGGATGCCGGTCAAGGCGGGCGATACGCTCGGCTATGTCGGCGACACCGGCGATGCGGGTGCGGGCAATTACCACCTGCATTTCGGGCTGACCAAGATGCAGCCGGGTGAGCGCTGGTGGCAGGGCGAGAACGTGAACCCGTACCCGCTGCTTGCCGGACGCGAGCGCGCCCGTTAAAGCCCGCCGCTTCGGGTTTCCGCAGAGCCACGCCTTGATGGCCATGCTTGGCGGACGGCCCCTAGCTCTTTCCAGCAGGAATCGGTCATGAAGATCAACGCGGTCGAGATTCGTCCCGGCAACATTCTTGAATATGAGGGCGGCATCTGGCGCGCCGTCAAGATTCAGCACACCCAGCCCGGCAAGGGCGGTGCCTATATGCAGGTCGAGATGAAGAACCTCATCGACGGCCGCAAGAACAACACCCGCTTCCGCTCCGCCGAGAGCGTCGAGAAGGTGCGGCTCGAGACCGTCGACTTCCAGTTCCTGTTCCGCGAAGGCGACATGCTGACGTTCATGGACAAGATCAATTACGAGCAGATCTCGCTCGACGCCGACATCCTGGGCGACGCCGCGGCGTTCCTGCAGGACGGCATGGACGTGGTGATGGAGCTCTGGGAAGAGCGGCCGATCTCGGTCCAGCTGCCTGATACGATCGAGGCGCTGATCGTCGAGGCGGATGCCGTCGTGAAGGGGCAGACCGCCTCGTCGAGCTACAAGCCGGCGGTGCTTGAGAACGGCGTCCGCGTGATGGTGCCGCCGCATATCGGCGCTGGCACGCGGATCGTCGTCGATGTGTACGAGCAGACCTACGTTAGGCGCGCGGACTAAAT
This sequence comes from Sphingomonas sp. Leaf242, assembly GCF_001422045.1. Lineage (GTDB taxonomy): Bacteria > Pseudomonadota > Alphaproteobacteria > Sphingomonadales > Sphingomonadaceae > Sphingomonas. The sequence goes on from NZ_LMLW01000001.1 coordinate 814,356, forward strand.
TCCCCTTCCGCTTGCGGGAGGGGTTAGGGGAGGGCCTTCTTCCAGCTTCGCGTATCGGTTCAAGCCCTCCCCCGACCCCTCCCGCAAGCGGAAGGGGAGGAGATTTCTAATGCCTAGCCATTCCGGCATCATGACCGTCATCGAGCGCGCAGCCCGCAAGGCAGCGCCGCGCCTGCGCCGCGACTTCAACGAGGTCCAGCAGCTCCAGGTGAGCCGCAAGGGTCCAGCCGACTTCGTCAGCCAAGCCGACCAGCGCGCCGAGCAGACGATCTTCGAAGAGCTCAGCCACGCTCGTCCCGACTGGGGCATGCTCATGGAGGAGCGCGGCGAGGTCGCGGGCGATCCGAACAAGCCGCGGTTCATCGTCGATCCGTTGGATGGGACGTCGAACTTCCTCCACGGCATCCCGCATTTCTGCATCTCGATCGCGGTCGAGGAGCCGATGGCGAACGGCAAGCGCGAGGTCACGACTGCGCTCGTGTATCAGCCGCTGACTGATGAGAGCTTCTGGGCGGAGAAGGGGCGGGGGGCGTGGCTCACCGACCAGCGTCTGCGGGTGTCGTCGCGGCGTGATTTGTCCGAATCGCTGATTGCTACGGGGATTCCGTTCCTCGGCCACGGCGACTTCGCGCAGTGGAGCCGGATTTTCGGTGCGGTTGCACCTGAGGTTGCGGGGATCCGTCGTTTGGGTGCTGCGGCGCTCGATCTGGCGTGGCTTGCGGCTGGACGGTTCGATGGGTTCTGGGAGTCGAACTTGAAGCCTTGGGACGTTGCTGCGGGCATGTTGCTGGTGAAGGAAGCCGGCGGCTTCGTCACCGACTTCCGCGGTGGCGACCGTGCGATGGAGCGCAACGAGTTTCTTGCGGCGAACGACGCGCTGCATTCGCGGCTGCATAAGCTGGTGGCCGGCGCACTGCGTTAAGGCTAGCTGTTCGTAACGGACGGCCGGGCAGATCGGCACCCTTCTTCCGTCATCCTGACGAAAGTCAGGACCCAGAGCCAATAGGGTTGCCGTTTGTAACCCTGGATCCTGACTTTCGTCAGGATGACGAGGAATGGGGGAGGGTATCGAATTCTCCACCTTCGGGGTGGAGGATCGTTAAGTTGTTCCGTCATGCCGGGCTTGTTCCGGCATCCACCGTTTCGCAACCTCTCCCACCGTTGGTTTGCAGCACCGTGGCCCCCGGAACCAGTCCGGGGTGATGGAGAGGGTTTGGCGATGTTGCGCTATTTGCAGCACCCCCGGCTGTAGCTGGGCACGTCAAGTGCAGCCGTGCACGCCGAGTAACGCATGTTTCCCGCCACCCCGGCCCCTCCACTTGCGAGTGATTCTCACACCCTCCACGCCTTGCCCATCACCCCCCATCGGCCTAAAGCGGGCCCGTTCCGTTCGCACTTGCGAGAAGCAATTTGGTCGACCTGTCGCACTATCTTCCGATCCTCCTGTTCCTCGGGATCGCCATCGCATTGTCGAGCACGTTCGTGTTCCTGCCGATGGCCGTCTCGCGCCTCACGGGATCGCACAAGCCTACGCCCGAGAAGCTCAGCGAATACGAGTGCGGCTTTCCCGCATTTGAGGATCCGCGGAGCCAGTTCGACGTACGCTTCTACCTGATCGCCATCCTCTTCATCATCTTCGACCTAGAGGCCGCGTTCCTGTATCCCTGGGCCGTCTCGGTCTTCACGCTCGGCTGGACCGCGTGGATTTCGATGATGATCTTTATCGGCGAATTGGCTCTTGGCCTCGTCTACGCATGGAAGAAGGGAGCACTCGATTGGGAGTAGAGCTTCAGCCCGCACCCGGTTCGCCCAGTTCGCTGGTGCCACCCGACCAGGGCTTTTTCGACGGATTGAACGGTGAGCTGACGGACAAGGGTTTCCTCGTCACGTCGACCGAGGAGCTGTTTCAGTGGGCCCGTACGGGCTCGCTGTGGTGGATGACGTTCGGGCTCGCCTGCTGCGCGGTCGAGATGATCCACGTTAACATGCCGCGTTACGATCTGGAGCGCTTCGGCGCCGCACCGCGCGCGTCGCCGCGCCAGTCGGACGTGATGATCGTTGCCGGCACGCTCTGCAACAAGATGGCGCCTGCGCTGCGCAAAGTCTACGACCAGATGTCGGAGCCTAAGTACGTGATCTCGATGGGATCGTGCGCGAACGGCGGCGGCTATTATCATTACAGCTACAGTGTCGTGCGTGGCTGCGATCGGATCGTGCCGGTGGACATCTACGTCCCCGGCTGCCCGCCGACGGCTGAGGCATTGCTGTACGGCATCATGCAGTTGCAGCGGAAGATCCGGCGGTCCGGGAGCATCGAGCGTTGAGGGCTCCCGCACCAGCTTACACGTCGAACGACGGCGTGATCGACAGCGCCCGCGCGGCGCTCGGCGGCATGTTGCTCGACGCGGTCGACCATGTCGGCGAAGTCGCGCTGCACGTTCGGCGCGAAGACCTGTACGACGCGATGATCGCGCTGCGCGATACGCCGGGGCTTGCCTACCAGCAGCTCATGGAGATCGCTGGCGTCGACTATCCGGATCGCCCAGAGCGGTTCGAGGTTGTTTATTGCATGTTGTCGCTCACGCGGAATCACCGCCTGCGCGTGCATGTCGCGACCGACGAGGAAAAGCCGGTGCCGTCGGTGACGGACATCTGGCCGGTCGCCGGCTGGCTCGAGCGCGAAGTGTACGACATGTACGGCGTGCTGTTCAGCGGCAATCCGGACCTGCGCCGCATCCTGACCGACTATGGTTTCCGCGGTCATCCGCAGCGCAAGGACTTCCCGCTGACCGGGTATGTCGAGCTGCGCTATTCGGAAGAGTCGAAGCGCGTCGTGTACGAGCCCGTGCAGCTTGCGCAGGATTTCCGCACGTTCGATTTCATGAGCCCGTGGGAGGGCGCGAACTACGTGCTTCCGGGTGACGAGAAGGGCGCATTGCCAGAGGCCAAGGGTGCGCCGACGCCGCTCAAGGCTGACACGATCGTGAAGGCGGACGCGGCGCAGTCGCCTACCCAGGCGCCGACCGAACCCAAGAGCACCGAGTCGACCGCACAAACGGGCGCCGGCAAGTCGGAGTCCGATGCGACGCCGAAGCCTGCGAACCCTGACGTGGTCCCGACCAAGGGTGGAGGACAGAACCAGTGAGTCTGTATGTCGAAGAGCTTCTGGGCGAAGCCGACGCGGCCGATCCCACGACCGGCGATGTCACGATCCAGAACTACACGATCAACTTCGGTCCGCAGCATCCGGCCGCGCACGGCGTGCTCCGTCTGGTCATGGAACTCGACGGCGAGATCGTCGAGCGCGTCGATCCGCATGTCGGCCTGCTCCACCGCGGCACCGAGAAGCTGATCGAGTACAAGACCTACACGCAGGCTCTGCCGTATTTCGATCGTCTCGATTATTGCTCGCCTTTGTGCATGGAGCATAGCTGGGTGCTCGCGGTCGAGAAGCTGCTCGATCTCGAAGTCCCCGAGCGCGCGCAGTATCTGCGAGTGTTCTTTGCCGAGCTGACGCGCATCTCGAACCACATGCTCAATCTCGGTTCGCACGTCATGGACGTGGGTGCGATGACGCCGAACCTTTGGCTGTTCGAGATCCGCGAAGACTGCATGAACTTCTTCGAGCGTGTCTCCGGCGCGCGCATGCATTCCAACTATTTCCGTCCGGGCGGCGTGCATCAGGATGCGCCGTTGAAGCTGCTCGCCGACATCGGCGACTGGCTCGACACGCGGCTGCCGCGGCTGTTCGAGGATGCGATCTCGCTCGTCGCGGACAACCGCATCTTCAAGCAGCGCAACGTCGACATCGCCGTGGTCAGCCGCGACGACGCGATCAAGTGGGGCTTTTCCGGCCCGATGATCCGCGGCTCGGGTATCGCCTGGGATCTGCGCAAGTCGCAGCCCTATGACGCCTATGCCAAGATGGACTTCGAGGTGCCGGTCGGCACGCGTGGCGATTGCTACGACCGGTTCATGGTCCGCGTCGAGGAAGTGCGTCAGTCGGCACGGATCATGAAGCAGTGCCTGCGCGACATGCCCGAGGGGCCGATCGCATCGCTCGACCGCAAGGTCGTGCCGCCCAAGCGTGGCGAGATGAAGCAGTCGATGGAAGCGCTGATCCATCACTTCAAGCTCTACACCGAGGGCTTCCACGTACCCGCCGGCGACGTCTATGTCGCGACCGAAAGCCCCAAGGGTGAGTTCGGCGTGTATCTGGTCGCCGATGGCTCGAACAAGCCGTACCGCTGCAAGATCCGCCCGACCGCGTTCTCGCATCTGCAAGCCATGGACTTCATGGCGAAGGGCCACATGCTGGCGGATACGACTGCGATCCTCGGTGCGATGGATATCGTTTTTGGTGAATGTGACCGCTGATGGCTGAAGCTCCGAAAATTCCCGATGAGGCCGAGGCCCGCGCACGCTGGGGCTCTTTCGCGTGGACGGAAGAGAACCAGGTGAAGGCGAACGAGATTCTCGGGCGCTATCCCAAGGGTCGCGAGCAGTCGGCGTCGATCCCGTTGCTCGACTTGGCGCAGCGCCAGGTCGGTGCGGAAACGCAGACGCAGGGCTGGTTGCCGGTGCCGGTGATCGAGTTCGTCGCGCGCCAGATCAGCGTGCCGTACATGCGCGTGTATGAGGTCGTGACCTTCTACACGATGTTCAATCTGGCGCCGGTCGGCCGCTTCCACGTTCAGGTTTGCGGCACCACGCCGTGCATGCTGCGCGGGTCGGACGACGTTCTCGCCGCGTGCAAGAACCGCGGGCTGGTCAAGGGTGGCACGACGCCGGACGGCATGTTCACGCTGACCGAGGTCGAGTGCCTGGGCACGTGCGCGAATGCGCCGATGGTGCAGATCAACGACGATAACTTCGAAGACCTCGATTACGACAAGACGACCGAGATCCTCGAGGCGCTGGCCAATGGCGGGCACCCGACGCCGGGTCCGCAATTCGGTCGCCGCGCGAGCTGCCCCGAAGGCGGCCCGACGTCGCTGAAGGCGATGGTCGACGCGAACCACGATTACCGGGGGGAGTGGGCCTGATGCTCGCCGACAAGGACCGCATTTTTACCAACGTCTACGGTTTCCAGCCGTGGAATATCGACGCGGCGATCATGCGCGGCGATTGGGACAATACCAAGGACCTGATGGCACTCGGCCAGGACGCGATCATCGACGTGATGAAGGCGTCGGGGCTGCGCGGCCGAGGCGGTGCGGGTTTCCCGACCGGCACCAAATGGTCGTTCATGCCGAAGGAGCCAAAGCCGGACCGGCCGAACTTCCTCGTCATCAATGCCGATGAATCCGAGCCGGGCAGCTGCAAGGATCGCGAGATCATCCGCCACGATCCGCACAAGCTGATCGAGGGCGCGCTGATAGCCGGGTTCGCGATGCGCGCGCGCGCCGCGTACATCTACATCCGCGGCGAGTATATCCGCGAGGCCGAGACGCTGTTCGCGGCCGTCGCCGAGGCGTATGACCGCGGCTTCATCGGCAAGAATGCGTGCGGGTCTGGCTACGACTTCGACGTGTTCGTGCACCGTGGTGCTGGCGCCTACATTTGCGGCGAAGAGACCGCGATGCTGGAGAGCCTCGAAGGGAAGAAGGGCCAGCCGCGGCTGAAGCCTCCATTCCCGGCGGGTGCCGGTCTTTATGGCTGCCCGACGACCGTCAACAATGTGGAATCGATCGCGGTCGCGCCGACGATCCTGCGGCGTGGCGCGGCGTGGTTCTCCAGCTTGGGCGCGGAGAATAACCGCGGCACCAAGCTTTTCCAGATCAGCGGCCATGTGAATAAGCCGTGCGTCGTCGAGGAGGAGATGAGCATCTCGTTCCGCGACCTGATCGAGACGCATTGCGGTGGCATCCGTGGCGGCTGGGACAATCTGCTCGCGGTGATCCCCGGTGGCTCTTCGGTGCCGCTCGTGCCTGCCGCGCAGATCATGGACTGCGCGATGGATTTCGACGGCCTGAAGGCGGTCGGTTCGGGCCTCGGCACCGCGGCGATCATCGTCATGGACAAGTCGACCGACATCGTCCGCGCGATCAGCCGCATCTCGTACTTCTACAAGCATGAGAGCTGCGGCCAGTGCACGCCGTGCCGCGAAGGCACCGGCTGGATGTGGCGCGTGATGGAGCGGATGCGCACCGGCGACGCCGAGCTGTCCGAGATCGACATGCTCCAGCAAGTCACCAAGCAGGTCGAGGGTCACTCGATCTGCGCACTGGGCGACGCAGCCGCATGGCCGATCCAGGGCCTGATCAAGCATTTTCGCCCCGAGATGGAGCGCCGTATCCGTGAGCGCGGTGGCGACACCGCGCCGATGATGGAAGCCGCAGAGTAATGCCCTTAGTCAAAGTCGATGGCGTAGAGATCGAGGTGCCCCAGGGCGCCACCGTGCTGCAGGCGTGCGAGCTTGCCGGCAAGGAGATCCCGCGTTTCTGTTATCATGAGCGGCTGAGTATCGCCGGCAATTGCCGGATGTGCCTGGTCGAGGTGAAGCCTGGTCCGCCCAAGCCGCAGGCGTCATGCGCGCTGCCGGCGGCGGACAAGCAGGAGATCTTCACCAACTCGCCGATGGTGAAGAATGCCCGCGAGGGCATCATGGAATTCCTGCTGATCAACCATCCGCTCGATTGCCCGATCTGCGATCAGGGCGGCGAGTGCGATCTTCAGGACCAGTCCGTCGCTTACGGCCGCGGCCATTCGCGCTACGACGAGAACAAGCGCGCGGTCACCGAGAAGTATATGGGCCCGATCGTCAAGACGGTCATGACCCGCTGCATCCAGTGCACGCGCTGCATCCGGTTCGCCGAGGAAGTGTCCGGCGTCGAGGAGATCGGTGCGATCTTCCGCGGCGAGGACATGCAGATCACCTCGTATCTCGAGAATGCGGTCAAGAGCGAGCTGAGCGGCAACGTCGTCGATTTGTGCCCGGTCGGTGCGCTGACGTCGAAGCCGTATGCGTTCGAGGCGCGTCCGTGGGAATTGCGCAAGACGCTGACGATCGACGTGATGGATGCGGTCGGCACCAACATCCGGCTCGACAGCCGTGGTCGTCAGGTGCTGCGTTGCGTGCCGCGGATCAACGAGGACGTGAACGAGGAGTGGGCGACCGACAAGACGCGCCACGCGATCGACGGTCTCGTGCGTCGTCGTCTCGACAAGCCTTATGTCCGGGTGAACGGCAAGCTGGTTCCCGCGACGTGGGACGAGGCTTTCGCAGCGATCAAGGCTGTGAACGCCGGGTCGAGCGTCGCGGCTGTTGCTGGCGATCTGGTCGATTGCGAGACGATGTACGCCGCGAAGGCGCTGCTCGCGAAGATGGGGTCGAGCCTGCTCGAAGGCCGTCAGACCGGCATGGACTATGACGCAACGAGCATCGCTGCGGTCAATTTCAACACGACGATCGCTGGCACCGAGCGTGCCGATGCGATCCTGCTGGTGGGCACCAACCTGCGCTGGGAAGCGCCGCTGGTGAACACGCGGGTGCGGAAAGCAATCAAGAAGGGCGCGAAGGTCTTCGCGATCGGGCCGGAGACGGACCTGACGTACAAGGTCGAGTGGCTCGGCGACGATCTCGCGATGCTCGGCGCTCTGCCTGAGGCGGTGACCGAGGCGTTTGGCAAGGCCGAGCGTCCGATGGTGATCGTCGGTGGCGGCGCGCTGAAGGGTGGCCATGCGGCTGCACTGAAGCTCGTCGATACGCTGGGTCTCGTCAAGGCGGACTGGAACGGCTTCAACGTCGCCCACATGGCGGCCTCGCGGATGGGCGGACTGATGCTCGGCTATGCGCAGAAGGGCGGCATCGCTGACGTGATGGGAGCGAAGCTCGGCTTCTTCCTTGGCGCGGACGAGGTCGATTATTCGAAGTTCGCCGGCTTCAAGGTGTTCGTGGGGCATCACGGCGACAAGGGTGCGGCGGCTGCCGACGTCATCCTGCCGGGTGTCACCTATGCCGAGAAGTCGGGGACGTGGGTCAATCTCGAGGGCCGTGTCCAGCGCGGCGAGCGCGCTGTGTTCGCACCCGGCGACGCACGTGACGACTGGTCGATCTTCCGTGCGCTGTCCGACACGCTCGGCCACACGCTGCCGTTCGACAGCTTCGAGGGTCTGCGCGAGGAAATGTACGCGGACGTGCCTGCGCTGCGTCATCAGGCGCTCGCGACGTTCGAGTGGAACCCGCCTTCGCTCAACGGTGCAGGTGAGGGCGTTCTCGCCGGCTATCCGATCAAGGACTTCTACCTGACCAACGCGATCTGCCGTGCGTCGCCGACGATGCAGCGCTGCTCGGCCGAACTTCTCCACGGGGAAGATTACGCGGAGGCAGCCGAATGATCTCCTGGTTCGAATCCTCGCTCGGTTACGACTGGGCGTTCGTCCTCGCGACGATCATAGACATCCTCGTGATCGCGCTGCCGCTGATGCTGGCGGTGGCGATGATCATCTATGCTGACCGCAAGATCTGGGCGGCGATGGCGTTGCGGCGTGGCCCGAACGTCGTCGGGCCCTTCGGTCTGCTCCAGAGCTTTGCCGATGGCCTGAAGGTGTTTTTGCAGGAGACTATCGTCCCCGCAGCCGCCAACCGCACGCTGTTCCTGCTGGCACCGATCATCACCTTCACGGTCGCGCTGATCGTCTGGGCGGTGGTGCCGTTCGGGGTCGGCGTCGTGCTTGCGGACATCAACGTCGGGCTGCTCTACGTACTCGCGGCGTCGTCGCTCGGCGTCTACGGGATCATCCTGTCGGGCTGGGCGTCGAACTCGAAATACCCATTCTACTCGGCGCTTCGTGCGGCCGCGCAGATGGTGTCGTATGAAGTCGCGATCGGCTTCATCCTGATTTCGGTCGTGCTGTGGACCGGCAGCTTCAACCTGTCGGCGATCGTGATGGCGCAGAAGTCGCACGTCTGGTTCTTCAACGGGTACATCCTGAACCCGCTAATGTTCCCGATGGCGGTGATGTTCTTCATCTCGTCGCTGGCCGAGACGCAGCGTGCGCCGTTCGATCTGACCGAGGCGGAGAGCGAGCTCGTCGCCGGGTACCAGACCGAATATTCGTCGATGTCGTTCGCGCTGTTCTGGCTCGGCGAGTATGCGAACGTGCTGCTGATGTGCGCGCTCAACGCGACGCTGTTCTGGGGCGGCTGGCTGCCCCCGGTCGACTGGGCGCCGTTGTACTACGTGCCAGGGATCATCTGGCTGTTCGCCAAGATCCTGTTCTTCTTCTTCCTGTTCAGCTGGGTGAAGGCGACCGTGCCGCGCTATCGCTACGATCAGCTGATGCGGCTTGGCTGGAAGGTCTTCCTCCCCGTCTCGCTGTTCTGGGTTTTCCTCGTGTCGGGCTATCTCATGCTGACGCGCGTTGGAGTGGGTTCATGAGCGTCGCTCAGATCATCAAGTCGTTTACCCTGTGGGAATTCGTGAAGGCGCACGCGTTGACGCTTCGCTATTTCTTCAAGGAAAAGGCGACGATCAACTATCCGTACGAGCGCAATCCGGTATCGCCACGGTTCCGCGGCGAGCATGCGCTGCGTCGCTATCCGAATGGCGAGGAGCGGTGCATCGCGTGCAAGCTGTGCGAGGCCGTGTGCCCCGCGCAGGCGATCACGATCGAAGCCGAGCCGCGTGACGACGGTTCGCGCCGCACCACGCGCTACGACATCGACATGACCAAGTGCATCTACTGCGGTCTATGTGCCGAGGCCTGCCCGGTGGATGCGATCGTCGAGGGACCGAACTACGAGTTCGCCACCGAGACGCGCGAAGAGCTGATCTACGACAAGTCGAAGCTGCTCGATAATGGCGACCGTTGGGAAAGCGCGATCGCGGCGAACCTTGCCGCCGATGCGCCGTACCGTTAATGGCGCGCTCATTCTTCTCGTGGGCGTCTAAGGGGCCGCAATCGTGATTCAGGCCTTAGCCTTCTACCTTTTCGCCTTCGTCGTCGTCCTGTCGGGCGCACTGACGATCGCGTCGCGCAACCCGGTCCATTCGGTGATGTGGCTGATCCTCGCGTTCTTCAACGCGGCCGGCCTCATGATCCTGGTCGGTGCCGAGTTCATCGCGATGTTGCTCGTCATCGTATATGTGGGCGCCGTCGCGGTGCTGTTCCTGTTCGTGGTCATGATGCTCGACATCGACTTCACCGAACTGCGCGCAGGCGTCGCGCGGTATTTCGGGATCGGTCTCGCACTCGCCGTCGCACTCGCCGCTGAGGTGATGATCGCGATCGGCGCATGGCGCACGGGTCCGATCCAGCTCGCGCGGCGTGCCGCACCGATCGACGACACCGTGCCCAATATCCAGGCGATCGGTAACCTGCTCTACACGCGCTATCTGTTCGTGTTTGAGGGTGCCGGCTTGGTGCTGCTCGTCGCGATGATCGGTGCGATTGTCCTGACCCACCGCCAGCGCGGCGGCGTCAAGGCGCAGAACATCAGCCGCCAGAACGCGCGCCGTCCACAGGACGCCACGCGCAACACGAGCCCGGTCGTCGGGCAGGGAGTCGAACTGTGACGATCGGTCTCGTCCATTATCTGGTCGTCGCGGCGATCCTGTTCACGATGGGGGTGCTCGGCATCTTCCTGAACCGCAAGAACCTCATCGTCATCCTGATGGCGATCGAGCTGATTCTGCTGGCGGTGAACATCAATCTCGTCGCGTTTTCGGCGTTCCTTCACGATCTCGTCGGACAGGTGTTCGCGATGTTCGTGCTGACGGTCGCTGCGGGTGAAGCCGCGATCGGCCTCGCCATTCTCGTGATCTATTTCCGCGGTCGCGGCACCATCGCGGTCGACGACGTCAACCGGATGAAGGGGTAATACGGTTGATCCAGCTTATCGTCTTCCTGCCGTTACTGGCCGCGATCGTTGCCGGGTTCGGCAATCGCGCGATCGGCAACGTGCCGGCGAAACTCGTCACGACGGCTGCGCTGTTCGGCTCGTGCCTGTTGTCCTGGCCGATCTTCATCGGCTTCCTGTCGGGCACTAGCACGGCCACCGTCGCGCCACTGCTCGACTTCATCCACTCCGGCGACATGAACGTCGCGTGGTCGTTGCGCGTCGACGCGCTGACCGCGGTGATGCTCGTGGTCGTCACGTCGGTCTCGGCGCTCGTCCATCTGTATAGCTGGGGCTATATGGACGAGGATCCCGACCAGCCGCGCTTCTTCGCGTATCTGTCGCTGTTCACCTTCGCGATGCTGATGCTCGTGACCGCGAACAACCTCGTCCAGATGTTCTTCGGCTGGGAAGGCGTGGGTCTCGCATCCTACCTCCTGATCGGCTTCTGGTTCCGCAAGCCTTCCGCAAGCGCGGCCGCGATCAAGGCGTTCGTCGTCAACCGCGTCGGCGATCTCGGCTTCATGCTCGGTATCTTCGGCACGTTCCTGGTGTTCGGCACGGTCTCGATCCCCGAGATCCTCGCCGCAGCGCCCGGTATGGCGGGCTCGACGCTCGGCTTCCTCGGCTACCGCTTCGACACGATGACGGTGCTCTGTCTGCTGCTGTTCGTCGGCGCTATGGGCAAGTCGGCGCAGCTCGGCCTGCACACCTGGTTGCCGGACGCGATGGAAGGCCCGACCCCGGTGTCGGCGCTGATCCACGCGGCGACGATGGTTACGGCCGGCGTCTTCATGGTCTGCCGCCTGTCGCCGATGTTCGAGATGAGCCCGGTCGCGCTGACCGTGGTCACCTCGGTCGGTGCCGCGACCTGCCTGTTCGCGGCGACTTGCGGTCTCGTACAGACCGACATCAAGCGCGTGATCGCGTATTCGACCTGTTCGCAGCTCGGCTACATGTTCTTCGCAGCTGGTGTCGGCGCGTACGGCGCGGCGATGTTCCACCTCTTCACGCACGCGTTCTTCAAGGCGCTGCTGTTCCTCGGTGCCGGCTCGGTCATCCATGCGATGCACCACGAGCAGGACATGCGGTACTATGGCGGCCTGCGTAAGAAGATCCCGGTGACGTTCTGGGCGATGATGGCGGGTACGCTCGCGATCACCGGCGTCGGCATCCCCGGTATCTTCGGCAACACCGCGATCGGTTTCGCCGGCTTCCATTCGAAGGATGCGATCATCGAGGCGAGCTGGGCTGCGGGTCAGCCGGGCGTGTGGTTCGTCGGCGTGCTCGTCGCATTGCTGACCAGCTTCTATTCGTGGCGCGTGATGTTCCTGACCTTCTGGGGCAAGCCGCGCTGGGCCGCATCGGAGCACATCCAGCATGCGCTCCACGACGCTCATGGTCATGACGATCATGCACACGACGCGCATCATGCGGATGACCATCATGCGAACCCGGCTCAGGCCGAGGACGCAGGTCACGCGCCGCACGATCACCACGACGCAACGCATGCACCGGCCGAGGGCGATGGCGGGTATCACCCGCATGAGAGCCCGCTGCCGATGCTGATCCCGCTGATCGTCCTGTCGATCGGTGCGGTGCTTGCCGGCTTCGTGTTCCACGGCTTCTTCATCGAGCCGACCGCAGGCGAAGAGTTCTGGAAGGGCGCACTCGCGTTCCGCGAACATCTGATGCACGAGATGCACGGCGTGCCGTTGCTGATCAAGCTGTCGGCGACGATCGCGATGCTGCTCGGCCTGCTGACCGCCTGGTATGCCTATATCAAGGCACCGACGTTCCCGGCCAAGGTCGTCGAACAGTTCGGCGTGCTCTACGACTTCCTGCTGCATAAGTGGTATTTCGACGAGCTGTACGACCTGATCTTCGTTCGCCCCGCGTTCGCGATCGGCCGCTTCCTGTGGCACCGCGGCGACGAGAAGACGATCAACCGGTTCGGGCCTGACGGCGCGACCTGGGTCGTCCAGATCGGCAGCCGCGTGGCCAACCGCTTCCAGACGGGATACCTCTACACCTATGCCTTCGTCATGCTGATCGGGCTGACCGCAGCCGTAACCTGGGCGATCGGACTGTAATGACCGGCTTTCCTATCCTCTCCGTCCTGATCGCGGTCCCGATGATCGCGGCTGTCGTGTGCCTGTTCGTCTCGGCGAACAGGGCGCGGATGCTGGCGCTCGCGGCAACGCTGATCGACTTCGTTCTCGGCATCATGCTGTGGATGAACTACGATATCGGCGGCGCGCAGTGGCAGTTCGTCGAGCATGCTCCCGGCATTTTCGGTCCGTTCGGCTGGTCGCTCGGCATCGACGGCTTCGCGCTGATGCTGATCATGCTCAGCGTTTTCCTGATGCCGATCTGCATCGGTGCCAGCTGGCGCTCGATCACGACCCGCGTGCCCGAATACATGGCGGCGTTCCTGTTCACCGAAGTGCTGATGATCGGCACGTTCGCGGCGCAGGACCTGTTCCTGTTCTACGTGTTCTTCGAAGCCGGCCTGATCCCGATGTACCTGATCATCGGCATCTGGGGCGGTGCGAACCGGATCTACGCGTCGTACAAGTTCTTCCTGTACACGCTCCTCGGCTCGGTCCTGATGTTCATCGCGATGCTCTACATGGCGAAGACCGCGGGCACGACCAGCATCCCGGCGCTGATGAACTACGACTTCCCGGCGCACGTCCAGACGTGGCTGTGGCTGGCGTTCTTCGCTTCGTTCGCGGTCAAGATGCCGATGTGGCCGGTCCACACCTGGTTGCCCGACGCGCACGTCCAGGCGCCGACCGCAGGCTCGGTGATCCTGGCGGGCGTGCTGCTGAAGCTCGGCGGATACGGCTTCCTGCGCTTCCTGCTGCCGATGTTTCCCGAAGCCTCGGGCCAGCTGACCTGGCTGATCTTCGGGCTGTCGGCGGTCGCGGTGATCTACACCTCGCTTGTCGCGCTCGTGCAGTCGGACATGAAGAAGCTGATCGCCTATTCGTCGGTCGCGCATATGGCGATCGTCACGATTGGCCTGTTCGCGTTCAACCGGCAGGGCATCGAGGGTGCGATGATCATGATGCTGAGCCACGGCCTGGTATCGGGCGCGTTGTTCCTGTGCGTCGGCGTGATCTACGACCAGCTCCATACCCGCGAGATCTCGCGCTATGGTGGCCTCGCGATCAACATGCCGAAGTACGCGATCTTCTTCCTGTTCTTCACGATGGCCTCGATCGGCCTGCCGGGCACCAGCGGCTTCGTCGCCGAGTTCCTGTCGCTGATGGGCACGTATCAGGTCTCGACCTGGACCGCGTTGCTCTGCACGACGAGCATCATCCTCGGCGCCGCGTACATGCTGTTCCTGTATCGTCGCGTCGTATTCGGCGAGATCAAGTCGGACGACGTCCGTGCGATGGTCGACCTGTCGGGCCGCGAGATGTGGTTGCTCGCGCCGATCGCAGCCGTCGTGCTGTGGATGGGCGTGTATCCCGAGAGCTTCCTGGCACCGATGCGCAAGGACGTGGGCGTGCTTCTCGCCCGTGTCGACCGCGCCAAGCCGGCCAGCGATTCCAACCCAACCGCGGGGAAGCCCGCCGCAACCGTCCATAGTGCCGCGCACGGGGAGGCACACTGATGGATTACGCCGCTAACATCGCAATGACGCTGCCCGAACTGGTGCTGGCGTTGGGTGCGATCGCCCTGATGCTTGTCTCGGCCTGGGGCGGGGACAAGTCCACGCGCGCCGTCTCGATCGCTGCCGTCTTCGTACTGGTCGGGGCAGGGATCGCATTGGTCGGTCCGGCCTCGTCGGGTGGCTACGCGTTCGACGGCCTGTACCGCGCAGACGCGTTCGGCGCGTTCGCCAAGGTACTGATCTACATCGCCTCGGCGGTTGCGATCGTCATGGCGCCGAGCTTCTTCGCGCGTACGCACGGCGACGATCTGCGTCCGGAATATCCGGTGCTGATTCTGCTGTCGGCATGCGGCATGGGAATCATGGTTTCGGCCACCGACATGCTGACGCTGTATGTGGGTCTCGAACTCCAGAGCCTTGCAGCATACGTCCTCGCCAGCTTCATGCGGCGCGACGGGCGTTCGGCGGAAGCCGGCCTGAAGTATTTCGTGCTCGGCGCGCTCGCCAGCGGCATCCTGCTGTACGGCATCTCGCTGGTCTACGGGTTCAGCGGTACGACGTTGTTCTCGGGCATCTCGGAAGCCTATGCGGGCACCAAGTCGCTTGGCCTGCTGTTCGGTCTGGTGTTCGTGTTCGCTGGCCTTGCGTTCAAGATCAGCGCGGTGCCGTTCCACATGTGGACGCCCGACGTGTATGAAGGCGCACCGACCCCGGTCACCGCGTTCTTCGCGTCCGCCCCCAAGGTCGCGGCGCTTGCGCTCAGCGTCCGCGTGGCGGTCGATGCGATGGGGCCGGCGACCGACCAGTGGCGCCAGATCGTGATCTTCGCGGCACTCGCCTCGATCATCCTCGGTGCGGTCGCAGCGATCGGCCAGACCAACATCAAGCGCCTGCTCGCCTATTCGTCGATCAATAACGTCGGCTTCGCGCTGATCGGTCTCGCGGCCGGAACGCCCGAAGGCGTTTCGGGCGTGCTGATGTACCTGACGATCTACGTCGCGATGACGCTCGGATCGTTCCTGGTCGTGCTGCAGATGCGTGGTGACGACGGGCAGCCGGTCGAGACGATCGACAGCCTCGCCGGCATGTCGCGGACGCGGCCTGCACTGGCCGCGGCGCTCGCGATTTTCATGTTCAGCCTTGCCGGCATCCCGCCGCTGTTCGGCTTCTACGCGAAGTTCGCGGTATTCAGCGCAGCAGTCGACGCGGGGCTGTTCCCGCTCGCGGTGGTCGGCATCGCGGCTTCGGTGATCGGCGCGTATTATTACCTGCGCGTCGTCAAGACGATGTACTTTGACGATCCGGCACCAGCGTTCGCGCCGATGGAGAGCAAGGTCGAGGGTGGCCTGATCGCCATCGCCGCGGTGTTCGTGTCGCCAGCCGGCTACCTCCTCATCCCCGTGCTAGGCGCGTGGACGATGGCGGCCGCACGGGCGTTGTTCTGAGCATCATCCGCACCGTCGCGGAGACAGGATCGACCAACGCCGACCTGCTGGAGCTTGCACGCGGTGGCGCTGAGGACGGTCTCTGGTTGCGTGCCATCCGCCAAACGGCGGGGCGGGGGCGGCTCGGGCGTGAATGGTCGTCGCCCGAGGGTAACCTCTACGCCAGCACGCTCGTCCGGTTGCGGCCGAGCGATCCTCCCGCGGCGAGCCTCGCGCTGGTCGCCGCGGTCGCCTTGCAGGAAACCGTGTCGACGTTCCTCGTCGCCGGGATCTGCCAGGGCACGACGGATGCGAGCGAGACGCTGGTCCTGAAATGGCCGAACGACTTGCTGCTCGCGGACGCCAAGCTGTCGGGCATCCTGCTTGAACGTGCGGATGACGCGGTGATCGTCGGCTACGGCGTCAACATCGCGCATCATCCCGATCTGCCCGATCGTGCGACGACCGATCTTGCCGCGCACGGCGTTGTGGTCGAACCTGCGATGTTCCTCGACATTCTCGCCGACAGTTTCGCGCGCTGGATCGGCCGCTGGCGCACCGAGGGCATTGCCCCCGTCCGCGAGCGCTGGGTCGATTGCGCGCACCCGGCGGGCACAGCGCTGACCGCTCGGCTTCCCGATGGCAGCGGCATCGACGGCCTGTTCGTCGGGCTCGACACCGACGGCGCGCTGATCCTCCGCTTGGCGTCTGGCGAGCGGCGTGTCATTCACGCTGCCGACGTCTTCTTGCTTTGAGGCCCCGCTGATGCTGCTCGCGATCGATGCCGGCAATACCAATGTCGTGTTCGCGCTCGTCGAGAGCGGTGAGATCGTCGCACGTTGGCGGATCGCGACCGATCCTCGGCGCACGGCGGACGAGTATGCGGTGTGGTTGAGCCAGCTGATGCAGCTTGGCGGGCATGATCGTAATGCGGTCGAGGGCGTGATCGTCGCCACCGTCGTCCCCCGTGCGCTCCACAACCTCCAGGTGCTTGCGACGAAATATTTCAGCACCGAAGCATTGATCGCCGGCCATGCGCCGGTCGAATGGGGCATTGCGATCGACGTCGATGAGCCTGCTTCGCTGGGTGCCGATCGCGCGGTCAACACGATCGCTGCGCATGCGCTGCATCCCGGCGACCTCATCGTGATCGATTTCGGCACCGCGACCACGTTCGACGTCGTCGACTATAGCGGCGCGTACAAGGGCGGGATCATCGCGCCGGGGATCAACCTGTCGCTCGACGCGCTGGTAACCGCCGCGGCGAAACTCCCGCGGATCGCGATCGAGGCACCGACGGATACCAGCGTGATCGGGCTCAACACCGTCTCGCAGATGCACATCGGCATCTATTGGGGTTATGTCGCGATGATCGAGGGGCTGGTGGCGCGGATGAAGCGCGAGATCGGCCGCCCCGTGAAGGTCGTCGCTACCGGCGGCCTTGCCACATTATTCGAGAAACAGACCGACGTGTTCGACGTCATCGAAGCCGACCTGACGATCCAGGGGCTGGCGATGATGTGGGATCGTCACCATATCTAGGGCCATTGGGCTCGCGCCGACCGGCCTGCGGGCCATATTCCTGTATAATCCTGAAAGTAATCAATGACTCCGAAGAACGAACTCCTTTTCTGTGGCCTTGGCGGCTCCGGCGAAATCGGCATGAACGTCAACCTGTACGGCTGCCAGGGCAAGTGGGTGATGGTCGATCTCGGCATCACCTTCGCCGATCCGCAATATCCCGGCGTCGACGTGATCCTGCCCGACCTGTCCTTTATCGAGGACCGGATCGACGACCTGCTCGGCATCGTCATCACGCATGGTCATGAAGATCACATCGGCTCGTTGCCGTACCTCGCCGAGGATCTCGGCGTGCCGATCTATGCGACGCCGTTCACGATGGGCCTGATCCGCGGCAAGCTCGAGGAAGAGGGCATCGCCAACCGCGTGAAGCTCAAGATGATCCCGATGGGCGGCAATTTCCAGCTCGGGCCGTTCGGCTTCACCTTCGTCGAGATGTCGCATTCGATTCCGGAAGCGAACGCGCTGCTGATCGACACGCCTTACGGTCGCGTGTTCCACACCGGCGACTGGAAGCTCGATGCGAACCCGGTGATCGGCAATCCGACCAAGCCCGAGGGCTTCATGGCGATCGGCGACAAGGGCGTCGACGTCCTCGTCTGCGATTCGACCAACATCTTCAACACCACGGCGTCGGGTAGCGAGAGCACCGTGCGGAAAGGTTTGTTCGAGGAGGTCAGCAAGGCCAAGGGCCGCGTGATGATCACGAGCTTCGCGTCGAACGCAGCGCGGCTGCACACGTTCGGCGAAGTCGCGAAGGAAACCGGGCGCAAGCTGTGCGTGACCGGCCGTTCGCTCGACCGGATCATCAAGGTGGCGCGCGCGACGGGCTATCTGAAGGATTTCCCCGACACGATCAGCCCCGACGAAGCGATGCGCCTGCCCAAGAACAAGGTGCTGATCATCGCCACCGGCGGCCAGGGCGAGGAGCGCGCGGCGCTCGCGCGCGTCGCCAATGGCCAGCACACGATCACGCTCGAGGCCGACGACACGGTGATCTTCTCGTCGAAGCAGATCCCCGGCAACGAGGTCCAGATCGGTCGCATCCAGAACACGCTGGCGGCCAAGGGCATCCGCATGATCACCGAGCGCCAGGCGCACGTCCATGTGTCGGGCCATCCGGGTCAGCCGGAACTCGCGCAGATGTACGACTGGCTGCGGCCGGAGGTGCTCGTGCCGACGCATGGCGAGATGCGCCACATGATGGAGCATGCGCGCTTTGGTCTCGAGCAGGGCATTCCGCGCGCGATCGTGCAGAGCAATGGCGACATCATTCGTCTGGCCCCCAAGGGCCCGGCGAAGATCGGCAACGCGACGGTCGGTCGTCTGGTGCTCGACGGCGACGTGATCCTGCCGGCGGACGGCGCGACTCTGAGCGAGCGGCGGAAGCTGGCGATCAACGGCCAGATTTCGGTCGGTGTCGCGCTCGGCAAGGACGGCCGGATGGTCGGCCAGCCGCAGGTTCGCGTGCAGGGCGTGCCGGTCGAGGAAGATCGTGCGGCGTTCATCGCCGATGCGGTCCAGGCGGCTGCCGACACGGTGCGCGGCGGCAAGCGCGAGAGCGAGAAGATGCGTGAGCAGATCCGTCTCGCGGTGCGCAAGGTCGCCAAGCGCTGGACGGGCAAGCAGCCGATCGTCGACGTGCTGCTGATCGAGGGCTGATCGGGTGCGCTGGACCTCGGCACTTGCGATCTACGTCCTGTTCTGGTCGTTCTCGGTGTTCCTGGTCCTGCCGTTCGGCGTGAAGACGACACGCGAGGTCGGGGGCGAACACGTCCCCGGCCAGGCCGAAAGCGCGCCGCACGAGTTTCGGTCTGGGCGGACGGCTTGGCGGGTGACCGTGGTCGCGACGGTGCTGTTCGTACTGTTCCAGCTTAACTATAATTACGGCTGGATCACGCCGCAGACGGTCGACCTGTTCGATCGCGGCAACATGGTCACGCGCTGAACGACCTAGCGATCCTCCCCCGCAAGGGGGAGGTGGCTGGCCCTTGCCAGACGGAGGGGGAGGTAAGCGCAAACATCTGTTGCGTGTTCCTCCCCCTCCGTCACTTCGCGCCACCTCCCCTTGCGGGGGAGGATCGTTACCCCGGCGACGCGGCTGAACCCGCCAACAACCCGCCATCGATATTGATCTCGGTCCCCGTAATATACGTCGCCTCGTCCGACGCGAGCATCACCGCCACCGCGGCCACCTCGTCCGGCATCCCGAACCGCTTCAACGGCGTATCCGCTACCAGAGCTGCCATCCGCGCCTCGCGGTCCGGCCCATCCCCAAGCATAGGCTCCCAGATCGGAGTTAGTATCGCGGCCGGGTGCACCGAGTTGCAGCGGATCTTCAGCCCCTGCTGCGCGCAATACAGCGCCACCGTCTTGCTGTGATTGCGGATCGCCGCCTTCGACGACGCATAGGCCGCGGCGAGGGGAATGCCGACCAGCCCGGATCGCGACGAGATGTTGATGATCGAGCCCGTGCCCGCCGCCTTCATCGCACCGATCGCATAGCGGCAGCCGAGGAACGTGCCGTCAAGGTTGACCGCATGGACCGCTCGCCAGTCCGACAAGGTCGCATGCTCGGGATCATGCGCGGTCATACCGTGCTCGAAGCCGGTGACGCCCGCATTGTTCACGAGCACATCGGCCGCCGGAACGACCGCCGCCAGGCGCTGCCAGTCGGCTTCTTCGCGGACGTCGAACTTTTCGAACCGGCAACCGATGGCCGCCGCAGTCTCGGCGCCGGCGGTTTCGTCGATATCGGTGAGAATGACGATCGCGCCCTCGGCATGGAAGCGCGCGGTGATCGCGCGGCCGATGCCACGCGCCGCGCCGGTGACGACGCAGATCTTGCTATTCAATCTTGGCATGTAAGCCTCGAATTTGAGTCCAGTCGGCGGATTTCTCCGCTGGCGAAGGCCGCGTTAGCGGTGGCGCTGGATCATTTCGTGGACTCCCGTTCCGATTTTTTAGCGCAGCCGCTCGATCGCCTGTGCCAGCGCGACGTACAGCTTGCCCATGTCCGACGACAGCAGCGTCACCCCGAGCGGCGAGCCGTCGCGCTGCGTCAGGATGGCGCGGAGCATCGCCTCGAAGTCGTGTATGTAGCGGTTGACCATGTCGCGGAATGCGTCGTCGTCGTCGTAGAGCGTTGCGATCGCGCGGACCTCGCTGGCGTCTAAGATGCGGACGGCACGGCGCGTGAATACGCCGCGGTCGCCTTTGAGGTACGCCCCCCAAGCGCTGTCGGAGATTTCCGGTGCGATCGCCTTGGTGATGTCGATCGAGGCCGAGTTCAGCGATTCGATCAGCAGGGACACGCGGCGCGCGAAGGTATCGCGTTCGGCTTCGTCGCGCTCGGCGCGTGCATCTTCGATCCGGGTTTCGACGATCGCGGTCTGGTCGACGATCGCCTGAACCTGATGCGAGAGCCGCTCGGTCGCCTGGGTCGCGGCGGCGACCGCAGCATCGGTGGTATCGATGATTGCGCGGACCTGCCGCTCGACGGTGTCGTTGGTCGCGCGGCGCATTGCATCTGCGCTGGCGGCTTCGAGCGCGGCCGCGGCTTCGGGAATGACCTTCGACAGCGTCTCGCGCGCCTTGTCGGCAGCGACGGCGGCGGTGTCGCGGACGCGGTGCAGCGCCTCGATCAACTGCGGTGCTGCGTCTTCGGCGAAGTGCTGCGTCCGGCCGATGGCCTCGTCGACCATCTGGCCGAGCGCATCCGCCTTCGCACGGCCGGTGTTGAGCGTGTTGAGCAGGTCGGTCGAGAGGTGGTCGAGCACGAGCCGCTGTTCGCCGATGACGCCGGCAATCGCCTCGATCGCGTCGTGCGTGCTTTCCGCCGCGGTGACCAGCGCGAGCAGTTCGGGGCGGGCGGAGACGACGATCGTCTTGCTGGCGAGCACATGCGAATCGAGCCGGCCAAGCGCTTCGGGCATCGTCTCGTCGATCTCCCGCGCGGCAGCATCGAGCGCGACCAGCAGCGTTTCGGTCGTGGCGATCGTCCGCTGCGCCATGTCGTCACCGGCGCGCAACGCCTCGGTCATCGCATCCGCCGAGCCGCCGAGCGCGCTGATCGACGCGGCGAGGCTTTGCGTGCGCTCGGTGCCGTGGCGGTGGAGCGCTTCGATCCGCGTTTCGACATCGCCGAGCCCGGTATGAAGGTCGTCGACGATCCGGTCGCCGGCGCTGCGTTGCAGGTCGAGACGGATCGCGACGCGTTCGATCGCGTCCTCGACGCTGGCGATCCGCTTGGCAAGCGCTTCGGCGCTGTCGCGGGCGGCGCTGTCGAGCGCGGCCTGGTTCGCGCCGACCAATGCCAGCATCGCGTCACCCTGCGCGGCGATGCCACGGCGCGAGTGATCGACGGCGTCGGCGGTGCGGTTGAGCAGCGCGTCGACCGCCGCGGACATGCCCTCGGTAACAGATTCGAGATGTGCGCCGGCGGTCTGGCTGGTCGCCTCCATGCGTACGATGTGTGCGGCGAGACGTTGCGCGGCCCCGCTCGCCATTGTGTCGGCCTCGCGGCCGCGTTCGGCGAGCGCGACGATCTGGGCATCGAGGGCCGCTGCGTGTTCGCTCGCCGACAGACCGGTACGTTCGAGCCGCTTGGCGACGTCGTCGATATCCGCCTGCGCGCGGGGAAGGGTGGCGATCAGGACGCCCAGGCTGGACTGCGCGCCCGCGGTCGATGTTGCGAGGTTGCGGGCATGCGCGGCGGCCTGGTCGATCTCCGAGGCCATGCCGCGACCGATAGCGGCAAGCTGTTCGGTCGCGCCATTGCCCATCAGCAGGAACGTATCGACCTGCTCGGCGAGCTGCGCGCGGTTGGCCTCGATCGTATTCGACAAGGCGGCGACGGTCCGCTCCAGGCTTGACGCCTCGTCGCGCATAGCCTGAGCCGTGACGCCGAACCGATACGCTTCGGCGCGGCTGGTCCGCATTGCGAGGAGCCAGATGATCCCGACAAGCGCCGGAACAACGCAGAGTGCGGCGACGAACTGGACGAGTGCGAGAGGTTCGATCGTCGCCAGCGCATTCCGTGCGAACCAGACCATGCCGAACAGCCACGCCAACACGCCGAAGATCGCAATCCCCGCAAACACTCGACCAAGTCCGCGTGCGGGATCATCCACCTCGAACGCTTCGAATGTTTCCTGATACGCGCTCTGGGGCATAGGGTCCGATACCGGTTCCATCACGATATCCGCGCGAATGGGATGGGCATTGCCTGCCGCCGCACGAAACCCGATCATTGGCGAACCCCCGTTCATGAGCTGTCGAAGTATCACGAAACGTGGCCGGACAAAACGTCTTCTGCAATCTTCCCTTAAGCATCCGTCCGGTAAGCAGGGCGATATGGCGTATGACCCCGGAGCAATCGATGCGACACTGGCGGCCGCGGTGGGTGACGAACCCATCCTGATCGCCGAGTTGCGAATCGCGTTCATCGAAAGCGCCGAACGGGCACTGACGGCGATGACGCTGGCGACCGACGTCGACGACTGGCGCGCCGCGGCGTGGCGGTTGAAGGGACTGGCCGCGAGCTTTGGCGCGATCCGGTTGATGACGATCGCGACCGTGGTCGCAGACGGCGATCCACGCGATGCCGAAGGCCTGAAGAAACTCCGCCGGGCCGTCGCCAGTCTTTGATCCCACGACGTTCGATCCGCGCTTTCAAGCGGATTGAGCCGTATCGAGGGGCGTTGCACCCGAACCCGGGCTTTGCAGGACGCTATCGACCGCCTAACAGCCGACGATGCTTGCCGGCCTATTATTTGCAATTCACGACGCGGACGATCGCCCCGATCGTCTGGCGGCCACGCTTCCGTTCAGCGGCGTAACCCTTATCGAGTATCAGGCGCGGTTGCTGATCGCCGCCGGCGTGGCGCAGGTGATCGTCGTCGTCGCGCGGATGACGCCCGAACTATTGGGCGCCATCAATCGGATCGGACGGCGCGGCGTCAGCGTCGATACCGTGCGTTCTGCGGCCGAGGCGGTCGAAAAGCTTCATCCGCTGGCGCGCGTGCTGATGCTCGGCGACGGACTCGTCACGACCGATGCGATCGTCAAGGCGATGGCCGCCGAAGAGGGCGATTGCCTGCTCGTCGTGCCGGAGGCCGATGCCGGGCCGGGGTTCGAGCGGGTCGGCGGCCAGATGGCATGGGCAGGTGTCGCGCGGCTCAGTGCGAGCCGGATCGCCGAAGTTGCGGGACTGCCGCAGGATTACGACCTGCAATCGTCGTTGTTGCGGTTCGCGGTCCAGTCGCGCGCGACGCAGGTGCTGTTGCCGACCGATGCGGTGCGCGGCGGACACGGCATCGAACGCCAGGCACGCACGCTGGAAGAGCGCGGACGCGCCGTGCTGATGACGATCGTGTCGGGCCGGCGCGGCTGGTTCGATCGGTTCGTGCTGGCGCCGATCGCGCGGCTTGCACTGCCATTGTTGGTCGATCGTGGCGCGGCGGGCGCAAGCGTCGGCGGGGCGGGGCTGGCGCTGGGCGTCGCTGGCCTGGTGACGATCGGGTTCGGTCTTGCCTCGACGGGGCTGGTGATCGCGCTGGTCGCCTGCGTCGCCTTGGCGCTCGGCTCGGTCCTGAGCGATCTTCGCGACGAGGCCCCACTTGCCCGGTGGCAGACGCTGGCGATCGGCGGCATCGCTGCGGCGTCGACCTTGGTCTTCGCGTTCATCGTCGCGGGACGTGCCGGCGAGAATACGGCGCTCGCGATCGGCACCGCATTGATCGCGATCGGCGGCCTTGCAGAGCGCGCTATTCTCGAACGCGATCGTCGGCTTTGGTGGGGGAGCCCGGCGGCCTATCTGCTGATCGTGGGCGCGTTCGCGTTGCTCGGGTTTCCCGTATTTGGGCTTGGTTTTGCTGCAGTATATGCGACTGCGACCCTGGCGGATGCGATCGAACGACTTCGTCGCGATCCTTAGGCCGACATTAACGACAGGGGACTACCTACCGGATCATGTCTGTCGGCCAAGATCCTGTCCAAGACGCGATGCCGTCGCCTGATGCGCCCGTCGCCCGTGCGGAAAGCGCGCGCCTACGTGCCGAAACGCGGCTGGCGGGAACGATCGCCGACTTCTTCCTCGATGCGGACGCGCGGCTCGACGATCGCACCCGGCTGATGCTCGCCCGGGTGCTGGGCGGGATCGTCGAAGCGATCGAAGCCGACATCCGTCGCCACGCGGCGCGGCTGTTGGCCGGGCAAGGGCTGGTAAAGGTCGGCGAGGCGGTCCTGCGGCCGAAAGGCGCGGGCGTCGTCGCCCGGTTGACCCGCGCCGGTCTGTTACGCGACGAAGACTTGATGGAAGAGCTGATCGCGCGGGTCCGGCACGACCTGATCGCCGCGTCGCTCCCCATCGATATCGCCGATCCGGACGAGGCGAGCCTCGTGGTGCGGCTGGCAGGCGTACCCGATCGCGTCGTCGCGTCCGCCGCGTCGGCCTTGCTGGCGGCGGAAAGTCGACGGCGCGTATCGAACGAACAGGGCCTGGCCAGCGGCAGCGAATTGCCCGCCGAACTCCATCATCGGCTCGTCTGGTGGGTCGCCGCGACGATCCGCGACGAGCAGCGCGTGACGACGCGGGAGGGCGACCGGGCGATTACCGACGCCGCCGAGCGCAGCCTGGCCGCGCACGACGAAGGCGAGCGGGCGGATGCGGTCGCGATGCGGTTGGCGGGCGCGATGGATGCGCGGCCGAACGAGCTGGCCGCCGTGCTGGTCGAATCGATCGGCGATCGTCGGCTGTCGCTGTTCGTCGCGGTACTGGCGCATGCGCTTGGCATCGCATTCGACCAGGCGAGGGCGATCACGCTCGAACCGGATGGCGATCGGCTGTGGCTGGCGTTGCGGGCGATCGACATGGATCGACCGACGATCGCCAGGATCGGCCTCGCCTTGTCCGAAGCGGATCCGCGGCGGGATATCGAGGCGTTCGCCGACGCGCTCGACGAAATCGCTTCGATCGACGTGACGGAGGCCCAGGCCGCGGTCGCGCCGTTGGCGCTGAACCGCGATTTTCGCCTGGCCTTGCGGGCACTTGCGCGTACGGACCGTCGATGACGATGTTCGATCCCACCATCGAGAACCCGATCGCGCACGCCATCGTTGCCGCCGATGGCACGCTGGTGTTTGCGGATCCGGCCTTGGTGGCACTGAACCAGCGCGCCGGCGGCATGCGTGGTGCGCCGCTGGCGGTTCCGCAACTCGCGACGATCGCGCGTCTCGCGCGGCGGCTCGGGATCGTCGTCTCGCGCAGTGTGGTCGTCGCCGACGACGAGGCGGATGTCGACCTCTGGGTCCGCGCGCAGCCCGATGGCGAGAATGTCCGGCTGACGGTCAGCGGCTGGCGCGAGATCGCAGCGTGGCGCCCGACGCGGCCTTCGCCCGATGTGCAGGGCTTCCTAGACAGCGATAGCGACTGGCGATGGGAAACCGATGCCGCGTTGCGACTGACGTTCGTCACGCTGGATGCCGGGCCCAAGCACGGCTTCGATCCATTCGCGTTGCTTGGACAGCCGCTGACGGCGATGTTCGCGCTCGACTCCGGATCGGACGGCGGATTGCCGATCCTCGATTCGCTCGCGCGGCGGCGTCCGATGACGGCACAGCCGGCGCGGCTGCGGAGTTCTGGGCGGGCGGTTATGCTGACGGCCAACGTTCGCTACGATGTGTCGGGCGATTTTGCGGGCTTTGTCGGCGCGGCCCGGATCGTCGTCGAGGATACGCCGCCGCCCGCCGAGCCCGCCGTTCTGTCGGCTACCTTCACGACCGGTCTCGACAAGGCATTGCGCGTGCCGCTCGCGCGGATCGTGGCGAATGCGGACAGCATCAATGCGCAGTCCGACGGCCCGGTGCAGGGCGACTATGCCGATTATGCTGCCGACATCGCAACCGCCGGACGGCATCTTCTGTCGCTGGTCGATGATCTGGTCGATCTCCAGGCGGTCGAGCGGCCCGACTTCACGATCGCGCCCGAACCGATCGACCTTGCGGACGTCGCGCGTCGTGCAGCGGGGCTGTTGACCGTGCGCGCGGCCAATCTCGGCGTCTCGATCGCGCGGCCTGCGACCGACGTGCGTGTTCCGGCGATCGGCGACTTCCGCCGCGTGTTGCAGATATTGGTCAACCTCGTCGGCAACGCGCTGCGGTATTCGCCTCGCGGATCGGATGTGTCGGTGACGGTTACACGCGACGCGACGCATGCGGTTCTGACCGTGGCGGATCAGGGCAAGGGCGTAGCGCCCGAGGATCAGGTCCGGATTTTCGAGAAGTTCGAGCGGGTCGACACGTCGGAGGCCGGCGGCAACGGGCTCGGCCTGTATATCGCACGGCGCTTGGCGCGGGCGATGCAGGGGGATCTCACGGTAGAAAGCGCGCCCGGCGAAGGCGCGCGGTTCGTGCTGACGTTACCGGCGGATCCGGCGCGCCACTAATATCAGCGCGAGGCCGAACGCGGCGAGGAATGCGCCGCGATCCGCCCATGGCCGCTGGTCGAGCATGAAGCTCGACTGCGGCCAGTGGACGTATCCGAGCCCCTGACCGATCCAGAGCAGACCCATCAGCGCGCTGAGCACGCCGACGATCATTAGGATCGGCCGGAGCGCTTTCATCAGCGTGACGCCATCGGGACGTAGTCGCGCGCGGTCGGGCCGCTGTAGAGCTGGCGCGGACGGCCGATCTTCTGGTCGGGATCGGTGATCATCTCGTTCCACTGCGCGACCCAGCCGACGGTGCGGGCGAGCGCGAAGAGGACGGTGAACATCGACGTCGGGAAGCCGATCGCCGACAGGATCACGCCCGAGTAGAAGTCGACGTTCGGGAAGAGCTTCTTCTCGATGAAGTACGGATCGCTGAGCGCCAGACGCTCGAGTTCGATCGCGACGTCGAACACGGGGTCGGTGACGCCCAGCTCGCCGAGCACTTCCTTGACGGTCGTCTGCATGACGGCCGCGCGCGGATCGTAGTTCTTGTAGACGCGGTGGCCGAAGCCCATCAGGCGGAACGGATCGTTCTTGTCCTTCGCGCGGGCGATGTACTCGGGGATGCGGTCGACGGTGCCGATCTCATGCAGCATGTTGAGCGCGGCTTCGTTCGCGCCGCCGTGTGCTGGGCCCCACAGGCAGGCGATGCCGGCGGCGATGCACGCGAACGGATTGGCGCCCGACGAGCCGGCCAGACGGACGGTCGAGGTCGACGCGTTCTGCTCGTGATCGGCGTGGAGGATGAAGATGCGGTCCATCGCCTTTTCGACGATCGGGTTCACGACGTACTTCTCGGCGGGGACACCGAACGTCATCTTCAGGAAATTGCCGGTGTAGCTCAGCGTGTTGTCCGGATAGACGAACGGCTGGCCGACGCTGTACTTGTACGCCATCGCGGCGATCGTCGGCATCTTGGCGATCAGGCGGTGCGACGCGATCACGCGCTGCGCCGGATCGTGGATGTCGGTCGAATCGTGATAGAACGCCGACAGCGCGCCGACGACGCCGCACAGGATCGCCATCGGATGCGCGTCGCGGCGGAAACCACGGAAGAACTGCGCGAGCTGCTCGTGCACCATCGTGTGGCGCGTGATCGTGGTCGAGAAGTTCGCCAGCTCGTCTTCGCTCGGCAGTTCGCCGTTGAGCAGCAGATAGGCGACTTCCATGAAGTTCGACTGCTCGGCCAGCTCGCCGATCGTGTAGCCGCGGTGCAGCAGCGTGCCCGCGTCACCATCAATGTAGGTCAGCTTCGACTGGCACGACGCCGTCGAAGTGAAGCCCGGATCATAGGTGAAATTGTCCGTCTGCGCGTACAGCTTGCGGATATCGATGACATCGGGTCCGACCGTACCGGACATCACCGGATACTCGAAATCCTTGCCGTCGACCTTGAGGGTTGCGGTCTCGCTCATGCTTGTATCCTTCCTCGAAATCTTATCAGCTAGCCATCCGGTCGGCGATCCGTCCCAGGCTCTCGTCGCGCCCGAGCAGGTCGAGCACATCGAAGATCCCCGGCGACGTCTTGCGTCCCGTCAGCGCGGCGCGAAGCGGCTGTGCGACCTGGCCGAGCTTGACGCCCCGCGCTTCGGCCACGCGCCGTACCGCGCCTTCGAGCGCCTCCGTATCCCACTCGGCGAGCGCGTCAAGTTCGGCATGGACATTGACCAAAATCGCACTCGCTTCACCCTGTAAAAGGCTCGCCGCGGCGTCATCCATCGCCAAAGGGCGCTGGCTGAACAAGAAATTCGATCCTTCGGCCAGCTCGTTCAGGTTTGCGGCACGTGGCTTCAGGACGGGCATTGCGCGAGTCAGAAGTTCGAGTCCGCCGGTTGGCAGATCGTGGCCGAGCCGGTCGGCCGCAAGTTGCGCGAGGCGGGCATCGTTGGCTTCGCGGATATAATGGCCGTTGAGGTTCTCGAGCTTCTTCAGGTCGAAGCGCGAGGGCGACTTGCCGACGCCCGACAGGTCGAACCACTCGACCGCCTGCTCGCGGCTGATGATCTCGTCGTCGCCGTGACCCCAGCCGAGGCGGAGGAGGTAGTTGTCGAATGCCTCGGGCAGGATACCCATCTCGTCGCGATACGCTTCGATACCGACCGCACCGTGACGCTTCGACAGCTTGGCGCCGTCGGGGCCGTGGATCAGCGGGATGTGCGCATAGATCGGCTCGGGCCAACCCATCGCGCGATAGATCGGCAGCTGGCGGAACGCGTTGTTGAGGTGATCGTCGCCGCGGATGACGTGCGTCACGCCCATGTCGTGATCGTCGACGACGACCGCGAGCATGTAGGTCGGCGTGCCGTCGGAGCGGAGCAAAACGAGGTCGTCGATCTCTTCGTTCTTGACCGTCACCGCGCCTTGTACCCGGTCCTCGATCGTGACGGCACCTTCCTGCGGCGCGCGCAGGCGGACGACGTGGGGGAGGTTCGGCGCTTCGCTCTCGGGGCGGTCGCGCCAAGGGCTGCGGATGCGGAGCGGCTTCTTCGCGGCCTGTGCCTCGGCGCGCATCGCGGCGATCTCGTCATTGGTCATGTAGCAGCGATAGGCGTGGCCCTTCGCGACCATCTCGTGCGCGACCTGCGCGTGACGCTCGGCGCCCGCGAACTGCATGACGACGTCGCCGTCCCAGTCGAGGCCGAGCCAGCGCATTCCGTCTATGATCGCGTCGATCGCCGGTTGGGTCGAGCGGACCCGGTCGGTATCCTCGATCCGCAGCAGGAATTTACCCCCGTTTGCTTTCGCGAACAGCCAGTTGAACAGCGCGGTGCGCGCGCCGCCAAGATGCAGGAACCCCGTCGGCGACGGAGCGAAACGGGTAACCACGGGTGCGGCCGAAGCGGCGGTGCCCGTATCAGATATTGCGCCCAACCGCGGGTGCTCCCAGACTGATGAAACAATGGAGAAACGATGGCCATGACAGCCGTCGCCGCCCCTAGCATGCGTCCTTGGCGGCGACAAATGGGCGTGCCGCGATGGGGGGCTGTCGTCGGGCTTGCCGTGGAACGCTGGGGACTGGCGGTCGAGCGCTGGCTGGAGGCAGAGCGCGACCAGCTGGTGCTGTGGCTGCCGGTGATGCTGGGCGGCGGGATAGCTCTATGGTTCGCGTTGCCGGACCCGGCGGCATGGTGCGTGACGATCCTGTTGCTGGTGGCGAGCGGACTGACGTGTTTGGCTGCCGGGCGAGGCGGGCGCGCCGCGCGAGCCCTGGCGATCGGGTTGCTGACGGCTGCACTCGGGTTGGGCTTGATCTGGGCACGATCTGAAGCGGTGGCACGGCCGGTGTTGGGCGGCCCGACGATCGCGAGCTTCTCCGCGAAGGTCGAGGCGATCGAGCCGCTGGTGGCGCGTAAGCTGATCCGGCTGACGCTGCTGCCGGTCGGGAAGGGGGTGGAAACCGATGGGCAACCAGTCGCCTTGCCGTATCGAGTCCGCGTCAATCTGGCTGAAGCGGACGCGCCCAAGTTGTTGGGAACGGGAGCGGTCGTGCATTTGCGGGCCCGGCTGATGCCGCCGCCGCTGCCCGCGGTGCCGGGAGCGTACGACTTCGCCCGCGTCGCTTGGTTCGGCGGTATCGGTGCGACCGGGCGAGGCTTTGCACCGGTAGTCGTGACGACGGCAAGCGAATCGGGCGCGGGCATCCGCGTCGCGCTGTCGCACCACATCGTATCGCGACTGGAGGGGAGCGCCGGGGGTATCGGCGCGGCACTCGCGACAGGCGACGTCGGCGCGATCAGCGAGGAGGATTCGGAGGCGATGCGCCGCGCTGGGCTCGCGCATCTGCTGTCGGTGAGCGGTTTGCATATCACCGCAGCGGTAGCGGCAACGATGATGATCGTGTTGCGGCTGCTAGCTCTTAGTCCTTGGTTGGCATTGCATGCGCGCTTGCCTCTGATCGCTGCGCTAGCGGGAGCGGCGGCGGCGATCGGCTATACGTTGCTGACCCGTGCGTTATAGGAGTCAAACCCTTATTTTTGGCAGATTTGCGCGGCCACTGAATGTCCGGGATTGGAGGAAAGCGGATCTTCGCGGGATCGCATGATCGGGGTCCGCTATCGACAGAAGCGGACCCGTATCGAACGAATCAGGCAGGAAAATGAATTCCGCACAATTTGTTGCCGTCGGGGTCACGAAAATAGGCCAGCTCGATGGTGCCCATGGAGGCAGTTTCGCGCGGTCCCGGCGGAGCTTCTATCGAGGTCCCGCCAGCGGCAACGGCGGTATCGTGAAGCTGCTTCACCTGTTCGGGCGAGTCGCAGGAAAAGGCAACGGTGCTGCCGTTAGCGACGCTTGCCGGTTCGTCGTTGATCGGCTGGCTGACGATGAAGTTGGTTCCGTTACCATTGTTGTAGATCAGACGGGTATGGCCGCTGTCGGCGATGTTCCGCGTTCCTTCGCCTGCACCCAGGGTGGCGAGCACCGTGTCGTAAAAGCGCTTTGACCGTTCGATGTCATTCGATCCGACCATGGTGTGAAAAAGCACAGACACTCTCCTGAAGGCTGATCGACTTTCGATCGCTATTAGCAGTCTCACCTAACTGGCGCGTAACCCGCAGTCACCCCGGCCCGTGGAATGTCCGCAAGTGGGCGTCAGCGGACGTTCGAGAAAATCGCGCGGCAGTAGGCTACGGCTACAACGCCCTGACCCGTGCGTTATAGGAGTCAAACCCTTATTTTTGGCAGATTTGCGCGGCCACTGAATGTCCGGGATTGGTGGTGAGCTGCCGTTGTAGGCAGGTTGGAACGAGCCTATCGAGTATGTGACGGATTGCCGTCTTTGAACTCGATTCTCACGGCGACAAACGGTGCCGTTCCCCGGTTCATCACCGCATGGAGACCCTCTGGTTCCCCCCGCACGGTCTGGGCAGGTTTGAAAGCGGGAGCATCGAAGCGCTGGGTCTCGACCGGTCGGCCATTGACCAGTTTGTATTCGATGTAAGTGATCGGCTGGGGCTGTTCGAAATACATCACGCTCGGCCAGCGGTGATCATGGACGGGTTCAGTCGCGCCGGGTGCCACCTCGACCCGCAATACACGGATCTTACCGTCTTCCATCAGCACACGGTGGCTGCTCGGCGCAGCGGCAACCGCATCGAAATCATTTGCCGACGCGCTGACCGAAGTCGCGGTAGCGATAAGCAAGACCAACGAGAGAAAGTGCTTCATGGCAACTCCTGTCTGCGCGGTTCGCGGTTCTTGTCGAGCCAAGTCGAAAGCCGGAGCATTCGCGCGGGAACGGTTAACTATACAGAGATGCTCAATGTCTGGAAGTGGGCGGAACCCGACGTTGGTATCTTTGCCAGGTTGTCGGCTGCGGCTATAACCCGCTGACCCGTGCGTTATAGGAGTAAAGCCCCAATTTTTCCCGCGGATGGGCCTGATTTTGGGCAAAAAAATGCCGGCACGAAGGCCGGCTTGGAATTGGTGACGGGAGGATTTTGGGGCGTTACAGGGACAGTGCGCCAATGCCTACCGTGTTGAAAAGCACCGTGATAGGTGCGGCAATCGCGAGATTGCGGATGGTCGATTTGCCCATATCTACCGCCTTCCTCGTTCTGTTCTGGGTCGTCGTTACGTTCTTGTCGTTAGCTTCTTCAGTCTTCCCGATCTTGAAACCCGGCATCAGGAACCGGTTGCCTGCGAGCACTGCGAGAGTGCCCCATGTCAGAGCGGGAGAGATCCCGCCCAGCGTAGTTACGGTGGCAAGGACAAATCCTCCCACTGGCCCTGTAACGCCCCAGCACTGGCTACGCGTTTCCGCGCGTCCGAGGGGGTCGATAGTGAAATAGTGACAGCAGTGCGGTTGTTCAAGACAGCGTCGAATTCCGATCTGCGCTGTGGCGATCACCCGCCAATCCGTGCGTTATAGGGGGCAAACGCTTATTTTTGCCCCGCTCCCGACGGGGTATGCGGCTTCCAAATGACGACCGGTTTCTTGCCGTGAACCAGAGCCAGCACGGGTGCCTTTCTCAACTCAAACGCACTAGCCGACGATCCCTCCAGCCATCTGCGGACGGCGGCGGTCGGCTGCTCATCATCGGCGCACGGGATCGAACGACCGATGAGATCAACCCTGCGCCCCGTATATCCAATATCGTCGGGATGCTTTCCCAATCGAGACTGCCCGAAGTCTCGGTTCCAGACGGTCCGGCTTGGAAAGGCTCTTTCGGTCCGGGCTCGGAAGAAGGTCCAAACGTCTAGGTCTTTGACGCCATTATGTTGGTCTACGTAGTGACGCGCACCTCCTTGAGCGAGGCACGTCATCAGCACTCGATCGGCATAAGCGCCGCATGTCGCGGGTAGGCGAAGCGCGACATCGTCGAGCCAACCTCTCGCTAGTTCGATCAGCCGGTCGAGATCGTTCTGGCGAAACAGCTCAAACGATCGATGCGTTTCAATCATGGGTGAAAGGGCAGCGTTTTCCATTTGTGCACTTTAGCATGGTTAACAGCGACACGCTGCCGACCCGTGCGCTATAGGTGTCAAACCCTGAATTTGACTGCGGCCTTGAGCAACAAAAGCCGCAGAAAACTGCGGCTTCTGGACTGTCGAGCAGTGCGAAGGGTTAGATCGTGAAGGCACCCGTTTCGTTAGGAAACGCCGCTTCTGGTTTATTCTGCCAGCGGAAGAACACCTCAAGGGTGAACTTCATATGGGCGGCCAATTCAAAAGCCTGTCGGAACGCGTTGTCGCTGTTCTGCCCTTGGATCGACAGCCCGATGTCGTTCATGAACTTGTAGCCGTTGTCAGTCTTCATACCGATCGCGTGGTTGACGAAGAGAAGTTGATTGAGCTGTTCGGCGGTCTTCCCGTGCTTATGGGCGGCCCGGATGACGGCATACATTATCGTGTTCCAATAGGTATCACCCTTAGAGAACGTCTCGCCGTTCAGAGTGACCTGATAGACCGTCGTGTGCGCGAGGACCGGCGGGTTGCGCCAGTTAAACAGCTTCGTGGCCCCATCATCCTTGATTGGCTGGCCAGGGCCGGCAGGCTTGGTCCCTGGGATGTCGAAAACGTCATTCTCTTCATAGGCGTCGAGCAGCCGTTGAATAACGGTGTCGAAAGTATCGACCAGCGGCTTTGCAAACTTCTGAAGGCGCACGACGGTATTTTCGGAAATGTCTACGTTAGGCATCATAGGTCTCCTAAGGGTCATTAGAGCCTCTATGATCGCTATGACGGTTTAGGGCAAGCAGTATTTTTCTATAGGGCTCTAGGAGGCTCTAGGCACCCTCTTAACCTCTCAACCTGCGATGCAGCCGCTTCCACTGCTGTTCGTCCGTTCCCCATTTTGGAAATGATGGAGGTGCTCGGTTCGGTCGAATATGGCTAGGGCGTGCGCCGCATTGCGAGCAGCGGAGATACCTTGGCAGCAATTCTACGGCGGTGTTCAGGCGTTTGAGAAAGCACCAGCGCGCCAACAGGTCGCGGTGGACCACGCCCTTGTGCTGGCATGATCCGCAGACGGCCCCGACATTGGCGTGATGCTTTCCGAAGTCGCTTAGGGTGCGAAAACGAGCGTTCCCCACGTCAAAGCGGAAGCGCCATTTGGCGGGCGTCGTATCGCCCCTGAGAGCCCTCCAGAGCGCCAATGATTGTCTGAGCTAACTCGGCTGCTGCCTGTTCTCGGATGCGCTGCACGGGCGCTGTCAGCCCGACGCGCGCCCACGCAGGGGCGAGGAGAAGGCTTTGGGCGAGGCTGGAGGGATCAGGCTGTGTCATGTCCTACATGGAACAGAACAAGAACGATTCGGCAAGAGGCTTGCGGCAAAACGTCTGGGCGATACGCTTGGCCGATCAGTTGAGGAGGCGAAGCCCGTGCCGCAATTTTTCATGCCGTTCACCGAACCAGAGAAGCAGGAGCAGGCTTATCAGGAGCTTTCCGGATCCGTCGGTGGAGGCTCCCGCGAGCCGGCCGAGCGCATCTACTCGATGACGTGGAAAACTGACGGGGTGACGTGGACGGCGACGGTTGGTGAGGAGCTTCGTGGAACCGAGACCAAGAAGATTGGTCGTGGGCGGGCCGCTACCTACCGAGACGTTCCGCACCATACGAGCGATACGGTGATGGCCATATTTGACGGTGTGCCGTTCCTCATCGTCCACGACAATAAGAGCCGGGTTTGGAACATGCCGATCATGGCTGGTTCGCCATCCCGTGTCGTGCGCTTTGGTTAGCAATCATGGCGACAGCGCCGGTTTCCTGACGCTGCGCTGTCATTCGGTGTAGAGGACCATCAATGCCTGACCAAGTAGGTTGGCAATCTGGCAGTGAGGGTCTTTGCTGAGCAGCACCACGATGTCGTGGCGTAGCATCTCAATCGCTTCCTCGCGGTTTAGCTCAGTTCCCACGAAGTGCCATCCTGATCGCGAGGAAGATGCCACCCTGCTCGATTGCTGGCTGGTCAAGCCGATCGCGAAGGTCATCAATTCCTCTGTCGATAACCTGCAAAGCATCATCGATAGCAGCTACAAGAGGGTCATGAGGTTCAGGCAATTTCGCTTGCTGGTTAGCGACATTTGCCTCAACTCGGTTCATGCGTTCAATGAGGTTCTGGATAAGCGTTTCTAGTTCTGCGTTTGTCTTCATGGGAGTGTTCTCCTTCATGTCTCAGTGGATCGTTGGGAGTAGGAGTTCGTTAGCGGCCATCTTGCGCCTTTCACCGGCGCGGCTGGTATTCGGGTCTAAAGCCTCTGCCGGGGATAGTCCGCGCATTAGCCTCCAGCGGATCGTCGTGGAGTTCATGCCAAGTTCGTAAGCCCAATCCGCAACAGTCTGAGTGCGACCCATGTAGGGAACGAGGGGGCTTCGACGGCGGCTATGGCCGCGTCCCGTGCCACGAGGAGTGGAGTAGCCTACGCCCCAGCCATAGTCCTGAATTTCCGAGTTGCGAGGGCGGCGATTTTTCTGCTGCGTCTTCCGATCGGTCCAGCGGAGGTTGCCGTAAACATAGCCCTTGTTGTTATCGATACGGTCCAAACTGTGGTTTGCATCAGGGCGTGGTCCGACGTGATCTAGGAACAACGCGAAGCCATTCTCCGTGCGCCACTCATCCGCAACTGTGATCCCGCGTGCGCCATAGGAACGGTAGTTGGTGTGGTTCTCGTTGTGACAGCGATGAATGGCGTTGATGAGCGCCTTATACTCCGCAATGTAATGTGACTTTAGCTGTGATCTGCGCTTCCTCATGGAAATCTCCTTGTTGTTTGTCCGTGAGTATTTAACCAGGACCAAGGAGAGTTAAGTGCGCGGTTAAGTCAGTAGTCGCGATTTGGATACATACTGGATGACAAACTCATCCAGGGCGGGACTTCCGCTAATCAAACAGTTCGAGGGTTGCCGACTTGCAGCCTATCTTTGCCCCGCTGGCGTTTGGACGATCGGCTGGGGTCGCACGACAAACGTAAAGAGGGGAGACACCTGCACTCAGGCTCAGGCCGACGCGTGGTTAGTTGCGGAGTATGATGCGTTCGAGAAGAAGGTCAGCGGACTTGTCCGCGTGCCTGTTACGTCGAACCAGTTGGGCGCACTTGTCTCGTTCGCTTACAACGTGGGCGTGGGCGCGTTGGGGTCCAGCACGCTCCTCAGACTGCTCAATGCGGGCGATCACGCCGGGGCGGCAGCGCAGTTCGGGCGTTGGAACAAGGCGGGCGGAAAGGCCCTTGCAGGGCTTACGAAGAGGCGGGCCGCAGAAGCTGCGCTGTTCGTCCGGTGAGCGGCTATCGCAATCCATTCGAAGCGCGGTGCGGGCGCGACCTGGGACCGGGCTTTGCCTACGAAGCCGTGAAGCTGCCCTACGTCCTAGAATGCAGCTACCTGCCGGATTTCATCGACGTGCAGGGTAAGCGCATCGTGGAGGCCAAGGGCCTGTTCGACGCTGCCGATCGCCGGAAGATGCTCGCCGTGAAGAAGGCCCATCCCGATTACACCATCGAGATTTGGTTCACCAACCCCGAAAAGACGATCAGCAAGGCAAGCAAGACGACCTATCGCGCATGGTGCGACAAGCATGGCTTCGAGGTAGAGCAGGGTCCTCGTAAATAGATTGCGATTAAGGATGCTCAACCAGGGCTGCTCATCTCCGATTTCGTAGGCCTCGTCCCACATCTGTGGGGCGGGGTCTTCCTATATAAAGATACACACACACAGACCGTCCAGTTGTTAACCATCAAAGTGCTGCTATGCTTCCGAAATAATTTGACAACTTCGTCGCGGCTGATAGAAGGGCGCCACATCTACGGCGGAACGCACGGTTCGGCGCTTCAAGCGGCAAACCAACCCTGCGTAAGACCACCGTGTGGCGAGCGGCGCGCGACAAAGCGTGACCACATATTCGGGTCGAAGACCCCGCAGCGGACGCCTGAAGGTCCGTTACGTTCGAGTGATGCCGAGCGACATTCCCCAACCAACGCGCAAGCGATGGCCGGTGTGTCGTATCGTTCCGTATCGAACCCACTCCACCATGCCTGCGCGTATTGCCTCTAAAGGGCCTATACGTGACTGACGCTGCTACTCAGAACATCATTCCCGCTACGTCGTCTGACGTGAGCTTCGCATCGTTTTCTCCCATCCCGGATCAACCCACAGGTGTGGAGAGGGTTGAGACCCCGGTCGAGGGTGACATCGAGGGCCTGGAAGCGCGCACGCTGCTCGTTCGTCAGCAGTTCGATGCCAACATGGTCGCCGAGACGGAGGCGTATAACAGCGCCGAAGACAACCAGGCCTTCTTCCTGTCGATGGGTTACGACAATGCGCTCGACTGGCTGGCTAACAAGGCGGTTCTGTATCCGCGCCTCGCCAAAATCGGCGTAGCCAAGCCCGCGCAGACCGATGCCGAACTTCTTGGTCAAATTGCCAAGTTGCAGCTCGGCCGCTGGGTAGGCGAGAAGTTCGTCATCCCTTCGCGTCGTGACGAGCGCCTAGGGCGCTTCTATCGCATCTTCTTCGCCGATCCGGTCAAGTTCCCGCGCGCCACCCTGCATAACGTGATCCTGGCATATCCCAAGCGCAGTGGCGGCATCCTGGCTGATGCCAAGCCCGGCAAGGTCACGGTGTCCAAGGAGGAGAAGGTCGCGAACCGCAAGCTGGCCCGTGGCGTGGCAATCGCATCCCTTCCTCTGGAAGATGCTCCCAGCGACATCAACTGGGGGAAGGTGGGCGAGTATCGCTTACTCCTGGTTCGCGTGGAACCGGGCGCGTTGGACATCTGCGATATTATTAAAGGCCAAGATGCCTTGACTGAGCGATGGACCGATCAGTGGACAGCGGCAGCGGCACTCTCGGTGCCGTCGAGCGCCGCGTGAGCGCGAGGAAGGCGCGTGCCAGCGAAATGCTGGCCGCGCTAACCGCTGACCGTTTTCTGCTGTTTAAAGAGGCCGAGTTGATCGCCCTAAACATACCATACGACCTGCGCCGGTCCACCCAGGACGAGGCCCTACGGCTTAGGGCCGAGCGTCCCTTCGATCCCAAGCACCTGCCTAAAATGTCGCGCGCCGCCGCCAACTACTGGGAAACCGTGGAGTTGGCTCGCGCGGAGAGCAATCCTTCGAACACCTACCGAAAGGAATACCTTGAGAGGGTGAAGGCGCTGATCGCTAGGCGCGACGCTCTGGGCCTGTTCGATAAGCCGTTGCCTGCCAAAGACGGTGAGGTCATCCGGCTCTGGTTTTGGCACGCCGAGTATATCGAGAACTGGGTCTACTCCTGTCAAAGCGCATGGGACAAACTAACTCCTACCGACAGGCTGTGGTTCGAGGATATGCCGCCGGTGACGCGTTGGGCGTGGGAATTCCCTGGACTGGCACCAATCCCGCACCGCTTCTACCCAACAGAAGAGACACCAGAGCGTGAGCGGCAAATGGATTTGCTGCGCTGGGTGATCGAGAACTGCTGAGAGACGCTCATACAGAGGTTCAAGAGCTTCGGGGCTATCCGTGTTCCCCTCAACATGGATCGGCCCTGAGGAGGGGCCGTAGGGCATTGCCGGGTCGCATCCGTGTCAACGTGTCCTACGGCTCCATTCCACGCGCGCGGGTTTCCCTCGGCGCAGCCATCAGTCCCAACACACCTCCTGGGGAGGAGCGGAGCGATTGCCGTCCGCAGGACGATAGCTCTGGCGAACGCCAGAACGACTACTCGTCAGCAACGCTGACGGCCAGGGAGACTTCGCGAGAAGTCGCCAGGGCTACCAGTTGGTGTGATGGAGTTGCTTTCGCTGCCATTGACAAGTGTCATATCTACTATCGTAGATATGGCTCTTACCAAGGTAGGGAAGTAAGTTCGTCGCATCGACTGCCTAAGGTATAGTATATGGCTCCTACCAAGGTAGGTGAGATATCTCCACCAATATATAGACGCGATGTGAACTCAGGCTGCATAGTGAGATTGTGGTCAGAGTTTCCTGGCGGTGGCTACCGACCCACCATTAAGTGCGTAGTTTGGTGTGACACCAACCCGCTTAAATAGATCGGCTGCAACGAGCACGACGTTATAGCGCCTTAAGAGTTTCAGTTTCCCATCCTAGTGGGATTAACGCGGAACCCCCGGATTGGTCGTGCTCTCCGGGGGTTCTTTCTATTTGGAGCACGATATATGTCCTATGCAGTTGAACTTGGTAGCAAGCGCGAATCCTACGGCAACGTAGTCCTGAAAACGGTTTTCGAGCAGTTTGAAAACCCCGCACGTGCGTTCCCGACGATCTTCGATGTGGAATACAAATTGTTCAGCGATCATGGAGCGCGCGCTCATGTTCCAGCAGGAATTTTAAGTCCAATGCCAGCTGGAGCCATGCCAGTAGGTGCAATGGAGTGGCTAAGGAAGTGTGGAAAGCCATACCGGATCACGGCGAACTATCGTTCGAAGGCTGCACCTGAAAGCCTCGCCACAAGGCTGATTGGCGGGGAGAGCATTACCTACGGCTACGTGCTTTCAGTCGTTTTCGATGACATAGATGTGTCTCTGCTATTCAAGCTGACCTTCGGGGGTGCAGCGTAATGGCTAAGCGCGAGGCAGTCCGACCGGACGTTCTGGAACTACTCGAACGGGAGTTCCAAACCACCATCCGATACCAGAAGAAGCAGAACGATATCACGGTTACGATGACGTTCGATGAGTATCTGAGCCTCTGGAGCAATCACCGCATCCGGTCTATGGGTCAGAAGATCGACCAAGGCCCAAAGGTGATCGACTTCTACATGAAGAATACATTTCGCCCAGTTTGTAGCTGGGTGAGCCGTGACGCCTTGGTCCGAGGCGGAACGATGACCGTCGAGAACGCGAAGATCACTTCGGCAGAGGACAGCAAGCGGCTGTTCCAGTTCAAGCCTGGTGACAAGCATCAGGTCAAGTCCAAGGACAAAATCAGGAACGCGCGTCTCGGTAAGTCTCAGACGCCTGAACACGTCGCAAAGCGCACCGCCGGTCAGAAGGGTGTGAAGCGCCGTCCGATGAGCGAGCAAGCGAAAGCCAAAATGCGAGCGACCCGCGCCGCTAACAACGCCAGCAAGGGAGAATAATATGACAAACTCAATCGACGCTATCCGTGCAATCCTACCTCCAGCAATGCAACGCAACTTCGATAGCTTTGCCTCGCGCGGACCCATGCGACCAGTCCAGGAAGAGTTCGCCGGTAACAAGGGTGAACTGGCGCTCATCGCCATGCAGGCGGAAGCCCTTGAGCCTGTCTCTCCAGCGACAAAGGCGGAACAGCTACCTAACATCGTGGGTGCGCTCATGCCTCGTCATGGCAATGTCCAGGTCTTCTACGAACGATATAAGTGTTCAGCGTCGATCCAAATTCCCGGAGCCGGGACCTTCTACATGGACTTTCAGAACATCCTGGGTGCAGAAGACAAGTTGGTCGCTGCTCGCCGTGATGCAAATGACGAGGCGTTCAGCAAGCTACTATATCGCGACTACATCGAGCCTCTGCGCCCAATTATCATCGAGGGTGATAGTAGGTCCCATGCCTACCGTTATGCCGGTTCCCCGATCTACGACAAGGGATGGTTCGACGATGTTTGGTGCGGCTGCTCGTTCGCGATCCCTATCTGGGATGGCGATCAGATGACGAACCTGCTTATCATCGATGGTGGCAAGCTATGGGACGTTGTTCTCGAACCCAATCCTCACATGACTAACCCGAAGTCGCCCAAGTGGACTGGCAAGGTAAAGGCATCATGAGCGATGTCGAGGTTCGCGTTCCGCTGCCGCAAACCGGATATACCGACTTCGTATTCCGCTTCGTGAGGGAAGCCGATGATAGCCTTCGTCCGCTGTCCACGAATGATTGCCACGTGGAATACTTTCGGGAGGTGTTCGGCCCTTGGCTTACTCGATACACACCCAATCACGACGACATTTGCCGTAGCGTAGCCTGTGAGGGGTTTTCCGGAGATCAGCGCTTCTGGGTTGCGAAATTCGGTGAAGCTGATTGCGACTGCGCGATGCTCTTCAAGCTGACGTTCGGAGGCCGCTGACAGTCAGGCTTATCCATGTCGAAGTCGGCGGGCTGAAGGAAGCGATCGTTCAGAACACGGCGTGCTTGGCATAGACAATCGCTGTTATGAGTGCCGATGGCCAACGAAGCCGCCACATCGCTAGAGCCGCCAAACCCATCCAGGGATG
This sequence comes from Sphingomonas sp. Leaf242, assembly GCF_001422045.1. Taxonomy (GTDB): domain Bacteria; phylum Pseudomonadota; class Alphaproteobacteria; order Sphingomonadales; family Sphingomonadaceae; genus Sphingomonas. The sequence goes on from NZ_LMLW01000001.1 coordinate 855,952, forward strand.
GCCGGAAGCCGTGAAAAGCCTCACGGTTTCCACCTCTGCTGACTGACGGGCCGGTGCGCGGGTTCGGGGTTTGGGCATAGGCATAACGCTATTGTCGCGCGTCCCGAACAAATGGCCAACATGCGGCGCCGGCTGGGACCCGACCAGCGTTGTCCAAAACCGCGTTGGCATGCGGTTATTCGGGACGAGCCGGTTCATTATAGAGCTGGAAAGACGTTATCCGTGTAACACGGATTGCCTAGGAAGGGCGACAGGGCCAGCCCGCGCCTCGGGGCAGCCAATCCCGCCAAAACGGCGAGATGGCCCTGTGCGGCCGTCTACGGGGGTTTAGCGGGGCTTTACTTCGCGTAGCTCGCGAAGGCTCTCGATGATCTCGGCGCGGCCTTCCTTGCCTTCCTTTTCCATCTTCTCCAGCCGATGCTCGATCCGATCTTGGCCGTCCTTGATGGCGCGGCTTTCCTGCTCCTGTAGCGCAAGCCGCTTATCCAGCGCGACGCTTTGGCGCTCGACATCGAGGATGCGACGCTCTGCGTCCTTCACGTCCTGCTTAACTTCCTTCATCTCGTCCGAGACGCGGACGCCTAGCTTTTCCAGCTTACCGTCCAGCCACTTCATGCTGGAGACAACCGCCGTAATCAGCAGCACGACGAAGGCCAGATAGACACCGGCCTGCGTGACGTTGAACATCGCGTCTTTGTTCTGGGGCGGCGTGACGGGAACCTGCGTCTCCGTGCGGATCACCACCGGAGTGCCGTTCTGCATCGTCACGACCTGTGGATGGGTCTGCGGAGCGGCCTCCGTGCTGTTGTCGCTCATTACTGCGCCAGCTTTTCGCCTACGGCCATGCCGATAGCAGCGATCGAAGCGGGGACGCCGAAGCGCACCAATAGCGTAGCGATCATGCCGCGCGCCTCGGGAACCTGCCATACGACCTTGAGCGCATGGAGGAGGCCGTTTCGCACGTCCTTGAGGAACGAGGGCCTATCCACGACTACCGGCTTGTCGGTTGCTGGAACGTCCAGCTTTTCGTTGTCGTTAGCCATTGCCGGTGCCTGCTGGCATGACCGGGATAGAAGGCGTGTCCGACTGAGCGTAGCGACCCAGCAGAGCCGGGAGTTCAGTTACACGGCGATAGCCATGCTGTGAGCGCAGTTCGTTGATAATCCTAGCAGCGTCGAGGGTCAGGCCGTTTGGCAGCGTTTGCTGGACGGCAACGAGCGCATTGTCGAAAACCGTGAGAGCGTCGCTGATTGCGGTAAGTGCGCTGACTTCGGTGTCAATGACGACCTTTGCTGCGTCGTTAACGGTTGGTGTAGTAGTTGCCACGGGGTTTGCTCCCTCTTGTTATTGAAAGTGTCGACTATTTAAGCGATTTAGAAAAATGTAGCGCCAACAGGGATGTTGGTCACGTCCACCGCCATGACAGTGCCAGGGCACTCCCATCCGCGAACGTCGTTTTGTGAGTAGTTGGTATAGTTGCCCGCGCTAACCTGCACGTCATCCCACGAAACCTGATACATGCCCACTGTGCCATCGCCTGGACGAACACCACCACCATACAGCTTGCCATCATTGCGATAACGAATGTCTCTGCAATTCTGGAGGCCACCGCCGTCCGGATCAAGCTGAGGCCCGCCGCTCTGATAGCAAAGTGCCTCACCACGTCGGCTATGACCGGCCATGGTCCCCTGAGCAGTTGCAAACACTCGCCCGTTCGTCGCCATCGTTTGTCCGACACCGCCGAACATGCGGGTTGTGAACATGGGAAAGTAGTCGCTGTTGAAGGTGCATCGGCCATTGGCGTCAAAGCGGCGCTCCATACCTCCGCTGTTGGGAAGCGATGTTGTCCAATCGAAGATGTAGTAGGTAAAGCCAGTGCCAACCGGCGCGCTACAAATCCAATGATTGGTCGTCGAATTTCCGCTTTTACCCGCAAGCGCCGCCACGTAGTTGTCGATTTTGATTGCTACCACGGGATAACTGCATCCGCTCACGTCCACTAGCAGTGAACTGGGACTGGTGTTGCCACCTTGTCGCGTGATCGTTGCGCCTGTGCCGGTGCGACGGCAAACCATGCCGAGCATATTGGTGCTGACCTGTAGCCTGCCGCTTGCGTCGTAAATGTCGCCTCGAAAATCTGCCATTAGAAGATACCGTAAATGAAAGTGGTATCCGGCCTTGTATAAGTCTGAGCATTGGCAAGACGGTAGGACCATGTGAGGGTCGTGCCGCTGATCGAGAACTGCGGCATATAGCCGCCTACGTCGATTTGGCCGCTGATGACGATGACATAAGGAACGCACCCCGGATATTGCACGAACCTACTATCATTTATCGTGCCGCTCTGAGCGCCGCCTGTGTAACTCCAGCCCACACTTGCGACGCCCATGAACTTCTGCACCGTTGAGGTCAATTCCAGTGTTGGACGACCTGCTGCATCATATGTCCTGAGCATTAGAAGCCGCTCCAGGAACGCAGAGTGCCATTGTTGTCGTAGATGCGCGTTCCGTTGCCGTCGCGCTCCACTCGACCACCAGCACCATTGTAACTAACAAGCGAACCGATGTTTGCGGACAGCGCCGATAGCGAACCGACGTTGATCTGGTCCGCGCCAATCGACTTGGTTACGATGCGATCACCGCTAACGATGGTGCCACCATAGTTGGCGTTGAAGTTGGTGCCGTTCCGCCAGGTGCACATGATAACGCTGTTCGAGGCATTGTTCTGTGAAGGCTCCCAACCGTCTGGTGGCGTTTGACGGAACCCACCCGCGCCCTTGTCCCAAACGATGTAGTTGTAAGAACCTCCATTCCACGTCACGCTTGCTGCTGGGATGTAGGGCGACGACGAATTGCCGTTGTCGTCCGTGTAGAGGATATGGCCATCGCTCCACCACAAACGACCATCCTGGTAGCGGAAGTCGCAGCCAATGACGCTGATGTTCCTGTTGTTGATCGACAGCTTGCTCGCAATGATCGAGTTGGCGGCAATCTGATCCGCGCCGATGGAGCCGGTTGTGATCTTGCCACCGTTGATCGTTGTGGTGCCAGCGTTGATCTTGCCCGTTACGTCTGCACGGGTAAGCGAGTTATCGGTCCCCGGCTGAAAGCTCAGGCGCTCAACATAGGCACCCGGGGCGGCGATGCCGACTGCGCCGGAAAACGCGCGGTTTGGCCCAGCGTCTACTTCACGATGTAGGAACTCGTTGCGATACCAGCGGACTGTGCGGCCGTCGTAAACCACGGTGAAGTTTACGCTGTCCGCACCGACTGCGCCATTCGAGCCAATGCCACCGACGTTTGCGCCGCTCTGGAACATATAGGTGTTGCCATCGCTACTGCGGTGCCAAGCATAATCGATGTTGCCGTAGTTTCCGTTTTCGCGTCCGTCCGAAATGCCGATGAACGTGCCGTCGCTGGTCAGCTTGCCTGTCATTATACAGGAGCCTTGGAAAAGATCCTGCGTGTAGCAGTTGTAGTCCCAATCGTTGTAGGTCAGCTTGGTGATCTTGTTGTTGGTGATGGCGTAACGGTCTCCTGCGACAGTCCACCAAGCGTTGTTGCCCGCGTTGGCGGCCTGTGTAGCGATATTGCCTAGCGCACCGGCACCGCCCACCACTACGCTACCGGCGAGAATTGAACCTGCCTTGATCGTGTTGGCGTCGAGGGTGTTCGTTGCGATGCGGTCGCCGTCGAGCGAGCCGACAATGATCTTCGGCGTCGTGATTGCACCATCGGCGATCAGCGTTGTATCACTAACTCTGACGATTTTGATTGCGAAGCGAACCGTGCCAGTCCAGCTACCCATCAAGCGGAACTGCCATTGGTTGACGTTCACTATGTTTGGATTGGTGAACGTCTTGACGATGTTCTCCGACTGTCCAGCAGCGTTGAATACCAGCACCGGGTTTACGTCCGAGGGATCGACGCCCGCACCATACTTGGGAGAATACCACTGCACACCCGGCATGTGGATCAGAGGACGGAAGATGCCGTTGAAGTCTGCGGCGCAGTCGACGCCCATGGTGATCTTGTAGGTCGCACCGGGTTCAACGGGGAAGAACGGAGAGAAAACGTCGATGCCGCCGTTTGGGCGGATCGCTAGCGCGCGGCGGAACTGGCTGAACGCAACATCCTCGACGCTAAGACGGCCATCAGGGATACCGCTATTCCACCACGATGGATCGCGGAAGTCGCTGTCAGGGACGATGCTGTCTGTGCTGCCAATGGCTAGCTTGGTCGCAACGATCGCACCAGCGGCGATCTCGGCTGCTCCGATTGCACCGCTTTGGATTTCGTTTGCAGTGATGCTGTCAGCGATCAGCTTGCTCGCAGCAATCGTGCCTGTCTGGATGTTGTCGCCATTGATGAGTGTGCTGGTGCCAGCGCGCATCACTAGGTCTTTGCCGTTGTTCCAGATAGCGACGGGAAGCTGGCTCGCATAGGCAGGCAAGTCCTGGCTGTAGTAGACACCCAAGCCCTGATTGTCGCCGTTGCTATCATAGCAGAAGTTGACGGGCTTATCCCAGCCGCCCCAGCCTGTTGCACCGGCAACGACGCTCCTTGTAACATAGTTTCCGTTATTGTCGGGGAAGATGATTTTACCCGCGTTCCAACGAACCACGTTATCGTTTTCAATCCGCATGTTGATGCCAACGACTGAGACCGGACGGTTCTGGACTGCTAGCTTGCCGGTCGTGATGCTGTTAGCCACCAGCTTGTCTGCCATCAGAGTGCCAGCCTCGATAACATCACCCTTGATGGTGTTGGCCGTCATGTGCTTGGTGACGATCGCGCCATCCATGATGGCGGTCGCGCCAGCAGCCTCGGTTACCTGAAGATCGGCAATCTCGGCGTTACCGCCCCAGTTATTGCCGGGAGCCTCGTTGAAGACATAGAACTGGTAGCTGGTCGCGTTCGGCGGCGCAACGAACTGCGTCTTCTTGTAATCCTTACCAATCGATGCATCCCAAAATAGTTGGGCATCGGCGATGTAAGTTCCGTTGGTGTCATACATTCGGCACAGAACGTAAATGCGCTGGCTTGCAGCATTCCGACCGAGTGCGCTCAACTGGTAGGTTGTGCCGCCTTTGATGCCGTTGCGTCGTCCACTGATGAGGTGCTGGCGTCCTGTGCCGCCGAAATAGGCTTCCCACAGCATACAGTAATTGGTGGTGCCCATAGCGTCATTGATGTCGGTGCCGTGGCTATTATACCAAGCAGGAACGCTACCAGCCGAAGTTCCCAAGCTGCCGTTGTAAACGCCGTTGTTCACCCAGAACGAGTTGTCGCGGAAGCCCGGGTCAGGATTGAGGTAGCTCATGCTGCCAACCAGCAGCTTGTCCGTGCTGACTGCGCCTGCCTTTAGTTGGAGCGTATCGACGGTGCCTGCCGTTAGCTTGCCACCGTCAATAGTAACGGTGTTGCGGTTGATGACCGCAGCCGGATTGTTGGCATTACCCGCAACGGTCTCGGCCAACGTGCCGCCAACGTAGGTGCCATTGGGTGCGCCAACAGTGGCGTTGTCGGCTGGACGGTTCGGTCCACCTACACTCGACCAAGCATTGTCCGTGAAGCTGCTGAACTGGATGTTCTTGACCCCGTTACCGATTGCGTAAGCGTTGAAGCCAGCATACATCGTCCAACCGGGCTGCGGATTGCCAGGATGTGTGTAGATGAGGGTGTTGTTGAGCCAATACTTAATGCTCACACCATCGTAGGTGATCGCATAAACGCCTGCACCCGGCGCGTAGGCCAAGGTGACAATTCCGGTGCCGCTCTGGTAGATATCGATTTGATTATCGCCACGAGCATAGATCGCGTATTCCAACTGGGCATAGTTGTCGATGTTTTGGCCGTTGAACGAGAGGCCGATGAAAATATCCTGACCAACGAATTCGCCGGACACCATTGCGCTGCCGTAGTAGCTCTCGCGGGTCCATAGATTGACCTGCCAAGAGTTATTAAACTGCGACTTCCCGAAGCTGTTACCGCGCGTGGCATAACCGTTCTGCGGATCGTAGAACGTGACAGAGGTGCCCGCATTGTCAGAGGGCTTGCCAGTGCCGCCCACGTCAGTCCACTGCTGGTTCTTGTTGAGTGTGCTGGCATCGGTCAGAACTGCACCAGTGCTATCCAGCAGATCGCTCCCCAACTTGGGCTTGGCTACCGAGTTGTAATTGCGGCCCCAAGCACCCCAAGAAACAGTGTTGAGGGACAGGCGTTCGTAGATCGCGCTCGTGCTGTCCTGTAGCGTCTGTTTGACCGGCCCACCGCTAGGGCTCAAACCCAATCAGTCTATTGATCTGAATGGAGCTTCCTGATTCACAGAGTGTGTGACGATGGAGGCGGTAGATGGCGTTGTTCTGGTTGTTAGGGCTCAAACCCAATCAGTCTATTGATCTGAATGGAGCTTCCTGATTCACAGAGTGTGTGACGATGGAGGCGGTAGATGGCGTTGTTCTGGTTGTCGGACGAGGCGTGGACGGCGATCGAGCCGCATTTGCCAAAGAACCAGCCTGGCGCCCGTCGGGTCGATGACCGACGGGTGATTTCGGGCATTATCCACGTGCTCAAGGTCGGCTCGCGGTGGTGCGACTGCCCGGCGGACTACGGTCCGTCGACGACGATCTATAACCGCTTCAACCGCTGGTCACGGCGGGGGTTCTGGTTGCAATTACTCGCTGCGCTGGTCGACGCCGGCGTCGTGACAAAGAGCACCGCGATCGACAGCACGTACATCAAGATCCAGCGCGCAGCGTTCGGCGCAAAAGGGGGCGCTCGGCGCAAGCGATCGGGCGATCCCGGGGCGGCTGGACCACAAAGATCCATGCGCTCACCGACGTTGTCGGCCGTCCCTATGCGCTGATGCTGACGCCGGGCAACGTCAGCGACATCAAGGCCGCGCCTGCCCTTCTCGAACGTGCCGGTCGCATCCGATACCTGCTCGGTGACAAAGGCTACGATGCCGACAGCCTGCGCCGTTCCCTCCGGGAGACAGGCGCTATCCCCGTCATTCCTGGACGCTGCAACCGGAAGCGAACCATTCGCTACGACAAACAGCGATACTGCGGCCGCCACCTCGTCGAGAATGCCTTCTGCCGCCTGAAGGACTTCCGCCGCATCGCTACCCGTTACGACAAGCTTGCGGCTAACTTCCTGTCAGCTGTCGCGCTCGCAACAGCGGTCGCCTTTTGGAT
>NZ_LMLW01000002.1 GCF_001422045.1 Sphingomonas sp. Leaf242
CGGATGTAGAAGTGCGGTAACGCATGGAGCTAACCGATACTAATTGCTCTATTCGCGCTTGAGAGTCTCACACCATCAATGACAACACTGGGTTCGCCCAGTTAGCCATCAGATGCGTGCGGATGATTAAGACGACGCCAGATTGCCAATCCCCTCGCCGTCGAGGGATTGGTCATAAATACCACTACAACCTTGCACGGTATCGATTTTAAAATCCCACCAATGCGAAAGCTGCGGTGGGGTATCCCAGATATGAACGCAAACGCATGTCGCACCGGCTCCATTGCCTGGTGGCTATAGCGTCGGTGTCCCACCCGATCCCATTCCGAACTCGGCCGTGAAACCCGACTGCGCCAATGGTAACATGCATCACGCACATATCCAAAACCCATTCACAACGTCTCATACACCCTCCGTCTGCCAATACGCAGACCGTCGCGGGGTGGAGCAGCCCGGTAGCTCGTCAGGCTCATAACCTGAAGGTCACAGGTTCAAATCCTGTCCCCGCAACCAYCTTYGACATACAATCAGGCGTCCCTCGCGGGGCGCTTTTTTCGTTTGCGAGATCAATCATCTGCGCAAACCGGCCACGGATCTCCAGCGCGACGCCGCGTTTGTNACATACAATCAGGCGTCCCTCGCGGGGCGCTTTTTTCGTTTGCGAGATCAATCATCTGCGCAAACCGGCCACGGATCTCCAGCGCGACGCCGCGTTTGTGCGGGGCAGGGGATGCAACGATCTGGTCGATCAGCGCCCGCAGCGCCTGACGGGCCTGCTCCTGCTCGATCGCATCGCCGCGTAACGCCGCGCCAAGCTGCACGACGCTGCGACGATAGCTCTCCGCCAGATTGGGCATCAGCGCCAGCGACGGTTCGGCGTCGAGATCGGCGAGGTCGCGCCGGCAGCGTTCGCGGGTGGCGATCTGCTCTTCGAGAACGCCGCGGATTTCTGCAAAGGCGTTGGCGCCGTCGGCGATTGCCAGTGTCAGACGGGTGATCCGGCGTGTGGCCTCGGCTTCACGTTTCTCCAGCCCGCGACGGGCTTTGTGCCGGTCCTTCTGCTGCGCGGTAAAGGCCTGGCGATATTCCTCGACATAGGCAGCGACCGCATCTGGCTCGAACATGCGCTCGCGCAGCGCGCCGAGGATACGTGTCTCCAGCTGGGTGTCGACGATGCTTCTGCCGTTGTTGCAGGTGCCAGTTTCACGGGCGGTGCTGCACCCCCAGCGGTCGCGGCCGATGATGGTGAACGTACCGCCGCAGCTGCCGCATGTGACCAGCCCGCTCAGCAGCCGCTTTGGCCGTCGTTGACGCGCAGGCGATAGAGCCTGACCGTGCTCGAGCCGCTGCTGGGCCGCGGTCCAGCTTTGCTCGTCGATGATCCGCAGGGCCGGCACCTCCTGGCTGATCCACTGGTCGCGCGGATTGGGCCGGGCGACCCGCTTGCGGCTGACGGGATCGCGCACGAAGCTTTGCCGGTTGTAGCTGATGATGCCGGCATAGAGTTCGTTGTGGAGAATGCCGTTGCCGCGCTCGCGGTTGCCGTTGATGGTGTTGGCGCGCCACATTTTGCCCGAAGGCGAGGGGATACCTTCGCCGTTCAGCGTCTCGGCGATAGCGCGCGGACTGCGGCCGGCCGCATACTCTGCGAAGATGCGCCGGACGACGCCTGCCTGTGCCTCGTCGATGTCGCGCAAGCCCCGCTCGGGTTCTCCGTCGGTGCCAAGCGCCACCACACGCCTGTAGCCGTAGCTCAGCCCGCCAGGGATACGGCCTTGCGCGACCCGGCCGATCTGACCACGCCTGGTTTTCTCACCCAGATCCTTCAGGAACAATGCTCCCATCGTGCCTTTGAGGCCGATGTGAAGTTCCGAGATTTCGCCTTCCGACAGCGTGACTATGCGGATGCCCGCAAAGCGCAGCCGCTTGTAGAGGCCGGCAATATCTTCCTGGTCAATTTCGCCTTCCGACAGCGTGACTATGCGGATGCCCGCAAAGCGCAGCCGCTTGTAGAGGCCGGCAATATCTTCCTGGTCACGGCTCAACCGGTCAAGCGATTCTGCCACCAGGATGTCGAACGCGTTGGTCCGGCTCATCAGGGCGTCGAGCCCTGGCCGATTGCGCGTAGCGCCCGAGATGGCAAGGTCGGCAAAGACCTCTACCAGATCCCAGCCTTCCTTGTCGATCCGGGCGCGACACAGGCGCGCCTGATCCTCCGCCGACGTCGTCGACTGCCGGTCGCTGCTATAGCGGGCGTATATTACGGCTCGTGTTGTCATTGGCGGCACTGCGCTCCCGAAGGTCCCTGACGGCGTTTGCCCGTGCAAATGCCCTCACAAATACCATGAAGTCGAGATAGGTATCGTTGGCGGCGTGCTGATTCAGCGGCCTTGGGCGCAGATTTGGTGGAACAGCACTATGCGGGACCGCGCGNCACAAATACCATGAAGTCGAGATAGGTATCGTTGGCGGCGTGCTGATTCAGCGGCCTTGGGCGCAGATTTGGTGGAACAGCACTATGCGGGACCGCGCGCACGAGAGCGGGCAGAGCGTCTGAGCCGTCATCATTGTCGGGGGTGTTCATCTCTATCTCTTCGGCTTTTGACGCCGTCCGGCGCCGGGTGGACCATCGTGCCTTTGCCCCGGGCCCGAGCTTTCAGGAGCCGGCCCACGGCAGAGGACGTGGCGAGATTTGCGCCGCCGTTCACCCGCACGTCCACGCGCTGATCTTGTAGAAAGGCTTTCTACAAGATTACGCCATACCGAAGCGGCCGGATTGCGGTTGCGTGACAGGCTAACGTCGCGTGGTCCGTGCGACTCGGCGTTTTGTCGAAGCCACCCCAGTCGGCGCTCGGCCAGCTGCGTCAATCTGCATGCGGCAGGACGCCTCATCCTCGGCGGCAAAGGCCAACTTCACCAAGCAGCGCATCAGATCTCCCGCTTGCATCAAAAGCGGCCTGAAAAGCCCGCGGGCGAGGCGGGGGTTCTTGCGCCGTATCTGGGGACGCAAATTGGAAATGACGAAAATGGCAGGAAAGCGGACAGTCCGCTTTCGAGAAGGAGGCAGCCTTAGCGGACGCTGGGCTCTGCCCGTTGGAACAACCAGCCTTCCGTTAAAATGTCTTCTTTTGGAAGCGGGTCGTTGCTGCCGACAATGTGATAATCAACTTCCCAGTCCGGAAAGTCAGCTGCGATCTCGGCAGTGGCCGTTGTCAGGGCGTCGAGCGCGTCATCGCTAAAGGGGCTATGGCAAATTGCGGTAAACGTGATGAGGCTACCGTCCCGCCGAACCTTCACCATCCGGACTTCCGGGTAGATCGCGCCCAACAAGGCACGTTGTGCTGAAAGTCTAAGGTCGGCAGCTACGGGCGTCATACCCACTACGATAGAGACCGCGCGAATGTCCGCAATCTGGAAAACGTCGACCGTCTTCTAGCGTCCAACTTTGGGCGTGAGCGGCCGGGGTATCGATAAACCGAATTAGGGTTACTGGCCGCACCGAAACCCATGGAAAAGCGTGTTTGCGGCGGAGGCGATCTCCGCCGTGAGTCATCGATAAAAGCGATCAGTGGCAGTCCAATTCGGTGTTGCTAAATTTATCGCTGAAGAGGCGATGAACGATCCGCGTTTTGTTCTTTCGGCGATCATGATATCTGTCGGCATCGATGACGAGGCGCTGACCATCGCTAATTATAAGTTCGATATGCCCGGCCTCATTGGTCCGCTTATCCAGGATGGTGCCCGAGGATTCCGGTCCCGAAAACACCATATTCCGGAGATCGAAGTCATAATGTTTTCCGATTCCGCCGCGACTATCGATGCACACATCGTCGTCGGTGCATCCCCATCTCAAGACCGAGGTACAATGTAGCACGGATGGGCTGGCGGGGCTGGACGAAGGAAACGTTGCTGCCGCTAGCGACAAACTTATAAAAAACAGGCGCATCATGCTCTATTCCGTCAGTGGAAGGCCCCCAAGGTGAGTGAGCGGCGGCTGGCGACCGACCATTATCGTCCACTGTTCACCGCGTCACGCGCAAGGGTATAACGATCGTTTGGGGTATCTCGGTGAAGCCGGCGAAACCCCGTGAGCGCGGCGGAGGGTATCTCCGCCATCTGCGAATGTCCGGAACGGGCAGGAAAGCGGTCCGGCAGGTTTTGGACGGCCGAGGCGCATTGCAGACATCCCCCGTTACGCTAAACTCATGTGATGCGTGAGCCAGATTTTGAGATCGATGGGTGGTGCCTTGAGGATGGGGAGGCCTACCACGCCGAAGCACCCGACACGTTCTGGCTACCGGAGCGGCAGCGGCGGGAAAGTCTTCAGCCCGGTGACATTGCAAAGCTCATTTTCCGGATTAGCGTTGACAACGCGGACGGGAACGTCGCGGTCGAACGGATGTGGGTTCTCGTCCGAGAAAGAACCTCGGGCGGCTATCTCGGTATTCTCGATAACGAGCCAGATGCCATCGCAGAAAATGATGAGTTCTGGCTTGGCACGGAGCTGCCCTTCTCTGCCAAGCACGTTATCAACGTCCAAGAAAGGGACGATGCGACCGTCGCACTGGCCCAAGAAGAGCCACTACGGCGCTGGCCGAGGTAACGCCGAGCGTCCGGTTTTGGTGGGCAGCAAAACTCATGGAACGGCGATAATTAGGGCGATCACCGCCTTTCAAAGGCGTGCCCACAATGCCAGTGTTGAACGGACCACGACGAGCAAGGCTGCCAGCGCGACGAGGATACAAACCGCGAGCATAAACTGGGCGGTCAGATGGCCCGGTCCGTCGCTTACTCCTACGGCCAAGACCGAGTAGAAGGTGCCAACGCCTGCGACGATTATCGAGATTGCCCCCGCGACAAGCGCAATCACTGGATTCTTGCTGATCATCTCTCCCCTTCGAGCGTCCGCTTTCAGGCATGTTAGAACCTCGATCGAATGGCGACAATTGGGCGGTTCAAGCCGACGCCGAACCGAACACCGACTGGTGCCAATACATTCCCGGTGCGGCGAACCAATCCGCATTTCCCGGCGCTTTGAACGCGGCAAGCTGGCGCATGTCGATGGCATAACGTTGGTGGAAAGCGAGCAGTTCGCGAAGGTCCTCGTCATTCGGGTGGCGGGCAAGTCGGATGTGCAGTCCATCGCCGCGGCCCTCATAGCCTAAAACAACTTCCATCTGGTCGAGCCATGCAAAGAACAGAGCCTCGTCGTTCTGGTGGAAGTAGCGAACGCGGTTGGCGATGAGGGTTGAGGGGTCGGCCATGTCCCTCCGTCCCACGGTTGCAGACTATTAAGCAATGACCGGTTTCGGGTATCGGCAGATTGGGCCTCAATGACGTAGTTTGGGCGAAAGCGGAACGGCCGGAATGGGAGGAAAGCGGACGGGCTGCTTTCGGGAAGATGGGTAGCGATGGCAGCCGTTGGGCGGCTGCTTACTTCCCAAAAAGGAGCAAGAACTGGGAAGCCGCATCGGTTTCCAAAATTCACGTCAGTTGAGAAAAAAGCTTAGTCCCGATCGCCTTATAAAATGTCGCTCTCGTGGTACTTCGGTCGGGCAGATACCCATTGACGGCTAAGTCTACATATGTGACGTTTGACCATGGTTCGTGCCCGACGCCCTTCAACAGATGCGGCTCCTGTTGGAAGCGCTATCGGCGCGCAGCCAGGAGTGGCGTCACGGCTATGACCTGATGAAGCAGACAGGGCTCCAGTCCGGGACGCTTTATCCATTGCTTATGCGGATGACGGAGCAAGCCCTGGTCGAGGCGCAATGGTGCGAGCCCACACGCCCGGGACGGCCAGCTCGCCACGCTTACCGGTTGACGGCTGCCGGCGTCGCCTTGGCGAATGCCTCGATCACTGCGAACAGCGGACCGGGCTTGCGGGCGGCGCTGGCATGAGGGTGGCGCTCTCCCGCGCCATCCTTACGCTCGCCACGCTCTGCATGAGAAGCAGAGACTATGGCTGGGGCATCGCTATGCGATCCGAGCTAGAGGAAGCAATTGCCGACGGAGGCGGCTTGCGGTTTGCCTTCGGTTGCCTCGTCGCCTCCTGGGGGCGGATGCCGGCGCACGACGAAGGCCGGTTCAGCCTTACGATCCATGCGCTTGCGCTGGGGCTGATCGTGCCGATAGGCTCGTTTCAGGTTGTTAGCCTGTGGCACGGCTTTCCCGCCATGCTAAGCATCGGCGACTTCGCGGTACCTAACAGCCTTCAGGGCTACCTTATGACCAGCGCCTATCAAGGGCTGACGCCATTGATAGCGGTGGTTTCGCTGGTGCTCGGCGGGGCGCATCTGCGGCTGGCGTGGACGCTGCTCGACTGTGACTGGGCGCTTGTCGAAGCAGCCGGTGCAGTGAGCCTGGCTGCGGCGGTCACCATCATCATCCTGATCGGCTTGCTTGATTGTAATGTCGGTCAGGCGCTGCGCCAGGTCGCGATCCTGCTCCTTGAACTAGCGATCGTCGCGGCCTTGGCGCGCTGGCACGCCGAACTACCGCAACCTCCACAGGCCGATCAGGCGGCCACATGAAGAGGTCTCGTTGCCAGGCGGCCTTGTCCTCACACGGGCGGGCGTGAGTCGCAGTGAAGCGATCCGCGCCGACCCATCGCTAGGGCGGAATACAAAGCCATCGAGAGGAAACACGCAATGCAGCGGTTAGGAAAATGCTACTTGTTCGGTGCGGCGGCTGCGGTGGCGTTCGCCGCTCCCGCTAGTGGGCAGACCGGTCGTTGCCCCGTGCCCGCGTCAGCGGCGGGTGGCCCCGACAACATCCACACGCGCTATGTCGAAGGTCATTTGCAACCGCCGGTTATTAAGTCCGGCGCACGGCCGTTCAGTCTCGCCGACCGGATGCGCCAGTACGATGTGCCCGGAATCAGCGTTGCCGTAATCCACGACGGCAAGATCGTTTGGGCGCGAGGCTGGGGCGTTCGTGATCTGACGAGCTGCAAGCCCGTAACGCCGAATACCGCCTTCCAGGCTGCGTCGATCAGCAAGGTCGTGACCGCGGTGACGGCGCTCCGCTTGGTTGAGCAGGGTAGGATTAAGCTCGACCAGAACATCAACGAGGTGCTTCGTTCCTGGCAGGTGCCGAAGGACGCGAAGCTGGCGCCAAACGGCATCACACTACGCGAACTGTTGAGCCATACGGCCGGCCTGGGGGTTCATGGCTTCGGCGGCTACCAGCCCGGCTCACCGCTCCCCACGCCCGTTCAGATACTGGACGGCGTGTCGCCCGCGAACACGCCGCCCGTGCGCAGCATATTACCCGTGGGCGGCCAGTTCGAATATTCAGGCGGCGGCTATGTAGTAACGCAGGTCGCTCTATCCGATGTGGGCCGCACCGCCTTCGCCGACCTCGGCCGACGCGAGGTTCTATTGCCGCTCGGCATGACGCGGAGCGCCTTCACCATGCCACCATCGCCGGCGATCCTGGCCAATGCGGCGTTCGGCTCTGCGCAGGGCAAGCCCATGCCCAGCAACTATCAGGTCTACCCCGAACTCGCGCCGGCCGGCCTGTGGACGACAGCTACCGATCTCGCCCGCCTGCTGATCGACCTTCAGGCGTCGGCGGCAGGCAAGAGAGGGCACCGCCTATCGCCGGCTATGACCCGCCTGATGATGACGCCGGTCAAGGACAATTGGGGACTTGGGGTCGCCGTATATCCCGAAGGAGCGCCGCGCTTCATGCACGACGGCGTGAATGCCGGATACGAATCCTTCATGGTCTCCTACATTGGCAAGGGCGACGGGATTGTCGCGCTGACCAACGGGGGAGACGGCCGGCGGCTGATGGGCGAGGTCATCCGCGCAATCGCGACCGATTACGGCTGGTCAGATGTCGCCGCACCCGCGACCGAGGAAAAGACGCTGTCGCTCGCCGAACTGTCGAAGGCGGCCGGCCACTTCGAGGGGGGCGGGCTCAAGGTGGACCTCGAAGCACGATCCGAGGGATTGTTCGCCAGGCTTGTCGGCGGGAACATGGCCGAACGCCTGATCGCCCTGTCCCCAACGCGCTTCCGATCAGAGGGACTTGGCGTCACGGTCGAGTTCGCGCCTGACTTCTCAAGCTGCACAATGATCGAAGGCGCGCCGCCCATGAAGATGGTACGGTCAGCGGGTCCGCGCTCAGCTTCCTAGCACAATTGATCAAGTCCATTGATGCCGAAACACGGACCGATCAGATGGAACTAGGACGATTGTTCCACCGTAGTGGCGACCGTCCATGGCGATGCCCGCTAGCCGCTCTTGGAGACGAAGAATGGGGAAAAGGCGCGCTTAACGAATGGCCGTTATCGGAAGCCCCTATCGTCAGCCTGAATGTCCGGGTGTGGGCGAAAGCGGAATGTTCGGAATGGGCAGGAAAGCAGACGTAGAGATTGTCGCTAGAGACGGGCACGCCACGTGTCAGTAGGGTGCTTTCGTATTTGACGTCGCCAAAGCCAAACAACGAAGGTCAGCATCAGTCCGGCTTTTGTAACCCCTTGCTCGCAGCCGCGATCTTGAGCCGTGATGAAACCGACTATCGAAATAACTGCGGTTGGAACGGCAAGCGCAAGCCAATCTCGTTTCGTGACCTTCCGCATGATGAAACAGCGTAGCCGCGTCAGCGGAACGTCCGCAAGTGGGCGATAGCGGAATGGCCGGGATGGGGCAGGAAAGCGGACAGGCTGCTTTCGGGAATGCGGGTGGCGATAGCAGACATTGGGCGGCTGCCGGCTTTCCCAGAAAGGATCGACTATCGGGAGTGTCCGGGTTGGGAAGGTGAATTCGCTGGTGGCACCGATGATCGCCCTTCTACCGCAACCTTCAACCGCTCATCGATCGACCGCTGTGTTTCCAGCTTAGCGGGCAGCTTCGATCCGACATGCAGAACGCGTTGACGCATCATTTCCAAGAGGACCTGCGTCCGTGTTTTTCCGGACAGGAGGCCGGCGCGGTCGAACGATTCCAGAAGCGGCTTCGACGCCCGGAAATTGACGAGTGTGTGTAAAGAGCTGGTATTCATCGGTTTGCCTCTGCAGGTAAGTACCTACTACTTATGCTGATCCAGCGCAGGTTAGGGTAATGCGCCCGGCAGAAGATTGAAGTTCTTTGTAAAGCGGCTGTTAACGTCCTATGTTTACATCAATGCTCGGGAGCGCGCATATCGATTCGATTAAAGATCGCAATATTGACCGCTGTATTTTCTGCGGTAGTTGGATCATTCGTGTCGGCAATCATATTTTGCCTTTACACTATTATTTTTACAACAGGCGTCCGTAGCGTAGCGGATTTTGCGATTATACCGGGTATCGGATTAATGGCTGGGATTCTCGGATTTATTGCAGCACTACCGACAGCACTGGCTCTTGGCACACCAATCGTCTGGCTATTAGGGCGTCAATTTGCGGGGTCGCCAATCGTATCGTCTATTTTACTTGGTTTGTTCGGGGGATTTTTGGGTCGCTGGATGTTTGTCCAGTTTTTCAACGATGGCCTTGGTGTATTCATCGATACTTCACGATATGCTTGCCCTATATTCGGCGCAGTCGTCGCTGGCTGTCATCCCGTTTTCGCTTCGCGGCTGTATCGCGATAATAACGGCGCACCGTCGTGATTCGATGTCCTGCTCACGGAGCAGGGCGAAGACGAGTTAAACGGCGACAGTTTAGCGGTAGCGGAATGGCTGGAATGGGGAAGGAAAGCGGACAGGCCGCTTCTGAGCAAAATAGAACGATAGACGACATTCTCAGGCCGGTGGCCAAGCCAGTCCTCAAGTCGAAGAAGGCAATTCGCGCTCGCTTACTCTGACGTCATGACATCCATGTTGGAGCGACGTGCGCTTCTTGCCAATGACCTGCGCTGTCGCGAACCAGCGCTAGCACCCAACCGCCGCCTCCCCCGAACGCGCCGCTCTGTCCTCTGGTTACGAGCGCGTGCTGACCAGTTGAATCAAGTGCAGCTAATGAAACATCTACTATCAAAATATCCTGATCTTTCGCGTCGATAGTTTTCATAACTTCCGCTTTGCCAAACCGAACGCGACGATTTTTTAGAAATGTGCGAACTGATAGACAGTTAACAACCGCACTGTAACGCGTATAATTACCGTTTATAAACTCCGACATCATGCCTCGAGTTGGCGACGCAGTGCCGTGACCCTTTGCGTACTGACTTGAAGACCAGTCATAAACCGAGTTCGATATATCCGAGGTATGCGCACCATCCCATCCGGAAAATATCAATGGGGTATCTACGGCTTCGACCATGCTTTGAACTACAGACAACGAGGCTGCACAAGCCTTCTGAGTTGCGGCAGTCCGTAGCAACGGTAACTGATCATGCGGTGCTACTGATTGTAAGGCAGCTGCAAGAACATAGCCGAGCATTAACATGGAATCTGCCGTCCTCTTATGCCTCGACAATGGCAGCATAAACTGCAAGGCTGAATATCCGCAAGTGGGGGACGCAAAATGGCCGGAATGGGAAGGAAAGCGGAACGGCAGCTTACGGGAACGCCGATGTCGATGGCCGACATAGCGCGGCACCGCCTTCAACTACAACGATCGGAGAACGGCGAGCTATAGAGCTGATGCTGTTCTTATCTTTGCCGACTCAGCGAGCCAAGAATCGAGTGGGTCTGCAATTGCAAACGGAAAGTGGCGAGCACGACGCATGCGCACACCATAGTGTTCGTTGGCTTAGCGGCAGATCGAGTTGGCAGCAAAAAGCGATTAGCGAACGTCAACGTCTATTAGTACCCGTCGCACGCGTCCTTCGGACGTCGCGCTTTGCAAAACAATTTTGTCATGTCCATGATATCCTGCATCGGATGTATAAAAAGCCTGAACGCCATCGACTTTATGTGTGTCGCAGATAACTCGAGGGTTCGGCGCAATAAAGTTGGGATAAACTTTTTCGGTTGAGATGTCGGCATGCCCGTGATGGGGTGGGGTTACAATCTGCGCCGTTACCGTACCTGCTGATGAACAATCTGGATTGGTCAGTGTAGCGAACCATATTCTGATCTTCTCACCGGATATAGCAGCACGTGACGCATGAATATCCGAATAACCCTTGTTACTACCCTCATTCAGGCGGCGTACGAGGTAGGTCTGTCCGCTGGCCAAGGGCGGCATTAAACATGAAAACGCAATAATCAATACGGTGATATTATTGGTCTTAACTGGCTTTACTAAGCTATCCCAACCTGTGTAGCCGACCATGTCCGTTACCTTCAGTACGAAAACTTATTAAAATTACCCCCTTAATTATGTTGAAGTTTGCTTACAGTTTGCTGACAGCTGGCGCTCCTGACAAAAGATTCTCGGGTCTTGTACCCAAAATCGCTGAGTCCAAACTTTGATGCTGGAACGGATGTCCGCTTTTGAGCGCGCATGATGCCCATCGGAACGTCCATTCTTGGGCGAAGCGGAATGTTCGGAATGGCAGGAATCCGGACCGGCAGCTTTCAGGCGCTTCCAGCGCGGTAACGCATTTTTGTTCATCTACCGGGCAGGGCGGCGGTTGATGCTTACGGGTGGAAAAACGGACGCGCCATTGTCACACGCCGAGCAGCAAAAAAGCAGACGTTCCGTCCCGAAATCGCCTGATGACGGCTAGGCAAAGTCTACTACGGGGCGAGCCCGGCCGCCGCCTTTGCTTTTGCTTCATCAGCGTATTGATCAAACCGCCTGTGATAGCCCCATAAGCCGCGTGCCTGATGCCTTTGGCAAGGACGCGAACGACGTGGGAGATTGGGTTTCCCGATTCTTCCTATTGAGTGTCGTTTTCGAAAAGGGCGGTATCACGCTGCGAGCAGCGCGCTTCCTATGGCGCAGCCCCCGATCGCCTGCAGCGTCGCCATGATCGCGGCCGCTTCGGCGGAGCTGAGCCCGAACAGCTTGATAAGGGCGCTTTCCAGATCCTCAATGCCCTTGATCAAGCCCTGCCAGACCGCAAGCGCCCAGGTCTTCGCATCCGCGAAGAACGCGAGCAGCAGCGTCTCAAGCTCGGCCACGGCCATGTCTGCGAGACCGGCGATCTGGCCTGCCGTGACGTCGAGACTGAGCGTCGGGTTGAACGTTTTACCCAGGATGGACAGGTTCAGTCCGAAATGCGCCCACATCGCGCTGCCGGATACGCCGATGTCGGCGCTCGCGGAGACCTGAAGCCCCAGGTGGATCGCCCCGAGGGCGCCGAGATCGATGGAGTCGAAGCCGAGAAATACAGACCCCTTGACCGCCAGCGCGGTGAGGCCCGTGAAACTGCCGGCGAGGCTGTAGGTGACGACCGACCCGACACCCCCGTCGATCAGGAAGGTGAAGCCGTCCTTGCTGATCGACACATAGACGTCGCGGCGGATGCCGAGCATCGTGAGTCCGGCATCGATGATCGCATGGGGCGGCTGGAGCGGCGCGGGCAGCTGCGGCTGCGTATAGGTCGCGATCGAGATGTCCGGCCCTGCGGTCCCGTCGGCATTGGTGAGCGAGAAAAGGGCGGCCGTGCCGATCACGACCCTGCTCATGCTGCCATCCACGGCGATACCGTTCGCCTTGTCGATGCTGATCTCGACGCTGGCGGTGAAGGTCAGGATCTTGAGCGTGGCGGCGACGAAGAAGCCCTGGTCGTACTGGACGCCGGCCAGCTTGACCGCAGCTGGCGCGAGGTAGAGCTGCGGGTCGAGCGTCACCACGATGCCGTTCGGCCCCGCCACCGCCGAATAATGCCGCATTTCGTAAGCGAGGTTGGTGACGAACCATTTGACGCCATTGCCGCTCGCGTCGGTACCGCCACGCGTCACCAGCACCTGCTGACTGCTGGTGGGCAGCGTCACACCCGCCGCGCCGAACGCTTTCGACACCGTGGCGAGGTCCAGCGTGTCGAGCGCGGTGCCCACGCTGGAGGGGATGGTGAACGCTGCAGTGCCGGCCAGCCCGATCTGGCCGAGCAACGCGGCCAGTTCGGGCGGCACGTCCCCGCCGGCGAACGTGTCCGCCACGTCGGCGAGCGTAAGGTCGCTCACCGACCCCGCGAGCAGCGACTGCGCAGGATCCTCGCTATTGAAGAAGACGGCGAGCGACGAGTTGAAGCCGCCCACGGTCATCGCTCCGGCGATGCCGAAGGATGGGATCCCTTCCCAGTCGCAGCCGATGACGAGCGCAAGATTGGCGAGCGTGATGCCGTCGAACGTGATCGTCCCGCGCATGCCGCCACTGAACAGCACGCCATTGGGGAATACCGCGAGCGTGACCAGCCACGTCTGCGTCTCGCCCCCGATCTGCGTCACCATGGTTGCGTCGAGGAACAGGCTCACATCGCCATTGCTGACCCGCCCGCCGAACGCACCCGCAATCGGCATGCCGCACAGGCTGGTCGCGACATGCACGGCCAGCGCGCTGTTCTGCGCCGGGTTCACACCGATCTGGAGCACGATGTCGAGCATGGGCTCGAGGCCGAGCAGGTCCTGAAGCAGCTTCTGGTCGTCCGCGCCCGTATTCAGCGTCCAGGTGCCGTGGACGTTGAGGCCCGCGATGATCCCCCCAACTGCGCCGAGCTGGACGCCGCTGCCGGCCGGCACGCTGGGACTGGGGAAGCTGGATGCGGGCAGGAACTGGAACGCGGCATCGTCATAGGATGCGACCACGAGCTGCAGTTCGGATAGGGAGAAGATCGACTGCAAGGTCGACAGACCCGACAGGCCGGGAAGCGCGGAGAGGTCCGGATGCTGGAGGTCTAGGCCGAAGGCGAAGCCCCAGCTGCCGCTGCTGCGATTGACGTCCAGTCCGACGATACCTGTCTCGTCCACCGTCGTAACCAGCGAAAGACGAAGGTCTTCGCCGCTCTTCTGGATCATGGCCACCGAGTTGGTGAGCGTGATCTCGAACCCGTCCGGAATGAAGGACAGGCTGCTGCCGGTCAGTTGCCGGGCGAGCGTGACCAATCCGACCTCGTCGATGCCGCCCTGGAACAGGAAGTCGCCGGGTGTCTGGTAGCTGAAGGCGAGGCTCCCGCCGCCGATCGCGATCCGCCCGCCAAAGCTGCCGCTCGCACTGCCGGCGGCCGGCTTGACGATGCTCGCCTCGACGTCCGAGATGGTGAGCGGCACGGGACCGAGGTCGATGGTCCAGGGATTGGGATCGGCGGCAAGACCGATCCTGAAGCCGATGCCGCCGCTGGTGTCGGCGGCGAACTCCATCGTATCGACGCTGAGCGCGGGTATGTCGGCCGGGAGGGACAGGTCTGCCCGCGCGGCCACCGCGGCAAGGTTGATGGCGATCGGGCCGGCGAGCGCGGCCGTCGCCGCTCCGCTGGTCAGGTCCAGGTCGATGTGGAAGGGCGCGTCGAACACCGTCACGTCGCCGCCGATCGTCACCGACACGCCCCGATTGGCGCCGAACGGATCGACCATGGTAAAGCTCGACACCAAACTGTCGATCGTGAAGCCAGGCAGGACCTGCGTATCGAGATGCGGGATGCCGACCGCGATCGAGATCGCGCCGACTCTCATCGACTGGCCAACCGTGACGGACACGGCCTCCAGGCTGAGCTGGCCGAGCGTCGAGGATAGCTTCTGTTGCACGTCGCTGGGCAGAAAACCGGCAAGATCGCTGCCGCCGGCCGCGTCGATCAGGTCCTCCAGCTTCTGGAAGGTCACGCCCTCGAAGACGCCGGTCAGCGTCATCTGGCCGGGCGCGAGCACGCCCAGGAGGTTGATGTCGGCGCTGATCGATGCGCTGGGGATCGTGATCTTCGCGGTGCCCGCCGCGACCGGCGCATAGCTAGGGTTGGCGGCCATCCAGGCGGCATCGGTGGGCGAATAGATGTTGAGCCCGACGCCATCGATGCGGAGCGCCGTGCCCAGCGTCGTGCCGCCGATCGGCGAGGACAGCATGATGCCCGGCACCGGCCAGCTTGCCTGCCACGGCAGTTCGGGAAGCGGTTGATCGGGCAGCGCCGGCACCTTCTGCCCGGCGAGCGGCAGCAGCACCGGTCCCGAAACGGGCAGTTGCAGGGTGTCGGGGGGCAGCAGCGTCCCGACCAGCCCCAGGAGCTGCATCGGTGCCAGCGACGCGGCGAAACCGAGACCCATGGCGAGTGGCGCGCCGGTCACCGGATCGGCGGCGCCCGACAGCGTATTGATGGTAAAGGCACCACCGGCGATCGGCAGGCGGTCGAGCAGGCCTGCACCCCCGTCATCGCTGCGCGCGCCGGCGTTGAACGGCGGCAGGTTGGGGAAGCTGTTCGAGAAGTGCCAGATATATGGCGCCGTCGCGGGCGGTGCGAAGCGGGCCGTGATCGTGGGACCATTCGCGCCCGGCTGTGCCGTGACGGTCGCCGCGACGTTGACCGCGTTCAGCAGGGCGGTGGTACCGACCACCGTCACGACGTTACCGTCCGTGCTCCGCTCCGCCCCGTGCACGACGATCGGCGCGCCGTCGGTGACGCGCATCAGCGTGTCCTGAAACAGCGCGCCGAAGTCGGTCGGACCCAGCGTCAATATGCCGTCGGCGACGGGAAGAAGTCCGCTGTCTTGGAGTGTCACGGGCCGCTCTCCTATGCGAAATCGAGTCTGTCAGCTGATCCGCAGCCGAATTCCGGCATGATCGGACGCGAGCGGAATCCGGCTTTCGAGTCGCACCGTCGCCCAGGCCTCGGGAATATGGGTGACGTCGTTTGCTAGCCAGAAATCATAGGGGTTTGCGGCGGTCGTGTTGATGTAGGCGCCAGCCGCACCGGCCCTGGCCGCCCGGAACGGCATGCCGCGAAGATTCCCGTCTCGCCCGCGCTTGGTGCCGGCAAATCGTGGCCGGATATTATAGTCGCCGCCCGCAAACACCGGCGCATTGACGTAGTTGCCGCCCAACGCAGCGCGGATCGCATCGGCGGAGAGCGGCATGCCGTTGAACCCGCGCGACCGATCGCCCAGGCCATACATATTGTGCATGAACATGATGATCACTTCGTTGCCGCCCGTGGTGCCGGCGATAAAGGCGGGGCCGCGCTGGTCGACGGCCATATAGGTCCCGTGCGGCAGGGCGATGGTGGCGGGCAGCGGCGCGGCCACGGCATTGGCCTGCCATCGCAGGTTGAGATTGTCGTAGCTGACCTGACCTGCCGCCGCGGCGGTGAAATTGGTACTGTCCCACACGATGCCGGCATATTCGTGCATGCCGAGCGCTGTCTGCCCGACCTCCATCACGATCACGCTGTCCATCCCCGCATCCAGCGTCGTGCCGAGCGCCAGCAGCTGCCCGCGCAAGGGGGCATTCGGGTTGGTGATCTCGGTATAGCCGATCGCCAGGAAGACGTTGCCGACCGCACCGTTGATGGCGTTGAACGCACCGTTGAACGCGGCGTTGCGCACGGCCGCGCCGCCGCCGAACGTCCGCATATTCTGATGGAACAGGCTGGCCATGACGTGGCTCCTTTCAGCTGGCGCTCGCGATGCCGTTGCCGGTAATAAGCAGCTGGTTGCCCGCGCCCCCCACTGCCAGACTGTCCGGCGTCAGCGTGATTGTCACGCCGTCGAAGCCGCCGCTCAGCACCGGCACCTGAAGCAACGTCTGGTCGAGTTGGCTGTTGATCGATCCCGAAATCTTGTCGCCTATCACGTCGCTGATGATCGCTTCCGTGATCGCGGCCACGAGACTGAGCCCGATATCGAACACATAGGCCAGCCAGTTGCTCGGGCTGAGGCTGACGTCGGGCGTGCTCGTGCCTGCGCTCGAAATCTTCACATTGCGGTTCGCGTCCACCGACACGTTCAACCGCGCCGTCACCGGCGAGATGCGCACGTCCCAGTCCGCCGCGCCGATGCTGTAGGTGCCGCTCAGCATGAAGGTGAGCAGAATCTGCCCGCCCGCGACCACGACATTGTAGCTGTTGAGCGTGATGTTCGCGCCGTCCGCACCATAGCTCTTGGGAACCGTGTTCCACCATTGCTGTTGCACCAGCGTCTGGACGAGCGCCTGGCCGACGAGCAGCGAATAATCGGTCGCTGGCGGCGTCATGCTGTCGTTGGACGCATTGCCGTTGATCGAGGCGGCCATGCCGAGCACGCCCGCCGCGACATCCACGGCAAAGCCGTGGAAGGCGATGTCGTCGACGATCCCCAGCGTCGGCGAGATCGAGGCCAGCAGCCCGTTAACCTGGTTGGCCACATCCGCCTGCCGCGCGTTCAGCACCGCCGCCAGGAACGCATCGCTGCTGTTAAACACCATGGACGACACCCGCAGCGACAGCGTGCCGGTCCCGTCGATGGCGGTCTTGACGAGTGCGACCGCGGTGGCGGGCGCGCTTTCGGGCGGCTTGCCGTCGGGCGTGACCGTCACGGTGAGCGCCAGGTTCATCCGGAACGTCTGCGGCCCGTCCTGCCCGGTGAAGGCGAAGACCGGCGGGCTGGTAATCGCCCAGCTGAGTGTCAGCTGCTGGTCGGGCAGGCTCTCCGTCTGCTGCAGCTTGGGGCCGACGGCGGGAAAGATCTGGACCGCTATTTTGTTCAGGCTGGCATCGCTGAGCGTCAGCTGGAAGTCGGCAGGCATGTGGCGTCCCCTTATTGTGCGCCGAGCAGTGCGGCCTTGGCCTGCTGCGTGGCGATCTGCGACACTTGGTCCAGCACATCCGGCCGGTTCACATAGGCGTTCACCTGCTCGATCAACTGCTGCTGGTTCCCGGGCTGGTTGAGCACAGTATTGATCGCGCCGTTGAACGCAGTCGGCAAATTGACCGTGATCGTCATGTTGTTGTTCGACAGATCTGGCGTGATCGTCAGATTCGTGAAATCGACCGACAACGTATTGAGATCGCCGTCCACGGCTTCCGTCACCGTGAAGGTGCCCGACAGCGACTGGACGGCATCGATCGTCATCGCGATCGTCCCGGGCGGCATCGGCGCGCTGTTAATCGTCACGTTGAGCGCGCCTCCCGCCTGTACCTGGTTCGGCACGTCGGCCGGTCGCTGATATTGCGGGTTGGTGTTGGGCAGCTGTGCGTCGAACGTCACCGCATCGCCATCGACGCTCACCGCGGGCTGGCCATTCGGTAACGTCTTCACCTCGACATTGCTGAGCCCGTGAATGCCGAACTGCCGGACGGTCACGTCCAGAGTCATACCCAGTACCTGCAGCCCGCCGAGCGTGAAGCTGTCTACGGTGCGCGGGTCGAGCGCGTTTCCGCTGTCGCTATAGAGGATCTTTGCGATGTAGAAGTCGGAGGAGGGGACGAGCAGGATATTCTCGATCGCGTCGACGAGCGGATTGTCGGACATGGTTATCCTCCGAGATTGCTGATGATCGCGTTGCGGGCGATCTGCGAAAGCTGGTCGGACAGGTCGCCAGCCTGCTTGGCGAGCGTCTCGTTCAGTACGGACAGGATCTGGTTCTGCACCTGCGGCTTCGAGAACAGCATCTGGATGAGCTGCTGCAGCCCGCTATTATCGTTCGGCGGGTTGAGGCTGACCGATACGGTCGTCGTCGAGGCGGCGAGGCTCGCCGTGGCCTGCGACAGGGTGATGGTGAGATCGTCCACCGATGTGCCGGCCGGCGTGATGGTGAGTATGGCGGTAGCCCCGGCGATCCCGACGGCGAGCGCGCCGGTCAGCGTCAGCTGCGTGATCCCGTTCTGCGTGATGGTGAAGTTTGCACCGAAATTGATGGGCGGCACCGGCGGCACGGCCATCTGCACCGTCTTTGTGCCACGCTGGACCGTGCGCACTGGCCCCCCTGCCAACTTGCCGAGCGTCAGCGTCGTCGTGATCGGCCCCATGTTCAGCATGGTTGCCGGGACTGGCATCGCGGTGTTGGAGGCGCCCGCCAGTACCACGTCGGTCAGCACGATGCCGCTATATTTGAGACCCATGATGGTCTGGTCGGGAACGTCGATCTCGCTGTTTACATAGGGATCGATCACCGGATCGACGGAGGAGGCGAGCTGGAGCGGCAGAAACCAGCTGCTGCCCTCGTCATTCAGCGCGAGCCGGATCCGATCGAACAGATAGAGATCCACGGCCGTTGCCGCCTTCTGCCCCGTATCGTCGGGCAGACCTCCGGCGGCGACCGGGCCCAATATCGCATCCAGGACGCCGTCCGTTCGCGCGGCAAGCAGCTGGTTGATGCTCCCCAGATTGTCGCTGGCGCCCAACAGCGCGTTCACCTCCTGCGTCAGTGCCGCGTTCGCCTCCGGCTGTTGAAGCGCATTCTCGATGATCGCGATCAGGCCTTGCTCCGCACCGCCTAGGTCCGCGTCAAGCGTGAGATTGGTGACGTTCACGACGGGCTCGACGGACGGATCGGCCTTGCCGGACGCATCCACGCCGACCAGCTGAAGCGAGTTTACCGTCACCTGAACCGTCCGCGTGTCGCCGGTTCCCGAAATCGACGCCGCGGCGCTCGCCAGCATCTTGCAGGCCGTCAGCACGATCGTGATCTGGCCCGTCCCGTGGAGCAGGGTCGAAGTCCAGCTGGACGGGGGATTGGCGGCATTGCCGTATAAAAGGGCCTGGTTGATGTCATATTGGCCGGTGAGCGACAGGGGGTGCATGACGATACCATTCACCGTGCCGGAATAGGCGCCGAAGGCGAGCTCCAGCGTCACGTCATAGCCTCCGGCATTAGGCACTGGCGGATGAGCCTCCGCTTCAAGGTTCTCGAGACCGAGGATCTGGAGCTGCGGGAAGGCGAAGGTGGGTAGCGGGGCGCTCGGATCTGGCTCGGCGCCGACCGTATAAGGCTCGCTCGCGCCCACGAAGGTTGCATAGGTGGAGGCGAAATCGGACGCCACCTGCTGCCCGGCCGAACCGGTGATCGCGCCCAATTGCTGGTTGGTGGCGCTGATCGGCAATACGGGATTGTTGTCGCTGTCCGTCATTCCGGCCAGTTGCGCGGGCAGCCACATGCGGCTGTTGGCGGAATCGTTCACGCGCGGCTGCAGCGTGTCGAGTATGAAGCTCATCAGCGACATAGGGCGTAGCCTCGCATCAGCGGTTCAGCGGCCGGTCGACGATTTCCATCGCCACCGCGGACAGGGCCGCGCGCGCGGGGGTGGGCGCGAACGGCTGAAGAAAGAAAAGCGCGTCCATCGCTTCGCGCCGGGCGGCGGCGTAGGCCGCGTCGATCGCACCGCAGTCCCTGATTTCGTCAAGCGCGGAGTCGAGATCGGCCTCCCTGACCGAGCCGTCGCCCCGCATGGCGCGAGCGATGGTGCAATCGGTCCCCAGCGCATCGACGGCGTGAAGCAGTGGCAGCGAATGACGCCCCATGATGAGGTCGGCGCCCGCTGCCTTGCCCGCATATTGGTCGAGCTCGACGATGTCCCGGACGTCGTCCATGATCTGGAAGGCACGCCCAATCGAGCGACCGACGAAGCCTGCGCGTCGCGCCTCACGCGTGCGTCCGCCCGCAAGCTCCACGCCGCCCGAACAGGCCAGCCGGAACAGGACACCCGTCTTGCGATCGATAGTGCGATAATAGCGCGCGATCCGCTCCACGCGGTCTTCCGGCAGCGTCCGATCGAACTCATCAAGTTCGCCGCAGCACAGGTCGAAGGCGGCGTCGAGCACGCGGCGGGTAAGCGCCATGTCGCTGTCGGTATCGACCGCGCTGGCGAAGGCACGGATCGCCTGCACGAACTGAAGGTCTCCGATCAGCACCGCCGTCTTCGTCCCGCGCGCCGCGGCGATACTCGGCAGGCCGCGCCGCATAGGCGCTTCATCGACGATATCGTCATGGATGAGGGTCGCGACGTGCAGCATCTCGACCGCAGCCGCGCCCTTGTAGACTTTGTCCGACAATGGCCCCCACGGGTTCATCAGCCGCGCCGACAGCATCATGACGCGCGGACGCACCTTCTTGCCCCCCGCATACATGGCGCGTTCCAGGTCGGTGAGATACGGCTGTTGGGGCGCGAGCGCGGCCTCCAATTGCTGACGGAAGCAGGACCAGTCCTGCGCCTCCATCTCGTCGGACGCGGTGCCGCACGCCTCTAGCTGTGGAAGTGCGTTCATGCCTCTACGCTGGCCAGCCGGCGAAGTGTGCGGGTAAGGGCACTGGCGATCCGGTCCTCCAGGATGCCGCGAACGAAGCCCGCCGCCGCGGCGCTGTCGCCCGCAGCCGCGTTCGGCCAGCTACCTGTGCCAAGGTCGAGATCGTCAAGCCGGAGCGAGCTCTGTACCAGCCGCAGCGTCACGGCACCATCCGGCTGTTCGGTCAGCCTGTATCGGTAGGTGGTGGGGCCGGTCTCGGCCTTCGCATCGCCCTGGTGCACCGGCACCCGGCGGCCCGGTTCGTTCAGACGCAACGCCGCAGCGTGGACCGCGCGCACCATGGCGATCTTGTGCTCATCAATGCCGTGCCCGGCCAGCAGTGCAAGGTCGTCCTCGACATGATTGTCCTCTACGATCCGGGCAAGGGCGATATGGGTCGGGTGCAATTCGGCCGTCAGTCCGTTGGCACTGACGTTCGACGGGGCAGTACCGGTCTGAACCACGCCATAGACCTGGTCGCCGGTCATCGGATTGGTGACCTTGGCGGTATTGCCGGTATTGCTCTGAACCGAGGAAGAGAAGGTCGCGCTGGCGTTGGCGGCGGGAACTAACTTGGCTCCATAGCAGGCGGCCCAGACCGCAAGCTGCTGGGTCAGTGCGTTGTCGTTATAGGCGACGCCCTTCGCCCCGAACGTCTGCTCGCTCGGCGGCGGATTGACGATGTTTCCGGTGTCCAGCGCGGCCGACGTATGGTCCATCATCGCCTGGGTGGCGCCATTGACCGACCAGGTTGCGCGCAAGGTCGAATTGGTCTGGAAGACCTGATTATAGTCGTCATTATACTGGTCGTAGTTGCTCAGCATCAAACGGCCGTTGGCGGTCTGGCTCAAGCGGTCGCGCTGAGCGTTCGCCTGATTGAGTTGGTCGAATTGTTCGGGCGTGATCTGCTGCGGATCGGCCGCCGAACGGAAAGCCGACAACGGCTCCATCCAGCCGCCGGTGTCGAGTTCCACATCGGGCCTTTCCAGCCCGAACAGGGCATAGTTGCCGGTGAGGCGCGCTTGCCCCAGGGTGATCGTGACTTCGCCGCTGGCTGGATCCGGGTTGATCGCCTCGACCCGTACGGGGCCCCAGCCGAGGTCGTCCAGTTCGAGGAGCAATTCGCCGCCGAGATCGCTGTCGGGCAACGCGGCATGGCGGGCGAGAGGGTAAGGCCCGGCCTTGGCCACATCGAACTGGTCGGGCAACGCGCCGGAAAGGGAGGCCGACACGTCATCGGACGTGAGGCGCGTAAGAAAGGATTCGATCCTGTTCATGACGGAATACTCCGGAAAGCCGGGCGGCTGGATCAGTTTTGGGCGGGGGCGGCGTAGGACGCGGTCAACGTCGCGGTGATCTTCACCATGGCAGTGCCGCCTATCGAGGCCGACCCAAGCTGCACGCTGGAGGGCGTGACCGCGACCGTATCGGCGCTGTAGGTGCCGAGCGTGTAGAGGGTCATCGTCTCGCCCTGCAGCGCGTCGCGCGGCTTGTCTTTGCAAAAGGCCGCGATCAGCTGCGCGATCGGCCAAGCGATCGCGGACGCGATCTTCTGGATGATGCTGCCGGCCGGGGTCAGGCTGAAGGTGACCTCGGGGACTGATGCCACCGTAGCGACCAGCTGCGACGCGCCCGTCTTCGCATCGGGTGTGAACGCGGCCGTGACGGAGATGGTCGCGGGCGAGGGCGATATCGAGATATCATAGTCGAGCATGTCGGACATGGATGCGTTTCCTTCCGCGTCGCTGGGTCAGGCTGCGAGCAAACCGGCGCCCAGCGCGCAACCGACGGCAGCGAGCGCCATACCCGCTGGGGTCAGCTTGCCCCCCGCGTTGAGGCTGAGCGTGACCGACGCGTCGATGGTGAGTGGAGATACCGCCGACAACGTGGCGGTGACCGAGTTGAGCGTGCCGGAATAGTCCCAGTCGGCCAGCCCCTTGAAGTCCCCTGAATCCGCGAAGGCCTTGCCCTGGTAGGGCTTGAGACCGGCGGCGAGCGCCGTGTCGAACAGGTTGCTGGAGGCGACCACGAACACCGGATCGGTTGGAAAGGTCACCCCGGTTATATCCAGCGGCGCCGAATTGGTGGTCAGCGTCGCGGCGGCGAACAATTGGTCGCCCGCGATCGAAAGGTGGATGGGATTGAGGGTCACGCCCTCCCAGCTGATCTGCGGTAGGTGCACCACACCGATCATCTCACCGGCGATCTTGAATATCTGCGGGACCAGCACTTCGTTGAAGATCGCCTTGTCCCAGGCGGAGAAGTCGCTCTCATCGATCGTGAGGCCGAGAAGATCAATGTCGATCTCACCTGCCGGGAAGGCGAGCGTCGCATAGGTGGCGAGGTTCTGCGTCTGGCCGCCCACGGGCGGATTGCTGCCGATGACAAATGACGCCGACAGCGCAGGCATCAGCAGCTGGACGACGGGGCCCGAAGGCACCGGATTGCCATCCTGCCCGTTGGTGCTTCCGTTGGCGTCCAGCGAGGCGTCCCATACATCTTGGGAGGGAGGACCGAAGACGAGGCTCGGCGCGCCGTCGATCTGCCAGTCGAGCGTGACCTGCCCGACATTATCGATCGACTTCACAACTTGCCCGGCAATGGGATAGGGTAGGGGGCTGACCGATGAAGCAGATGTGTAATATTGTGATATGAGCGCATTCAAGCTGGCAAGTTTAATGCCGCTAGCAACATCTATGTTTGCCATGCATTTTCCTATCGATCATAGATTTATGACAGCGATTAGTAATACGGAAAATTCGAATGTCCCATTATGTGGCAAGCAACATTCGATCGAATCGAATAGATTTTTGATATGCCGGTTGATTTAGGGGTTAATATGCACCATGATGGAGTCAACAAGAAGCTGATCCAAAATGGAATGAATATATTCCGAGTGAACTGACTGGCGTAAAATTTGGTTTGTTCAAAACGAATTTGCGTGATGGTTTTGCGGTTATTCCGATTGGTGATAGCGTTGATCCGCGGCCGCTACTCCGACAAGCGTTTCGATGGTACGGGCCGCGACGCCGCGGCCGCGATCCGGTCGGAATTGCGAAGGACGCGATCGTCTGGATAGACTGCCAAAAAATTGTCGGCGAGGATGCGCTCAGCGCGGCTCCATCTTCGATCTTGTAGGCGTTCAGCCATTCGCTGCGAGATGTACAGTGCGTTCACCTGCGCGGAACTGGATATCATGCCGACCGTGCGCCATGCCGATTACATCGGCGCATGGCTCGACGTGTTGCGCGAGGATTCTCGCGCGATCTTCCGTGCTGCCAGTCGGGCAAGGCGGCCGACTATCTGCTCGGGTTCCGTACCGGCGTGGTGGACGACGCAGCGCAGGAGGTGGCGGCATGATCGAAAGCTTGAGCGTAAAAAGCCACCTAGGCAACGCACCTTCTTCAGGCCCGCTATGTGGGGTTTAGCGGGAGGGCGGCGCAACTCTGAATTCCCGCCGCCGCGGTGAGCTGACGTCATTTTAGCGATCGCCAGTGTCTACGGTTCCAGCATCTCAAGATGGCTATTAGTGTGATGCTAACATCTTATGCCTCGCTCCGTGCTTGGGTCGGGCACACGCTGTAAGTGGGCCCGCGAATAACCCCGCCGTTCCGCACATTGCTGAGGAACGGCAGTAAAGTCCCACTTCTTCTCATTCTGCGGCCGCTTGTTCAGGCATCGAGCAAACATGAACCGATGTCCGAAGTTGGGTAGCGTGCAACCACCGCTGAATGTCGTCTTGTGGGTCTTACCTGCCCCGCGATTTTGGCAGTTCCGCCCATAATCGGTCATTCCGACGATGCGGCGGCTTTCCCGCAATCTGCCTATCGTTCAGCTTTTAGTGCGCTAAGAAACGGAGAGCGTGCGGATCTCACCGCTGCGCTGCCATCCCTTTGAGGTGCGAATATAGCGAACCTCTAATTCCGCGCCGCAAAGGCCTGTGCACGAAAATCCGAAATGGACGACGGCGCTTTTAGAGTCGCTACTGATTTTTGGAACACCCACAGAATAGATGAAGGCTTCTCGAACGTGTTGGCCGGGAGCAGGCGCATGCACTGCGGCTCGCGATCGGGCATCATCATCTGCAATCGGATAGCTTTTGGGAAGTTCGCTCTTGAGCTTAGGGCACACCGTCAGCAGATCAGGGCGATTTGCATCAGCACCGGCATAGTAAGTATCAATTTCTTCGTTGCTGTTGACCTTTAATAGATCGTGAATGGCGATGCTTCCAATTTTGCAGACGACCGTCGAATTTGCCAAGCTTGGAGAGGCGGCTGTCAGCATGAGGCCGATCAAAAAAGCAGTCATCTGCTATCTCCCGCTACGTCGTTGAGGCAAATGCGCGGTGGAAATGGAAGCCGGTTATCATCTGCTTTCATCGAACCTCGCCTAAAAGTAGCCGGGCCGCAATCCTCTCCAAAGCGGTCGTCATGTAACGATAACGATGGCCACGCCTGCGATCGACAGTATGACGCTCAGCGTTGTAAGCCATCGAACTTTTCGCTTGTCCACGGCGGTGCTGGCGAAGTGCACCGCGCCGAGCAGCAGGGCCGTGCTGAGAAGCACGATAACGCTGCCTAGGAGCCAGTTGTAGACGTTACGCATCCGAGTATCGTGCCCCTACGGAGGCGAGTCACATGGGACGTTTGTTATCGATGGCGGTGGGAACGGCGCTGATAGCACTGCCGCCGTCGCCGCTCAGTGCTCAAAACAATCCTAGCTTTTTTGCTGTCTTCAGTATTCGAGCGACCACAGGAGGTTATTACCTCAGTACGGTTTCTCCCAAAGGAGATCGGATCAACGCGACGTGTCAGTTAATTCGCAAAGGTGCATGGGACTTTGCCGTAGAGGTCTATCCCGCCGGTCATACGACTGTGAAATCCGGGACATCACCGGCCCTTAGGCTATCCGAAACGTGGTCATACCCACTCCGGGCTCAGGGCGGCAGTTATTTCGTTTGGACTGCCCCCAACCCCGCGGCGTTTGCGTTATTCCTACGACGGGTGAGCGGTATGGGATGGGGCCAGAACTTCGTGTCCCGTGAGCTCAACATCGACTTTCAGAGTCACGGATCAGACGACGCCGGGACAATCGCCGCTTTTGCGCACCTTTGCCGCCTGCCGGGCGTCTTACCCAACGCCTACTGACCCCGCACACCCAAACGTCCGCTTTCCTGCCCATCTCGGTGATTCCGCGTTCGTAGCATCTTGTCGAGGAACCAGCCGTGTGAGACGCTGCTAACCCTGCAATCCAGGAGCTAGACATGAAGAACGCCAGAACCCGCTACCTGCCGCTCGTCATCGTCCCCGCGATCATGCCGGCGGTGCTTATGCCGGTATTGGTGAGCCAGCATGTGCCGGACAATCTGATCGGCGGGGCAATGGGGGTTTCAATCGGTTTGGCGATTGTAGGCCTCGTTCGGATGAAAAGAGGCGGTGGTCGCTGCGCTACGACTAACTGACACTACCGCGGGGTTCGGCACACCCGGTAGCAATTCCCATTTCTCGATGCTTTTCGAGAAAGACCGCAGCGTCTGGCAGCGCCCGCTAACGCCATTTGCCCTTCATAGCGGACTGGCCGCTTTCCTTTCCCATATCGGCCATTCTGCTAACGCCCAACAAAAGACGCCCCGATTGCCGCTCCGCAACACCGAAAGCGGACATTCGTTAATTTCGATCTTTCCCATTTTTCGATCTCCGGTTGGCAAATTCGAGAATGATCGAACGGGAACAGATTGGCGAAAGGGGATGACGGGACGGCTGCTTGCACGCTGCCAAATCGACGGTCTCAGGTTGGGGTTGCAAACGGAGAAAGGCTAGATCGATGAGTGGCGCGCGACTTGGGTCAACCGGTGATTTGACTTCAGAGCGGCAAGCAGCCGCCCTACCTCTGCAGGGCGCATCGCAATATATCAGCGCGACAGGAACGCACCGACCGCTTTCTGGAACAGTGCCGGTTGGTCGAGCATGACGAAATGCCGGGCATCACCAATATCGACGAAGGTGACATGCGGCGCATCCTTGTACGCTGCATGATACATCGCATCCGCCTGCGGCTTGGTCGGCCCGCCGACCGACCAAGGATAGACCAGCGTAATCGGCGTCACGATCGTCTTCATCACGGGGCGCAGGTCGCTGGTCATGTCCTCGTACATCGCGGCGCCGGACACTCTCGGATCGGCCGTCTTCACCCAGCCCGACACAAGTGCACGCGATACCGGCTTCAATGCCAGCCGATCTGCAATCGCCTGCGCGGCCGCGTCGCTGACGGGTTTGCCATAGCTGGCCACCTGCGCGTCGCGCATCGCCTTGGCCTGCGGCTCGACCATGGGGACGGTCGCGGCGGGTGAAAATAGCGTGCCGATGAAAGGTAGTGCGTCGACGATCATGATCCGACCGGGATCGGCGTGATGCTTCTCGGCCAGCTTCAGCGCAACGAGCCCTCCCATCGAGTGACCAACGATCGCGGCACCTGCGATCTTCTCGCGTTCGATCAACGCATGGAGGTCCTCGACTATGCCTTCGAGTATGCCAGGCGACAGGTTCGCACCTGGGGCGTCGCCGGCAAAACCGTTGACCTGTACCACATAGACGCGGTGGTCCTTGGCAAGACCAGCTACCACGCCGTCCCACACGGTTCGAGGGCTCGACAGGCCGGGGATCAGGACGACCGGCGTGCCTTCGCCTATGGAAATCGCTGAAATGTGCGGCATCTGCATGATCCGATTGGATGCTGCGGCATGGGTTGCGACAGGATGGAAAGCGGTGCCGATAGTCATGGCTGATACCGCGATGCTCAAACCGAGGTCACGGATCATGTTATTGCTCCTTTGAAGGGCTGACGAAGACGTCTTCGATGGCGAGGTCGAACAGTTCGGCGAGCTTGAAGGCTAGTGGAAGCGATGGATCGTAGCGTCCGGTCTCGATCGCGTTGACACTCTGCCGGCTCACTTCCAAAAGGTCGGCGAGATGTTGTTGCGACCATCCGCGAGCAGCGCGTAACGCACGCAGATGATTGATCACGACCTCTGACGCTCGATCAGCATGTTGGCGCACTGGCCGACTCCCAGTGATCCGAACCACAGTACAGGTACGTAGAAGAGCGGCAGATGCGGCGCGCCGCCCAGCATCTCGAGGAAACCCAGGATGGATACCAGCGTCATGGTCACGCCGGTCGCGATCATCGCCTTGCGCACTTCCAGAAGCCGTAGATATTCGTCGTGCATGTCCAGGATCATGTCGCCGATCAGCCAGAAAACGGCCGCGATCGGCAGTCCTGGCAGTGCCGCCAGCACCCAGCGAGCAGGGCCGTGCATAGCGTCGAGGTCGAAGGCACGTTGCACGCCGAACAGCAACACGATGTAACTAAGCATCGCGCCGATCATCCGGCGATTATATCGCTTGGTTGCGGGGTCCCGGTAGCGGGTGTTGGCGACGTGGACGGTCATTTGGAAGCCCCTTCGATTCGTTGTGAAGGACGCTTGTCATGGAAAGCACACTTTACGTCAAGCAGGCTTTCCAGCGGAAGTGAGTTTTATATCCCCAACGTCACCATTTTTGCGAAAGGCGGCAGCCCATCAGCAACGTCCGCTAATTGCCACCCCATTCTCAAAGCGGACCGTCCGCTTTCCTTCCCATTCCCGCCATTCCGCCTACGCCCACTCCAAGACGTTCAGGCGTTCGAACGAGTTGCCCTAAAGCCGCCATTGATCCAGCATGGCCGTGTCGAGGGCCAGGAAGTGAGAACAATGAACATCGTCGAACTCGATGCCCAGCACTGGAAGACGCCAAGTGATTTTTACAGCGCTCTTCTAAGAAAGCTGGGCGCTCCAGAGTGGCATGGAGAGAGCATACCCGCCCTGATCGACTCCATGATCGTCGGCGACATCAATGAGGTCGCAACGCCATTGCGCGTCGTTGTTACGGGGTTGGATACGGCAAGCAAAGTGGCCTTCGATGAACTAACGAAAGCGTTTTCCGCACTCACGAAATATGGCGCGGTAGCAAACATCAATTCCGACCGGGCTTCGTTAGACATTGCCGATAACGTGTCCGCTTTCCTTGATGGCCGCGCCTAAGCGGACGGTCCGCTGTCCTCCCCATTCCCGCCATTCCGCCTACGCCCCTTTACTGCCGTTCACAGGAGTTCCAGCAAAGGCCATAAGCGGTCATTGGTTCATGTAAGGATGCTGCGTTGATGTCGTTCGTTGATCGCTTCGATCTTACACTGCCGTTGATCCAAGCGCCTATGGCAGGCGTTTCCACGCCTCTACTGGCGGCGTCCGTTTCAGAAGCCGGTGCGCTCGGCTCGATAGGAGTAGGCGCAACCGATGCAGTCGGCGCGCGTGCAATGATCGAGGAAGTGCGGGGCCGCACGGACCGGCCTTTCAATGTAAATCTCTTTGTTCATGCTCGTCCGAAGGTAGATTCCGTCCGTGAGACTGCGTGGCTTCAATTGCTCGCGCCATTTTTTATCGAGTTCGAAGCGACTCCCCCGCCAACGCTCCGGACCATATACAAGAGCTTCGCCGACGATCCCGAAATGGTGGCCACGCTGATTGACTTGGCGCCACCGGTCGTCAGTTTTCACTTCGGCTTACCATCCCCCGAGGTTCTCTCGGTGCTACGCTCATGTGGCATTTACATGCTGGCAAGCGCTACGAACCTTGAAGAAGGTCGCTCGATCAAAGCGGCCGGCGTCGATGCGATCGTTGCTCAGGGTATAGAGGCGGGCGGGCACCGCGGCATCTTCGATCCGAACGCGCCCGATGACGAGTTGAGCATGGCAGTGCTCACCCGGTTGCTGGTTAGAGACGTAGGCATTCCGATCGTTGCAGCCGGCGGGATCATGGATGGTGCCGGCATTGCGGCAGCGCTCGATCTCGGCGCGGTCGCGGCACAGCTTGGCACTGCGTTTGTGGCTTGCCCTGAGTCCGCTGCCGACGCTGCATATCGCGCAGCCTTAACGGGGCCGGGCGCGTATCACACGACGCTGACTCCGCTTATTTCCGGCCGGCCTGCGCGCGCGCTAGCCAACCGATTTACAGCGCTCGCTGGGCTACTCGTTGGCCAGGCCCCGCCAGACTATCCTATCGCTTACGATGCTGGAAAAGCTCTGCATGCGGCAGCAAAAACGAAGGGCGAGCATGGTTTCGGCGCGCAGTGGGCTGGACAAGGCGCGCCTCTGAGCCGAGCCATGCCGGCGGCTCAACTCATTCAGGCCCTTCGAGACGAACTGGACGGCTGCAAAGCGTAAACGTTTCCGCCTTAGAAGGTTCTCAGCCGCAACGATCCATTCCGCTTTCCTTCCCATTCCGGACATTGGCGGACGGCGGATATCCTATCCGCCGCCACCACGCCTTTCAACGGGTTTGGGCGCAGGCCGTACCCGATTTCGGGTCATCGATACCCCGGCCGCTTTCGCCTAATAGCGGACGCGGCGATCTGTCTATATGTAGGGGCAATGGTAGGAGAGCGAGCTTGAGCGCGTTGGCAGCATTAACAATCGGCATTGCTATCATCGCTGTGCTTATAGCGCTCGATTTCTGGAAGGATCGTCTGGTGACGCGGGCCGTGTTTAGCCTCGTGGATCGCCTGACGCCATATAGAGCGAACGGTCGCTATCGTTCGCCATCGCCGCAGAAGTATACTTCGCTACGCAAGCCACGGAACGGCAGCTAACCTTCCCATTCCGGCGGTTCCGCTTATCCCCAATTGCAGATATCCTCTGGCCGTGAGACAAGGCTAAATGGTTTCTGATCGGTTCCTCGCTGCCCGACGTCGGGGCGTTAACCGCGTCTTCCTGATGTTCGTCGGCCTCGCCCTGCTCATGTGGATTGCAACCCTTTGCGATCAGGCATTAAATCTTGAATGGGGTTGGGACAAGGAAGGCCTTTGGGACTTGCCGCTCATGGTGCTGTTTGCTGCATTCGTGCGCTTCTGCTCGCTCGCGATCATCAAGCTTACCGGTAGCCTTTTCAACGGCAGCTAACCTTCCCATCCCGGCCATTCCGCTATCGCCCACACCCGGACGTTCAGGCTGGCGATCCGCGTTTCTGATAACGGCCATTCGTTAAGCGGGACCTTTCCCGTTTCTCGGTCTCTGACCGGCCAACTTGGGAAAGAGCAATCGGGCTACGCTAAAACCGCAAGCCCGGTCGAGCGCGTCGTATCCAAGAGCGGCTGGCGGGACGTCGCCATGGGTGCCCCGCCACGGCGGTGGAACGACCGTCTTGGCTCCATCTGGTTGGTTCGCGCTTCTGCGTCGATGGACGTGATCGATTGCCGAGAACAACCAATTATCGCTTCAATGTGCTATAATTGGATAGCTAATACCAAAGGCGTCTGCCTTTCAAACGCGTGACGGATCCGGAAAATTGCGGGCTCGGATGTTAATTGTGTTGTTAACACCTGCTTCGCACGACTAAAGACGCGCGGAACAAAAATTAGGAAAGATTCGATGTTTGTCTCGGATCAGCAAGCCCACGTTCAAGAGGCTGTTCAGCTTTTGCGGCAAGCCCTTGCTATTGTCGACCAAATTGAAAATCATGCAGCATCGGCTCAGCTGGATCATGTGATTCACATGCTTCAATCGATGTCTGGTAACAGCGTTGGAGCTTGAAACACAGATGCAAGCATACCCTCCATTCTAGTGATGCCGGACTGAGTGAATTGCACATCAGCTACGACATTGCTGTCATCCCAAATAATACCTTCCTGCTGTAATGCCGTAATCCAGCGCCTCGTCGTGCTCGGTGCCATGCGGGTTTCGGAGGCCAGTCTTTCAACGCCGACCACCCGTCCTTCAGCCTCGGCGAGATAGATGGCCACCAGCAGTGTGCCAACCGGGTCCGTGATCAAACGATCGCCAAATGCTTCTCGGCGAATGTTAGCTATATGTTGAATTCGCAATGCGGCTTCCCACAGCCTTTCTGGGCGAAACTCGTTACCAGAATCATGCCAGAATAGCGTACCAACCAGCCGCCCAGGGTTATTAAAGTACGTTACAAATAAAGACGCTGCAACAGCGCTCCCATCGGGGCGAATGTATCTCTTTTGCAGGCGGAAAGGGGGAGCCCGATCCACGAGCATTGATAGCATAATAGCACTTTTTTCAAGGTCGTTTGGATGGGTTAAATCCCGATAAGATGCTCCGATAACTTGATCTTCGGTACGTTGGACGAGATCGAGGAAGCCGCGATCCACCGCTAAAATAACACCATTCGTGGTTGAGACGCAGTGCGCGGTTGGCATCGCCTATTTCTTGCCCAAAATTTGGAGGCTATCAATAGGGATCAACCAACGCCCGTAGCCTTTCTGCAGCTGCCCGTATTCAAAATGTAAAAGAATCGCGGATCTGTCCTTAATGGATGTAATGGCCTAACTATGAGCTTGTAAGCTCAGGTATCATGCGAATCTCATTTTTCGCTATAAGTCCAAACGGATGGCCGGCCCGTTAAGTCTTCTCTGCCTTTTCCGTCGTCCTTCATGCAGGGCTTTAAAAGGGCTGGCCGCCTAAGATCCGGCTTACGTGAGCAAATAGCACCTGCATTCGAGATCGACGGAACGGTTTCCGCGGCATTGGTCAGTTGGATGTTGCCAGCCTTGTACAGTTCCTGCCCCCCACTTTGGCAGCGTATAGCATTTGATCAGCCCCTTCGATCCATGACGTCACAGAACTAATCGACGGCAACAGGGGCATGATTCCGAAACTCGCGCTGACGCGCAGCGCCGTGCCATTGGACAAGCGTATAGGCTCATCAGCAATCGCCGTTCGTAGGCGCTCCGCCACGACAAGAGCTTGTTCAGCATCTGTCTCGCTTAAAATAACCGCGAACTCCTCACCACCCAGACGCCCGAAGACGTCCGTCGGCCTTATCGCGACCCCTGCGAGCTCCGCGATCCTTTTCAGGACCTGATCGCCCGCACCGTGACCGTAGGTATCATTGACGATCTTAAAGTGATCAACATCGAGCATAACCATAGAGCTCGGCCGACCATAACGCTTCACGCGCGATAGTTCCCGCTCTGCCTGTTCCAGGAACCCTCGCCTAGTAAGTGCCCCCGTGAGGTGATCCACCTGCGCAATCATTCGCAGTTCGAGTTCGTCGCACACAATGTTCGCAAAGTTGCTGAGGATCGCAACGTCAGCCGGGCTGAACCTCCGAGGCCGCGTGTCCATCGCACAGAGTGCGCCGACGTTATAACCCTCCGGTGTGCGCAGCGGAACGCCGGCATAACTTCGGATGTGCGGAGCTCCGGTGACTAGGGGACTGGAGGCAAAACGTTCGTCGCTCTGCGCGTCCTCGACGACGAACGGTTCTCTTTGTTGAATCGTGTGGGTACAGAACGAAACAGATCGCGGCGTTTCGGAAACGGCTACGCCCCGGCGCGCTTTGAACCATTGACGATCGCGATCGACTAGTGTCACCGTCGAGATTGGTACAGCTAAGACCGTACGAACGAGCGTTACAATCTTCTCGAAGGGCTCCTCTATCGAGGTGTCGAGCACATTAAGGCGGCCCAAGGCGAACACCCTGGCTGCGTCGTCTTGCAACAGTGGGTCAACCATTTTGGGCATCCTTAGCCATGCCGCGGATTGCTGCGGTCAGCTCGTCGGCGTAGCTGTCGACTAACACGCGCACACTGCTCTCGATCATGTCGTCCTGCAGTCCCGCGGCCTGTAAGCTCTTGATTAGCTGTGCCAGATGGGCTTGGTGTCGCGTGACACTACTCAGCAACTCCGCCGGGATCTCCAGCGGTTCGGCGGCGGAAGGTCTCGGTTGCAGTTGATCAATACGCACGATTAGCTCCTCCGCGACGCTGTGACCGGATCGTAGTAATCAATGATTAACACGAGCCTCACTGATGAGGTAAGCGACCTCGCGCCCGGGAATAGAAGCGAAAGGACGGCTGAACGCCATGTTCCCTGGCTGGAATCGCCCATACCCAGACGTTCAGGTTGGCATTCCGGGCTCTCGATAGCGGCCGTTCGTTGAGTGCAATCTTTCGTGATTGTCCGACCAATGCGAACGGCTCTAATATCGTAGCTCAGTTTGTCCGGCGAGTATGATAGCTGGCCATGAGCGTCCTCGTTGGTATGAATGTACCCAAATCGGTTTCATGAGAGACGAGCTTTGGATAAGAAATCCTTCCCCATTCCCGTGAATGAGGCCGAGCGCCTCGAAGAACTGATATCGTACAAGGTTCTCGATACTGGATCGGAACGCGTATTTGACGATGTAGTTATGCTTGCACAAAGCCTCTTCGGCGTGGCCACCAGCACGGTCTCGCTGATCGATGACGACCGCCAATGGTTCAAAGCCCGAGCTGGGCTGGAAGTTGAGGAAACTGAGAGGAGTGCCGCATTCTGTGGGCACGCGATCCTTCAAGAAGCGGTCATGGTGGTTCCAGACGCGCGTGCCGACGGTCGGTTTGCAGAGAACCCCCTAGTTACAGGTGTCCCACATATCCGTTTCTACGCCGGCGCTCCGCTAACGACGCCGGGCGGATTCAACATCGGCACATTATGTATTTTCGACCCGAGCCCGCGACCCGACGGGCTCAGCCGGCAAGAAGTATCTCACCTTTCCATGCTCGCCGGCATGGTGATGGAGCGGCTGATCGCACGCCGGTTGCGATTGGAGCGGCAACAGGAATCTCAGCAAGTGAGGTCGGTGGCGGGCCGGTTGAGCACCGCAGCCTATCAGCTGGAAGTGCAGGCCAAGGATCTCTCGGCACTTGCAACAGACGGAGCTCTAAGATCCGATGCGGCGGGTCAGGGTGTTCGTCAGCTCGTCTCGATGGCTGCCGAGGTCGAGACGATCCTGACGGGCGTCACCGGGAACATCGATCACGTAGCTGACGA
This sequence comes from Sphingomonas sp. Leaf242, assembly GCF_001422045.1. Taxonomy (GTDB): domain Bacteria; phylum Pseudomonadota; class Alphaproteobacteria; order Sphingomonadales; family Sphingomonadaceae; genus Sphingomonas. The sequence continues at coordinate 34,873 of NZ_LMLW01000002.1, forward strand.
TGCCGAAAGCATGCGGAGGATCGTCGCCGGTCTCGGCGGGCACTTGGAGGGAATCGGTGCGGTCGCCAGCGAGATTTCCAGCATCGCGTCCCAGACCAGGCTGCTTTCTCTCAATGCATCAATCGAAGCGGCACGGGCTGGCGACACCGGGCGAGGGTTTGCTGTGGTGGCCAACGAGGTACGTCAGTTGGCAGGCCTTACTGCCGATGCCACCGATCACATCAAGAGCGAATTGAGGGCGATTGAGGATACCGTCGCGCGGGTTGTTGAGCGATGTGATATTCTCGCTGGGCGCGTCGTCGCCATGCAGACGGGCTCTGCCCGGATCAAGGCAACGGCAGAATTGCAGGCGACCACCCGCATTCATGTCGGGGAGGAGGTCGATGATGCAGTGTCGGCCGTCCGGCAGATCGGCGTCAGTGCCAAGCTGGTCGACGGGCATAGCGAGGCAGTGCTGAGCGAGGTCGTCGTTCTTCGCGATCATGCCGACAGTTTGATGCAGCGCTATGTCGAGGTATCATCTGGTTAGCCAGAGCAATGGTTGGTGCTGAAGCGTGCCGCCGTTTATGCTACCAAATCGAACATACGGCTCGTCTCGCAGCTTTTCCCAAGACTACTCTTTTTCGAGATCTGCCGCAGCACCGCAAGGTCCGCTATTGCTATCCGCTCCTCCCCATACCGGTCATTCGTTTCGCCACAACGCTAGACCTCTGCAGTGCGATTGCTCCCAATGCTGCAATTTCCTGACGTTTACGAGGGGAAGGTGCAGCAATGTCGCACTGCTTTCGCCATGATCTAGCGATTTGCGATACCAGCGCGATACCAAGATTGTATCGCGAACTCGATACCTCCACGCGCTCTCCTCACTTCGCTGCCTCGATAAGTAGCACGATAGCGGCCCCCGTCTGGTGGAGCTGGAACCCGGCGATATGCGCGGGAATGTTGCGCGGATTTACGCCAGCGCCGTGACCGCCGTCTTTGTTGCGTACCGTTGGAACGCCGCTTTCTAGGATGGTCCGCAAGCCGCTAAACTCGTTTTGCATGTAATCAGGAATGAGTTTGTTATCAAATACTGCCTTAAGCAGCTTTGAAGCCGGGTCGGTCGCCAAGTGGAGCTAGTTCTTTTTGGCTAGAATGATTTTAAGAACGCTTTCGAATGAGTTGCAGCAGTCATGGATGCAGTCATCATAATTTCCGTCCACATACTCTTTATGAGCTTGCCTAAAATCTTCGTTGGCTACTGCATACTCCTGACCGCTTAAAAACTGCAAAGCTAGAACGATCACCTCCGAATGCAGGAACTGAGAGTCTATCCGCATGATGCAATAGTCTCGGCTAAGCACATCGCCGCCCAACGGAGCGGTCAAATGCAGACATTCATTCAAAAGATATTCGGCATCGGAGGATGTTTTGGCTTCGCAATTTTGCTCCTCGGGGCGGGTTGGCAAACTTACGTCCTAGGGCTCAGACTCATTCAAATCCAAAAGGCGACCGCTGTTGCGAGCGCGACAGCTGACAGGAAGTTAGCCGCAAGCTTGTCGTAACGGGTAGCGATGCGGCGGAAGTCCTTCAGGCGGCAGAAGGCATTCTCGACG
>NZ_LMLW01000003.1 GCF_001422045.1 Sphingomonas sp. Leaf242
CTGCTGCGCGATAAGGAATGGGTTCAGAAGCAGACCCGATCAATCGAATTAGCTGATAAACCCAAGTACCCACGTATAATCAAGCCCCGCAGTGGTACCGGATCGATGGGAATCCATTTCGTTGATAGCGCAGAGGAAAGCAAACGACTCCTAGATTCGTTCGCTAATGCGGATGACTATATTTCTGAGCCGTTCCATAGAGGGCCTTTATATTCTGCCGAACTGTGGAGTGATGGACAGTCATTCCGGTTCTTTGGCGTCACAAATCGGATTATGACTGATCCCCCGCTTTTTCTTGAGAGGGTCAAGACCTTTCCACATGAGGCTGGATCCCCGTGGGAAAAACTAGTGAAGAATTGGTCGAGGAAAATCGTCGAAGATCTAGATTATAATCTCGGACTCGCGCATATCGAATTTATTGAAACAAAAAAGGGCTTTCAGTTAGTCGAAATAAATAGTCGATTAGCGGGAGCACTAATAACACCCGCAATTGACTGTTGCACCAACTACGATCCGTATGCTTTAGCCGTTGCGGACGCATTATGTGTCATTCCGAACGAATTGCCAAAGCGCCGGGAAATATCGGGCGGCCATAGTCACGTCACAATCTATGCTAACCGAACAGGACGGCTTGAATCTATTGATGGGACGACAATGCTATCGTCTTATCCCGGCAGGCCTACGTGGCTCGCATCAAAGCATCGTGGCGCCGATATTACCGACTTAACGTCTTGGCGAGCCCGTCTGGGTCATGTCTATGCAACTGGTCCCTCACCGGCAATCGCTCAAGACCGAGCTATCGCTGCTGCAAGTGCCATCAGGTTTACAATTGAGTGATTACCATTCGCTCTGAACGAACACTCTTAGCGGTGGTCGTCATGTCCGGTGTGACCACATTCATGCTTTACCCACTACTTACATTGGAGCTAATTCGCCGCGGCGAGAATGTCTTTCATATAGGTGTGATATTAGGACTACTTTCAGGGGTTGGACAGATATCAGCCACCGTTATTGGGCGTGCCAATGCAAAGTGGGGATCAAAGCGCTTAGCTGTCACCGGATTGATATTCCGCGGCGCCGGACTCTTGGTGTTTGCCTTCCACGTTGAATCGGCAGTGTATATGGCAGCGGCAACTCTTGCGAGCATCGGGAGCAGTGCGACTGGCTTGGCTATCAAGACTGAGTTGATGAGATCATCGACGTCGAGGCGGACTGTGACACTTCGTTCAATGATGGTGAATATCGGGGCGTTCATAGGCCCATCAATAGGGGGATCTTTGTTTTTAACTAATGCATTTGGTAACATAATAATTGCCTCTCTAGCATCGTATCTCTTGATCGCCTTCTTAATCTGCTTGATCCGGTTTCATGAACCGGAATTGACATCAGTCAATGAGCATATAGCGACGTTCAGGATGATCGGCGATAGATCATACATTCTTTTGGTGATCGGCGTATTCAGCTATTGGTCCTTATACGCATTATGGCCCCTAGTCGTCCCATTTATAGCTTTGAGGGCATTTCAAACACCAGTTGCGTCTACATGGTTATACACAGCAAACGCTGGCCTAATAATATCATTCCAATATCTTTTAGTAGTAAAATTATTAAGTAAACTACGGTCCAGCCAAATACTTGCGACTGGCTTCGCTATATTGCTCTTTTGCTTTTTGCCTCTTGTAATGTCCCCCGGCCCGGTTTCAGTCGTACTATTTATAACGTTATTTAGTGTTGGTGAAATGCTAGTAAGTCCAACGTTAGATGAGGTGACGACACGAATATCGACTAATAAACATGGTTTGTCTCAGGCGTTCGGCCTGAATGCATCGGTCGCTGGTGTTGCATTACTGATCGGTGCACCAATTGGCGGTGCGATTATCGCCTTATCTCAAAATACGGTTGGTATTGTGTTGTTCGGGATACCTTTGGCACTAACAGGAATTCTTGTTGCAGTATTACTTGGCCGGCAGGAGATGGCGCTATGATCGTGTACACACTTTCTTCGCGGGCCGCCGTTATTGAGGCGGCAAAAAAAGCAGGAGTAGTAGTGGTTCCAGTGGGACCACAAAGCATACTTGAAAAGCTACCATTAACTGAACGCTATATTGAGGTCAGCGATCAATTGAATCCGCTCCAAGTGACGCGTGCTTTGATTGCCGATGGAGTAAAGCACGGTGATCCGGAATGCATTTGCATAGGACTTGGCGACGATACGTCACAAGTGGCAGCACTTGTTAACGTCGGATTGAGCCTTGGTAATAACAGATTCGCTTCATTCACATCGTTAGAGTTAATGCGGGACAAGCTAGCCCTGAGGGCGCGGCTGGGGGTAGAATCTAGTCTAAACGGCCGCTTTGAACGCGTTGAGAATAAGCACCAAATAAGGCATCTACTTAAGGAATTCCCGAAGGGTATCGTACTTAAGCCATTAGATGGATCGGGCAGTCGCGGCGTCGTGATCATAAAAGATGAATCCGAAATCCCGGATATGAATCCGAATATTGTACTTTTATTGGAAGAGTACTTCTGTGGACCTGAGTTCTCTGTGGAGACTATCAGCTGGAATGGAAAGCATCATCCTCTAGTCGTTACTGCAAAGAAGTTAGGAGGCAGCACCGGGGTAGTGGAGGTTGGCCAAAGGCAGCCGGCTTATATATCCGGTGTCGAAACTGCTAAACTTTTTTCAGCTGCGGAGATTGTCTTGAATGCCGCAGACTATCAATACGGTCTGTCGCACATCGAGTTTATTCTGCAGGATGGTGAACCACGTCTTGTCGAGGCCCATGGCCGAGTCGGTGGCGATCGTATCTCGGACTTGATGCACTGGACGATCGGAATGAGTGCCTTTGAGATACTTTTTAGATCTTATAATAACAACGTCGTTCCTTCTACTAATCCATCAGGCCTTGAGGCTGCGATTACCTTTTTTGATCTTAGTATATGGCAGGATACCGATAGCGCTTGGAAAAAGCAGATTGCTAAAATCAAAGATGTCAAGGAAGTGGAAATTCTTCGGAATATAGGTGACCGCCTTGATGTCCGATCGTCCGCCGACCGTCATGCCCATGTGGTATTAGCCGGTACGTCATTAAACTATCCTCTTAGACAACTAAAGACTTATGGGAGCTTGTTATGAAAATACTCATCCTCACTATCCAAACGGATCAATATAAACCGGTTAATAACTTTTACGTTCCACGTTCGCTTATCGAACTCGGTCACGAGGTAACACTTGGTGATGTTGATACTCTTATGATGTTTGACAACGTTATCCATGTAAAGGCCGGAATATTCACCGGCGGTGTGATTGGCGACAGGCATGTTGCTATGGAGGTTGTCACCTCCTGTGAGGACTTCGATCTGATCTGGATTCTAGACTATGCTCATCCTTCGCGTGAGCGTGAATTCTTTCAAATCCTTTGGGTGCTTGAACGACGTGTACCTTTCGTTAATCGGCCATCTTCAATGTTTTTTCTTAACAACAAAATCGGTGTACTTGGTCTTGAGGCGAGTAAACACTTTGCACCAACTAATCTCCTTCTTAATCAAGAGATTGTATCAGATATCGTTGCGCGGGAGCCTGGGAGCACGTGGGTACTCAAGCCGGCAAATTCTGGGTGCGGTATCGATGTTTACATGATTAAGGAGAGTGATCCGAACTGTGGTTCGCTCATTCAGTCTGCGACTGGTAATATCTATCAGAAATACGAAATGTATACTCGGGAGGGTTGGGGTCGAGCAGAGAAATACACTATACTTCAAAAATTTATACCGGGTATGCAAGAGAGAGAGAACCGCGTTATTATAGCTGGTGGAAAGATTGTAGGTGGTTACAAAAAAACGGCTACAGGTAATGAGTTCAGAGGTAATATTACCACAGGTGGGGCACTAGGCGCTCTAAACATATCGCCTGAAGCACGTGAACTGTGCGTAGAGATAGGGCGTGAGCTTGCGACCTACGGAATCCATTATGCTGGGATTGACGTCGCCTATCCGTTTATCGTTGAATATAACCTAGTGAATCCAGGGGGCATCGGTCGTCAGATTGATGCGACTGGTGAGGATATCGGAATCGCGGCGTGTGAAGCCGCAGTGGGTGCGGCAATGCAGAGCGCTCGCCCGGCGATGTCTTTGTAAGCTGTTCTTTACTCGACTCCTGCCAGATCGAACCACAGAAAGGATCGCTAGCCCTATCGAACCTTTCTGTGGGTGTCTGTCCTCGGCTGTCATGAAAGCAAAGACCTCGCCGGTCGGGTGGAGGGGTTCGCGTTCGGCCGGTCATTTTTGCCCCGTTCAGCGTTTTCAGAATGGCATCGCCAAAGCCTATACCGCGTGCCCGAGAAGCGTTTTCCGCAGCGCCGCGGCAAACCGCCGAATTCACCGCGGCGGTCAACGTGGCAGAAGCGTACGCATCCGATAGAGGCGGCAGGTTGACGGCTCGTGGAGCCTGGCTGGCCTGTCAGTCCTTGCTGAGGAAGGACTCGAAACCTTCTTCGACCAACGTGCTTTGGAAGGCTGCATCATGGCTGAGTGCGCTTTCGACGTTCTTCATCCTGTGGTCCAACCGAAGCCCAATCGATGTTTGGGTCTACCTTTCTTCCAGCTCCGTATGCGTCCCCGACAGGCCTGTTTGTGTCGGCGCCGGGTCCGGCTAAGGTCTGCCTTTTTTTAAAAAGGGACCATCTGCATGAATATCGGTGAGCTTGCGAAGGGTGTGGCGGTTGTGACCGGCACGAACGAGGCCAGTGCCAAGGCAGCGATCACCGCGGTCTTCGACCAGATTGCGGGTGCGGCCGCAAAGGGAGAGGAGGTCTCCATTCCCGGCTTCGGCAAGTTTGCCGTCAAGGATCGTCCCGAGCGTCAGGGCCGTAACCCGGCGACGGGCGACGCGATTACGATCGCGGCGTCGAAGAAGGTGGCGTTCACGCCTGCGAAGGGCCTGAAGGACAAGCTCTGAGAATGCGATCGACTAATGACGATGACGAGTTGACCTCAGTTATCGGCCGGCTCAGGAGCGGGCACGACACCCTGCCTTTCATGACGCGCCTGTACCCGGCGACCGGGATGCATCTCTGCGTTATGCCCGCAGAGATGCAGGCGGTGCTGGAGGGCGCGCCGGATTACCGGCAACCTGATCCGGGCGAAGGACCGGTCTGGCTCCAGTTCGCCAGCGGTAACGACGCGGCTGAACTGGTAGTATATCGTGCCCGTACAGGTGATTTGTACATGGCTGCACCTGCCCTCTGACGGGTCAGTAGTGGAAGCGGCACTGGGCTACCTCGAGCTGCTGGTCAGGCACTTTGCCGGATACGCGATAAACGAGGCGATCATCCTCTGTCAGGCGGCGTGACCACCAGCCAGCGAGATCGCCTTTCAGGGGTTCGGGCTTTCCCCTGCCCTTGAAAGGGCTGCGCCGGCATTCGTTTATCAGATCGTTCAGCTTTGCAAAAACCTTGGGATCAGCGTTGATCCAGTGCTGGTATTGCTCCCAGCCAAGGTCCGAGAAGACGAGCTTCACGCTTCGGCCATCTCGATCAGTTCACGCTCGACACCCCTGCCGGCATCGAGCTGTGCGATCGATTCCCGCAGCGCGCGCGCGTTTGCAGGCGTGGACAACAGGTGCATCGTTTCGCGGATCGAGTTCCAGGCATCGAGCGACACCATCACGACCGGTTTTCCGTTTTTCCGCGTTACCACGACTTCCTCGTGGTCTTCCACGACCTGTTCCATCACATCCTTCAGGTTGGCCCTTGCATCGGTGTACGTAAGTACCTGCATTTTTGCCTCCATCTCTCTACCTATATGTACGCCTACCGGTACAACTACAAGTATGACGTTGGGGTGAATGCCAGTGGCCACGAGTTGGCCTGCCCCAGTCAAAAAGCGACGAACCGCTTATGCCAGCCTCCTTTTGTTCTTGTTACTAGGGAATCTTAGAGACAAGGTGGCACAAATCGTCCCAGAGGTGCCCGTGCGACAATCCATTTCCGACTTTTCCCGTCTCCGTACCAGCGCCGGTGTCAGCATCGATGCCTTTGCGGCCAGCTCGGGCTTCTCCCGGCGTACCGTCTATCGCTGGGAACGTGGTGAGGCCCCGCCCCGCAAGGCGGCAGTGCGGATGCTGGACACGCTGATCGCCGATCACCGGCAGGCGGCAGCGGGTGCAGGAAAATTTCGGTTCATCGACCTGTTTGCCGGCATCGGTGGCCTGCGCCGCGGCTTCGAAGAAATGGGCGAATGCGTTTTTACCAGCGAATGGGATAAATATTCGCAGGCAACCTATCTCGCGAATTATGAGTGCGATCATGAGGTCGCCGGCGACATCACCAAGGTGCCGGTGGAAAGCATCCCGGCGCACGACCTTTTGCTAGCGGGCTTTCCGTGTCAGCCCTTCTCGATCGCAGGGGTGTCGAAGAAGAACGCGCTGAACAGGCCGCACGGCTTCCTCGATGAGACGCAGGGCACGCTGTTTTTCAACGTCGCCAAGATCATCCAGCATCACCGGCCGCGGGCGTTCCTGCTGGAGAACGTCAAGAATCTGGTCAACCACGACAAGGGCCGGACGTTCGAGGTCATCCACCGCACGTTGACCGAGGAGCTGGGCTATCAGGTCCACTGGAAGGTCATCAACTCCAAGTCGTTCGTGCCCCAGCAGCGCGAGCGCATCTTCATCGTCGGTTTCCGCGACCCGAATGATTTTACCTTCGCCGATCTGGAACTGCCCGATCCGTTCGCCGGGCCGCGGCTGGGCACCATCCTGCATCCGGAGGACGGCACCGAGGAGCTGGACGCGCCCTATACCCGCGGCAATATCGCGTCGGTGTCGGAAAAGTACACGCTGACCGATCACCTGTGGCGCTACCTCCAAGGATATGCGGCCAAGCATAAGGCTGCCGGCAACGGGTTCGGGTTCGGGTTGGTCGGCCGCGGTGATATCGCCCGCACCCTATCGGCGCGCTACTACAAGGACGGATCGGAGATCCTCGTCGAGCAGAAGGGCAAGAACCCGCGCCGGCTTACACCGCGCGAGTGCGCCCGGCTGATGGGGTTCGACGAACCCGGCGGCCGGGACTTCATCATCCCCGTGTCCGACACCCAGGCCTATCGCCAGTTTGGCAACGCCGTCGTCGTACCGGTGGTAAAGGCCGTCGCCGCGCACATGATGCCGTGGCTGGTCGATGGCGCGAATGCGGAACCGGAGCAGCCGGAGCGGATCATGGCCCTTGCCGGGTGATGTAGTCGACGCGGCGACTCGCAGCCGGATGATGGCAGGGATCAGAGGGAAGGACACAAAGCCCGAGCTGGTCGTGCGGCGTGGCCTTCACGCGCTCGGTTTTCGATTTGTGCTTCACGATCGCCGCCTGCCCGGCAAGCCGGACATGGTACTGCCGCGCTGGCAAGCCGCGATCCTAGTACACGGCTGCTTCTGGCACGGGCATGACTGCCCGCTGTTCCGCTGGCCCGGCACGCGGCAGGATTTTTGGCGGCAGAAGATCGGCCGCAACCAGGAACGCGACGCCGAGGTGGAGGTGGCGCTTGACCATGCGGGCTGGCGCGTGCTGAAAATCTGGGAATGCTCGCTGAAGGGCACCGGGCGGCTCGGTATCGATCGCGTGGTACCGCTGGCGGCTGACTGGCTCCGTTCCGGCGAACGCGCCGGTGAGATCAGGGGGACGGTACGTGCCGGTGGGTGATCTTCTCGAATGGCTGGACGAGCATGGCGGGCCAGGTTTCACATGGTACGTGAAGCGGCTGTCGGGAAACGACACGCTGGCGAACGGGAGTCATCAGGCCGGACCCTATATTCCACGTCAGATCCTGTTCCGGGTGCTGCCTGCCCTCAACCGGCAGGACGTGAAGAACCCGGACGTGTGGTTCAATCTTTACGTGGATTCCCATGCCGATCACCGGCAGGTCCGGGCGGTCTGGTACAACAACCACTATCACGACACGACAGCGAAGCGCGGCCGTGACGAGACGCGGGTGACAAACTTCGGGGGCGGCGCTTCCGCACTCCTCGATCCGGAAAGCACCGGTGCCCTGACGGTGTTCGCGTTTGCCGCGGCCGATCCGGCAGCGGTGCCCGAATGCCATGTCTGGGTATGCCGGCATGAAACCGAAGAGGATCTGGTCGAGGATCGCGTCGGGCCGGTCGAACCCGGCAAGTGGTTGCTGTGGCCCCCGGCGCAGGGTGGCCTGTTCCCGGCCGATGCCCGGCCCGTCGTGCGGACGAGCTGCTGGCTGGGTGATGACGAGATACCCGATGCGTGGCGGCTGAAGTTCCCCACGGGTGCCGATATCATCCGCAAGGCGGTCGAGCTGCGCGACGACAGCAGCCTCGATCCCGATCGCCGGCTGATCCGCCGCCGGGAATGCGAGTATGAGATATTCCGCAGCGTGGAGCAGGCGATCGAGCTGCCGCACATCATGGCGGGTTTCACGAATATCGACGGCTTCATCGCCCGCGCGCAGACCATCCTCCAGCGTCGCAAGGCCAGGTCCGGGCATTCGCTGGAGCTGCACGCCCGCGCGATCTTCCTCGAGGAGCGGCTGGTCGAGGGCACCCACTTCGTGCACCAGCCGGTTTCCGAGGACGGGAAGACGCCCGACTTCCTGTTCCCGTCTGTCGCTTCCTACCGTGATCCCGCCTTCCCGGCCGACCGGTTGCGGATGCTGGCGGTGAAGACGACGTGCCGCGACCGCTGGCGGCAAATCCTGAATGAGGCCGATCGCATCCCGATGAAGCACCTGCTGACGTTGCAGGAAGGCGTGTCAGAAACGCAGTTTCGCGAGATGACGAATGCAGGCGTGCAGCTTGTGGTGCCGGCCGGACTGGCCGATGCGTTTCCCAAGGATGTGCGCCCTCACCTCCAGTCGTTGGAAAGTTTCATCGGTGACGTCCGCCTCCTCGGGATCGGCGTCTGATCCTGCCTATTGACTGAACGCGCGTGGGTAGAGGCTGGAAACTGCCTCCTGCCGCGCCGACTTGGCCGAGTTACACGGCTCGCAGAGCAGCTGAAGGTTCGTTACGTCATTCGGCCCGAACCGCGCCAGCGGCACTATGTGGTCGTATCGTTCTGTCTCCAGCCGGTTGATAACGGCAGCGAGGCTCCGCTTGCATGAGCGGCACTCACCATGATCCCGGTGAAACACTGCCCGGCGCGCCCAGACGGGAATGTTCACGCGCCGCAGGGTGCCGGTCGAGGTCCGGTGATCCTCTCCAAAGCCGGATTGCTCAATGTATCCGGCACAAAGAGCATTGAACCTTTGCAGGAAAATGAGATCCGCGAACAGGATGTGGAAGACCTCGTCGGACAGCTCATCTATAGCTCGATAGAATCTTTCGCTCTCGTTCGCGAACGTCCAGAAAGATTCCTCATCGGCAAGCACGTCATCATCAAACGCTACATCGAAGATTTCAAAGAACCGCCGTATCAATACGGCCTCTCCGATGTCGCTGTCGATCTCATCCGTGACGACATCAAGAGCAATATCGTGGATGAGCGAATGCAGGTTGGTGTATCGCTGGAACGGCCTCATCAGGCTCTCGGCGCGCATGTCTCCCAGAATGTCCTCGATGCCGCGCGCGTAGAGCATCGGAGATGAGACGATATTGAATACGGCATTCGCGACGTAATAAACGCTGAACCCGCGTGCCCTGAAATAATCGCTCTCGCGCGGTGACCGCATATACAAAGTCCCGTTTGGCCGTCCAGCCGACCACCCGACTACATAAAGTGCTTCACGTCGATGTTCGGCTGACCCGTCCGGCTGATATAGGCACCAAATCGCTGGGTCAGGTTGCCTAGGAACGGCGCTGATACCGATGCCTTGCGATTGCCGAGGCTCGCGGTCACCTCGGCCAGCGGCTTCGTCATCAGCTTCGTGAACTGCACCATAAGCGGCTGGTTCCCGCCGGGAAGGGCCGGCAGGAAGTGGCACGCTGGCTCCTTCTGGTTGATGAGATTGCGGAAATAGCTGCTCCGCTTGTCGACCTGTTCCGGCGTTGCTTCGCGCAGCTTTGCGACGTTGGCATCCCACTCGGAGAGGCAGTCGGGATCACAGAAGGCGAGCAGCACGTTTTTCGTTTTGCCGGTCGCCATGTCGCACTGGGGTGTCAAAACAACCCAGTGGCCGCCCTCCAGCTCGAAAATGTCACCGGTCTGGGCGCGTTCGGGTTCGAGGGATGGGCTGATATAGCACTCGAACGGGTGCCACCCGCCTCCCTGCTCCAGACCAAGCAACTCGCCCATGAGGTTGACGTACTGGCGTGTGACGATCCGGACGAGCTTGCCGCCATCGTCGCCTGCGGCGGCGGATATCGTACCCCATTGCGGCCACATGCGCCTGACGAACACGTCTGCGGCGAGACCCTGCATGTGCTTCCTGGCGGCAGCCAGCGCCTCCATCATGTCCCACAGGCCCGCGAACCAAGCGATTGCATTGGCATAGGAATCGCCATCGCCCTTGTCGAAGATGCGGACCGTATCGGATTCATCCAACTCGTCGGCCAGATCGTCACGCAGGCCCGTGATGATACCGACCGGAATGCCGTTCTCGTGCAGGCCGATCCGGGCCAGCTCGTTGCCGGACGGCTTCTCGCGCGGTCCACCATCCGGGTCGGGCAGGCGGAGATCGAACAGCGCACAATCGAACCTGTAATTCGCCAGCGCCTCCTTCGCTGAGGGAAAGTCGTCGCAGGTCTGGACGATGAACCTGCGCCCCTCCGCTTCGTGTTCGTGATTCCAGTCATCGACGACCGTCCTGAACAGATCCCGTTGCTGCGGCTTGTCCTCGACGAACAGGACTCGCTTATCTCCCACCCTGCTTCTCCCTGTACGCCGGGAAGCGGATCACGAACCGCGCTCCTCCCGTGAATTCGCGATCATAGCCCAGCGAGGCGTCGGAGCGTGCCAGTGCCTCGCGCGCAATGTTAAGACCCCAGCCGGTGCCCTCGTCCTTGAGCGTGAAGCCCACCTCGAAAATCTGGTCGATGAACTCGTCAGGCACGCCGGGGCCGTTGTCCTCGATCAGCACGAGAAGATCGTCACCGGCCTTGGCCATCGAGATTGTGATGGCCGGCTGTGCGGTACGGGTCTGTTCCAGCCAGTGAACGGCATTGCCGACCAGATTGACGATGGCGGTGCTGAGATCCCCTTTGTACCCGATGGCCTCACTGACCTTCTCCGGGTTGAGGAACGTCACGGGAATGTTGTGGCTGTCGAAGACCGCCGCGGCGTCTCTGACGACGTTTACCGGATTGAAGATAGACGGCGGAGGGCGCTTGCCGCCGGACAGGGGGCGCAGGCTCGCGATCAGGCCACGCAGCTTTTCCCCGCTCTCCGCGACAAGACCCAGCTTATCGGGATATTGCCTCTTTATGTCGTCCGATCGCGGGCCGTTGGTGAACAGCGCGCTGTAGCTGCGAACGAGCCATGCGCCCGTCTGGGCGACATAGTTGGCGTGAGGACCGCCTTCGTGCAGTACTTCGCCGATGATCGCGCCGAGCGACGATTTGGCTTCGAGCACACGCTGGCGTTCCTCTATCTGGGCGATCCTGTCGCGGAGTGACGCTTCCTGCTCGTCGATCACCGCCAGCGCGTGTTCGCGCTCCCCTTCGGGCAAGCCCTTTACCAGCGCGCGTATCTTGTTGAGTTCGCCGAGCTTCCGGATTTCCTCGAACGACGTCGTGTTGCGGCGGGCGATGCCGGCATCTTCGCGGAACCGCTGCCGCCGTGGCTCGACCACCTGCGCCAGAAGTTCGCGGATAAGGCGCGCAAGGCGTACGAAAGCAGCGTTCTGCTCGAAGCCCTCTCGGCTGCTCTTCTCGATCAGCGAGGACGTTTCCTGCGTCTCGACGCTGAGATATCCGGCGATCTGGTTCTGGCCGATCCGCAGCGATGGATCCTGGACCCTTCGGGTATCAAGGGTCAGCCAGTCGTTGGCAGCATCGCCGTAGGGCCGGATACGAAAGCCGTCCCGATAGATGGCGATCCCGGCGACCTCGTCCAGAATCTGCCGGGCCTGCTTGGCCGTGACGTCCCCCATGCCCGCCTTCTGCATGGTCGCCTTGATGATATCGGTTTCGCGATCGAAAACGTAGAAGCGGACATCGACCTGCCCGCAGCTTTCCTCGTCCTGCCTGAGCGGCACCTGTAGCCGTATCGCCTCCGGCCCCTGATTGGCCCGCTTGATCTGCATCGTGCCGTGGAACGTGCCGGCATCGTCGAAATGGCCGTCGACTTCGTAGTCACACGCGGTCAGCAGGGGGAAGGGTATGACCTCAAACACGGACAGAGGATCGTCCGATGGGACTTCGGCCGTCCCCATCAGGGCCAGCCCGTCAAAACCGCAGGTGGCGTCGGTACAATCGGAGATGTCGAGATAAATCCTGAATCCCTCGTCCTCACCAGCGGTGTGAATCGGCGAGATGAGCTTTCGCAATTCCAGCAACAGCCGCGACATTTTCGCAGCGGACCACGCCTCGTTTAACCCCACGATCTCGATGGTCGTACCTGTTGCCCCGGTCGTTGGCTGGGACAGGAAATCGATCCGGATATCGGACAGGTAGGTGTCCCCGTTGAAGACCGACCAGTCGATGCGTGGGATCAGCACCTCGATCCGTTCGCCGGCCCGTTCGCTGATCGTCGTCAGCTCCATAATCCGGCCCAGCTTGGCGGCGGCGAAGCGACCGATACCCTTTGAGCCGAGCATGACCCTGTTTTTCCGGGGCGATCGGCGATTGGCCGTTTTCGAGGAGGTTGCGGGTTCCATCCATTTGTCTTGGATGTCAGAAACCGTCATGCCGTGCCCGTCATCCGTCACGGTGATGCGACCGGCACCAGGTTGCAGCGGCGGGATGAACTTCACGACGACCCGGGAGGCGTCGGCGTCATAGGCATTCTTGACCAGTTCGATCACGGCAGCTTCGGGACCGCTGATAAGCTGGTCGCCTATCGTCCGGATTATGCGCGCGCGCGGACGAAACTGAATGCTCTGGTCGGAAGCGGGCATTTGATTGGAAGCGGGCGCCGGACTGGACGGGACCGCGATGGCTTGGTCGGTAGGGCTCCTGCCGGCCACTGCAACCTGATCGGGCGCCACCTCGCTCGCTTTGGCAACATAAACCCGCGAGCCTATATTACCGATGACCAGCTCATCGCCTTCATCGGACCACGACACAATGCCGCGACCCATCCTTATTTCAGGATCACGGCCAGAACCCTCTCGTCGCGAACCATAATAAGATGTGGCAAGAGGAAGATGCTCTTCTCCCAGCACTTCCAGCCCAATGAGATTATGATCTTCTGCGTTTCCCGGAAGGTGTCCTGCCGCCGCCAGCGCTGCCTGTTGCTCTTTCGTGGGCAGATAGGCGCCCTTTGACCTGTCGGTCGCCGTAACGCGCTTCAGGCCGTAATTGTCAAAAATATCCGACCAGTCATTTGCCATCAGTGGCTTTTGCCCATTCATAACCTGCGCCCGGCTCAGGCGCATCGCAGTCTGACCCCGCCCCCTCCACTTGCCAAGGGTTGAATGCCGCGGTTGCGGGGTCGTTATCGTTCGTAGCTGGCGCGAAGGGTAGACATGCGGGTTCGTCCATGTGGAACGGCACCGTTGCCATCGACCACCACCACTTCCAGATCGTCAGTCAGGCCATACACCCTACCGCGTAGCCACTCTGTGACCGACATCGTTCCTGGCGCCGCTCTTTGATAGTTATACGAACCCAGATCGTTACCAGAGGGGGTCCTGATTACGATCCTGACCTCCTCTTTCTCATAGATACGGTGTTCCAATTCCCATACCGTCATAATCGCCTCCAACCCACTAGAGAGAGGTTGATGGCATACTAATATAGATCTTAATAGGCCCTTATTATGGCATTGCTGGCTTGAAGAGGCCTTCGCGTTGCGTATCAAAAATTAGCGGAGGTGCCCGAAAGCACCCGATAGAGGGTGGCATGGTGGCACTTGAGCAGCTTGGCGGCTTCCCGGACGGACGTGCCCTCCCCGACCAAGCGATGCCCAAGCGCGATCTGATCGGGGGTGAGTTTCGGGGGGCGGCCGAAGCGGACCCCCCTTGCCTTTGCGGCTACCCGGCCGCTGCTGGTGCGCTGTTGGATCAGCTCGCGCTCGAACTCGGCGATGCCGGCGAATACCGTCAGTACCATACGGCCGGCGGGCGAGGTCGTGTCCGCCCAAGGCTCGGCCAATGACCGGAGGCCTGCCCCGACCTCCTTCAGCCTCTCGGCGATATCGAGAAGATCCCTTGTCGATCGTGCGAGCCGATCGAGCCGCGTCACCACGATCGTGTCCTCCTCGCGAAGCTGCTCGATCATCTTCCCCAACTCGGGCCGGTCGCGCTTCGCGCCTGACACTTTCTCCTCGAACGTGCGGCGGCAGCCGGCGTCCTTTAGCGCTGCGCGTTGCAGCCGCAGATCCTGATCGTCGGTTGAGACGCGCGCATAGCCAATAAGCATGTCGCAAATGTGCATCGAAAGGCCGGTCTTTAGCAACCGACTTTCGCGACACTGCCAGCCTTGGAGAACCATCGCTCACCTGACTGTCGCAAAACTTAGCATTTACGCGACACGTCTGTGCTGAGTACCCCGGAGTGACCGACATTTGGCTTTGGCAAATGTGGGGTCTAGCTTCGTTCAATGCCGCGAAGTTTTGCTAATGCGTCTGCGCTCCACTGCACGTCTCGCGACCATTCTCTCTCGGCGATCTGGTGGCGTTCCATACTCGAAAGCACGAATAGGCCAGCGGCTTGCAGAATATAAAGTAGGGGGCGGGAAAACCCTAACCTCCCTGACATCGGCGGATTTCTGCGGTTTATGGCCCAACCTTTTCCCTAACATTACTATAATCAGATTATAACCAATGACCCTGATAATCCCGGCTTGAAAAATCGTTTGTTTTCAATGGGATTAGGTTTTCGGCTTGAAAAGGTTAGGCCTGGTGAGGGTCGGAACCTAATCAATATATCTCGCTATCGCAGGCGCTTAGGCGGCAGACGCCGGTCAGGTTAGGGAGATTAGGGTTTTCCCGTGTGGTAGGATGGCCTGACGGGAGAGCGCGGTCGCCCAACGCGACAGATGCGGTCAATTCCGGCGCGACCTCATGACATCAAAGGCGGCGGCGACGGCACGTCGGCGCGATGTCGAATATCTGCATGTAGGTGCAGCAATCTGCATCCATCCGAGGCGCTCGAGAACGCTCACAAGGGCTAGGTTTTTGCCGGGCTGCAGGAGATCCGCGAACTGCATCCAAAGCCACCTAAAAAGCTCGCGGGCGAGGCGGGGGTTCTTGCGCGGTATTTGGGGTAACGAGACGAAAGAGCCACGATGCGGGCTACGACGGGTCGGCCGGGGTGAGGGGATCGATCCGACACGCGGGGCCGGGGTGCCAGTGCGGCTGGGGTCCCGGGGCCTTGCCCAAACGCCCCTCGACCGCCACTCCCCACAGGCTGCACCCGGCACCCCCGGAAGTGCACCAAACTGCACCCACGCCTCGCCGGCTCTAAACGCCGCGCGGCCTAGGACATGGGCCGGCTTCCGGCCGGTCTGGGATTGCACCTTTTGCGACACAGAAAGTACGCGGGCGAGGCGGGAGGAAAAGCGTGTTTCTTGGGGGTGGCAAGTTCCGGGGGGCGGCAGGCGCCGAGCGCTTGAATGTCGACGACTGGAGATCCAATGGGCACAGCTAACTGCGTCGTTTCTGAAAGCGGCCATTCCGCTGTCCACCAACCCGGCCATTCCCGAAACTCGATCGTTTTCGAGAAAGCATCTAGCGGGTAGCTCGCCAGGAAAAGCCCCTTGCAGTACACGACTTGGCACCATGCCAGTGTCGCAAAAGTGGCAACATTCGAGACGTCTGAAACTTAGCATTTCCGCGACAAGCCCACGTCAGCCTTCGCCCACAAAGGAACGTTCGACTCCAGTGGGTGCACGGCCCCTGTATCGACGTGGACGAAACTATCGTGCGGGTATAGGCGACGTGGGCCCGCTGGGAATCGGGGGATTATAATGCATGGCATGAGGGCGGCGTGACGGAGCTGACACGCGAACTTGAGACGGTGCTGGCGGCTGTCCGGGCTGGCCATGACGTAGTGCCGTTCATGGGTCGGCTGCTTTCGTCCGCAGAGACGCGTCTTGCCCCCCTCCCCGACGATATGATGATTCTGCTTTCCGCATCACCGGACTTCCAGCCGCTCGATCCGGGGGCAAGCCCGACGTGGTTTCAGGTTGCGGCCGAAGAGGATCGCAGCGCCGAGCTGGTAGTGTACCGCGCGCGGACGGACGATCGGCACTACGTCGTCGCGCCATCGTCCCCTTAACTGCGGCGAGGTCGTTCGCTAACGTCCGGCGTGCTTTGTCTTCACCCTCATTGCCCGGCCGCACCAAACCCGCTGAGTTGGCAGCAGTTAGTCGATAATCCTGCCCTTGGCTTGCAGGCCGGGACCAGAGCCGCGGCGGCGACGTGGCTGAACACGCATTTTTCCACCGGCCCTACAATGCCGGCAAGTCCGGTGCTGAACCTGCTATCCCCGTGGCAGGCGCAGCAGATACCTATGCCCAAGGCAGCGTTTGATCGGCTTCTGAGGGTGTGCCCCTGCCTCTACAATCAGATCAAGATACCCGCGTCCGCAAGGGCCATTGTTCACTTCTGCGAGCTTACCCTTGGCACGCCTATCACGTCAGCAAATGTGCATGACGCCTTCCTCATACAGCATCCGCATAAGGGGCCAGGCTTTAACCCGGGTCCGGTTATGCCGTGCGGAGCTGGCGGGGCGATCATGGAATCGCTTTGCAGCGAGGTTCTGACCAGCTGCGGTATTCCTGCCATGTTCACCGACGCTTCGGGATGGCCGGTCTGGGAAATGCCGGGCCATGTTCTCATGAATAGCGGCAAGATGGCATCCTTGCAGGCGCTGGGCGATATTCTGATACCCTGCGCCCCGACCAACCTGGTGATATCGATCAAGAGTGAGGTCGCGCGCGAGAGGCTGTTGTATTCCGCCAATTCGATCGAAGGCGTCGGTTTCGGCTTCTTCAAGGAGCCGGAGGAGTTCTGGACCAGCTCCAGGATGAGCCTTTACAAGCGTATGGGTTTCTCGGCGATCTATATGCCCGATATGACCCACGCGGCAGTGATAAACCACGTTTTGGCAGCGGGCGATGCGCGTCACGCTGTCAACATCAACGGAACAGACCTGTACCGACCGCTTTCGGTCTTTGGCGACGACATGAAACGGGTCGTTGGACGATCTAGTGCCCTGCTCTGACGCTCACTGAATAAGCTACTAAGCTACTAAACGAATAAGCCAATAAGCCAATAAGCCAATAAGCAGAATTGCGCGTCCGTCCCGGATCTCGCTCTATCTCCGCTTCGCTCCGATCGAGCCGCTTGCAGGGTCTCGCCCTATGCGGGTAACGATCGCTCGCGCGGGCGTGCGCGGGCACGCCCAACGACAGACGCCGGCAACGCCGGCGGCGTAGGTCTGCCGGGAAGGGAAAGGGGAGCGCCGCCCCCCCTTTCCCAGCAACGGCAATCAGCCGGGCCGTGGCTCCTCCGCTTCGCTCCGTGCGCCCGCACCAACCCGGCAGATTCCCGCTGCCCCCTCACCCTCCGCTGTTCGCCACGAGGCAGGGCCGATGGCCAAGGGCCATCGCCCGAGGGCGATGCAAGGAAGGAAAACGGGACATGGACCGCGATGATCGCGAGAGCTGGCTGAACCGGGTGGCGATCGGCATGGTACCGCTCTTTGAGGCATTGGACGCCCCCCTGCCCTCCCGCGTACGCGTCGCGATCGGCTTCACCAGCCGCGGCGCGCGAGGCCGCGCAATCGGTGAGTGCTGGGACAACCGTTGCAGCGGTGACGGCCATTTCGAAATCTTTATTCGGCCCGACCTAGCGCACGCCCCTGACGCCATGCCGGCGCAGATCGCAGCGATTCTCGCGCATGAGTTGGTCCACGCCGCAGTCGGTATACCGGCGGGGCATGGGAAAGCGTTTAAACGGGTTGCTGTAGGACTTGGGCTGGTCGGGAAGATGACTGCAACCACGCCGGGCGATGCCTTCCTCGCGGCGATTGCTCCCATCATCGTGGCCGCAGGCCCCCTCCCCCATGCCCGGCTCGACACCGGTAGCGAGACGACGCGGCCTAGGAAGCAGGCGGCACGGTTGCTCAAATGCGAATGTGCAACGTGCGGCTACACCGTGAGGACCGCCCGCAAATGGCTGGAGGAAGTCGGAGCGCCGCTATGTCCGGCCGAGGGGCACGGCGCTATGCGTCACGATCCACTCCGCGGCGACGACGATCCCGAGGCCGATGACTAAGCCACTTTACGACTAAGCGGCTAAGCGGCATAAGTCGCTTAGCCGCTTAGTAGGGAGTAGCAGCTATGCAGGTTTGGGCGATCATCGCGCAGAAGGGCGGGCAGTCCAAGACCACGCTGTCGACCGGCTTTGCGGTCGAGGCGGCGAGGGAAGGGGCGTCCGTCGTGATCCTTGATGCCGACGACCGGCAGGGATCGGCCCTCTACTGGTCGGAGCGTCGCGGCGACGACGACGTGACGGTGAAAGACAGCAGCGTTGCCGGGCTGCCGCTTCACGTCTCGCGGGGGCGCAGCAGCGGCAAAATCGACCTTATCATCATCGACACGCCGGCGAACTCCAAAGACATTGCCATGCTCGCGGCCGAGCAGGCGGATTTCGTCATCATTCCCGTCGCGCCGCGTGGACTGGACGTCCATTCGGTCTTGCAGACGGTCAAGCAGGTGCAGCAGGCCGGCACGCCGTTCGCTGTCATCCTTACGCAGGTTCCGCATCAAGGCGGGGAGGGGCAGGAGGCAAGCGCCGGCTTTGCAGCCAAGGGCGTGACGCTGTTCGATAGCCGGCTCCACTACCGCAAGGACTTCTACAAGGCGACGCCGATGGGGCGCACCGCGGCCGAGACGGAGCCTGACAGCAAGGCGGCTGCCGAGCTGCGCGCCAGCTACGCAGAGGCTAAGCGACTAAGCGGCTTTACGACTAAGCCAGTAAGCGAGGCAGCATGATGGCGCGCAAACCCTCCGCGCTCGCCGGCATCTTCGATGACGAGCCCGAGGAGCCGGCACCGGCTCCCGCCGCTGACACCGCGCACGAACCACGCGCGGCAGCGTCTCCGCGCCGATCGCGGCGCACGCCCGAAGCGCCGGCCAGCGGCGGACAGGCACGGCGCAGCAGTCATCCCGGCAAGAAGCCGGTGCTGATTCACATTCCCGAGGACATGCACCGCGCACTGCGTCAACTCAGCGTGGAGGAGGGTGGGGAACCGCTCACCGTCATCACCGAACGCCTGCTCCGCCAGTATCTGGTGAAGCGGGGTCACACCAAGTTCGCGCCATGAGCAAGCGCCGCGACCCCAACCCCGAGTTCGACCTGTTCATCCCGGCGCTGGGTGACCTTCCGCTTCGCGATCAGCGCGAGGTCATGGAGCGGCCGTTCTTCTCGCTCCAGAAGCGCAAGCGGTTGAAGCCGATCGAGTATAAAAGCCCGGACGGCGAGGCGTGGGTCCGCGTTCAGGCGATCCCCGATTATGGCATGGCGACGATATGGGATGCCGATATTCTCATATGGGCGGCGTCCACACTCAATCGCATGAAGCAGCAGGGCCTGAACGACCTGCCGCGCACGTTGAGGACGACGCCGTACGACCTGTTGCGGGCAATCAAGCGCAGCACCGGGGGCCGGGACTATCAGGAGCTGCAAGCCGCGCTGCTACGGCTTCAGACCACATCCATCACGACCTCGATCCGGGCGACGAAGCGCCGGCAAAAGGCCGGCTTCAACTGGCTGGACAGCTGGACGTTCGATACTGACGCTGACACCGAGCAGCCGCGCGGAATGACGCTGACCCTTTCCGATTGGGTTTACGAGGGGATCGTCAACGAGAAGTCGCTGCTCACCATGCACCCCGACTATTTCCTCCTGTCCGGCGGGCTGGAGCGGGCGCTGTATCGCATCGCGCGCAAGCATGTCGGCGCGCAGCAGGGCGGGTGGCTGTGCCGGGTCGAGGTGTTACGTGACAAGACCGGAAGCGACGCCCAGCCCAAGGAATTCAATCGCATGCTCCGGCGTGTGATCGAGGCTGACCACCTGCCTGACTACGCGATGGAGATGGCCGAGACAGTCGACAGGAGTCCGGCGGTAAAGTTCCGGCGGCGCGGTGAGATCGAGGCGCTGGCGCTCGCCGAACGAATGCGGGCGGAAGAGGAACGGCGCAGCCGCTTCGATGCCGATCGCCGACGCACCGAGGAAGTCGATGCCCGCATGGATAAGCTCGCCGCTCGCCGCTGACTGTCGGGGTATCACCCACCGCAAGACTAACTATCGGGGTTTCACCCACCGAACAGAGTCGACCTACGACCACATCGCGCCCAGATTGAGGCCGCAGGAGTCGACAGGTTGTGGATAACCGGCATGGGCAGGCAGTTTTGGGATTGCCGGACTCGGGGTATCACCCACTATTGCTTCGGGGGATCACCCACCGTGCTGTCGGGGTATCACCCACCGAATCACGGGGTATCACCCACCAAGCAGTTTAGCAGGCCACTGAAAATGAAGCGAAGATTCCGCTTTTTGGACCTCTTAACCTTCTTAACGATTCCTATTTAACAGAATCTCTTAACTTCGGCGCACGCCATCAAACGAAGCAGAAGGGACAAACGGAATTGCCCTTTCGGGCAATACGCGTTCATTGCGTGCCGGCTATCGCCGTCACAGAAGCGGCCTAACGGCCGCAAGCTTCCGTGAGAAGCCCGGCGGATCAGGTGGTGTGTGCCTGTCGGCGTAGCGCTCGTTGAAAGGGCTGGGTGAGGCAATACCCCAACTCACTATTCGCCTGAGGGGTGTGTGGAATCACACCGGATCAAACCGCCCGGCAAACTCGCGATCGGCATAATAGCGCAGCTTGCCGGCGATGATAGGCCGCTGACCGGCGAGGAACAGGAGCTGGCGATCGGGACTGAGCGTGCGGACCTCATCGGGAGTGAGCAGCGCGCGGCCGACATGCTGCTGACCGAAGCCGATCCCGGACCCTTCGGCATCGAACGCCCGGCTCATCGTCTCGAACACCACCGTCTCCTGCCCGAGCAGATCGGAGACGAGGTGGGCGCTTTCCCGGTCGTTGACGCCGAACACCTGAAGGACACCGGCGTTGGACAGGTCACCGGCGATATAGCGGCGGTTCAACGCCTCGATTTCAGGCGACAGTCCGCCCCCGGACAGTTTCACGCTGCCACGGGCGAAATCGACCGCCTGCTGGCGAGCCATACGTTCTTCGTCGGACAGTTCAGGCATCGGTCTTGCTCCCTTCCGCTTCGCTATCGAAGGCGCCGTCCCGTCGTTTCCGGAGCGCGAGGGTGTCGTCGACCGTCCCGCTCCGCGCCTTGCCGACCAGTTCCAGCAGCGCGCCGTAGATCGTCGCGCGATCGCCGTCCACGATCATCCCGGGCGTGCGCTCCATCATGGTACGTCCGGCATATTCGCGACGCCGTCCGCCATCGAGCGGGCGAACCCTCGCAGGACGCCGACATGACGGACGAAAGCGGCGCGATCGAGCACGATCTGGTCGCCCAGCGCCGGCAGCGCCTGTCTGGCGGTGGAGGCGGTGGCGAGGCGGTTCAATGCTCGCTGGTTGAAGACCGGGATGCCGTGTGCGCAGAGGTTTCGGATCGTGACCGCCTCCACCACGCCGCGGCGCCCGCCCTTGAAGTCCGACCATTTGTGGCCGCCCAGCTTCAGGATGGTCGCGCCCCATGTCTCGACCGGCATGCCCGTGATCCAGTGTTCGGCCGCTTGATCGATCGGCGCTGCCGCATCAAGGCCGGTGAAGGCCGTGCGCGGGATGCCCTTGCTGGAATGCAACGTCTCGGCCAGTTCGCGGCCGAGATCCTCGACCAGCGCGACATAGGAGGGGAACAGTACCCGGTAGAGCTGCTGTCCGTCGTTGAGGACGGCAGTGAAATCGGTCAGGTCGCACTTGAAGTTGGAGCCGGCGGGATCGGTGATGACCAGCGGTGCGGAGGACGCGATCGGGAAGCCGTTCACATAGGTCCGGTAGGACGCCAGTGCCATTTCGCAGGCCAGACGGAATCGCGTCAGATCGCGCCATCGATCCCACATGCCATAGCGAACCCACACCATCGCAATTCCCCCTTATGTCGTCGTTTCCGCTTCCGCATCGAATGCTCGTTTGCCCCGCCGTTTCCAGAGCGCGAGGGTATCTCCGGCATCGTTGCTCCGCACCTTGCCGACCAGCTCCAGCAGCGCGCCGTAGATGGCCGCGCGATCGTCACCGGCGAGATCGACCAGTCCGGCCTTCTGCACGAGGCCGCCCAGCTCGATCAGGTGACGGGTACGCTCGCGGCGTTGCACGACCCAGCCCTGCGTATCAGCCCGGCGTCGCGCCGCTTCCGCCCGCAGCGTCGCCGCCCGGTTCAATCGCAGCGCCCGGTCCGTTGATTGCAGCAGCGTCGCCACCTTTACGCCCGCGCCGCTGAAAAAAGGCAGCGCCCTTTGCGCGCCATGCCTCCTTCGCGTCGGCATCCTTCGATCCGATCGCATCTAGCAGGACGCCGGCAGGGGTTTCCGCGTCGAGCGCATCGGCTCCGGTTGCGGTGACGAGCTGACCGAGTTGTTCGATCCGCTTCGCCTTGAGCGAGCGGGCCTTGTCGTTCAGCGCGCGCAGTTCCGCGTCGTAATCTCTGACCTTGCGCATGACAGAGCTCAGATCAGTGCGAATACGAGATGCAGGATCGCCGCTGTCTGTGCGATCGTATGCGGTCCGTCGATTCGGCCCAGCACGGTATTCGAGGCGCCTTCGGTGATCTTGCCACCTTGGATTGCGGCGACCTGGGTGTTGGACGTGCTGCGATACACCTTGCCGTTTTCGATGCGGGCAAGCTGGGTATTGCTCGTGCCCTGGAGTACCTTCACGCCATCGATCCTGAGAAGCTGCGTGTTCGAGCTGCCACGATAGACTTTGTTGACGTCGATCCGTGCGATCTGGGTATTGGTGGTCCCTTCGTTCAGCTTCATTCCATCCAGCGTTGCAAGCACCTTGTTACTGCTGCCTTCATATACTTTCGTAGCCATCGATCATTCCCAAGTGGATTGTCGACGATAAATCTAGCGTGCCGGATCAGTGGAGGGAAGCCTGTCACGTCATAAACGGGCTCAAGTCAATCACTAGGAGCGAAGCGAGTTGTGAGTGCGCGCTTATACGTCGTTGCCGACGTGCGCTCAGAAGTGTAGAAGACGCGACGTCATGGCGATCTACCATTTCTCCGCCAAGGTCATCAGCCGCGCGAAGGGATCGAGCGCCGTTGCTGCGGCTGCGTATCGCTCTGCTTCCGAACTGTTCGATAACCGTCTGGAACGGCATCACAACTTCTCGAACAAGACCGGCGTTGTTCACTCCGAAGTGATGTTGCCCGAAGGCGCGCCCGAACGGTTGCAGGATCGCACGACGCTGTGGAACGAGGTTGAGGCAGCGGAGAAACGCAAGGACGCGCAACTCGCCCGGGAGATCGAGTTTTCGATTCCACGCGAGATGAACCGCGAACAAGGCATCTCGCTCGCGCGCGATTTCGTGAAACGCGAGTTTGTCGACCGCGGCATGGTCGCCGACCTAAATGTGCATTGGGACAAGGCGGAGGACGGCACGCCCAAGCCGCACGCACATGTCATGCTTGCGATGCGCGACGTGGGGCCGGACGGCTTCGGGAAGAAGAACCGCGACTGGAACTCGACCGAGCTTTTGAAGGACTGGCGCGAGGCGTGGAGCGCCCACGTCAACGAGCGCATGGCCGAGCTTGGGCTTGAGGGTCGCGTCGACCATCGCAGTTACGAGGCGCAGGGCATCGCGCTGGAGCCGCAGCACAAGGTCGGACCTGCAGCATCGCGCAGACCGGAGCAGGGACTTGAGGCGGAGCGGATCGAGGATCACACGCGCATCGCCCGCGATAACGGCGCGAAGATCATCGCCGATCCCAAAATCGCGCTGGACGCGATCACGCGCAGCCAAGCGACGTTCACCACCCGCGACCTTGCGACGTTCGCGTTCCGGCACAGCGATGGCAAGGAGCAGTTCGACCAGGTGATGGGGGCGGTGCGCGCCAGCCCCGAACTGGTCGCATTGGGGAGGGACGGCCGCGACCAAGAGCGGTTCACCAGCCGCGACATGATCGCGGTGGAGAACCGGCTTGAGCGCGCGAGCGACGAGCTGGCGGGGCGCGACGGACATGGTGTCGCCGATCGGCATCGTGACGCGGCGATCGGCGCAGCCGAGGGGCGAGGGCTTGTCCTGTCGGGCGAGCAGCGCGACGCCTTCGATCATGTCACCGGCGCCAGTGGGCTGGTGTCTGTCGTCGGCTATGCCGGTTCGGGCAAATCGGCGATGCTCGGCGTCGCGCGTGAGGCATGGGAGGGGCAGGGCTACACGGTGCGCGGTGCGGCGCTGTCGGGCATCGCGGCCGAGAATCTTGAGGGCGGGTCCGGTATCCGGTCCCGCACCATCGCCAGTCTCGAACACGCATGGGGGCAGGGGCGCGAGCAGCTAGGCCCGCGTGACGTGCTGGTGGTGGACGAGGCGGGTATGATTGGTTCGCGCCAGATGGAGCGTGTGTTGAGCCAGGCGCGCGATGCCGGGGCCAAGGTCGTCATGGTCGGCGATCCCGAGCAGTTGCAGGCGATCGAGGCGGGCGCTGCGTTCCGCAGCGTCACCGAGCGCCACGGCGCAGCCGAGATCACCGAGATCAGGCGGCACGCGAGGACTGGCAGCGTGACGCCACGCGTGCGCTGGCGACCGGGCGCACCGGCGAGGCGATCCACGCCTATGACGGCAGGGGCATGGTTCACGCGGCCGACACGCGCGAGCAGGCGCGGAGCGAACTGGTGGACGGTTGGGATCGCGCGCGTCAGGCCGAGCCGGGCAAGAGCCGGATCATCCTCACCCACACCAACGCCGAGGTGCAGAGCCTCAATGGCGAGGCGCGCGACCGGTTACGCGCATCCGGCGACCTCGGCGACGACGTGACGGTGAAGGCCGAACGCGGCGAGCGGCAGTTCGCGACCGGCGACCGCATCATGTTCCTGCGCAACGAGCGCGGCATGAGGGTGAAGAACGGTACGCTGGCGACGATCGAGCGGGTATCGCCCGAGGGCATGGCGGTGCGGCTCGATGACGGGCGCAGCGTCGCGTTCGACCTGAAGGATTACGCCCATGTCGATCATGGCTACGCGGCGACGTTCCACAAATCGCAGGGCGTGACGGTCGGTCGCGCGCATATCCTCGCCACCCCCGGCATGGACCGCCACAGCGCCTATGTCGGCATGTCGCGGCACCGCGACGATGTGCAGCTCCATTATGGCCGCGACGACTTCGCCGACCAGCGCCAGCTCGTCCGCGCCCTGTCCCGCGACCGGGGCAAGGATATGGCCGGCGACTATGCAGTCCCTGAGCAGGACCAGGCCCGCGCGTTCGCCGATCGACGCGAGATCCGGTTCCCGGAACGCGCGCGCCAGGTGGTCGAGAAGGTCCGTGCGAAAACGCGGGGCATGTTCGACGGCTTCCGGCCGAAACCGGCAGCGGAGCGGCCGATGTCGCCGGAGCGCAACGCGGTCGACCGCCCGCTTCCGCCCTCGCAGGCCAAGGCGATCGAGCGTTATGCGCGCGCCGGTGCCGATATCGGCCGAATGCTCGAGAAGGGGTTGCCGGTGTTGGCGCACCAGGAACAGGCTTGGGCGAATGCAGGCGATGCGCTCGACCAGATCCGGGCCTATGCCGCACGTGATCTCGCATCGGCGCTGGCGCGCGATCCCAAGCTGATCGAGCAGGCAGCCAGGGGTAACACCAGCGGCGCGGCGAAGGCGATGGAGACGGAGCGCCAGGTCCGCATCGATCCGGAGAAGCGCGCGGGCCGGTTCATGGAGCAGTGGCAGACTATGAAGGAAGAGCGCGCCAGCATGGAGCGTGCCGGCGACCACGCGGGTGCGGAGAAGATCGGCAAGCGCATGGAGAGCATTGCGGGCGGACTGCATCGCGACCCGCAACTCGAATCCGTGTTGCAGCGACGCGCCCCCGAACTGGTGTTGAGTATGGAGCGGAGCCGGTCGATCGGGCAGGAATTGGCGCAGTCGGTCGCGATCGAGCGTGACCGCGATCGTGGCATGAGCCGGTAGGATGAGCATGGACGACGATATGCAGGAAGGCGGCGATCCGGCGGAGGCGTTCGACCGGTTGCGCGCCGTAGTAGAAGGCCAGGACCGCGAGCTGGCGTTGCTACGCCGTGCCGTGGAGGGTCTGGCGGCCGAGCGGGCCGCGATCGACGTGCCCGACTACACCGAGACGTTGGGGCATCTGCAACAGGGCGTGGACCGAACAACCGGACGGCTCGACCATATCGGCAAGATGCTTACCGCCGCCCCCGGTCATGGCGATGACGCCCGAGCAGATGGCGCAGCGCATCGCCGCAGCAGGCAACGCCGCCCGGCGCGAGGATCAGGCCGCGCTCGCCAAGGCGGGCGAGGACAAGGCTCGCGTCATGGCCGAGTTGCGCGCCGTCGCCGGGTCCGCGTGGACGCGGGCCGACCAGAAGAACCGGCAGCTATGGTTCGGGCTGGGCGGGGCGGCGATCGGCATCCTTGTATGGTCGATCCTGCCCGGCCTCGTCGCGCGTGAGATCGTGCCGGCGAGCTGGCAATGGCCAGAGCGGATAGCCGCGCGGACGCTCGACTTACCGAAATGGGAAGCGGGGCAGCGCCTTATGCGGGCCACGGCGCCGGATGCTTTCGCCAACATTGCGGCGGCTGACCGGATCATCACCGCCAATCGCAAGGCTGTGCAAGCCTGCTACACGAAAGCTGTGAAGACGAAGAAGACGGTGCGCTGTACCATCGAGATCAACCGGGATGACGAGGCGGCAAGAAGTCCGATCGTCAGCTCCACGGATTGAAGTGCCCAAGTGCTGCAAGCCCGACCATGCCACCGGACAGCCGCCACCACGGGAATCCACGCAGAATAGCAATCGCAAGCGCCGACTTGGGGCGCTTGGCTTTCAGAAATAACTCAACCTGACGAGTAGTAGGGTCTTGCATGAACGGGCCTCGCCTTTTGACCTCGATAAAATCGAAGTGAAAGGATCGAGGGTTCGATCGTCATGCCCCATCGGGGATGGGGTAGCCCTTCGGGCTGTAGGCACAGAAATCAGGATGGGGGTCAAGGGGCTGCTGTTGTAGAAAGGCTTTCTACAACAGCTCTCAAAATCTTCTTAGGGCCTCTCAATGGCTCTTAGCCGTGCTTCAACTTTTTTTGCATCGCGCTGGCGCAGGCGGGCGAGTTCCTTATGACGCCGCTTCTCCAGATAATTCGCGGCCTCTCCGGTATCGATCAATTCGAGAGCCCTGATCTTGGCATCGATCAGACTGTCATGTGACGCCTTTCCGCATGCCGGTCCCAATCCGATGTAAAATTTCCCCTCGGTCTCGCTTATGCGAACAGCGATTCCAGCGCGGATGATACTCTCCTCGCCGGACGCCAACGTCCTCCAGCTCGGCGATGACACGAAGCGCTTCACCTTGCCGCGATCCTTCAGCATCATGTCGTGGTATTCGCTGGCGTCGGTCGTGCCGGTCAACTTGTCACAGCAGTCGGTGCCGACCGCCATCGATCCCCAGCCCGGATGAACGATCGCATACGAGTAGCGCAGCGCTGTGCCGCACAGCTCGCAGTTTCCGTTCAGGTCGCCCAGGTCGTCGGTCGCCAGCAGGAGCCAGCCACTGGAGGGCATGATGATCCCGTGTTCTTCGGCATGGCAACCTTTGCACAGCGTTTCGCAGTCGGAGTGGGCGTATTCCCAGGGCTTCCGACCGGGAATGTAGCGCTTGTGGTGGACTTGCAGAACGACGTCATCGCTTCGGCCGCGCGAGCATCGCACGCACCGCTGGCCATCGAGCTTGATGACTTCATCTCGGAATCGAGCCCAATCTGAATGATTGTATAGGTTCATCGTTCGCCACAGCTACCCCGTCGCCCGAGCCGGTATTGCAGTTCCGGGCGATCATCATTGCGATCCGCTACAATTAGGGGACGACCTCAATATCTCCTGACCGAGGCCGACAACCTCTGCTTTGAAATTATGTAAAAATGTAACACAGTTTGTAGAGGGTTAGGCTGTGTGGAGGGGGAGAGGGCCGTATGGCGACTGTGATCGAATCTGAGCGATTCGGGAAATTAACGACGAGGCATCGCGACTGCCTTCGGCTTGTCTATCAGCATCGGAAATCTGCAGAAATTGCACATACGCTCGGCATAAGCCCACGATATGTCGATAACCAATTGATAGAGGCTAAAAATATTCTCGGGGCCAGCAGCCGGTTTGATGCCGCTTGCCAGTTGGCCGCATACGAATCTGAGGTAGATTCTTCCCACCCTGTAGAAATTACATCTTCCATAGAACCATTTTGGCCGCTTCCTGTGCCCCTGCCGACCAAAGGGAAACCGACGAGCACCCTCACATGGCAACAGGTTCTAGTATGGGGCGGGATCATAGCGATCGTTACGCCGATTGCTGTAACTGTTGCTACGATGGTGATCGTATCGTTGACGCTCTTGCTCGGCATGAAACCAGCCTAACTGGCACCGCGATGCCAGGTGGAGACACGTCAATGCCGCACCTTGCCGCTGTTAGTAATCTTGTTGCTGAAGAGCTCCGTCGTGCGGAAGCCTCAATCAACGTTGCTACCCGAGACACCGCTCAGTTTCTGATCACCACGCTTGACGCAACTGCAACGCAAGGGCTGTCAGCGGCGATGACGTATAGCGTGGTCAAGGCAAGCGTTGATGCGCTCTCTTCGCTGGTCGAGAGCCAAGGGCGGATGGCAATGCGCGCGCATCTCTCGATCGAGAAAGTCGGCCGCGCTCTCGGTCTTGATGAAACGAGCTGGGGTGAGGGAGCCCCAAAGCCGGATGCTACAGGATATCAAACAAGCGTAAATTTGAACGCTACAGTGCCCTGAAGGATAAGTAGTGGCGATACGTAAAGCATGAATACGGCGATGATGCTTGCAGTGGCTTTCAACTGCATCCTGATCTTCGTTTGCGGGTTTGCTTTCCTCCGGGGGGGGCGACCCGAGCGGATCGGTGCGTTGATAAACATCTCGGCATCTGGAATTACAACTATCTTGAGAATATTAGATATAAATTTCTATAAACCTACAGATATTCTAATATTCTCGGTAGACGTTAGCGTAACTGTCGCATTCTTCATGCTAGCGGTAAGAACTACGCGCTTCTGGCCAGTATGGGCACTTGGATTTGCACTTAGCGATTTGGTTGTAAGCATCGCGGCATCTCTAATCCCTAGGGTTCAGCTCTTCGCCTACCATACGGGTCTCGGCATTTACGCCTATTTGGCTCTAGGGGCTCTTGCTCTCGGAACCTATAGGATTTCAAATGACGCCGATCCCGTCAATAGGAACGGGTCACGATTACAATGGCGAAAAAGAGTTTTGCACGATCCCTAATTGATGCCGAAAGACAGGCGCGTCGCGGTGTGCCGCGCTATTTTGACGTCGTCCGTGATGGACGACGTCAAGGTGGCCTGCCCGGATCGCGTGAACGCTGGATCCCGGCCGGGAGTGTCAGATCCTGCAGAACATCCCGCTTGGTTGCGGTCGGATTGTGTACCGTTATTCCACCCGCAACGCTCGCAGCGCAAGTCGCTGGCCAAGCGGGCGAGACACCCAGCTCGCGCACTCACGGTGCAGTTGTCCAGACAGATACAAAAACCTCGTTGGCGGAGCGGCGAGGTCGCACAGCAGATAACGCCGTTACAGCCGCACAAGATGCGTTCGGAACCTCAGTGGGAAACGAGAGTATCGGCCTTTACTCTGCAAAAAAAGTACGAGGTTTTTCGCCTGTCGTTGCAGGCAACGTGAGGATTGAGGGGGTATACATCGACCGGCAAGGGTCGATTTCAAATAGGCTCGTTGAGGGCTCAACTGTGCGCGTTGGCCTAACGGCACTCGGCTATCCTTTCCCGGCACCTACGGGGATAGTGGACTATCGCCTCAGAAAACCAAGTAACGAAAAGGTTTTGAGCGTTGTAGCGGGGCTGTTCGCATATGGTGCCCCCACCTTACAAATCGATGGTCAAATACCGGTAATCGACGGGACCTTGGGGGTTTCCGTTGGAGCATCAATCGCAAATGAAGAATATTACGACGGATCAAATGCCCGCTACATCAATGTAGCAATAATTCCGCGCTGGCAACCCGCCGAGGGAATAGAGATAGTTCCGTTTTTTAGTGCCGCGTGGGGAGCGGGAGAAAAGGCATCTCCGCTTATACAAATGGTAGGAAATATCTTACCGCCTCACGTGCGTCGCCGTAATTATTTTGGCCAGAAATGGACAGGTAAAGACTCATTAAATGCAAACCATGGCCTTATCGCGAAAGCTAATATAGATCGGGATTGGACGATCGCAGGTGGTGTGTTTCACTCAGAGTTTACTAGTTATCAAAACTTCGCCGAGTTATTTACAAATACCGATAGTAACGGTCTGACGTATGAGCAGGTTGTTGCAGACCCAAAGCAGCAATACTCGTCTATAAGTGGCGAATTGCGCGCAACCCGTAGCATCCGAGGCGCAAGACATCGCCATTTGATTCACGTTTCGATACGTGCCCGGTCTTTTGATAGCAGGTATGGGGGCTCGGCGAGTCCACTAAATCTTGAGCCAAGGCAACTTGGCGTAAGGGCTCCTGTTCCGAGACCTCTATTCGTGTTCGGGGAGCGAACCCATGATACCGTAAACCAAAATTCCGTTGGCGTCGCATACGAGGGCCGGTGGCTAGAGGTTGGCGAGCTAAACATCGGGATTCAGCATGTTCAGTATCGGAAGACAGTCGCCCAGCCATTTACGGCAGAAGCTACGACACGGGACCGCCCATGGCTCCTGGACGCTGCAGGCTCATTCTTCCTAAGTCCGCGCTTAGTCGTTTATGCCGGATACACACGGGGCTTGGAAGAAAGCGGCATCGCGCCCAACAACGCGATAAACCGCAATGAGGCCCTACCAGCGATCCGGACGCGCCAGAGCGATGCTGGTATCCGGTGGACGTTAAATCCTCGCCTAAAGATCGTCGCTGGCGTGTTTGACGTTCGTAAACCATATTTTAGCACCGACGTAAAAAATGTATATACAACTCTCGGCGACGTA
Organism: Sphingomonas sp. Leaf242; assembly: GCF_001422045.1. GTDB lineage: Bacteria > Pseudomonadota > Alphaproteobacteria > Sphingomonadales > Sphingomonadaceae > Sphingomonas. The sequence continues at coordinate 31,268 of NZ_LMLW01000003.1, forward strand.
CGACATCGTGGCATTGAAATGAGTGCTTCCGGTAAAATCTCTAACAGTATTAACATGGTAATTGGATCAGTTATATTACGACCAGAGGTAACTGGAGATGCTGTTAACCGTGGAGTTGTTGGGAAGGTGCCACTTAACCAACCTTCTAAGACCTTTAGAGCGAACTTGGACTGGCATCCTCAGCAGCTTGGTGGTCTTTCCTTTGATTTAGCAGCTGCTAACTTCAGTAAAAGGGCCGGATCAAGAGATAATAGCGTTTGGCTGCCCGCGTATTCGTCGTTCGATTTTGGCGCTCGCTACCAATTTAAAATGGACAGGACTCCAGCAATGGTAAGATTCCTAATGTCTAACGTCGCGGACACATACTTCTACGATATTCTTGGTAGCAACACATATGGATTGACTGATGGTCGGCGTATGACGTTGTCAATCACGGCTGACTTGTGAGTACGACCATGAGAAGCTTTGAGCCAACGAACACGACTGCAGTCAATACACTTAGTGGAGGCAGCTACGCTGACGAGAACAAAATCAATTACTTTAGCGGGGTATGCAATGGAACTCTAGGGGAGCTGCTCCAAGGACCTTTGGTCGCTTCTGGAAAAGTCGAAATAGCTATTATTTCGCTGCCAGTAGCTCAGCATAGTTGGGCATATTACCTTAAGGGCCAAGCGGGCGACAGTGTTTCCGAATTAGATATCCGCCCAAAATGCCGGAAAGCTATCGATATATATCTCGCAAAATACGAGTTAACATTACCCTCGGGACTATGGGCATTTTCATCGGAACTGCCATGGGGGCGGGGAATGGCAAGTTCGACCGCAGATATTGTTGCTACTCTAAGGTGCTTAGATGCTGTTTTCGGTCGTAAATCCGAGCCTGCTGCGATTGCACCCATCCTCCGCGAGATCGAGCGTTCAGATAGCGTCTTCTTGGATGGATACGCACTTTATTTAAGTGGCTGTCAGGAGGTGATACGCCAACTTCCTGGAAATCCAGCTTTTCACGTCTGCTACATCGACGAGCAACGGGTTGTGAACACAGATGCGGTCACGCCCGCCTTGCTATCTAATTACATCGAGAATCTTGATGCGTACGAACGTAACCTAAGCGAGATGCTGAGCGCATTCGACCGTGGTGATCTTCATTCAATTGGTCGGTGTTCAACCGTAAGCGCGATTCTAGGGCAAAAGGCGGTTCCGAAAAGAACCCTTCAACCAATGGTCGACCATCAAGATATATTTGGCGCTGATGGTATTGTTGTTGCACACACTGGTAGCCTGATTGGCTATCTCTTCAAAGACCGTCCTTCGGCAAGTCGCCTAGGAGCCTTATCCGCTTTCTTCTTGAGCATGGGCTATCAATGCCAATATTCTCAGCCGAGGCACTGAAAAATGATATTTGATCATATAAGCGAAGCTATAAAGCTGCCCAGCATTATTCGGCTTGAGAAAAACCTTTACGTTGCTCGATTCGAAAGTATGAAGGTTTATTCGGTATCAACTGCTGTTCAAAGTTTGCTTGATGCAGGATCAATCGATCAAACAACTACCCTTATAGATAGCTCAAGCGGCGTATATGCCTATGCTCTCGCCTTGGCATGCAATCGGTTCGGCCTAAAATGCCACATTGTAGGTTCAAGCACCGTCGACTTGGCATTGTTGCTGCAGCTTAGGATTCTCGGTGCGACAGTTGAACAGGTCCCTGCAGAAGGATCACTTAAGCTTGACCAACATCGGCGGGTTTCCCGTGTCAAGGAAATTGTGGGTAAACGTCCGTCATACTACTGGATGCGTCAATATCATGACGCTATTCACTACCTAGGCTATAAGCCACTCGCTGATATCATCGCCGCTCAAATCGGCGCTGAGAATCTAACGGTAGTAGGAAGCATTGGTTCGGGTTGTTCAACTGGGGGGCTCACGGAAGCCTTGCGGGTTTATCAAAGCGATGTGCGTTTAATCGGTATCCAGCCATTTGGAAGCGTAACATTTGGGAGTGAGCACGTCGACGATCCTGGCATCGCCATGGCTGGGATGGGCAGCGGCATCCCATTTGAAAACGTCCGACCAGAACTTTACGATGAGATGCACTGGGTCTCCCTTGGCTACGGACTATCGGGCGCCGTAGCTCTCCTCCGACGCCATGCGGTATTCGCCGGCCTATCGAGCGGCTGCTGCTATTTGGTCGCAAAGCGTGAAGCTGACAGGTCGCCCAACCAGAATGTCATCTTTATCGCTCCGGATACCGGACACCGTTACGTCGATACGGTCTTTGCTCGGCATGGCGAGGCACTGCCCCTAGAGGCGCTCTCTCCGATCGAGATTTCCAGTCAAGAAATGCTGGATCTGCCATGGGCCTACATGCCGTGGCTTCGCCGGCCGTACCGCGTCAACGAGGAATGATGTGGTCTTTGCACATGCCAAAATGTGATTGTTGAAAGGAATATCCTTGGCTCGTAAGACTTTGCTAGCGATTGAGACTGTCACATCTGGCGTCCAACGAATGGCGGACCACGCTGCGCGTCTAGGGCATCAGCTCGTAGTGCTCGCGGAGAATCCTGAAATATATGCCAACCCTGGGGGGGCCATTGTTTTGGGTTTTCCAACCCGTGACAACTCTGCTGTTGAGAAATACATTGCAGAGCGTCGAACCGACATCGGCAACGTATTTAGCAGTACGGATACCTGGGCGATCGTCGCTGCGACGATGCGGGAAAAGTTCGGATTCCGGTCTCGCTTTACCACCGACAAGCTGCGGCTGCTGCGCGATAAGGAATGGGTTCAGAAGCAGACCCGATCAATCGAATTAGCTGATAAACCCAAGTACCCACGTATAATCAAGCCCCGCAGTGGTACCGGA
>NZ_LMLW01000004.1 GCF_001422045.1 Sphingomonas sp. Leaf242
CAACCAGAACAACGCCATCTACCGCCTCCATCGTCACACACTCTGTGAATCAGGAAGCTCCATTCAGATCAATAGACTGATTGGGTTTGAGCCCTAAGATTCATGAAGTGTGCGGACATTGTTTGATTACGACCACGATCTGGAACGACCGCCGGGGTACAGCGCGCAATCTGAACTCCGCGAACCCTGTACCGTGCGGTTTTATGACGCATGGGGCGGAGGGTCCCTCCGCCCCATGAGCATCTATGCGGCAAGAACCAAGAGCGCACGTTCATCTCGGTACTTCTCTCCGAGCGTCGCGTAGACTGCCGCTTGATCTAAATGGGTTCGCCGCTCGCCAGCGGTTTTGGCGCGCGATCAGCTCGTAATTGATATTGTGGGGCACAGCAGGTTCCATCGTTCGCCGAGTTGGTAGCGCTGTAGCCACGATCAAATTGCTAAGAAGACGCGGGTCCGAGATCGTTTTTTGCATCCATCATGGATGTATCGCATCCGCCCCGCCCAGCAGGGGTATCGCCGGGGTACATTACCTCTGTCCCACGTCGAGAACGACGCACTCCCGCGACTTGGCGGAGCCTGCGGCGGAGAGTGTCTCCTCCGCGGAACGGCCGGAATGGAAAGGAAAGCGGACCTTCCGCTTTGGGGTCCACACCGCAAAAATCCGACCACTGAACGGGTATCACAAATGCATCAGTCTTTTGCATCGCCGGAGCCCGCGGTTTCCTGCCGGTCTTGGGCTGATGCGAAATCTGTGAGTTTTGCATCATCCCGCTGACAATTTGGATCAGTTTTAGTGTCAGTGATTAGGACGAAAGATAGCCTGCCCGCACGAGAAAGGCGCGCAAAGATTCTGGAAAATCACGGAAGTGGGTAACATGCCCTTCAGGGCAGCGATGGTTCACCCAAGCCGAAACGGGCACGTTGCAAGGCTCCCACAGGTCACTGCCGTGCTCATAATGCTTTAGCATTAAAGCCCATGCGGCCTCGAACTGTCCTGCCCGCACTGCATCTGCGATGTATGCGGCACAGGCGCCATTGCGGTAGCGCTTGTTGGACAGACACATCGGTGCCGACCGCACCATGTCGGCAGCAAAAACGCCCCTCAGCGCCGGATCGCGACTTTCATCAACGATTTTGCCCTCTTTGACCGCAAACAGAATGGGAGGACGCGGGGTGCAGGCATTGCAGCCGAATACAGAGTCAAACGCGCCATCTTCTAATTTCAGGTCGATGCGGCCGTCCCCAGATAGGTCTTGGGGTAAATCTGCCAACTGGCCTTCAAGGTCCGCTCCTTTGTAATCCTCCAACGACACCGATCGGTAGCTGTTGCTGCTGGGAACCAGCAGCTGCAGCGTTAGTTTGCCGCCCGAGCCTCCATATTGGCTTTCGACGATCACCCCAGGTCGCGGATCGTTCTGGTCAAATCGCACGATAGCAATTCGGGCATAAGAGCTTTGCCGATCGGTCAGAACCGTCATCGGTGCCACTCCCCGCCCACCCACGGTCACAAACGCTTGATTATTGAAACCATCGTAGTGGCAGGACTCACTTTCGGTAGCTGGCGGATTGGAGCACGGCATCGCCTCCACGTGCACGCTCACCCCACCCGAGGTGAAGTCTAACGGCAACTTTTTGTATGACGCCCATGTCTGGAACGTGCCGATCGGCGCATCGGCTGGCGCAGCGCCTATCAGAAACCAAGAGAGGGCAAGCAAAATGATGCGCATTTTGATAGCCTAAGCCGTCTCCTGCGCCGCTGCCAGCACCGCGCCACAATTTTCAACGTACCGTGCTTGGCCCCATCGGTTTGAATGGCGCATGATGCAAAACTTTTGATTTTTGCATCAACGAGCAGGCCAGCTTTCTCGCAAAGGATCGACTTTCGGGAATGTGCCGCACCTAACTTGTAGGACCGATCCCTGCCGCCCTGAACCGGTTTCCAGCGCAATAGGCCATCACGATGGCAACCCATTCCTGTGCTTGCGTACCGCCGACAGCGTCCGCCACCATTCCGATGCAGATAATCGCAAGTCCGATGGCACAGATTCCAAACACGGCATTCGGTGAGACGAAGGCGTCGGGTATTCTTCTAGCGGTTAGATAAGACACCAGCATCGCGCCTGCCGCGACAAGGAGCGTTACCAAACTCGTCGCCTTGGCCAAGGCGACGGCAGCAAGAAACAAATACGCCGTACCGAGGAGGGCCTGAAGCAGACGGACGCTAACTGTGCTGGGCATAGCAATCTCCATCGATGGCCTGTTTTATTCCGACGTAAGGACATCCACAACCCAGTTTAAGCGTTCCCACAAACGAACGTCTGGCGGAATCTCGCCGCCTCGATCGCGTTGACGGACGCCTGCGGGTTTCGCTTTCCCGAAATCTGTTCCCAATTGCTCTTTCCCGAAATGGCCAATCGGAGACGGAGAAACGGGAAAGATTGCGCTTAACGAATGGCCGTTATCGGGAGCCCGGATCGCCAGCCTGAACGACCGGCTTTGGGCGTAAGCGGTCGTCAGGTCGGAACCGGCTCGCCGTCCACGTCCACCTCATAATCGCTGCCTTCGACCCAAAAGCGGATCATCCGGGCGTGATACTCTACGTAGGACGTATCTTCTCGATCAACGTGTGGACTGTAATGGATGGCGAACCTCGCGCCTGCCGGGATCGGCTCCACCGCCCCCCAGGGCTCCACCATAAATTCAATGGCTCGATCAGTTTCGTTCGAGAAGCGCACGGTGACCATGAAGGTGGTCTAAGGCATGATCGAACGTCCGCAAGTGGGCAGTTCAAGCCGATACCGGACCGAACACCGCCTGGTACCAGTACATTCCAGGTGCGGCGAACCAACACGCATTCCCCGGCGCTTTGAACGCGGCGAGCTGGCGCATGTCGATGGCATAGCGCTGGTGGAAAGCAATGAGCTCACGAAGGTCGTCGTCATTCGGGTGACGGGCAAGTCGGATATGCAGTCCATCGCCGCGCCCCTCATAGCCCGAGACAACTTTCATCCGGTCGAGCCATGCGAAGAACAATGCTTCGTCGCTCTCGTGGAAGTAGCGAACGCGGTTCGCGATGAGGGTTAAGGGTTCGGCCATGCCCTTCCGTCCCACGGCTGCGTACACTTAATCAATGACCGGTTTCGGGTGTCGGCAGATTGAACCTGAATGTCGTAGTTTGGGCGAAAGCGGACTAAGGCCATCGGCAACCGCTTGGCACACAAGCTCCACTCACGGTCAGCCAGCGCCCATAGATTACACCCGCACAGAACAGGCATATTGCGGCAGCGAACGCTATGGCGACCCAAATCCACCTGCGGCGCTTCGTTGTCGTTTTCGAGTCCATCCCGCCACCATCGGGTACCGCGTCAATGTCCGCAACTGGGCGTTTTCACCCGCCCGTCACACCTATGATAGGGAAGCGCTGCTAGCCGATCGCGCTGCTGGCCGATCATCAGGACAGCGTCGTGGATGACCAGATGACCGAAGCCCAAGGCGATCTCCTAGGCAGCGTTATCGTGCTTCTCAGCACGGCCCTGCTGCTCCATCGTTATCGTTACCTGACGACCACTTGGGAAGGAAAGCGGAACAGCCGCTTTCGGGACGATGCGCTGGAAAGGAGACGCACGACGAAAAACTGTGGTTTGCCGTTTATCCACTTTGCCCGGCAAAGCGGGGTTTTGCTCAGTCGCTACGGCTTCGCTTGCTCGTTTCCGATGAAGGCAAACTCAAAACCCGAGGCCCACGCGGCGTTGATTACGCAAGCGAGTGGCCCATCCTCCTTAGGCGGACCTTGCTGCTGATTTGCCCACGCGGGGTTGAGTGCGTGGACGCCAAATTGTGAGTGCAGTGCGCCGCTTGCACCGCAGAGCTCCTCTACACTGCGGGCAAAGCTGTCGTCGTCCGTGACCCCAGCTTCATACTGGGGCAGCTTGCCAAGGAGGTGGTGCGTGGTCAGCCATCTCCTCCCCTCAGCTTTCACGAGCGCCAAAGATTTCGCCTTTGTGATCGCTTCCAGTCGCGGTTGAGCATCGCGCGGGAGCTCGACGTCATAGAAGCTGGCTGCTTTTGCAATACAGGCAATCTGTTCATCGGTGATTGCGCCTTTTGCAACCACCACGAGAACATCCTCCTCGATCGCCTCGTCCGACCTGACCGTCACAGGACCGACCCCACACCGCACAATTCGTGTTGCCGCCACTTTCGGCGTTATCTGGTCATAGGCGCCTAGCATTGGACTGCTTACCTGAGCGGCAAGAAGGGCGGCTAGAATGAACATCATTCTACTATGCCCGCCTTCGCGATCAACTGAAAGCCTTCGAGATTTCCGTTGTTGTGCGGCTGCCGACCGTCAGCTTGAGCCGATAGTTGATGCAAACCTTTTGATTTTCGCATCACGAGTGACCGATGCGAAAATCAACCTTGACGAATGACCGCGTTCGGGAGTCCTGATTTGTGGCCCAAGCGTCCGGCATTGGGCGTAAGCGGTCGGGGTATCGCGGGGGTATATCGCGGCTACTGTCGCATGAAACCCGAGGCTTTCGGCGGAGCTTGGGAGGTCGCGGCGGAGGGGATCTCCGCCGCACTTAATGTCCGATTTGGGAGGAGAGCGGACGTTGGTCAGCTATTGGACGCTGGCGTGTCGTATCCGCCAAATGGCCCGAACACGGTTCGGTATTCAGCCATGCTCTCGTAGAACTCCGCTTGGGTGGGCATGGCCGCACGTTGCCCCGGCCACTGCGATGAAACGAACGTATCGTAATCTGCGGCTGGCATCTGATTAACCGTCGTGGGACTTTCCGGAACTGAATACCCCATGGCTTCAACGGCTTGGATCGCAGCCCATGCCGCCGTCGTCGGATCGTCGCCACGGCAGAAAACCTGAACGTATGCGCCAATAAGCGGAGCCGGAAGCTGCTCAGCGCCCGCTCGAACGTGAAGCGGCACAATCCACACAGGCATTTCTGCCAACGGATGCCGTGTTTCCTTCTTACCAAATAGCCGCATGATTCCCCCCGATCCCGCATTTGTAGCTGCGCTGGGCGAATGGCCGCAACTGGGCGTTTTCAACCGGGGTATCTCTGGGGTACATTGCAACGTACGCAGCGAAAAAGTCGCGTGTTTGTGCGGGTCGCGGACGGTTGCGGCGGAGGGTTCCTCCGCCGCATGAGCATCTATGCGGCAAGAACGAAGAGCGCACGTTCATCTCGGTACTTCTCTCCGAGCGTCGCGTAGACTGCCGCTTGATCTAAATGGGTTCGCCGCTCGCCAGCGGTTTTGGCGCGCGATNGTGCTGATGCGCCAGCTCGGCCGCATGAGCATCTATGCGGCAAGAACGAAGAGCGCACGTTCATCTCGGTACTTCTCTCCGAGCGTCGCGTAGACTGCCGCTTGATCTAAATGGGTTCGCCGCTCGCCAGCGGTTTTGGCGCGCGATGCGACAGCCAGCTCAATCTCTGTAAGCAGCTCGTAATTGATATTGTGGGGCACAGCAGGTTCCATCGTTCGCCGAGTTGGTAGCGCTGTAGCCACGATCAAATTGCTAAGAAGACGCGGGTCCGAGATCGTTTTTTNAGCTCGTAATTGATATTGTGGGGCACAGCAGGTTCCATCGTTCGCCGAGTTGGTAGCGCTGTAGCCACGATCAAATTGCTAAGAAGACGCGGGTCCGAGATCGTTTTTTTCATCCATCATGGATGTATCGCATCCGCCCCGCCCAGCAGGGGTATCGCTGGGGCACACTACCTCTGTAGCACGTCGAGAACGACGCATTCCCGCGACTTGGCGGAGCCTGCGGCGGAGGGTGTCTCCGCCGCGGAACGGCCGGAATGGGAGGAAAGCGGACGAGCCGCTATTGCCAACGAAATGCTGTTAGCGGACATCCGATGGACAGCCGAAACATGAGCAGGCCGCATCTCCGCGTCCTTCGTGGCGGTGAATGGGAGATGCGGCATGCAGAAGAAAGCGTCGATTTTTGCCGTGGCCTTCGGGTTGGGATTTGGTCCTCCGCCAGTTTATGCTCAAACCGTGGCGACAAGCTTTAGTACACCCGTCCCAGCTACATGCCAATTTTCGCGGCCCGCCCGCATAGTCACATCGTTACGGAGCCTTCCAGATGTCGCTTCCGAGTTTCGCAGAATAAAAGTGGACGTTGCGGATGTTGGCGGGAAGTTCATCCCGTTCGATACAGAGGACGAGAAATCAACAGGTTTGCCGCATCGTCAATTTGTTCGCGCATATGTATTTAGCGACAAGACGATCGTTTGGTATTATCGGGGCGGCTTCGTGGCGAACTTCCACGTGGTGGAATTGCAAATGAGACGGGATACGATGGCGAACGCTCCTCGAGTGTTGCGCCTGACTGGTCGAACCCTTTCGGGGCCGCCATGTGCGGCGACTGAGGCTTTGTTGGCAGGCGTAGATGGTGGGCAAGGGTGGTAGGAAGCGTTTGGATGGCTCGCCTCTTCCACTAGCAATCGCTACCTGAATCGCCGACCGTTTTCGGGCAATGCAATCAGCGCCGCGAATGGCGACAAATGGGCGTCACCAGACGCGCAGGCGAGTCTCGTCAAGGTGAGCGCCAGCACTCCGAAGCACCGTATGCCGCTCGGCTTAGTTATCGGCGAAGTTGCCCGCCGGAATCACGTGTGCCGCATCCCCGGTTATCGACGACTTGCCTTTGCACACCTTAGACGAAATCGGGCGCTTCCCGCGCGAGACCACTAGCCCGCTGGAAAGTTCCGGGTCGTTGCCGCTGTCCCCGAACCTGGTGCGAACAGTACTATCGTATACGGTGTAGGTGTACTCACCATTCTTGGCGGTGATCTGCGACTCACCACCCCCCGAATAGCCACGGTTGGCGAATGTCAGATTGCGCGAGGTCAACTCCACCTTGCCGGGCGTTCCGTAGCGATAGACCGCACCCGATCCGCCGCCGCACACCGACACGCGCTTGGCACCGAGATCGCAAGAGAAGAAGGGCGTCTCGCCGGCCTCGCACAGCGTGTCGTCCGCCAATTTGCTGGCGGCGGGGACGGCCTGCGTCGGGTGGGCGGCAGCCTCTGCGACGGCCGCGCTGGCCGTAACCGGAACCATCCCCACCGTTGGCGTTGCAGCCCGCGCTGCGCTAGGTTCTTTTGCAGCTGCACGGGCGTCTCTAGACGAGTCGCAGCCCGCGATGGACGCCAGTGCGATCAGTACTCCGCCGGCTGCAAGGCTGCTAACGCTCTTTGATGTGCTGCCCATCGTTCCGTACTCCCGTAGACGGTTTGCGTAGGTATCGACCCATATTTAGAAACCGGCATATTCTCGATTCACGCCATCCATAGCGGCTGGCTGAGTTCGCCGAAACGTACGTCACTCGCATGAACGAGCGGCCGGGTTCGGGTTGCGGCTCAACGCTGCTGGGCTTCAGGCTTTGGGCGAACACGCCCTGCCCTACGGCTTCCGGCCAGACCCATTCCCGGTCATTCAGGACCTGTTTGCCGCTTCCCAACTGCGGCCTTTCGTTCATCTTGGTAAACCGCGGGTATCAAGCTTATGTAACCCGCAGTCGAGCGGGCGCTGCCGCAACGGCCGGTGCCTTCATCGACGTGCCGTTATGACCGAAAAAGGCCGGTATCCTCATTTCATCAGGCGCGTTGGGATGTCCCGTCACCTACTTGCAACGGGGATCGTCACGTTGGCCCAGTCGACGATCTGCGTGACACTCTGCATCGTAGCGGCATCGAACGCGGCAGCGATGGCTGGACCGGTATCGGCAGTGGCGGGCGCCGTTCCCGAGAATTGCAGTCGTCCCACGATGGTATTCGTTGCGCGATCAGCAAGGAATGCCACGCCGTCGACATGGATCACCGGCGCGCCTGCGCCGGCGCCCGGATAGCTGGCCTCGAACCTGTTGACCGAAACCGTCAGGATGGCGGTGGCCGCCCCGGACGCACGCGTGGCGACCGCGATGTCGGGTGCGCGTGTCGCGACGGTGGCGTCCAGCGCGGCCGCGTAAAGGGTTGGTGCGGGCGATACCCAGCGAACGCCTTTGATGTAGGATATCTCACTACCCTGCGTGGTCAGGATTCGGTCGCCGGCAGTTGCGGGTGAAAATTGCGGCACCGGCAACGCCAAAGTCCGGCGTGGCGCTGGGGTGGCTTGAGGGACCGTCCCCGCCGCCACTGGTCCGAACCGATACAGCGTGTCGGGTTTGCCGCCCCCCAGCAAGGCACCGACGCATCCGGTCAGGGACAGCGCCGCAGCAATCGCCAGGGTCGCACGTGATGTAGCTCGATAAGTCATTTCTGGAGTTCCCGTTCCCGGCTCGATCTCTTCAGCAGCGTTCCGCGCGGATCCTGTCGGATACTCCGGACCAGCGTGTCGAGATCGTCTGAGGTTTCCTGAAGGCTGCGCATCGTGTCGGTAATCTGCGGGAGCGTCGACGATCCTACCGTCTTGCCCTGCACGGCCAAAGTCGAAAGCATGGTACGCGCCTCTGCCAGTGTCGCCTTGAGTTCGGCTGCGGCATCGGCGGTGTTGGCGACCGCGCGTTTGCCGTCGCCCTCGACCAGCGACCGCACGCTGCCCATAGTGACCCGTGCATCGCCCGCGGTGGCATCAAGCTTTGCGATCGCGGATGCGGCATTGCCGAACATCGCGCGGTTGGCCGCGAGTGCGCCCGTAGTCTGCTTGAGGTCGTTTATCGCCCCGGACAGATTGGCGATGTTACGATCAGTCAGCAGCGAGTTTACCCGATCGAGCGCGGTCGTCGCGCTTTCGACCATCTGCCCGCCGCTCTGCAACAACGAGGCCAGCGCGTTGGGTTTCGACGGAATGATAGGGACCTTGTCCTTGGAAACGTCGCGCAACAGCGGCATCCGGGTCGACCCTGCGCTGATCGAAACCGCGTTCAATCCCGAGATACCCTGCATTTCCGTGCTGCCGAGCGAGTCCGTCCGCACCGGTGTATTGTGATCGATCTCGACATCCACCAGGATCTTGTTGGCATCCTGGGGCGCAAGCCGAACGTTGGTGACCTCACCGACCTTGATGCCGTTGAATTGCACATCCCCGCCCTTGCCGACGCCGCGGACCGGGCCCTGGAAAATAATGCGGTACGGGTCCTTCTTGTCGCCGGCCTGGAAGTTCCCGAGCCACAGGACGAAGACGATGCCACCAATCAGGAGAAACGTGGTCAGCACGCCGACCAACGCGTAATTCGCATGGCGTTCCATTAGTCGATCTTCTCCTGCACGGCGCGCCCGCGAGGGCCGCCGAAATATGATTTGATCCAGGGGTGGTCAGACTTTTCGAGCCTTGCGACCGTATCGATCGCAGCAACCTTCCGGTCGGCGAGTACCGCCACACGGTCACAGATCGCATACAGCGAGTCGAGATCGTGCGTGACCATCAGCACGGTGAGGCCCAGCGCATCGCGAAGCCTGCGGATAAGGTCATCGAATTCCGCGGCGCCGATCGGATCGAGCCCGGCGGTCGGTTCGTCGAGGAAGAGAAGCTCGGGATCCAGCGCGATCGCCCGCGCGACGCCTGCGCGCTTGCGCATGCCGCCGGACAGTTCGGACGGTTTCTTGAGACCGGCATCGTCCAGCAGCCCGGCGAGACGGATCTTCAGTTCGGCAAGGCCGCATATGAAGTCGGCGGGGAACCGGGTATGCTCGATCAGCGGTGCCTCGACATTCTCCCGCACCGTCAGCGATGAAAACAGCGCGCCGTTCTGAAACATCACGCCGATCCGACTGACCACGGCAAGGCGACCGACATCGTCGTGAATGTCATAGCCAAGCACTTCGACCTTCCCTGCATCGGGGGTCTTCAGCCCGAGGATCGTTTCGAGAAGGACGGATTTCCCCGTTCCCGATCCACCGACTAGACCAATGATCTCGCCGCGCCTCACGTCGAGATCGAGGTTGTCGTGGATGACGGCCTTACCGAACGCCGTGCGCAGGCCACGGACGCGAACGACGACGTCGTCGTGCCCATCGGAGGATGCTGGCGGGGCCGTCGTCACAGTCCGGCCTGCTTGAAGAGGACCGCGAACAGAGCGTCGAACATGATGATCAGGAAGATCGATTGGACGACGGATCCGGTCACGTTGGCGCCCAGGCTCTCGACGTCGTCCTTCACTTCGAGCCCCTGGCGGCAGCCGGTCGTTGCAATCGCAAGCGCAAATACCGGGACCTTGACCATGCCGACCCAGAATTGCTGGGCACCGACGGCATCCACGAGCCGCTGAAAGAAGAAGCTTGGTTCGATCCCCATCATCGTTCGCGCCACCAGCATGCCACCGACGATACCGCCGAGGTCCGCAACCAGTGTCATCAGCGGCAGCATCAGCAGCGCCGCCAGAACGCGGGGCACGACCAGAGCGTCGAAAATATCGACCCCCATCACCCGCATCGCGTCGATTTCCTGGTTCATCCGCATCGACCCGAGCTGCGCGGTGAAAGCCGACGCGGATCGTCCGGCGAACAGTATTGCAGCGATCACCGGTCCGAACTCGCGCAGGATACCGATGCCGACCAGCTCGACCGAATAGACCGCCACGCCGAGCGACTGGAGCATGGTACTGCCGACGAGCGCGAGCACGGCCCCGATAAAGAACGTCATGATCGCGGCGATCGGCAGACCACCCAGTCCGGCCTGTTCGATCGTGGCGACGAACGGCGTAAGGCGCAGCCGGTGAGGACGGACCAGTGTTCGGCCGAGGGCAACCACGAGTTGTCCGAAGAATGTCTGATTGCGGTAGGCGGTTTGCCCGATACCGATCGTCGCGCGCCCGATCCGATCGAAAATCTGCCTGAGTCCACCGGCGCGCGGCGCAGCCAGGGGAGGCTCTTCAAGCGCAGGACTGATGAGATCGGCAAGTGTCGCGAGGTCCGGTCGGAGCGATTGCGGGAGGTGAACCTTACGGACCAACCCCAGCGCCCGGACGATCGCGTACGCGCCCGCAGTATCCAGACGGCCTAGGTCTTCAACGTCGATATCGACCTCGACATCGTCAGTCATGCCCGTGATATCGCGCCTTAGCCGGTCCGCGGCGTCGTTGAGCCGCATGGTGATCCAGTCGCCATGCAGGACCAACGAGCGCCGACCGTCGCGATCGTGCAATTCGAACGCCGCAGCGATGCTCATGATCGCATGTCCTGCCCGCCGTCTGATCGTGCATCCGCCAAGGCGAGCTTGAGCGATACCAGGCGGCTTGAAGCGTGACGTCTCGGCCCGGTCACCGCGCGGCCCCGGCTGGTTCAGACCATCCCAGTCCCAGTGCCTTGTTGACCGCGATATAGCTGAGCGAAAGCTGCGCACGCGACTGCTGTACCGCGATCGTTGCTGCAAGGCGCTGACGCTCGATATCGAGCTGATCGATGACCGAACTTGTCCCCGCCTGAACACGCTGCGCGTTGAGCCGCTCGGACCGCATCGCAGTCGCCTCAGCGAGAACCAGTTGCCGCAATTGCGCACGCGTGTTGCCAAAGCCGGACAGCGCATTCTCCGCATCCTGCAATGCCGCCAGCACGGTGCGGCGATACTTGGCATCGGCTCCATCACGTCGCGCCTCCGACGCCCTGGTCGCTGCACGGTTCTTACCGAAATCGAGGAAGGACCAACTCAGCGATGGCGCGAGCAGCGTGGTCAGATTGCCGGTATCGAAAACATCGCCGGGGCTGGTGCCGCCAAGTCCTAGAATACCTAGGAAGCGGATCCCCGGGAGCTCCTTCGCCTTGTAGACGCCGATCGCGGCGGTGCTTGCTGCCAGCTGGCGTTCGGCCGAACGGATGTCTGGCCGATGCGCGATCAGCGCGGCCGGGTTGCCGATCGCAACCTGCGCAGGCGGCAGCGGCACGGCGACGACCGGCGCAAGCGTTGCGTCGAGCGCACCGGGCGTCCGCCCCGTCAGCACCGCAAGCTGGTTCAGATATTCATCACGCTGCGTGCCGAGCGGTATCGCGTTGGCCTGCGTGCTTTCCAGTTGATTGCGCAACCGCTCGACGGCGAGCAGCGAGACGGTGCCCCCCGCATAGCGCACCTGCGCCAGTTCGACCTGGCGTCGTTGCAGGGTTGTCGACGCGGCGTTCAGCCGGATCCTTGCCTGCACATCGCGCAGATTGACATAGGCCTGAGCAACCTGAGCGGACAGCGTCACCTGCGTATCCGCTAGATCGGCGCCGCGCGCGTCGATCGTCGCGCGTGACTGCTCGACCCCTCGCCGCCCGCCACCGAACAGATCGGGTTCCCACGATGCATTGAGTCCAAGATTGTAAAAATCGAGGGTGTTCGATCCGCCCGATGCAGCCGTATCGGCGCTACTGCTCTGACCGATCCCGACTCCCGGCAGCGCCGCGTGAAGATATGTGGCGTTCGCGCTGACGCTGGGCAGTTGCGACGCGCGCTGCTGTTTGAGTTCGGCTTGCGCCTCCCGGATGCGCGCGGTTGCCTCTTCGATCGAAGGGCTATGCGCCAGCGCATCGTCGACCAGCACGTTCAGGGTTGGATCGGCCAGCGTCTCCCACCAACGGGCGAGACCCGGTGATGCCATCAGCATCGTGTCCTGCGCCCGCACAAAGGTGCCACGGGCGATGGCGTCCGCCGCGACGGCGGGGCGCCCGCTATAATCGGGGCCGACGGTACACCCCGTCAGCGCAATGCTGGTCACGAGGGAAACCAGAAAAGGCAGGGAATACCGCATCAATGCACCATCGCCGGTTCGGCGTCCTTTGGCAGGGGCTTCAGGAACAGGACGAGGGGCAATGCGGCGAGCGTACCGAGGCCCATGATCCAGAAAATGTCGTTATAGGCCATGATGGCCGCCTGGCCCTGAACCTGTTGGCCGAGGATGCGGAGTGCAGTCGACGTGTCACCCAACTGGCGCGACAATCCACCGACAAAGTCCTGCACCGCTGGGCCATTGGCGTTCAGCGACTCCTCAATCCGACGCGAATGCAGCCATGTCCGCTGCTCCTGCAAGATCGAGATGCCCGCGAGTGCGAAGCTCCCGCCAAGGTTGCGCATCGCATTGAAAAGGCCGGAAGCATCGCCGGCATCGTCGGGCGGCACTGCGCGCACGACCGCCTGGCTGAGAAAGAGCATGCCCAGGATCTGGCCTACGCCGCGCATCAACTGACTGATGGTAAAGTCGCCGCCCGACGACGACAACGTCAGGTTCGCGTCCATCAACGCAGAGGCCCCCATGATGGCCAGTCCGGCTCCGACCGCGAGCCGGATATCGACCCGGCTCAACATCAGCGGCACGATCGCCATCATCAAAAGGCTTGGCACGCCCGACAGAAGCACCACCTTGCCGGACTGGAGCGCGTTGTAATTGGCGACCGACGACAGAAACTGCGGGATCGCATAGGCGGTGCCGTACAGCACGATGCCGAGCACGACGCCCATCAGCGCCACCGAGCCGAATTGCCGATCGAGCAGCAGCTTGAGCTTGATGATCGGGCGCTTCGCGGTTGCCTGCCCCCAGAACAGGAGCGCAAAGCCGATCAGCGTTGTCGCAAACATCGCCCGGATCATGCCGGAATCGAACCATTGCTCGCGCTGGCCGTCTTCGAGAAACACGGTAAGGCCTCCCAAGCCCAGCGCCAGGCCGGCGATGCCCTTCCAGTCCGCCTCACCGAACAGATGCAGCTTGGCCTTCTCGTGCGGCAAACCGATCAGCAGGAGCGTAACGAGCACGGCGCAGATCGGTACGTTGATGAAGAAGGCGTAATGCCAACTTATATTCTCGGTCAGCCAACCACCGATCAGCGGCCCGAGGACTGGCCCTAGAATAGCGGTCGCGCCGAATGCGGCGACGCCGACGGATTGCTGCGATCGCGGCAGACGTTGCGCGATAATCGCCTGCGCCGTCGGGATCATCGCGCCGCCCGTGAAGCCCTGTCCCACGCGTCCGACAATCATCATCCCTAGCGACGTAGAAACACCGCAGATCACCGAGAACGCAGTGAACAAGCCCGCCGCGATGAGCAGGAACGTGCGCAGTCCCAGCATCCGTTCCAGCCATGCCGCCATCGGGATAATGATGATCTCCGATACGAGATAGGCTGTGGCGATCCACGTCCCCTCGGTGCCGCTGGCCCCGATCTCTCCCTGGATCGTCGGCAGCGACGAATTGACGATCGAGATGTCGAGCGTTGCCATGAACGCGCCGAGCGTGCCCGCCGCCACGGCGAGCCAGGCCGACAGGTCGGCGCGTTCGTCCGAACGACCGCCCGCGCGAGCGACGGATGGAGCGGATACCGCGCTGGTCACCTCAGCGGTCCTTGCGGTCGAGCTGCTTTTGCTGGTCGCGGATCCGGTCGAGCTCACCCTTGGCACCGATCGTATCGACCGTCACGACGACCGAGAGACCCGGCACGAGCAGGCGCTTGGCGGAGGGAGACGCTTCGATCGAGATACGCACCGGCACACGCTGCGTGATCTTGGTGAAGTTGCCTGTCGCGTTCTGCGGCGGCAGTAACGAGAATTGCGCCCCGGTCCCCGGCGATACGCTCTCGACCCTGCCCTTCAGCGCGATCCCGTCGATGGCATCGACCTCGATCGAGACCGGCTGGCCCGGCCGCATCAGTGCAAGCTGCGTCTCCTTGAAATTGGCCGTGATATACATTCGGTCGAGCGGCACGATCGACATGAGCCGCGTTCCAGCCTGGACATATTGGCCGACCGTGACGGTCTTGTCGCCAATCCGGCCGGCGGTAGCCGCGCGGATCAGCGTCGCGCCGACGTCGACATCGGCCGCGTCGAGCTGCGCGCGCGCCGCCTGCCCCTGCGCGGTACCCTGTCGCACCTGGGACTGGATCGATGCCACGCGGCGCTGCTGCATCGTCAAAGCGGCCGCCTGCGCGCGCGCATCCTCAGCGGATTGACGCGCGGTCGCTTCGAGTTGAACCAATTGCTGCCGGCTCTCCGCACCCGACGCCGCAAGCGGCCGATACCGGGCGACCTCCCCAGCGTCATAGGCCGCCTTGGAGCGCGCCGCCGCCAATTGGGCGCGGGCCTGATCGATCGTCGCATATTGCTCGCGGATCTGCGCACGAGCGTTGTCCGCCTGAGCTGCAGCCACGGCGATCTGCGCTTTGGCCTGAGCTGCTTGCGCCTCTGAGCTGCGGGAATCGATGCGCGCGAGCGGCTGTCCGGCCGTCACATCCTGATGATCGCGCACCAGCACCTCGGCAACATAGCCTGCAACCCGCGGCGACACCGTTACCATGTCGGCCATAACCTGCGCGTCGTTGGTATCTTGCAGATATTTCCCGGTTGATTCGTACCGCAGGTACCAGATGACCCCGACGACCAACACCGCCAGGCCCAGCACGGTCAGAATGATCTTCGCGCCCAGGCTCAGGCCTTTCTTCGCGCCTTCGTCGTCATGCTGCGCGCTCGCATCCTCGCCAAGCGTAGCGTCCGGCTCGCGGTGCGCGTCTTCATGCTCTGTCACGGTCTGCCTCGTCGCTGCTCCGGCCGGGCCGGATGCCGGTGTCGAGGGCTACTTAAGACATTTTCCGCAAGCGGACAAGATGTCCGTTTACGTCAGCGAGGACGGAGTCCGTCGAGCAGAAGGTCCAGCGCATCGTTCAGATTGCGTAACGCCACCGCCTCATCGTCAAAATCATGGTAAACATTGCTCACCATGCGCAGCGCGATGCTCAGTTTCCATCCGTCTGTGTCGCTGCCCACATCGCCGCTCGCTCTCGCGCGATCCGCCAGTGGCGCCAACGCCTGCGCCAATCGATCACCCAATGCTCTGAAGGCCGCCATGTTCGCGGTATCGGCAACCAGATCCGCCGCGATACGGGCGTACAGGGAAGTGCCGCGGGCGGTTACCAGCGCAACGTCTATCATCGACTTCCGCAGATCATGCCCTGCCGCCACGGTCTGCTGGATGCGTTCTATCTCCGACTCGAATATCGCCAGCGCAAGAGCTTCGCGGTCTTTGAAGTTACGATACAAGGTACCCCGGCCGACTCCCGCGCGCGTGGCAACTTCGTCAAGCGGGACCTTATAGCCACGCTCGGTAAAGATCTCTGCGCCCGCAGCGATCAGCGCGTCTCGCCGCACCTTCGCATCACGCCGCATCGAACGGCGAGCCTTCGCGACAGGAATGAGTCAACTTCGTCACTTCGAGCCTACCAAGATTGTCTCCTGCCATTTGCCACATTTATTCCAGAAATTGGGAACCATTGGTGGGCGCCGGTTTTATCACTCATCATATACCGGACACATTGTCCGGTTATGCGTCGATATCACAGGTCATCCATGGCTTCTGCAACTACCGATATGCAAAGTTCTTTGCCCGTGTCCATTGCCAGCAGCGTTGCCGCTGCGAGCGCGACGTTCGAGTCGTCGTTGATCGCAATCAGCCCGCGGTTACAGCGCTACGCCCGGTCGCTCGCACAGAATGCCGATGCGGCGGAAGATCTGGTGCAGGAGACGCTGCTGCGCGCATGGAAAGCGCGGGCGCAGTTCGTCCCGGACACAAGCCTGAGCGCATGGACCTTCACGATTATGCGCAACCTGTTTTTCTCCGCACGCCGTCGCGACCGATTCCATGGGCCATATGACGAAGTTTCGTCGCAAGCTATCATTGCCACCGGTAGCAACCAAGACAATGTAGTCGACCTTGCGAAAGTAACGGCGGCGATGGCATTATTACCGGAAGGGCAGCGGCAAGCACTCCATCTCGTCGCTATTGCCGGAATGACACCCGATGAGGCTGCCGACCGGATTGGGTCTCCAGTCGGGACGGTAAAAAGCAGGGTGTCGCGCGCCCGAACGAACCTGAAACTGCTATTGAGCCCTCAATCTTCGCGTTCGTCGGCGGTAGTCGGGAGATTACCTGTTATTGCGACCCAGCAGCGTATGGTCGTCAGAAAGAAGCGGAATTTTAAGGATCGCTCCTTGGTGATTGGTTAGGATTCTGCAGCGCCTCCGGTACCTTGCCGGGCAAAATTGGCACCTGAGTAGGGCCGGCGGATGGTTCCCAGATCTGCGAAGCGGGTTGCTGCCGTCTCCGGCATGCCCGTAGCATCGGCTCGCCCGTCGAATGAATAGAGCACGCCTGTCAATAGGAGCAAGGTGATGCGCATCATGCCCATCACCGGGTGGTGTCCTCGATGGTTCCAGCTGCTGCCAACCCTGTTGCGCCGCTGTCAAAGCGAGCACCCAGGCACCTCCGCACCGCGCCGCTCGCGCGTACGACCGTCACCACCGCTGCGGCGCCGCGAACGTAAAAGGGTGCGCTGAGCCTCGACTTCGCGGATACGCAGGTCCTGCACCATCTGAATGGTGAACGAACGGCGGCTTAGCCGATTCCACTGCTCCAAACCGGACAGTCCGGTTTCCACCAAGATCGGCCAATTCGGCCCCTGCCCTATCAAATGAACGAACGGCTGCTTGCAACATTCGCCGCCCGAAAGCGGCCGGGCCGCTATCCACTCGTCGGTTCAAAGTTGCACACCCTAATACGGCGAAAGAACCCCCGCCTCGCCCGTTAGCTTCCCATGTGCCTTTTGATGCAATCGGGGAATCTGATGCGCGGCGCGCATAATCACTTGGCCCCCACGCCGCCATGATTCATCCTGCGGTGATGCGAACCGATGCACCCGCAACCCCATTTAACACGCTTATCCCCCCGCCTCGCCCGCGTACTTTCTGTGTCGCAAAAGGTGCAATCCCAGACCGCTCGGAAGCCGGCCCATGTCCTAGGCCGCGCGGCGTTTAGAACTGGCGCGGCGTGGGTGCAGTTTGGTGCACTTCCGGGGGTGCCAGGTGCAGCCTGTGGGGAGTGGCAGTCGAGGGGCGTTTGGGCAAGGCCCCGGCACCCAGCCGCACTGGCACCCCGGCCCCGCGTGTCGGATCGATCCCCTCACACCGGCCGCTCTGTCGTAGCCCGCCTCGTGGCTCTTTCGTCTCGTTACCCCAAATACGGCGCAAGAACCCCCGCCTCGCCTGCGAGCTTTTTAGGCGGCTTTGGATGCAGTCTGCGCATCTGCCGCAGACTCGCAGAAAACCACGCCTTTAGGGGCTGTTTCGAGCGCATCGGTTGGATGCAGATTGCTGCAGCTACAGGCTTATTCCGGAGAGCCGATGTCAGATCCCCCCGGAGCCGAATTTAGCTCTTCCATTTGCTTGTCGAGCGCGTCGGCAATTCACGCAACATCGGCGCTTATGCTGCGACAGATTGATCCTTGATCTCAAGAAATTCAGCTTTTTTGTCCTTGGTTGAGACCGGGACTGTGATCGAGATGTACGGTTCACATTCCCGACCATCGACATCGAAAGTTGGGTACACCCTGAACTCGACCTCAAACGAAGCCGGCACTTCGGGTGTGCCGATCCTGTTAATGGTCGTGCTCCCTTGAACCTCTAACGTCGTCGGTACGGCGTCCTTACCGTTGATGAACTAGATCTTCCCGTTCGATACGAAGGCGGTCTTAGGGCTCAGACTCATTCACATCCAAAAGGCGACCGCTGTTGCGAGCGCGACAGCTGACAGGAAGTTAGCCGCAAGCTTGTCGTAACGGGTAGCGATGC
>NZ_LMLW01000005.1 GCF_001422045.1 Sphingomonas sp. Leaf242
CGTCTGCCAATACGCAGACCGTCGCGGGGTGGAGCAGCCCGGTAGCTCGTCAGGCTCATAACCTGAAGGTCACAGGTTCAAATCCTGTCCCCGCAACCATCTTCGACATACAATCAGGCGTCCCTCGCGGGGCGCTTTTTTCGTTTGCGAGATCAATCATCTGCGCAAACCGGCCACGGATCTCCAGCGCGACGCCGCGTTTGTCCGGGGCAGGGGATGCAACGATCTGGTCGATCAGCGCCCGCAGCGACTGACGTGCCTGCTCCTGCTCGATCGCATCGCCGCGTAACGCCGCGCCAAGCTGGACGACGCTGCGCCGATAGCTCTCCGCCAGATTGGGCATCAGCGCCAGCACCGGCTCGGCGTCGAGGTCGGCCAAATCGCGCCGGCAGCGTTCGCGGGTGGCGATCTGCTCTTCGAGCACGCTGCGGATTTCTGCAAAGGCGTTGGCGCCGTCGGCAATTGCCAGCGTCAGACGGGTGATCCGGCGTGTGGCCTCGGCTTCACGTTTCTCCAGCCCGCGACGGGCTTTGTGCCGGTCCTTCTGCTGGGCGGTGAAGGCCTGGCGATATTCCTCGATATAGGCAGCGACTGCATCTGGTTCGAACATGCGCTCGCGCAGTGCGCCGAGGATACGTGTCTCCAGCTGGGTGTCGACGATGCTTCTGCCGTTGTTGCAGGTGCCCGTTTCACGGGCGGTGCTGCACCCCCAGCGGTCGCGGCCGATGATGGTGAACGTACCGCCGCAGGTGCCGCATGTGACCAGCCCGCTCAGCAGCCGCTTTGGCCGTCGTTGACGCGCAGGCGACAGCGCTTGGCCGTGCTCGAGCCGCCGCTGTGCCGCGGCCCAGCTTTGCTCGTCGATGATCCGCAGGGCCGGCACTTCGTGGGTAACCCACTGGTCGCGCGGATTGGGCCGGGCGACCCGCTTGCGGCTGACGGGATCGCGCACGAAGCTTTGCCGGTTGTAGCTGATGATGCCGGCATATAGCTCGTTGTGGAGAATGCCGTTGCCGCGCTCGCGGTTGCCGTTGATGGTGTTGGCGCGCCACATTTTACCCGAAGGCGAGGGGACACCTTCACCGTTCAGCGTCTCGGCGATAGCGCGCGGACTGCGGCCGGCCGTATACTCTTCGAAGATGCGGCGGACGACGCCAGCCTGTGCCTCATCGATGTCGCGCAAGCCCCGCTCGGGTTCGCCGTCGGTGCCAAGCGCCACCACACGCCTGTAGCCGTAGCTCAGCCCGCCAGGAATACGGCCTTGCGCGACCCGGCCGATCTGACCACGCCTGGTTTTCTCACCCAGATCCTTCAGGAACAATGCTCCCATCGTGCCTTTGAGACCGATGTGAAGTTCCGAGATTTCGCCTTCCGACAGCGTGACTATGCGGATGCCCGCAAAGCGCAGCCGCTTGTAGAGGCCGGCAATATCTTCCTGGTCAATTTCGCCTTCCGACAGCGTGACTATGCGGATGCCCGCAAAGCGCAGCCGCTTGTAGAGGCCGGCAATATCTTCCTGGTCACGGCTCAACCGGTCAAGCGATTCTGCCACAAGGATGTCGAACGCGTTGGTCCGGTTCATCAGGGCGTCGAGCCCTGGCCGATTGCGCGTAGCGCCCGAGATGGCAAGGTCGGCAAAGACCTCGACCAGATCCCAGCCTTCCTTGTCGATCCGGGTGCGACATAGCCGAGCCTGGTCCTCCGCCGACGTCGTCGACTGCCGGTCGCTGCTATAGCGGGCGTATATTACGGCTCGTGTTGTCATTGGCGGCACTGTGCTCCCGAAGATCCCTGACGGCGTTTGCGCGTGCAAATGCCCTCACAAATACCATGAAGTCGAGATAGGTATCGTTGGCGGCGTGCTGATTCAGCGGCCTTGGGCGCAGATTTGGTGGAACAGCACTNCACAAATACCATGAAGTCGAGATAGGTATCGTTGGCGGCGTGCTGATTCAGCGGCCTTGGGCGCAGATTTGGTGGAACAGCACTATGCGGGACCGCGCGCACGCGAGCGGGCAGAGCATCTGAGCCGTCATCATTGTCGGGGGTGTTCATCTCTATCTCTTCGGCTTTTGACGCCGTCCGGCGCCGGATGGACCATCGTGCCTCTGCCCCGAACCCGAGCTTCCAGGAGCCCGACCCATGGCGGAGGACGTGGCGAAATTTGCGTCACCAGCCACCCGCACGTCCACACGCTGATCTTGTAGAAAGGCTTTCTACAAGATTACGCCATGCCGAAGCTGCCGGATTACGGTTGCATGACAGGCTAACCTCGCGTGGTCCGTGCGACTCGGCGTTTCGTCGAAGCCACCCTGTTGGAGCGCTGCCAGCTGCATCAATCTGCATCCGGCAGGACGCCGCATCCCCGGCGGCAAAGCCCAGCTTTACCGCGAGGTGCATCAGATCTCCCGCATGCACCAAAAGCCGCCCGAAAAGGCCGCGGGCGGGACGGAGGTTCTTGCGTCGTATCCGGGGGCGCAAATTGGAAATGACGAAAATGGTGGAAAGCGGACCGGCCGTTTTCGCGCGTTGATTTCGGTAAACAGACGTTCGTTCATTTGATGGGGCGGGGGGCTAATCGGCCGTTGCTGGTGGGATTCCGGTCTGGCCGCTTCGGAGCGCCAAGCAACATAACCGGACGTTCGTTCAGGCTAAACCGATAGAGAGTTAGCCACAGAAGGCGCTCCCTGCACGGTTTCGAAGGCTTCTCTCGCTTCCAATTTCCGATCACAGCGACCGCCAGCGCTCGGCCAATGCCGGTTAGGGACCGCCTCTGTTTCCACGACCCGAGCATTCAAGCGATTGCCTTTGATCTGCAAAGCGCCTTTCTTATCGCGTAGGGTAAAAAACGAGGGGGCCGAAGCTGTTCAGCGATACGCGAAAATACATCCCGGCTGTTAGATCAAATCACTTGGGAGCGATTAACACGCAGGGGCGGAAAAGCCGCTGCGGTGGAACGTTGTCATGAGCGCCACCCCCGAAGAGGCAATTGCGAGTGCGATACAGGGGCTTTTTCGAGCTACGCCACTTCTCCTCATCGGATCGGGCTTTTCGTGCGGGTACGGTCTGCCCGGAATGGCCGAACTCGGCGGGCATCTGGCTTCAGCAGTCGATACGAGGATTTCCTCGGTGGAGGCACACGCCCTTTGGGATGGTGCTCTGCCGGCCATTAAGGTGAATCTTGAGGATGGCCTGAACACGATTCCGAGCGGCGCCCCCGGGAGACAGGAGGTTGTCGCGGCAATCCGTGAAGAGACAGCGCGCCTGATAATATCGAGAACCCACTCCGCTGAGTCTGAGATATTGGCAAGTAGAGATCCCCATCTGGCGGCCCCCGCTCGCCTTCTTAGACGTCTTTATAATGGCGCTCCGCAGAACGCAGAATGTATTCCGGTTATTACAACAAATTACGATACTTTGATCGAGCTATTTAGTGACTTGGCGGAAGTCCCGATTGATACTGGATTTACCGGCTTAAGGCGGCGCAGGGCGCGTTCTAACCCAATATTTCAAACCCAATATCGTCGCTCTCTAGCTTCAAATAAGCAAAGAACCAGCTACGAGCACCGCCCGTGCGTTAATGTTCGTCTGATGAAGCCGCATGGGTCAATCACCTGGCAGTCCTGTGACGGCGAGCCGATCGAAGTTCTTAATGATGTCTCAGATGCACCCCGAGCGATCGTAGTGCCAGGGCCCAGCAAATACGAAGACGCTTTAATCAACAGTCTATTTGATGGGATGCGCGGCGAAATGAACGCAGCCGTTGGCCGCGCCGCTGCCCTGCTCTGCGTCGGTTTCGGCTTCAACGATGAGCATCTTCAAGGCGTAATCCGCAATAGGCTTGAGGCCGGAATGCCGGCCGCAATCATCACTCGCGATTTCACCCCAAATATACGGGAGGTGATTAAGCGGCATCGCCACGTGCTAGCAATCCAACGCAGCAGCGGAGGCGCAGAGGCCCACTTCGACGGTCGTACCGTAACCGTTGCCGAGCCGGTTTGGGAGCTCGACACGTTCCTCAAACAATATTTGGAGTAGGATTGATGTCGATTTTTGCCTTCGATGACCATCAGGCGATTGGGCAGGTGCGTAGCGTCGAGACGTCCCGGATTACAGTTAGAGTTACCGATGGGGAGCGCCTTCAGCGGGCACGAGTAGGCCGTTTGGTAGCCATACAATCAACAGGTGACGAGTGGCTAATTGGAATTATTGAGCGCGTGTGGCGGCACCCCGTCGATATGCCGTCGCTAGGTGACAACGAATTTGGCGATGACGAGCCCATTCTTCCGGAAGAGGAGAATGGTGTGGCAATCAGTTTGGTTGGCACCTACCGGGAGAGAGATGGAATTGCCCGCGATACGTTCACTCGCGCCATCTTTTCTCTTCCCGAGATCAATCGCCCTGTTTTTCCCATTGAGGAGAAATCCCTCGAAGAGTTTATGGGAATACTTTCAGCTTCATCGAAAAGTTCAGCCGCTGCTCCACTTAAGGTTGGAACATACACTCTGGATGGGAAAGCGACTGCCTATATTGATGGTGACAAGCTGTTTCAGAGGCATGCCGCGCTATTAGGAAGCACCGGGTCCGGAAAATCCTATACGGTTTCAGCAATATTGGAGCAAGCTTCACAACTTGATCACGCCAATGTTATTCTCTTGGATTTACATGGCGAATATTCTAGCCTGAAGTTTGCCTCGCATTATCGTATTGCTGGTATCGGCGACTTGGCTGTCGAAAAGCCGGGCGCAATTTTTCTACCGTTTTGGCTGCTCACCTACGATGAAATGCAATCGGTATTTGTAGATCGCTCTGGTGAAAATGCGCCAAATCAGGCGCTCGCTTTGATGGATTCCGTCAACGAGATGAAGAAAAAGTCAATCATGGCCCTAGGAAAGGCCGACCTTCTAGAGGGTTTTACAGTTGACACCCCCGTTCCGTATCTACTCTCAGATCTTGTCGCCGCTCTTGATGATAAAAACGATGAGACATTTGATACTGGAGAGACATACGCAAGTGGGCCTCGTAAGGGCCTTTCTAAGACAGAAAAAGGACCACTTAATGGAAAATTGTCGCGTTTCCTTATTAGGCTAAAAACAAAAATGGCAGATCGGCGCTATGGGTTTATGTACCAAGCGCCGCCGACGTACCAGAGCTACGATGCTCTCCATGTTCTTGCTTTAAAATTGCTTGGCACAGGTAAAGCGGCAGATGGAACGACGACGGGCATTAAGGTAATCGACTTTTCAGAAGTGCCATCTGACCTTTTGCCGGTCGTCATTGGTCTAGTCGGCAGGTTAGTCTATCAGATACAGTTTTGGAGCGCCCCTGGTGCCGACGGTGATTCTCGCCATCCCGTATCAATCGTCTGTGATGAGGCTCATCTGTACCTTCCTAACCAGTCGTCTGCTGCTGGCCCAATGGAACGCCGGGCACTTGAGACCTTTGAGAGAATTGCAAAGGAGGGCAGGAAATATGGGGTTGGCTTATTCGTTGTGAGCCAAAGGCCTTCCGACGTCAGTACCACTATCCTTAGCCAGTGCAGCAACATCATAAGCCTGCGGCTTGCCAATAAGGCGGACCAGTCCGTCGTTAAGCAGCTTCTCCCAGAAAGCCTGGAGGGGTTGATGGAGGTTCTTCCGACGCTGGACATTGGAGAGGCCGTCGTCGTTGGCGATGCAACGCTGCTACCCACCCGAATCCGTATGGGTAGGCCAACCTACCCACCCCGTAGCGCGACGATCCCTTTCTGGCAGCGATGGTGTGAGCCGAAGGTCGCGGTCGACCTAGTTCAGGCCGTAGAAAATATGCGTTTTCAAACGAGGGGTTGAGCGACGCTGCTTCGGTCATTTGGATCGTGCTGCATGTGGTGGGGCTGGATCGCAACTGTGATGCGTGATCCAGCTCCTCATAAATTCCGTATCTGGACGAACAACCTGAGTGCTACGAATGTGATCGCCGAATGAGCTTTTCACTAAAGCGTGCCGATGTTGGCGGTTCGCTGCTCAGCGCCGGTTCGGTCGATAGTATTCCAGCCAAGAGGGTGCGTTTGCTACAGCTCACGGCAGAGAGCGGCACGGCGAGCGAACTACGCGCGATAGCTCTGACAGAGGATTGGTTTCCCCTTCCGATGTCTTGGCTTGGAGTGGCACAGAAGTAGGCGCCGAGTAAGGACGATTCGACCGCGCTCGAAAATGGGGTACACCATCGCACCGTGGGTGCGCTGCGCAGAGGGAGGAAAAGTGCCCGACTTCAAGTTTATCCATGCAGCGGATCTGCATCTCGACAGTCCGCTCCTTGGGCTGGCTGGCAAGTCGGCGGACTTCGCTGCGCGGGTCGAGGCAGCATCCCGTGAGGCGTTCGACAACCTCGTCGAACTTGCGATCGACGAGAGCTGCCGCTTCGTGTTGCTGGCAGGGGACATCTTCGATGGCGACCTGCGCAACTTTCAGACCGGCCTCTACTTCGTGGATGGAATGCGGCGCCTCGGTGAGGCCGGTATCGACGTATTCATGATCCTCGGCAACCACGACTCGCAGAACAGGTTCGCCGACAAGCTTTCGATGACCCCAAACGTGCACGTCTTCCCAAAGACCGCCGCCACCTCGAGGTCGCTGGACGACGTCGAGGTCACGATACACGGGCGCAGCTACCCCCGTTGGGACGTGTCCGAGGACATCGCACGCGACTACCCACAAGCGACGGCGGGGACGCTGAACATTGGCGTGCTGCACACAGCCTGCGCCGGATCGGAAGGGGAGCATGCGCGCTACGCGCCGTGCACGCCCGAGCAGCTCGCTAACCACGGGTACGACTACTGGGCGCTCGGCCACGTGCACGAAAGCGCCATACTGTCCGAGCACCCGCACATCGTCTATCCTGGCAACCTGCAGGGAAGGCATGCGCGCGAGGCCGGACCCAAAGGAGCGATACTCGTCACCGTAAAGGACGGCAGGATCGAGGTCGTGGAGCACCGCGCGCTCGACGTAGTGCGCTGGCACTCGGCTTCATTCGACGCGACGTTGCATGAAGACCAGACCACTATGCTCGCCGCACTTCGAGGCGAGCTAGCTCAGGTCGGGCTAGCCGCGGAGGGCAGGCCGGTCGCCTTGCGGCTCACGCTCCATGGGGCAACGCCGCTCCATGCACACATGACGCTGAACCGGGAGGCGCTGCGCGAGGACATCGAGACCCTGCTTGCCACCCTTTCCGGCGACCATTGGCTCGAGAAGCTCGTGATCGCGACGACCCCGCCACCGAACATGGGCACAGTCGACCCCAGCGTTGGGGGCCGGCTGGCATTAGAGATCGACAGACTGGCGGGCGATGCGGTCGAGCCAACCCTCGAGGCACGGCTCGCCGAGATCCGCGCGAAGCTGCCGGCGGGCGCGCATGCGGACGCGTTCATCGAGCAGATGCGCACCGACATCCCCGCCCGCGCCGCCGCGCTGGCGCGATCGCTGGTCAGCGAGGTGGGCCATGCGGCTGACTGAGCTCAGAATCGAGAATTATGGCGGCTACGCCGAGCGGTCCCTCATCATCCCCGAAAGCGCGGGACTCGCGGTGATCTATGGGCCCAATGAGGCCGGCAAAAGCACTTGCCTTGAGGCGATAAGCGACTTCCTCTTCTCGATCCCGCCCAACACTGCCCGCGGGAGCCTCTTCGGCTACGACGGCATGCGGATCAGCGCATCGATGCGCATGGCGGACGACCGGCTGATTTCGCTGAGGCGCCGCAAGGGCAAGGGCAGGACGCTCACGGACACCGACGGAACCGCTTTCGATGACACCGCGCTTGCGCCGGTGCTTGGGGCGATCACGCGCGTCCGGTTCGGGACCCTGTTCGGGCTGAACCACGACACACTGCGCGCCGGCGGCGAGCGGCTTCTACAGGCCGACGGCGACATAGGCCGGCTCATCGTAGAGGCGGGCGGCGGCCTACGGACACTCCTAGCACGGCTAGACGCGATCGACGAGGAGGCCGGCCGCCTCTTCGACACGCGCCGCTCTTCCACCCGGGCGTTCTACCAGCACCTCGACACCTTCGAGGACGCGGACCGGTCGGTGCGCGCCGGTCAGTTCACCCGAGAGACCTACGAACAGGCCCGCAAGCACTCACTCACCGCCGCTGCCAGCCTGACCGGCCTGCGCGACGAGAGGCTGACGCTAGCGGCGCGCGTCGCGCGGATCGAGCGGACCATCCGCGTTGTACCGCGTCTGCGCGAGCTTGACGACCTGACAACTTCCCTCGTCGCTTTCGCCGACGTGACCGACCTCCCCCTCGACTTCGCCACGCGGGTACTCGCGGCGGCCACCGCGCTCAGCGACGCGGAAGCCGAGCTCCAAGCGGCGACCGAGCGGCGCGACCGCCTCCAGGTGCGCATCGACGGGCTCACGGTGTCGTCGGAACTAGTCGCGGCAGAAATTCGGATTTGCGATGCCGCCGAGCTCTCGATCCACGTCTCCAAGGCCCGGGGAGACCGGGTGAACAGGCAGACCGAGATCGACCAGGGCGAGGCCCAGCTCGCGGGCTTGCGCCGGATGCTAGGGCTCCCAACCGATGCGGACCTCGCCGCTATCCTGCCAGCAAGGGACGCGACCGAAAAGGTCCGCGCGCTCCTAACGGCGGCGAACAAGCGCCGGCCGGCACACGCGGTCGCCCGTGAGCGCGCGGCAGAGATCGACGACACGATTGAGGCTGCTCATTCGCGCCTCACGGAGCTCGAGGGCGGCGGCTTCCACACCGCGCTTGAGACCACGTCCTCGCAGTTCAGCGCAATCGCGGCGCAGAAGGCGGGCATCGACGCGCGCCGTCGGAACCTCAATGACGAGTCCCGACGGATCACGGAAGCAATCAACGCCTTGGGGTTCGGCACGATTGAGGAACTGCAAGCATTGGCCTGCCCCACGCCGGAGGCCGTCCGCGCCGAGCAGGCCGCCCGCGACGGGCTCGAGACCCGGCGGATCGAACAGGAGAGGGTCAAGCGGCAGGCCTCGCGGGACGTCGCGATAGGCAGGGCCGACATCAACGCGCTGGAAGCGTCGGGGACCATAGCTACTGACAACGCCGTGCGCGAGGCGCGGGCGTCGCGAAGCCTCCAGTGGTCCCCCATCCGCGCGGCCTTCGTCGCGGGAACGGCGTCGGGGACCGAGCCTGCTAGGACTCAGTTGGCGGACGCCTATGAAGCGACCCTCGCTGGGGCCGACGGCCTGGCCGACCGACGGGCCGACGAGGCGGAGCGTGCCGCTTCGTTAATTCAGGCGGAGCGACGTGTCGCTGCCGCGACGCGCATCCTGAACGCGGCCGAGGACGAAATGGCCTCCCTTTCGCGCGACTTAGAGAGTCGGGTCGCGGCGTTTGGGGCGGCTTTCCCCGACGGCACAGCGCGCCATCCGATCCTGGCGTCGCTGCTAACGTTCACGGAACGGCGCATGCAGCTCTTCGAGCAGGCGGCGGTCGCCCAGTCGAAGGAAGCCGCCTTGGCGATTGACGGGGCAGTTCTCGAACCGACCATTGAGTTGGCGGGCGCAGCGGAACGCCGTCTCGGCATCGTGCCCGCAGCGGAGTTTGCGACGAGAATGCAGGCGCTGGTCGCGGCGCACGGTCGGCACGAGCTGCTCCATGCAGACCACCGGCGCCTATCGAAAGAAGTCGAGGCGCTGAGGTCCCAGGCCGCCACCGTCCGGGCTTCGCTCGACCGGATGGATGCCGAGGAGGCCGCGTTCAAGACCGAGTGGGCACCGGCGCTCTCCTTCATAGGCGCAACCGGGACACTGGGCCTGACGGAAGCGGACGAACTGCTCAGCGAATGGGCCAGCGCTCGCGGCGTCCTATCGGCGATCGCGCAGACGCGTCAGCGCGTCAGCCGCATGGAGGAGGACGAGGCAGGCCTCGCCGCCAGCGTGAATGCGCTCTTCAGCGAGCTGGGCATCGAGGCGAGTACGGACTGCGTCGCCGGCGCGCAGCTGCTGAAAGCTCGGTTGGACGCCAACGCGACGCTCAGAACGCAGCGCGATGGACTACTGCCGGACCTCGAGGAGGTGAAACTTGAGGTCCGGCAGGCGGCGTCCGCAGTCGAACGCGCGGTTGCCGAACGCACTGCTCTGGCCCGGCTCGCCGGTTGTCCAGAAACCGGAGAGGGATTGCCCGAGAAGGCCAGCCGCCACGATCAGTACCAAGCCTTAATCGCCGAAATTTCTCGGGCAGAGCGCAGCCTCGCCGACCTAGGGGGTGGCTTGAACGTCGATGCGCTCCGCTCGGAGCGTGGCAGTGCCGACCTTGACGACCTGCAGGCAACGCTGACCGAGGACCGCTCGCGTGCTGCCGCGCTGGAAACCGAGGTCGAGGAGGCGGTGCTCGCGGAAAAGGCGGCCCGTGACACGCTCGCCGGCTTTGTCGCCGAGAGCGGCGTCGCCGGCGCGGTGGTGAGGCGGGAGAGCGCCGCCGCCCAGATGCATCAGGCGCTTGAGCGCTATCTCGAGTTGAGAACCGCGCGGGACTTGGTCACGGCCGCGATGGCAACGATCCGCGCCGAGCAGCAGGATCCCCTGATTCGCCGCGCAAGCGAGTTCTTCGCGGTATCGACGCGCGGCGAGTTCCAGGGCGTGGAGACGGACATTGACGACAAAGGCAACCCCGTAGTCGTCGGCCGCAGGGCCGGCGGCGGCACCGCGTCGGTCGCGACAATGAGCGACGGCACCAGGGACCAGCTCTTCTTGGCGTTCCGCCTCGCCAGCCTCGAAAACTACGGCGCCGCGACCGAGCCGCTACCCTTTATCGCGGACGATGTCCTCGTTCACTTTGACGACGACCGCAGCGCTGCAACGCTCGAACTGCTCGCCGAGTTCGGGGTGCGCAACCAGGTGTTGCTGTTCACACACCACCGGAGCGTGCGGGATCTCGCCGCGCCGCTCGCGGCACGGGGCCTGGCGAACGTCGTTACGTTCGAGAAGGCTTGAACTACACTGGAAAAGGGACAGGCCGACTAAAACGCGGCGTCCCCACTGCTGAGATCGGGTCGCGGATCAATCAAAGCCGAAATCGAAAACTGAATGAATGTCCGAACCCGGGGAGCCGCTCGGGCAGCCTGAATGTCTGCAGATGGGTCACGGAGGCGCGGCAGCTGGCGACCAACTCAAGCCGTTCGTAAAGCGAGTTACGAACGGCGGCTCCGGACGGAACCCGTCATTCGACGAGGCCAACAGGATGATCGGCGCTCNTTTCCGAACCGGTTGATGAACATTGGCCCGCGGCAAGGGCCGGCTCGGGCCGGTCGTATGCCAATGGTTCGGAAAACGGCCGTTTTCTGCACACCGCTGCCATCAGCCGATTCTCAAAAGGGATCCTATTTCGAGAATCGAAGCTAGCAGGGGCCGCGTTGCAAAAGGGGTCCCTTCTGCGACAGCACGAAGTGCCGAATGTCGGACGTTGAGCAGTTCACTTGTGGCGATAAGCGGACTGCGGCACATGTCTGCCGCCTATGCGCATGAAGCCCTCCTTGCTCGCTTTCAGCGTTGCGCTGATAGTCGTAACGATCGGTAGTCGCGCGATACCCATGCGCGATACCATCGATCATCCCGCTGTGTTCGCCGCCCTGGCGATACTCTCGCTGGGGTCCAGCGTAGCTATCTACCGAATTTACCGTGCGGAAGTTCGCCGCATCGGCGACAATTCGCGGAAATTCCCGCTGATGATGGGCTTCATCAGCTGTGTCCTGCTTATCCAGCTGTCGATGCGGGTCAGCCAACTCTGACGCGTTAAAAGGACCACGGCCTCTCCTGATGCAAAAATCAAAAGTTTTGCATCAGACCGCTTGGGATTATTCCTCGATCTGAAATAGCGCTTCGACTGGACGATCCAACGTGCGCGCAAGCTTAAGTGCAAGCAGCGTCGATGGGACGAAGATACCATTTTCGATCGTGTTGATCGTCTTACGGCTAACGCCGATAGCTTCTGCTAGCGCGCCCTGAGTGAGTCCGAGCCGCTCACGCTCAGCCTTGAGGATATTGGAAAGGCGATCACCCACGAGCGGCACGCAATTCCAGCGTGGCAAAACTGATAAGTGCCGCTGCGATCGCTGCGGTTGCGACCACACGCACGGCGTCAAATGCGCTGATGGGAGCTGCTTCCTCCACCGTGATCGCGACAGCAAACGCGGATACGATCGACGCCCAGAAGCCCGCCGTGCAGCTCATCCGTCGATGTTCTCGAACCCCATCATCATCAAGTAGCCGGGCTACGGCGCTATTAGGTTTCAGCCATCGAGCGAGCGGCAACAGATTGATTGCCGCCGCGAAGCTCAGTCCTGTCCATATACCTCGCACAAGATCACTCCCGGGCATTGCCATGCTAACCCACAAGGTCACCAAGCTCAGCGCGGCAAAAACGTAGAAACTGGTCGCCCGATAACGGCTTTTACGTTCTGCTACATCGATTGCTGTCATGTCGATCTCCCTGTAACGCTAAGGTTACATGTAACCTATAGGTTACTAGAGTCAACAAGCAGTTTTGGGCAGATTGATGCAAAAATCACGAGTTTTGCATCATCCCGTGAGCGGCTAAAACGCGGCCTGATCGTGATGCGCAAATCTGATGCGTCGGAGACCGTGTTGGAACGGCAGAAACACCCATTTTCAGGCATTGCGCACTCATGCGCTGTCCGTCACACCGTGCTCGAAGTTGGAGGAGTTGGACTGTGATCAGTGATCTGCTCAGCTATGCGTCAGCGATCTGCGGCGTCGCGGTCGTGATCATGATGGTGATGCGGTCACAGTATCTTCCCGCACTCGCGCGCTACGCCCTGATAGGTTCAGCTTTCGGCTTGTTCATTTCGAGCCGATACGCAGAAGTGGATCATTCAGTTCACGCCGCCATTTTCGCGTGCGGCGTCGCTGGAATGATGATTTTTGTAGCCGTGCGTCACCTACAGGCATTCCCACCCGCCCGATAACCCTCTGAGTGGCTGTGTTCCTCTCCATCCCGGCCATTCAGCGGTCCCTTCGGTACAGCCGCGATATTGTCGCCTGATCGACGCCAAGTAGGGCGGCGACAGTGCGCTGCGTATCGCCAGCATCGAGCCGTTGGAGTGCTTCGGCCTGCTGGTGAGGGGTAAGGGCGGCGCGTCGGCCGAACTTCACGCCACGGGCCTTGGCCTGGACCCTACCGGCAGCGGTGCGCTCGGTAATACGACGGCGCTCATAGCTGGCCGCGACCCCCAGCACAGCGATGATGACCTCGGCGAACTGCGAGGTGGTATCTACCATCGGCTCCGCGATCGAGCGGAAGCCTGCGCCGGCCTCTCTCACGGCATGGAGGATGTTCAACAGGTCACGGGTGTTGCGGGCGAGACGATCGGTGGAGGTGACCATCAGTACGTCGCCGGCATCAAGCGCGGCGATCGCGCGCTTGAGCTGTGGCCGTTCGGCCGTCGCGGCGCTGACCTTCTCGCGGTAGATTTTAGTGCAGCCTGCCGCGTCGAGTTGGGCGAGCTGCTGCGCCAAGTCCTGGCCGGTGGATGAGACACGTGCATAGCCATAAATCATGCCCGCAATGTGCATCGGATTTATGCATCACGGAAGTGCCCGGTTTTGTACGGTTTTTCATCTGATGCAAAATTTGTGAGTTTTGCATCAGATCCTACCGGAAATGTCGAATTTGTCACTTTCAGGGTGCTCATCAACGTGCTTTGCTAAGTACAACCTATGGGAAGTATCCGCATGGTTGATGCCTTTCTCCGCATGCCGTTACGGTTCTGGCTTCGCGTCGGCACCGTATTTTCCGTGCTTTGGTTAGTCGTTGCAAGTTTGGTGCGGTGGTCATTGCTATCGCGCGAGCATTTGAGAATATACTTTCACAACCTTGAATCGTGCCATTTGCACACATTTGATTCCGGTAGCGCCTGCGTCAAACTTGCCGAGCACCAACTTGGGGTCAGTAGTAATTCTGTTTTGCCGTTGGCGATCGGAACAAGCATTTTTCAGCTAGCGCTGATTTGGGCTCTCGGTGCCGTAATTGTCTGCGGCTCAAGATGGACAAGCCGAACATCAATACGATGATGGTGGCTTTGGATCACCCGTCATATTCACAATATAGAACTTACGACCTTTGCATATGCCTGCAAATGTCCTAATTTTAGCGCGCGCTCATGTTAAGTAAGATTGCAACAGCTTGTAAAATTATTTTAGGCGGCGTCAGCATCATGCTTTTTGTGGCAATGATCTGGCTAAGGTCAAAAATTCCTCATAGTCCAGATTTGTACAATCTGGTTTATTATAGTTCTAGATCACGAAAACCCGAGGATACGGATACATTTCTATTTATTTTTCCGCTATTTTGCTGTCTTTATACCGTATTTTCTCCGTTCTTCTTTGGCGGCAGCATCAAAAAAAGAGATGGCTTTAAACCCTACAATGATCCGTTATTCTTTATTGTATTTGCCGCATTCGCGGTTGGTTCAATTATTCGATTTAACACCGTGGCGAAGTTTTATGGGATTTCATTCTGAAAGGTTTATGATTTCTAGTTGCGCGCTTGATGCAAAACTTTTGATTTTTGCATCAAGTGTGGAAGGTTGCCACTAGGTCAGGCCGTTCTCGGAATCGATGAAAAACGGGAAATTACTCCCTCCGGCCTACAGCCGTTCGTGCGCGCCCCTTATTGGACCGGAAGCTCCATGCATCCGCAGCCAAACCAACACCCAACCAAGCAGCTGCGAAATAATAATCGTGACGACTCAAAGGCCATCTACTCCAGCCTACTAAACGGCTTACCAGCCAAGCTGTGGCCACTGCGAAGACATTCACTGGTGTGCGCCACCGTGACTTTCGTATGGCCCAGCGACCTAACCGAGAGAGGACGGATGACATTGTAGGATGCTGATCGATGTCACTCCATTCGTCAAACGGTGTCAAACGGGATGCCGAAACAGGAACGCTACTGCTATGACGCTCGTCGCCGTCTGGCGCTTAGAATAGAGCGGGCGCCGATCTCGCCAACAAGCAAGCCGCCGAGCACGAACCAATCTTCACGGCTGAATGGCCAGGGCTTCTATCCCAAGGTTCGCGGTAGGATCATGACCATCAGCCCGCCCAGAAAGCCGGCAGGTAGGTGCTTAATTATGCGGATGGCATCGTCCTTACGCATTTCCAAGCTCCATTATTTACATTTTAAACGCCGGCACTACCTTCTTGGCGATTAGGAACAGGCTGCAAGACGGCAGGGGTATTCCAATTCGGATCGAGAATTGCCGAGACGCCTAATCAGCAATCTGCCCACGCTCAGGGATATGCAATGTTGAGAGGGTAAGCCTCAACCACCCCGCACAACTGGCTTCCGAAGCTCAGAGCGGAGTAAGCTAGCGGCCAAGATACCGGCGAAAATCGCCACCCCCTGTCGAAGGGGGTCATGCAGCCGACCAAAGATGCTCATTAATTCTGTCAGGATGGCGCCGATCAGCATAACGCAGCAGAAGAAGATCTTGACCCTGTTTTGCACGTTACGCAGTCCTTTGCCTTCTTCAAGTAGATAGGCGTTCGCTTGGGCGAACGTCAATTGCTGACCCAACTCCGCTACTCGGCGCGACACGCCATTCCCGAAAGGGAACGGCCAGCGAGACGCCGCGGGCATTCTCGAAACCGATCGTGTTTCGAGAAGCGCCTAAGCTGACACCTTGCCGATATTATGACACCCGCTTGCAGTTTGGCGTGTCGATGCTCGTCGCGCCCTTCGCGTCGAACCACACCGTTCCGTTCGACACCATCGCCAATCCGTCATGAACGAACATCTCATGCGGAACGGCCAGCTTCAAACGTGACAGGAGGCATGGGGTAAATATCTCATCCCAGCGTCGGAACAGCTCTTGCCTGGTGCGGACGAGACCCCGGCGGCTACCGATGTTCAAGGGAAATGAAGTCGCCGATGCCGCTTCAGTTTTGTTGCCGGACAGCGCGCCGTCTATGAAGTGTCGCGCTCTTGCCTCGAACACGTTCGCCGATTCCTTCGTCACATCCTCGTACCGGCTGGCCCATTGCGGCCCACCAATGAGATTCATTCCGAGCGTTACCGGCAGCGTCGTTGTGCCCTTCGTCCATGTTCCCACAAGCGACGTCGAATTATAGAATGTCAGAGGCGGTTTTGATGCCGGGCTGACGGTCTCGAAGTGTAGATTGAACGTTGATCCGTCAGCACCATGCAGGACAAGATGATCCCCATCCATCCCGCCGGTGAGTCCTATGTCGATGGGGTTCCGTGCGTAGAAGTAGTGGCCGGCAACGAACTCGGTGTGGTTCCTCACCGTCATGTGCGCGCCGACGCCATACGGGCCAATGGACCCGTCCAGGCCCTCCTCATCGACACCGGGGACCGCCGCGTCATGCTTGATCGCCGTGCTGGAAGTGTCGGTCATCTGACCGGCATCCTCCCCTATGATCTGTTTCCCGGCGATAGCTTGCAGCCTCACAGCCGGTGAAACAGTCGGATTATCCGGGTAGCTATGCCCGTCATAGCGCAAGCGCGCCTCATATCCGCGAACGATGCCTCCACCAGCGACCATCACTCCCAGATCACGCCACCCATGCGTAGTTGTCGCCAGAACGCGCACGGGGGGTCGGGCGACGGAGATATCGATGATTTCCCGGTAGCCGGTCGGCGTCATGGCCAGCACGTAAAGGTCGCATCCCCCGCTGCCGCAAAGGTCGGCCTGGCCGCCACCTTCAGACGTGGCCATTGCGTAGATCAGCGCCTCCGGCTTCTTGTCCCCGTCCAGGTCCGCCAACGCGACGGTATAGCGCGTCAGCTTGTGATCTCGGATGAAGGCCGCGACCCCGGAAGGCGCTGTTGGAGCTGCCATCCCTGCGGCCGTAATCAGGCCGGCGATTGTAGCTGCGGAATAAACGGCCAGACGCTTCAAGACAGCCTCCACCACGAAATGTCGCGACGCGTTCGTGCGCCAATCGTTTTACCCTGCCTCTGCGTTCCCGTAAACGAACGGCCAGCGAGACGCCGCGGGCATTCTCGAAACCGATCTAGTTTTGGGAATGGCAGGGTTGGTGGTGTTTTTAATGCGCTATTGGTGCGAACCGTAGCAAAGCCAATTTTCAGAATCGCTTGCGAAGGAAAAACTTTTTCTGACCAACGGGATGGTCGTCGAGGGTGCCAAATACCTCAAAGCCTAACTTTTCATAGAAACCGCGCGCCTGAAACTCGTAGGTGTCGAGCCAAATTCCGACGCAGCCGTTGGCGCGCGCGATCTCCTCGGCCTGCTCCATAAGTGTCCTTCCATGGTTCTCGCCCCGATGATCTTCCGGAACGGCAAGAAGGTCCACGAAAAGCCAGTCATAAGCACATTTGCCCCATAGACCGCCGACGTGATTGCCGGCCTCATCGGCCAGCAAAATGGCGACGGGGTGGAAGCGGGGATCGCCTGCACGCGCGGTGTTGTAGGCGAGAAGCGGTTTAAGAACCGCCTCGCGGTCGGCATCCGACGGGTTGTTGGGAATGACGATGCTCAGGATCATCATGTGATCATACGGTGCAGCCCTTGGACTTCAATGGCAGCTGGCAGTAATCGCAACGCAAAGCTTTCTCGCAATCGATCGATTTCGAGAATCGCTGGCCAGCTTGGCTTACCCAAACCTCACGATATTCCAGCTTTCTCCGGTGAGGATTGGCAGGTTCCACCTCCGGCTTTTGTTGTCGTGGGCGATTAGGCCGGGATTACCGGGAAAGATCGCCAGCACCGTATCGTCGGAGTGGCGGGGAAGCTCACGTTCCCGCTTGTCACGGCCTCGACCGGCAACAACCGTCTCAATTCCCCGCAGCTTTTCGCCGACTGTTGCGGTCCAGACTGTCCGGTTATGTCGCCATGTCATGGAATAGATGCGATCGCCCACAGCACGAGGAGCTGCGCCAATAAAGCTGGCGATTTGCTCGTAAGCCTCCTCCTGCTTGTCTGCCTCCACGGATGGGATGAAGAACCCAGGCATCACGCTCCCCTTTTCTGTCGTTCGCAATCTACCTCCATGATGCAAAAATCAAAAGTTTTGCATCAAGAGCGCGGCTAGAAATCACCCGAGGGAGTCGATTTAATCCTCGCGTCAGCAACGTGTAATGTCATCCGGAGCTAGGATGGCAAATGGTGATGCCTTTCCTTCTGATTATTGCAGCACAGGCTGCCGCTTCCGGCGCGATATCGAGCCCCGATCCGTTGGGTCGTGACACCGAAGCGACGTCCGTGGCGAGCGCCACCGCGCTTCATAAGAAGATGGATGCCAATCGTGATGGATACGTCACCCCAACAGAGATGGCCGGGTTCGTCACGAAGTCGATGAACGGTTTGGCAATACCGGGAACCGATACCGCTCATCCGCTACCGCCGTTGTCAGCAGCACTTTTCCAAGCAGGCGACATCGACAAGGATGGTCGGATATCTCTCGCCGAAGAGATCGCCGCGGCAAAGCGTGCTTTTGCGCTTCAGGACACAAACCACGATGGTGTGGTGACGCCAGAAGAACGAATGGCATTTATGCAAAAGATCATAAGCGATGGGAAGACGCCGGAAGGCGTATCGCTACGTCCTTCATCAGGTGCCAAGGACGCCGGACAGGCGGGTGAGATATGGAATCCGCCCGCTCAGGCTGTGTGGTCGGGATCAGCAACTCCTATCAAAATAGCGTTGAAGGCCGGCGCAGCGCCGATGAGCGGCATGGCGTCGCTTACAGTGGATCTTACTGCAACGAGTGATGGTCTCGCTATCTCGCCATTCGTTCAGGTGACACGCGGGATCGCCTTTCTGGTCAGATCGTCGACCGGCCAGTTCGTCGAGCCTGCAGAAAGAATGATAGGATCACCGCCGCCACCGCCGCTTGCGTCCGGCGAGTTGACTTCTATCGGCGGAGAGGCCCCTTTTAGCGTCGCCATCCACGAAATGACCCGAACGATCTTTCCGGGGCCGGGTATCTACCAAGTCCAGGCGATGGTCTCTCTGTTCGATCCTAGCGCAACGCCGGCTCGCTATGCCAAGGCTATTTCGTCGCCCGTGACGGTTAAAGTCACAAAGTAAGCTTATGCTTACTAACTTAAAGATATAGAAAATTAACCCAGACAAATCTCTTATAGAGAGAATCACAAGTGTTGGACCGAGTGTAAACAACCTGTCTAGGAGATAACTTTTATGCGCCAACAATCAATGTTAGCACAATATCTGTTGTTGGCGGCCCTTCTATTTTGCACAGTACTAGCGATTATTATGTATCACTACGGTGTGTGGTTCGTCGGTTGATTCGGCCAACGTGCTATAAACCTTTCAGACTGAAATCCCATAAAACTTCGCCACGATGCTAAATTGAACTATTGAACCAACCGAGAATGCGATAAATACAATAAAAAATAAGGGATCAGTGTAGGGTACAACACCATCTTTTTTTTGATAATGTCACTAAAGAAGAATGGAGAAAATACGGTAGAAAGACAGCAGAATAGTGGAAGTATTAATAGAATGTATTAGTATCCTCAGGCCTCTGTGGTCTCGAGTGATAATAAATTAGATTGTACAGATCGGAGCTATAAGGAATATTTGACCTTAGCCAGATCATTATCACAAAAAGTATGATACTGATACTACCAAAAATTAATCTGCAATCAGTTGTTATCTTACTTAACATGCGGCACCAAAATCGGGACGATTGCAGACATGATACAAACTTAGTAATTTATATATTATGGATATGACGGTTTAATAAAAATCGATCATCATCGTATTGCTGTTCGGCTTGCCCATCTTGAGCCGCCGACGATTACAGCACCAAGAGCCCAAATAAGCGCTAGCTGAAAAATGCTTGTTCCGATAGATAGCGGCAAGACAGAATTACTACTGACCCCTAGTTGATGCTCGGCAAGTTTGACGCAGGCGCTACCGGAATCAACTGTGTGCAAATGGCAAGATCCAAGGTTGTGAAAGTATATTCTCAAATGCTCGCGCGATAGCAATGACCACCGCATTAAACTTGCAACGACTAACCAGAGCACGGAAAATACGGTGCCGACGCGAAGCCAGAACCGTAACGGCATGCGGAGAAAGGCATCAACCATGCGGATACTTCCCATAGGTTGCGCCTAGCAAAGCACGTTGATGGGCAGCCTGAAAGTGACAAATTCGACATTCCCGGTAGGCGCTCGGATGCAAAAATCACGACATGTGCATCATATCGAGAAGCATGGAAATACGGCGCGTTTGCGATGCAAATATCCAATGCACGCCGGCACTGGCTTACTCAATCCACCGGTCAGAGACGGCTTTTGGAAAGCCCGTTGCCGTTCCCACTCAAGCATCCTTTTGGGAACTCTCCAGGCTTCTCGGCGATCCTTCCAATCGGGATGCTCCCACCGCTTCTCGCCCCGTCTGATTGCCAACGCGCCTGCCAATCGTCTAGGGCTCAGACTCATTCACATCCAAAAGGCGACCGCTGTTGCGAGCGCGACAGCTGACAGGAAGTTAGCCGCAAGCTTGTCGTAACGGGTAGCGATGC
>NZ_LMLW01000006.1 GCF_001422045.1 Sphingomonas sp. Leaf242
GCACGCGCGAAGATCCAGCAGACGTTCGGCAAGGCACTGAGCCAGCCGAGCGCAGGCTATGCTTCGCCGGTCAAGCCGCTGCCGGCCGCGGCGATCCCGGCGCTGGTCCGTTCGGACGACGATTGGAACGAGTTCTGATCGAGGCTTAACCGCAAGGCTGAACAGGAAGCCCGCGTCCCCAACCGGGGACGCGGGCTTTCGTGCGTCCGGGGGAGATCGGCTATCGAGGTCGGGGCCTAAGCCACGGGCGACACGCGCGACTTTAACAATTGTTCCCTTCGCACCCGAATAATCCGC
Organism: Sphingomonas sp. Leaf242; assembly: GCF_001422045.1. Taxonomy (GTDB): domain Bacteria; phylum Pseudomonadota; class Alphaproteobacteria; order Sphingomonadales; family Sphingomonadaceae; genus Sphingomonas. The sequence continues at coordinate 298 of NZ_LMLW01000006.1, forward strand.
GGGCGTCCTATCATGAAGGAGACACACCCTCCCACCGAAAAGGCCTCGCCATGGTCTCTCGTACCCTGGCCCGCATCGCGTTGCTGCTGGCGTTCACCCCGATCTCCGCGACGCCGGTTCTGGCCCAGGCCAAGGATTCGGTGGTCGCGACGGCGACGCCCGACACCGCCGCGCAGACCACCACGCGGGCGACTCCGATCGCTACGGTCTATCCGGCCGAAGCGGCGGGCGATGGTGCGGTGAGCGCGGGGTATGCGATCGCGCGCTGGGCGGAAAACTGGACGCGGTACCGCGATCCCGCGCTGCGCGACGATCCGCTCGATCGGTTGAAGTTCATCCCGATCGCCGGCCGCGACGACGTGTATCTGACGCTGTCCGGCGAAATCCGTGGCCGAGTCGATACCGTCACCAACCCCGGTGCGCGCGACTCGGAAAAGATTCGGCAGCGCGAGCTGCGGCTGTTCGCGGGCAGCGATCTCCATCTGGGATCGCATGTCCGCCTTTACGGCGAGCTGGCGCATGGCGGTGTCGCCGGCGACCGTGCGACGCAGGCGGGCGCGAACATGCGCAACACGCTGCTCGTCCAGCAGGCGTTCGCCGAGGTTTCGACCGCGCTGGACGGCGGCGATGTCGGCGTCCGCTATGGTCGCCAGATCTTCGCGGACGGGCCTGGCGTGCTGGTCAGCCAGGGCGATGCGGGCAACATCCAGGTCGTCCTGAACGGCGCCCGCGGCTGGGCGCATTTCCACGCGGTCCGCGCCGACGTGTTCGACTTGCGGTTCACGCGCTACGGTACGGGCGGCACCGGCGACGATCGCGTCGATCATGCGCGGCGTTTCTCGGGCGTCACGACCGGCGTCGTCCTGCCGCAGACTTGGTTCGGCGGATCGAAACTGTATCTCGAGCCCTTCGCGTGGCGGTTGCGCCGCGACGCGGTCACCTTCGGCAGCGACACCGCGCGCGAGGCACGCCGGTTCTATGGGCTGCGGCTGTGGGGCGATGCCGGGCGCGTGACGCTCGACTGGAGCGCCAATCGGCAGAGCGGTCGGTTCGGCCCGCGCGCGATCGACGCGTGGCAGGTGTTCGCGGCGCAGACCGTCCGGCTCGGCGACGCGGGAACGTCACCGCGGATAGGCCTGCACGTCGATTACGGATCGGGCGGCGGCGGCTATCGGAACGGTTCGCTTCACAACGCGGCGGCACCGGTGCTCGATGGCGGCTATTTCAGCTATCAGGATGCCTTTTCGCCGACCAATTTCGTCGCGGTCGCGCCCAACTTCACGCTGTCGCCGATCACCCGCCTCCGCCTGACGGTCGAAGCGCAGCGGGTCTGGCGGGCGAAGGTCGACGACGCCGTCTATGCGGCGAGTGGTCGCGCCTATGCGGGCACGCAGTCGGTGCGCGGCACGCACGTCGCCGACGTCGCCCGTGCGCAGCTCGTCTGGTCGGTCGCGCCGCGGGTCTCGATCACCGGTCGCTACGAACATCTGATCGCACGATCGGTGCTGACGAGGAGCGGGTTCGACAATTCCGACTGCCTGAGCGGCTGGATCAGCATGAAGCTGTAGCCGCACGGCCATCCGGTCGAACGAATTCATAATAGGTCCGAGGTTTTCGCGCGATCTTCCGCGTGGCCGAGGTCGAACAGGAGAGACGTCAAATGGGAATGCTCAACAACGCGAAGATCTCGACCAAGGTCGTATCCTTGCTCGTGCTGCTGGGATGTATCACGCTAGCGATAGCATGGTTCGGATCGTCCAAGATCGCGACGGTCGATGCGTCGTATTCACGGCTGATCGACCAGAAGCTGACCGGCACGATGTTCCGATCGCGGGGCAATACCCGGATGAACGCGATGATGTACGACGGCTACAAGATTGCCGTGGTCGGCGCGAACAGCGAGGAGGGGCGCAAGACGCTCGCGAAATTCCAGGTCGATGCCGACAAGATCGCATCCGATCTCGAACGCGGCAAGGTCGCCAACCCGCCGGCCGTCGCGGAGCTCAACGAGACCCTGCGCGGGATGCAGCAGGTCCGTGCCCTGGTCGAACGCGCGAACCAGCTGAGTGCGCAGAATCGTGCGGGCGAGGCGATCGCCGTGCTCGGCCAGGCGGACGCGGTGATGACGCCCACGTTCGAAAAGTCGTTGTCGCTGGTCGATCGTAACGCCGATCAGGCATCGGTCGAGTCGGCCAAGCTGACCGACGTGAGCATGGCGACGGTCAGCATGCTGTATATCGTCGCGATCATCGCGATCATCGCGGGCGTCGGTCTGGCGATGCTGATCACGCGTTTCGGGATCACCGGGCCGCTCAATCGTCTCCAGGCGCAGATGGGCGACATTGCCGGTGGCAACTATGCCAAGGACGTCGAGGGCACGGATCGTGCGGACGAAGTCGGTGCGATGGCCAAGGCGGTGAAGGTGTTCCGCGAGAACGGCATCGCCAAGGACACCGCTGACACCGCCAAGGCACGCGCCGATACCGAGCAGAAAATGGTCGTCGACACCGTATCGACGCATCTGTCCGAGCTGTCGGCGGGTGACCTGACCGCGGCGATCAAGGCCGACTTCCCGCCTGAGTACGGCGCGCTGAAGAGCAACTTCAACGAGGCGCTCGACAATCTGCGCGGGCTGATCAGCTCGGTCAGCGAAAGTGCGATGACGATCCGCACCGGCTCGGGCGAAATCGCGCAGGCCTCGGAAGATCTCGCACGCCGTACGGAAAGCAACGCCGCCTCGCTCGAGGAAACCGCAGCCTCGGTCACGCAGATGGATGGCCGCCTGAAGGCGAGTGCGTCCGCGTCGACGCAGACCGTCGAGCGCGCCGACCAGGCGATCGCCACCGTCGGTGGTGGCCGTGCGGTCGCCGACGAAGCGGTCCAGGCGATGGGGCGTGTTTCGGAGAGCGCCAAGGGCATCGACAGCGTGATCGAAGGGCTCGACAAGATCGCGTTCCAGACGCGCGTCCTGGCGATGAACGCCGCGGTCGAAGCGGGTCGTGCAGGTGACGCAGGGCGCGGTTTCGCGGTGGTCGCCGATCTCGTCTCCGCGCTGGCGATGCGTGCCGAGGAAGAAGCGAAGCGTGCGCGCGACCAGCTGACCGT
>NZ_LMLW01000007.1 GCF_001422045.1 Sphingomonas sp. Leaf242
GACAACCAGAACAACGCCATCTACCGCCTCCATCGTCACACACTCTGTGAATCAGGAAGCTCCATTCAGATCAATAGACTGATTGGGTTTGAGCCCTAGAGTTTCGTCCTGTCGTGTCGACTCACGTGCCGGAATTCCCGTCGCCAAATTGGATGTGCGGTCGAGCTATTAGCGCTTGCCATTGCGTCGTCATCAGTATGGGTGAACGATCCGTTTGGGACTACTTCATTTTCTCGCTGCCTCTTTGCATCATGCTGGCGGGAGGTGGGATACTCCTATCCCGCTCTGAGCACGTCCGCTAACGCCCAGTTGCAGTCGTTCGCGGTTGTGCACGACCTTCCTAAAACCGGTCGCTACAGCTATCGCAATGAAGGGATTGTGCCCCCCTTTTGGACAAACCCCGGATGCGGAAAAATATTCTGCACTTTGGCCGCAACAAGCCCGATGGTCGCATCGGTTTTGTTTACGTGCCCTACAGCGAAACTGGACCCATGAGCCGAGCGCAGCCGGGACAGATAGTGCGTGTCGAGGGGCGTGGGCCACCATGGATCGTCGTTGATGAAGTGCCCGCGTCGATCATCCTCGCAAAGTGGCCAGGTACCCTTTGGAGAGCTAAGATCGTCGAAGCCGCAACGGTTGACGACCAGCGCAGTAGGGGGGGACCTCCGCTGCCTTATGCGCGGTACACCCGTCGTATATCCGTCGAGATTCTCGAAAGGGAAGACCTGTCGGCGCTCTTCGGCGAGCATGGACAAGCGGTTCTGATGGTTTTGGACCGTGCGGCCGCCCTGACACGTGACCAAGCCATTCGATTGCCATCTGCCCGACATCCAGATGCGCCGGACGCGTATGACCGAACCTTTCGCCGCTGGGGCAACGCCGAAGGGATTTGCGAAGGCTATGACGAGAATCTCGATGGCACGTTGAAAATCGGTTCGATGCCCGCTGGATCACCAATCAACGAAGGATTGAGTCTGATCCATCTCACCGTCTTCCACAGGGCAAAGACCGTCGATGGGGCAAACGCCACATCCATCGACAAAGAAGGGGATGAGGACCTTGTTGAGCCTTGGGCTGGCGCAGGGGCCATGCTCTTGGACGCGGGACTTGCACTCGGTGCGCCAAACTTTGTCACAGCTGAAGATCGAGACATTCTCCTCGCTGGATGGCCAGCGTAAAAACGTCGGCCGCTTTAGACTTTGAGTTCCGAAAAGCAGCCGGACCGTTCTCCTTCCCAACCCGGTCGTTCCCGCTACGCGGTCGCTGGCGGGGAGGCGCATTGGGCGACCACATTAGTTGGGCGATCAACAGCCTACGCCTTCGCAACGATTAATGTATGATGTTGGCCAGATCCTGTCCCCGCAACCACCGATATAGAACTACAATCGCCGCCCTCACGGGCGGCGTTGTCGTTTGTGGCGAAGGCCAACAAGTCGGATACCCTCGCCACCACTTCCGCCTCCGGACCGCCCGGCTCGTCGGGAAAGATTGTCACGCTCTCGATGAGCGTCGAAAGCACCGCCGCTGCCTCGGTCCGGATCGACGCGTCGTCCAGTGATTGACGGAGCGAGGCGACCTTGCTCCGAAACTGCTCGACGAGTACCGGATGCGGCAAGAGGATCGCGGTAGGCTTGCTATCATTTCGAGCGCCTGCGCGCGTCTCCAGTCGCACCTTCTCGGCCTCGCGCTCGGCGATCATCGCCCGCAGCGCCGGGCTGGCGAGGCCGGCCAGCAGGTTCTGGTACAAATTATCGAGTTCGGTGGTGACCTGCTTCAAGCGCTGTTGCGCAGCGTCATGCTGGCCCGTGTCTTGGCGTGTCAGTTGCTGCAGTTCACGCTCGAACTCTTCTATGAACACGCGCACATTCTCGTCGGTCAGCAGATGCTCCTGGAGGATCGCCAGCGTCGCGGTCTCCAGTGGACCTTTGCGTACCGACACGCGGTTTCCGCACGTGCCGCGCTCCTTCTGCCCCGCGCAGCGGTAATAGTCCTTGCCGCTGATCGTGTAATTCGCACCGCAGCAGCTGCAGCGGATAAGGCCGGAGAGCAGATGCCGCGCGCGGTTCTGGCCGGCCGGCGAGGCTGCCTGTGGCGCACGCTTGCGGCGCTCGATCTCGGCGTGCGCCGCGTCGAACAGCGCGTCGTCAACGATGCGTAGCTCTGGCACCGCCACCTCGACCCATTCCCCACGATCGCGGAGCCGGTAGCGGCGTTCGCGCTTCTCGCTGTCCGGGTTCTTCCGCCATTGCCGGCGGCCCCAAACCAGCCGACCCGCGTAGAGCGGGTTGTTAAGGATGCCGACCAGCTTGGCTGGGTCACCGCGGATCGTCGAGGCGTTCCACTGCCCGCCACGCGGGCCGGGCACCCCTTCCTCGTTCAGGCGTGTAGCGATCTGAATGGAGGACAGCCCTGCGGCAAACCACGCGAAGATACGGCGGACCACCGCCGCCTGGCCTTGCTCGATCTCCAGCAACCCGCGCTGGGCCTCGCCCTTAGCATCGAGTCGGACCATGCGCTTGTAGCCATAGGCTCGACCTCCCGCGAAGCGCCCCGCGAGTACCGCGGCCTCCATGCCGCGTAGCGTCTTGTCAACCAGATGCTTGAGGAAGATCGAGCCGAGTAGGCCAGCGACGGCAAATTTGATCTCGTCGACATGTCCTTCGCTCACGGTGTGCAGTTGGACCCGGTGGTAGGCGAGCTTCTTGCCCAGCCAGGCCACGTCCTCGGCATCGCGCGCCAGCCGGTCGAGCGCCTCGCACACGATGATGTCGATCTCGCCCGCTTCCACCGCGCGCAGCAGCTGCCGGAGCCCGGGACGGTCACGCCGGTACCCCGACAATTCCGGGTCGAGCCACGTCGCTGTCACCGTGCCGCCAAGATAGCCGACCAGCGGCGCGCAGGACGCGACCTGATCGGCACTCGACGACGCCGACTGCATGGCGGTCGAGTGCCTGCCATAAAGTGCGATGCGGCGGTGCGTGGTCGTGAGCATGGCTTATTGTTTCACAGCTTTTGCCGCACGGGAATCCTGCATGCGCGCATGATGTTCGGCCGCTGCCTGTCGTGCCAGCAGGCGTACAAGCTCGGCGAACGCGTCTTGCGCATCGACAGGTTGTGCCAATATGATCCGGGCGACGGTCATGGCGACGTTTTGGGACGGCCGTCACGGCGCGTGCACGAAATTTACATACAGTCGCCATCATTGGTCTTTCATGAAGACGGAACGTCCCCCCGCCCGGATGCGACTGCCAGAAGGCTTCAGCCACCTGCGCGCCGACCTGGGGCAGATCCTCAAGGATCATCGTATGGGCGTTAAGGGCGTCGTGGGGCCGATCAGCCAGGACGCACTTGCCCTCAGCGTCGGGATTACGCGCGTGGCTTTGTCGCGGATCGAAAACGGACACACCTGGCCGCAGGGCTCCACGCTCGACCGGATCATGGAGCAGCTGGAGCTTGATTGGCCGCAGGTGGCGATCGCCGGTGACAGTGGCCGTCCAGCGCTCTTGTTCGACGGTAGCCTTCAAGGCACGCGTATGTATCAGCTTTGTCAGCGCCTGCGCGTAGAACGTAAATCGCTCGGCTGGTCCTTAGCCGAGCTTTCGCGGCGATCCGGCGTGTCCGCTTCCCAGCTTTCGCGCATCGAGCGAGCGCAGGGCGGAAGGTCAGGTGTCTTCACATGGCACCCGGGTGATCTCAACGTGCGGCCCGGGCACCGTCGCGTCGTCTTCGGTAATCCTGTGCTTGCCGACCTCGCCGCTGGCAGATTTGATTATGGGCCTGACCGAGAAAGCTGAGGCGCGTCAAGGCGTAGGTTTGTAACGGCGCGCGACTAACGTTATCAGGCGATGCGGAACGTCTGCATTTCTGGTGGATAGCGGCCCGGCCGCTTTCGGGCGGCGAATGTTGCAAGCAGCCGTTCGTTCATTTGATAGGGCAGGGGCCGAATTGGCCGATCTTGGTGGACTTTCGGGTCGCGGTCGGAGATAAAACGGACGTTTGTTCATGCGGCAGGGCGCGGGGGCGTGAACGCCCGTGTTGGACCGAAGCCGAGTTCGCCGCTTTCGGGGGGCTATCGGCGTAAGCTAACGTTCGTTCGGTTGAGCCAAAGTCGCTGTTCATGCCAATAGCCGTCGCAGCGTTCGGCTATCCTTCTCACGAGCTAATACCCTTGGCTAAAGGCGAGCGCTTAGGGTCTCATCCCCCCCCCCGGCCGGAACTGACCCGTTGTAACCAGATGTTTAGGGTGAGCGGCTATCCCCGGACTATGGCCGATCGATCATCAAAACCCGAATATCCGTCGTGGCGGGCAGAGGACGGACGTAAGGCCGTCCGGATAGCCGTAGATTGGTCGGCAACTGTCACAGCAGACAAGTTTGATACCCAAGCCGTGCGGATCAGTGACTGCACGCAATTGGGTTGTCGGATTGAGACCCGCTTGGCGGTTTCGGTTGGCACGTTCGTGGACGTTGCCATCCCGAATTTCGCCGATGTACCGGGCTGGGTTGCTTGGAGCAGTCCGGAAGCTATCGGAATTGACTTCTGCCATCCCCTCCCAAATCGCGTTCTCGAGTATATCGTAGAACGAAATGAGGCGATCTGACGGACAGGAAACGCCTGGCTTAGGCAAGAAAGGGGCCACAAAAGCCCCATCAGGCGATCAACCCCACCGCCCTCTCTTGGTCAGCGGCACCGATGGACTGACGTGGGCCCGCGGGACTTCGTCCATACTCAGGATAGGAGCGGGCAGATCCTCACGCGTAGCGTAGAGCCGACGCAGAATTATCGCGAGGTCCTCCTCCGTCAGCCCTGATGCGGGATCGATCACCAGTCCTTCAGGCATCGGCTCGACCCAAGCAGCGAGGCGATTGCACGCCGCGCCGAGTTCAGGATCTGCGCAATCATCAAAATCTGCCATGCCATGAGCATATTCCGGCTCCGCTGATTCGAGCAAGCTGAGCATGAACCAGCTCATCCCCCTTCATTGTCGGCATAGACTTGCAGAACGAGCTCGAAGCTCGCCAGCGCCTGCCGTGCCAGCGCTTCGACACGGTTCATAATTATTGCAGGGGTGTTGCGAGGATATCGTCGACTGCTAAGGCGACCCGGCGCCAATTCTCAGCTCCATCGCCCGAGGATAAAATATCTCCAAGGGATCTCAGCACATATCGTGCAGAATCGCTTCCATGAGTTGCGACGATTTCGCCTGCCTTCAGCCAAGCCTCGCGATCGGTCATATTTGCCCTCATCAAGAGCACCATTTCAGCTAAGAGCGCAGCAATTACGCCTCAACCTGTCCTAGCCCCTTTATCGTCGCTCGATACAATTTAGCCCGAGCCTGTATCAGAGCTGCAGCTTGGTCGGCGCCCTGTCCCACGACGATGCCGGCCGAGCCGGTCACCATTCCGATCCACTCCCCGCTTCCGCGCAATTTTAGGCGCCTGGTCGCGAATGCTGCAAGGACCTCCTCTGCAAGTAAGCGGGCGTTCGCCAGCGCGACATCGGTAACCACGATCATGAACTCGTTGCCGGTCCAACGGATGATCTCTTCGTTTTTCAAAACCTGCCGCAGGTTGGCGACGAATGCGCTTAGCACATTGTCACCTACAGGGTGACCGAAACGTTCGTTGATATTGCTGAGATCAGCGACGCTGAATATCATCATGACGTACGCACGATTCTGTTCGCCGAGCCGCGCAAAAAGAGGACGAGCCCCTTCGGAGGTCAATGCCTGCGTAGCTGTATCGCGTGTAGGATCTAAGCGTTGCTCGCTTAGCGATCCCAAATTGGCCTGTAGTTTAGCTACATCTCTGCGCAGATCGGCGAGTTCACGTTCAGCGTCGGTCAGTCGTGCCACTAGGGCGTTTGAATCTGGCCAGTCTTGGACCTCCACCGCCATGGCCGTGACGTCATCACTTAGGGATTTTGTCAGTAATTGCGCATCCGATGTCAATGATCCCAACTGGGTCGCATGGCTCTGGACAGCGTCTTCCATGCGCGCCGCGGTCCCGGATTGTATTGCTAAGAAGCACTGACTTAATTCGTTTAGAGACCTCGGCGTCAGCCTCAGTCCGCCATCCGTGTCAAGCGCTACAGCCCGCGCTAATGGCCCGTCTAGGTCGCTGACAACCTCTAGAGCGAACGCGTAGTTGGCCGTCGTGGGCTGAAGGTGGTGGGATTCCAGAAACGCCAAGGCAGCGTGTGCAGTACCAAATACATCTGACACTATTAATTACGCCTCTCTGTTGGCCATATCGACTTAACGCTGTATGATGCGGCATGTTGCATATTTGGCATCATAGATACGTTAAAACAACTGACCTGGATAAAGAGGAGCCAGAGGTCGGTTAGGAAGTCTGCGAGTGACCTTGAGCTCTTGATTGTCGAAATAGCTCCGCTAGGCTCTGAAAGCTCTGGGCCGAGGAGTATACGATGGGAAAGTTTATGATGCTGCCGGTGGCAACCATATTAATGGCTTCGGGTGCGGCGGCTCATCAAACTGCGCCTACCACGCCCCCTTCTGTCGTGGCAGCTGCCAAGCCGGTGACTGCGGAAAAGCCGATCTGTCGATGTGAAGAGACTACCGGATCGCGCTTTTTCTAAAAGGGTCTGCCATACCAAGGCGGAGTGGAACGCGATGGCCGCAGATGGTGTCGCAGCCCTGGAGGCAAGTCGGCGTCCACACTAATGAGTTGGTGAGGTCCGTATCGATGCCTGGGGCCCCCATCCTCAATCACTATAAAAGGGGCATTCAAAGGGGTATGATTGTAGCGGTAGAACAGCTTCTCAACCGTGCAATGATGTTTTTTAGCCGGTGCTACAGGCGCTCGTTGGCGCGAAACGGGGGGAATGGAAACCGGCCGGCCCTGCTGCAGCGATGTTGCTGGCAAATTCTGGCTGCAACCCTAACGTCCGCCGATGCTCATTCTCTACGCCCTGATGCTCGCCGCGATGCTCCAGCAGACCGCCGCGGAGACCGACCCGGCTGATGTCTCCGAGATCGATGCCGTTAGCTGCCGCCTGGACGTTCCCGGTTACATGCGCTTCGCCATGGCGATCGATGGCGAGGAGCAGCTCGCGCGGACGCGGGGATGGAAGAAGATCGCCTCGCCCAATTCGTTCATCGCCGAATATGACCTGCCGAAGCCGATTACCGTCGCGGGGTCATACAGCACGCGCCGGATCGCCTTTACCGGCGATGCCATCCTCGCGGTGCTCGACGTCGCGGACCCCGCCATCGTGGCGCGTGCCGAAAAGATCGACAACAGCATGTCGGCTCAGCCGATGATCGACGCGATGGTCGCCTCGGGTAAGGTGACCCGCGCCCAGGCGGAAGCCAAGTTCCCCTTTCGCAAGTTCCTGGGCGAGCGGATCATGACCGACGTCACCGAACCCGCGGGCAAGGACGGCTATGGCAGCCACATGGTAGTCGCCCGAACGATCTCCAACGTCACCACGCACCCCGGCAAGACACTCTACGGCTGCGCATATCGGTTCGATATGCTGGACAAGGATGGGACATCGCTGTGAGACGGAATTGGTACCGCGCGATCGTCGTCTCGCTGGCACTGGTCGCGCCGCTGCCGGCGTATGCGCAACCCTCCGGCATGGACAGCTTCATCGGCACGCTGTCGATCGAGCGAGGCGAGGTCATCCTCACCCGGTGCGATCTGGCGGCGTCGCGCTACCTGCTGCGCGACGTGCCGGGAGCTCAGGTGGTCGCCCGCTATCGCAAGGATGGTCGGCGCGCGTCTGCCGATGTGATGGGCAGCTATAGCAAGGAGGGTGATCGTAACGTCCTGACCGTTGCCGAGTTTCTTGACTATCAACCGGGCAAGTCGTGTCACCTGAGCGACGCACTGGATGCGCTCACTCCTGCCGATGCCCCCTCGACGCAGGGCACGCCTGCCGACGCGCGTGCCAACGGCGGCCACGCTACACCTGCCGTGCTCGTTGGCCATTATTACCTCATGGGTGTGATGGAGACCGGATCCGAGCTGTTGCTGCGGCCAGACGGCCAATTCGACTGGGCGTTGAGTTACGGTGCGCTGGACCAGGAGGCGCAGGGCATGTGGCACGTCGAGCGCGACGAGGTCGTGCTCGTGGCGTCCGCACCAAGCGCGCAGAAGCCGCTCTTCTCCTACTTGTCCACCGCGCCGTGGGATGAGGAGACCGAAAACGAACGTCGGCGGTACCAGCGCAGCGAGATCGAGGCCACGATCCGCGCCCGCTGCCCGATCTTCCCCGAACCATTTGTTTCCGCGACGCCTCTGACGACCGCCGACAATGCCCCCGCGCCGTCCACGACAATCCTTCAACAGCGCGCCGCCACGGCATTGCGCGCTGCGAACGTTGCCAGGACGAATGCGGAGCTCCTGGCTGCTCGACTGATGTCAGATGGTCCGTCGACCGGGGCAGAGCCAGCTGCCCCGCAGGTGCGACAGGCATTGTCCGATTGGCAGGATGCGCGCGCGCTGGCGATCGAGGCCGCACGTGCGGCAGGCTTGCCGGAACCCACGCTAGCCGATCCGACGCTGCCCGCGGCGTGCACCATGTCGCCAGCCGACGCGGCCGAAAGCGGTACCGCGCGAACCTCCCCGGGCGTGGCGATCAGGATCTTCGATCCCGCGTCGGACCAGCCCGCGCGCAACCTCCCCGTCACGCTGCACTTTGCGAATGGCACTAAGGAGAAGCTGGTCACCGGCAGGAGCGGCTTTGCGTTCGCCCCGCGCGGCGCAACGAAGGCCGTCAGCCTTACCATTCACACCGAGGCGCCGATTGCGAGTGACATGACGATCACCTTCGCACCGCTGCAACACGGGATCGTCCGGATCGGCTTTGATCGGCAGCAACTAATGGCGCGGCCGTTCGACACGTTGCGCCTGCGCATCGCGGGTACCGCGCTGTTTATCGAGGGCGCCAAGGGACGGTACGAGCGCCAGCCGTAGAGCAAAATGGCGATGAATTGACCCGCGCCTAGCTCGGTTCGTGCTGAGCCTGTCGAAGTACCGTTTTCCTATGCTGCTGCGGCGAAGAGAAGGGCATGGCTTCGACAGCATAGGCGCGAACGGCTCATCGTAATATCATCATGCTCTAAGCGGTTCTCCGACCACGTTGCATTACCGTCATCGCCCTTCGGGCGCCCGCTTTGCGGCGGGCCGCTTTCAACACAGTACAGCGTTGCTCGTCGATGCTTCAGCATCGCGCCCTCCTCCCGCCTCGTACCGTGCCGAAATCGCCTCCGTGCCAGTGATCCAACCTGATCGGAAATCGCTCTAACTGTTGAATTGACAACCGAACGACCGTGACACCGGGAACAGTCGGCTTTCGACCGGTCCCATCCTAAAAGCGCCTGGTATCAAAGCTCCGATGTCGGCCACTGCGGATCACATGAGCGAACGACCGGTTTCGGGAAGGCGTCGGTGCCAACTACATAACGAGGATTGGACGTATTTAACTTCAAAAAAGTACCCATCGGGGCGGAGGTCAGATCAATTAACGTTCGTTATTTCGGGGAGATCTGAAATGATCGGCCAGTTCCATTTTGCGTCAAACTGCGAAGGCTACCTGGCGGAAAAAGCTTCGGTCCGCGTTCGTTCTCAACATTTTATGAACCCTTTGTTGCTAATGAAGGTCGTTAAGGGACCGAAAAAATGTTCGAGTGGCTACCTGAATTCAGATTGCGCCGAATGCCGGCGTCGGACACGTTTCTTCTTGAGCAATATGCCGCGTTGCGCCGCCAGATTCCCTTAATGTACGGGCTGATGTTCATCAACGTCCTGTTTCTCGGCATAGAGTCTTTTCGTGACGTACCATTCGGGATGAGTTTTGGTATACCGATCCTGTTATCGGTTGCGATTGCTGCGCGCGCGCTTCTCTGGGTCCGACGCAGATCGATTATCGCGCAACCTGACCAGATTCGGCGCTATCTTCGCGGCACTATCATCACGGCTACACTTTTGAGCCTAGTTTTCGGAACGTGGGGGTCGTTGCTGTTTTCTGAAGCTGAACCCATCCGCAGCGTATCAATTTCGCTCTACGTGTTTGTAGGAGCGATTAGTTGTTGCTTCTGTCTGCAAGCACTTCCGAGTGCCGGCTATATGGTCTTGCTGTTCGGCGTGATGCCTGTCACGACTCGTCTGTTTATAGCGTCGGATTGGTCGCTGTTCAGTGTTGGCGCAAATTTCCTGATCGTCGCCATACTGATATTGCGGACATTGGCTACGAACCACGCAGGCTTCAGGCAAGTGCTACAGTCTCGCGCTGACATGCTGGTCGAGCAACAGCGCGCGCAAGCCGCAGAGCTTGCGGCGCAGAAAATGGCCTACGAAGATGTGCTGACTGGCCTAGCAAACAGGCGTGCGCTTACCGAGCATCTTGATGGATTTCTCTATCACAGTGCGCCGCGGAGTCAGATGTATCTTTTCATGATCGATCTGGACTTGTTCAAGGGCGTGAACGATGCGTACGGGCATGGTGCTGGAGACCAACTTTTAGTTGCAGTTGCGACGCGGCTTCGCATGCTCGTGATCCCTACCGGTAATGTCTACCGACTTGGTGGCGACGAGTTTGCCGTCACGTTCCAGCTTGATGGTGACGGCATCGGTCCCGCGAACGTCATGGCGGATAAGCTCGTCCGTGAAATGGCTGCATCGTTTCCGATCGACCGGTTCTTCCACCATATCAGCGCTAGCATCGGGATCTCCTGTTTCCCTACCGATGCCGCGAGCCGTGAAGCGTTGATGCAGCACGCGGACATCGCCTTGTATGAGGCAAAATCGGGTGGTCGTTCGCAACATCGCTTTTACAAGCCGGTCATGGGAGAGGCGCTGGTGGCTCGCGCTGTGCTTGAGCGTGAGATCCGCGTGGATTTTGGTACAGAGGCCTTCCGTCCATATTATCAACCGATCGTAGATCTGGCGTCTGGCAATATCGTTGGTTTCGAAATGCTTGCTCGGTGGAACCGCGCCGACGGCATTATGGTTGAGCCCGGTCGCTTCATCCCGATTATTGAGGAGTGCGGGCTGATCGATGAGCTCATGTTGCAACTCCTCGAACGGGCGTGCCTTGACGCCAATAAATGGCCGTCCGAACTGACTATCGCGATAAACCTATCACCGATCCAGTTTCGCGACCCGTGGCTGTCGGAAAAGATATTGGCAGTGCTAACACGGCAGGGCTTCCCGGCGCGCCGTATTTGCCTCGAAATCACCGAAAACGCCCTCATTTCTGATCCTGCTTCGGCCCAGCGGATCATCGAGTCGTTGAAGAACCAGGGAATTTCTCTTGCTCTGGACGACTTCGGCACCGGGTTTTCGTCTATTCAGCATCTCCGGATGCTGCCTTTCGACAAACTTAAGATCGACCGTTCGTTCGTTTCCAACGTCGATACCGATAGCGCCGCTCACCGTATGGTTTCGGCGATCATTCGGTTGGCAGAAAGCTTAGAACTACGTGTGGTCGCTGAAGGCGTCGAAAACGCCTCCGTGCGTGATATCCTGCGCGAGCTCGGCTGCCAGGAAGCGCAAGGGTACCTGTTAGGCATGCCGTTGAGTGCAAGCGAGACCGATGAAATACTCAATCACAGGAGGGGCTTGGCCTTAGCGATATCTGACAAGCGCGAGTTTAGTAAGCACGCCTTACGAGGGCCCAAATTAACATGGATAGATGTTTGAAGCCGGTAGGCGGAGCGCTTTTTAACAGTCGATGATGGATCACGGCATGCGCGAAGCAGGTTGCCGGCTCCCGCTGGTGCCGCCCCCCGTTTTGTCAATATGAACGACCGGCAAAAGTTGGGACGACTGGCGAGCGCGTTGAACGACCGATTGTGGGTCCTGCCGTACTCGCCATCCTCAACCGCTCCCGAGTATCCGATCCGCGGTACGCAGGCTCAGCGCCATGATCGTCAGCGCGGGGTTGGCGCCGAGTGAGCTCGGGAAGACCGAATTGTCACAGATCCACAGATTGTCGATCGCGAAGCTGCGGCCCCACGGATTGACGACCGCGGTATCGCCGCTCTCGCCCATCCGGCAGGTGCCGATGGTATGCGCGGCGCGCGGCAGGGTGACGATGTCGTGGGCGCCCGCCGCCTGCCAGATCGCGGTCATCGTCGCGATCGCGTGTTTGTCGATCGCCTGCTCGTTGGCGCCATAGCCGAACGTCACCCGCGCCTTGGGGATGCCGAACGCGTCGGTTTCGTCAGCAAGCACCAGTCGGTTGTCGTCGCTTGGCAGGCATTCGCCGTTGATACCGATGCCGGCCAAATGGAGGTATTTGTCCATCACGTCGACCAGCTCCTGGCCCCAGCGCCCGCCGCCGCGCGCGAACGACGTCGCCAGCGTGACGGGCTGAACGCCGAGGCTCTGCATAAGGTAGCCGCCCGCGAAATCGGCACCGTCTGGGCGCAGCATGTCCTCACTGATCAGCGACGAGGGATAGCCGCGGTTGCAGCGCATCTCGGCATCGAATCGACCCCAGACCTGCGTCGCGACATGCGCCATGAAGTTGCGGCCGACCTGACCGCTCGCATTCCCGATCCCCATGTGGAGCAGCAGGCGCGGGGTCTCGACGCCGCCTGCGCTGAGCACGACCGCGGCGCACCGCTGACGGTGCTCCTGCCGGCCGTTGCGGTAGACTACCGCGACGATCCGGCCGGCGGCGTCGCGCTCGACCCCGGTCATCCGGCAGCCGGGGCGGATCTCGGCGCCGGCGGCGACCGCGAGCGGGAGATAGGTGGTATCCATCGACGCCTTCGCGCCGTTGCGGCACCCCTGATGGCAAGCGCCGCAATTGACGCAGGCCTGACGCAACCCGCCGCCTTCCTGCCGCCAGTCGCGCGAGACCAGCGCAGCGGGGGCGTCGGTCGCGGTGATGCCTACCGCGGCGCACCCCGCCGCCATCGCATCGGCGGGCGCATTGCGCTTGACCGCGGGCAGTTGATAGCGGCGGGCCGCGTCCCACGGGTAATCGGCGGGGCCCGAAACGCCAATGAACGCCTCGACCTGTTCGATGTAGCGGATCAGCTCGGCGTGCTCGATCGGCCAGTCTTCTCCTTGGCCGGTCAGCGTCTTTAGGCGCAGATCGCGCGGATCGGGACGAGGGCAGAACGCGCCCCAGTGCAGCGTCGACCCGCCAACGCCGGTGCCGCTGTTGTTGCCGCCGAACGCCTGCGGCATTGCGCCGTCGCTCAGCCGCTCGTCGATCCAGTAGATGTCGCTCGCCGCGAGTTCATCCGGCGTGTGCCGTTGGGGTTCGCCGTTGGGGCCGGCTTCGAGCGCGACCACCTTCAGCCCGGCCTTGGCGAGGCGGGCCAGCAACGGTGCGCCGCCGGCACCGGTGCCGATCACCACGACATCGACGACATCGGTCTCGGCATAGGCGCGCATCTGGTCAAGGTTCATCGTGCGGGCTCCCAGCCTTCGCGTTCGTCGGCGGCGGTCAGCGCATAGCCCTGCTTGCGGACGCCATCGCCACCAATGGCAAAGCCGTCATAGCCGACCCGCGCCATCGTTGCCGGATGCGCGAGCCACAACCGCACGGCGTCGGCGCGAACGTCCTCGAACCACAAGGTCATTTGCTCGGGGGTAAGCGGGGTCTTGGCGGACCAGTCGGCGGCTTCGATCGTGTGGAGCAGGGCGTCGCGGTCTTCACCAGCGAGTTTGGCGAAAGCCCCGTTCGCAAGTGTGTCGAGCGTGTCGAGCCCTGCGCGATAGGCGTCGGCGTCGACGGGAAGCGCGGCGAACCGCCAGCCATCGCCTTCGCCGCCCGCGAGTTGCGTGTCGATCCGCGCGGCGAGGTCGATGCCGTGCTGCGGGATCACGCGGTCGACGAGCGCGCGCAGGGTTTCGAGTTGCTTCGCCGACACGATCTTGGGTTGATAGTCGGGGTCGTCTGCGATCGCGCGTTCGGCCAGCGTCGCGCGGGTGCGCGCGCTCACGCGGTCGGAGGCGATCAGGCGTTCATAGTCGGCGGGGATGCTCGCTGCACCGACGGCGTGCGCGTGATCGCGGATCAGGTGGGCGACGCTGTCCGGCTGTTCGAACGGGAGAAGATGCGCGGCGCCGGCGATGCTCTGGAACCGGGCGTGGGTATAATGCGGCACGTTGAGCTTGCGCTGGTTCGCCTCGCCCAGATCGCCGTCTTCGGCGCCGGCGATGATCACGGCAGGGGTGTTGAGCGTGCCGACCTGATCCGACCAGTCCTCGCGATAGCCCTGTTCGAGCCATGCTCGCCATGCCTGGGGATTGGCGCGCTGAACGTCGGCGACGGCGGCGTCATAGACAGCAGGCGGCAGCGGGGCGGCGATGTTCTGGTCGACGAAGTCGCGGGCGTCTTCGATACCGACTGGGCCCTGCTTCACCCAGTCGATCATCGTCGTGCGGCGTTCGTCGTCGATCGGCTCGGGCGAGGGGGGCGACGCGGCCATAAGCACTACGCCGGCCAGCCCGGAGAGGCGTCCCGCTTCTGATCGCTGCGCGAGAATCGTCGCGATCTTGCCGCCCATGCTGTGGCCGACGAGCATCCATCGGTCCGCGTTTTCCGCGCGGATCTGTTCGGCGATGGTGTCGGCCATCTCCTCCACCGTGAACCCGGTCGCGTCGGACGCATCGCCGAAGCCGTTCAGGTCGAGCGGTCGGCAGTCGAACGCGCCGAGTCGCGCGATCACCGCGTCCCACGACCGGGCGCTGCCGCCCAGCGCATGCAGGAAGAACAGCGTCGGGCGCATCACGCCGCGTCCCATGCGGCCTCCTTTTTGAGCGCGATCTCGTCGTGGTTGCCGCAGGTCATCACGGCCTGCTCCTTGCCGTCCTCCTTCAGGAAGACTGCGAAGTCGCCAGCGGCCACATCGCCTTCGATGCGGCGGTCGTCGGGTTTGGCTACGTGACCAACATAATGGAGGCTGGTGTCATACTGCCCGGTCCAGAAGAACGGTGTGTCGCCATAGCCGCCGGTGACTGCGCCGAGCAGCGAGCGCGCCAGCCATTGGCCCTGCCGTTGCGCATGGACCCAGTGCTCGACGCGGATCGGGTGGCCGAGCCTTGGGTCGGCATAGCTCGCGATATCGCCGATCGCGTAGATACCGTCGGCCGAGGTCCGTAACTGCGCATCGACCGAGACGCCGCCGCCAGCGTCCTTTTCTGCGATCTTCAGCCCTGCCGCCTTGGCGAGGTCGATCCGTGGTTCGACACCGACGCCGACCACGAGCAAGTCGCCTTCGATAGCCGTGCCATCGTCGAGCATCGCGGTGTGGCCGTCGTACTGCGCGAGTTCGCAGTCGAGGTGGAAGGTCACGCCCTTCTCCTCGTGGAGCGCCTGCACGAACTTACCGACTTCCGGCCCTGCGACCTTGGCGAGCGGTACGCTGTCCCTGGCGATCACCGTCACCGAAAGCCCGGCTTGGGTAAGCGATGCGGCGGCCTCGAGCCCGATGAAGCTCGCGCCCAGCACGATCGCGCGCTTCGCGTCCTTTGCCGCGGCTTTGACTGCGTCAGCGTCGGCAAGCGTGCGCAGCACGAACACGTTATCCGCGGCCTTCACGGTGTCCGGCGTGACCGGCGTCGCGCCGGTGGCGAGGATGAGAACGTCGTAGGGGACGCGGTCTTGGTCGGCGGTGACGACAGCGTGACCTTCTACGTCGATCGACGCGACAGCAACGCCGGTCCGGACGTTCGGCGCAGGACCGCGACCCAGGCCGGGTTCGGGGAGTGCGGTATCGTCCCGCTCGGCATCGCCTGCGAGATAGTCCTTCGAAACCGCGGTCCGGTCATAGGGCGCATCGGCGTCGTCGGACAGGATCGTGACGTCGCCGCCGAGACCCGAGCGTGCGAGCATGTCGGCGCAGGCGTGCCCCGCCGCACCGCCGCCGACGATGACGACCTTGCCGATCGACCGGGTCGACGGGGTGGCCCGCGTCTGCTCCTCCTTGCCGGTAATGGTGACGACGCCGTCCTTCTCGACCACGGTGAACGTGTCGAGCGGCGCGAACGCAGGGGCGGCGACAGCCTCGCCGTCACTGAGCGAAAAGCGCGCGTGGTGCCACGGGCAGCGCACTGTCCCGTCGATCACGAGGCCGGTTTCCAGCGGTGCGCCCTGATGGGTGCATTTGCCAGCGAACGCGCAGACCTTGCCGCGATGCCGGACCAGAATAACGTCCTCGCTGCCGAATGATCCCGCGACCGGTTTGTCGTCGTGCAGGTCCGCTGCGGGCATGCCCTTGCCGAGATCGATCGTTGCCATGTTCCAAATCTCCCAAATTCCGGAGTGAACGATGCAAATCGACATCCGGTGCCGTGGAAATTCGTTCTCGGTGAGCAGCTTCGACTGCAAAAGTGCTTTGCATCAACGATTACCAAGCTCGCCAAGTAAGATGATTCGCGCTCGGAAACCGTCTGCTACAACAATCGTGCTTAGAACCGCTTCTGGGCCTGCTAGCTGGGGCAAGCGGATCACCGACCCCTCTGCTCTGGTAATAGCGGCTGACGCTGGCCCAATCGTGGCGTCCTGAAAGCCTTGGTGCACCATAGATCCTATGGCCACCTCAGCTGACTGCGGACGTGCAGCCGGCTGAGGTTTAGCCATCAGAATCAGGAAATTGGAACCCCGCCGGTCACGGCCACGACATTACCGGACATGTAGCTCCCCTCCGCCGACGCGAGCATCACATAGGCGGAAGCGAGTTCGCCTGGCTGTCCAGCGCGGCCGAGCGGCGTGTTCTGGCCGAGCGTTTCCAGTTCCTCCGGTGACTTGGCGATCGGCTGGATTGGCGTCCAGATCGGGCCTGGCGCCACCGCGTTTACGCGAATGCCTTCGCCGGATAGAAGGTTGGACAGGCCCACCGTCAGGCTAGAGATAGCGCCCTTGGTTGCTGCGTAGACAATCATGTTCTTGCCAGCGACCTTTGCCTGTTCGCTGGTCGTGTTGATGATCGCCGAACCCGGCTTCATGTGCGGCGCTGCTGCCTTGGCCAAACGGATCATGGCAAAGACGTTAGCGGCGAACGCGGCCTGCATCTCGTCGTCGTCGATGCTATCAAGGCCCTCGTTCATTGTCTGAGCGGCAGCGTTGTTGACGAGCACATCGATGCCACCGAGTTCCGCGATCGTACGCTCAACCAGGGTTATGCAGTGATCCCGGTCGCGAAGATCGCCCGGAAGCAAAACACAACGTTGCCCCGCCTTTTCTACCCACGTCAGTGTCTCTTCGGCGTCGGCTTGCTCGTCGGCAAGGTAGGAGATCGCAACGTCGGCTCCCTCACGGGCATAAGCAATCGCCACTGCCCGGCCGATACCGGAGTCCCCTCCGGTTATCAGCGCCACCTTGCCCTTCAGCAGGCCCTTGCCGACGTAGCTCTCCTCGCCGTGATCGGGTTTGGTTCGCATCCTCGCCGTCAAACCGGGTCTTGGCTGCCGCGGCTCATCAGGAAAACTTGTCGGCTGGCTGGTACGCGGATCGTCGGTCATAGCGGTTCCTGCTAGTGGCTATCAGCAGCAAACGGCTCAGGAGGAATAACGTGCCGGGCGGCCGCACGTGACGACGGCATCCCGTCGGTGTCAGCGTTTCACCGGTTGCCAGCGATAAGCAGTGCCGGCCTTGACGATCTGGCCGAGCCCTGGGAACGGAAAATGCGGGCTGAACACATGTTCGCCGCTCGCTGCCAACTTGGCCAGCTCGGCCGTCCGCCGCTGGCGCCCCTGCTCGCCGTCGGTGTCGTAGCCGATGATCCATTCGGGCCTGGCGAGAGACACGATAGCGCTATGAGCAGTGTCGCCCATGTCGAGTAGCTTCTGGCTGTCTGACGTGATTTCGTAGCCGCTATGGCCGGGCGTGTGCCCCGCCAGCGGGACCGCGCGGATACCCGGGATCACGGCCGCGCCAGGATCAAACGGCATGACCTTCGGCGTGATCGTCGCGACTAGCGCGGCATTGTCGGGCTGGCTCTGCATGAACGCCCATTCGGCGCGCGTCATACGGATCGTCGCGTTGGGAAACGCCAGTTTGCCGTCGGCGCTCGACAGGCCGCCGACATGATCGCCGTGCGAATGCGTGATGAGGACGTCAGTAATGTCCGCCGGCGATACTTTGGCGAGCGCCAGGCTCTGCATCAGGACGCCACCAACCTTGGGGCCCAGGCCAGTGTCGATAAGGACCATACGTCCCGGCATGCGGACAAGCAGCGCATCGACACCGAGCGATAGCGCGTCGGTTGGCGCGCCTGCTTTCCGCAATATATCCGCGACAGCTGCCGGGCCTTCCTTCTTGCCGAACACGCTGCCGTCGTTCGGAACGCGGTTGATCATGTCCCGCAAGGCCACAGTACGCATCGAGCCGATGCTGAACGGCACCGCCGCAGGCGCGATCGGCACTGGCTTTGCCAGCACCGTCGCCCCCAAGAATACGGCAACTCCGAGCGCGGCTATCGAACGAAGGGTCATCTACATTCCCATGATGATTGTTGGATATCGTAAGGAACGTGGCGGGTTCAGTGACTTGAGACAACTTGATGAAGTACCCGGTCTTACCGGTAAGGCCGATGGGGCTACTGCTTCACTGACCGTCGGCGATTGCTGTCTCAGGCGGGCGCCAGGCTTTGGAACGCCGCGATAAGAGCCTGTTCGTTGATTGGCTTGTCGAGAACAACCATCGATGGCCAACTTACGTGGCATGCCTCGCGCGTGCCAGTCACGAAGATCACGGGCGTCGGCCCATGCTCCAAGATGATGGCTTCCACCGCGGCAGGGCCGGTACCGGCTGAGAGATTGACGTCGGACATTATGATCGAAGGAGGCCGCAATCTGGCGGCATCGATTGCCTCCTCTTGAGAGGCAGCCTGATCGAAGGATGTGCCGCCAGCCCGTTCGATCAGCTGGATGATGTGATCGGCGATGAGGAAATCATCCTCGATGACGAGCACATGGCACATATGACAAATCCCGATAAGCTGAGCTTTTAACCATTGTGCTCACGCAATGGGCCCGCCACGGCGTTAATAAATGTCAGACAAGGTTGAAAGCCTAGATCGGCGCTTCGATCACGAAGCGAATACCCTCAGGCAGATATTGGATCTCCGCCTTGCCGCGGATGTGGCGTGACAAGACGCGCTCAATCATTCGCGTACCAAATCCAATACGTGTTGGCGTTGCAACGATAGGACCATCCTGCTCCGTCCAGGAGAAGGTAAGCCGGCGTTCCGTTGCATTGCCGTTTAGGTCCCAGCGTATGGTCACCTGGCCCTCCGGTACCGAAAGGGCGCCATATTTGATCGCATTGGTCGCCAGCTCGTGCAGCGCCATCGACAACGCAAGTGTCACTTCCGGGGTCAGCCGTATCGTCGGGCCGACAGCGGAAAAACGTCGACCGTTGCTGTCCATGAACGGCGCGAGCACCCGCTCGACGATCTCACCGATCGCCGCGCCTTCGATCTCGTCCTTGAGCAGCAGTTCGTGGGCAGACGCTAGGCTGGCGATGCGGCCCGATACCGCATCCCGAGCCTCAGCGAGGGACGCAGCATCGCGTAGCGTCTGACTGACAACGGCACTGACTGTCGCAAGCGTGTTTTTCACGCGGTGTGTCAGTTCATGGGCCAGAACCGAACGTTGCTCCTCGGCGAATTTGCGCGCTGAAACATTGCTCGAAAAGCCCGAAACCGCCAACGGAGTGCCATCCGCACGGCGCTGCAGCGAGCCTTGGGAATGGATCCAGCGTTGCTCGCCTTCAGGCGTCAATATACGGTATTCGACGTTATACCGCGTGCCATGCTCGACAGCGCTGTTCAGCGAGTTCGTGAGGAGGTCTCGATCCTCTGGATGGACGCATGCCAACATACTTTCTATCGACAACTTTTCGCCGACAGGCCGGCCAAAGTTCGTCAGGCAACTTGGCGAGTAGCTGAGCCGCCATTCTGGCAGGTCGATGGTCCAAGTGCCCAGTCCGCCAGCATCGAGCGCAAGTGCCAGGCGGGCCTCTCGTTCGGCTAGCGCAACTTCGCGCTTCGCAAGCTCGGCACTCAGCGTGTCGCGGTCGCGTTCCAACTGCAACAGCCCGTGCCGCTCGATCGTGACATCGAGCTGGGATGCCACGAAGTAGCGTAGGCTGCCGGTCGCGTCATGCACGGGCGCGACCATGAGGCGGTTCCAGAACGGCGTGCCATCACGACGGTGATTCAGGAGGTCGATATCGATCGGCTTACGGAGAGCAATTGCGTCCTTCATGCGTTGGACGTCGGCCTGATCGGTCAACGGTCCCTGCATGAAACGGCAGTTCCGGCCAACGACCTCGACTGCCGAGAACCCCGTCAGAGCCTCGAACGCACGATTGACGTAAACCAGCGGGTTGTCCGGTAGCGTTGGATCGCTGACGACCATCGGCGTAATGCAGTGATCGAACGCCGCAACGAAGGGGTCATGTTCGTTGAGGCGGGACGCAAAGGCGTCGACAGCCTCGCGTACGACACCTGAGGCATCGTACGGTCGAATAGGCGAAGGTGGGAGTGGCTGACGGTCCAAAGCGGGAACGTCCTAGCGGTAAGACGTTGATGGATCAACGTAATCGAATTTATGTATAACTTCTGTCATCTGTCATCCCACTTCGTGAGGCCGTGGATTGTCGCTTATCACCCGGAAATCAGGGACTGGTCTGGGACCACTCTGCGGCAAACGCGGGCGCAGCAATGAAGCTCGCTGGCTGCGGGGATACGGGCGGTGGATCGCAGACACCCTCTTCGATGTAGCGCATTGCGGACATCAGACCATTCCGGGAGAAGGGCTTGGGTATGACGCCATGGCCACCGGCAAAGTCGGCTGGGATCTTGAGCGGGTTTGCAGTGACGAAGACGACTATCGCGCCCGCCCATCGCTTCCTGATCAACGCGCAGACATCTAGGCCGCTGGTGCCTTTCGCAAGCTGTATGTCAACAAAAGCCAGGTCCGGATGGAGATCGCTTGCCAGGTCTTCAACTTCGTAGAGAGACGCGGCCTCGCCGACGACACGGTGACCGGCGTCTTCGATCATCGCTTCAATATCCATCGCCAAAAGAGCTTCGTCCTCGACGATCAGCACATTCAACGGCGGTTGGGCACGTGCATTCATTAATCGTCCACCGGGAATGAGAGAGATACACGAACACCGGGGGCGGCGTCAGACCACACGACGTCGGCCCTGACTTGCTTGGCGAGGCGGGAAATAAGCATTTTGCCAATGCCGTCCGGCTGAACGTCATTGCTGGCAATCCCATGCCCATCATCGGTGATTTCGATCAGGGCATTATTGCCTTCTAGGGCGGTGCGGACGGAAATCGTACCGGCTCGCTCGTCGGCAAATGCATGCTTGGTGGCGTTGGTCGCTATTTCGTTGAGGATCAACCCAAGCGATGCCGCCTTACTGGACGGCACCTCTATTTGCGAAATTTTCGAAACAAGCTTGATGTCGTCGCGTCGGCTGGCACCAACGACGTCGCTGATTAGATTTTCGGTAAACGCCCCGACATCGAACCGGGTGACGTCGTCCGACTGATAAAGACGGCGATGCACTGTCGCCAGCGCATCAACCCGTTCGAGCATGGTTTCAAGTTTTGATGAAACGGCCGGGTCTGATATGCTACGCGCCTGCAAACGCAGAAGCGAACCGATCATCGTAAGATTGTTCTTTACGCGATGGTCGACTTCGTGAAGCAGCAGAGTTTTCGCATCTAGCGCGGCCTCGAGGTCTGACGTGCGCGCCTCGACCTCCTGTTCGACCAATAACTTTTGCTTTGAAATTATAGTCTGCGCTTTGACACGGTCAGTAACATCAAGCTGGGAGGCGAAGAAGAATACAACCTTGCCGGCGTCATTGCGTACAGGGCTCAGGTACAACGCGTTCCAGAACGCAGATCCATCCTTTCGATAGTTTAGAAGGTCCACGGCAATGTCGGTCTGGGCGTCGATTGCCTGACGCACCTTAGTCACTTGCTCTCGGTCAGTGTCGGGCCCCTGCAGGAAGCGGCAGTTACGGCCGATGATTTCACTTCGGTCATAACCCGACAGCGTTTGAAAGGCTTCGTTACAGAAGACGATCGGGTTATCGGTCTGCGCGGGGTCCGTAATGACCATAGGCATTCGGGTAGCCCGAACAGCCGCGGCAAAAGGGTCCGCTCGTCCGTGCTCGTAATCGAGTGCTTCCGTCAGATGCCAATCGTCCCGCTGCTTCATCACGCCTCCGTGGAGCGTGCCGACCAGCCGAACTCCGTGCCGGGACTAAATCGTTTTGATCGTTTTCCGTTCCGCTGAGAGATCGAGTTCGTCTCACTCAGGCATGACCATTGGGCGGCATGGCTTGCGCGTACAAAGCCTCTTTGAGATCGAAAATCTGCGCCCCGTCTGCAGGCTGGAAGCTGAACGAATGGCAGACATGGGGAAAGCGGAAATGGCTCGTGAGTGTCCGCCTGTGGGTCAGCCTGACTTAGCTACGAACATCGGCACCCCCGAACACGACCTGATTTCGCACTGTCGGCTCGAACAGGCCGTAAAGGAATGGCTGGTTGCCGCTGCTCGCATCGTCGAGCGCGGCGCGCTGCTCCGGCGGCAGATGCAGATCGAGCGCCGCAACGTTGTCAGTGACCTGTTCGGCTCGGCTCACGCCCATCAAGGTGGATGCGACGCCAGGTCGGCCGACTACCCACGCCAGGGCAACACGCGCGGGCGTCTCACCAAGCTCTCCGGCGACGCGCTTGAGCACGTCGAGAATTCGCCAGTTCCGGTCGGTGAACAGCGTGTCCCCAAACGGGTTGTCGCCGTCGAGCCGCTTGTCATCCTGGGGCCGCGTCGTTGCCGTCGTATCGCCGCGATTGGGGACGCCACCCTGCCGCCGCGGCGCTGCCTCAACCGCGGCGCGATCATATTTCCCGGTCAGCAGCCCGTAGGCGAGGGGGCTCCACGGCACGAACCCCAACCCGGCCGATAGCGCGAGCGGGACATGCTCGTTCTCCACGCTACGCTCGACCAACGAATAGAAATACTGGAGCCCGATCGGCCCTGCATGTCCCTGCATCCGTGCCAGCGTCGCGAGCTCGGCGACATACCAGGCCGGCGTGTTGGACATGCCCCAATAGCGGATCTTGCCCGCCGCGATGAGGGCGGTCATCGTCCGCAGCACTTCCTCGGCCGGGGTAATCCCGTCCCACACATGCACCCAGTAGAGATCGATGAAATCCGTCCGAAGGCGGCGCAGAGAACCGTCGACCGCGGCCAGGATGTGCCGGGCGCCGTTGCCACCGGCATGAAAGCCGCGCCCGGTCGCAAAGCCGGATTTGGTCGCGATCACGGTCCGGTCGCGGAGAGAGCGTTCGGCAACGAAGGCGCCGACCATTTCCTCTGATCGTCCACCGGCATAGACGTCGGCCGTATCGATGAAATTGCCCCCGAGTTCGGTGTAGCGATCGAACACCGCGCGGCTGCCGGCTTCGTCCAGCCCCCAGCGCGGCGTGCCGAAGGTCATGGTCCCGAGCGTCAGAGGGCTGACGAGGAGACCGGAGCGGCCAAGCGAGCGATAGGTTTCGAGGGTCATCAAAAAGCGTCCTGCACTGTGTCCAGTCCAAGATGGACGCAAAGACGCCGGAGGATTAGACGGGCTGTGGCGCATGGGTCGCTGAAGGATATTCAGCAATGGATCGCGATCTTTGGTCCGGACTCGCGGTGTTCGCAGCGATCGTTGAGGCGGGCAGCTTCGCGCGGGCGGCAACGCGTCTCGGCCTGTCGGCATCCGCGCTGAGCCATGCGATGCGATCGCTCGAAACGAAGATCGGCGTCCGCCTGCTCGACCGGACGACCCGCTCGCTCGCGCCGACTCCGGCGGGCGAAGCCCTGCTACTCCGTCTGAAACCAGCGATCGAGTCGGTGGAAACCGCGTTGGGCGACCTGGACGGCGATCGCGGGAAGCCGGTCGGGCGCATCCGCGTCAGTGCGCATCGTCCTGCCGCGCTTTATGCGATCTTGCCCCGCCTTGCCGATTTTGCGCGCACCTATCCTGCGGTGGCTGTCGAGCTTGTCGTCGAGGACGGCCTCGTCGATATCGTCGCCGATCGGTTCGACTGCGGTGTGCGGCATGCGATGACGCTGCAGGCGGACATGATCTCGGTCCCCATCAGCGGTCCTGTTCCCCTCGTCTATGTCGCCTCGCCGATCTACCTCGCCGATCGCGTCCCGCCCGCCGCGCCGGACGATCTCGAGGCGCACCGTTGCCTGTGTTACCGGCACACCTCGTCGGGGATCGTGCACCGCTGGGAATTCGAACGCGACGGGCGTGCGTTCGAGCGCACCATCCTTGGAGACTTCGTCACGAACGACGTCGACGTGATGCGCGACGCCGCGGTGGCCGGGCTCGGTATCGCTTGTCTGCCGATACCGCACGCGGAGCGGCAACTGGCCCATGGGACGCTCGTCGAGGTGCTTGCCGGTTGGGCGCCGACCCTGCCGCCAAACCACCTCTATTATCCAAGCCGGCGTCAGCCGACTGTTGCGTTCCGAGCCTTTGTCGACGCGATGCGCGTCTAGTCCCGGCGTCGGGCGAGGCTGTCATGAGCGCCGATCGTATCTACGGTCGGTAAGGCCGCCCTATAACAGCCGCATCGACTATGAATGAACGTCTGGAATTCGGAAGCCGGAAGACGGGCTCGAATGTCGCTTTTTGGGTCGAGTCAGGTCAATGCGTTCGCAGGTGTCCACTGCGGCACCTGCTGGTCCTGCCATAGTCGCAGGCGTCGCCAGTCCAGCGCATCGTAGACAGCTGTGGTCCCTACAGCATCGTTTAGTGGCAGTGCCGCAGCGGCCTCACGCAGAAAACGAGGTCGAAGCGCGTCATCCTCCAGATAGGCTGCCTCCCACCAGCCGATGATGCGATCTCGCGCATTTGCCATTGCAGCGGCCGATGGTAGGCGGTCGCGCTTCTCGTGCTGATTAACTCGGGTGTGCGCCGGCATCAGGTTCCACAGATCCCCGCATGGCCAAACCGACCATGGCAGGCAGTGGTCGATGTCGAAGCTGTTCGGCTTGAGGGGGCGTCCCGTCCAGACGCACTCGATCGACTGCCCGCGACCGAGCAGCCGCTGGACCACGTCGCGACCAAGAGCGGTGGTGCGAACCGGCTCTACCCACGCCAGGGCGGCTTCTGCAGCGCCGGGCGCGACCGCCAGACCCATACGGTCGGCATAGACGCGGATGAGGCGGGACCATTCAGCGACCAGCATGGGTTCGATCCAGGACCCAAACCGCGACATAGCCCGCCACAGGTGGCCCGGCACCTCGATCAAACCCCAGCCGCGCAGTGTCTCAAGGTCGAGCACGGTTGCGGATGCACCGCCCCGCCGCCCGCGGCTGACGCCGAACACCTGCATGTCACTGTTGGGATAGCGGGTGAAGGTTGCCGGCATCTTGGCGATTGTGTGAGCAGCCCGGGACAGCGCGGAAGCGATGGCGTTGGCCTGCTCGCGGGCGAAGACGGCACCAACCCGTAGCTCGACGGGTGCCGTGCCGAGCGCGAGCAGTGCTTCAAACCCGTCCTTGGCAAAGCCCAGTCGCTCGATGCCGACATTACCCGGCATCTGCGGGAGCTTCGCCCGAACCAGGGGCAGGTACATTCTTAGCCAGTTTAGCGCGACCAAGCCCAGCGGCACTTCGACTGCATCGCGGCCATCGGGTGCTGGCGTAGCTGCGGCAGACGCATACTCGGCGATGCGTGCCACGGCGCGGAGCAGCGCCAGCTTGTAGGTGGACGACTTCTCGTCGGACAGGACGATCCCGCGCACCAGTGGGAGCGCGCCGGTGCCGTCATCGGGCATGCGGAGCGCTATAACGTCCCATGTCACACCGGCGCGTCCGCCCTGATCGCTGGAGGCCGCAACCCGTAACACCTCCAGCCCGTACGCCCGGGCCAGTCCCTCGATCTCGGCGGTTGAGGTCGGATGCATCTGCATAACGGACGGGGCGGGACCATGGCGCAGCGTCATCACCAGAATGCCGCCCGGCTTCAACAGCGTGGCGAGTTTGCGGAAGGCACGGGGCCGATCGGCGGGCGCGACGTGCTGCCAGACGGCTGACAGCAGCACGAGATCGTAGGCAAGCCCAAGCCCATGGACATGGTCGAGTGAGGGCAGGGTATCGTTCACCCACCTTACGCCGTAGTTCCTATGCTTCTCGGCTGCGATCCGGCGCATGCCTGCAGCAGGCTCGGCCGCCACAACCTCGTAGCCGCGTGAGGTCAGCCAGGCCGCGTCACGTCCTGTGCCGGCGCCAACGTCGAGCGCCAGCTTGCTGTCGCTGCCGTCCGGAATGACCGGCAAAACCTGAGCCAGCATATGCTCGGATGATACCGCCTCATACCGCTCGGCTAGCATGTCGGCTTGGCCGTCATAGGCAGCAACGACGTCTAAATAACTGTTCAAGCGTCGAGACCCGCGAAACGGGCACGGTGCCGGGCGACATAGTCGGGGCGCGGGTGGAGCCGTGGATCGACCGGCAGGCGAACGCGCTCGCCCGGTTGTGGGAACAGCCGAATGAGCTCGGACGGCACCTTGTTGTGCGACACCAGCAGCCGGCACTCATCGTCGAGGCTGATGAGGTGACGGTCGAACAACCAGTGCGCGGTCGCGGACAGAGCAATGCCGTTCTGCACGACGTCCGGCCCGCCATCGGCCACGCTCCAGATATGCGCGGCCTGAGCTTCCGCCTTTCCACCGCCATTGACCATACGCAGCCCCGTCACGGCGCAACGGTTGTCACATGCGTCGATCACATGGCCGCGGAAGGCGGCGCTGCGCACCTTGCGGTTGACCAGTAGCTGCGCCACGCGCCGCTCGTCGGGCGGTGAGGCCAGCAATGCGGCCGTGGAGGCGTCGATGTGGCGGGGATCGAGTTCAAGCCGGATCGCGTGTTCGGGCGATAGCGTGTCGACCAACCCGGCGTTCACGATGGCAGCAAAGTCAGCATCATCAATGGCGCGAACCGATCGACCGCGTAGCGTGCGACCAGCGATGGCGGGGTTATCCAGCTCGCGCAGCATACGCTCAAGAAACCGGCCGTCCGGATCGCGATATGGCACGGGACGATCGAACTCGATGAAGTCGCTGATGCGGGCGTAGAAGAGCGTGCGGTCGGCGGGATCGGGATCGATGCTGTGCATTAGGCCGGCCGCCACATAGGCCTTGCGCCCACCCGCCGAGCCAGTTTCGCGGTAAATGATCCAATCACCGACGCATGCCTCGGCTGCGCGCAGGTAGATGCGTGGGAAATGGTACCGCTCCGCGATCATGTCGTCGTAGCGCGATGCACCGCTGATTTCGAACACACCCTTCATGCCAGGATCGTGACGCGGTTCTCGGGTTGGAGCAACCTTGCTAACAACGTTCAACGGTCAGCAGTCAGCGATCGTGGAACTTGCTGCTGCTGAACGAACGGCCGCTTTCGGGGAGTCCAGATGCGGCTTCGAACGTCCGGTTCTGGGTCCTTGGCGACGCGCGTCCGGCAGATTTCCGCCCACTAGCGTAGTATAATATTGGAATCGCTTCGTTCATTGCAACGCAGATGATTACAGCCAATTGCTTGCCCAGATGTCGATATCCTAGAGCTTAACGATGCCCCGCCGATCCGCTTTTCTAAATACGGCTCACACCACCGATCGCCGTTCGACGGGCTTCCTGCTGACCTTAGCGTTAGCCTATATCGGTGGTGTCGTCGGTTACCTGCCGTTACTGACGCTGTTGCTGCCCATGGAGGTCGACGCAGTCGGGGGGGTGGGGCGACTCGGAGTCCTCGCTGCGATCGTTGTCTCAGGTGGGTTAGCGGCCAGCCTTTCCAACATCGCGTTCGGCTGGCTTAGCGATCGATCGGTGACACGCGGCGGCGGGCGGAGGACGTGGCTTGGCACCGGGGTTGCTGCTACGGCGCTGTCCTACGTTGCGATCTTTATGGCGACGTCCTCCACAGGCCTGATCCTGGCCGTTGCGGTCTTCCAGATTGCGGTGAACGCGCTCCTCGCGCCGTTGCTGGCGATCATGGCAGACGAAGTGCCCGATGCGCAGAAGGGCGTGGCGGGAGGATTGCTGGCGATGGCGAACCCGGTCGCATCGGCACTTGCAGCGGCGCTGATGGCGACCGCCGTGCTCAGCGACGCCGGGCGGTTGGCGATGGTTCCGGTTGTGATGGTCGCCTGTACGATCCCTCTGCTCCTAACGCGCGCTCAGCCCGTGACGAGGTATGATACGACGGCGCCGACCAGGGCTGTCATCCACCGCGATCTTGCCCTGGCGTGGATCGCGCGCCTGTTAGTCCAGGTTGCCGGCAGCGCATTGTTCGTCTATCTCTTCTACTACCTTGAAAGCGTAGCACCGACCGTCGCGCCGACGGCGATCGCGTCGCGGATGGGGGCGGTAATGATCGTCGCGTACACCGTGCCGCTGCCGCTTGCTGTACTGGCCGGTCGGTTGGTGGATCGTTCGGGTCGTACCAAAACGTTCTTGTTCGTTGCCGCGATCGTGGCCGCGGTCGGACTAGTGGGGATGGCAGCCGCCTACGACTTCACTAGCGGTGCGTTCTGTTTCTGTGTCTACACTACAGGCGCTGCAGTCTTCCTCGCGCTTCATGCGTCGTTCGCCATGCAGCTGCTGCCAGACCCTCGTCACCGCGGGCGCGATCTGGGGGTTCTGAACCTTACCAACACATTGCCGGGGTTGCTCGGGCCAGCGCTGACTTGGTCGCTCGCGACCCCGAGGGACTTTCATGCGGTCCTGCTCGTCCTAGCCGCGCTGACGCTGTGCGGCGGGCTGATCATCCTCGCGACACGCGGCCGACGCTAGCGGGGACGCCAGTAGCGGACGTAATCCACCGTCATCCGCTGCGGAAAGGAGCCATCCTCGATCCCCTTCTGGCCACCCCAGTCGCCGCCGACTGCGAGGTTCAGGATCACGTCGTAGGGACGCGTGAACGGCCATGCCGCCTTGCCGCCGGGCTGGTCGTTGGCGACGCGCATGATCGCATGGCCATCGACGCCGATCGTGATTACACCGGCGCGCCAATCGAGTTGATAGCGATGATAGGCGGTGCATGCCGTCGCGATCCGCGTCTGTGCGCCGCGCTGCGTACCCTTGACGTGATTGAAGGCGCCACTGTGGACCGTTGCGTGAACGATGCCGGCATCCCAGCCGACCATCTCCACCACGTCGATCTCGCCTTCGTCCGGCCATGTGCCGCCGGACGGGAGCAGCCAAATTGCCGGCCAGCTGCCTCGACCGCAGGGCAGTTTCGCGCGGACCTCGTAAAAGCCATAGCCACGTGGTTAGCGCGAGACGAGCTTGGCCGACGTATAGCCCTGACCACCCCAATCGGCGAACTGCGCCTTGTTCAGCGTCTCGCGGCGTGCCTCGATCACCAGCGCGCCGCGCTCGATCCGGGCGTTCTCGGCGCGGTCCTTGGCGTAATATTGACGCTCGTGATTGTACCAGCCTTCGGCATTACGCGAGACGTCGAAGCGCCATTTGGTCTGGTCGATCGCCTTGCCGTCGAACTCGTCGGCGAAGCTCGGCTTGCCTTTGGGCGTGGGCATCGGTCCGCTCACGCTGTAATTGGTCGCACCCAAAGTGGCAGCTTGCGCCGCTAATATCAGCAGGATCATCGATTGCTCCGAGTGCTCATGGATAGCGGACGAACGTCTGGCGGACGGCACCCGTTCGCGCTGCAGCGCCTGCGTCGTTGACCAGATGCGCGATCGTCCCCTGGCCGGTGCCGAGCGAGATGGTTGTGATGCTTGCGAAGCGAACGCCCGGTCGGCGTGGTGCCTCGATCGCGCTCTCCAGTACGATCGTCGGATCGGCGGTGAAGTTGGCGTAGATCCCCAGCCCGGTCGCGTCATGCGCCGTGACGGTATCGACGACCTTGTACGCGGCCCAGCCTCGCGTCGTGCCCGCCATATACGCGCGCTGGCTGGGCGGATCGTAGGGGAGCTCGCACTGGTAGAAATTGGTCCGGCCGCGCTCGCCGTTCCACGTCACCTGGTATTTCTGAAAATGCTCGACGAACAGACCGTGGAGGGTGACGTCGTCGCCATTGACGACCAGGCCCTGGTCGGCGGTGCTCTCGGTCCAGCCGACATGGACGCGGCCGGTCTCGCGATCGCCGTGGTCGGCGCGCCAGATCCAGAGATGATCGCCGATCACATTGTGGCTGTTAATTTCCAGGCAGGTCTGCACCTTGCCGACGGTCGCGCCGCCGACACGGAAGAACAGGTCGGCGATCAGGGTTGGGTTGCGGCTGTGATCGCGCCTAGCGCCGCGCGGGCCGACCTGGACGAGGGTCGGCGTTTCGATCGGTCCGGCGTCGATCAGCAGTCCGGCGATTGCGACACCCGGAACATCCGCGACGACGATCGCGGCCGAGCCGTTTTCTGCAAGTAGCGTCGCCAGCCCTAGGCCCAATACGACCGTGCCGGCATGGTCGATCCGCAGGGGGGCGCGTATACGGTAGATGCCGGGAGTGAGCAGAAGGTGCTTACCCGCCGCCAGTGCCCCGTTGATCGTGGTGATCGGCGTATCGGGGTGGGCGATGAGGAACCGTGACAGTGGAATCGACGACCCCGCAGCTGCATCCTTGGTCCAGCTCGTGTCCTGGGAATCGCGGCGGACGGCGGGAACGAAGACCGCCCAGCTGCCTGTCGGCGTGACGTGCAGGAAGGGTTTCTCGCGGACCACCGATACGGAGGGCAGGCTGGTGTAGGGCGGCTCGGGGAAGCTCGTCGCCGGGGCGCCCTCGACGCCGGCGAACATCATGTTCCAGTTCGATCCGTGCCACCGGCCGATATGACTGTTGCGGGTGAACCATTGCTGCTGCGTGCCGGACCGCACCGTCCCGTCGATCCGGCAATCCGCCATGAACCCGCCACTGGACCAGCCGCCATCGTCGAGCGCCAAGTCACCTTGCAGGTGGACGCGGCGATAGGGTGCGGCCTGCGACACCGCCCAGCGATCAGCGCCGTCGGCTGGCCGTACCGCCAGATTCTCGACGCCGCGCCAGAAATTGACGAGCGCCATGCCCTTCGCCCAATCGGCTTCGGCATGGACATGCCCGTCGATGACGACGTCGCCCGGCAGGCGCCCGAGCCCGGCGACCTGGGTGAAGAAACCGACGTTCACATCAGCTGCGTAACGGCCCGGCCTGAACAGGATCGCGTGGCGCGCATCGGTGAAGTGGGCGCGCTCCTGCGCGGCGAAGATGGCGTCGAGCCGTGCCTGGACTTGGTCGCGGGGCATCGAAGAATCGACGACGAAGACGTTGGGGCCGAAGTCCGGCGGGGCGGCGACTTTCGCGGCGGCAGCGTTCGGTAACGCTGCGGCGAGGCCCGTAACTGCCAGTCCTTCCAAAACGGATCGGCGCGTCGGATCAGGCTTCAAGCTCGGCCTCCCTTCCTTTTGCCCCGACCCTGTCGCCGCATCGCGCGGCCCGTTTCGGTAGCGACGAACGGACTAGGCCAAGCATCGGTGCACCTCAATGCCCTCATTCGACTGCGGCCTCTCGCGGTGCGCATCGGCTTGGTGAAGAACGGCCGCGCGCGCTACACGGCGCAGGTACGGGGACTTCGCTTGCAGGACAAACACGATGATCGAACCGGTATTCACGTTGCACTGCGTCGGACGCGAGGCGCAGCCGGTGGTGGTGATCGACGGGTTCGCAGTCGACCCCGATGCGTTGCGTACCGCTGCGCTGCGGGTGCCGTTCGAGCCTGCCGCGCACCATTATCCGGGGATCCGGGGTGCGCTTCCCAAAACCTATGTCGACCGGCAGTCCGCGGTGCTGGCGAAGATCCTCGGGCCGATGTTCGGACGGACGGGCGCGGTGGACGTGATCGATGCGAGCTTCTCGATCGTGACCACGCCCCCCGGCGACCTCAATGTCCGCCAGCGCCTGCCGCATTGCGATGCGTTCGGTGCGGACAGGATCGCGCTGGTCCATTACCTGTCGCTGGACGACGGCGACGGCACCGCATTCTTCCGCCATCGATCGACCGGGTTCGAGACCGTGGACGAGGACCGCGCCCCCATCTTCTTCGGACAGCTCGAAGCCGAGATGCGCCTGGGGAGTGTACCGCCGCCTGCCTATGTCTTCGACGACACGCCGTTGTTCGAGCGAACGTTGACGGTGGAGGCGCGTTACAACCGCGCGCTCGTCTATCCGAGCTATCTGTTGCACAGCGGCGCGATCAGGCCGGATGCCGTACTCTCGGCCGATCCCGCCAGAGGGCGGCTGACGGTCACCGCGTTCCTGTCGGTCGGCGGGGCGTAGCGTCCGGTCGCCCCGCACCGATTCCCGCGTCACCGGCGCGACGCGGAGGGAGAGATCGTCAAGGCTTCATCGTCGCAGCCCTGACCGTCGCGGTCGATACGATGCTGCGGTCGCTCGCGTTGCGAGCGAGGGCCACGCGGTACCGACCGCCGGCGACGCGCCAGCCAGGCAGCTTGGTGTCGTAGTCCGCGAGGATGCGCGGTTCGGCGACGAGCGTCACATGGGTCGATTGGCCGGGTTTCAGCGTCACCCGCCGGAACCCGGCAAGCCGCATCGGCGCGTTTGAGCCTTCGCGCGTCACGTACATCTGCGGCACGTCGGCACCCGCAATGCGGCCGGTGTTGACGACATCAAAGCTGATGCTGAGCGTGGCGCCTCCGGTGACGACCGGGTTGCGGTAGGCGAAGCCGGTGTAGCTGAGGCCGTGACCGAACGGGAACAGCGGCTTGGCACGGGTCTTCTCGTACCAGCGATAGCCGACGTCGGCGCCCTCAACATAGTCCG
Organism: Sphingomonas sp. Leaf242; assembly: GCF_001422045.1. Classification (GTDB taxonomy): domain Bacteria; phylum Pseudomonadota; class Alphaproteobacteria; order Sphingomonadales; family Sphingomonadaceae; genus Sphingomonas. Next base: position 32,796 of record NZ_LMLW01000007.1, read on the forward strand.
CCGGAAAGCTCGGCAGCTGATGCTCGCTGGCATGGCCTGGATCGGCGGCGGCCTGTGCCTCGGCTGTACTCAGCCTGTCCAGCCCGACCGGCGCGGATCGAGGCGCCTGCGACGTGGCGGCCGGGAAGGTGATCGGCAACCGGCCGGAGGGATTGACGCGTCCGGTCAGGATGTTGGCGATCGCCGGTCCGCCGCGCTGGCCGGGATACCAGGCCTGCACGACCGCGGATACCGCCGACAGCCATGGCATCAATACCGGGCCACCCGTTTCCATCACGGCCACGGTCCTAGGCTGTGCCGCCGCGACCGCCGCGATCAGATCGTCCTGATGCTCGGGCAGCGAGAGGTCGGCGACGTCCTGCGCCTCGGTGGTCCACTGCGTCGCGAAGATGATCGCGATGTCCGCGGCCCTGGCGGCGGCGGCCGCAGCAGCTGGATCACGACCGTCGATCCAGGTGACCTTTGCCTGCGGCATCGCGGCGCGGATCGCCAAAAGTGGCGAGGACGCGTGCCATGTGACGCGCGCGAACGACATCGCGGCGCCGCTCGTCAGGGGAATCTCGACGGGAGCGCCACCGACCGACCGCACCTGGCTCGAACCGCCGCCCGACAATACGCCGACATCGGCACGTCCACCGATCAGCACGACGCGCTTGGCGGTACGGGCGAGCGGCAAGACATTGCCCTCGTTCTTAAGCAGCACGATGCCGGCTTCAGCCGCACGCTGCGCAACCTCGGCATGCGCCGCATACGGGATAGCCTGTGCCACGCCCGCCGGCGCGTCATAGGCGCCGGTCTCGATCAGCCCGGTCAGGTAGCGCGTCACCATGTCGTCGAGGCGTGCCATGGGTACGCGGCCTGCCTGGACATCGGCCTTGAGCGCATCGGCGAAGTAGATCTGGCGGTCCAGCTCCTGGCCCGATTCCTGATCGAGCCCGGCATTGGCGGCCTTTGCGGTCGAATGCACCGCCCCCCAATCGCTCATCACCCAACCGCGATAGCCCCAGTCGCGCTTCAGCACGTCGTTCAGCAGGTGCGCGTTCTCGCACGCCCAGTCGCCGTTTACCTTGTTGTAGGCGCACATGACCGAGCCCGGCTTGCCGGTCTCGATCGCGATCTCGAACGCCAGCAGGTCGCTCATCCGCAGCGCCGCCTCGCCGATCCGCGCGTCGACCACGGTCCGCCCGGTCTCCTGCGAGTTGAGCGCGAAATGCTTGACCGTCGAGACGATCCGGTTCGACTGGACACCGGCAATGTGCGCGCCCGCCATCGTGCCGGACAGCAACGGATCCTCGCCGAGATATTCGAAGTTACGCCCGTTCCAGGGATCGCGCGTCAGGTTGACGCCGCCCGCAAGCAGCACGTCGAAGCGCTTGGCACGGGCCTCGGCGCCGATCATCGCGCCGCCTGCGCGGGCGATCGCCGGATCGAACGTCGCCGCGGTGGCGAGACTGGAGGGCAGGGCGGTCGCCACATCGCCCTTGCGCTGCTCGATCTGGTTGGCGACGCCGAGCGAGGCATCACTCTCGCGGATCAGCGGAATGCCGAGACGTGGAATGCCGTCTATATGACCCGCCGACGGGATCAGTTCGTTCGGCGTCTTGCCCTTTGCTAGCGGCGGGAAAAGGCCGTGAACGAGCGCCATCTTCTCGTCGAGCGTCATTTTCGCGACGATCGCGACAGCGCGCTGCCGTGCGTCCCGGACGGTGGCCCGCGGGGCTGCATCGGGGGCGGATGTGGCCCGTGCGAATGCCGTACTGCCTATGCCGCATAGAAGTGTTGCGCCGAGCAACATGCCGCCCATCGTTTTTGCCATTTCGGATCCTCCCTGATGTCCAGTCGCGTCAAGACCCCGGTTCATACCGGTCGCTGACGCCTGCGTGGCCAAACAGCACATCTGGAGAACGTTCACAACCTTGCGATCCCAGCGTGTTGCAGGCTTGACAAGATTTCGACTTTGGAAGAGGGGAACGTTCTCAAACAAGACGGCGCGGGGGAAACTGCGCCGACACAGGGAGGATGATGATGGGGCGCTCCAGCACCCGTTTGGCTACGCGACTCGCTCTTGGCGGCTCAATGCTCGCGCTCATGGGCTTTCCGATGATCGCCGCAGCGCAGGATACGTCTTCGACCATGGGTAATACCGGTCCGTCGACGATCCACGACAGTCCTGCGACCACCGACGCGACGAAAACGCAGAGCACGGGCGTAGCTGATGGTACCGATGCGAGCGGTGGCGAGATCGTCGTTACCGGTATCCGCGCGAGCCTTCGCAAGTCGATCGATCTGAAGCGCGATGCGCAGGGTATCGTCGATGCGATCTCGGCCGAGGATATCGGCAAGTTCCCCGATACCAACCTTGCCGAATCGCTGCAGCGCATCACCGGCGTGTCGATCGACCGTTCGAACGGCGAAGGGCAGTTCGTCACCGTCCGTGGCTTCGGTCCCGAGTACAACCTTGTTACGCTGAACGGTCGCCAACTCGCGACCTCGATCATCGGCGACGGTAACAGCGCGCCGGTGTCGCGCTCGTTCGACTTCGCCAATCTCGCCTCCGAGGGCGTCGCAGCGCTCGAAGTTTATAAATCGGGTCGCGCGAGCGTGCCTTCGGGCGGCATCGGTTCAACCATCAACATCCGTACACCGCGACCGTTCGACAAGATGGGCCTGCGCGGCTCGCTGTCAGCGCGCGGCGTGATGGACACTTCGCAAAACGGCAAGAACGACATCACGCCGGAAGTGTCGGGGATCATCTCGGACACGTTCGCCGACAACCGGATTGGTGTTCTGCTGCTCGGGTCATTCCAGGAACGTCACTTCAGCGCGAACCAAGCCAATATTGGTTTCCGAGACGGCTATCTTGGATCGGAAAACAACTGGGGTTCGCTCGCCCAGCCTGGCGATCCGCGCGCGGCCAACATCACCAACCGGCCGGATGCGACCGACGTCTACCAAGTGCCGCAGAACGGCGGCTACGACGTCGTCAACGGCAAGCGTCAGCGTATTAACGGCCAAGCGGTGCTGCAGTTCAAGCCGACCGACTCGCTTACCGCTACGGTCGACTATACCTACTCACGCAACACCATCGACATCCGCGATAACAGCGTGGGCATCTGGTACAATCACAACGACACTTCGAGCGCTTGGACCGACGGTCCCGTCGCCGGTCCTGTCTTTTATACGGAGCGGTTCGGCGCAGGCGAAACCAAGGATCTCGCCTATTCGGCTTCGCAGACCTCGGCGCGCAGCGAGAACAAGGCACTAGGCGGCAATCTCACCTGGAAAGCACCGGGTGGCGTCACCATGGTGCTCGACGTCAATCATTCGACCGCGACATCGAAGCCTAACAATCCGTACGGCAACAGCAATTCGGTTGGCACCGCCGTGTTCGGTATCCAGAATCAGACAATCAACTTCGAACACGAGTTGCCCGTCATCTCGTTCAACAATTATGCCGGGATTGATCCGCTCAACGCGGCAAACATAGTCCCGACCGGCAACGCATTCCGCAATTCCTACTTCCGCGACGAGATCAACCAGGTCCAAGTCAAGGGACATTACGACCATGACGGCGGTTTCCTCGACAGCCTCGACTGGGGCGTTCAATATACCGACAACAAGGTGCGCTCAGCGTACAGCGTGCTGCAGAACGATACCTGGGGCGGCACTGGTGGTGACAGCGCGGCGCAGCGTGCGGCGGCCGCAGCGTTGCTGCCAGATAGCCTGTTCAATCTCACCAGTATCCCGGACAAGTTCAAGGGACTTAGCGGCGCCAACGACCCGAACATCATCAAGTCGTTCTACACATTCGACCTTCCAAGCGTCGTCAAGTTGCTCGACCAGGCGTACAACATCTGCGGCGGCAACGGCCAGTGCCTGATCCCGTACACGACGGACTCGCGAGTGCGCGAAAAGACTATTGCGCCGTATTTCCAGTTCAATGGTAAGTTCGAGGTGGCGTCGGTGCCGGGCCACATCATCGGTGGCATCCGTTACGAGACGACCAACGTCACCGCGTCCGCGCTCGTGCCAACCCCGTCCGGCGCCCGCCAGAACTCGCAGAACGAGTTCAACATCCTTTTCTCGGGCACTGGGTTCACGTCATTCCGAGGGCAATACCAGAACTGGCTTCCTTCGGTCGACTTCGACATCGAACCGCTGGAAAGCGTGAAGCTGCGTGCATCATATAGCCACACGATCACACGTGCGGACTATGGGAGCCTCCAGGGTGGCCAGCGACTCGACACGCTGTTTCGCGTGGGCGGTGGCACCGGATCGGTCGGCAACCCGAACCTAATCCCGTACAAGTCGAAGAACATCGATCTGTCGGCGGAATGGTATTACGGCAACGAGAGCTACATCTCGGTCGGCTATTTCCACAAGAACGTCGCGAACTACATCGGCAACACGGTCGTTAACACCAACATTGCCGGCATCACCTCGCCGACGACGACGTTCAACGGCGTGACGCAGAACGGCCCGCGCTATCAGGCGGCGCTCAATGCATTGGGTGCGAACGCGACCTTTGCACAGATCCGCGATTATATCGGCACCAACTTCCCAGGTGGCGTCGTCAACGGCACGATCATTGCGCAGCCCAACGACCCGTCCGTGAATTTCGTCATCCAGACGCCGTTCAACAGCGACCAGACCGCCAATGTCGACGGCTTCGAGTTCGCGATCCAGCATAATTTCTGGCAGACGGGCTTCGGGACAATCCTCAACTATACTATCGTCAACGGCAACCGGAACTATGACAACCGACTGCCGGCGAGCGTTTCGCAGTTCGCGATCACGGGGCTTTCAGACAGCGCCAACGCGGTACTGTTCTATGACAAAAACGGCCTTCAGGCGCGGGTCGCCTACAACTATCGCAAGGGGTATCTTGCGGGTGCCGGCGTGAACCCGACGTATATCAATACCTACGGACAATTCGACGTCAGCGCGAGCTATGCGATCACCAAGAACATCGGGATTTTCGTGGAGGGCATCAATGTCAACAGCGAGGATCGCGGCGGTCATCTGCGTTCGGACAACAACATCACGTTCGTGACGAAGCAGGACCCGCGCTACTCGGCGGGCGCGCGGATCACCTTCTAGGATCCGTGAGGAAGGCCATTCTCGCGTTCGAGGATGGCCTTTCGCGCATTCGACCGGCAAAGAGACGTCGAACACAGCCCGGCAAGGGCATCGGATAGGACGGGCCATGTGGATACGGCCATCTCTCATGTCGTTGTTGGCGGCGGTGGTACCGCGGGCTGGCTTAATGCCTGGCAGATCGCCGTAGCCGCACGGCCGGCGGCGGCGCTTTCGATCACGGTGACCGTGGTGGATTTGCTCAACGAATCGACGGTCGGCGTGGGCAACCCGGTATACGTTGCCCGTGACGCTGGATCGCATCGGCTTAGACATCGGCGAGGCCGAATTCTTGCTCGTCTGCACTGATTTTTTCTATGGCGTACGAAATGTTCCGGTCGCGAGTTAACTATATATTCTGTACGGCATGGGCGGGCACCTTCCCGAGGCGGAACCTTTGAAGCCGGGTACGTCGCTGGGATCGCGCAGCCTACGCGCGGTCGGACCAGCCCGCTTCCTAAGTTCAACGCGTATCTCGACGCTTGCCGGATGACCTATCGACCGACCGCTCTGGAGCAGCTTTCCTGATGGCCAACCACGTTATCCTCACCAGCGAGGAGCACCGTACGCTACGCATTTCCACGGCGCGCAGCGCTCAGCTGGGCGATGCGGTAATGTCGTCGCTTGTCGTGCCGAACGAATTTCGCCGAGTGCAGAACGACTATCCGATCCTGTTTCGGCTCACCCCGCAGCGCGATCGGTTCCAGGCGTTGGCGATGTTTGGGTTCGAACCGGGCGAGAATCTGTTCCTCGACGGCAATCGCTGGGACGCGCCCTATCGCCCCCTTGCGATGCAGATCCAGCCCTTCCTGATCGGTCACCCTGCCGTCGAAGGCGGTGACAAGCAGATCCATATCGATCTCGACAGTCCACGCGTCGCGACCGACTGTGAGAGCGTGCGCGTGTTCGACGACCTCGGGCGTCCGACACCGTACCTGGAAGCGGTCGCCGAGCAGATGGGCGAACTTGACGCTGGCTGGCAGCAGACCGATGGCTTCTTTGCAGCGCTGACCCGCTATGATCTGCTTGAACCGCTAACGCTTGAGATCACTCTGGACGACGGCTCGACCAACCGGCTGGTTGGCTATCACGGCATCGCGGAGGAACGTCTTCACCAACTCGACGCGGGCGTGCTTGCCGCGTTGCATGCAGACGGTCACCTGCTGCCGGTGTTCATGGCGATGGCCTCTCTTGCGAACGTGACCAAACTGATCGCGCGTAAGAACCAGCAGGTCGCAGCGCATGGCTGAGGCCGATCCTAACATCTTTGCAGAGCTCACGCAGGTGCCGGAGATCAAAGTCGTGAATCCGGCTGATCTTGACGCACGGCTGCGGGATGCGACGACGCCGTTCGTCGTCCGCGGGCTGGTCAAGGACTGGCCGCTCGTCGCAGCAGGCTGCCGATCTTCGCGCGACGCCCGCGCGTATCTGCTGCAGCATCACCGCGATCTCGCCTTCACTGTCTCGGTCGGCGAGCAGGGCAGCGACGGGCGGCTGTTCTACGATGCAGCGATGGCGATGAACTTTCGCACGCTGCGCGCATCGTTGCCCGACATCTTTCAGCGGATTGAATCGATCGAGGGGCAGGCGGGTGCACCACCGGTTTATCTTGCGTCGATCGACATGCACCAGTTCTTCGCCGGGCTGTACGAAGCGAACCACGTCGATCTCTGCGACCGGACCTGCCTCGCAAGCATCTGGATCGGCACTAAGACGCGGATCGCGGCGCATAACGACCTGCCCAACAATCTCGCCTGTGTGGCGGCGGGGCGGCGGCGATTCACATTGTTCCCGCGAGAACAGTTCCGCAACTTGTATCTGGGGCCAATCGATAACACGCCGGCCGGACGCGCGATCAGCATGGTCGATTTTCACGCGCCCGATCTGGAGCGCCATCCGCGTTTCCCCGATGCTTTGGCGCACGCGCAGGTCACCGAATTGGAGGCGGGCGATGCACTCTACATACCCGCAATGTGGTGGCACCATGTCGAGGGGCTGGCGGACTTCAATATCCTGGTGAATTACTGGTGGCGCGAGACGCCGCGCTGGTTGGGCTCGCCACAGCATGCGCTCAACCATGCGCTGCTTGCGATCCGCGACCTGCCCGAGGACGAGAAGGCGCATTGGCGCGATCTGTTCGACTATTACGTGTTCGCCAACACCGACGGCGTGACCGCCCATATCCCTAAGGAGGGTCGCAGCGTTCTGGCCCCGCTTGATCCGGAAAGCGCAGGGCGCCTCCGTGCGTTCTTACTCAGGAATCTCAGCCAATGACCATCACACCACGTCGGATCGTCGTTGCGGGAGGCGGCACCGCAGGCTGGATGGCCGCCGCCGCGATCGCACGGACAATGGGCGGCACGGCGGCGGTGACGCTTATCGAATCCGATGCGATCGGCACCGTCGGCGTCGGCGAGTCCACCATCCCGCCGCTCGTCACCTATAATCGGTTGCTTGGGATCGGCGAGGCCGACTTCATGCGAGCGACGCAGGCGACGTTCAAGCTCGGCATCCTGTTCGACGGCTGGAAGAACGGCAGCGATCGCTATTTCCACTCGTTCGGAACCACGGGTAAGGACCATTGGTCCGCGGGCTTCCAGCATTTCTGGCTGAACGGTCGGACGCGCGGCCATGACCAGTCCTACGACGCCTATTGTCTGGAACTTGCCGCGGCAATGGACGGCAAGTTCGCGCACCTGCCTGACGAGGGCATGAACTATGCGTATCAGCTCGATTCGACGCTCTACGGGAAGTTCCTGCGGGGGATGGCTGAGGCTGACGGCACGACCCGCATCGAGGGGCGTATCGCGCGTGTCGAACTCAATGCTGAAAGCGGCGACGTGGCGGCGCTTCATCTCGAGTCCGGAGCCGTCGTCGAGGGCGATCTGTTCCTCGACTGCACGGGCTTCCGCGCGCTGCTGATCGAGCAGGCGCTGCATGCCGGTTTCGACGACTGGACGCACTGGCTGCCCTGCGACTCCGCCATCGCGGTGCAGACCGAGAACGTCCGCCCGCCGGTGCCCTACACGCGCGCAATGGCGCATGATGCGGGCTGGCAATGGCGTATCCCGCTCCAGCACCGCACCGGCAACGGTATCGTCTGGTGTAGCCGCTATCTGGACCGCGACGCGGCACTCGAACGGCTCCTCGGCAACCTTGAGGGCGAGGTGCTGACCGAGCCCAATCACATCCGCTTCGTGACCGGTGCACGGCGTCGGCAGTGGCATCGCAACGTGATCGCGATCGGCCTCTCGGGCGGGTTCATGGAGCCGCTCGAGTCGACGAGCATTCACCTTATCCAGCGTGCGATCCTGCGGTTGATCCGGATGATGCCGCAGGGGGCGATCTCGCCGCGCGACGTCGCCGAGTTCAACGACCAGCAGTTCGCCGACATGGAGCAGATCCGCGATTTCCTGATCCTGCACTACAAGGCGACCGACCGGCGCGGCTCGCCATTCTGGCGGCAGTGTGCGGCGATGCCGATCCCCGACAGCCTGGCGCAGAAGATCGAGCTGTTCCGCGAAACCGGCCGCGTGTTCCGCCGCAACGAGGAACTGTTCGCGGAAAACAGCTGGGTTCAGGTAATGATGGGGCAGGGCATCGTTCCGCGCGCGCATCATCCGATCGCTGACAAGCTGGGCGACGAGGAACTGACCCGCTTCCTATCGACGCTGAGGGAAAATGTCTTGCGGACCGTTGCGGGATTGCCCCGCCACGCCGACTATGTCGCGCACTACTGTGGCGGCTGACGGCGTGGCACGTCGACGACAGGCCGTGACGATCCGTCACGTCGCGGCGGATGCAGGCGTGTCGCTGCAGACCGTCAGTCGCGTGATCAACCGGGAGACGGGTGTCCGGCCTAAGATGATCGCGCGGGTGCAAGCGGCTATCGACCGCCTTGGCTATGTACCGTCGATTGCAGCACAACGAATGCGCGGGTCACGCTCCTACCTGATCGTCGCTCTCAACGACCGGGAGCGGACGATCGCGGACTGGCAAGCACGTCAGGGAACCGACTGGATCGACCAGATGCTGCTCGGCAGCATGCTGACCTGCGCCGAACACGGCTATCGGATGATCGTCGAACTGGTCGATACCCACAGCGACCATGTCGTCCGCGAACTGATGGCGGCGATCGCCGCACTCCAGCCTGACGGCGTGCTGCTCACCCCGCCGCATTCGGAAAACCCGTTGATCATCCGGCTGCTCGAGGCGCAGCATATCAGCTTCGCGCGGATCGGCTCGGTGCATGAGGGTGCGGGCTTTGCGCTGACAATGGATGACGAGCGCGCCGCTCGCCTCGCAACCGAGCATCTGCTTGAGTTGGGCCACCAGCGGATCGGTTTTATCGCGGGTCCGACCGACTATGCGTTAAGCGACTGGCGCGTGACCGGTTGGCGGGAGGCGATGGCGACGGCGGGGCTCGACGTCGAAGGCCTGCTCGCGCGTGGCGATTTCGGTTACGCGTCGGGACGTGCGGCGGCGATCGCGCTGTTCGATACGGCCGATCCACCGACCTCGATCATCGCCAGCAACGACCAAATGGCGCTTGCCACGCTAGAAACCTGCCGCGAGCGGGGAATTGCTATCCCAGACGATCTGTCGCTCGTCAGTTTCGACAACACGCCGATCGTGCGATTTACGCACCCGCCACTGACCGCAATCGATCAGCCGATTGCGGAAGTGGCCGCACGAGCGGTGGAGCTAATAATAGCGGACATTACCGGTGCGGCGGTACCGGAACAACCGATCGTTATTCCAGCGAAACTCGTGCTTCGCCAATCGACCGCTCGATGCCAATCAGCATCTGAAGCTAATGAACCCCTGATCGAATATTGAGATGAACGAACGGCCGGTTTTGAGATGGCTGACGACGGCTTTAAGCGGCCGTAATTGGGTCCTCAGGACATCGCTGCTCGCTGTCGCAAATGTGCATCGTATCCGCTTCTTTTCAGAACGGACATTTGCGACAGTCCGATGATCGCATTTTGGTCAGCCGTCGGCACGGTCACAGCTGTCGCGAAACTTAGGACATGCGCGACAAGGCCATGGCGGCTCACCCCAAATCGACATTCAGAATCATTGTACCGCTCCTAAGGAAACAGCCGATCGTTCAGCCGTGCTATGCTATTGCGTTTGAGCAAAATCGCGCAGGAGCCTTGGGGTATCGGGTTGTGTCCGACGTGGTGATCCGCAACAAGAGCGGTAGTCGAAAGGGAGTGGCGGATGGCGGACGATGCGGTTTACGACGTCAACGAGGGGACGTTGCCGCTCGACGTCCCAGGAACTTGGGAAGATCAGACGATCCACGTGCTGCGCCTTCCGGGCGACGGTCGGGCGACGGCGAGTCTGGTCATTACACGCGAGATCCTACCGGTAGGCATGGAGGTAGGTGGCTACATGCAGTCGGAGATCGTCCGGTTGCAGGCCACATTGCCAGGTTTTGAGCTGCACGGTCGAGTGCCGGTAGCGTGGGTAGACGTGACCGGAGAGGCGCTGCTCACGCGCTGGCAATCGTCAGAAGGGCAGATGGACCAAATTCTTACATGTCGGCGAACGCATGGGCGGCGGTTACTGATATTCACGGCGACACATCCCACACCGTTTCCGACGCCAGCCTATGACGCGCTGATGGCAGCGATTGCGGGGTTCGTACCGCGCGAGCGGCTGGCACCAGAAGCTACTGCCCGCTAGCAATGAGCGACGAACCGACCCCGCCAGCCGCCCGGCTCCATGACCCGGTGGCGCACAGCCATGCGTTAGGCGGGTTTGTAGCAGGTGCACTGGTCGGGCTGGCAGCGGCGGCGGGCGTCGCGATCGTCGTCGGCATGGCGGCAACCGCGATCGCAGCGGAGGTCGCGACGGCAGGGTTGGCGACGCCGCTGGTTGCAGGCGTAGCCGTGACGGTCGGCGAGTTCGCGATCAACGCGGTGGTCGGCGGCAAGCTCATGGGGCTAGCAGAGGATGCGGGCGAGGCGCTGGGTTCGTCGTCGATGGGCGCGCCTTCGGGCGAGATCAGCCAAGGCTCACCGAATGTCTTCATCAACGGACTACCCGCCGCGCGGGCGACCGATCTCGAAAGCTGCGACGCGGGTAAGATCGCGCAAGGGTCGGCCACGGTGTTCATCAACGGTCTGCACGCAGCGCGCATGGGCGACAAGGTGTCGTGCGGCGCAGTGATTGTCGGCGGATCGGGCACCGTGTTCATCGGTGGCGGCACGGTCACGGTGTTGCCGATCCAGTCTGAGGTGCCCGAATGGGCCCGATGGGCGGCGGTGGTGGTCGGGATACTGCCCGCGCTTGGCGGCGCAGCACGTGCGATCGGGCCGGCGCTTGCCGAAGTCGAGGCAACCGGATTGGTTCGCGCGGCGCAGACTGGCGTCAAGGCGCTCGGACGGCAGATGGAGGCGCGGGCGGGGGGGGCAAGGCCATCACGTCCCTTCCAGAACGAGCCGATGGTCCCGCCCAAGGCTCAGGTGAAAACTTCCGATTTCGAAGCGAAGCGGCCAGGCGGATTGGATATGAACAATCTTTCGCCCGCTGACGATATGGCTCAACGTCGTCTCGCACGGGGCGGGTGGGATGGCGACACGCAGAAACAGGTTTTGAACTCCGGCGACGGCTTCGGCGCGGTCGACGGCAGGTCGGGGGACAACATGTACGGCTTCAGCTCCAAGGGTTTCGACAAGACGGCCGACAGCCCCTATTGGATGGACGAGTCGACCTATCGCTACATGCAATCGCGTTATCAGGATCCCGCGACGGGTACGTTCAATAGCGCCGGCATCAAGAACGAGCTGGCGCTGCCGTGCTACAATCGGGCCGATGCGGTTTACCGCGGCCAGTTGACGCAGGATCAGACGATGGTCGCATCGACGATCAATCCTGCCACCGAAAGCGTTACTTACATTGGCAGGGATGGCGTGGAACTGACCAAGTTCGAGCGGACGATGGCGGGGGGCGGCATCCAGATCGCGCCTGCCAAAGGTTCAGTCGGCAATATCGAGGAGTATTTTGGACCATGATCGAGATCACACCGGCCATCATGGGACCTGGCATAGAGGAAGAATATGCCGACGCATTGGCGGCGATCGGGGACCTGCGCCGCGCACTGGGCGACCGGCCGCTGACCAACGACACGCCCGACGGGCGCGTGCTGCTGGAAGTCGCGTGGATCGAACAGGAGATCGGCCGTCGGCGGTTACCGATCCCGGTCGAAGCGAGCTACGCTGGAACGATCTACTATCTGGTCGGCTCGCACGAGCTTTTGCATGTTCCGGGGGTTCTGAACCCCGCTGGGATCACGGACGCTCTGGGTCGTCTTTATCGAGTGTTGCAAGGTATCGGCCTAGTCAAACCGCGCCATGTGCCGGTGCTGATCGCGATGATCGACGACCTGTGTGCCGATGCCGACACCGTTCGCGACCGGCTTAACGCCCAGGAACAAGAAGTGATCGACGATATCAGGGCGCAAGGCGTGCTGCTGAAGCGCGGCGAATGGCCCCCGCACCGGCGGCCACAAGATCAGTTTTTCCGTTATGACACGCCCAATCTTGACAGCCTGGTTATGAATTTCGGTAATCGCGTTCGCGGGATCTCCTTTCCGCTCTTTGATGGGTGGCGCCCTTATCCCGCGAAGAAGCCACCGCTGGCCGCACCCGTTCCGGGGCTTTCGCAGAAGGCACCGCCCTTGCCGCCGGAACTAGAAGGCAAACTTCCTTAAAGTCCGCGGTTGCCGGATCAACCAAATGGCAGCGCCAGCGCCGAACGCGCTGAACGAGGCGGCCATTAAAGGCGTGAGGGAGATTTTTCGGCTATTGCCTAGCCGACCGTGGCAAAGCCGATCGAAGTCTCGATGATCGGAGCACATCGCGCTCTCAAAGGTTCAGTCGGCAATATATTGGAGTATTTTGGACCATGATCGAGATCACGCCGGCCATCATGGGACCTGGCATCGAGGAAGAATATGCCGACGCATTGGCAGCGATCGCGGACCTGCGTCGCGCGCTGGGCGACCGGCAGCTGACCAACGACACGCCCGACGGGCGCGTGCTGCTTGAAGTCGGGTGGATCGAACAGGAGATCCGTCGCCAGCGGTTACCGATCCCGGTCGATGCGAGCTACGCCGGAACGATCTACTATCTGGTCGGCTCGAACGAGCTTCTGCATGTATCGGGTGTTCTGGACCCTGCTGGGATCAAGAACGCCCTGGGTCGTCTTTATCGAGTGTTGCAAGGTATCGGCCTAGTCAAACCGCGCCATGTGCCGGTGCTGATCGCGATGATCGACGATCTGTGTGGTGATGCCGACAAGGTTCGCGACCGGCTTAACGCCGAAGAACGAGAAGTGATCGACGACATCAGGGCACAAGGCGTACTGCTGAAGCGTGGCGAATGGCCCCCGTATCGGCAACCACAGGATCGCTTTTTCCGATACGAGGCACCGAACCTCAACTCTCTTGACCTGAACTTTGGCAACCGCGCAGCTGGTATCTCTGCATCGTTATTCGATGGCTGGCGCCCTTATCCCTCCAAGAAGCCACCGCTGGCCGCACCCGTTCCAGGCCTTTACAGAAGGCACCGCCCTTGCCGGCGGAACTTGACGGCAGACTTCCCTAAGCTTTGAGATAGCCGGTTCGACCGAGCGGCCTTCCCTACCCAGTCGAGCGCGTCAGCCAGTTATGCAATTACATCTGTCCAGATCCGCATCTTCACTAAGCTGTTGATGCGACCAATTAGGCGCTGCCCGCCAGAAACAGCCGGACCGCTTTACGCCCACGTTCGGCCATCCGGCTGTCGCAAAAGTGGGGACATTAGAAACGTCCGAAACTCAGGAGATTTGCGACAGGAACGGAGGCCTTCGGCGGGTCAACCGCCTATCTGCGCCGGTATCCAACCAGCCAATCGGAGCAATATCGAAACATGAACGAGCGTCCGGTTTCAAGCGGCGCCACGCGCTGCGTGAACGTCCACTTGTGGGTCAATCTGCATGGCTCCCACCGACGGCGATAACTCCATCCTGATATGCGGGCCGTGCCCTAATCGCGATCGTACCGCGATCGGCATCATAAAGAACGTCATAGGCAAAATACGTGAGGAGACCCGATCGGATCCGCATGCCTTCCACTCGCGGATCGGCGACGGCATTGAACCTTGATGCCTGCATCCTGCGGCCCACGGTGAAACGGACGCCCATTGCCTCCGTATCAGCGCTGCCACCGAAAGTTAGCCGAGCAGCCGTGCCCTCGGTCCAGCCGTTATCGGCATGGTGGTTGACGAGTTCGATTCCCGGGGCGCCGCTATCGATCAATGTCGGCGCGCAGACGGGCTTTCCGTCGTTGCGCTGTAAACACGCACGCACTGCGTCATTCGATCGCGTTCGACGCGCGTCCGCCAAAAGAAGTGGCGTAAAACCGACGATCTGTTGCTCGCTCGGATTGAGGATTAGTCTCCCGATAGGCGTCTCGCCTGGCCTGGGTAGTTCGACGATCCACCGGTGGGCGCCAATCTCTCGAAATGGGTTTGGCAAGTCGGCGCTTGCCAAACCAACACCGAGTATGGCGCGAAACCCCTCGCCGGCGAGGCCATTGCCCTGAATACCGAACTGGCGGCGATCGACGTGTGAAGCAGGGCAATCGGGACGAGCAGCACTGCATCCGATTGCATGAATATCTTGCCAGCGAGCGCTTTCGTGGAGGTCACCGACCGAAACTTCTGTGCGGACCACGGGGCCCTCAAGGGTGGTGCCGACGCCATAGCCGTATCTTTGTACCGGTCCAACTTCCTTCGTGGTGGCAGAATCTATAACGCCTGGGAGTACGCGCAGCCCAACCGAGCCGGTATCGAGACCGGCGTCGATCGGATGCCCATCGACTTTGATCGTTATCGCGTAGCGTCGCGTCCCGTCAGACAGATCGACCTCGCGGATGGGAACCTGAACGGGAGCCGATTGGGTTTGGGCACCGCCCGGAAGAGCTGCAACCTGGGTGCCGACTGCAAGGCAAATCATGACGAGCGATGTTTTATGTCGAATCATGGGGCGATCCTTTGCGCTGTATCGTCCTTCTATCAGCAATCACGACGTAAGCGATCGTGCCGGCAGCGGCAGAGCTAAGGTGTGCGGCTCCCCGTACGTGAGCATCGGGGGCGTGAATCAGACTGCATGAATGAGCGTATAGACAGGGATAGCCGGGGAGGGCGCCGAACGAACGTATCTGGTTGTGCCGGGCAAAAAGTGCGTGATACCGTTGTTGCGCCTCCTGATATGAATGCTCGATCGACGAGGGAGGCTATGCTGGAGATGATCCCGTCATCGTTTACCAACGAAGTGGCGACACGTAACAACAGGAGTCGAGCCATGGTCAAAACGTGTGCCACGGCCGCCTTCCTGTTTGGTTTGGCCACCGCGAGCGGTGCGGACGGCGCCGACCGATCAATAGCTACTGTCGCGCTTTCCGGCCCTTTTGCCACGCAGACGCCGTGGCGCTTGACGGTGACGCAAAGCGGGCATGCCGGTGTATCCGGCACCGGAGATCCCGAACCTGGCGTGGTTATGCCGTGCCTCTGGCATGCGGGTTCTTTGACCTGCGATCCCGCCCTAAACGTTCGCCTTGACCCCAATAAGCAGATGAGTGACTTCGACCAACCGCATTACCTGCGTATGGCGCGCGTCGCGTATCGACAGGCGGGCGATCGGGAGCCGCTGCTGATTGTCGTTCTGGCCAGCATTCACGCGGGTAACGGTGGTCAACTCGTCGGCACCCAGGCTCTTGCCTATCACCGAGATACCGACCGTTTCGTTCGTCTGTTTACGCATAGCACCGGCACCAACAACAATCAGGAGGTACGCTTCATCCAAGCGGGGCTGCTGCGCGGCGCCTTCGTCACAGTCGAGCCGACCACCGACGCGCCTTTCGGCTACTGGGTCACAGTCGCACGATCGAGCGACCCGACTGCGCCGTACCGTACCGTGCTGCGCTATCGCAGCGCGACAGGCTATAACGACGGCAACGCGCTGCCGGTGATCGATTCAGAAATGCCGCAAATACTGCAGCGCCTTTCGTTGTGGCGACCCGGGCAGCCGCTGCCGCTACCAGCGTCTGGCTGCTCGAAACCGACGCTCAAGAACGGCGCGTTGTGGTGTATGTAATCATCAGTCGCCGAACAGCACTTCCAGCCTGCTCACTTTCTCGATCAACGATCGAAAAACGGGAAAGCTATCCTCTACCCTTTGGTAAGTGCTGCACATCGCCGGGCACCACGATCCAATGGTGCATCGTCTGCTCCCATACCGATCGAACGGGTGATCGCAGAGCAGCATCGGGGATCGTCCCGACCGCGACGCCTATCAAATCTGGGTGCTTGCCGGCGCGCGCATAGACGGTAGAACCGCATGTCGCGCAGAAGAACGTCTCGAACGTATTACCCTCACTGGTGGGCCGCTCTTAGCATCACGCGTCTCCAACGATGGTCAGTTGATCAGCGGGATAGAAGGCCATCAACCCTCAACGCGATCCGGTGCGCCGTTGGCAGGCGATGCAATGACATGGCACCACGACGGAGTTGGGGCCGGGAAGTTCAACCTTTAGCTGACCGCACTGGCACTCTGCTTTCATGAACGTCTCCGTCGAAAGACGATAGAAGCATTCAGCTTTCCCCACAAACAAGCTCTGGCGCCGTTTGACCGGTTTCCTTCCGGGACCGAAAACTTTAAAACGGCCATTCCGCTTCCGCCCGTTACCGCCGATTGGGAAATGCCCTGCATTGCTTGATAGTGAACGTTCGTTTTGCCGATTGGATGACTTTATGAAACAGTATTTCAATGAGCGTTGGTTCAAGATTACCTCGCCCAATCCTTTCGTCACTTTTGTCGTTGTCGGTCGAGATCAGCTCGGCTGGAAGATGGATGTCCACGGTTCAAGTGATCAAGCATGGCCAAATGGCGACACTTACCAAGATACTTTTGACGAGCTTGTTCCGTTCCTCGCCGGATATGTCGATGCTTCGAGTCTATGGTCGGACTTTGATACGGGCGAGACGCTGCACGTGTGGGACGCGCTATTGGGCGTGAACGGCCGAATCAAATAGCTGCTATGAGGCCGATCGTCGGCCTGTCATTCGAGGTATGAAGCGTGCGGTCAGCGCGCCTACCAGTATTGCACCGAGAATGATGCAATCGTGCCGATTTAACGGCCATGCACTCCAACCAAAGGCAAACGCCATACTGAGCCCCATCAGGCTGCCGATGGCAATATGAATGGTCCGTCGGTTTGACGCGCGCATCGTTGTCCTCCTTGCCGAGGGCGATCAATGCCTATGGCGAGGATCGACATACTCCGAATGATCTGACGTGCTTTACTGGTCATTTTTAGCAAGCGATGATTTTTGGAACCGCCGGGATGTATAGCCGGCATTCTAGCCGATTCGGAAGTATACAGTATTGAGAGGGCACACCTTAGCCACCTCGCACAACCGGCTTACGGAGTTCGACCCGCTAACATTCGACCCGAAAGGCGAAAAGCGAAGTGAGTTTGATGGCTGACGAACGACCAGGGCCAGGCGCACGCCTGTTCCGCTACGATCAGCGTATCGCAACCAACGCAACGCGAGCTACTTTTTCGGGTTGGCACGACCGTGTGATCGCGGCGACGATGCTGTTGTTCGCTTTGGCGGCTGCGCGGTCATGGCTCTTGGATCACGCGTGGCGGGTCGCGGCGTGGGCCGCTTTAGGGTTCGGCGTGCTGATCGGCCTGACAGCCGGCCGTCAAATCACGACGCGGCTTGCGTTTCACACCTACGACGGACCTTTGGCGGCTGATGCGTTGTGTCCAGCGACCCGCAACTGTTACCTGATCGCATGGCATGCGATCGGCCTGACTCTACTGGTAATCACAACGGTAATCGCCCGCCCGACCCTGTTGATCGCCAGTCTGCCCGGGTACCTGATCGGTGCGCTAGTAGCGCACGGAACGGCCGGCGTCTCCCTAGCCGGCCTTGTCGCAGGCCAGGCCGGTTGCGCACGGACGCTCCGATCATGGGTCCAGCGACCGCGTGTCGGGATCGTCGCTGCCGCCACATTGCTTCTGTTTCTCGCGTTTACGGCTCGATACCTTCGGGATGACGCCCTGATGGTGGTCGCCGGTATCGAGGCCGCCATATTGGCGTTGGCGCTGACCATCGTCGATGTCGGCAGCGTCCGTTTCCAGACGATCGCAGGGTGGGGCGCATGGCGCATCATCGGTCGGCAGGCGCGCGGCGCGATGCTCTTCGTCGGTATAGCGGCACCAATCTGCGTCTTGGCATTCGGACCCGCCCTCGCTGCCTTAGTCGCGACAGTCTCCCTCGGGGCGCTGCTGCTGATGGCACTGCGAATCCTGGCCTATCGCATCCACGGCAAGGGCTTTGCCGATTTTATCGTTTCCATCCTGACGGGACTGCTCGTTCTTACGGCGTTCGCCATGCCCATCGTCCTGCCATTCGTCGGCATCGCCATCTTATGGCAGTTGCAGCGCCGCGCGGCGGCAAAGACTTGGTTGCTCGCATGACTCCGATCATCGATCTTACTGCCGTATCGGTCGACCGCGCGGGCGAGCGCGTCATCCACAACGTTGACCTCAAGATCACTGCGGGATCTTGGTTCGGCCTGATCGGGGCAAACGGATCGGGCAAGACCAGCCTGCTCCGGGCACTGGCAGGGCGATTGCCTTTCGCCAGCGGATCATGCCGCATCGATGGCGAGGAGCTGATCGCGGATCGACCGGCCCGTGCGACCTACTTCGGTTTTTCGCCCCCAGCGGACATGTTACCCGACTCTTTGCGCGGACGCGAGGTGCTGGAACTGGTCGGCGGAGACATCGAGACGGTCTGGTCTCGCTTAGGCCCACTGCACACAGCACTTGGATTGGACGCCTTGCTCGACCGTTGGATCGGCGATTGCTCAGCAGGTATGCGGCAGCGGATGGCGATCGCCCTAGCGTTCGCGCAAGGGCATACGCGGGTGATACTGGACGAGCCGTTCAACTGGCTCGATCCTGTTGCCGACTTCGATCTCCGCCAATCGTTGCGCGCGATGGTCGACAACGGACTGACGCTGATGACCGCCCTTCACGACCTCGGAACACTCGCGGTCGCCTGCGACGCCGGCATCATGCTTGCCAGTGGCAACGTGGCAATGGAACTCGACAGCCGCTTGCTCAAAATTGCCGCTCAAAATCCACAGGCGTTCGAACGTCAGACAATCGACCGGTTGAGGTCAGCAGCGCTATAGCCCGCCAGCGCGACCAACCGCACTCACCCAATTCATCGCCAGCGCATCAATTCTTGTTTCTCGATTTTGGTTGGAAGGAACCTGTTCGAAACGCCCGATAGCGGACATATTTGAGGCGTGTTACATCGATGCATGACCAACGATGAGGCACCCGTCAGCACAAACGGTTCATTGCGACTTGAAGGTTTAGGCTGCGCGGGAGCTATCGCTGTCGCCAACATATTACCGATGAGTCTCATTGCTTACACGTTTGCGATGATGACATACTCGAACGCTGAGCAGGAACGCTGGTATCGCGGTGGCTCGCTAGCGTTTCTAATTTTTGGCGCGATCTTCCCAATGTGTTGGTTGATACTGATGAGGCGGGGGTATTGGGGCAACGTCAAAGCTATTATTGCCTGGATGCTTTTCGCCATGCTAGCGTTCATTGGTTATGTGCTCATGTCCGGCGGTGGCATTTAACGATAACTCTTTTCCGATCGGGGGTGGCCGGCTGTCCCGTTCAACGTTCCTAATCGGGAAAGCTGCGCAAAGCCGTTATGCGGGAAAGCGGCGCTTCCGCCGTCGCCGCACTTTCTGCCGTTCGTCGCGCTTAATGGCATTGCCATTAGCGGCCGTTTCGTGAGTTTTGCATCATGAACATTCGATCGGGTGATAAACCGAAAGCACCACCTCTTTTATAAATGACCATGTTCGAAGCTTTCTATCGGGATCATGAACATATGACCGCTTTCGAGCCGCGCTGAGGGAACAATAAACAGCCAAGATTGGGCGTTCTGGTACAATCCCCAATTCTTGCGAGGGATCGCATTTCGGGAACGCGGGCGTCAAATTTCGTGCGCCTCGGTATGATAGGACCGCCCGAATTTTAGTGCGGGCCAATGGCCATATTTCTGAAGCGATAACAGTCTCTATTATCGCCCACCATTTTAACGTCCGTCACCCGCTCGGCTGGGTCGGTCGTCACCAACAATGTGCAGGGATGTTGGTCATCGGTAGATTTCCACGTGTATCTGTTTCCTCCTGTAAAGGGCTCTTTATAATCGGGTTGGCCGTAGCGCTGCTCTAGGCTTGCTAGCGGTTTTCCTTTCAAAGATAAGTTACGGGCCATATTGCCGGCCAAACATCCGGTCAGGCCTAAGGAACATGCCGCCACAATGATTACACGATTCATAAATCGTCTCCGGTAAAATCAACCGCGTCTATTTATCTCAAAACGTTTTCAGCATCCGCCAAGCGAACATCGTGCATCTGATTTAGGTATGCTTCATAATAGCCCTTGTGTGACGCGCCGACGATGGCGAGCATCCGGGTGCCTGGGTAACGCCCCAGCACGTC
The DNA here is from genome assembly GCF_001422045.1 of Sphingomonas sp. Leaf242. Taxonomy (GTDB): domain Bacteria; phylum Pseudomonadota; class Alphaproteobacteria; order Sphingomonadales; family Sphingomonadaceae; genus Sphingomonas. The sequence continues at coordinate 53,535 of NZ_LMLW01000007.1, forward strand.
ACGAATGTTTGCAACCATGCGAAGATTCCGCGTTTCCCAATAACCGACATAGTTTCGGCCGAATTGCTGCGGTGATGGCTCCACGAGCGCGGCACCAAAATCTGCGTGGAAGGCGAGCATTGGCAAGGTCGGAGCGTTTAGCGCACGGTACATCTTCAATACGCCGTCTGGCTTGGCCAGCCCCGCATCAAGCCGGGCATCTACGATTTGCCGTTCGTGGGCAGAGGGGTTGTTCCACGCCTTGGCAATCGCGTCACCGTACGCCTTCCGCTCAGCCGGATCGGGACCATCTGCGGTATCGGCCGAATGATCGTCTACACTCCAAACGCGTTCCAGCCCCAAGCGCGCAGCTAGTACGGCGCCGATCAAGGTAGACTCGTTCCGCGCGCTACCGAACTTCGTCAGCGCGGTGACCAGATCATCGTTCAGACCATCGCCAGCGTGACGCTCTGCCTGTGGCAGCCGCAACCACTGGACCAGCGCCGAGTTGCGTTCTCCAGCGGCCATGAAGATGGCGGCGAGATGCCGACGATCTGTCGCCTTCGGCGAAGCTGGCCAAGCGGCGAGAAGCCGTTCCGCTTCTGCGTTGGCTGCGGGCACATCCAATCCCGTCGCTCGGCCTGCTACGGTCGGATCGGCACAATAAGTCTGCACGGTTTCCGCATAACGGGAGGGGTTGCGACGAAGGGCATCACATTGGAGGCCGGACATATCCTCCGTCGCAATAGCGGTGGGGTGCCATGTCGCCAGCCGATCGAGCAACGGAACAAGCATAGGGGGCTTGAAGTCCGCGGACGCCCCGGACAGGTGGGTCGAGCCTAAGACTAGCACGTCGTTAGGATGAATCGCAGGCGGCCCCTTCAAGGTTTCGGGTCGAAATGCGGGTTGGTAGCCCTGCCCTTGAGCGGGTGAGATAGCTGCCAGAAACGCAATGCCAACGGCCAAAACAATACGCATACGACCTCCGAAACCAGTATGTCGGCCGGTGTATCGAGCACCTACGACCGAGCGATCCTTTCAATTCCATCACGCTCATGCCGGATGGTGTTATGCCGTGATAATACACTGCCACGCATCTGTCTAGCTGGACCGCGGAGGGACCGTGGCCGCCTTTCTCGCAAACGATGCTATTTCGAGAATGACTGCGAGGCCTTAGCGGTTAAGCGAAGCTGCCGGATCATCACCGAACACCCATTCGACGAACAGCGGATACAAGTCCCGACCGCTCGCCGTCTCCATCGCCCGCTCCAAATCAATGCTGGTGACCGTGCCGCCCGCATGGTCACGGGTGTAGCGACGGAGGCCCGACCAGAACGCGGCATCGCCGAGCGTGATCCGCAGCTGCGCCATGAATAGCGCGCCCTTGCTGTAGTGGATCGCGCGCCTGACGCCCAATGTCGGGTAGCTGCCATTCCAAGCCAGCGGCTTGTCGAAGCCGGTCGCCTGCACCTTTTTGAGCCGGCTCCTCGCTACATTGAGTTCGGCGTCGTAGGCAACGCGGCCGTAGCGGTGCTCCTTCCACGCGGCCGTCATGAAGGTCGTGATACCCTCGTTCAGCCAGAAGTCCTTGAGCGTCTCGCACGTGATGAGATTGCCCCACCATTGATGGGTAAGTTCGTGCACGATGGCCCAATCCTCCGACGGATCATTTGACTTCGTCGGCAACGCATTGGTGCCGAGGACGGAGTATGTCGCTGCCTCCTGCGCCTCCTCGCCTTCGACCAGAAGCTGGCTGTAGTCGGCGACGGGAAGCGGCACTCCGGCCTTGGTGGAGAGAAAGGCGACCATCTCTCGTGTCCTTGCCAAGCGTTGTTTCAGCTCGCCCGCGTCGGCAATATCGCTCAGGTAGGTAAGCCTTTTTGATCCGGCCCGTTCGCTGACCCGCGTGAAACGACCGACTGCAAAGCCGTAAAGATAGGCCGAGTAGGGCCGGGACGCTTTCCAGCTATGGATCTCGCTGCCGACCGGTCCCGTTCGCCGCGCGATCATGCTACCGACCGACAGGCTGGTCATCCCGGCCGGGACACGCAGATCGAGCGAGAAGGCCGCCTTCTCGCCAAACTTGTTCTGGGAACAGACCATCCAGTCGCACGCGAAATAGCTGGTGTAGAGCGTTGTCGCCGAGCCGGCGAACCCACGTGCGGGGCGTCCATGATAGGACAATTGCAGCTTCACGGTGCGTCCGCGCCGAAGCGGCCGGGGCAGGTCAAAGCCGAGCACATCGTCTTCCACGGTGTGAGCGAGCGTCACGCCATCGAGAGCCGCACTGTCGATGGCGAGAGCGTTGGCGGAGAAGTTCAAGCGCCGGACGCCATCCATCGTTGCTCGCAGCGTGATCGCCTCTTGCCCTGCGACGGTCCTGTTCTGGATGTCAGGGGTAAGCGCTAGCCTGTAGCTTGCCACTTCGAATCCATCGCCAGGCCTGTTGGCGGCGAGCGCAGGGTTGCACAGCACCCCCAGAGGCGTCCCGGCTAACAACGGCACCATCAACATTCCGCGGATCACTGACGCCTCTTATCGGCTATTATCCGTTTGCGGCGCGCTGTCCGGCACGTGCACGACGATGTTCGATGAGACGAATACCGATGATCGCTGCCTCGTAGAGAACAGCTAGAGTGATCGCGATCAGCAACAGCGATCCGGCATCGGGCGGAGATATTACGAGTGTGATCGCGAACGCGCCAACGATCGCGTAGCGCCGAGCGCTGATTAGCTGTCTACGGTTCACGATTTCGGCATGTTCCAGCAGCATGATTAATACCGGCACCAGGAACGCGAGACCGAAAGCGAACAGGAAGCGCGTGGCAAAAATGAAGTATTTGCCAATTTCCGGGAGCGGCACTTGCTGCACATCACCACTTACACTCGGTAAGGCGATAAGCAAATGCAGCATCATTGGGATAGCTAGGAAATAAGCCGTCGCTACCCCAATAAGAAATAACGTTGGCGTAGCCAAGGAGAAGGGGAGAAGCGCCCTGCGTTCCTTACGGCGCTCCTGTGAGCCAACGAGATACCACGATTGGATAGCGAAAATCGGGAGCAAGACCATCACCGCCGAGAAGAATGCAACCTTGTCCCGCACAAAGAAGGCATCGAACACCTGTGGGTAGCTGATCGACTTTTGGCCGGCGCGCATCAGCGGCTGGATAAGAAACGAAAATATGTCATCCGCAAAATACCGGCACACAAAGAAGGCGACTGGAAACGCCGCGATGCAGACTAGCACCATTCGGCCGGGCTCCAGCAGAGGACCGAGCGGCGGGACGCGCGAATTGTTAGGTTGGTTGACTGTCTCGCTCACGACGGTGCCTTGCTATTGCTCGCGAAGTTCCCCGCGTCGGTGTCAGTGGAAGGCGCCGGAGCGACCTGCGGCTTTTCAACCATCACCGGCTGGTGCTGAACAGCGTCGTCATTCGCTAGATCGGCATCACGGAACGTTGCCTGTTCCGGTGCGTGATAAGCGCCTGTTGCGTTATCGGTCACCTCGGGGGCGTTACCCGGCGAAGACGTCTCGGGTGACGGCACGGCGGGCGAGTGTTCACGCATGATACGGGCATTCTCCGCCGCCCACTTTTTTTCCATTTCTGCCAACTCGGACTCGCGCACCATTTCATCAAAACCGGCGCGGAATTGTCGGCCGACCCCTCGGGCGCGTCCGACCCAGTACCCTACAACACGCATCGCTTTAGGGAGATCTTTAGGACCAATCACGATCAGCGCGACGAAGGCGATCATGAGCAATTCGGAGGAGTCGATGCCGAACATCTAACTTTGAGCCAATGCGGTTGATCCCAAAGAGAAAACTAATAGAGCCAATCGTCCGGGTTATCTACCGCATGTTGCTTCGAGGCTAAATCCGCTGGATCAAGCCGCCCAACGGTTTTCGATCCAAGCTGTCTGCTCCCCTTCCCGAAAGGGATCGAATTTCGAGAACGTTCGGGTTTGAGAGGAGAGCGGCCATTTGAGCGACCTTCGGCTGCCGCTACCAGAGGATATGATCGGTAATCACGCCGAACCTGACCAGAAAGCCCAGCGCCGCGCCTATCATCAGTAGGATCACGTACACGGCAATGGCTCGCGTCCGGCTTCGACGGTCCGTCTGGTAGCTCATTTTCGATCGCCTCTTAGCTGACCCTGCTGCCAACGTGAACGATACAACAAACGTCCGCAATCGGGCGTTCTTGTCCGATCCGACTTTCTCCCGAGGGATCGAGATTTGGGAACGCCGGAAGTTTCCCGGAGGTGTCCCGCTCGCAGAAATGAGAAGCAACGCGTGCCGATCGGCGTTGGCTGGCGCGATAGTCAAGGTTGGTGCAAACGCCACCTATGGTTCTCAGGCGGGGAAGAATGGATTTCTGGGGCAGCGGCCCAGAGGGTCGGCAGGCCGGGGGCTTCAGCTTCCATGCCCTGACCGCAAACGCACCCGAGGAGGAAGTTCGGCGACACAGTCATGATGAAGCGCATTTCGTCTTGGTGCTCGCTGGCGGCTACATGTCATCAGCAAACGATGCCCCGCTGGTGTCTGATACGCCGGTTCTGATCTACAATCCGCCCGGCACAACACATCAGGACCGGTTCCACGGCGGCAGGGGCCGCTTCCTCGCCATATCAGGCGGGACAGGTTCCGAGGCTGCGGCGCTCTGCTTGCGCGATCCCTATGCGTATCGACTTGCCCATGACATTGCGCACCAGATCGATACGGCGACGTCGTTCAGGCTGGAAGCCTGCACCCTGCAACTTCATGGCCTTGTGCTGCCGCTCTCGTCTGACGAGCCGCGAAAGGCGGACCATCCTCCGTGCTGGCTCGGCCGTGCGGTCGAGATGATATTCACCAGCGACGATCCTGATATTTCCGTTGCCAAGGTCGCATCGGATGCCAGGGTTCATCCTGTCCATCTTGCCCGCGTGTTCCAACGCTTTCTCCGGTGTTCGCCCGGTGAATATCTGCGCGGCCACCGGTTGGAACGAGCGGCAGCGATGCTCGGAAAGGGTGTCGCTTCGCTTGCTGATGTCGCGCAATCGGCCGGCTTTGTCGATCAGGCTCATCTGGCCCGAAACTTTCGGAGCCGCCTCGACACCACTCCGACACAGTGGCGTAACTCACGGCATGTTGCGCGGATACAAGACACGGACGCCGCCTTACGGCAGGAACCGGGTTCGTCCCTCTAGGAACCCGGTCGATGGTATCAGTCAAAGCTTTCACTATCGCGGTATGCGCTGTCGTATTGTCCGCTGCGGCCCCTGCGCCGCCTATCGATCCCGCCATAGCCAAAGCTCTTGCCGCCTTCGAGCATGACGAACACCCCGATCTGCGTGGGATCGTCGTACTTCGCGACGGGCGCGTGGTCGCGGAGCGCTATTACAATGGCGAAAAGGCGAGCACCCTTCACGACATCCGTTCGGCCGGGAAGAGCATCACCGCCTTGCTCGTCGGCATAGCGATCGACCGGGGCAAGATTCAAGGAGTGGCCGATACTGTTGCCACCTATTGGCCCGAGGCCAAGGGCAGCGCGATAGGAGACGTGACCATCACGGATGTCCTGACGATGCGTTCAGGGCTGGCCGCGTTCGATGAGGATGTCGCATCGCCGGGCAACGAGGACAAGCTCGATGCAGCTCCTGATCCACTGGTATTCTTGCGTTCTATCCCCCGCGCCGATCCACCCGGGTCGCGATATCGCTACAACTCAGTCACCGCCTATACCGCCGGGGTCGTCGTCGCGAAGGCAGCCGGGCAATCAATGGCTGATTTCGCACGGGCTTCGCTGTTCTTGCCGCTGGGTATCCGTCGCTGGGAGTGGGCGTCGGATGCCGCTGGCTACACCAAAGGCCAAGGCAACCTGTCTTTGACGACACGTGATTTCGCGACGATCGGGGAGATGGTGCGGGGGGAAGGCCTGTATCGGGGCCGCCGCATCGTCAGCGCGGAATGGATACGGAACGCGCTTGCTCCGAAAGTCGGCATTGCCGACAGCGATCCTTACGCTGAGGGCTATGGCTATTTCTGGTATTCGAAGGTTCAGCAGATCAATGGCAAACCGGTCCCGGTTTCCTTCGCGTCGGGCAACGGCGGTAACAAGATCTATGTGATTCCGAGCCACCATATGGTCGTTGCTGTCACGTCCAGCGCTTACGGCCGTGGCTACGGCCAGCGGCGATCGGAAGCGATCCTGAAGGCCATCCTTGCAACGGACCGCCCGTAGCAAGCTGCCTACGCCCGGCCGAGTTGATTTGGCGAATCCGTTCCGCGCTTCCCGAAAAGGATCGGCAAAAGAGAAAATGTCGGCGTTCTCGCAACCTGCCCAGCCTCGTATTTCGCGAACCCTGACGCCTGCGCCTATCCACCTCGATCACCCATTGACGTTGTCGGTGGGGCGGGGCTCATGGTCATATGAGCATCGGTCCCATGTCCCTCATCCTCGGTCTGTTCGAGGCACAAATGCTTGTGCTGGCGGCTGCCATCATCGGGCAGGGCGGGATGGCGCGACGCTCTCTCGGAGCGTTGCTGATCGTCCTGTGCGGCGTGCTGACGCCGTTCACTATCGGCTATGCAGGTTTCTACGATCGATGGCCGTGGCTTTCGTTCGCGCCTTTCGCCGTTCCTCTGGCGATGGGGCCATTGCTCTACGCGCACCTGAACGCCCTGATCTTCGATCGCCCGATACCCCGTTGGCACGCCGCGTTACCGGTGGCTCAGTTCGCTTATCAGGCTGTCGCTTTCTGCCTGCCGCTTGATCTGCGCGGCGCGTTCGACCGACAGGTGCAACGCCCCTGGCTTGATCCAATCCTGGCGGCGCTGCTGCTCGCGTCGATGGTCGGATATGCCGTTGCAGCCCTGCGTGAGCTGCGCCGGCATCAAGGCTGGCTCGTGGCGCGCCGATCCGACCTCGCCGCGGCAAGGCGCGTGCGGGCCGTGCTGATCGCCTACGCCGCGATCGTGACGGTGCGGACGGGATACCTGATCGCTGAGGCGTTGATCGCGCCGCTCTCTTACTTCGATATGTTCGGTTTCTACGTCGTGCTGGCAGTCGTCGGCAATTACTTGGCGATCGAGGGCTGGCGGCAGGCCGACGCCCGACCGCAGCCGATCGTGGAACCGATCGAGCGCGACTGGCGGCCGATCGCGGCCGGGTGGATGGACCGGATCGAAGCGCATGGATGGTGGCGCGATCCGGACCTCGATCTTGCCGAGCTGGCCCGCAAGGTGGGGACCAACACCGCCTATCTGTCCCGCGGCCTCAACGAGGGGCTGGGGCTGGGGTTCGCCGAAGCGATCAACGGGCTGCGCGTCGAGCATGTCGCCGCCCGCCTGCGGAACGGCACCGATGGCGATATCCTGACGCTCGCGATCGATGCCGGCTTCGGATCGAAGGCGACCTTCAACCGCGTCTTCAAGGAGCGGTTCGGCGTCACGCCTTCGACCTATCGTCGCGTCTCAACCGACAAAATTGACGCGGAACGCCCGGATTTGCAGCGCACCACCTGACCGGCATCGGCATTGGATCGGGGCACATCCGCTCGGAGCAAGACCATGATACATCTCGATCGCCGGCACCTTCTCACGGGAGCGTCGGGCTTGGTCGCAACCGCCTTTCTGTCCGCTCCCGCCAAGGCGAGCGATACGCTGCTGTCACCTGCGGCGATGCGATCAGATATCGCCATCCTGTGCGACGCCTATGCCAGCCTGCATCCCGGCCTCTATCGCTATCTGACCCAGGCGAACTTCCAGCGCGAGCGCCAGCGCCTCGATCGCTTCGCCGCGACGCCCCATACGCTGGGAGACTTCTACCTGGCGCTGTCGGCTTTCACGGCCAGCATCCGGTGCGGTCACAGCTTTCCCAACCCCGCCAACCAGACTCCGGCCGTCGCGTCGGCGCTGTTCGACAAGCCTGATCGCTTACCGTTCGCCTTCAAATGGCTGGACCGGCGCATGATCGTCACCGCCGATCTCGGCAGCGGCCATCATCTGCCGATCGGAAGCGAGGTCATCGCGATCGATGGTATCAGCGCACACGACATGCTGGCGAAGATGCTCCCCTATGCCCGCACGGACGGCAGCAACGATGCGCGCAAAGTGGCCGACCTCGGCATACCCGGCGATGCCGATCAGCCGACATTCGACGTGCTACGGGCGCTGCTGTTCCCATCGTCCGCCCCCTCGGCCCGTGTCGTGGTGCGGATCGCCGGCAGAGCCGAGACGATCGCTTGCCCCTTAATGACGGCCGCAGCGCGCAACGGGGCGTTGCGCCATCCCTCCAAGGATTCCCCCTATGGCTGGACGTTCGAGGTGCGCGGCCAGGTCGGCATCCTGACCATGCCGACCTGGGCGGTTTTCCATGAGAAATGGGATTGGCAGGGCTTCATCGAAGCCAGTCTGGACACCACGGTCGATCGCCAGCTCTCGGGCATCGTCATCGACGTGCGTGACAATGGGGGAGGGCTTGATTGCGGGGCGGCGATCATCGCCCGCCTGATCGATGCGCCGCTGCCCGCCGACAGCTATTCCCGCCATGTACGCTACCGCAAGATACCCGATCGGCTGGCCCCTTACCTCAAGACCTGGGATCCCAGTTTCAAGGATTGGGGAGCGTCGGCGATTGGTCCCGACGCGGCCGGCTTCTACACTCTGACCCGTCCCGGCGACGCCTCCGACACCGACACTATCCAGCCCAAGGGTCGCCGGTTCGCCGGCAGGGTCGCCGTTCTAGTTGGCCCGAAGAACGCTTCGGCCACCTTCGGCTTCGCAGGCCTCATGCAGCGTCAGCGGTTGGGAACGCTGGTTGGCGAGCAGACCGGTGGCAACCGCCGTGGCATTAACGGCGGTGCCTTTTTCTTCATCGGGTTGCCGGCATCAGGCGTCGAGGTCGATCTGCCCCTGATCGCCTATTGGCCTGAGACGCAGCAGCCGGATGCTGGAATCATGCCCGATATCACCGTGTCGGCCCGGATTGCCGACATTCAAGTTGAACGGGATACCGCGCTGACGCGGGCGATCGTCGTGGTAAGTTGAACGATCAGCCTTCTCGATTGGGATGGCTTATTGAGAAGAAATTGCGCTTACGGGTTAACCTTTTCGCCCAACGGACAATGCTTGAGTCCGTTCAGCGCGGCGAGCCATTTCGTCCCATCGTTCAGCAGATCGAAGCGCTCGATCCCGAACATTAGGTAATACGGTGGTACTTGCCTCTAGGCGTTCCGCGGCCGCACGCTCCCTTAACAATTTTGCGTCGTCCGCCATGGTGTCTTTAGTATACAGGTTCGCCAGCTACATGGAGCCCCTTATGTCTGATGATACCTACCAGCCCAACGCTGTCGAACTCGCTACCGAGTTGACGATCGCCTGGCTGAGCAACCCAAATACCCGCACGTCTGCCGATGACGTTCCAGCATTTCTTTCGCAGATGCACGCTAGCGTTCAGTCGCTTGTTGGCGGTTCGCAGACATCGGAATCTCCTGTCGAAGAGCCCAAAGAATATGTCGGTGCGGTAACTGCCCGAAAGTCTCTTGCCAGCCCCGATCACATCATCAGCATGATCGATGGCAAATCGTACAAGACGCTGCGGCGTCACCTCGCGACCAACGGCATGACGCCAGCGGAGTACCGCGAGCGCTATAACCTGAAGGCTGATTATCCGATGGTTGCAGCAACATATTCGGAAAGCCGTCGCGCGATGGCGAAAAAGATCGGCCTTGGTCGCAAACCGGGTCAGGCAAACGCTGCCAAGGCGTTGGCTCCAAAACCAGCGCCGCGTAAGCGCAAGGCTGACGACGCCGCAGCCGAATAAGGTTGGGGCTGGCCTCCGAAGGTGGAGGCCGGCCACTCCGCTGCCAGATCCCATTCCCAATCAACGATGGTGTTTCGGGAATAGCGATACGTTCTCGAATTCCATGTTTTGCCGAAAACGAGAATGCGGACTGAGGCGATTTTGGCAATTTGCCGAAAGGCTAGACGGCATATCAGGCGGAGTCTCAGTCGCTCACTCCACAAAGTGACCTGCTCGATCAATGCGACCAAATCGATCGCATTTAGAGTATTGCCTGTACCCTGCCTCCCAGATATTGGGGCCTCACTCTTGGGGAGTAGCTACCCGCTGTATGCGGGGCCATCGTCAACATCCTTGGATCGCTCCCATGAGCAATCCGTGGCGATGGCAGCAGGTCGAATTACCTGCCCAGCGAGACCAACGATGCACCGCCTCTCCCGTGGCCAGAGGTGAATCGCATCGTTAGGTCGACGGCCCTGGGACGATTTCAATGACTGGTCTGCTTACACTTGGCGCCCTCGGTGCCAGCCTGTCCGTGGATGCCTTCGCTGCGGCGGTGGGCAAGGGTGCCGCCAGCAAACGCAATCGCTGGAGGGACGCCCTGCGCGTCGGCGCAATCTTTGGATTTTTCGAAGCGGTCACCCCGGCAATCGGCTGGGCAATCGGTCTAGCCCTCAGCACCTGGATCGCAGCCGTCGATCACTGGATCGCGTTCTTCCTGCTGTTGGGCGTCGGAGGTCACATGATCCATGCGGCGACGAAGGCATCCAGTGGAGACGCTAGCGCCGCGCCGCGTGCGGACGCGAACAGCCTGGTCCGGCTGATCGTCACGGCGCTGGCTACGAGTATCGATGCCACTGCGGTTGGTGTCAGTCTGGCCGTCATGCAGGTCAACATCCTCACGGCCTGTCTGGTCATTGGCGGCGTCACGACCGTCGTCGCCACTCTGGGTGTCATGCTGGGCAGGCACGCCGGCAGCTACATCGGCCGCTACGCCGAGATACTTGGTGGCGTAGCGTTGATTGTGATTGGCGGCTCGATCCTGTTCCAGCATCTGACTGCCTAACCACACACGATCGGGGAGTGCTGCCATGACCGACACGCACAACGGCATTACGCGCTACAACAACGGCGCTATCGCGTTCCACTGGATCATCGCCGCACTGGTCGTTGCGCAGATCTATGTCGGCTGGACCTTTGCAGATATGGAACGCGGCGATCTGCGGACCGAATGGTTCAACTGGCATAAGACGCTCGGCTTCGCGATCCTGTTGCTGAGCATCGGTCGTCTAGGGTGGCGCATAGCCAATCCTCCGCCACCTCTGCCCGCTGAGACGCCGCGGTCGGAAGTGGTGCTGGCGCGGATCAACCACATTTTGTTCTATGTGATCCTGATCGGCCTGCCGCTCACCGGCTGGATGTATCTCTCGACCGGCAAGCCGTCCCTGACCAGCGCGACCACGCCGCTCATCGGCGGCCTCGCATGGCCCTTCATTCCTGGGCTTCCCCGCGCGGCGCATGGCAGTTTCGAGCAGGCGCACATTGTTCTGGTCTGGCTGACCTATGCCTTGTTGATCCTGCACGTCGGCGCGGCGCTCAAGCATCAGTTTATTGATCGAAGCCGCATAGCCGGCCGTATGCCGCCCTTCGGCGTCAGGAAATCACGGTGAGCGAACAGACCGCGAAACCGACCAACATCCTCAAGCTGGCGGCCGGTAGCATCGCTGTCAGCCTGGTGGTCCTCGGCCTCAAATATCTTGCCTATGCCCTCACGGGAAGCGTCGCGCTCTATTCAGACGCGATCGAGAGCATCATCAATGTCGTAACCGCCATTGCCGCGTTCTTCGCGATCCGGATCAGCCTGCGCCCGGCGGATGCCGACCATCCCTATGGGCATTCCAAGGCTGAGTATTTCTCGGCCGTCCTTGAAGGCGTGCTGATCCTCGTCGCCTCGCTTGCCATTCTGCGCGAGGCCTATGGTGCGTTCCTCAATCCGCATGCCCTTCAGGCTCCAGCGCTCGGCCTTGCCGTTAGCGCTGCGGCGACAGCGTTGAACGGGGCATGGAGCTGGCTTCTGATCACAACGGGGCGCAAGCGCCGTTCGCCAGCGCTGATTGCAGACGGCAAGCATTTGTTGACGGACGTCGTTACGTCCGGCGGGGTGATCGTCGGCGTTCTGCTGGTCGCACTGACCGGCTGGGAAATCCTCGATCCGATCCTTGCCGCACTCGTCGCGCTCAATATCCTCTGGTCGGGATGGAGCCTTATCAAGGAGAGCATCGGGGGCTTGATGGACACGGCCCTTCCAACAGATGAACTTGCCGCGGTTCAGGCGACGATCAACGCGAACATGGCAGGCGCGCTTGAAGCGCATGATCTGCGCTCGCGCCACGCTGGCCGGATGACGTTCATCGACTTTCACCTGGTGGTCGATGGCGCCATGACCGTCGATACCTCACACGCTATCTGCGACCGTATCGAGGCGGCCCTGAAGGCCGATCATCCCGACAGCATCATCTCGATCCACGTTGAGCCCGAGGCCAAGCGCAAGCATGGCGCGATGGCGATTGCCTGAGCAATGCACGCGCTCGGAATCCTCCTGCTGACAGTGTCGGGACTGACACCCGCCCTCCTGGTCGGATGGCTTGATCCCAAGTCCCGTCGACGTCGTGTTCGGGCTAATCGCGCGAATGCTGAAAAAGTCGCCGGTGGCAACGCATTTGAGAGACGTTCGCGCTTGAGCACAACCGATCCAGGTGTATGGGCGACAAGGTCGGCCAGAAACCCGGACCGACTCCGAAAACAGGATGAGAATGCCTCGATCTAGTCCCTCAGCCGGCGACGCAGACTGTAGAAGCTTCGGCTTTCTGCGTCTTCAATCGTCAAGCCTGGGTCCGATTGGGTCGCTATCGGCAGCAACGACGCTGACCTGACGCGATCTCCATCGGGCTCGTACACATACCCGATGGAGGTCTTATGACCGCACCAATGCCGTGCGCCTTTGAGCGTGCCGAACGACTGAACGAAGTTGTCGCCGCGTTCCCACTTCAAAGCGGGCGTGTGATCCGCTCATTTGCACTAGCCTGTCCCTCGAAACGATGCAGCCCATCCGCCGACTACGCGGCCGCGTAGCGGCTCGATCACTGACGTTTCGGGAATACCACATGACGATTGCACTGATTGCTGCGGCCTTTGGCTGCACCCTGATTGCCGCGCCTGTCCGTCACAGGATCGATGTAACCATCTACGCTCAGCAGATTACTGATCCCGGATACGATCGCGATCGTGGCGCTGCCAACGTGCTCGCAATGCTCCTGCGAGGAGCTGGTTGAGATGGACCGGCTCGCATTTCTTGGGTTCTCGCCGCGCCGCCTCAAGGTCGGCATGGGCTGGTCCGATCTAGCCGTGTTCGCGATCCTCCTCGCTGTTGCGGTTGGCGCCGTGTCGGGAGTGCGCGACGCCGTCGAGCCGCTCGCTCGTCTGCGTGTCGAGCCGATCGTGCTCGACCCTTGGGCACTGCCGCAATACGCACTGCTGACGACGTTGCGGCTGTTCGCGGCACTGGCCGCATCGTTTGTTTTCACGATCGTAGCAGCGACCGCCGCGGCCAAAAGCCGGCGCGCTGAACTCGTCATCATCCCAGCACTCGATATCCTCCAATCGGTCCCAGTGCTGGGCTTCATGACCTTCACCGTCACCGCCTTCATGGGCCTGTTCCCTGGAAGCCGGGTGGGCGTCGAATGTGCGGCGATCTTTGCGATCTTCACCAGCCAGGCCTGGAACATGGCGTTCAGCCTCTACCAATCGCTGCGCCAGGTGCCCGGTGATCTGGACGAGGTGGCACGAGGCTTCGGGCTATCGCCACTGCGCAAACTACTGCGCGTCGAGCTGCCCTTCGCAGCGCCCGGACTCATCTGGAACGCGATGATGTCGATGTCGGGCGGCTGGTTCTTTGTCGTCGCCTCCGAAGCTATCAGCGTCGGACACACGCAAATCATGCTGCCGGGCATCGGTTCTTGGTTGGCGGTTGCGATCGATCGTCGCGATCTCGGCGCCGTCGCTATGGCGGTAGCGGCGATGGCTGTAGTGATCCTGTTATACGATCAGCTCGTTTTCCGTCCGGTCATTGCCTGGGCCGATCGGTTCCGTGTCGAGCAGACGGCTAGTAGCAATCCGCCGAAATCCTGGGTGTTCGATCTGTTTCGACGCGCCCGGCTACTGCCATCGTTGACGGCACCGCTGCGCGCTGCGGCAGCGCTTGTCTACGTAGTCGAACCAGCACCCCGTCCAATGATCCAGCGCCGACAATTTGCGCCAACGGTCGGCGCAGAGCGTTCGGTTACACTCCGCATCTGGACGATCCTGGTGGTGATCGCGGCGCTGGCTGCGGCAGCCTATGCCGTACGGTTTCTCGGGGCTACGCTGACGCTGGACGACGCCTGGACAGCGTTGCGTTTCGGCTTGCTGACGTTGTTGCGGGTCATCGTCCTTATCGCGGTCGCAAGCTTGATCTGGGTGCCGATCGGAGTCTGGATCGGCCTGCGCCCCGTCTGGACCGCCCGCGTCCAGCCGGTCGCACAATTCCTGGCGGCGTTCCCCGCCAACGTCCTGTTTCCGATCGCTGTCGTCGCAATCGTCCACTTCCACGCCAACCCCGATATCTGGCTATCACCGCTGATGGTGCTCGGTACGCAGTGGTACATCCTGTTCAACGTCATCGCGGGTGCCAGCGCGATCCCCAATGATCTACGCGAGGCGCATTCCATGTTCGGCGTCCGCGGATGGCTGTGGTGGCGACGCCTGATCCTGCCGGGCATATTCCCGTATTACATCACCGGCGCGCTGACCGCTTCGGGTGGATCGTGGAACGCCAGCATCGTCGCCGAGGCCGTGTCCTGGGGCAGTACGCATCTACGTGCGCGGGGGCTCGGCAGCTATATCGCGGACGCGACCGCGGCCGGGGACGGGCCGAAAGTCCTGTTGGGGATCATGGTCATGTCGGTGTTTGTCATCGCCATCAACCGCCTGCTGTTCCGCCCACTTTACAAGATTTCCGAACGCCGCCTGCGGCTGTCATGAGGGAACCATCGGCCATGATCATCACCAACAAACCAATCGTCGTCACCATCGAACGGCTGAGCCACAGCTATGGCGGTGCCGAAGGTGGCCCTCCGATCCTCCAGGATGTGGCGCTCGACGTGCGCGAAGGCGAGGTCGTCGGGCTTCTCGGTCGATCCGGTTCGGGCAAGTCCACGCTGCTGCGCTCGATCGCGGGGCTGGTCGAGCCGAGTGAGGGCGAACTGACATTCGTGCCGGATGCCAACGGCAAGCCGCGATCGGTGTCGATGGTGTTCCAGTCGTTCGCGCTGATGCCGTGGCTGACAGTCCTGCAGAACGTGGAGCTTGGCCTCGAGGCGCAGCGTGTGCCGGCGGAGGAGCGCCGTCGGCGCGCTATCGCCGCCATCGACCTGATCGGTCTGGACGGGTTTGAGAACGCCTTTCCCAAGGAGCTGTCAGGCGGAATGCGCCAGCGCGTCGGCCTGGCGCGAGCGCTGGTGGTGGAGCCGTCACTGCTGCTGATGGACGAACCGTTCTCGGCGCTGGACGTGCTGACGGCGGAAACGCTGCGCACCGATCTGCTCGATCTGTGGGGAGAGGACAAGCTCGGCATCGCCTCGATCCTGATCGTGACGCATAATATTGAAGAGGCCGTGCTGATGTGCGACCGCATCCTCGTCCTGTCCTCTAATCCAGGGCGGATCGCGGCTGAGTTCCGCGTCGATCTGCCACAGCCGCGCGACCGTCTCGATCCGCATTTCCGTGACCTGGTCGAACAGATCTATGCCCGGATGACCCAGCGCGCGCCTGCCTCCGTGACGAACCCGGAATCCCTGGTTGAGCACGGGATGGACCGGCCATTGCCCGACGTGTCGGTGAACAGCTTGGCCGGGCTCATCGAGGAGGTCGAGGCGGCACCCTTCTCTGGCCGGGCACCGCTGTCGGCTTTGGCGGATACGTTGCAGCTTGAAATCGACGACCTGTTCCCGATCATCGAAACGTTGCAACTCTTGCAGTTCATTGATGTGAACGATGGCGACGCCGTACTAACCAAACGGGGGGCAGCCTTCGCTCAGGAAACGGTCGACCAGCGCAAAGCCAACTTCCGTCGCACGCTCGAAACGCATGTCCGGCTAGCCAGTCATATTCGCAAGGTGCTGGATGAGCGCCGTTCGCACCAAGCCCCTGCCAGACGGTTCCGCGACGAACTGGAAGACCACATGTCTCCCGATTTCGCAGCGACCACGCTGCGCGCTGTCACGGAATGGGGCCGCTATGCCGAGCTATTCGCGTTCGACGATGACGAGGATCAGTTTACTCTAGAAGACCCCGCCTGACCCACACGGTTTCCCACAAAGGAACGTCGATCGAGAAGGCCGGCGCGTTCTCAAAAGGATCCCTTTTGAGAAGGGCAAGAACGCCCAAAACCAGCCACTTAAGCCGTTGCGAGGCTTGCCCGATAACAGCCGTTCCGACAGGTTAATTACATGAAGGTTCTGCTCCCCCTGGCGTTGCTGACTATCGGTGCATCGCCCGTCGACCATCCCCGCACTTATCTACTGTCAATCGGACGAATCCCGCTCATGGATACGGAAAGCATTAGCGCTTTCGCGATTAAGACGTGGGGCGTTCAATTTCGATCGATCTGCCGCATCCCAAGCGGCTGGCGAATCAAAGCCGGGAGCAGCGCCACCCCGAGTGGTGGCCTCAAAGGCAATGGAAGCCAGGGATCCACGTGGTTCAATAAGGGCAGTCCCAGCGACCTTCGCGCATTTGTGCTCGTCACCCTCTCGGCGCCGGTGCAACGTGCGGACATTGGGCCTTCTGGCAGCGGTATTCCTGCTACGTTCAAGGGCGCCGCAACGATCAGCACGGACGACGGCGATGTTCAGCGCACGCTCTCGTACCGAAACGTCACTCTGGCACCAGCAAACCGCTGCCCGAACAGCTGACTTCTGTTTCCGCCCATCAACGGACACTCGATTGCGTGAGGCATGCGCCCTTCGGCTTCATCCGCGAGTAGACCACCTCATCCGCCTGTCGAGAGAACGCATAGAACTTACCACTAAATTCGCTTAGGTGCCGAAGGTATCGTGGTTCGCTGTAATGCTCAGGTAGCAGTGGAAGCGACGTTCCATAGGGGGATGCCACGAACGCAAACTGGCCGCCTGTCGTTCGATTTAGGATAATCTTCGCTTTCGTATAAATCGAGTACCCTTGCTTCTCCGCTCTCACTTCATAACCTGTCGGACTAATACCAGAGTTATCGAATGAAATCGATTTTGCATCGATAAGTAGGCGGGGGGCTACTTTGCTCGCGTAGCAGCCATATACGTAGCGAGGTTCAATGGGCTCTGGCCGATAACACAGCTTCAAAAGGAGTAACATCGCCAGCACAGGAGTGAATATTATAGCCCACCCGATTAGCTTATCCCGCATACTAATCGTTGCGAAAAAGTCGTAATCTCGCCCTTCTGGCTTTTGCATCGTTGTCCACTTTTCGTAACCCGCTCGCGCAAGGTCGCACAACTCCGGGGCAGCGAATACCCTTCCCGATCGGTGCAAAAATCAAAGTTTTGCATCATGACACTGGTCAGCTCACGCCCAGAGAGATCCTTACAGGCGATGATACGCGCTATATCATGCGCTGATGCGACCGGTCCCAACCACCTTCAATCACGTCTCACTGAAGCAACCTTTGCCCTGGCTCGTGGCTGGCGGGCTGTTCCTGTTTGCGGTGCTATTCATCGTACCTAGACACGTCCCTGCTAATGATCCTGCCCCATCGCGGCTCGCTTTTAATGGCTCCACGTCAAAGTCCATTGAATGGGTCGAGATGTGCTTGGGAAAGGATTGGGGCAGCCGCTTGCCACTGCGTCACCGGGAGGTACCAAAGGCACCGAAGCCGATCGTGCGACTGGATAATCCTGTCCGCCACTTCGTGATTGACGTTATCGATGAGGGTTCGGGGCGTGTCATAAAGGGCTACTCGCGCAAGGGAGAGCCATTTAGCAAACGAGAGCATGAGGCGTTGGATGGCTGTCTGACCGGCGGCGCCTTCGCTCTAGGCGATCCGCGGAATAGGGACGGTAGCTTACCACCGCTTCCGCGACGTGATGCGAAACTCACGGATTTGGCATCAGCCCGAAATGGGCAGGAAACCGAGGGCCCCGGCGATTCAAAAGACTGATGCATCTGGCACCCGCTCATAGGTCGTTTTTCTGGGGTGTGGCCTCCAAAGCGGAATGTCCGCTTTCCTTCCCTTGCAAGCCGTCGCGGCAATGGATCGTCCGCCAAGCACTACCGCTCAGTCCGATGAACGAACGGCTAAAGCTGGGAGGCGGGAAAGGACACCTGAATGTCTGGATGTGGGTCAATCAAGGCCAGTGTGATCTGGGGGCGTGATGTATAAACCTCGTCGTCATCTGCATTCGTGATGCGCGTGCGAGATTGGCACTGCTCGAACGCGTCCAGCAGTGAAGCGCCTATCACACCATTTGCAAAATGCTGCTTCGACATAACGTCATCAGGTCGAAGATACTGCTTCCAGACGATAGGCGAAGGCCAGCGTTCCGAACAACACGACGGCCCCGGCGAGGGCGAGTGGCGCGTAGAGACCGACATGCACTAGCAGTCCCGCGCCCAGCGCCGCGCCGGCAAAGATCGCGATGACGGCGCCCACGCGTCGCCTCCAGTTCGTGCCCGTTCCACCGGCGGCGCGTGAGTCTGCGCTGAGCCCCGTCAGCGTCAAGGTGAGCACCGTCGTCGTAAGATCCGCCACCTTGAGTTGCCGGATCGTGGCGTTGCGATAGCCCATCGCGATGCCTGTGAGGCCGATGATCAGGTAGAGCCGCGCCTCAGGCGATTGGGTGGCCACGTCGAACCCCACCGCCGATATCGCGGCGGCCCAGAGCAGCGCCGTTTCCACGACGGCCGATGTCAGGAGCCAGCGTCGTTCCGATCCTCCTGCATGGACCTTGCCGGTCCGTCCCCCGACGAGCGCGCCGATCATGAAGCTTGCCAGCGCTGCCACGAAGGGCAGGATCTTGAATCCCGGCGCGCCCGATGCCGCAAAGCCCAAGAACACGATGTTCCCGGTCATGTTGGCCGTGAAGACCTTGCCGAGACCGAGCACGCTGGCCGCGTCGACGAGGCCGGTCGTGACGGAAAGCAGGAGTAGCAGCGGGACGCGGGGGTCGTAGGGTGTAGCGGTGGTGGCCATGTCGATCTCCAGGATCCGTGTTCGTGCGAGGAAGATGAGGTTTGGTCAGAACCGGAAATTGCTCTCGAGGCCGAGCATGCCGATCGTCCGGCCGGAGCCCGTGTCTTCGAGGAAGCGCCCGGCGTCGAAGACGGATAGGGATGTCGAGAGTTCGAGTTCCGGCGTTGCCTGCCAGGCCAAGGTCGCCTCGATCTCCTTGCCGATGAAGCGTGCCCTGGACGTGCCCGGCGCGCGCAGGAGATTGCCGGGAACGTCGTAGACGCCGTCGGCACGCGCGTATCGCCAGTAGGCCATGCCGCTGATGCTGGCGGAGACGTCCGGCGTTACGGTCATCGCCACACGCGGGTTCACGCTGACGATGTTCGACGGGCCGACTGGCGACAGCTCGCCGAAATATTTGCCTTTTGGAAACATGGCATTGAATGTGCCGAGCGTGCGGTCGCCGCTGCGGCGGTCACCGCTGACGATATTGAACCGCATGACGGCATCCGGTGCAAATGGGGCGTTGGGGAAGGTTCTTCCGACTTCTGTACCGAGCGTCCATGCACCGATCCTATTGCCGGCGAAGCGGCCGAACTGCGCGACGCCCTCGATATTCCAGTGCCAGTCGCCGGCGGTTCCGAACGACCGCGCGCCGACGCTGTGACGCAGTTCGCGCCCGGTGCGTCCGCCGAACGCGGCGAGGGCATTGCGGTAACCGAGATAATAGATGTCGAGACCGGGAAGCGTGGCGTAGGCGCTCCAGAGCGACTTGCTGTGGGAGCGCGTGTCGTCGAACGACTTCGGACCTGGCTGTACCGGACGCACCGCCAGCAAGCTGACGGTTGCCGCCCCGATCCGAACGATGCCCCGCGCGCCGTCGAAAGCCAGCGGTACGTTCGGGCCGTAACGCGTGCCGACGAGGCGTTCGGTGCCGAGCGAGAGCATCTGCCGGCCGCCGCGCAATGTCACCGGGCCAATCTCGACATCCGCAAAGCCCTGGAGCAGGTCCACACGCGTCTGATCGACAGGGCTGGCGGAGGGCGCGATGCCTGCCGCATAGGCGACGATCGGCTGGACGAACGCGCGCGCTTTTCCGATATGCAGGTCGGCGTAGGGGACGACGCGCGCCCAGAGGTATCCGTCGTCGGGCGCGTAAGCGTCGCCCCAAAGATTATCGTGGTACTTCTCGTTGCGCAGGCGGAATTCGACTCCGGTGGTCAGATAGGCGTCGTCCGCGATCGGGATGTATTTGAACGGGCCCGTCCAATGGTCCTTCCGTTCGGCTGGATCTACGAGCTTCGTCCAATCCTCGTCGTAGCGCGTGATGGTCAGCGTCGGCGGCTGCCACGCCTCGGTCTGCGCTGCCGCCGGGGCAGCCGACGCCAACCCCAGCAGCAGGAGGCACCGGCGGGAGATTTCAGGCACGTCTCGCGTCCAGCTCCGTGACCATGGCTGCGAGGACGAACCCGCCGATCAGGCCGAGATGCTCGAAGAAGGTGTTGGTGGCCATGAAACGTTCCTGGCCGGCAGGCATCGCCCAGAACGCGTTGGCGGTGATGGCGGCGAACAGCGTGAAGACGCCAAGCATGCCTGCGCCGAGCCAGACGAGCCGACCCGACAGGATCAGCAGTGGGCCGACGATTTCGATCGCGATCGTCAGCGCCGCCCATACGGCGGGCGGGTGCATGCCGAAATGCGCCTGTTCGGCGACCGCGGCGGTCCAGTCGCTCGCCTTCACGATTCCGCCGAGCAGATACGCCCCGACGAGCGCAAGGCGGGCAAGGAATCCCGTCCAGCGCCAGTCGAGAATGGCCTCGACCAAACGCGGTGCGCGCGCCGCGGTCATCGTGCGATCGGCGAATGGATCTCAGCGATGTAGCCGCCGGGGAAGCGAACGATCGCCGATTGCCGGTCGCCCTCGGTATGTGGCTCGACCAGCGTTTCGACGCCGAGCGCTTTTGCCTTGGCCAGCGTGGCTTGAAGGCTGCCCACCTCATAGCCGGTCACGTCGCGGCCATAGGGCCATGGGAGCTGGTTGTCGGATACCATTACGGTCGTCTTGCCGTAACCGGATGCGACGCGGATACGGCGATAGTGCGTGCCGGGCCTGCCGATGTCGCTGCCATCCGCCGCCTTGTCGTCGGCAACGACCTTGCCGTGGGCGAAGCCGGCCCAGCTCTTCACGAAGGCGTCCGCGGCATCGGGCGTCAGGTAGACGCGGTTTTCGGGAACGGTGGTCAGCGCCGGATAGTTCGGCTTGGCGGTGTGCCAGTAGATCTGCATGCCGACTCCGCCCGGCCATTGGACGACAGCATCGCGCCCGATGGGATCGGGGAACGTCGTTATGGTGCGGGTCGCGCCGTGCTTGACCGCCGACGCGACGGCCGCGTCGATGTCGGTGACGAGATAGCCGTTGCGCTCGCTGCCGAACGGGAACGGGATTGGCGTGGTGAAGCCGAATACCGAGATCGATCCGGCGGGGGTCAGGACGAGTTGGGAGAGGGTCTTGCTGGTCGTCGGCGTGACCTGGAATGCACCCTTTTTCGTGGCTGTGCCGCCGAACGTCGCGGTCAGGCTGGCGACGAAGCGGTCGAAGTCCTCCGGCGCGACGTAGACATGGGTCGTGTCGTATTGCGGGCCGACCGAATAGTCGGCGGATGTCGGCGCTTCGCGGGCGAGGCCGGGCGCGGAGGGCGACAGGCCGAGCAGGGCTACGGCGATGAGTAGGTTCGTTCGTGTCATTCTCAGTCTCCCCATCATGATCAGACCGCCCAGCAGCCACAGCCGAACGCACCCCAGAAACTCTGGACGTCCGCCACGGGGACGTCGCGGCCGAGTGCTGCGGCATGGTCGTGGCCGTGGACCGAGCATCCGCTCGCGCAGCCGCACGCAGCGGCAAGTTTCACCGAGGCTTCAGGCGTGCGGTGGTAGCCGCCGAACGTCGCGACCGGGGACCAGTCGGGCATTGGCTTCGGCAGCGAGGGCGCAAGCGGGGCGTAGTCGCCTTCGCCGAACACCACTTTGCCGCCGAGCAATGTCAGGACGGAGCGCAGATGCGGGATGTCGGTCTCGGGAACGGTCAGGTAATCGTCCGACAGTACCGCGAGATCAGCGAGCTGCCCGACCTTGATCCGGCCCTTCTTGCCGACCTCGTTCGAGAACCAGGTGTTCTCGTGCGTCCACATCGCCAGCGCTTTCTCGCGGCTGACGCGGTTGGCACCGGGATAGAGACCGAGACCGCCGACGGTCCTGCCGGTCACCAGCCAGTTGAGTGACACCCAAGGATTGTAGCTGGCCACCCGCGTCGCGTCGGTGCCGGCGCCGACATGGATCCCGGCGGCGAGCATCTTCGCGATCGGCGGCGTCCGCTCGGCGGCCTTGGCACCGTAGCGTTCGACGAAATACTCGCCCTGGTACGCCATGCGGTGCTGGACCGCGATGCCACCGCCGAGCGCTGCGATCCGGTCGATGTTACGGTCGGTGATCGTCTCGGCGTGGTCGAAGAACCAGTTGATCCCGTCGAACGGAATGTCCTTCGCGACCTTCTCGTACACGTCGAGCGCGCGGCCGATCGTCTGGTCGTAAGTCGCGTGAAGGCGCCACGGCCATTTATGCTCGGCGAGCAGGCGGATGACGGGTTCGAGGTCGTCTTCCATGCTGGCCGGCATATCTGGGCGCTCGACGCGAAAATCCTCGAAGTCGGCGGCGGAATAGACCAGCATCTCGCCGGCGCCGTTGTGCCGGTACGTGTCGTCGCCTTGGCCCGGCGTGACCTGCTTCACCCAGCCCTGGAAGTCGGCGAGTTCCTCTTTCGGCTTCTGCGTGAAGAGGTTGTAGCTGATGCGCAGCGTCAACTGGTCGTCGGCGTGCAGCTTCTCGATGATCGCATAGTCGTCGGGATAGTTCTGGAAGCCGCCCCCGGCATCGATGACCCCGGTGACGCCGAGCGAGTTCATTTCGCGCATGAAGTGGCGGGTGGAGTTGAGCTGATACTCCGGCGGGAGCTTCGGTCCCTTGGCGAGCGTCGAATAGAGGATCGTCGCATTGGGCTGCGCGAGCAGCAGCCCGGTCGGGTTGCCCGCCGCATCGCGGACGATCTCGCCGCCCGGCGGGTTGGGCGTGGCCTTGCGGTAGCCGACCACGCGCAAGGCTGCGGCGTTGAGGAGCGCGCGGTCGTAGAGGTGGAGGATGAACACCGGCGTATCGGGCGCGACGGCGTTCAGTTCGGCGATCGTCGGCAGGCGCTTCTCGGCGAACTGGTGCTCGGTGAAGCCGCCGACGACGCGCACCCATTGCGGGGCGGGGGTGTTGTCGACCTGTCGCTTGAGCATCGCCATCGCGTCGGCGAGGCTCGGTACGCCATCCCAGCGGAGTTCGAGGTTATAGTTCAGCCCGCCGCGGATGATGTGCACGTGGCTGTCGATCAGCCCGGGAATGACCCGCCGTCCGCCCGCGTCGATCACGGTCGCTTGCGGCGCGGCGGCGCGAACCTCCTGCTCGGAGCCGACCACGAGGAACGTGCCGTCGCGGATCGCGATCGCCTGCGCTTCGGGGTTCTCGCGGTCGAGCGTCGTCACTTTCGCGTTGACGAGGATCAGGTCGGACATGGTCGGTCTCCGGTTTCCGGCTAGCAGCGGGGCCAGCGTCGCCGCCGCCCCGCCGAGGATGGTCGTGCGGCGGTCAATCACGCCGCATCGTCGTGGCGATGGCCGGGCAGCATCCCGAACACATGGTCGGTACACGCCGCCCGGATCGCCGCGGCCTTGTCGCGGCTCGCCCACAGGCTTTTCGCGAGCGGCACCGCCTGCTCGCCGAGCAATATCCCGGCGAGCCCGATCAGCGCGATCGTCGGCGGGGCCGGCGACCGCACCTTCAGCAACGCATAGATCACGCCGACGAACAGGCCGGCAGCGAGCGAGATCAGGTACGGCCGCACCGGATCAGTGCCCGCCTTCGGACGCGCCGAACATCGTCTTGGCGTAGGTGATCCCGAGCCCGTAGGCGCCGGCGAATTTCCGCGCGACGCCGGTGACCGCATCGTAGGTTTCGGTCCGCGCCCAGTCGCGCTGCAGTTCGAGAAGATACTGAACCGAGGTCATCGGCACCGCGCCAAGCTGGATCATCCGCTGCACCGCGCGCTCATGCGCCTCGACCGAAACGTCGCCGCAAGCGTCGCTGATAAAAAACGCCTCGAAGCCCTGGTCGATCGCCGATGCGACCGGTCCGACGATGCAGACGCCCGTCCAAAGCCCGGCGAACACGATCCGCGTCTTGCCGATCCGGTTGACCTCGTCGATCACCGCGGCGTCCTCCCAGGTGTTCATTGAGGTGCGGTCGAGCAGCGGCTCGCCGGGGAACGCGTCGGTGATCTCGCTGAACATCGGCCCCGAAAAGCTGTCGACCGCGACCGTCGTCAGGATCGTCGGCACGTCGAACACCGCTGCGGCATGGCTGATGAGGGCAGCATTGTTGCGCAGCAATTCGGTCGCGATCGACTTGGTGGCAAACGCCATCTGCGACTGGAAATCGATCATTACCAGCGTGTGATCGGTCGGCGAAATCAAGGACGCGCCGGGCGTGGCGGTGGCAGTAATGGTCATGATAGTCTCCCGTTGGAAAAAGGTCGGTCAGCGCGCCTGCCAGGTGCGGCGCCAGATCAGCGGGGTCGCACCGACCACGCGGCGGAACAGCCGGGTCAGGTGCGCCTGGTCGGTGAGCCCGCAGGCGTAGGCGATGTGGCTGAGCGTATCGTCGGTCTGCAGCATCAGCGTCTGCGCGCGGCGGACGCGCTGGCGGATCAGGAAGGCGTGCGGCGTCTCGCCCGTCGACACCTTGAACGCACGGCAGAAATGCCCGGTACTGAGCCGCGCGACCTCGGCGAGTGCGTCGACCCCGATCGTCGCGCCGAGATACGCATCGATATGTTGGACAACGTTGCGCAATTGCCACGCCGCTAGCCCACCTTTGACGGGCTTGGCCTTCAACGGCGAGCCGCTGGTGCCATCGTCGGCAAACATCGCCGCGAGCCGCTCCAGATAATGCCGCGCAACCTGCGGATTGTGATCGAGCGTGCTGACCGCATTCGCGACCAGGCTGGCGGCCACCGTCGGCACGAACCCGCGTGGCAGTGCGGGCGCGGGAGGAAGAATATGCAGCATCGCCTGGGTCTCCGTCGCAGTCTGTACGAAGGAGCATAGGGGATGCGGATCGATCGCCTGCGCCCCGGCCGGGGTGGCGTGCGCCCCCTCTTTAGAGGCAGGTGATGTCGCCTCGGATCAGAGCGCGATGATCCCGCGCTTGGCGGCGATCGTCACTGCGTGCGTGCGATCCGAGGCGCCGAGTTTCGCGAAGATCAGCTTCATATGGCCCTTTACCGTCTCCTCCGAGACGGCCAGCTTGGCGGCGATCTGCTTGTTCGAATTGCCCGACGCCGCCAGCGACAGCACGCCGATCTCGCGCTCGGTCAGCGCATCCTCGATCACGTGGAAGGCGATGCTCGACGCCACCTGCGCATTCAGGTGCTTGCCGCCGGCATAGACCGAGCGGATCGTGTCGAGCAGTTCCTTGCGCAGCGTGTTCTTCAGCAGATAGCCGGCCGCCCCCGCGCGGAGCGCGCGCAACGCCTGCGCATCGCCCGAATAGGTGGTCAGCACGACGATCCGCGCGTGCGGCCAGTTGCTGCGCATCGCCGCGATCGTATCGACGCCGCCGATCCCCGGCATCTGTAGATCCATGAGGACGATGTCGGGGAGGTGCGTCGGGTAGAGCGCGAGCGCCTGTTCGCCGGACTCGGCCTCCGCGACCACCGCCAGATCCTCCTGCGTTTCGATCACAGCCTTCACCCCTTCGCGCAGGAACGGATGATCGTCGACGATCATGATCCGGATCCGGGGGGAGGGCGGCAATGCGGGCTCTCGGGCTGGCGGGTAGGTGAGTGGCGACCCTGCGCCGCGACTGGCGGACATGGCAAGCGGCCGCTGCGTCAAGGCACGGCGAGCCGGTCGAAGCTGGCACGAAAGACCTCGGCCATTGTCTCGAACCGCCCGGCGCCGACGCAGAACACCCAGCGTGACAGCATCCGGGCGGGGGCGTCGGACAGTGCGTCGAACAGCCCGGCGAGCATCGCGTCGGGCGTGCCGGCCAGACTGTCCGGATCGAGGCCGCTGTCGAGCAGGCTCGGCGCGAACGCCGCCGACACCGCCTCAATGCGGATCGTTTCTCGCGCCGCGGTCGACACCGCCTGCCGCATCGTCGCGGGCGTCCATGCCGCAGGATCGCCGAGTCCGATCGCGAGCACGGTGGTCGCGTGGATCGGTCGTGCGGGGGCCGACAAGGTCAGCACGTTGCCCGTTTCTGCGCGAAAAATGCCGTCGGCGCGCAACCGGGTGATCGCGCCGCCCAGGGCCGTGTCGAGATTGCCCAGTCCGCCGCCCGGGCGCGTCCGGCCGATCTCGTGCGCGAAGACGCCCGCGCTGGCGACCATTACCTCGACGCTCACCGCATCGCGCGGCGCAACGTCGATGCGGACACCGCGCCAGGTGCCGATCGTCGCCGCGTCGTCGGTCCGACCGTCTATCGGCGGCATCCTGTTCTCCCGTCGATCCGGTGCGGACCTATGTCATTGATATCACGAGCTCGGCGCAGGATCGTGGACAGGGCTGACCCAATTTGGACAATCGTGACATTTGCGCCCACGCGTCTCAGCCAGCAGCGCGACCAAATATCGTATGACCCGACGTAATGCGATCGAGCCTTGCATTTGTTCGTTGCGCGAGCGCAACGTCGATCATCATCAGCTCTGCTTGGGTATCGTCCGCTTGATCGCGCAAACCAGTCTTCTACGCCTTGAGCGCGGCAGAGCGATCGCCCGTGACCTGTTGCGCGTCCTGTTCGGTATCCTGTGCTGTTTCATGGTGATCGGCCGCGCCGCCGCACTCGAGCCAACGCGGGGCATCGCGCAGATGCGCCATTCGCGCTGGACGCTGGGCGACGGTGCCCCCGGCAACATTCGTGCGATCGTGCAGGGACGCGATGGCTATCTGTGGCTCGGGACCGCGACGGGGCTGTACCGGTTCGACGGCATCGTTTTCGAGCGGGTCGTCCCCGTCGACCAGGATCGCTATCGCTCGCCGCAGGTCACCGCACTGCTCGCGGCGCGCAATGGCGACATCTGGGTAGGGTACGACTTTGGCGGTATCTCCGTCGTTCGCGGCGGCGTGCTGAAGGATGCGAACCCCTGGGCACCGAACGGCGGCGTGAACAGCATCGTCGAGGGGCAGGACGGCGCAATCTGGGTTGCGGGCGATTCGATGGGGAAGCTGGTTCTCAGTCGGCTGTTCGCGGGCAAATGGACGGCGTTCGGCGCCGGGCGCGGTGTCCCCGACAGCGAGACGGGCGATATCCTGAGTACGCCGGGAGGCATCTACCTGTCGCTCATGCCGCGGATGCTTCGCCTCAAACCGGGGAGCGATCGCTTCGAGGATACCGGGATAGCGATCACGGGCGCGACGTCGCTCGCGCAGGACCGTCACGGCATCGTTTGGCGGCGCACCGGTACGCAGATACTGCCGCTCGATCGCACCGCGCGCGCGTATCGGACCGGCACCGCCACCACCCCCTATGTCGTCGAGCGCATGATCTTCGACCATGACGGCAATCTTTGGATCGCAGGTCAGGATTCGGGGCTCGGTCGACTGTCCGCGGCCGCGTTTCAGCCCGCTTCGGCAACCGGCCGGGTCGAGCTGTTCACCGAAAAGCAGGGCCTGACCGCTGCCTTGACGACCGCGCTTCTCGAGGATCGCGAGGGCAATATCTGGGTCGGGACGGAATCCGGGCTCGACCGGTTCGCGCCTAGCAACATCGCTCAGCCTGCGCAGACCGAGGCGATCGTGTCCGGCTTCGCGGGCAGCGCGTCCTCGCGCAATCTGTTTGTTGCAGGGCTTTCCGGCATATACCGGATCGGTCGCTCCGGGGTGCCCGTGCTCGTCTTTCCGCAACCCGACATCGGCGTGTTGTGCGGCGACGATCGGCGGCTGTTGGTGGTCGGCATGCAGGGGAAATACCTGCTCGATCTGGATCCCGCGGGTAGCCTCGCCAAGGTGACGCCGGTCCTCGGGCCGATGTCGATCACCTGCACGATGGATAAGGCGGGCGTCTTCTGGGCCGGTTTCGAACAGATCTACCGCCTGGTCGGACGCCAGTTGCAACCGGTCGCCAAGCCAAGCGGTACGCCCGCCGGATCGATCCACCGCGTCCGGTCGGACGGGGCGGGGGGCGTCCTGTTCGGACGGATCGGGCAAGGCGTGTCCCGCCTGCGCGATGGTGTCGAAACGCTGCTGTGGCGCAGCAAGGATCAGGTGACGGGCAGGACCGCGACATGGGTGCCGACCGATCGCGGACTTCTCATCGTCGGTGATCAGGGTCTCGCGCGGTACGATGGAAAGCGTCTCCAGTCGCTGCGCGACCGGACCTATCCGTTTCTCGCCGGACTGACCGGGCTGCTCCAGACGGGGGACGGATCGACCTGGACGATCGGCGCGGATGGCATCGTCCGGATGCCGACGTCGTCTGTGGAGGCCGCGTTCGCGCATCCCGGTGCGCCGATCCCCTTCGAGCGTTTCGGGTATCAGGAAGATTTCCGGGCGCGCTCGAACATGGTCGAGGCGAACGATGTCGCGCAGGATGCCGCGGGGCGGCTGTGGTTCGCGACCAACAAGGGGCTGGCGATGATCGACCCGCGGCATCTGTCGCGAAACCGATTGCCGCCGACCGTGCAGATCCGCTCGCTCGATGCCGGTGGGGCGGCGCAGACCCCCCGTGATCAGGCGATCGCGTTTCCCGCCGGTACCGATCATGTCCGGATCGCCTACACCGCGCTCAGTCTCACCAATGCGACCGCGAACCGGTTCCGCTACCGGATCGAGGGGATCGACCGCGACTGGATCGACGCCGGCACTGCGCGCGAGGCGCTGTATACCAACCTCGGTCCGGGCACATACCGGTTCCAGGTCATCGCCGCCAACAACGACGGCGTCTGGAACCGCGAGGGCGCCACGCTGACGTTCACGATCGCGCCGCGGTTCTACCAGACCTATGCGTTCATGGTGGTGTGCATCGTGGGTGCACTGATCCTGATATGGCTGCTCTATCGCCGCCGCGTCCGCGCGATCGCCGACCGCACGCGTGGCCGCTTCGAGGTCCAGCTGGCGGAGCGCGAGCGGATCGCCCGCGAACTCCACGATACGTTGCTGCAAGGGTTTCAGGGGCTGATGCTGCGCTTCCAGTCGGTGGTCGAACTGCTGCCGCGTGGCGACCGCGCCCGCACGAGCCTCGAAACCGTGCTGGAGCGAGCCGACGACGTGCTGCTCGACGGCCGCGACCGGGTCCGCTCCCTGCGCGAAACCATGGAGCCGGTGGCGCTGCCCGCTTTGCTGTCCGCAATCGCCGAGGACGTCGTCCTACCGCCGCTGACGTGGAATGTGGAGGTTGTCGGCATCCAGCAACCCGTCTGCGCGCCGGTCGCGGACGAGGTCGCGCAGATCGTCCGCGAAGCGCTCGCCAACGCAGTGCGTCATGCACGCGCGAGCCGGCTGGTCGTCGCGATCCGATCGACCTCCGACAAGCTCATCGTCAGCGTGTCGGACGACGGTATCGGCCTCCCGCCCGACGTTCGCGAGGCGGGGCATCGACCCGGCCATTATGGCCTGATCGGCATGCGCGAGCGCGCCGTCGCGCTAGGCGGGACCCTGGCGATGCACGCCGAAACCGGCACCGAGATCAAAGTGACGATCCCGGCGCGCGTCGCCTATCGCTGAGCGAGAGAGCGACGACCGCCACCCTCCCGCCAGAGTCATCGTGCGATCACCCCTTCACGAATGCGAGCAGGTCCGGATTGATGACGTCGGCGTGCGTCGTCAGCATGCCGTGCGGATACCCCTTGTAGATCTTCAGCGTGGCGTTCTTCAGCAGCTTGGCCTGCAGCACCGCCGCGTTTTCGTACGGCACGATCTGGTCGTCATCGCCCTGCAGGACGAGCGTCGGCACGGTGATCGCCTTCAAATCCGCAGTCTGGTCGGTCTCGGAGAACGCCTTGATCCCGTCGTAATGCGCGAGCGCACCGCCCATCATGCCCTGGCGCCACCAATTGTCGACGATTCCCTGCGAGAGCTTTTCGGTCGGGCGGTTAAAGCCGTAGAACGGCCCCGAGGCCAGATCGAGATAGAATTGTGCGCGGTTGTCGGCGAGCGCCTTGCGCAGGCCATCGAACACCGACATCGGCAAGCCGCCCGGATTGCTCGCGGTCTTGAGCATCATCGGCGGCACCGCGCTGATCAGCACCATCTTGGCGACGCGGCCCTGTGGCTGGCCGAATTTCGCGACATAGCGCGCGACTTCGCCGCCGCCAGTCGAGTGGCCGATATGTACCGCATTCCTGAGGTCGAGATGCTCTGCCATGGCGGAGGCATCGGCGGCATAATGATCCATGTCGTTGCCGGTATCGGCCTGCGACGATCGGCCATGCCCGCGGCGATCATGCGCGACGACGCGGTAGCCCTCGGCGAGGAAGTACAGCATCTGCGTGTCCCAGTCGTCCGACGACAGCGGCCAGCCATGATGGAACACGATCGGCTGCGCGGCCTTCGGACCCCAGTCCTTGTAGAAGATGTCGATGCCGTCCTTGGTCTTGATGAAACCGCTGCTCATTCTCGGTACTCCGTCTGGGTTGGGAAGGGGGGAGGCGAACACCGTCGCCGGGAGCAAGCTCGCCGCCGCTGCGGTTGCGGCGGCGATGACGACGGCTCGCCGGGAAAGTTCGTGCATCATGTCTGGCATCGGAATGTCCTGATCGTTTCCGGGTATGGCATCGCGGCTATTGCGCGGCGGCGGCCTCTTCGATGAGCGCGGCGACGGCCTTCGGATTTGACGTCATCACGACATGCGAAGCGCCGGCGATGACGACGGTCTTCCTCGACCCCGCGCGCTTGGCCATGTACGCCTGCACGGCGGGCGGAATGTTCAGGTCGGCGCTGCCGTAGATGAACCAGGACGGGATCGTCTTCCACGACGGCGTCACCGCCTTCTCGTTGAGCGCCGCCTCGGCGACCGGGCGCTGCGTCGCGGCCATCAGCGCGGCTTGCGCGGCGGGGACGTCCGCGGCGAACTGGTGCGCGAACTTGTCGCGCTGGATGTAGAGATCCTTGGTCCCGTCGGGCAGCACGACCGGCGTCGCCAGCGCGGCGCCCAGCGTGGCACCGGGAAACTTGCCGGTCAGTTCGATCGCGCTCTCGCCGGTATCGGGTGCGAACGCTGCAACATAGACCAGCGCCTTGACGTTGCCCGCTTGCGCCGCCGCTTCGGTGATGACGGGCCCGCCATAGGAATGCCCGACAAGCACCACCGGCGTCGTCACCGCGTTCACCACACCCGCGACCGACGCAGCATCGCTCGCCACGCCGCGCAACGGGTTCGACGCGGCGATCACGGTATAGCCGTCCGCGCGCAGCCGCTCGATCACGCCGTTCCACGACCCGGACTCCGCAAACGCGCCGTGCACGAGCACGATCGTCGGTCGCGGCGTCTGCTGGGCGTCCGCGCTGGCCAAAGGAGCGAGCATCGTCGTGACCGTCGCAAGGCAAGCGATCCAGATTTTCATGTGCGTAGCTCCCAAAAGGCAGGCGTCCGCTCGTCAATGCGCGCCGACCCTGCGCTATTATTGTCGAACCGAAACGAAATTTGCGGATAACCGACATATTCCGTCGCGGGCGACCACCGCCGCCGGGACTTCCGGAAATTGCGCGGCTACGCTTCCCCGACAATCATCATCGGCACGGAGCAAACATGAGCGGACGTCGAATGGGGCCGGGACGGCTGGAGGCGTTCACCGACGGCGTCGTCGCGATCATCATCACGATCATGGTGCTGGAACTGAAGGTCCCCGAAACCGGCGATCTCCACGGTCTGGTGGGTGCCGCGCCGCTCCTGCTCGCCTATCTGCTGAGCTTCGTGAACGTCGGGCTCTACTGGAACAATCACCACCACATGTTCCACGCGGTCGATCGGATCGACGGGCGGGTGTTGTGGGCGAACCTGTTCCTGCTGTTCTGGCTCAGCCTGGTGCCTTTCGTGATCCGCTGGCTCGACGAAAGCCAGTTCGCGGCCGGCGCCACCGCCGCCTACGGGATCGTCCTCGGGCTGGCCGCGATCGGCTATACGCTGACCGAGCGCGCGATCATCGCCTGCAACGGAAAGACCTCCGCGGTCGCCCGCGCGATCGGCTCGGACTGGAAGGGCTGGGGCAGCATTGCGCTCTATACGCTGGCGGTGCCGCTGGCGTTCGTCAGCCGCTGGATCGCGATCGGGCTGTACGTATCCGTCATCGCGCTGTGGCTGATTCCGGACCGCCGGATCATCCGCGTGCTCGACGCCGCCGACTGACGCGCACGCTCAGCCGCCTGAGGCCTGTACGAACGCGCGCAGGCGGGGAACCGCGAAATCGAGGAAGGCGCGCACCCGGCGTGGCAGTTCGCGCGCGCCGACCGACAGCGCGTGGACGCTTTCGCTGTCGCCGGCAGACGGGCCTGGAAGAACTTCGACCAGGCGACCCGCGGCCAGGTCGGCGCGGACATGGAAGTCGGCGAGCCGCGCCAGACCGACGCCGGCGATCGCCATGCGGCGGACCGTCTCGCCGTTGTTGGCGATCAGCGATCCCCTGACGGCGCGCTCGACGATCCGTCCCCCGTCCGCGATCGGCCACGACGTGATCGTCCGGCGGAAGTTGAAGCCCAAACAGTCGTGGTCGGCAAGATCCGCGAAATCGACCGGAACGCCGCGGCGTGCGAGATAGTCCGGCGATGCGACGATGACACGGCGTGCAGTCCCGAGCTTGTGTGCGGTCAGCGACGAGTCGGACAGCGTGCCGATCCGAAACGCGATGTCGGTCCGATCGAGATAGAGGTCGACGATATCGTCCGACAGCGACAGATCGACGACGATATTGGGGTAGAGCTGCCAGAACGCGGGCAGCAACGGCTCGATCGCGAGCGTACCGAACCCGACCGATGCCGTGATCCGCACCGTACCGCCGGGGCTAGCGGCCCCTTGCATCAACTGGCTGTCGAGGTCGTCCAGGTCCGCCAGCAGCATCTGGCTGCGCTCGTAGTAAAGCTGTCCCTCAGCGGTCAAAGACAGTCGCCGCGTCGATCGCTCGATCAGCCGCACCCCGATTCGCGCTTCGATCCGCGCGATCAGCTTGCTCACCGTCGACGGCGTCATCAGCAACGCCCGCGCAGCCTCGGAAAAGCTGCCGGTGTCCACCACTCGCAGGAAGACCTGCATCTCGCCCGCACGGTTATCCATCGGCCACCTGTGAAATTGCTTCACGGGTAAAGCGCCAAGCCGCGCGATTATCAAGCGCAGGCACCGGTCCTACCTGGAGTTTGACGGATATTGAACCAATCGAGGACATTCGCATGGACCTGAAACTTCGCGGCAAGAGCGCCCTCGTCACCGGATCGACCGCTGGCATCGGACTTGAGATCGCCCGCCAGCTCGCCGCCGAGGGTGCGGACGTCATCATCTGCGGTCGTGACCAGGCCAAGCTCGATGCCGCTGCCGCCGATATCGGTGCCGCGCGCGCCATTCTCGCCGATGCGGCGACGGCCGAGGGCGCAGCGGCGCTCGTCGCAGCAGTGCCGGCGGTCGACATCCTCGTGAACAACCTCGGCATCTACGAATCCAAACCATTCGCCGACATCACCGACGACGACTGGCGCCGCTTTTTCGAGGTCAACGTGTTGTCCGGCGCGCGGCTCGCACGGGCCTATTTCCCCGGCATGCTCGCGCGCGACTGGGGGCGGATCATCTTCATCTCGAGCGAATCCGCCGTGCTGATCCCGCCCGATATGATCCACTACGGCACGACCAAGACCGCCCAGCTTGCCATCTCGCGCGGGCTCGCGGCGCTGACCAAAGGCACCAACGTCACGGTCAATACGGTGATGCCGGGCACCACGCGGTCCGAGGGTATCGTGAGCTTCCTCAAGAGCGTGGCAAGCGATGCCTCGCAATCGGACGCCGAGATCGAACGCGAATTCTTCAGCCGGGACCGCCCGACCTCGCTGATCCAGCGGATGATCGAGCCGGAAGAGGTCGCTAGCATGGTCGCCTATGTCGCAAGCCCGGTGGCTGCGGCAACCAACGGTGCCGCGTTGCGCGTTGATGGCGGGATCACGCCAACGATTGTGTAGCGAAGACCTGACCCATCGAACTTGATTCAGCGCGCATCAGAGCGGTTTCTTGTTTGCAGAATATGAACGAATGGCACAAGTTGGGCGCTAGCTAAGTAGGTGCGAACGTCCGGGTTTGGGTCCTCCCAGCAACTGAGCGGTCGATGACAGCATTATTCAGCGTCAGCGGCTTCCTGACAGGCGCCGCCTTCCAGTTTTCTGTCGGGCTCTCAGTGTCGGGAACCCACCCACACTCTGGCCGACGGCGCATCAACCAAGACCGGTAGGAAAACAACGGCTTGAAGCTACAGCCCAAGTTCCTCCAGCCCCGGATGATCCTCGGGCCGTGGCCCGAGCGGCCAGTGGAACAGTCGCCCCTTTTCGGAAATCGGAACGTCGTTAATGCTCGCCATCCGGCGCGCCATCAGGCCATCGAGCGTGAATTTCCAATTCTCATTGCCGTAGGAGCGATGCCACGCGCCGGCATCGTCATGCCACTCATAGGCGAAGCGCACGGCAATTCGATCGCCGTCATGCGCCCACAGGCCCTTGATAAGCCGATACTCGTGCTCGCGACGCCACTTTGCGGTTAGGAAGGTGACGATAGAATCCCGCCCCCGAAGGAAATCAGACCGGTTTCGCCACTGGCTGTCCTCGGTATAGGCGAGCGCGACCCGCGCTGGATCGCGGCTGTTCCAGCCGTCCTCGGCGGCGCGGACCTTTAGCGACGCAGTCTCATGGGTGAAGGGAGGGAGGGGCAGTCGTGGCATCGAACGGATCCTTTCAGTCAAAGGGCGTGGCAAACTCCAGACGGATCCCGCCCGGAATGAGGATCAGGAAGTGGCGCGCCGTTGATCCGGGACGGATGGCGCCCGGCGCTGCGTCGACCACGACTTCTGGATGCGCCGTCACGGCGGCCCACGCCGCTGCCAGTGCAGCATCGTCGGCGACCGAGAGCGAGAGATGATGGAGACCGATATTGGCGCGCCGGTCAAAGGCGCGGGCCGTCACGGGGTCGGCCGCGCGCCACAAGGTCAGCAGGATTGTGCCGTCCGATACGAAGATAGCAGGATAGTCGGGCACGCCGCCTACTTCATCGAATCCGAGCGTGTCGCAGAAGAAGGCGCGTGCCTGATCGAGGTTGGGCACGGTTAGCCCGACATGGTGGACGCCGCGTGTGAGTTTGCTGGTCATGATGCTGCCCGTTCAAGTTGAGCGATGTGGGCTCGAAGCACCGCAATCTCGTCAATGAGCGGCTGGGAAGTGCGGCGCACTTCCGCCTCGGTGAAACGCGGCGTGATATGCTGCGGGCAGTTCCAGTCGAACCCGACGACATCGATCAGAAAGCCACGCTCCGGCTCGGCCGCGAAGCCGGACGGCATGAGCGCTGCGATGACGGCGGGGTCTTTGCTCACGTGGGCATGGCCGATGATCTTGAGGCGCCGGCGGTTCGGATAGTCCATTAAGAACAGCGCAACCCGGTCGTCGGCCGCAATATGCGCGACGGAGAGATATTGTCGATTGCCGCGAAAGTCGGCGAACCCGAAACAATTGCCCCCGAGGTGTCGGACGAAGCCGGTTGCCCCGCCGCGATGCTGGACATAGGGCCAGCCATTTTCGGACGTGCTCGCCAGGTAAAAGCTGTCGCGGGCGGCGATGAACGCAAGTTCTTTGGCCGTAATCCGGTCGACCGTCTCCGCGCCGGCTTCCATGCGTGCGTAGGACGCTCGCGACCCCGCTGCTTCTTGCAGCGCGCGAGCGCGTGGTCCGAAAAGGGTGTGGAGATATGCCTGCGCCATGGCCACGAGGATGGCGAGTTGCCCGCGATGTGATAATTCGCAATTACTGATACGGACTATTGCGATACGGGGAATAATGGACCGCTTCGAGAGCCTTTCCGTCTTTGTCGCGGTGGCAGAGCAGCGCGGCTTCGCGGCTGCGGCGCGCGTCCTCAATCTGTCGCCTCCTGCCGTGACCCGTGCGGTCGCGGCGCTGGAGCGGCATCTGGGCGTGACGCTGTTCCACCGCTCGACGCGAGCGGTGTCCCTGACGGACGACGGGGCAAGCCTGCTCGATCGGGCGCGGCGCATACTCGCGGACATTCGCGAGGCGGAGCAGATCGCCATGGGCGGTCGCTCGGTTCCCCGGGGGCAGCTCTACGTAACTGCGCCGGTCATATTCGGGCGGCTGCATGTGTTGCCGGTCATCAGCGCGCTGCTGGCCAGCCACACCGGCCTCAACGCGCGCATGATGCTGCTCGATCGTAATGTCCGCATCGTCGAGGAGGGTGTCGATGTGGCGGTGCGGATCGGGACGCTGGCGGACAGCACGCTGCGCACCGTGACGATCGGTTCGGTCCGTCAGACCATCGTGGCAAGCCCGGGCTATCTTGCCGAACATGGCTTGCCCATCGATCATGGCGACCTGGCCCAGCATCGGTGTATCATGGGTAGCGGTGTGCGCGCCGGCACCCGATGGTCGTTTGGCGCGCGCGGCGAGAGGCTGTTGGAAATCGTCCCCCGCCTGACCGTCAACGGCATCGATGCGATCCTCGCTGCTGCGGAAGCAGGCGTCGGCCTTGCCAATGTACTGAGTTACCAGTCGGCCGCGCATATCGCGAGCGGGCGACTCATTGAGGTTTTGGCCGATCATGCTCCGTCCGCCATGCCGGTAAGCCTGCTCTATGATCCCGGTCGAGCCGCTATGCCCGCGGTCAGGGTGTTCATCGATGCGATGCGGGAACAGGGGCGGCGGGGCGTGTGGTCCTGACCGGGACCGCCGGACAAGCTATTTCGCGGCGAAGGCTCGGCAGATTTCCATTTCAGCATTCCTCCCGGTGAAGGCTCAAACGCAGGCCGGCGGCGTTCCGGCGGCGTTCGCCCATTGATCGCGGCGTCGCCGGCGCCTGAACGAACTGCAAATGTGTGGATGGGCGAGAGCGGTTCGGCAATGTCGCTTTCTGGGTCGGAGCGGTTGAAGGGCAGACGATCCGCACCTAGCCCACCTGGCGCCATTCACTTAATGCGCTGGCGTAGTCATAAGCGGACAATTGTTCATAACCGGATCCGGCGTAGGTATGTCTCTCATCGATCGGTTTGAACTCTCGGTGCCCTTGATCCAGGCGCCGATGGCAGGCGTCGCCACACCTTCGCTGGCGGCAGCGGTATCCGAGGCGGGAGCCTTGGGATCGATCGGAGTAGGCGCGACCGACGCCGCCGGCGCACGGGCGATGATCGAGGAGGTGCGCAGCAGCACGACCCGCGCGTTCAACGTCAACGTCTTCGTCCACGCTGGCCCAAAGGCCGATCTGTCGCGGGAAGCGCAATGGCTGGATTGGCTTGCCCCGCTGTTCGCCGAGTACGGCGCACAACCCCCGACGGCACTCATGACCATCTACAAGAGCTTCGCAGATGATCCCGACATGGTGGCGGTACTGCTCGACCTCGCGCCGCCAGTGGTTAGCTTCCACTTCGGGTTGCCGTCCGCCGACGTGCTCTCGGCGTTGCGAGCGCGTGGTATCTATCTCATGGCGACCGCAACCAGCCTCAACGAAGCACACGCGATCGAGGCCGCCGGGATCGATGCGGTGGTCGCGCAAGGGATCGAGGCTGGCGGGCATCGGGGTGTCTTCGACCCCATCGCGCCTGACGACGCGCTCGGCGTATTCGCGCTGACCCGGCTCCTGGTGCGCAAGAACAACCTACCAATCATCGCTGCTGGCGGGATAATGGACGGCGCCGGCATCGCCGCGGCGCTCGACCTGGGCGCATCGGCAGCGCAACTGGGAACTGCCTTTGTCGCGTGCCCGGAGTCGGCCGCAGACGATGCATACCGGGCGGCCCTCACCGGTGAGGGCGCTTACCACACCGTCCTCACTTCGCTAATTTCTGGTCGACCCGCGCGTGCGCTGGCCAACCGGTTCACGGCTCTGAGTCAGTCGGTCGATGAACGCCGACCGCCTGATTATCCTATCGCCTATGATGCGGGAAAGGCCTTGCACGCGGCTGCCAAGGCGCAAGGCGAGCACGGTTTCGGAGCGCAATGGGCGGGGCAAGGTGCGCCGCTTTCTCGTGCCATGCCGGCAGCAGCCTTGGTCAGGGTGCTGCGAGAGGAATTTGAATTGCGACGGATTAGAGGCTCGGTTGAGCGTTGCGACGTTCCTTGATCGGACTGGCCGTTTCCCCACTAGAAGCCGTATAAGCAGACCTTTCAGCGTACTGAAAGCCTCAAATCATGATGAACCAGCGCCCGAAGTTAAGAAGCAAGGTAAGGGGCGCGGGCGTCCTTTTGTTGGTCTCCGCGGCCGCTGGTCGCCTGATCGCTGCATGATCACGCTCGTCTGCTCCCAAGGTCTTTCGCATCCTGGAACTCGCTGCTTTAAAAGGCTCAAAGCCTTTCCGTTTCTCCGTGTCCACCAGCCCATGTTGGGAAAGTGTATGCGGGAAAGGGTTTAGGGAAAGCGGTTTACGATGGTGAACGGTCGCGTGGTAAGCACGGGCGGCATACCAGTGAGAGGGCAGTAATGACGGACGCCACAAACGTAATTGCCGTGGACCACACAGGCTTCGCTGTGTCTTCTTTGGACGAAGCCGTTCGGTTCTGGACGGGAGCGCTCGGTTTCACACTTGAGCGGCAATCGGAGATGGGGGGCGACTTCCTTCATCAGGTGACAGGTGTCGATGATCCGAAAGTGAGAACGGCAATCGTCAAGGCACAAGACGGCTACGTGGTCGAACTGTTGGAATATTCAAACGGGCTCCAGAACGGGACGGTGCCCAGCGGCGCGGGATCGATCGGAGCGGCCCACCTGGCTCTGACCGTAAAGGACATTCATGTCGCCATTGCCCGTGTCGAGGCAGCAGGATGGAAGGCGAAAGGTAATCCGCTGCCGATCCCAGGTGGTCCACGGAAGGGAACGTTGGTGGCCTACGTTTCAGGCCCCGATCATATCACGATAGAGCTTATGCAGCCGACAGCCCGTTAATGGGCCGGCAAAAGCTTTGCCGCCTCATCATCCTTTGAAAGCTGGCGAGTCAGCGTGCAGGGCCGAGGCTCAGCACCTTCTCTGCTGCAATACTGAATGGATGGCAGAAGTTGGGGAGCCAGAAAGAGGCCGCGAATGACCGCAAGTGGGTCTTTGCAGACTCGCGCTGCCGGACAGTTTCGCCCACTAGCGGACATTGGGGACCTCGCGCGACGCTCCGGATTGCGACCTTTCGTTCAGGTGCTAAGCTGCGGGTGTTCCTGACACGGCGGACGTAAGTGAATGATCGTATGTGGTGGAAACTGACGGTATTGGTGATCGTTACGGCCGGACTCATATTTTGCATCATCCCGGTCCGTACGCACGCCGCTCTATTTGATCCGACCAATCCACGGCCTGTGCCAAGGTGGACCCTGTGGTCGACGATTTCGAATATGTATCTGACTACCGGCACCGCCGCCTTGATATGCGCGATCATGGTCGTCGCAGCCTATCTCGCATTCAGAGTCGTTCGTAGCGCCTAAACAGCAACAATCGGTGTCCGCTTACCACCCTTCGCCGCCGAAAGGGGCCCGTCCGCTAACTTTTCCCATTCAGACATTCCCGGCATTGGAATCCAAAAAAGAAGTTAGCTACTTTCCGTTGCAGGAAGCGCTAATGCACGACGATGGACGATCAGCACATGATGTATGCGATCATGGCCGTGGTGATGGCGTGCGGAATGGCGTTTTCGGTCTTTACTGGTCGCATCCGATATCGCGGATGGTCACTTATCGATCGGGATCTGGCGCCAACAACTTTCTGGACCCACATCGGAGCATGGGGCATCGTTGCCGTTGGCCTCGTGCTTAGCGCCATGTTTTAGGTGGTCTCGCGAGGCCGATTTCCAAAATCGCATCTTTTCTGAGAAAGGCTGCAGCGTCAGCCGACGTCCGCTAATGTCATCTGCCTTCCCACTAACGGACATTCCCCGGATCAGCGGGCCAGCGGCCCGCCTCAACAATTTGAGCCAATCCTCTGACGGTAAGCGGCCTCAGCTCTCTAGCGAACCAACGCGAAAGAAGCCTTGAATTAACCACCAAAAGAAGGAGGGCAAGCAGTACCGCTACGAGCTTCGGCCAGTGCCAGACCGCCGAAATGATCCCGGCGACGGCACCAAATATAATAATCGCAGGAATACCGAAGAGGATCGCGTGTGGACTCGCGCCATCCGTGTTGAAAAACTCACTCCATTGACCTTCAAGCGCGCCGAAGTCGGTGCCGAACCGCTTATGCAGCTCTTCGAATAATTCGGCTGCGTCGTCGCCGTCCACGCCAAGGTCATGCACGATGCGCGCGTCTCGCGTCACCTTGCGGGCTGGCACACCGTGTCCGTCTACGAGAAGATGGTGCACAGCCGCTGTCGGATTGTCATCTATGACCACATTCTACCTCTCGGGCGAGAGTCCGCAATCCTTCCCATTCCGGCCGTTCCGCTTTCGCCCATTAGCGGACATCTAGCAGTGCTCATTTGAGACCACCCAATCACGCAAAGCTACGGCATCGTAATAGGCGTTGTGCGGAACTTCGCTTCGGCTCTCTGATGCAAAATCACTGGTGCCGAGTATCTCAAATCGGACGGCACACCCTACTAGCCGTCCGCCGCGCCCATTGGTGAGGAGTGCGACAGCGTGACCAATATCCTCGGGCCAATCTGCGATGAGCACTGGGTCGGTGTCAGCCGCGAGGTAGGAACTGAACATATGCGCAACCTCGGCGAGTGGCCTCTGCTTTGTAAGCAGGACCGGCAAGACGTTGGCGGTGACCCACGGATTGGGTTCAGGACATTCAACGGCCTCATAGAAAGGCGCGACCTCATCGCCCTCCGGCACGGCAGCGATTGCGACCAATCCGCCTCCAAAACCGTTGAACTCAGCATCAAGGAAATAGCGCACCCGCTACTTTCACCAGAACATATTGCTGGCGTCCACAGATTATGTCCGCTTGCCTTCCCATTCCGGACATTCGCAGACGGCGGATACACCCTCCGCCGCAGCCTATCATACCCCGCAGAAATCCGCGGTTTATAACCATGGTATGGCACGATGTACCCCAGCGATACCCCGGCCGGCCTGAGCTATATACCATCTGGATCGGTGATAGATGTCTCAGCGCTCGTCCGCTTCCGCCCAATTGTCGCCGTTCGTGAACATTTATAGTGAGCTTGGAAACGGACATTAAAAATGCTCTCATGCTTTCATGAACAGGGCATCCAAGGTCATCCTCGCCTCACTTGCGATCGTAGGCACATTTGCGATTGGTTTTGAGACGGGTGAATGGCGTGCGCTTGAGCGTGAGAGGCGGTTGCCTAGTTGGAACGGGTCAATCGCACAGGCACAGGATGCCGCTCAGCGGTGGGCGACGAAGGTGCACGAGACGCCATCAATGGCAATGTTGAACCGATACCCCCGTTATATTTCTTTCCCCAAAAAAACTTGCATTCAGTTGAGGTTGAAGGGCGGCGTCGGAGGAGTTCCGATTTACTGTTACCGGGGGAATACGATCCAGTTATTGGAAGAATATAGCGATGTAGAGTGAACACGAATGTCGGCTTACCGCCCGATTTTCGCTAAAGCGGCCCGTCCGCTTTCCTTCCCGTTCCGGTCGTTCCGCGGCGGAGGTACCCTCCGCGGCAGCTAATCAAACCTCGCGCAAATCGGTGGTTTCCGCGCTGCGTGTGGGGCAATATACCCCAACGATACCCCCTGTGGAGATTTCGGGAAACCGGACAGACCTGACTGCTGTCAGCGCCATCGGGCGCGGCAGCTATCTCGCTAAGGGTTCCCTTCTGGGACAGGCGGGGGCGAAATGATCGGCCTTTTTTCCAACAGCCCCGCCGTTTGACGGATAGTCGATCCAAATACTCGAGTGGACCGCCTTCGCAGATAGCGCGTGATTCACCCGCGTCCCTTAATGAACATCACGATCAGAACGAGACAGAACATCGCCATCGCGACCAAGCGAGCGATCCACGGAACGATCAACCAACCACCGATCGCGCCGACTGCCTTACCAGCGACGCCGCTGTCGATCATGCGACGTGATCGTGGCGAACCGGCTACCGGATAGCCGCATCGAGGACAGGCGGGTGCGATATCCGATACGCTTTGCCGGCATTCTGGGCATGGTATCAGCGCCATGTCGATCTACTCCTGCGTCGCGGCCTTTGGGGCGGCAGGCTGGATGACGATTTCCACACGGCGGTTACGCTGACGGCCGTCCGGATTGTCACTGCCGTCGGCATTTGCATTGTCCGCCACAGGTCGTCGCTTGCCCAGCCCAGCCACAGTCGAACCTCGACCGCTATTTTTTTTGAGCCATGTCGCCACCGCCTGCGCCCGGCGCAACGAGAGTGGGTCGTTATACGCATCACTGCCCTTGCCATCGGTATGCCCGTTCACTTTCACAGGCGCGGTCGGATAGCTGCCCAGCAGCTCGGCCGCTTTGCGCAACGACTGTTCGGCATCAGCGCGCAGGATGGCCTTGTCGAAATCGAAGAGGATATCGGCCGGTAGGTCGATCACGATCGACTGATCAGCGGCTTGGCGCGCATTCAGTTCGGAAAGCAGATTTTCC
Organism: Sphingomonas sp. Leaf242; assembly: GCF_001422045.1. Classification (GTDB taxonomy): domain Bacteria; phylum Pseudomonadota; class Alphaproteobacteria; order Sphingomonadales; family Sphingomonadaceae; genus Sphingomonas. Next base: position 96,384 of record NZ_LMLW01000007.1, read on the forward strand.
GTAAGAGCAATGCGATCAGGTGCAACTTCAGTGGTTCGAAACACGGAGGAACGCTCATTCGCCGCCGCAAAGCTGCTTTCCGGCCCTGCGGTGCCGCCAGTGCTATCTGTGCCAGCGAGCGTCATGTGGCTTTCAGGTGCGTCCACGACAAGACGAAAGCTGCTCGCCTCATCCTTCAGGCTGCGCGGTGCCGGCCGGGTATTGCACCCGGCCAGCGTCAGGCCGAAGCACGCGACGGATAAGGAGACCGCTATCCACCTGGTGGTCACGTGCTTTCCTATGCCGGATCGCGTCACCGCGGCGTACCATCCAGCGGAATAGTCATCGTCAAGCCCGGCGAGATGATGCTGTTGCCATCGTTATTGTCGTTCACCACCAGCTTGATCGACTTCGTGTCGGGCGCCACAGCGCCCAGGAACACGAGCTTACCGTCCATCGTCTGGCCGCGCGTGATACGTAGCGACTGGTTGTCTTGTGGAGGCTTCAGCATCAGGCGATCGCCATTGGCAGCTAGCAAATAGGTGCCATTTCCGGCCAATTCGAGACTGTTTGTGATCGTACCGCCATAGGATGCGCTGACATCGAGGGTCGTGGCATCGGTACCGAGTTCTACACTTTTCACCCTAAGCGTGACACCGACCGGGGCGACGCCCTGCACGTTGACGGCGATTGTCCGCGGGTCGGCAGGGATACTGGAGACCGGCAGGGCTGCGGCGGTGGCATTTGTGCTGGCAGGTTGCGGGGCGGCAGTCTCGCTGGTGTGCGGCTGCGACGGCGAAGAGGGAGAACATGCGCCAGCCAGCACTGTCAGCGACGCGACCCAGAACGTCATACCGATCTTGTGCATGCATCCAACTCCTTGTTGATTTCCGACAACCCGAGAAAACCGTTTTGGTTCCGTAACGACTTCGCGAATTGGGGGCTGGACGGTGGTATAAGGTCTGCCGTTCAATGCCCGAGTCCGGTAGACCATATGCGCTCATCCGACGCCAAAACCCGATTGGTCGATAAGAAGATAGCCGCTTAAGCCGATCAACTGAAATCGAACTGTCCAGCATGACCATTTTCACGAGAACGCAGCAACGCCGCGCAATGTCGGCAAGCGCATCAGCCGTCCCCAAAGCGGTCCGTCCGCTTACCTTCCAATCACGACATTCGCGAGCGGATAGCCGGGCTTCAAAAATCGGTCTTATCGCAAAGCTGAACCAGCGTTCGGAGTTGGGAAGCTAGGGAAGGGGCGTGAGCGTCCGATTGTGGTATCCGTGGCTGACCTTATTCGTTTTAAATTTGGTAGTTCGAAGAGGCTGATTACAAATAGGGCGGCTTGGCACGAAGATGGTCAGACGCCGTCATTTGCTTCACGCGACGATTTGCAAATCCAGATCGCCGGCTAGATGACGTCGACGTCTCGTCCTTTGGTTTCGCGACCCAGCCACGCCACGAGTACGAGAGAAGCGGCCGTCGGTACCAGAACTAGACCCGCTACGGTCGCCAGCGGCGGGACCGCGCCTGCGATCGCGAGCCCTTGTGCGCCCAGGCCACCGGCTTTGGAACAGGCCGCGACCCATCCCGTGGCGCGCCCACGAACGCGCGCCGGGAAGCTCTCGGCGACGTAGGGCAGCAAGATGGCGATGATCGCGTTGACGCCTACGATCAGCGCGGCGACCGGCAGAACGGGACTGACGGCGCCGGATTGCCGCTCGACCCATAATACACCGACGAGTCCCAAGGCGAGCATCGCGATGGCTGCGACGAGCGCACCCTTGCTGCTCCAGCGGCTGTAGAGCAGCGCCGCGACGAAGATCGTCGGGACCGCGATCAGCGACGCCTTGGCGAGCAGTCCGCTGGCCACGCCGACGCTATAACCGCGAGCGACGAGGTCGGCGGGCAGCCACAGCAACAGACCGAAATTCGCGCAGCCCCAGGCCAGCGCGGCGATGCTGAAGGCGACGAGCGCCCCGGCGTTGCGCAAAGTCGGCCGTGCCGCAACGTCCGCCCCATCATTCGACAGCGCGTCCTGCCTCGTCACGCGCCCGCCACCGAAGCGCGCGAGCACCATCTCCGCCTCGTGCGTGCGCCCCTGAACAACCAGGAACCGTGGCGATTCCGGTATCAGCCGCCCAAGAAGGATCAGCAGCAGTCCGGTCGGCAGATTGGCCAGCCACAGGATCCGCCAGCCGAAGATCGGTTGGAGGAGCGCCGACAGGCTGCTGGCCGCGAAATAACCTCCCGCCGCGCCCAGGCCGCCGATGAGCACGAGGCTCCAACCGCGGTGTCGGTTCGGCATCATTTCCGCGAGCAGCGCATAGGTGACCGGCAGCATCCCGCCGGCGGCCGCGCCCATCATGAAACACATCGCGATGTTCCAGGCGAGGCTCGGCATCGCGCCGCAGATCGACGTGCCGACGAACATCACCGCCGAGAGCAGGATCGACGCCTTGCGCCCGTATATGTCCGCGACGAAGCCCCACAGGATCGATCCCGCGACCGTCCCCGATAGCGCCGCAAGCGGCACCAGCGAGGCGGTGGCACGCGACACGCCATATTCGCTTGTCATGCCCGACAGGGTGAAGCCAAGCGCGGCAGGCTTCATGACGTCGATCACCAGCGCCACGATCAGTGCGCCCATCATAACCCAGTGCGACGGGCGCAACGGTGCACGCGCATGTCCTGGGCGCCGGCTATCCCAATATCCAGGCGTCGCTCGATGGATCGCTTGCGGTGCGTGTCATCCTCGCGCTTCTGGTCGTGAAAGCGGTCGTCTGGGTGGTGGCATTGGGATCGGGAACGTCTGGCGGCATCCTCGCGCCGCTGTTGATCCTGGGCGGAGCGGCGGGCGCGCTGATTGGTCAGTTCTTGCCCGGCGGACCCGGATTCTGGGCGATGATCGGGATGGCCGGGATTATGAGCGGGGCGATGCGCGCGCCGATCACCGGTGCGCTGTTTGCCACGGAACTGACGCGGCATTTCGATGCCTTGCCGCTGACCATCGCAGCGGCAGCCGCCGCTTATGCGGTCAGCGTCTTGCTGATGCGGCGATCGATCCTGACCGAGAAGATCGCACGCCGCGGCCGGCATATCCTGCAGGAGTACAGCGTCGATCCGCTCGACCTGATGCAGACGGAGCAGTTGATGTCACGCGCGCCTGCGACGTTGCCGGGTTCGATGACGACCGCAGACGCGGCGACCTTTTTCGCGGATCGCGCCGAGCATCGGAGCTATCCGGTCGTCGACGATACGGGTCGCGTGCTTGGCTTGGTGTCGCGGACCGACGCGTTGCGCTGGCGGACTATGCAACCGGGCACCGACGTATCGCTGACCGAGACCTTGTCGGACGCGTCGTTGCTCGTCGCGTATCCCGATACGCCGATCGGAGTCGTCGCCGACATGATGATCGAATCCGGCATTGGACGCGTGCCGATCGTCGCGCGTGATACGCGACAGGTCGTCGGCATCCTCTCGCGTCAGGATCTGCTCAAGGCTCGCCGCATGCAGCGTCAGTCGGAAACCGGACGGGCTGGTTCGCGCTAGCAGCCCGAACTCCGAGTTGCGCGTTTGCGCCGTCGTTTGCACCGCATGCTATCGACGATACCGCGATCGCCTCGCCGATCAGCAGCAGCGCCGGATCATGATCGCTGATCGTCTCGACCAGGAACGCGAGCGCCGACAATCGGCCGCGCAGGATGCGCTCGGTGGGGAGCGAGACGTTGACCGCGACCATGACCGGCGTATCGGGCGCGCGCCCGGTCGCGATCAGGTTGCGCGCGACTTCGCCGGCGGCAGCGCGACCCATATAGACGGCGAGCGTGGCATCGGGCGCGGCGAGTGCGGTCCAGTCGAGATCGAGCGCTTCGCCGGCGCGGGCGTGCGCGGTGACGAACGTCAGCTTCCGCGCGAGACCGCGTAACGTCAGCGAGGCGCCACCCGAGGCCGCTGCGGCGCTCGCGGCGGTGATGCCGGGGCAGATCCGCACCGTGATGCCTTGCGCGGCGAGGTGGTCGAGCTCCTCGGTCGAGCGACCGAAGATCGACGGATCGCCGCCCTTGAGCCGGACGACGCGCTTGCCCGCGAGCGCTGCCCTGGCGAGCAGGACGTTGATCGAGACCTGATCCTTCGAATGCCGGCCCGATCGCTTGCCGACACTTACCCGCTCGATGCCGTCAGGAATGAGTGCAAGGACGCCCGGGCCGACCAGTGCGTCGTAGAACACGATGTCGGCGGCGACGATCAGCTGCTCGGCCTTACGCGTGAGAAGGTCGGGATCGCCGGGGCCGGCACCGACCAGCCAGACCGAACCGGGCGAGAAATCATGCGACATTTGCTGATCCTTGCGTGACGAGGAGTTTGGCGAGGGCAGGGCGGCACGATCCGCAATTCGTGCCGGCTTTCAGCGCAGCCCCGATCGCAGGGACGTCGGCGAGATGCTGGTCGGCGATCGCGGCGAGGATGGTCTTCAGCCCGACGTCGAAGCACGCGCAGACGATCGGCCCGCGGTCGACCTGAACGCCCGGCGCGCGGCCCGCGAGCAGGGTGGGCGCGGCGATGGCCTCGCTCAGTTGCGCGACGAGCCAGTCGCGGGGCGGGAGCATGCCGTCCCGGGTAACGAACAGGACGGCGGCGAGCCTGCCGCCCTCCAATATCGCGATCCGGCGTGAGCCCCGAGCCGCATCGACCGCCTCGATCCGCTCTCCCTTCGGTAGCAGCGCGTCGAGTGCGGCAGGGTCGCAGGTGCCCGCCATGTCCCATGCGGTTCCACACGGCACCGCGACGCGCGTTGCCCACAGACAATCCGGTCGGCTTGCCAGTTCGCCGCGGACGACGACGAAGCCACGCCATTCGGTCGCGACGGGCTCGATCCGAACGGGCGTGGATTTGAAGCCCGGCTGACCCGAGACAGGGTCGGCGAGCGGGCGAGGGAGGAGCCCTGCACGGCCACCGGTCGCGGTACGGTCCGTCCAGTGAATCGGCACGAACAGTTCGCCGATCCGCTGCGTCGCAACGACGCTCGCGCGGAAGACGCTGTCGCCCTGCGGCGTCGTCACGCGCGCCAAGCCGCCATCGACGATCCCCAGTCGCACCGCGTCGTCGGGGTGGACCTCGACCAGTGGCTCCTCGCGGTGGCGCGCGAGCTTGGGCGACAGGCCGGTACGGGTCATCGTATGCCACTGGTCGCGGTAGCGCCCGGTGTTGAGCGTCATCGGCCATTGCGTAAGCGGGGCAGGAACCGGCTTTTGCGCCACTGGTACGAGGCGGGCACGGCCATCGGGAGTCGAGAACCGGCCGTCCGCGAAGGGTGCGCCGCCCCAACGGAACGGCGTCATCGCATCGTATTCCGCATTGCCCTTAGCGGCATGACCGGGAAGCGCGAACAGCCGCGTGCCGTCATTCTCATACGCCGATAACCGGCAATGTTCGCGCCAGATCTCGGCCGGGCGGTCATAGGAAAACGCCGTCTTCCAGCCCATTCGCCGCCCGACCTCGGAGACGATCCACCAGTCGGGTTTCGCCTCGCCCGGCGCGGCCATGAACGCACGCTGGCGGCTGATCGTGCGGTCGGAATTGGTGACGGTGCCGTCCTTCTCGCCCCAGGCGGCGGCAGGCAGGCGGACGTGTGCGTGGACCGAGGTGTCGGTCGTCTCGATCACGTCGGAGACGACGACGAACGGGCAGGCGGCCAACGCCTCGCGCACGCGGCCGGCGTCGGGCATCGATACCGCGGGGTTGGTCGCCATCACCCATAGCGCCTTGATCCGGCCGTTGCCGAGTTCGCGGAACAGGTCGACCGCCTTCAACCCCGGCTTGGTCGCCATGTTGGGCGCGGCCCAAAACCGCCCGACACGGGCGACGTTCTCGGGCGCGAAATCCATGTGCGCGGCGAGTGACGACGCGAGCCCACCGACCTCGCGCCCGCCCATCGCATTGGGCTGGCCGGTGATCGAGAAGGGGGCTGCACCCTGCTTGCCGATGCGGCCGGTGGCGAGGTGCAGGTTGGTGATCGCGTTAACCTGATCGGTGCCCGACAGTGACTGGTTCACGCCCTGGCTGAACATCGTCACGGTGCGCGGTGTCGCGGCGAACAGTTCGAAGAAGCGCCGGAGGTCCTGCGGCGGAACGTCGCAGATGCGCGCGACCGACCACAGGTCGCTGCCCTCGTCGAACTGGTCCCAGAACGCATCGGGCGTCGCGACGTGTGCGGCGAGATAGTCGTAGTCGACCACGCCCGCGTCACGGCACCACGCCAGCAAGCCATTCATCAGCGCGACGTCGGTGCCGGGCCGGATCGCGAGATGGAGGTCGGCCTCGTCTGCGGTCTCGGTCCGGCGGGGGTCGATCACGACGAGCTTGGCGCCGGCATCGCAGCGCGCGCGGATGCGTTGATAGACGATCGGATGGCACCAGGCGGTGTTCGATCCGACCAGCACGATCAGGTCGGCGGCGTCGAGATCGTCGTAGCTCGCGGGCACGATATCCTCGCCGAACGCGCGCATGTGGCCCGCGACGGCGCTCGCCATGCACAGTCGCGAATTGGTGTCGATGTTGGCCGAGCCGATGAAGCCCTTCATCAACTTGTTGGCGACGTAATAGTCCTCGGTGAGCAGTTGTCCGGAGACATAGAAGGCGACGCTGTTGGGGCCGTGCTGTGCGATCGTGTCGCGGAAGCGTTTCGCGACGAGGTCGAGCGCCTTGTCCCAGGATGCACGACGCTGGCCGATCATCGGGGTGAGGAGGCGGCCTTCGAGCCCGATCGTCTCGCCGAGATGGGTGCCCTTCGAGCAGAGCTTGCCGGTGTTGGCGGGGTGGTCGGGGTCGCCCTTGATCGTGACGCTGCGTTCGCGAGTCGGCGTCGCGAGAATGCCGCAGCCGACACCGCAATACGCGCAGGTCGTGCGGATATCCTCCCCGGCACGGGGAGGGGGACCATCCGAAGGATGGTGGAGGGGGGCTTCCACAGGCGTCCCCCTTCGTGGAGGCCCCCCTCCCACAGGCGTCCCCCTTCGTGGAGGCCCCCCTCCCGCAGGCGTCTCCCTTCGTGGAGGGCCCCCTCCACCGCCTGCGGCGGTCCCCCTCCCCGTGCCGGGGAGGATCACGCGGCTGCCTTCATCGTCGAGGTGCGACAGAGCAACACCCGGCCCCCCGACACCTTCACCGGGATCACCGGCGTACACCCCTTGTCCTCGCCCAGCGCCTCGCCTGTATCGAGCGCGATCCGCCAGTTGTGCAGCGGGCACGCCACCGCGCCGCCGTGGACGATCCCCTGCGACAGTCGCCCGCCCTTGTGCGGGCAGCGATCCGCCAGCGCGAAGACCTTGCCGTCGCCGGTACGGAACACCGCGATGTCGTCGCCGCCGGTGACCTGCACCGTGCGGCTGCCGCGGACCGGGATCTCGTCGACCCAGCCGATATCGAGCCATTCGCCGATCATGCCATTTCCCTCGTGCTGTCGATGGGCGTGAACCGCGCCATCGGCGCATGTTGTTCGCGGTGCTCGCCCGCCGCGCGCGCCGCCCACGGATCGTCCTGCGTAAACTGCTGCGAGAACAGGAACCGCGCCGCCAGCGCATCGCGACCCTCCGGGTCCTCGGCGATCCGTTCGCGGATATACTCGACGCCGATCCGCTCGATCCACGGCGCGGTGCGCTCGAGATAGCGCGCTTCCTCGCGGTACAATTGGATGAACGCGGCGCAGTAATGCATCGCCTCTTCCTCGGTCGCGACCTTGCACAGGAAGTCGGTCGCGCGGACCTTGATCCCGCCATTGCCACCGACCGAAAGCTCGTAGCCGCTGTCGACGCAGACCACGCCGAAATCCTTGATCGTCGCCTCGGCGCAGTTGCGCGGGCAGCCGCTGACCGCGATCTTGAACTTGTGCGGCATCCAACTGCCCCAGGTCATCCGCTCGACCTTGACGCCGAGCCCTGTCGAATCCTGCGTTCCGAACCGGCACCAGTCCGACCCGACGCAGGTCTTCACGGTCCGCAAGCTCTTGCCGTACGCATGCCCGCTGACCATCCCGGCGGCGTTGAGATCCGCCCAGACCGCGGGCAGATCCTCCTTCTTGATCCCGAAGATGTCGAGCCGCTGACCGCCCGTCACCTTGACCATCGGCGCATCGTATTTCTCGACGACGTCGGCGATCGCGCGCAGCTCGCGTGGGTTGGTGAGCCCACCCCACATCCGCGGCACGACCGAATAGGTGCCGTCCTTCTGGATGTTCGCGTGCACGCGCTCGTTGACGTAGCGGCTCTGCTGGTCGTCCTTATAGTCGCCCGGCAACGCGCAGAGCAGGTAGTAATTGAGCGCTGGCCGGCACGACGAACACCCGTCCGGCGTCGACCAGCTCATCTTCTGCATGACTTCGGGGATCGAGCGCATGCCTTGCGCGACGATCTCGCGGCGGACGTCGTCGTGGCCGAAGCTGGTGCATTTGCACATCGTCTTCACCGAACGTTCGCCCGAATATTCGTCACCCAAGGTAACTGCGAGCAGCGTCTCGACCAGCCCGGTACACGATCCGCACGATGCCGACGCCTTGCAGGTCGCGCGGACCGCGTCGAGCGTCGCGTTGCCGGCGCCGATGCACGCCACGACCTTGCCCTTGGTGACGCCGTTGCAGCCGCAGATCTCCGCATCGTCGGAGAGCGCCGCAACGGCCGCCTTAGGGTCCGCAGTGCCTCCTCCCGAGGCGAAGGACTGGCCGAAGATCAGCATGTCGCGGATCGGCGCGATGTCTTCCGCCCGCTTGAGCAGGTCGAAATACCAGCCGCCATCGGTCGTGTCGCCGTACAGCACCGCACCGACGATCCGGTCGTCCTTGACCACGACGCGCTTGTAGATGCCGCGCGACGCATCGCGCAGGACGATGTCCTCCGCGCCTGCACCACCGGAGAAATCGCCCGCCGAGAACACGTCGAGCCCGGCGACCTTCAGCTTGGTCGAGGTCACCGATCCGCGATAGCCGCTGTGACTGTCGGTCAGCCCGTCGGCCAATGCGCGGCACATGTCCCACAGCGGCGCGACGAGGCCGTAGACGTTGCCGTCATGCTCGACGCATTCGCCTACCGCCAGGATCGACGGGTCGCTGGTGACCATGTGGTCGTCGACCTTGATCCCGCGGCCGATCTCCAGCCCTGCGTCACGCGCGAGGGCGACGGAGGGGCGGATGCCGACCGCCATGACGACGAGGCTGGCGGGGATCAGCGTGCCGTCCTTGAGCAGTACGCCCTCGACGTGAGTATCGCCGATGATCTCCGCCGTGTTCGCTTCGGTGAGAATAACTTGGCCGCGCGATTCCAGCGCCGACTTCAGCAACCACCCTGCCGCTTCGTCGAGCTGACGCTCCATCAGCGTCGGCATCAGGTGGATCACCGTGACCTTCATCCCGCGCAACGTGAGCCCGTGTGCGGCCTCCAGCCCGAGCAGCCCGCCGCCGATGACCACCGCCGCGCCGCCCTTGCCCGCAGCCTCCAGCATGTGGTCGACGTCCGCCATGTCGCGGAACGAGATCACGCCGGGCAGGTCCTTGCCGGGGACGGGGATGATGAACGGATCGGAGCCGGTCGCGATCAGCAGCCGGTCGTACGACACCGACAACCCGGAGCGCGCGGTGACGGTCTTAGCCACGCGGTCGATCGCCTGGACCGGATCGCTGGTCACGAGTTCGATCGTGTTGGTCGCGTACCAAGCGTGATCGTTGATGACGATCTGCTCGAACGTCTTCTCGCCCGCCAGCACTGGCGACAGCATGATGCGGTTGTAGTTCACGTGCGGCTCGGCACCGAAGATCGTCACGCGGTACCGGGTCGGATCGCGCGCGATCAGTTCCTCGACCGCGCGACAGCCGGCCATGCCGTTGCCGATCACGACGAGATGCTCGCGCCGCTTGGAAAAGGGGGTGTCGGGGCAGGGGGTTTGGTGTTCCATCAGATCGTCCAGTCGGGTTGGAGCCGGGGAAGGGAGGGTCATGCGGGGAGCGCGCCGTTGACCGAGCGGTCGCTGGTGCGGCGTGCGTCGAGCGCCGCGTCGAGCAGCGCGCGCTCGTCCGATTTGTGCGTGGCGGAGAAGCGGACGGCGAGCGCGCATACTGCCGTGCCCGCGACGACGTAGCCGAGCACGATGAGGCATTGCTGCGGGGTGGCCGAGGCCTTGTTGAGGAACCCCGCCGCGACCGCGCCGATGTTGCCGCCCGCGCCGATCAGCCCGGCGACGCCGCCCAGCGCCTTGCGGTCGATGAACGGCACCAGCGCATAGGTCGCGCCGCACGCCATGTGCGTGAACAGCCCGAACATCGTCATCGCCAGGATCGCGAGCGTGACGCTGCCGGCATGACCGAACAGCACCAGCCCGACGCCTTCGCCGAGCATCAGCGCGAACAACAGCAGCGCGCGGCCATCGAGGCCCTTCACGAGCGCGATCCGGTCGCTGGCAATCCCTCCGAGCGCACGGGCGAACAGCGCGAGGCCACCAAAGATCCCCGCCGCCAAGCCTGCATTGGTCAGCGACAGCCCGAACCGGTCGACGTAATAACTCGCCGCGATGTTGTGGATGAAAATCTCGACGCCGAAGCACGCGCCGTACGTCGCGGCGAGCATCCAAGTACGGTAATTGGCGGCGGCGCGGCGAAAGATCGCCATGCCCGTCGCCTTGCCGCCGTCGAGCTCGATTCCCGCCGCGCGGAGGTCGACGATGTCGCCCTGCGGCGTATCCTGCGTGTAGCGCGCATAGACGAACGCCATCGCGAGCATAGCGACACCGGGCACGAACATCGCCGCGCGCCAGCCGAACGCGTGCTCGACGCCAAGACCGACGAGCGCCGCGACGACCAGCGGCATCAGGCTCTGCGCCGCGCCGCCGCCGGCATTGCCCCAGCCACCGACGGTCGCGTTGGCTGTGCCGACGACGTTGGGCGCGAACATCACGCTCGTATGATATTGCGTTATCACGAACGACGCCCCGATCGCACCGATCGCGAGGCGGAAGAACAGGAACGTCTCGTAGGTCTGCGCGAACGCCAGTCCGAATACCGGAATCGCACCGATCAGCAGCAGCCACGTATAGGCGCGGCGCGGGCCGAACCGGTCGCAGAGCGGTCCTACCACCAGCCGCACCAGGATCGTCACCGCGACCGCAGCGATGTTGATGTTGGCGATCTGATCCTTGCTCAGCCCTAACTCGGCCTTGATCAGCGGCATCAACGGCGCGGCGGCGAACCACGCGAAGAAGCACACGAAGAACGCGAGCCACGTGACGTGGAACGCGCGCATCTGCGGCGTGGCGGCACTGAACAGGTCGATCCTGGTGGCTTTCGGCGCGGCGGTGTCGATACCTGGTGATGCGAACAACATGGTCGGCCCTCCATCTGCGGCGGACAAAGAAAAAGCCGCCCCGACGGCGACCTTGCGGACGCATCGGAGCGGCTTCGTTGCCTATGGACGATCGGTGGATCGTCCTACGCGGTCGGGTCCCGTCGTTGGAACCGGTCTCGCGATGATTTCGTGTCCGACTCCCTTGCCGGACGCCGCAAAGATGACCGAAGTGGCCGTATCGCGCAAGCGTCATTTCGCGGGTGCAGCAGATTGGGGTTTGGCCGGGCGATTGGCCGCTAAAACACCCCTCCCTGAAAGGGAGGGGCAGGGGGTGGGTCGGCTTCCGCATGTCCGAACCGAAGGGGCTCAAGCCGGCCGACCCACCCCCAACCCCTCCCTTCCAGGGAGGGGCGAAGGCATGCTTAGGGCAACCCGGCCAGATACCCCTCTATGTCGTCCGGATCGAACGCGCGCCGATCGAAGAACGCATCGCGCCCCAGGATCAACCGCCCCTGCGTCGACCCCGCGCCGATGCTGTTCGCGCCGATCGCCCCCTCCAGCTTCGAACTTGCATTGGGCAACGGCGCGCTCGAGCCCGCCAGTGCCGCGCGGTAAATGTCCGGTCGGAACACGCCTTGCGCGATATCCGCCTCCTCGGCCGAGAACGGCGTGCCGTCCCACCGCACCATCTGCGAATACAGCCACGCCGCCTGACTGCGCCACGGGAAGTTCGCCGCCTCGCGGTACTGGAACATGAAATCGGGAACGTGGATCGGCACCGCGTCCTTCACCAGCCGCACCCGGTCGCCGATCGCCCGCGACACCGCATCGACCGGGGCATCGAGATAGTCCGCGCGAGCAAGTATCGCCGCGTTCGCCTCAAGCGTGTCCGGATCGACGAACTGCGCGGCGGCGGCATGCAGCGCCCGGATCAGCCGGTGGACGACGTCGCCGCGCTCGACCAGCGTCTCCGCACGCATCGCCAGCACCTTTTCGACGCCACGCTGCCAGACCTGCGCCGTTACCAGCGTGATCCTCCCGACCCCGCGATCGACCGCGACGCCGTTCCAGGGCTCACCAACGCAGATCCCGTCGACCTCGCCCGCCGCCAACGCATCGGCAGCGAAGGTCGGACTGGTCGTGACGATCTCGACGTCGGTATCCGGCCGGATGCCGACCGCTGCGAGCCAGTAGCGCAGCATGTAATTATGGCTAGAGTAGCGATGCACCACGCCGAACCGCAGCCGCCGCCCCGTCGCGGCACGCTCGGTTGCGACCGCCTTCAGTCGCGCACCCAGCACGACCGGATCGCCGAGCGCATCGCCGTCCATCACCTGCGCCGCGAGCGGCAGCGACAGCGTGATCGCATTGCCGTTGAGCCCCAGCACAAATGGCACCGCCATCGGTACCGCTGGCCGCCCACGCCCCAGCGCCGTCGCGATCGCGAGCGGCGCGACCATGTGCGCGGCATCGGTATGTCCGTACAGCAGCCGATCGCGCACCGTCGCCCAGGTCATGTCGCGGACGAGCTCGATCTCCAGTCCCTCGGCCTCGGCGAACCCACGTTCGCGCGCGAGGATCGGCAGCGCCGCATCGACGAGCGGGAGGAAACCGATGCGGACCCGGTCGAGCGCCATCACAAATCTCCCATGAGCGCATCGCTGGTGATGATCGCGTCGGCGATCTCGGCGATCCTGCGGTTGGATCGCATCGCCTGCGCGCGAAGCAGGCCGTACGCGGTCGGCTCGTCGATCCCGCGGCGTTTCATCAGGATCGCCTTGGCGCGGTCGACGGTGGTGCGATCGGCCAGCGCGCTCCGTGCCTCGTGCAACTCTGCCTGCAATCGCGCGAACGCCTGGAACCGGCGGATCGCGAGGTCGATGACCGGCTTGATCCGCTGCTTGGCCAGCCCGTCGACGATATACGCCGAGACGCCCGCATCGACCGCGGCGGCGGTGGATTCCGCATCGCTCTGGTCGACGAACATCGCGATCGGGCGGGCCAGTGCGCGCGATACCGCGAAGAATTCCTCAAGCACGTCGCGGCTCGGGTTTTCGAGGTTGATCAACACCACTTCGGGCGCCGCCTTCTCAAGCGCGGCGACCATTCCCAACGTGCCGTCGATCACGACGATATCGTCGAGCCCCGCCTCGCGCAGGCCGTCCGAAATGATCGCCGCCCGTGTCGTGCTCGTGTCGATGATCGCGATCCGCATCGGGTGGTCTTATGCTGCACCGATCCTGATGGCGAGGGCACATATATTTAGGTTGGCACAGTAGGCGAAGAGAGCGGGTACGGCCTGAGACCGATCGCTGGGCCAAACAGCCAAACTGGTACTGAAGAATCTACGCCTGAACGTATTTCTAAGCTACTGAAATGATAGCCAATCGCCGTTAATATAGGGCGAAAGTTGGAACGCCGCTAATTACCCGTAAACGACTGCTTATGGGTCGACGCCCCCCGCCCGCGCGGCGATGGTCACTCGAAAGTGAGTGGCTTCAGCGTTGAGCGATTGCGATCAGCGCAAGTGCCTATATCATCGAATGATACCGTCGGCATCGGGACCGGCGTCTTCAGCCTGACATCGATCATGACGTCCTCCGATAGCGAGATTTCGCCCAGAAACGTGGAGGGTCGCGGACAGGCCGCGACCCTCCAAAGGGGTCAGAACGAGAAGCCCGCCGACAGCTTGACCGTGCGCGGTGGGTTGCCGCCGATGCTGTACGACGACCGCTGACCAAAGGCTGGATCGCTCGCATTGCTGTTGAAGTCGACATAGTTGCGATCGTTCATCACGTTCAGGATATCGACGCGCATGCGGATCCGCGCCTGATCGCTGACGAAGCCGATCGGCACATATTTCGTGAACGCGAAATCCAGCTGTCGGCGGCCCCAGATATCGCCGAGGCTATCCACCTGGCGCCCGACAAGGATGCGCCCGAACGGATCCGCATTGTCGATGAAGCCCTTTACAAATGCAGGCGATTCGATCTGGAACTTGCTCGAGAAGGTCACGCCGATCGGTGTGTCGACGCTGCTCGCGATCACGAGCCGGTGCCGTGGCACGGCCGACGAGCGCAGCGTGGGGTAATCCGAGATCTGCGCGTAATCGAGCGAATAGGTCTCGCCGAACTTCCGGTTCTCGTCTGCCCGGGTGTAGGTGTAGGTGGCGTCGATGCTCCACGGCGAGGATGCCGAATAGACCTTGGTCAGCTTGAAATAGGCAGCGTCCGAGTTGGTCTTCAGGCCATTGCTGCCGAGAATGATCGAGCCATAACCGTTTGGCGTGAAGGTCGTGGGTGACTGCGGTATGTCGGTCGCCGAGGTCGGATCGTTGAAGAAGAACGAGCCATCCGTCCTGCGATTGCCGAGCAGGAAGACGAACCCGTCCTTGCTTTCGATGTGGGTGACGCCGACCTCGAGCTCGACCGGCGAGAAGCGACCGCGCACGCCCAGGCTGAACTGGTCCGAATAGGGCACTTTGAGATCGTTGTTCATGAAGCGGAACTCGCTGCCGCCGCCGGTCGCGGCGCCGAGCAACTGCTGACGTCCGGCGTCGGTCAGGTAGATCGGATTCCACGCGATGCAGGTCTGGCTGGGTGTGCAGGGATTGACCGAGTCATTGCCGATGAAGTTGAAGCTGCGGACCTGGAACCGGCCCTGGCTGACCTCCTGCTGCAGGAAGTCGAACTGATTGCGGTCGTACGACCGGCCATAGCCACCGAACATCGAGAAGCGACCCGCCTCGTCGAAGCGATAGGTGAAGCCGAGACGCGGCTGCCACGCGCCCTTGAACGCCTTCCGCTTGCTGCCGTCCGTGATGAAGTCGTTGATGTCGTAATCGGCGTTTCTAAGGTTCGGATAGTTGCCGGGCGACACCGCCGCCACGTTGACCGCCGGCGTCACGTAATCGAGATAGGCGGGCGTCCGCTCGTAATCCCAGCGCAGGCCGAGGTTCAGCGTAAGGTGGCTGGTGACGTCCCAATCGTCCTGCGCGTAGAAGCCGAGCTGGAAGTTGTTCGATCTGACCGTCGCGTTACCCGACGCATCCGTCGTCGCACCGAACTGGAGCCGGTAGGGCAGCGTGTCGTTGAAGGCGACGCCGGGAATCGCATTGACGTCATAGGTGTATAGCGGGTTGGTCAAGTTCTGCTCGAGCGAGTTGAGCTTCACCCATTTGGCCTTGCCGCCCACCTTGATCGTGTGGCCCTTGAAGCCGGTGAACGTGAAATCATCCTGCAGGGTCCAGCCCTTCTGGCCCTTCGACTGGAAGTTGCTGCCCGCGCCGAACCGCAGGATGTCATTCCGCTGGACGGACGTCCCGAACCGTTCGGTCGACTGGAAGAACTGCGTTATGCCATCGGTCGAGGGCGTCGGTGAGAAGACCGCATTCTCATAGGACACACGCACATCGTTGATCCACTGATCGCCGGTATGCTGCCAGCGAAGCAGCCCGCGCTTATCTTCGACCTTGTTCAGCGTTGCGGTGCTCGCCGCGTCGATCCCGGTGATATTCTGAAGCCCGGATTCCTTGCGGTACTTGCCGGACAGTTCGATCAGGTCGTTGTCGGTCGGCACGATGTCGATCTTGCCGAAATACAGGTCTTCCTTGAACTGCTGCGCAAACGTTCCGAAATTATCGCGATACTGCTCCGGGACGGACGAAATCGGGAAGTTGTTGTTGGGGCGAACATCGTACGGGCTGGAGATGCGCTTGCCTTCGTAGGTCCCGAAGAAGTGCATCTTGTCCTTGATGATCGGGCCACCCAATGCGGCGCCGAACTGTTTGTTGCTGGTGTCGGTCTTGGGGATATAGGTCGGGAATATCTCGCTCGGCCGGCGATCACGCAGGTCCTGGTTGGTGAAGTCGAAAAACGCTTCGCCGTGGAATTCGTTGGTTCCAGACTTCGTGCCCGCGGTGATCGCGACCGAGCTCACCTGGTCGAACTCGGCCTTGTAGTTGGACGACAGCACCTGATACTCGCCGATCGCGAGCTGCGGGAAGGGATTGCCCGAGCTGGTGTCCTGGCCGGTGATGCCGTTCTTGAGGACGTAATCCTTCTGGCTGACGCCGTCGATGAAGACGTTGACCGTGCGGCTGTCCTGCGCGCCGCCCTGGATGCGCGACGAGCCGCTCGAATCCTCGATGAAGCGGACGCCGGGGGCGAGATCGGCGAACGCGAGGAAGTTGCGGTTGTTCTGCGGCAATTGCTCGATCAGGCGCGACGAGATGACGCTACCGACCTGGCCGCCCGACAGCGATCGGATGCGGTTGCCGGTGACGATGATCTCGCCGCCGGATCCTGCCGCCGCGGTATCGGTGCCGGCTTCGGGGGGCGTGGCGGGCGCGGCACCTTGGGTTGCGGGAGCAGCCGGGGTGGGCGCGGTGGCCAGATCGAGGTCCAGGCCGGCGGTCTGGCCGACGCGGAGCGTGAACGCGTCCGAATTGCGCGTGCCGTTGCGCTGCTTGATCTCGAGCCGGTAGGTGCCGGCGCGCAGCGACGCGAAGTTATACGCGCCTGCTGCGTCGGCGGGCACGACCCGGCGGATGCCGGTAGAGATCTCGACCGCGGCGACTTCGATCACCGGATTGTCGGCCGGCGCCGTGAGTGTGCCGCGCAACGACGCCTGGCCGACCTGTGCCGACGCGGGCGCGGGCGCGAACAGCAGCCCGCTGGACAGCGCCGTCAGCGATACCACCGCCGCACGCAACATCATCTTGTTCATCGTAGTTCCCCTTTTCCCGATTGTTCGGGTGTCTTGTTGTGGACATTGAAAAGCATTGGACCGGTCGACTCGCGGACGACCACGACGGGCACGCGGTGCTCGATCAGGCCGTCGTCTTCGCCCGCGATCGCCTTCACCAGCCGCGCGACGGCACCGGCCCCGAAACTGGCGATGTCGATGCTGGCGCTGGTCAGCGACGGCGAGATGAGGCGGGTCAGCGGAACGTCGTCGAAGCCGCAGATCGCGACCTGGTCGGGGACCGCGACGCCGGCGCGCTTCAGCGCCATCATCGCGCCGATCGCCATCATGTCGTTGCCGGCGAAGATCGCGTCGAATTCTGTGCAGTCGTCGAGCAGCGTCGCCACCGCGCTAGCCCCGGCGGGCTCCCGGAAATCTCCCGGGAGGACGTGCAGCCCGAGTCCGGCGCGGGCGCAGGCATCGCGCGCGCCGCGCAACCGCTCCTCGGCGTCGATGTTGCCCTCCGGGCCGGCGATGTGGACCAGCCGCCGCCGGCCGCCCGCGATCAGATGCTCGACCAGCGCCGTCGCGCCCGCGACATTGTCGATGCGCAGCTCCGAACGGCCGACTTGGCCGGGCGCGCAATTGACCAGAATAGCCGGCATGCCCTGCGGCAGGTGCGCGAGCAACTCGCCGGCTGATACCTGCGGCGCCATGACCACCAGCCCGTCGACCCGGCCACGCATCGCGTGCAACGCCGCGACGCCGCGCTGCGCGTCGCCGTGCATGACCATCATCATGAGGTAGAGACCGAGCTCCGACGCCTCGCGGTCCATGCCGCGCAACAGTTCGGAGAAGAATTCGCCATGCAGGTCGGGGACCACGACGCCGATCATCCCCGACCGCGCCGAACTCAGATGTCGGGCCGCGGCGTGAGGAACGTAGCCGAGTCGCGTGGCGACGCTTTCGATGTGCGCGCGGACTTCCGGACGGACGTTGCTGTGCCCGTTCAGCGCCCGCGACACGGTCGCCACCGACACCGCAGCTTCGCGGGCAATATCACGGACGGTGGCGTACGGCATGAAGCGTCAGGGTCCCCTCTGGCACCGGTCTTACGTGTTGCGACCGGCATCTTGTTCTTGATGTAACCGGTTACATGATCCAGAAACATGGATCAAGAACCTTGCGACGATTGCCGTTCCGACACGCCGGGACGGGATTGCAGCAGGCATAGGCAAGGGATGAGCGAATGACGGCAACAACGATTTCGCGACGTGCGATTCTGATGGGTGCAGGTGCGGTGGCAGCCTGGGCTGCGAGCCCAGCGCGCGCCCTGTTGCAGCAGACGAAGGCGGGTACGGCGGCGCTGCCCACCTCCGTCGAAGCGCTGATCGGGCGCATGACCGTGATGGAAAAGGCGGGGCAGTTGACGCTGATGGCCGCGGCTTGGGCGGGGGGCGCGGCGACGTCGCTCAATCCGGCCGGCGGCGCGGCGAGCTTCGACGGGCAATTGGCGGATGTCCGGGCCGGCAAGCTTGGGGGTGTGTTCAACGGCAATGGCGCGGTCATGGCCAAGCGGATGCAGACGGTCGCGATGCGCGAATCGCGGTTGAAGATCCCGCTGATCTTTGCCGCCGACGTGATCCACGGTCTGCGTACGGTGTTCCCGGTGCCGCTGGCCGAAGCGGCAAGCTTCGATCCCGAGCTGGCACGGCGGACCGCGCGAGCGGCAGGTGCCGAAGCCGCGGCGGCGGGAATCGACTGGACGTTCGCACCGATGGTCGACATCGCCCGCGACGCACGCTGGGGGCGCGGTGTCGAGGGATCGGGTGAGGACGTGCTGCTTGGCCGGATGATGGCGGCCGCGCGCGTTCGTGGTTTCCAAGGCGAGCGTGGGTTGGCCGCGGCCGATGCGGTCGCCGCCTGTGCCAAGCATTTCGCCGCCTATGGAGCGGCCGAAGCGGGGCTTGATTACAGCACGGTCGACATCTCCGAGCGGACGCTGCGCGAGACCTATTTCCCGCCGTTCGAGTCCGCCTTCGGGGCCGGCGCACCGACCGTGATGGCATCGTTCAACGAGATCAACGGCATCCCGGCGACCGCGAACGACTGGTTGCTGACCGATGTGTTGCGCCGCGAATGGGGGTTCGGCGGGCTGGTCGTCTCCGACTATACCGGCGACGAGGAACTGATCGCGCATGGTTTCGCCGCCGATGCGCGCGAGGCGACCAAGCTTGCCTTCATGGCCGGCGTCGACATGAGCATGCAGAGCGGTTTCTATATCGAGCATCTGCCCGATCTGGTCGCTGCGGGCGAGGTGCCGATGGCGCGGCTCGACGAGGCGGTGCGCCGCGTGCTGGCGCTGAAGGTGCAGCTTGGTCTGTTCGACGATCCGTTCCGCCGTATCGACCCGCGTCGCGAGCGGACGCGTATCCGCACGCGCGAGACGCTGGCGCTGGCGCGGGAGGCGGGCGCCAAATCGATCGTGATGCTCAAGAACGACGGCGGCCTGCTGCCGTTGCCGCGACAGGGTAAGGGAATCGCGCTGATCGGTCCGTTCGCGGCGGGGCAGCACGACCTGATCGGGCCGTGGAACGTGTACGGCACCGACGCCGAGGCGGTCGACCTCGCGACCGGCGTTCGCGCCACGGTCGCCGATCCGTCGCGCGTCAGCGTCACGCTCGGATCGGGTGTCGATGCGCCGCTGGCCGGTGGGATCGCTGCGGCGGTTGCCGCGGCGCGCGCGGCCGATGTGGTGGTGCTGGCGATCGGTGAGAGCCAGCGGATGTCGGGCGAGGCGCAGTCGCGCGTCGACATCGTCATGCCGCCCGCGCAGATCGCGCTGGTCGAGGCGGTCGCGGCGACCGGCAAGCCGATCGTCGTGTTGCTCCGCACCGGCCGCGCCCTGGTGCTGAGCGGCGCGGTGCTGGCCGCGCCCGCGATCCTCGTGACCTGGTTTCTCGGGTCGCAGGACGGCCTGGCGATCGCGGACGTGCTGTTCGGCAAGACCGGGCCCTCGGCGCGTTTGCCCGTCTCGTTCCCGCACGCGACGGGGCAGGAGCCGTATCATTACGACCACAAGAGCACGGGGCGTCCGAACCCGCCCGGACCGCTGCTCGAATACAAGGCGCATTACCGCGAGTTCGCCAACGAAGCGCTATTCCCGTTCGGTCACGGGCTGACATACGGCACGGTTGAATATGCGAGGCTGGATCTCGGCACCGGACAGATCGCCGGGGACGGGGCACTGACGGTCCGCGCGACGATCGCCAATTCGGGCACGCGGGCCGCCGAGGAAACGGTGCAGCTCTACATCCACGATCTCGCCGCGAGCATCACGCGGCCGGTCCGCGAATTGAAGGCGTTCCGGAAGATCATGCTCGAGCCCGGCGAGCGACAGATCGTCTCGTTCACGCTGCGCAAGGCGGACCTTCTGTTCGTCGGGAGGGACCTGAAACCCACGGTCGAGCCCGCCCGCTTCCGTATCTGGATCGCACCGTCCGCGCAGGCCGAGGGGGTGTCGGGCGAGTTTACGCTCGTTTGAGGCTGGCCATCGTATCGCGGCGAAGCGGGATGGCGAGGACCGCCGCCAGCATCGCCGCGATCAGCAGCGCAGGGCCGGCCAGCATCAGCCAGCGGATCGCGTACAGGCTGGCCGGGCCCTGGACGGCACCGGCGACGAAGTCGTTTGCCTGATAGATCAGGCCGATCGCGAAGCCCGTGCCCGCCAGCGCGATCTTCTGCATCAGCGCGTAGGTGCCGAACGCGAGCGCCTCGACCCGCTTGCCGCTCTGCGCTTCGCCCCAATCGATGGTATCGGGCAGCAACGTCCAGGCGGCGAGCGCGAAGCCGACGAACGCCGCCTGCATCGCCAGCAGGAATGCCGCCGTCGCCGTGCTGCCGGGCGAACCGGTTAGCGCGAACACCGCTGGCACGATCAGCGCGAGGACCCCGGCGCCCAACCATGCGGTGCGTGCGCCGCGGGTACGCGCGAGCGCCGTCCAGAGCGGTACCGCGACGAGGCTGCTGACCGCCATCGCCGCCAGTGCGCGAGGACCGCCCGGCGCGTCCTGCAGAACGTAGCGGAAGAAATAGAGCACCGACTGGCTGGTCAGCGCGGTCGCGGCCCCGCCGGCGGCCGACGCGACGTTGAGCACGACGAAGGCCCGGTTGCGCGCCAGTACCGCCAGTCCGGACCAGATCGCGAGCCGCTCTGCCGGTGCGGCACTCGGCGTCGGCTCGGGCACGCGCCACGCCATGATCGCGAGCAGCGGCACCGCGACGACGGCGAGGATGGCGGAGGCCACGCCGTAGCTTCCGGTTCTCGCCACCAGCCAGGGCAGCAGCAGCGCGACGAGGGCTCCCGCTGCCGAGCCGAACCCCATGCGCAGCCCGGCGACCAGCGAGCGATCCCGACTGGTCTGCGCCACGCGTGTCGTCCACGCCGCATAGGGGATGTTGGTGAACGCGTAGACCGTGCGGAACATCATCTGCGTCGCCAGCGCGAAGGCGGCGGCACCGGTCGGCACCGAGAACATCGCGACGAACGTCAGCCCGAGCGGCAGCGCACCCCATCCGACCAGCCGACGATACGAAAGCCGCATCCGCTCCGCTGCCGCCCCGGCAAGGAAATCGGCGGCCCCGTCCCAGATCGCGCCGATCATGAACACCAGCCCGGCGGTCGCGGGCGGCAACGCCAGCGCATCGATATAGTAGAAGAGCAGGTACAGGCTGATCGCCTGCCAATAGAGGTTGAACGCGAAATCGCCGGCGCTGAAGATCACCAGCGTGCCGTTCGGGCCTGCCCTATCGCCGCGCTCGGCGCGCATCGCAGATTTTCGGGTGGATATTCGGATCATAGGCTGCGGGGTCGTGGTACTGTTTTGACCACGAGTTTCGTGGCGGAGCGTGACTTGCTCGAGAACGTCGTAGACGCCCCGCAAGATGTCTACCAGCAGTTCGACCGCGCGGTGGCCAATCCTGCATCTGGGTTGGGCGATCGTCGTGAGCGGCGGCTGGAATGGCGCGCGGCCTCTTCGGCGCCGCGGAGGACTCTGGCGCTATATGTCCGGAGTAATCACATCCGACGTAATCATTTATGTCACAGACCAGCGCCATGGGGCTGTGAACGCCGCCCGCTACGTGACAGGGCTGGGCCGAGTCCAGTCGGGGATGCCGGCACCGCAGCCCCAAAAGTGGGTGGGTACGGGTTTGCCTCCGAGCTGTGACGGGAATGGCCAGTTTATGAGCGCCTGGGCGGTGACCGAGCATCGACGGCCTGGCATGCAGTTGATCCGGGTCCGGGCGATAAGACCGGCGTCGCTTTCCCACGAATACAGCGTCGCCTCGCCGCGAAGCTCAAACTCTTCGAAGTTCCAGTCCCCGCGACATCGTTTGACGAAGCTCGCAATCATGCGTTCGCGCCCGAGTTCCGGCCACGGCGTCGAGGCGGCCGCGCTCGCTAGCGAGGCGCTGGGGACGTAGCGAGGGGTTAGGTAGCCAATGATTATCAAAGGCGCGAGCAGAGGAAGGCCAAACATCCCGGCGAAGAAAGACATCCTGCCCATCCTTCACACACAACGAGCAGGAGCTTGGCAATCACTTAACGCGGAACGGATCGACTGCTAATACGCCTTTCTCCTTGTTGGCAGGAATGTCGGCTGACCTCTCCCTTCACGACATTCATGACGCACGAACAGGCGCCAAAAGCGGCCAGCGCGGCAATGAACGAGTGTTTGAAGTCGGGAAGCAGGGAAGGGCGCGCGAATGGCCGACAATGGATATGTGGCGAAACGCGGCGTTTCCGATGCCATCCCGCATTGACGGCATCCCGTCTCTAAGACCATCGCGTCGTCCATGACCAAAAGCAAGGGCCGCACCGGCGCACATGCGCGCGCCAATATCCAACCTGCTCCGACAGCCACCGAGCTCGATGCAGCCAAGCGAGAGGCTGCGCAGATCGAAGGGCGGCTTGCCGGCCTGGCTTCGGGGCACCCATCGGTGAAAATCTGGAAGGCCCGTCTTCGTTCGGCCCAAGCAGTGATCGCTCGCGCTCCACGCGATTGAAATACGGGCGGCTCGCCGATCGCGACTGATCGCCGCTCCGTATCGACCGCTTGCGCTCGCCTGCTGAGCCGGCGAGGATCGCGCCGATAGCGTGCAAACGATACGGCGTGGGGAGGACTTGGCGATGAAAGGCAGGAACATGCAGCGGTTCGCGAAAGCACTCGCATTGGCCACGGTGGCGTTGCCGACGGTTGCGCAGGCGCAGGTGCCCGATACCATCCTTTACGGCGTCGCCTATTACGACGAGTACACCCCGGTCGACCGCGTCGATGAAGACGCGCGGATGATGAAGGCGGCGGGGATCAGTGTCGTCCGCATCGCGGAGTCGACCTGGGGCACGCTGGAACCGCAGCCCGGGGTGTTCGATTTCAGCCATGTCGATCGCATGCTCGCCGCGATGCACAAGCAAGGCATCAAGGTGATCGTCGGAACCCCGACCTATGCGATACCGACATGGCTCGCACGCCAGCATCCCAATGTGCTCGTTGTTCGCCCCGACGGCGTACGCGCGCAATACGGCACCCGGCAGAACATGGACATCACCGATCCCGACTACCGGGCGGCGGCCGAGCGGGTGATCGTGGCGCTGGTGGACCATGTGAAGGATCATCCCGCGGTGATCGGCTATCAACTCGACAACGAGACCAAGCCTTATGACACCAGCGGTCCTGCGGTGCAGGCGGGGTTTGTGCGGTCGATCAGGACGAAATGGCCGAGCCTCGATGCCCTGAACCAGGCATGGGGGCTGAATTACTGGTCGAACCGGATCAACCGGTGGGAGGACTTCCCGTCGACCACCGGCTCGATCAATGCCAGCATGTCCAACGCCTTCGCCGCCTATCAGCGCAGCCTCGTCACCGATTTCCTAGCATGGCAGGCCAAGCTCGTGCGCGCCCATGCCCGGCCCGGCCAGTTCATGACGCAGAACTTCGACCTGGGCTGGCGTGATGGCTCCTATGGCATCCAGCCGGAAGTCGACCACTGGAAGGCGGCAAGGTCGCTCGATATCGCCGGCATCGACATCTATCATCCAACGCAGGACAAGCTTACCGGCGCGGAGATCGCCTTTGGTGGCGACGAAGCCCGCTCGATCCGCAACGGACAGAATTATCTGGTGCTGGAAACCGAGGCGCAGGGTTTCCCGCAATGGACGCCCTATCCGGGCCAGCTTCGCCTGCAGGCGTTCAGCCATCTCGCGTCGGGCGCACAAATGGTCGAATACTGGCACTGGGCGACCACCGCCAACGCGGTCGAGACCTATTGGCGCGGGCTGCTGTCGCAGGACTACAAGCCCAATGCGGAGTATGCGGCGGCAAAGGTGATCGGTGCCGAGATCGCGCGGCTCGGTCCTAAGCTGGCAGGCATGACGAAGCGCAATCAGGTCGCCGTCTATGTCAGCAACGCCGCCCAAACCGCGTTCAATTCGTTCAAGCCGACGGGCATCGAGTACAATCAGGTAATGCGCCCCTTCTACGATGCGCTCTACCGGATGAATGTCGAGGCCGACATCGTGTCGCCCGACAGCACGCGGAAGCTCGATGACTACAAGCTCATCGTCGTGCCGGCGCTTTACGCGGCGAGCGACGCCGAGATCACGCGGCTGAACGACTATGCCAAGCGCGGCGGGCATCTGCTCTACACGTTCAAGAGCGGGTTCTCGGACGAAAACACGAAGGTCCGCTATGCTTCACAGCCGGGTGCGATCGCCGAAGCTGCTGGCGTCACCTACCAGGAGTTCACGATCCCCGTGGGGGTCACGTTGGCGGGCAATCCGTTCAGCGTTTCGGATGCTGACAACGCGCCGCGCTGGTGGATGGAGATGTTGAAGCCCACCACCGCCGAGGTCGTGGCGCGCTATCAGCATCCGTCATGGCCGGCCGCCGCCGCGATGACCCGCAACCACTGGGGCAAAGGCGAGGTCAGCTATGTCGGGTTCATGCCGAGCGACGCGCTGGCCGAGAAGATCGTCGCCGCCGAGGTCGCGCGCGCAGGTGTCGTGCCATCGGTCGCGGGCGTGCGGTTCCCGCTGATCGTGCGCGGCGGCATTCTGAAGAACGGTCACACCGTTCGTTACGTGCTCAACTACTCGGCCGTGCCACAGCAGATGGCGGCCCCGGCTGCGGGCACTGAACTGTTGCAGGGGCGCAAGGTGAAGCGTGGCGGACCGATCGAGCTTGCCGCGTGGGACGTGGCCATCATCGAGGAAGATGGACGATCCGATTGACAGCCGCGCCGTGCGGAAACAAAGCAAAGGGGAGCTTGCGTGACCGATCAGAAAACACCGCGTAGCGCCGCCATCACCCGGCGCGCGCTGTTGGGAAGCGGCGCGGGGGCGGCGATCGTGTCGAGCGGCCTGCTACACGCCGCGACCAGAAGTGCTTCCACCGATTTCGTGATCCGCACCGGCGACCTGTCGATTGCCGTCAGGGCGCTGAGCGATCGTGCGTTCCGCGTCCGTGTTGCACCCGTGGGAGCGCCTCCGGCCGCGCCAGGCGAAATGCTGGCGCCCATCGCGAAGCCGCCGATCCTCAAGAGGACACGGGAGGGCCGCCGAACGCGGCTGACGCTCCCGCAGGCAAAATGCGTATGGGATGAAGCGACCGGATGCCTGTCATTCCATGACGGCGCCGGCAACCTGCTCCTCAGCGAAACCTCTGGATCGCGCCATGTCGCGCAATCGACGATCGGAAACGAGCCGACCCTGGCCGTAGCGCAAGGCTTCGTCAGCCCGGCCGACGAACGCCTCTTCGGCACGGGCTGCTTTCAGGACGGCCATCTCGATATTCGGGGCCTGCCGCGACGCCTGACGCAGGTGAACACGCAGATCAGTCAGCCGTTCGTGCTGTCGAGCAAAGGCTATGGTCTGCTGTGGCATAATCCCGGGATGGCGGAGCTGAACCAGCCGGACCGGCCTATCGTGCTAACCCGGCAGGCGGCAGCGGGCGACGCGCGCATGGCCGATGTCACCACATCCACCGGTAATGCCCGCGTCGAGCGCCGCGATGCCGTGTTCACGGGCAAGTTCACGGCCCCGCAGGGCGCGCGCTATGCGTTCCTGCTCGATCTCGGTCGCAGGATGTCGTCGCGCCATTATGTCGAGATCGACGGCAAGCCCATGACGGATCACACCAATCTATGGCTGCCGCCGACCGCCAGCTTCATCGGCGAGCTCGCCGCCGGAGAGCACAGCGTGCTGGTGCGGGCGGGTGACGAGGACATGCCGGTGCTCCACTTCGCACCGGTCGAAGATCGCACGACCTGGTCGTCGCCCGTATCCGAAGGGATCGATTATGTCGTGATCGCCGGGCCGAACGCGGCGGACGTCATGGCCGGCTATCACGCGTTGCTGGGGCCGCAGCCGATGATGCCGCTATGGGCGCTCGGCTACATCCATTGCCGCGAGCGGTTTCACTCGTCGGACGAGATCATGGCGACGGCACGCAAATTTCGCGCGCGAAAACTTCCTTGCGACATGATGGTGCAGGATTGGCAATATTGGGGACAATACGGCTGGAACGCCATGCGTTTCGACGAGGAGCATTATCCCGACCCCGCAGGCCTCGTTCGCGATCTGCATGCGACGGACATGCGCCTGATGCTGTCGGTCTGGTCCAAGGTCGGCAAGGAAACGGCGCTGGGCAAGGACGTGGCAGCGAAGGGTTTCTACATTCCGGGCACCGAATGGATCGATTTCTTCAATCCCGTCGCCGCGCGCTTTTATGCCCGGCAGCAGAACCAGAGGCTTGCCTCGCTCGGTATCGACGCGTGGTGGCAGGACGCCACCGAACCCGAGAATGACGATCTCGTCGGACGGCCAATCTATGCGGCACCGGGCAGGACCCAGCCGGGCGAAAAGCGTCGTAATCTCTATCCGTTGCAGGTCAGCCGAACGGTGTATGAGGAACAGCGGCGGGCCTATCCGGACAAGCGGGTGATGATCCTTACCCGATCGGCCGCACCGGGCCAGCAACGCTATGGTGCGGCGACATGGTCGGGCGACATCGGCCACGATTGGGAGACGTTGAAACGGCAGATCCCGGCCGGACTCAATATGGCGGCGGCGGGCCAAGCCTGGTGGACCGTCGATGCAGGCGGCTTCTTTCGGCCGGGCAAAGGGCAATATACCGACCCTGCCTATCAGGAACGGTTCCTCCGCTGGTTCCAGTTCGCGACGTTCCTGCCGTTGACGCGCGTCCACGGCTACATGACCGATACCGAGTTCTGGCGATATGGCGAGACGGTGGAGCGCATCGCCCGCTTGTACCTCGAACTCCGCTATCGCTTGCTGCCCTACACCTATGCTCTGGCAGCCGAAGCGTCGGCGACTGGCCTGCCCCTCATCCGACCGCTGGTGTTCGACTTTCCACACGACCCGAAGGCGCTCGATCAGGTTCATGCGTACATGTTCGGCAGCGCGATTCATGTCGCGCCAGTGCTGGCGGCCGGCGTGAAGACCTGGGACGTCTACTTGCCGGTTTCGGAGGGCGGCTGGCACGATTTCTGGACAGGCGAGCATCGTGAGGGTGGGCAGACGCACACCGTTCCGGTGACATTGGACCATATCCCCCTTCACGTGCGGGCGGGTAGCATCCTGCCACTGGGGCCGGCCGGCCAATCGACGGCCGGGCTGCTTGGCGGGGCGCTCGATCTTCTGGTGTATCCGGGTCGGGACGGCACCGCCTCGTTGTACGAGGATGACGGGCTTACCTATCGCTACGAGCAAGGCGCCGCGGCGCGGATGTCGCTGGAGTGGAAGCAGGCAACGGGTGTGCTCACCCTGGGTTCGCAGCGGGGCACGTATCCCGGCATGACGAATAGTCGGGTGATCCGCGCTCACCTGATGCGCCCTGGGAACTCTGCGCGGTCAGTAAGCCGGGGCGTGGCAGTCGATTATGCCGGGCGGGCTAAGCAAATTATCCTTGGAACTTAGGCTATCATGAGAACCGGTTTGTTTCACAGGGTCCGCCCCTTTCTATGGGGATCTGGTCGTCGCATCGACTGCTGATGGCTGGACAACCTCGCCGGGAACGGTTGTCGGTCGGGAGGCGCCGGCTGGTTAGAAGCACACGAGGCCCATGCTGCGCGCCCGGCCTTCCACAACTCGAGATATTCACTCAATTCAACCAAGCTTCTCTTGCCCAATGGGCAGAGAGCGAAACTCCTCACTTCGGCCTGTGGTGAAGCAGGGGAGGGGACGGGAACGTGCCACCCATGGCGAGGACGATGCTTTCCGATTAACCTTGCAGCCGGTTAAATGTCGGACATATTCTGGTTCGTAAGGGAATCTGCAAGCTCGCCGGCCCCGATGGTGATTGGGTGGACCCGAATGAAACAGGCACTTCGTTTCTTACTTCTCGTGATTGCGGGCGCTCCCCTGATCGGGGCTGCGCCCGCCACGCTGCCGCCGCTGTCGGCTTATGTCTTTGTCTACTTCACCGGCAATACGATCGACGGTGAGAAGCTGCGCTTCGCGATCTCCGATGGCAACAATGCCTTGCAGTGGAAGACGTTGAACGATGCCCAGCCGATCCTCGAATCGACCAAGGGCACGCGGGGCTTGCGCGATCCGTTCATCATGCGCTCGGCAGAGGGTGACCGTTTCTTCCTGCTGGCGACCGATCTCTCGACCGGCCGCACCGGCTGGGGCGGGGCGACCGACCACGGCAGCCGCCATCTGGAAATCTGGGAATCGACCGACCTGATCCATTGGGGCAAGCAGCGCCACGTTCGCGTTAACGCGCCTGCCGCGGGCATGACCTGGGCGCCCGAGGCTACCTATGATCCCACCATTGGCGCTTACGTCGTCCATTGGACGTCGACGCTCTACAAGGATGCCGCGCACAAGCGCGAGGACGGCAACGGGCCGCAGATCCTGACCGCAACCACCCGGGACTTCAGAACATTCACCGCCCCGAAGCCGTGGTTCAAGGCTGCCGATGTTCCGGGAGCGGTCAAGGCCAAGGGCATGATCGACGCGACCGTCATGAAAGTCGGCGATCAATATTATCGCTTCACGAAAGTCAGCGACGCCAGCGGGTGCAAGTCGAGCGATATCCTGGCTCAGGTCTCCCCATCGCTGCGCGCGTCCGGTGCCTCGGGCGCGTGGAAGATCGTCGACCGCTGCGTGGGACGGCGCTCCGGCACACCCGAGGTGGAGGGGCCGAGCGCGTTCGTCGCCAATCCGGGCGACACCAGCGGATTCAAATACTTCCTGTGGGTCGATGACTATGGCGGCGTCGGCTACATCCCGCTGGCGACGAATGACCTCGACGGCAAGATCGCCTGGACTTACCCGCGCGCCTTCAGCCTGCCGGCGTCGCTCCGGCACGGTACGGTCATGGCGATCACCGCGTCGGAACGTGACAGGCTCGTGGCGTACTGGAACCGCCCCGCGTCCGCGTCCGCGTCCGCGTCCGCGCCCGTCGCCGCGCACCTCGCCGATAGCTGGGTGGTTCCTCCCGTGCTGGCATCGGGTACGCGCTTGACTGTACCAGACGGCCATCTCGTCACATGGCGCGTCGACGGCCGCGTGCTGCCCGACGGTGTTCTCATCAACCGTGACGCGATGGCGCGCGTCGTCCATCTCGACGGAACCCTGAAGCGTCTGGACGGAACGACGCTCGCCAAGCACTTCACCGTCCGCCTGCTCGGCACCGCGTCGCGCCGCCTCAAGTCCTATGCGCGCGTGCCAACGACCGCGCACGACGCGAACCAGCCGACCGTGGCGCGGAGCGTTCACCTCGCGCTTACCGGCACTGACGGCAGCACCGTCCCTCTGAACGACGATTACGGCATCCTGTTCGCGCGCGGCAACTACGTTGGGGTGGATCGCGTTGCGTTACGCGGGGTCGCCGACCCGTCATTGTTCTACTTCGCCGACGGGGCGCTCGGCGTTATCGCGACGCGTGTCGACATGGCCGGCACGCCAGACCCCGATCCTACCGCGACGATCGTCTTCCGCAGCGGTTTGAAGCACCCGGGCGACTTCGTCGAATTGGGCTCGCTGGACCTGCACACCGCCGATGGCATCGCGAAGCCGCACGCGCGCTACGATTCCGCCGCCCGCCGCTACGTCCTGTCGTGGACCGATCGCTCCGGGCAACCGCGCTGGACGACAGCCGCCGATCTGACGCGCACGGAATGGCGCGACACGCCCTTCGAGCCCGACGGCCGTCGGCAGCAGATCGTCTCTGCCGGCAACGTCGGCGACGCCCGCAAAGGCCGCATCGTTACCTCCGATGACGATACGCTCCCGATCGATGCCACCCTAGCTACCGCGCTCACCCAACGCTTTGGCCGCACCGTCAACACCACCGCCGCGGTGGCGCCGCAGGTGATCGCCGCTCGCCAGGCCGCCGCGCTACGCGATGCACGTGTGACGCTCGGGTATTCGGACGGCTCCACTGCCACCCGCGCCGTCGACTGGGACGCCGCCGATCTCGCGCGCCTTACCCATCGAGGCCGCTACGTCGTCCACGGCACCGTCCGTCAGCGCACCTATCCGACAATCTTCGCCTATAATCGCGCCGACCCCGATATCTATCGCTGGGAGCGCAATGGCCAAGTCCGCTACCTCTTCGTCGCGACCGACGACACGAACAACGACAACGTCGGCTCCGCGCACCTGCCCATCCGGGTCGCCGGCACGATCGCCGACCTCGCCGACGACAATGGCGGCCGCGCGCGCGAGGTCGACTTGCTTAACCGCCGCACCCGCCGCGATCGCACCGCGGCGGGCCGCGTCATTGCCGGCTGCTATTGGGCGCCGGAGCTGCACGAGATTGGCGGCAAGCTCTCGATCCTGTTTGCGCCCTGCTTCAACCCGCGGGACACCACGGCGAACGAGGGCGGTGCATGGTTCACGGTCGAATCGCACATCATGCAACTGCGCGACGATGGCGACCCCGCCAACCCTGCCGACTGGTCGAGACCCGCGGCGATCCGCAAGGCCGACGGCGCACCGCTCGGCCGCGCCGAGATGCCGAGCAACATCAGTCTCGATATGTCCTATGTCGAAGTCGCTGGTCAGAGTTATTACATGTGGTCGCAACGCTATCTGCCGACCGCTGGCGCGCTAGGCGACCCGCTGACGTGGATCGCCAAGGTCGACCCTACGCATCCGACGCGCCTTGCCAGCCAGCCAGCCCCGATCATCGCGCCCGAGACCTCGGTCGAAGAGAACCTTGCCGAAGGCGCGTTCGCGCTCCAGCACGACGGACGACTGACGCTCGTCTATTCCAGTTCCGGGGTGAGTCCGACCTACGTGGTCGACGGCATCTCCGCGCCGCTCGACGCCGATCTGACGAGGGCCAGTTCGTGGCGCAAGTGGCCGGCCCCGCTCCAGAAAAGCACGCCGATGCCTGCAGGAGTCACCGATTATCGCCGCTACGAACAGGGGCCGGGCCACGGTGCCTTGACCACTGACGAGGACGGCAATGACCTCTACGTCTATCACAGTTGGGGCAATGGCGTCGGCGGTGACGGCCGAGACGCGCGCGTGCGCCGCACGCACTGGAGCGCGGACGGCCGACCGCTACTCGACATGACGGCCAACGAGGAAGTCGCGCCCGTCAACCGCCGCGTCACGATGAAGGTCACAATCCGCTAACGCTCGAGCGTGAATACAACGCGGCGATAACCCCGATGGCGAACCATCTCGCGGGGCGGAAAGTCGCTTGTCCGCTACCTTCCCACAACAGCGCTTCGACGAGTTTCGACAGGTCAAATCCGTTCTGAACATCTTCCTATAGCCCAGAATCCGCGAGTAGAAGTCGTGTGCGGCGTGAATATCGCGTACGCTGATATCAGATGTAGTGCGGCCGAAAGTAGGGTCGGATACGGAGGACGACACCATGGTCTCTTCCTTGGCGAGCAGGGGCGGCGGGGCGCATGCCGGGTTAGGATCGGTGTCCGTCCGCTGTTCGTGCAGATCGCATGGTATGCTTGTCAACGCATTGCGTTGTACCTGACCTTCTCGAAACGCGATCCTTTTTGGCAAAAAGCAGCAGCCCCCCAATGTCGGCTATTGCCACCCGCCTTATCGACAGCCGTCTTCCGCTTTCCTGTCCTTTCAAGCCGTCCAGACAACGGATCGGCCGTCGGGCGCTACCCTCCAGCCCGACGAACGAATGGCTGGAGATGGAGGCGGGAAAGGGCCCCGAACGTCAGTTTGTGGGTCTGCTAACGGGTGACCACGTACGGCTTCATAGCGGCAAGCTTGCCGAGGAACGCGTTTTGAGCTGGAAACGTGACACTCTCGCGACGCATCGCGGCCTGGAGGTTTTCAACCAGCGCGTTCATGTCCTTGGCCTGGATGCCGAGGTTCTTGTGCGCGGTCGCCATGTCGCGACCGGTATAGTGGCAGCCGCCGTTCAACAGAACGCAGAACTGCTCCTTCAGCGTGCGGCGGAGGCGGACCATGTCCTGCCCCTTGAAGATGTCGCCGATGCGCGGATCGGCCTGGCTCGTCGTCACCAGATCGTCGACGATCCGGCCGATGCCGGCCACGCCGTGAAACGCCTCGAGCATGGCAACGCCCTTGAACGGACTCCCGCCGGCATTGGCATCGCTCATCGCATAGGGCGCGACTGGGTCCTCGCCCGGCGGCGCGGGCGCGGTCTGCAGGAGGACGAGCAAGGCGAGCACGAGCATCAGAAACGTCCCCTAAAAGGCAGTTTGGAGCGATAGGAAGCCGCCGCGCTGGTGCTCGGCCGTCGCGATCGATCCCAGGTCGACATAGGCCGCGGTCGCGGTCAGGTTTTTGTTGATCGCATAGGCGGCATAGGCGGACTTCCAGTCACTCTCCTTGGCGAACCCGAGATTGTCGGGCTTCGACCGGTATTCGCCGCCGACGACCAAATGGCGCGAGATCTGATAGCCGAGCGTGCTCTCGACCTGGACCGTGCGAGGTGAGCCGTGATCGCCGCCGAACCCGAGCAGGCCGTTCTGGTTGGTCTTGGTGTAGCGAATCGTGGTGCCGAGCAGGATGCTCTGCCGCAGCAGGAGCTTGGTGGCAGCTACATAGATATCGGTACCGCTGGCGTGGCGTCCACCGACCGCGGCGACGATTTGCGGATCGAGATTGTGCTTGTACTGCACGCCGATCGCGATCTGCGGCAGGTAGGCGCTGCCATAGACGGCATCACCGGCAACACGCAGCTTGGCACCGAACACGTCCTGGTTGAGCGTATAACCGCGGCCGATACCGAGCTTTGCACCGACGTCGCGCGTGTCGAGATTCTGTCGGGCGTAGCTCAGTTCCAGTCGGTCGTGGACTCCGATGGCTGCGCCGTGGCTTTCCCAATGATAGTCCGGCAGCAGGATAACCGAGACATGCGCGGACCCGCCGATCCCGTCGACGGTCTCGTTGCCGGCGATCAGCGCCCAGGTGGAGATGCCGCCGCCCGAACTGCCCTCGATCGTGGTGACGCCGTTGGTCAGCATCAGCTTACCGCCTGCGCGACCCTCGCGCGCTGCGGCGGGAGACGCTGTCACGACGGTGATCGCCACCACGAAGTTGGCGATGCATCCGGCGACGGTCGATGGCATGCGAATCATCCGGTATCTCATCGAGACCATTGGTTAAATCTCGGTTTCCCTAGCCCGGTTTTCCACGCGGAGCCGGGGCGAAAAAGACATGAGCGGCATTTACGGGTTGGCAATCTTCCGACCGTTAGAAGTCGTGCTATGTCCGCATCCGTCCTCCGCCTGAGTTCGATGATCGTCGCGTTTGCGCTGCCCATGGCCGCGCATGCCGCCACGGTGGCGATCGATGTCCGTGGCTTCGACGGCAAGCCACTGCAGGGCGCGGTGGTCACGATCGAGACGCCCAAGGCGCCGGGTGTGACGGTGCGCGGGCCGTACATGATCGAACAGCGCGACATCGCGTTTCAGCCGCATGTGCTGATCGTCCCGGTCGGCGCGACGGTCGGCTTCCCCAATCGTGACCGGGTGCGTCACCACGTCTATTCGTTTTCGAAGACCAAGAAGTTCGACCTGAAACTCTATGGGCAGGAGGACGCCCGGACCGTCCTGTTCGACCGTCCGGGCGTGGTACCGCTCGGCTGCAACATCCATGACTCGATGAGCGGGTTCGTGTTCGTGACTGCCACCCCGTTTGCCGCGCTGACCGACCAGGCGGGGCATGTCAGCATCACCGGCGTGCCGGCAGGGACAGGTACGGTCCGCGTCTGGCACCCCTCGATCCGCGCGCCCGGCAGCACCGCCTCGCAGCCGATCGACGTCGCCGCCACCGGCTTTGCCACGACCTTCGTGCTGCACCGGTGATGGGTCTTCGCGCGCCGCGATTCCGCCATCTCCGGACCAAGCTGTCGGTGCTGTACGCGAGCCTGTTCGCGGTAACGATGGTGCTGCTCGCGATCGTCGCGCAGGCGATGATCTGGACGCACGCGCGCGAGTCCGTGCGCCAGGAACTTATCGCCAGCGGCAGCGTCTACGACCGGGTCTGGACGCTTAGGTCGCAGTCGCTGATCGCGTCGGCCGACCTGCTGTCGCGAGATTTCGGATTCCGCGCTGCGGTGGCCAGTGGGGATCGGCCGACGATCACATCCGCGCTCGCCAATATCAGCCACCGGGCCGAGGTTACCGCCGCGTTCGTGGTCGATCAGGACGGCCGGGTCACCGGCCCCTCGGGCGCGCTTGCGGCGACGGTCGCTCGGTTTCCCTTCGCGGTTCCGGGCGACCGGCGCGACGCGGTCGTGGTGGTGGCGGGGCAGGTATACCGACTGATCCTGTCGCCGGTGATGGCGCCGGCACAGGTCGGCTGGGTCGTCTTCGCGGTGCGTCTCGACGGCACGGAGATGCATGCGCTCGAACGGCTGTCCGCGATCCCGCTGATCGCGACGATCATGCGCAGCGACGACGCAGGCCGCTGGCATGCGGCGGACCGGTCGATCGGATCGGATGCCGACGTCGATCGCCTGGTCGGCGCATCGCAGTCGACCCGGACGCTCGCCATGTTAAATCTTTCGACCGGCCGCGCTTTCGCGATCGCCAAGCCGCTGGCCGGTCTGACGCGTCGACCGCAGGCGGCGATCCTGATCCGCTATCCGCTCAACGCCGCGCTGACTCCGTATCTGCCATTGCAGGCGGGCATCGCGCTCGCCGGGTTGGCCGGGCTGATCCTCGTCGTGCTGGGCAGCCGGCGGCTGGCGATGGGGATCGCCGGACCGATTGCGGCGCTGGACGCCGCAGCGCGCGCGCTGGAGGAGGGGAGCCGCGCGCATATCGTCGTGAAGGGGCGCGACGAGATCAGCAGGCTTGCCGCCAGCTTCGACCGGATGTCGGCCGGCATTCTCGAACGCGAGAACCGGATCACCCATCTCGCGTTCCACGATGTCCTCACCGGCCTGCCGAACCGCACCTTTTTTCGCCAGTCGCTCGACCAAGCAATCCTCCAGGTGGGGCGCACCGGCGGGGGGATCGCGGTGCTGTGTCTCGATCTCGATCGCTTCAAGAGCGTGAACGACACGCTCGGCCATCCGGTCGGCGATGCGTTGCTGAAGGCGATCGGCACGATGCTGAGCGAGGTCGCACCCGACGGGCTGGTCTCGCGGCTCGGCGGCGACGAATATGCGGTGATCCTGGCGGGCCAGTTCGATGCCGATCGGCCGCGCGTCCTTGCACAGAGCATCCTCGATATGATGCGCCAGCCGGTCGTGGCGGATGGCCACCAGATCGCGACCGCGGTCAGCATCGGCATCGCGATCGGCCCGATCGACGGCGAGGACGCCGATGCACTGCTCAAGAATGCGGATCTCGCGCTGTATCTTGCGAAAGAAGACGGTCGCGGCGTATTCCGGTTTTTCGAACCCGCGCTCGACGCCGCGGCACGCTGGCGTCGGCAGGTCGAACTCGACCTTCGCGAGGCGATCCAGGCAGGCCAGTTCGTGCTCAACTACCAGCCGGTGTTCGACCTGAAGGCGGACCGGATCGGCGGCTTCGAAGCGCTCGTGCGCTGGCATCATCCGGAACGCGGCATCGTTCCTCCGGCCGAATTCATCCCAATCGCCGAGGATACCGGGCTGATCATCGCGATCGGCGAATGGGTGATGCAGGAGGCCTGTCGACAGGCGATGCACTGGCCCGAGCATATCCGCGTCGCGGTCAACGTGTCGCCGTTGCAGTTCCGCAACAGCGGGTTGCAGGCGATCATTCTCCAGGCGCTCGCACATAGTGGCTTGGCACCCGATCGGCTCGAGATCGAGATCACGGAATCGGTCTTTCTCGACGGCGAGGGCCCGGTGATCGCGTTGCTGCACACGCTGCGCGCGATGGGCATCCGAGTCGCGCTCGACGATTTCGGCACCGGCTATTCGTCGCTCAGCTACCTGCGCAGCTTTCCGTTCGACAAGATCAAGATCGACCGCTCGTTCATCACCAGCATCGCCACCGATCCAAGCGCCGCGGCGATCGTCCGCGCGATCGTCGACCTGGCGACCGCGCTGAACATGGAAACGACCGCCGAGGGCGTCGAGGATACCGGGCAGCTCGACCTGCTGCGCGGTGAGGGCTGCGGTAACATTCAGGGCTATCTATTCAGTCGCCCGGTTGAGAGTAGCCGTATCGCCGGGCTGCTCGATAATAAATTCAGCCAGGCAGCCTAGCGGGTGGAAGAGTGAACATCGCGTCCGAGCGGTGCACGACAATGCTCGGGTAGACGCCAAATTCCTGCGGCAGATAGCCGAGCGTCCGGCGCAGCACGCACGACTCTTTGAGGACATCGATGCCCTCGAACGCAACGCTGCCGCACGTGGGCAATTGCAGGGTCGAGACGATCCTCATTAGCGTCGACTTGCCCGCCCCATCGGGCCGCAGCAGGCGGGGCAGGCGATCGAGCTCGAGTGCCGTTGGCGTAGACGTGGCTCAGGACCGTGATCGCAAGCATAGCCGTTTTCTTCAGGCAGGCGTTACGACATATGTAGATTTAACAGTCGAGTAACGCTGGCTCGGAGCCCATCATTCAAGCTGACGAACCGCTGCTTCGGGATTAGTTGCGAAGATGTGGCGTCAGCCTTTTGAAGACATAGGGCGTCAAACCCTCATGTAGTGTGAGCTTTGTCGCGGAAGGTAGCCTGTCGAGGCGCAGCTTGCGCACCGAGCGGGTTCCATCCACGTCGAGCCCTTGATCAGATACGACGCCGACGTCAAAGCGGGGCAGGATGTACGGCCCATCTGTATCTCTTGCGACAATGTAGGATATGGTCTGCTGATTGTTGAGCAGCATCTCGCCGTCGGCTAGCTTTACGGTGCCGCAGCAGTCGTTGGCGAACAGGCCGTTAGCACCGGCGTCAACGACAGGCGTACGCAGGAAGACGAGAAAAGCGATGAGCAAGACAGTGCCGGCGGCAACGACACCTATGGTGATAACACGCCGCATCTTCGCTACCCTTTCGCCGCGTCGGACGCTGTTTCCTCTCGGCCCGCAAACGCCCAGCCGGCGTTTCGTCGGGCTCCAGCGTTGAACTTCGCCTACCTCATCGTGGACGCAAGGCAACATATGTAGAATTACGAGTCAAGCGGGTTTGCAGATTTTCAGCCAGTCGTATGAAACAGTGAAGCGTGCATACCAGCTACCGAGCACGCATTTCGCGCGAGACGTCCGCAAAAACCCGAATGTGCCATCGCGAAATAGAAACCACCGCGGCCAATTCGATCGCCAGCTCCGCGACTTGCGCCCTCAATGGCGACAAATCGAGCATCAATACGCTCATGAACAGCGTCAACGTGATCATTGCCGCCCCGATCAGCGTGCCGCACTTCACGATGCGCGGCCAGTCCCCCTCCACGAGCAGCCACGCAAGACAAAGGTGCGCCATGCCGAGAAGAAGCCACGTGATCAGCAATATCGGGATGGCGCTGTTCTGAGACCAGATGAGGTAGAGATTCGGTCCGGCGCCGGCGCCTTGCAAGCCGAAAGGACTTTCTGCCGAGGGTAGGAAGCGGACCGCCTGCTGGAACTGCAGAGCTGCCATCGGGATGAGTAACCCCAGGGCGAGCGCGTAGTTCGCAAGGATCAGGCGTCCTTCGCTGTGCTTCCCGATCTCGCGCCACGCTGCGAACAGGCAGCCGAGAGCGAACAGGAATGGACGCCGATCTTCGACCGCGGCTTCGAACTCC
The DNA here is from genome assembly GCF_001422045.1 of Sphingomonas sp. Leaf242. Classification (GTDB taxonomy): domain Bacteria; phylum Pseudomonadota; class Alphaproteobacteria; order Sphingomonadales; family Sphingomonadaceae; genus Sphingomonas. The sequence continues at coordinate 134,576 of NZ_LMLW01000007.1, forward strand.
GCTTCCATGGCCATCGCCCACGTTCGGCGATCCGGGCCGAGAGACCGACTGGCCAATGACAGCAAAGCCCGCGACACAGCTTGTGTCATGCGAAGGAGGTCTTGGCGAAGGTGATCGGACCGGCAGGTATCGCCGCCCGCGCAAATGCCACGCCAGCATTCGTTAAACGGTACGCATGGCGCGCAGGGCGGCCGGGGTGTTCTGGCTCGCGCCACTCGGCCTCGACGAGCCCTTGGTCGGTCATGCGGATCAGTAACGGGTACAGCGTTCCCGACAGGAGCCCGGTTTCTTTCATCAGATCGTAGCCGTGGCGCCACTGCTGAGTGCGCGCAGACAGCGCCTCCAACAGGAGGAGCATCTGCTTCGACGGTCGACGATTACGGCCCATGCTTCTACTCAACTTAAGTAGAGTTATCTGTCAACTGTGGAGCAGGCAGTATCGCCCCGCTATCCGCTTTTCGACTTGGTGCCCGCCTGCTGGTGGTCAGCGAGAGGCGAGTGGGCCTGTGGACCGGACGTCACGCAACGCCCAACTCCGGGACGGCCGATGTTGGGAGACGGGCAGCGCACTATAATCGAACGATAGTGGGTCTCCATCCTTCAGCCGACGGAGCGAACAATCGGTCTGCCACTACGGCGCGGAACGCCTCCGAACCAAGACTACTGCAAGTCAGAAGTTGACTCGCAGCGTAGCACCTGCGGTGCGCGGCGTACCCAATTGTCCGGCATAGGCGAACGGCGATGCACCAACGATCGCGGTCGTGCTCAGGTTCTGGAAATACTGTTTGTCGAACGCGTTGTTGATCCAGGCGGAGAGGTCGTAGCGTCCGTTGCCGAGCACCGCTCCGATCCGGAAGTTGGCCAGCGCGTAAGCTTCGATCCGGCTATAGGGTCCGGCATCGGCGGTACCGAACACGCTCGAGCGGTAGCTGATTTGCGCGAGCGCGTACGGGCGCGTGCCGTTTCCCAGATCGACGTGGTAATCCAGCGTGCCGTTGCCGATCCATCGGGGCGCCTGGAACAGCGGTCGGCCGGTCAGATCGCAGACGCCGCTCACGCCGACAGGGCAGGGTGCGTTTGCGTAACGCTTATAGACCGCGTCGTTGTACGATCCGTTGCCGCTGAGCGTCAGCGTGTCGGTGACGCGAAGCGAGGCGTCGAACTCGATACCGCGAGACCGAACGTCGCCGACGTTTGCCAGATACGAGCGGTTGCCGTTCGTCGGCACGATGTTCGCCTGCAGACCGGACAGGTCGGTCGAGAACGCGCTGAGATTGATCGTGACACGACGATCGAAGAACTGGCTCTTCAAACCGAGTTCCCAATTCTTCACCTTTTCGGGCGACAGGACCAGCGGCGTCCCTGCGGACACCGCGGAGTTCAGGTTCAGGCCCGATCCCTTATACCCGGTCGAATACGAGGCATAGGCCAGCACGTCGTCGGCCAGCTTGTACGATGCGCTCGCGAGGTAGGAGACATTGTCGTCCTTCACCGACACGTCGTAATGGAAGGGGATCGACGTCGCCGCATAGGGCGTGCCGACGATCGAGGTGTCCGACACCCCGGAGCGCTTGTCGCGCGTATAGCGGATGCCGCCCGTGACCGTCAGCCGATCCGTGATATCGAAGTTGGCCTGCCCGAACGCGGCGACACTGTCGACGCTGGTATCGACATCGTCGAGATATTGCGATCCCGGCGCGATCACCACGGCTGCCGCAGCCGGATTGGCGAGGCGCAGATAGGTCGTGTAGAACGCGCTCGCATCGGTACCGAACTGGTTGAGGATGAAGTGATCCTTCAACCGCTGGTGAAACAGGTAGGCACCGACCTGCCAGTTGAACCGCCCCGGCCGCGACGCGAGCCTGAATTCCTGTGAATATTGATCGTCCTTGGTCTGCGCGACGTTGACCTGGATGACGTCGAGCGGCGTGCCATCGCTGTCCTGCAAGGGATTGAAATGCCAATAGCGCCAGGCGGAAATCGATGTCGCGGTTGCAAAGCCGAGATCCCAGTCGACCTGCAGCGACACGCCTTTCTGGTCGGTCTTCATGTTCTGCGGCGAATTGTTCTGCGTGAAGTCGAGACTGCGTTGCGGCACATAGCCAAGCGACGCGAGCGCGCGGAGCGTCCGGCTTGTCGTTGCGCTGAGCGATGCTGGCAGCGTGAGCTTCGTGGCGCTGACACAGCACGTGTCGTCTTCCTGTGAATAATCACCCGACAGGCGGATCGTCAGGTTGCTCGCGGGGGTGGCGAGCAACTGGACCCGGCCGCCGCTGCGCCCGACGCTGTTGGCATCGATCCCGGTCTTGATGTTGTCGAGTACGCCGTTCCGGTGGGTGTTGAACCCGGTGACGCGGAACGCGAGCAGGCCGTCGATAACCGGGCCGGTCACGCTGATCCGCTCCTGATTGTAATCATAGGTGCCGCGCGAAACTTCGGCGGTGCCGCCGAACGTGAATTCGGGTTTGCGGGTCGTGATGTTGAGCACGCCGGCCGAGTTGTTGCGTCCGAACAACGTACCTTGCGGCCCTCGCAACACCTCGACGCGATCGACGTCGATCAGATCCGCCAACGCCATGCCGGGGCGCCCGAGATAGACGTTGTCGATATAGACGCCGACCGACGTATCCAGCCCGTCGGAGGCCGAAGACACGCCGATCCCGCGGATGCCGATCGAGCTGTTGCGCGGGTTCGAGTTGAACGCGGTGAGGCTGGGGGTCTGAGATTGGACATCGGTCATCGTATAGCTGCCGGTGCGTTCGAGCGCGGCCCCGGTCAGTACCGACAACGCGATGGGAACGTCCTGCGCGCGTTCCGCCTGGCGACGCGCCGTGACGAGGATGTCGTCCGTCGGTTCAGGCGGGGTCGCCGCCACGGCATCCTTTTTCGGTTCGTCCCGGGCGAACGCCGGTTGCGCCGCCATGAGCAACCCGATGGCCGACGACCGAAACGCAATACGCCGAGAGGATGATGCCATTCTCGCTGCCCCAATTCTGTGAAATGACGATGTCGCCGGATGGCTTCGGGCGGGCCGGCCATGCGTCCCCGCCGTCCATCGATCGACACCCCAACGGTCCAATCTAATTCATATCCAGTCAATGGGACTTGGCCCAATTTCGGAGGGACCGCGGCATAGTTTTTCTGCGAACAATGGCAGGCCGCTGGTCGCAGATGGCCGTTCGTTTATGGATTAATCACTCCTTAGAAGTCGCAAGATGCGGGCCATCCGGGTTTTAGAACCGGGTCCGCGCACACCCAAGAGACGCGAATTTCAATATCCTACCCGTGCAGTATGGATTCTACCGCCCAGCAAAGCTTTTCTACGTTCCGCGAAAGCAGCCCGAAGCGCACCCTTCGGACAGTTCACGAGCAATTGCGTCTCAGGAGGTGCCCATGCCCAATCTCGGAAAACTCGTCGTCAGCCGTCAGGGCTTTGGAGCGATGGGGCTGTCCAACACGTACGGTGAGGCGGACGATGCGGCCTCGATCGCCACGATCCACCGGGCGATCGACCTGGGCATCACGCTGTTCGATACCGCGACTGGCTACGGCGACGGCCATAACGAACGGCTGGTCGGCGAGGCGGTCCGGTCGCGCCGCGCCGACGTGGTTCTCGTCAGCAAGTTCGTCCATCGTCCGCAAGGTGGCGGTGCCGACATCGAACCGGTGCATCCGCGCGATGCGGTCGATGCCAGTCTCAAGCGGCTCGGCGTCGAGCGTATAGATCTCTATTATCTGCACCGCGTCGACCCGCTGATCGCGATCGAGGAGTCGATCGGCGAACTCGGGCGACTTGTCGACGCGGGCAAGATCGGCGCGGTCGGCGTTTCCGAGGCGACCGCCGACGGCATCCGCCGCGCGCATGCGACATACCCGCTGACCGCGTTACAGAGCGAGTATTCGCTGTGGACGCGCGATGTCGAGGTCGAGATCCTGCCGACGGTCCGCGAACTCGGCATCGGTTTCGTCGCCTATAGTCCGCTCGGGCGCGGCTTCCTGGCCGGTGCCGAAGTGTCCGATCCCGCCGACCGGCGTCATCTGCATCCCCGGTTCCAGCCCGAGGCGGTCGCCGCAAACGCGCAACGCCGCACGACGATCGAACAGGTCGCCAAGCGGCTCGGTGCCAGCATCGCGCAGGTCAGTCTGGCATGGGTGCTGTCGAAGGATGTCGTGCCGATCCCGGGTACGCGCCACGTCGAACACCTGGAATCGAACTGGGCCGCAAACGGTCTGGTGCTCGACGACCAGTCGATCGACGCGCTCGAAGAGGCCTTCCCCCGGGGAGCGACCGCCGGCGCGCGCTATCCGGCGGAGAGCCTGAAGCTCGTGCCGCCAGAACCCATCCCCGCCTGAGCCGCCGGGCTGATCCACCAGCTCGGTTTAATCGATTGGAGAGTATCATGAGCAACGTAGCTGCGCTTCGCCCCGAACAAGCCGTCGATCGCTTCGGTTACCGCCACATCGGCGTCACGCCCGTGACGCCGACGATCGGCGCGGAGATTTCGGGCGTCGACCTTCGCCAGCCGATCAATGCCGATGTCGCGGCCGATATCCAGAAGGCGTTGCACGACTGGCGGGTCGTGTTCTTCCGCGATCAGGACATCGACAACGACCAGTTAAAGGCGTTCGGCCGCGCATTCGGGCCTCTGACGCCGGCGCATCCGATCTCGGAAGGGCTGGAGGATCATCCGGAGATCTGGGAACGCAGCGTCGAGGAATATCGCGCACGGCGCAATCGCAACGATGTGGCTCCGCCAGGCCGCGAACCGCCGCGGGACTATAAGGGTTGGCATATCGACATCACCTTCGTCGCCAATCCGAACCGGTATTCGATCCTGCAAGGCGTCGAGATACCCCCGTTCGGCGGCGATACATTGTTCACCAATCTGGTCGCCGCCTATGAAGGCTTGTCCGCACCGATCCGCACGCTGATCAACGGACTTCAGGCCGTACACCGGACCAGCGGCTATGATGGCGCCGATGCCAAGCTGCGGCGCGACGGACGATCCGCCGGGCCGTTTGCCGCGCTGCACCCGCTCGTCCGCGTTCACCCGGAAACCGGCGAGAAGCTGCTGTTCCTCAATCCGGAGACGATCAGCCATATCGTCGGACTGAAGGAACCCGAGAGCAAGGCGCTGCTCGACCTGTTGTTCTACGAGGCGACGCGGCCCGAATATCAGGTACGGTTCCACTGGAAACCGAAGTCGCTGGTGGTGTGGGACAACCAGGCCGTCGCACATGCTGGACCGATCGATTATTCACATTTCGATCTGCCACGCGCGGTTCGAAGGATCACGGTCGCCGGCGATCTGACGCGCGGGCCGGACGGGTTCGTGTCGCAGCCGCTGGAAGGCGAACTGTTCAACGTGCTCGGCTGATGCCGCGCGCGGCCAGAAGCAAGCCCTGGGGCTTTATCGCGCTGGCCGCGTTCGTCGCGGTCACGATCGCGTTGCTGTTCGCGTTTGCCCCCAATCGTCGATCGGCAGCCGTGGCAGGAGGATTGCCTGAAACTGCGCCGCTGCCGGACTCGGTGACGAAGGCGACCGTGCTGGTGGTCGGCGATCCCGTGACGCAGTGGGTGTTCGAGCATCTCGGTTGGGAGGACAAGCTCCCCTTCACGCTGCAATGGGCGCAGATCACCGGCGGTCCCGATGTGACCGAGGCATTCCACGCAAAGGCGCTGGATGTCGGGCTTGGTGCGAACGTGCCACCGCTTCACGCCACCTGGGTAGGGCTGCCGGTCAGGATCGTGGCGTTCCGCGAGCGTCGCGATCCGGCGCGGCACCCGGCTTTCGTCCTCGCCATCGCACCGAAGGCCGGCATCCGCAGCCTTGCTGACCTGCGCGGTAAACGGATCGCGTTCAGTCCCAGCCAGGTGCAGGGCCAGATCGTTCTGCAGACGCTCAAGGCGCTCGGGTTGACCAAGGCCGATGTCACGTTGGTCGAACTGCCGTCGAGCATCGGCGGCGACGTCTACACCAGCGCGCTTGCGAGCAATCTGGTCGACGTCGCACCGATCGGCAGCGGGATCGTCGCCGATCGCTATCTCCGCAAGTTCGCGCGGGACGGGGCCAGGACACTGCCGCATCCGGATTTTCGGGACGATGCCGTGCTGGCCTATGTACCGCTGGATAGCCTGCGCAATCCCGGGAAGGCGGCTGCGCTGAAGCGTTTCGTCTATTGGTGGGGGCGTGCGCAGGCGTGGCAGCAGGCGCATCCCGATGCACTCGCCCGCGGCTATTATGTCGCGCACCAAGGGCTTTCGCTCGCCGATGCGAAGCTGATCCTCGCGGCGCAGGGGGAGGTCGTGATCCCCGGCCGCTGGGCCGAACCGATCGCGTATCAGCAGGGTGCGATCGACCTGCTGGCGCCGCAGATGGGCAAGCCCCGCTTCGATGCGCGGACGTTGTTCGATCCCCGCTTCGAAACCATCGCGGCAAACGGCTTTGCCGCCGAAGCCGCTGCCTCCTCCGGCCCATAGGAGTCGTCATGAACGCACCCTTTCCCCATGCTGCGATAACCACCGCGTATCTCGGCACCGTTGCTTCCGTATCGACCTTTAAGCTGGATGCCGTCGACGATACCTCGGCGGTGGCGCGCGATCATCGCGAGCGTACCCGCCGCTTGGGGCTCGATACCCCGCTCGCCTGGGGGTGGCTGCTCGGGCCGCTGCTCCTGCTGCTATACTGGTCGGTCTTCTCGATCACCGGTTTTCTCGACACCCGCATCCTGCCCGCGCCGTGGACGGCGCTCACGGCGGGCATCGAACTCGTGCGCGACGGTCGGCTGCAGACCAATTTGGCTGTGTCGGCATGGCGCGCGGCACAAGGGCTGGCGTTCGGCACGGTCGTTGGCGTGGTGCTGGCACTCGTCTCGGGGCTCAGTCTGCTTGGCGGGTACGTTATCGACGGTCTGGTTCAGCTCAAGCGCGGCATTCCCGTCCTCGCGCTGATCCCGTTCATGATCCTGTGGTTCGGCGTCGGCGAGGCGATGAAGGTCACCGTGATCGCCGTCACCGTGTTCGCGCCGATCTACATCCATACGCACAGCGCGTTGCGCGCCATCGATCTGAAACAGGTGGAACTCGCCGAAACGCTCGGGCTTCGTCGGTCGACGTTCATCCGGCACGTCGTCCTCCCGGGCGCGCTGCCCGGCATGCTGCTGGGGCTTCGGTTCGGCGTCACCGCGGCATGGCTTGCGCTCGTCGTCGTCGAGCAACTCAACGCGACCAGCGGCATCGGCTACATGATCACGCTGGCCCGTAATTACGCGCAGACCGACGTGATGCTGGTCGGCCTCGTCGTCTACGCGATCCTAGGACTGGGATCGGATGCCGTGGTGCGCGTGATCCAGCGCCGTGCATTGACCTGGCGCCGGACGCTCGGCGCATGAGCGTCGTGCGCATCCGCAACCTGACGCGCCGCTTCACGCAGAAAGGGGTGCTCGACGGCGTCGATCTCGATATCGCGCGCGGTGAATTCGTCGCGCTGCTCGGGCGCAGCGGTTCGGGCAAGAGCACGCTGCTGCGCGCGCTTGCCGGTCTCGACCACGAGGCGAATGGTGCGGGCGAGATCGTCGTTCCAGATCGTCTGTCGGTCGTGTTCCAGGATGCGCGGCTGCTGCCGTGGAAGCGGGTGCTGGACAATGTCGTGCTCGGTCTCGACGGCAAGGATTCGCGGGACTGGGGACGCGAGGCGCTTGCCGAAGTCGAGCTGACGGGGCGGGAACGATCCTGGCCCTATGAATTATCCGGCGGCGAACAGCAGCGCGTTGCACTTGCGCGATCGCTGGTCCGGCGTCCCGAACTTCTGTTGGCCGACGAACCGTTCGGTGCGCTCGATGCGCTGACCCGCATCCGGATGCACGTCCTGTTGCGGCGGCTGTCGGCGGCGCACAACCCCGCCGTGCTGCTCGTCACGCACGACGTCGACGAGGCGATCGAACTTGCCGACCGGGTCGTGGTGCTCGACGCGGGGCGCATCGTCGCGGACATCCGCGTCGCATTGCCGACAGATACCGCAGCCCGGCGTGAACGGTTCGCCGCGCTCCAGCACGACCTGCTCGCGCTGCTCGGCGTCGAGACCGATGGCCTTACCCAATATTCCACCCGGCAAAGGATGAGCGCATGAGCAATCACGATCGCAAGCTACGTCTCGGCGCGTTCCTCCAGGCGACGGGCCATCACGTCTCGGCATGGCTCCACCCCGATGCGCAGGCCGATGCGGGCCACAATCTGGAGCACTATAAACAGGTCGTGCAGACCGCCGAGCGCGGCAAGTTCGATATGGTCTTCGTCGCCGACAGTCCGGGCGGCTATGCGGACTTCACCGACGAGGCCACCTTCAAACAGAATGCCAAGGCCGCGCATTTCGAGCCGATCACGCTGTGGTCGGCGCTGTCGCAGGTCACCGAGCGGATCGGCTTCGTCGCGACGTCGACGACGACCTATGAGGATCCGTACACGACGGCGCGAAAGTTCGCGTCGCTCGACTGGATCTCGGGCGGCCGGGCGGGGTGGAACGTCGTCACCACCGGCGCCGACGTCTCGGCCAATTTCAGCAAGCCGGCGCACCTCGAACACGCCCGCCGCTACGACCGTGCCGAGGAGTATATCGATGTCGTGAAGGGGCTGTGGGACAGCTATGAGGACGACGCGTTCGTCCGCGACCGCGATGCCGGCGTGTACCTCGACACCGACAAATTCCACCTGCTCGCGCATGAAGGCGAGCATTTCCAGGTCCGCGGGCCGCTGAACATCGCACGCTCGCCGCAAGGCTATCCTGTCATCGTCCAGGCGGGGGCATCCGAACCGGGTCGCGAACTTGCGGCCCGGACCGCCGAAGTGATCTTTACCGCCAATCTGATCCTGGCGGACGCGCAGGAGTTCTATGCGGACATCAAAGCGCGCCTGCCGCGATATGGGCGGCGGGCGGAGGATCTGCTGGTGATGCCGGGGATATTCCCGGTCCTCGGCGGCACCGAAGCCGAAGCCGCGACGCGCTACGAGGCGTTGCAGTCGCTCGTCCATCCGTCGATCGCATGGGGCATATTGCGCCGCCATTATCAGGGGATCGACCTGTCGGGCTATGCGCTCGACGATATCGCACCGCCGCTGCCGAACGATACCAACGGCAGCAAGAGCCGGCTGAAACTCGTGTCCGACCTGATCGAACGCGACCGACCGACGCTCCGGCAGCTATACCGGCAGGTGTCCACGGCGCGCGGGCATCTCACCAGCGTCGGCACACCCGAGCAGATCGCCGACGTCATCCAGACATGGTTCGAGCAGGGCGCGGCGGACGGGTTCAACATCATGCCGCCGATCCTGCCGACGGGCCTCACCGATTTCGTCGATCAGGTCGTGCCGATCCTGCAGCGCCGCGGGTTGTTTCGCGCGGAGTATGAGGGTCAGACGTTGCGCGAGAACCTCGGTCTGCGGCGGCCGGAGAATGGCTTGAAGTCGCGGGCGCGGACCGCGGTATCGCCCGAGGCGATCGGCGCACACGCATGAGCTTGGACGAAGCGTTCCGCACCCGGTATCGCGACGAGGATGCTCCGGTGGCGATCGCGGACAACGCAACGCTCCGGACGCTGCTCGATCATCGGTCCGTCCGCGCATATCTGCCCGAGCCACTCGATGCGGGTATCATCGAGACGCTGGTCGCAGCGGCGCAGTCGGCACCGTCATCGTCCAACCTTCAGGTCTGGAGCGTCGTCGCGGTCCAGAATCCCGCCCGCAAGGCACGCCTTGCGGCTCTGGCGGGCAATCAGCAGCCTATCGTCGAAGCGCCGTTGCTGCTGGTCTGGCTGATCGATTTCGACCGACTGACGCAGATCGGGTGAGCGCGGGGTACGCAGCCGCAAGCGCTCGACTACCTGGAAAGCTTCGTGCTCGGAACGGTCGACACCGCGCTCGCCGCGCAGAATGCGGTGGTGGCACTGGAATCGCTTGGACTGGGCTCGGTCTACATCGGCGGTATTCGCAATCAGCCGTCGGCGGTTGCCGCGGAGCTCGACCTGCCACCACGGGTCTTCCCCCTGTTCGGCCTCGTGGTCGGCAAGCCCGATCCGTTGCGTCCCGCCGCGGTCAAAGATTGCCGCAAGCCTCGGTCCTGTTTCACGAGACTTATCAATGGACGTCGCGACAGGACGAAGCGGCGGCAGCGTATAATATCGCGCTGCGTGCGTTCCAGCGTGATCAGGGCATGCCGGAACGCGACTGGACCGACCTCGCGGGAGACCGGACGCGTAGCGCAGACGCGATGGCAGGGCGTGATATCCTGCGGGGCGTGCTTCGCGATCTGGGGTTCGCGTTACGCTGACAAGCGTCCCTACCGCGGGAGAATATCGGCAGGGAGCTCGCCAATCGAACTCTGGCGATCGTCCGAGGCGACGCCTTGCAGCAACGGTAGAAGATCGAGGAGGCGCACGGTCGCCTCGGTGTGCGCCGCCTGTCGATTGGTGGGATACGCTGCCGGCTCCGCGCCGGTCTCGATGACGTGGCTGCCCCAGCCGTCGGCGACGGCCAGCAGCCTGTCGATGAACGGATAGGATACGCTGGCGACGACCGATGGGAAGGGCAATCGAGTCGAAGGCCCTTGCCGCGCCGCCGCGGCAATGGCATCCTGGCCGAAGCCGATGTTCAGCGGCGACAGGAACAGCGCGCCCTGGACCGAGTGCAGATAGCTTCGCGGCGACAATTGCGCCCACCACGCCACGGCAAGGCAGGCGACCCCCTGTGCGAGGATGACGGCCGGTTCGCGGCGGCGCGCGAACACCGCATCGAGCTGTAACGCCCAGCGCCCGGCCTGGAATTTCGCCAGATCCAATTCCACCGTCGGCACCGACAAGGCCTTGGGAGCATCGCCCTTGACCGTGACGATCACGGCGTGTTGGGGATCGATCGAAGCCGGATACCACAGTGTCATAGCAGGGCTCCCAAGAGGACATCACGGTCGCGACCCACTTGCCGGGTGCGCCGACTCGAGATCGAACGTGATGTTAGCGAGGATATTCCTACTGCGACGATAGGCAATGGCGGTGCGTCGGTTTGCACGGAATGCGTGCCCGGTCGCCGTCGAGGCGGAGTGCATGAGGCTGTCGCCTGTCGGCCGACGGCGATCATGCGCCCGGCTTTCTCGCGTCGATCGCGGTTCGCGAGACACGCATCACATTGCCACTTCCGAGTTCGGCGACCTGGTCGGCGGTATAGTGGCGACGCTTGAATTCGGCGGTGACGGCCGGTTTCCCCAACATCGTTCCAGCCGACGACGCTACCTATTCTAACCGCTGTCGGGAGAACCGTCGGTATGTTTTGGCACATCAGGGTCCGCTCTTTGCTGCCAATCGACATCAAGTGCCATGCTGACAGTCTGTCCTGCCGTGACCGGACGTGCTGTCGTTCAGATACTTTCTTGACGGTATTTCGAGTAGCCAAGTCCGAACAACGTCTGCGAGGGCGGCATTTGCGATACGTTCGCTCACGAGCGACGAGCAGGCGAGCAGGCCGTTGGGGCAGTAGCGATCGTCGTCCCAGCCGGGGTGATCTAGGATCGGGTAGAGGCATACGCCCTCTACGGGCACGCCGAGCGACTGGGCGATCTTCACCTCGCGCAGGATCATGCAGAGCCAGGCGGGGCGGGCGCTGCCTTCGATGCCGGTTTCGGCGATGAAGATCGGGCGGCCGTAGCGCGCGTAGGCGTCGGCGAGGATCGCGTGGAGCGGGCGGCTGAGAGGGTGGTCGTACGACAATGGCGGGCCGCCGTGGATCCACTGGTTGTTGTGGTAGAAATTGACGCCGACGATATCGAGCAGCGCTGAGCGGCCGCCGATCTGCGGCCACGCCTTGCCCGCGATCATGTCCCAGGCTTGGTATTGTGCGAGGCGGTGGCCTTCTGCGGCGGGGGCGTCGTTCGGGCGGGCGGGGTCGGTGATGACGTTGATGACCGGGTCGGCGTGGACGAACCTTGCGGCGGGGTCGACCGCGAGGATCGCCTCCATCGCGGCGATCGACGCGCGGGCGAGTTGGACCTTGAGTTCGTAGCCCCGGCCGCGCGCGAACGGGTTGAGATAGGCCGCGTCGCCGCCGCCCCAGGCGAAGAACGAAATCTCGTTGACCGGGGCGTAGAAGCGGGTCCCGCCAAGGACAGCTGGGCCGATGTGGCGCGCGGCGGCGGCGGCGAAGGCGGCGAAGCGCGTGACGAAGTCGGGCGTCCAGATGTCGACGTCGTCGGGCCAGCCGTAATGGAGCAGGTCCCAGATGACTTCGGTTCCGATCGCCTGGGCCGCTTCCAACTGCCGGTCGAGGCTGGACCAGTCGTAGCGGCCAGGCTCGCGTTCGATCAGATGCCAGCGCAGGCCGTCGCGCACGGTGAGGATCCCGAGCTTGGCGAGTTCGCTGTAATCATGCGCGGCGAGAGTGTCGTGGTGGCTGGCGGCGATGACGTCGACGCGTTTGCGGTCGTGCGCGCGGCGGTGGGTGGAGGATTCGAAGCCGCCTTGCAGGAAACTGCGGAAGAGGTCGGTCGGGCGGGCGAGAGGTGGTCGGTCGGACAGGGCTTCGGCGAACAGGGCTTCCCAGCGGGGGACGACGGCGGCGACGGCATACTCGCTGTCGACCTTGGCACGGAGGGCGGTGCCGAGGCGGGTTCGGAGTGCCGGGTCTTCGAGCAGTCTGGTGATCGCCGCGGCAACTGCGGGCGGGTCTTCGTGGGGCACGAACAGGCCGCTGACCGCGTCGACGATCTGTTGTTCGGAGCCGTTGTCGCGCGTTGCTATGACGGGGAGGCGTGCGGCGCCAGCTTCGGCGATCACGTGCGGCATGCCTTCGCCGCGCGAGAGCCAGACGAAGATGTCGAGCGCGGCGAGCAGGTCCGGCACGTCGTCGCGGTCGCCGAGGAAGGTCAGGGCGGTGTCGAGGCCGAGTGCGTGCGCTCGGTTACGGAGTGCGGCGGCGTATTCGGGGATGAAGGCGTCGGGTCCGCCGATTACCACAAAGCGCGCGCGGGGGTGGCGGGCGTGGACGAGCGCGGCGGCTTCGATGAAGTCCTCGACTCGCTTCTTCGGGTCGAGCCGGCCTAGCCAGCCGATCAGCGGTACGTCTTCGGCGATCCCTAGCGTCGCACGGACCGGCGCGCGGCGGGCGGGGTCGAAGGCGCGCGTGTCGACCATCGATGGGATCTCGATCGCGTGGTGTTCGCGGCCGGGCATGCGGCTGGCGGCGGCGTCGCGGATCGACGCGCAGACGCCGACGTAGCGCGCGGTGAAATGCTTGGGGCCGGCGAGCGCTTCGGAGACTAGGCCGCCGTGCTCGATCAGCGGCGGGCGGAGGTGCATGCGTTCGAGCGCGGGATAGATGTCCGCGACGTTCTGGCACGAGACGACGACGTCGTAAGCAGGCAGCTTGCTCGCGAGGTAGGCGACGGTCTCGTCGAAACCGAGCGCGTAGGGCGTGCGGTCGACGGGGACGCCGATCGCTTCCAGTTGCGCGTGCGTCTGCTCGGGCATGCCGTCTTTCCGGAAGCAGGCGACGACCTCGATCCGGTAGCGCGTCGGATCGAGCGCCTGGGCGAGCAGGCGCACCTCCGTCTCCTCGCCGCCGACGACGAGCCAGGCGAAGACGAACAGGATGCGAATCGGGCGGGCGTCGGCAGTGAGTGCGGTGCTCAATCGCCGACCTTGAAGACGATCTGGAGGAATTCGGGGCGCTCGCCGACCAGCCGGGCGATGAAGGCGGGGGCGTCGTCATAGGGCACGACATGCGTGATGAGTTGCGCGCGAATCTCCGGGCCACGCGCGAGGAGCAGCTTCACCGTCTCGTTGGCGAGGCGGCGGCGGTCCCATTGGAAGCCGAGCCCGCGGGGGACGCGGTTGATCTGCGCGCAGCGGAGGTTGAGGCCGTTGTGGTGGAATTCCTCGCCGAGCCGGAGCCGGTCGGCGCCGCCCTGATAGAAAGCGAGATCGATCACCGTGCCTTGTGGCCTCAGCGCGCGCATCGCGGCGTGGAGGCTGGCGGCGTCGGCGCGAGTCTGGAACACGACGTCCGCGCCGCGATCGTCGCCGCCGTGGAGCCAGCGTGCCTTGGCGTAGGCCCAGGCCTGGTCCTCGGTCATCGCGGTGATGCCGAGGCATTCGGCGCGCAGGCGGCGGAAGGGGGACGGGTCGGCGATCACGACTTCGCTGGCGCCGGCGGCTTGCGCGAACAGGGCGGTCAGCATGCCGACGATGCCTGCGCCTATCACCAAGGCGGGGCGGCCGCGGATGCCGTCGCCGAGGTTGACGACGTTGGGTCCCAGTAATTCGACGTCTGCGTGAAGAATGCCGTTGGCGGCGATCGGACCCATCTGGCCGATATAGATGCCGAGGATCGGATCGAGCTCGGGTGGGAGCTTGGTCAGCATGTCGTTGAACGGGTCTGCGGTGTGGCCGGTCTTGTGGCCGAAAACGGTGCCGACGACGTCGCCGTTGGCGAAATCGTCGACCCGGCTGTCGCTGACGCGCGCGCATTCCATGTAGCCGAGGAACGGCACCGGATAGTGCGCGCTCGGCTCGCCGGGGACGAACACGCCGCGGCCTGCGTCCCAGCGCGAGTGGAGATACGGGTTGCTGTTCTTGACGAAGGTGAGTTCGGTACCGGCGGAGAACCCGGTGTAGAGCAGGTCGAGGCGGACCTGACCATCGCCCGGAGGTGCCTCGTCATAGCCGAAGAAATAGGCCTGGCCTGGACGTTCGACGCCGAGCGAGCGGACGTGGCGCCACTCAGACATGCGCCACCTCCCGCTCGCGGACGTCGATCGCGCGGCCTTCGACGGCGGAGCGTTCGATCGCCAGCGCGAGGCGGAGCGTTTCGAGCGCGGCGGGGTAGGGACAGCGGATCCGGTTTTCTCCGCCGCGGACCGCGTCAATGAAGTCGCGATCCTCGAGCACGACCGGATCGCTGCCGGTGCCGCGCACCGGGCGGCCGCGGCCGATATCGATCATCACGTCGCGGTCGGTCAGTTCGATCGCGAGGCCTTCGCCGAACAGATGCAGGCCGACGCGGTGGTTCCAGTTGAGCAGGCAGGTCGACGCGAAGTTGGCGATCGCTCCGCTCGCGAAGGTGACCATCGCGGTGCTGGTCGTCGCGACGTCGAGGCCGAGGAAGGCGGCGCGGTCGATGTGGCCCGACTGGCCGTAGACGCGGACGACGTCACCGACGAGATAGCGTGCGAGATCGACCAAGTGCGTCGTCTGTTCGAGCATCTGGCCGCCCGATGCGTCCTTCTTCCACCACCAGCGCGGCGGCGGGGTGGAGTCTAGCCAATAGCCGGACAAGAGGCGGGCGGGGGTCGCTGAGAGCAGCGCCTTCACCTCGTCCACCGTGTCGAGATAGCGCCAGTGATAGCCGACCGCGGTGACGAGGCCGAGCCGGTCGACGGCGGCTGCGACGTCCTCCGCGGTGCCGAGATCAAGCGCGATGGGCTTCTCGACGAAGAACGGCAGCGTGTGCTCGATCGCGAGGCGTTCGGGTTCGCCGTGCGCGAAGGGCGGCACGCAGATGTAGAGCGCGTCGAGGTCGACCGCGGCTAGCATCGCAGCGGCATCGTCGAACGCGCGCGCGCCGAAGCGGGCGGCGGCTTCGGTCGCGCGCGCCATGTCGACGTCGGCGACCGCGACGATCGCGACGTCGTCGAATTGCTCCAGCACGCCGAAATGGCGGTTGGCGATGCCGCCTGCGCCGATGAACCCGATCCGTGTCCGCTCCACGCCGTCTCCCTTTGTGTTTTGGTCTTGCACGGCGGCGTAGACCGCACGCGTGTCGGCGATCATGCGATCTGCCGAGAACATGTCTTGCTGGCGTTCGATCGACGCGCTGGCCATTGTTTTCAGGCTGTCGCGGTCGGCTAGCATCGTGATGACCGCATCGGCGAAGCTGGCCGGGACCGCGGCGGTCAGGCGACCGGTGACGCCGTCCTCGATCGCTTCGGCGTTGCCGGGTGCGACGGTGGCGACGACGGGAAGGCCGGCGGCCATTGCCTCGAGCGCGACCAGCGGCAGGCCCTCAAACGCGGAGGGGAGGACTAGCAGGTCGGCGAGCGCCATCAGGTCGGCGACATCGCTGCGCGTGCCGAGCATTCGGACGGTGCCGGCCAGCCCCTTGGCGGCGATGGCACGTGCGGTCTGGATGAGGAGGGGGCCTTCGCCGGCGAGCAGCACGATCACGTCCGGATGCGCCGCGCGGATCGCGGGCAACGCATCGAGCAGAAGCGCGTGGCCCTTTTGCTCGGCGAAGCGGGCGACCATCAGCAGGACGGGGGCATTGCCGACGCCCCATTCGTCGCGAAGGGCTCCGCGTGAGCGCGAGGGTTTGTGTGCGCCGACGCCGTTGTGGATCGTCGCGACGAGTGCCGGATCGACGCCGGCTGCGCGGTGGCTGTCGCCGACGGCGTCCGAGACGCAGATCAGGCGTGCGAGTGTTGCCGAGGTGTCGCGGTGCTCGTCGCGCTGGGCGGGGTCGGTGAGGAGGTAGGGGAGGTGTTCGGTGCGGATTACGGGGACGCCAACCGCGTGCGCAGCGCGGACTGCGGCGTGGCCTTCCCAGCCTATGCCGGCATGGACGTGGACGATATCGGGCGCGGCGCGGTCGAGCCAGCGGGCGAGATTTGCATCGTCGTCGAGCGCTTTCACCGCATAACCCCTGGCGGCTGCGTGTTCGAGCAGGCCGGTGCCGGGACGCGCGGCGACGACGATCTCGTCTCCGTCCAGTCCTTCGGCGAGCGTCAGCATGTGCGCGCCGACGCCGGACGGGGCGAGGCTGTCGGTCAGCAGGCAGATACGGGTCATTCGGCAGCCATCACGGGGGTTTCGAGGACGGCAGATTTCGCGACCATGCGGCGATAGGTGGCGAGCGCCTGCCCGACGACCTGATCCATATTGTAGTAGCGATACGTCGCGAGCCGGCCGACGAAGGTCACGCCTTCCTCCGCATCGGCGAGTGCCTCGTAGCGCTTGAACAATGCCTGGTTCTCGGGGCGGGGGATCGGGTAATAGGGGTCGCCCTCCGCGCTCGGGAATTCATAGCTGATGCTGGTCTTTGCATGGAGCTGGCCGGTGAGGTGCTTGTATTCGGTGATGCGGGTCTGCGGCACGGCTTCGTCGGGATAGTTGACGACCGCGACCGGCTGGAACTGCGCGACGTCGTGCGTCTCGTGCCGGAACTGGAGGCTGCGATAGGGCAGCTTGCCGAAGCGGAAGTCGAAATATTCGTCGATCGGGCCGGTGAAGACGATGTGGTCGACGTCGACCCGATCGATCACGTCGCGATATTCGACGCCGAGATCGAGCGTGATGCCCGGATGATCGAGCATCGCCTCGAACATCCGGGTGTAGCCGTTGGCGGGCATCGCCTGGAATTTATCGGTGAAATAGCGGTCGTCGGTCGAGGTGCGGGTCGGCACGCGCGCGGTGACGGCGCGGTCGAGGTCGGACGGGTCGAGACCCCATTGTTTCCGCGTGTAGCCGCGGAAGAACGTCTCGTAGAGATCGCGGCCAACCGCGGCGACGACGACGTCCTCGGACGTGCGGATGTCCTCGACCGATTCCGCGCGGCTGGCGAGGAAGGCGGTGGCTTCCGCGTCGTCCTTGAGCGACAGGCCGTAGAGTGCGTTGAGCGTGGTGCGGTTGATGGGCATCGGGACGAGCTTGTCGTCGACGTTCGCCAGCACCCGGTGTTCGTAGGTGCGCCACTCGGTGAAGCGCGAGAGATAGTCGAACACGTCGGCGGAATTGGTGTGGAAGATGTGCGGACCGTAGCGGTGGATCAGCACGCCGGCCGCGTCGTGTTCGTCATAGGCGTTGCCGCCGATGTGCGGGCGGCGGTCGACGACGAGGACGCGCTGGCCGCTGTCGTTGGCGAGCCGCTCGGCGAGAACCGCGCCGGCGAAGCCTGCGCCGACGATCAGCGTGTCGTAGCGTTCGCGTTTCGGCGCGGGGCGGAAGGTTCGTTTCGCGTGGAGGACGCGGTCGATCTCGGTGGCCATGGCGGTTTGCGTGCGGTCCCAGGATTGCGTGGCGAGCAGGCGGTCGGCTTCGTCGCGCCACACGCCCTCGCGGGGGAGGGCGAGTGCGGCCTCGCACGCAGCGACGAACGCGGGCAAGTCGGCGGCGATCGCGACGGCCGCTACGTCGCCGTAATGGCGGATCACGTCGACGATCGGGGTCGAGACGACGGGCAGGCCGCCGGCGAGATATTCGGGCGTCTTGGTCGGGCTGATGAAGCGGGTCGCGGCGTTGATCGCGAACGGCATCAGCGCGACGTTCCAGCCGGAGAGATAGGCGGGGAGTTCGTTGTAGCCGCGGCCGCCGAGCCAGTGGATGTTGGCGCGGCGTGGCAGGTGCGCGGGGTCGATCTTCACGACCGGGCCGATCATGATGAATGACCAGTCGGACCGTTTAGCGGCAACCGCGTCGAGCAATGCGAGGTCGATGCGTTCGTCGATGACGCCGAAAAAGCCGAGCTTCGGGCCGGGGATGTGGCGCTGGTCTTCGGGTTCGATGTTGCCGGTCCGCGCTTGTGCGAAGTGCGCGACGTCGACTGCCGAGGGGAAGGCGTGGACGTCGCGGTGACGGCCGCGCTTGGCTTCGTAGAGGCTGTAGCCGCCGGTGAAGACGAGGTCGGCGCGGGTGAGCAGCCGGGCTTCGCGGTCGAGCAGGGCGGGGTCGGCGAAGCGGAACGCGGACAGTTCGTCCATGCAGTCGTAGACGACTGCGGCGGCATCCAGATGCTCGGCGAATGGGAGCATCATTGGGGTGTAGAACCAGAGGACGGGCTTTGCGCGGATGCTCGTCGCGACCAGCATGTCGAGGAGTTGCCGCAAGCCCGCCTCGACCTGCTCGGCATTCCACCAGTGCGGCAGGCGCGGGCGCAGTGCGATCACGTTGTCGGCGGGAAACGGGTGATGTTCGAGAAACGGCAGCGGGTGATCGCAGGGGATGTGTTCTTCCCAGACGAACACGCTCTGGGCTTGCGCGAACCGCTTCATCAGATGCTGCGGGCGCTGCGTGACGAAATCCCAGCGCAGGTGCGAGAAGCAGATCAGCGGCGGCGGGGCGGCATCGTCGGACTTCGAGGGCGTGAGAATAGGTCCGATACCGTGCACGCTCTTCCAATCCGCAAATCCGCGGTTATCCGCGTTGTCGATCGAACCTAAGCCCACACCTCAAACCTGACTATGTAAATGTCATTGCTTTGCATCATGTATTTGCTGGATAATTGCCCTCAAACGCACGATGCTATGCTGCCAAGTCCAACGTTCCAACACGGCCTGGCGGGGCCGATATTCTTCGTAGGTTTCGCGCATTGTAAGAATTGCATCGGCAAACCCGTTCGTCGAAGCCGTCATGCCGGTCTCGGGCAGGATGAACTGCAATCCGCAGCGTAATTCCGCATTGGCGAGCACCGGCAGGCCGGCGAGCATGTATTCGGTGAGAATCGCAGGCGCGCCGTCGTCGATGCCGCAGACGACGCCGAACCTGGCGCGGTTCATCAGGCGATTGACCTCTTCGATAGGCACGCCCGGCGGTCCGACGAACTCGATCGAAAGGTTCTGATCGCAGGCGCGGTGGCGGAATGCGTCGGCATCCTCGCCGTATCCGAACACGCACAGCGCGCGGACGTCGCGCGGAAGCTGCGCGAGCGCGTCGAACAGGATGTCGTGGCGCTTGTACGGTTGCGCGGCGGCGACGTAGATCAGGTCGACGTCCTTGGGCGTGCCGAGCGGACGGAACTGGTCGACCGCGGCGAATTCGGGACCGACCGGCAGGATCGCGATGCGCATGCCGGGGTGGCGCGCCTCGACCTCGTCCGACTGCCACTGCGCGCCGGTCAGGACGAGATCGAAATGCTCGCTGACTTGCCGAGGTACGCGCAGCGATGGCGCGTCGATCGAATTGTAGAGGATGATGCTGTTCGCGCAGAGTTCGAGCAGGTGGGGCGCGACGCCCAAGCCTAACACGACGAGGATGTGCGGCGCGCCGAACGCCTCAACGAACGCATGCATTTGCGACGAGGCAAAGGGGGCATGCTCGCCGTCGATCCGGAAAGCGCGGCGCGCCAGAACGGCATTGTCCCTGCGGAATGGAGGCTCGTCCTCGCCGCGCCAATGATGCCAGATTTCGGCCTGATCGACGATGCCGGCAGCGACCAAAGCAAGTGGTAGCCGCTCCAGATATCCGCCCATCACCTCCGCGGGGGCAAGATCGCCGGTCCATGGCTGACTGACCGGGGCGACTGCGTGTGCCGGCAGCTTGGAGGATGACGGGTGGTCGTGCTCGGGATGCGGGCCATCGACCCAATCGCTGATGACGACGACCGATCGCCGAGCCGTCAACGGTGCCGCCATCTGTAATTTCCCCCTCATCGACGTGGTGCCCAGTCCTATCGAGACTGGGCACCACCGAGTATTGCAAGACCGTCTGACAAGCGGCCGATCAGTCCTTGGCGCTGCCGGGTTCGGCCATCTTCCGATGCTGTTCGGCGAGCACCGAGCCCGGGATGACGTTGGCGAGCACGCCCTGTACCTTCGTCATAAAGCCCGAGAAGACCGACGCCTTCCCGCTCATCAGCGCATCCCAGCCGTCCTTGGCGACGTCGGCCGGATCGCGCTTGTTCGGATCGGCGCCGACCGACGTGTCGTTCATGTCCGCGCGATCGAAGAATTCGGTATCGACCGGCCCCGGCATCAGCGTGGTCAGCGTGACGCCGTCCGCATCCTTGATCTCGTTGCGCAGTGCCTCGGTGAAGCTGTCGATGAACGCCTTCGAGCCGTTGTAGACCGCCTGGAACGCGCCAGGGATGTAACCTGCCACCGACCCGGTCACGAGCACCTTGCCGTCATTACGCGCTACCATCGCCGGCATCACCTTCTGCAGAAGGTACAGCGTGCCGGTGATGTTGGTGTTGATCACGTTGCGCCAGTCGTCGACCTTCTGGTCGAGGAAGCCGTGGCCAAGCCCGTGGCCGGCATTGGCGCACAATATGTCAACTTTCCGCCCGTTGGTCGCGGCGAGCAGCGCATCGACGCCCTCGATCGTCGACAGGTCCGCCTCGACCGCTGCGACGTCGGTGCCGAACTGCTTGAAGTCGGCGGCGGCGGACTGGATCAGCGCTTCGTTGGCGACGACGAGGATGTCGTAGCCGTCCTTCGCCGCGAGCGTGGCGAGTTCGAAACCGATGCCCGTCGAGGCACCGGTTATGATCGCGAATTTATCGGCCATGTCATGTTCCTTGTTCACCCCCCCCTGGAAGGGAGGGGCAGGGGTGGGTCGGTTCGGGGCGGGGGGCTGCGGTTTACTTACGAGCCAACCCACCCCCAGCCCCTCCCTTTCAGGGAGGGGAGCAAAGTCAGTTGAAGCCGGGCTTGAGCACGACCTTGGTCACTTCGTTCTGGTTGTTCTTGAACATGTCGTAGCCCTTTGGCGCGTCCTCCAGGTCCATCCGGTGCGAGATCAGGAAGGTCGTGTCGATCTTGCCTTCCATGATCGCATTGAGAAGCGCGGGCATGTAATGCTGGACGTGCGTCTGACCGGTCTTGAGCGTCAGCCCCTTCTCCATCAGCGCACCGAGCGGGAACTTGTCGATGAACCCGCCATAGACCGCCGGCATCGATACCCGCCCGCCCTTGCGACAGGCGATGATCGCCTGGCGGATCGAATGTGCGCGGTCGGTGCCGAGGAAGGTCGACGCCTTGATCTGGTCGATCACGTTGTCGACGAAGAAGCCGTGTGCCTCCAGGCCGACGCTATCGATCACCGCATCGGGACCGATCCCGCCGGTCATCACCATCAGCGCTTCGTAGACCGCGCTTTCCTCGTAGTTGATCGTCTCGGCGCCGAACTTCTTTGCCAACTCAAGGCGGTGTGGGAAATGATCGATCGCGATGACGCGTTCGGCGCCCATCAGGAATGCCGACTGCACCGCGAACAGCCCGACCGGACCGCAACCCCAGACCGCGACGGTGTCGCCCGGTTCGATCTGCGCATTCTCCGCTGCCATCCAGCCGGTCGGCAAGATGTCGGAGAGGAACAGCACCTTCTCGTCCTCGACACCGTCGGGGATCACGATCGGCCCGACGTCGCTGAACGGTACGCGGACATATTCCGCCTGGCCGCCCGCATAACCGCCGGTCATGTGGCTATAGCCGAACAGGCCGGCCATCGGCTGACCGTAGAGTTCCTGCGCGATATCCTGGTTATCGGCGGGGAGACCGTTGTCGCAGGCCGAATATTGATGCTTGCCGCAGTGATAGCAGCTGCCGCACGCGATCGTGAACGGGACGACGACCTTCTGGCCTTTCTTCAGCGTCGACTTCGCGCCGACCTCGACGACTTCGCCCATGAATTCGTGACCGAGAATGTCGCCTGCCTGCATCGTCGGGATGTAACCATCGTACAGATGCAGGTCGGAGCCGCAGATCGCGGTCGCGGTGACCTTGATGATGCAGTCGCGCGGATTGACGATCTCGGGGTCGTCGACGGTATCGACGCGGACGTCGTGCTTACCGTGCCATGCCAAAGCGCGCATCAGGCCATCTCCTCTTCGCGTTGCTTGCGGGTCATCGCGGCGGTCGCGATCTCGCCGGTTTCCATCAATTGTTTGAAGCGCCTCAGGTCGCGGCGTGCCTGGATGGCGGGTTCGCGCTGGAACATCTTGGCGATCAGCTTGCCGATCACGCCGCCCGGCGGATCATAGGCGATGGTCGCCGTGACGACCGTGCCGCGCGGGCCGGCATCGCGGAACTCGACCCGGCCGCTGTTCGCGACATCGGCGCCGGGCTCGGACGTCCAGGCGATGACGCTGTCCTGCGTCTCCTCAGTCACGACCGCATCCCATTCGACGGTCTTGCCGGCCGGCGCCTTCACCACCCAGTGCGACCGCGTGTCGCTCAGAATATCGATCCGTTCGACGTTCTCCATGAACGTCGGCAGGTTGGCGAAGTCGCGGAAATACGCGAAGACTTCGCCAACCGGCCGGTTGATCGTCACGGCACGCGCGACGATCGAGCCACCCTTTTCGTCGGGAATGCCGGACTCCGCGAGGGCATCGCCCTTTTTCCACGTACTCGGTGGAGCGTCGGTATGAACGGTTCTGTCGTCCGTCATGTCGGTTCATCCTGTCCTTGATATGGCGCGTGAGGGTGGCTCGTGTGCGCCGATTACATCGCCTTCAGCATCATGATGTGATGCTCGACGACCGGTACGATCGCTGCGGCCGTGGTCTTCAGCGCAGGCGCGGTGCCCTCCGTCGCGTACGCCTTCTGCACGGCCAGCGCCTGGCCATGCGCCGCCTTCTGCTGCGCGACATAGGCCGCGTCGCGCGCGGTGCCCTTCTCGGCACGGAGTTCGGTGACGAGTTCCTGCTGGAGCGGGGTGAGCTTGGGCGGCGCGACCTTGACGCGCGACTTCATTGCAGCGGCCTTCACGTCGGCGGTGCTCTTGGTGTGTTGCGTCACCATCGTCTGCGCAAAGTCGCGCAACGCCGGGTTCTGCGTCGTCTCGAGCACGACCTTGCTCGACGTGATCTCGTACAGATCGCTTGCGCCCGCCGTCATGACGTATTCGCTCGGGGTCATGACCTGCGCCATCGCGGGAGTCGCCAGAATTGCTGCGCCGAACGCGGCGGACATCATCAGAGTCTTCATGGTAATCTTCCTCTTTCGTGATCGGTTAGTTGCGGATGCCGAATGCTGCCTTGAGGCGGCCGATGGCGTATTGGTTGGTGTCGTAGGCACCGCGGACGACCGCCCCCATGCCGAACATCTCATGCGTGACGCCGGGGAAGGTGCGCTGTTCGACTTTGTCGCCCGCCGACTTCATCGCCGCCGCCAAAGTCTCGCCGTCCGAGCGCAGCGGATCGATCTGCGCGTTTACGATCGTGGTCGGAGGCAGGCCGCGCAGGTTCGCGCCGACAAGGTTCAGACGCGGGTCCTGCATGTCCGCCATCGACGACGTGTAGTAATTGCCGAACCACTTGAGCATCGCGGTGTTGAGCGGTTTGGCGTTTGCGGAATCCTTGCGCGACGGCAGGTCCATGCTGCTGTTCGCGATCGGATAAACCGACAGAATATGCACCGGCTTGGTCAAATTGTTATCGCGCGCATAGATCGCCGTAGCGACCGCGAGATTGCCGCCCGCGCTTTCGCCGGCGAGCGCGATCTTGCTGGTATCGCCACCCCAGGACTGCGCGTTCTGCAGGACCCAGCGATACGCGGCGAAGGCGTCGTCATGCTGTGCCGGGAACTTGAATTCCGGGGCATGGCGGTATTCGACTGACACGACGATCGCATTCAACTGCTTGGCGAGCAGGCGCGGCGCGGCGTCGTACGTGTTGACGTCGGCGATCACCCAGCCGCCACCGTGATAATAGACGACGACCGGCATCGGCGCGCCGGTCGCGGCAGCGGGTTTGTAGATGCGCGCGAACTGCATCGGATCGCTGCCATAGGGCAGGTCCTGCGTCGTGACCGCCGGATCGGGCGCGGTCGAGAGGCCCTTCTGGCGCATCACCGCATGCGCCGCATCGGCGGCCGATGGCTGGATCCGTGCCTTGACCGGAGTCAGCGTCTCGATCGGTTTGGCACCGAGCATCGGCAACTGATCGAGGACCGCTTGCATATCCGACGCCGCCACTGGTGGTTGCGTCGCGATGCGGGGCGGAGTGGGCGGCGGCGGTGCGTTGGTGGACGTGGTGGATTGCGCGATCGCCGCACCGGATGTCCCGATCAGCGCGGCCGCAACCAGAAGCTTCAACGTCATGATTATTTACCCTGTTTATGGTTGAAACCTCAACAGGAGCCTCGGCGGATCGTTCCGCGAATAAGGCCTTAGATTCATCCAACTTAATCGAAGTCAAACAACTAGTTGGCGGCGGCCTGCAACTTTGCCGTGGAGAGCCTTTAAGAGAAGGACGCGACCGCCGGTCGCTGCTACGGCGATGGGCTGCGCGATCATGTTGGCGCTAGGGCGGCGAGATGCTCAGGAGTTCGGACGAGTGAAACGAAAAAGGCGGCATCTGGCTTCACTCCCGGTCCTGCTGGCCTGTCTGGGCGGCTGCACGGCGCTGTCGCACGGGTTCCTCAATCCGCAGGGGCCGGTGGCCGGGCATGAGCGCGACCTGTTCTTCACCGTGTCGATCGTGCTGCTGTTCGTCGCCGGACCGGTGCTGCTGCTGACGCCGCTGTTCGCGTGGCATTACCGGCTGTCCAACCGTAGCGACGCGTACCGGCCGAAGTGGAATTTCTCATGGTGGGTGGAAGGCTTGATCTGGATTCCGCCCGCCGGGATCGTCATCGGACTCGCCGTACTGCTGTGGCACTGGACGCAGATCGACGATCCGTATCGGCGGTTGCCGGGCGTGGCGCCGGTCGAGGTGCAGGCGATCGCGCTCGATTGGAAATGGGTGTTCGTCTATCCCGACCTCGGCGTCGCGTCGGTCGATCGGCTCACCATTCCCGCCGGGCGTCCGGTGCACATCCGGCTGACCAGCGGCACGGTGATGCAGTCGATGTTGATCCCGCAGCTCGCCGGGCAGATCTATGCGATGGGCGGCATGACGACCGAGCTGAATATCCAGGCGCACCGGCCGGGACGGTTCCGCGGCGAGAACACGCAGTATAACGGTGCCGGCTTCCAGCAGCAGAAGTTCGAGGTCGTTGCGGTGTCGCCGGCGGAATACGATCGCTGGGCGGCGGCTGCACGAAGCGGCAAGCGCACGCTCGATGCGCAGACGTGGCGGCGGCTGTCCGCGCGGTCGATCATCACGCACCCCGTCGAGTTCGCGCATGTCACGCCGAACCTGTTCGACCACGTCGTCGCCGCGACCGGCGGCATGACCCATTCTTCTCCGCCCCGTTCCTCGCAGAAAGCCGTTCGATGACCGTTTCCGTTCCCCTCTGGCCCGCCGTGCTCGGCCGGTTCGGCTGGCAGGACCTGCCGTTCGTGCGCGCTTGGGAGAACCCGACGATCAGCGAGATCATCGGCGCGTTCGCGGGTGCGCTGGTGGTGGTCGGCGCGGTCGTCGTCGCCGCGCTGCTGACGCGCTATGGCAAGTGGCGCTATCTATGGACCGAGTGGCTCACCAGCCTCGATCACAAGAAGATCGGCATCATGTATATCGTCGTCGCGTTCGTGATGCTGTCGCGCGCGCTGGTCGAGGCGGTGCTGATGCGGATGCAGCAGGCGGTCGCGATCGAGAACCCAGGCTTCCTGACGCCCGATCATTTCGGCCAGCTATTCTCGACGCACGGCTCGATCATGATCTTCTTCATGGCGATGCCGTTCCTGACGGGGATGATCAATTACGTCCTGCCGCTCCAGATCGGCGCGCGCGACATGGCGTTTCCCTGGGCCAATTCGATCGCGCTGTGGCTGACGATCGGCGCCGCAGGGCTGATGATGGCGAGCCTCGTCGTCGGTGAGTTCTCGACCGGTGGTTGGAGCGGCTACCCGCCCTATACCGAGCGCGCGTTCAGCCCCGGCGTGGGTGTCGACTACTGGATCTGGGCGGTTACATTGGGGTCGATCGGCTCGACGATGGCGGGGATCAACATCGCCTGCACGGTCTACAAGCTGCGCGCGCCCGGCATGCGGTTCATGCGGATGCAGATGTTCGCATGGACCAGCCTGTGCACGTCGATCCTGATGATCTTCGCGATGCCGCCGCTGACCGTCGCCACGCTGCTGCTCGCGCTCGACCGCTATCTGGGGTTCCATTTCTTTACCAACGACCTTGGCGGCAACATGATGAACTATGCCAACATGTTCTGGCTGTTCGGTCATCCCGAGGTCTACATCCTGATCCTGCCCGCGTTCGGCGTGTATTCGGAAGTCGTGTCGACCTTCTCGACCAAGGATCTGTACGGCTACACCTCGCTGGTGATCGCGACGATGGCGATCGCGGTGCTGAGCTTCACCGTGTGGGTCCATCATTTCTTCACGATGGGGCAGTCGGCCAACGTCAACGCGGCTTTCGGGATCGCGACGATGACGATCGGCGTGCCGACCGGCGTGAAGATCTACGACTGGATCTGGACGATGTTTCGCGGCGAGGTGCGCTTTACCGTGCCGATGCTATACGCGCTCGCGTTCATGATGACGTTCGTGCTGGGCGGTTTCACCGGCATCATCCTGGCGATGCCGCCGCTCGATTACCTCGTCCACAACACGCTGTTTCTGGTCGCGCATTTCCACAACATGCTGATCCCGGGGCTGCTCTACGGGATGCTCGCGGGCTATCATTACTGGTTTCCGAAGGCGTTTGGGTTTCGCCTCGACGAGCGCTGGGGAAGGATCGCGTTCACCTGCTGGGTTGTCGGCTTCTACCTCGCCTTCTTCCCGCTGTACGTACTCGGCGCAAGCGGGATGGCGCGGCGGACGCAGGCGATCTTCGAACCGTCGTTCCGGCCGTGGCTGTACGTCGCCGGCGTCGGCGCGTTCGTCCTGCTGGCGGCACTGACGTCGCTCGGCATCCAGTTGTGGGTGAGCATCCGCAACCGTGCCGCGACGCAGGTCGAAGCGGGCGACCCGTGGGATGGCCGCGGGCTCGAATGGTCGGTCAGCGCACCGCCGCCCGAGTATAATTTCGCGGTGCTGCCGCTGATCGACGGGCGCAACCCGTTCTACGAT
This sequence comes from Sphingomonas sp. Leaf242, assembly GCF_001422045.1. Classification (GTDB taxonomy): domain Bacteria; phylum Pseudomonadota; class Alphaproteobacteria; order Sphingomonadales; family Sphingomonadaceae; genus Sphingomonas. Next base: position 162,233 of record NZ_LMLW01000007.1, read on the forward strand.
CACAAGCATGACGAGGGCCAGCCCGATCCCTACGCCTCACCAGCGGCTTACGGGGACATCGTCGTGCAGAAGGGCAGTGCGACCAGCGTCGTGATCGGGCTCGCCGCCGCGGTCGCCGCGTTCGGCCTGATCTGGGAGATCTGGGGACTGACCATCGTCGCGCTCCAGGTGATCGTCGCGGCGGTCGTGCTGCGCAGCTTCGGTCGCGACCAGCATCGCACGATCCCCGCTGCGGAGATTGCGCGCGATCATGAAGCCTGGCTCACGCGCGTCCGGGCGACGCCCGCGATTCCGCGCCAGTTGGAGACCGCCGCCGTCAATCGTGGCCTCGCGGAGATCGTGGCGTGAGCGAACCCGAACTGGCGCATGCCGGCCTCAACCTCGGCGACACCGGCGCGCTGACGCAGGACCAGGCGGAGAACGCGATCTTCGGCTTCTGGATATTCCTGATGAGCGACGCGGTGATCTTCGCACTGCTGTTCGCAACCTACGGCACGATGATCGCCAGCACCGTCGGCGGCCCGACACCCGCATCCGAATTCAAGCTGCTGCCCGCGTTCGTCGAGACGCTGCTGTTGCTGACGAGCAGCGCGACGTTCGGCCGCGCGACGATCGCGATGAAGTACGACGAACCGCGCCGCGTGCTGTTCGGCTGGCTCGGTGCGACGCTGGGTCTCGGCCTCGTCTTCCTCGTGCTCGAGGCGAACGACTTCGCGACAATGTTCGCGCACGGCGCCTATCCGATGCGCAGTGGCTTCCTGTCGTCGTTCTTCGCGCTGGTCGGGCTGCACGGACTCCACGTCGCGGTCGCGTGCTTCTGGCTGGTCGTGATGATCGCCCAGGTCTGCGCCTATGGCTTGGATGCGCGGGTTAGGATCAACCTGTTGCGGCTGGGGCTGTTCTGGCACCTGCTCGACATCGTCTGGATCGCGATCTTCTCGGTCGTCTATCTGCAAGGGAACATCAGATGAGCGACCGGACCCGCGAGCTGCGCACCTATGCGGTCGGCTACGGCCTGTCGTTCGCGCTGACGGTGGCGGCCTTCGCGATGGTCCGTTGGCCGTCGTTCGGCGCACGCGCGATCTTCGGCACCGTGCTGGCGCTGGGGCTCGTCCAGATGGCGGTGCAGTTCCGCTGTTTCCTCCACATCAGCCTGAAGCGTTCCTCGCGGCACGACCTGCAACTGATCCTCTTCTCCGCGCTGATCATCGCACTGATGGTGTCGGGAACGCTGGTGATCCTGTTCAACCTGCGTGGGCGGATGATGGGGTAAGCGCATCACCGGCCCGACTGCATCACGATCACGCTATGTCATGAATGAATAGCGGAAGACCTTACCCCTCCGCGCCGAAGCGGCGGCAGTGTTCGAGATAGCCCACTTCATGTGCTCCGGCCATCGCGACGATGGCTTGCCATAGCCATGACGGCGCATCGAGTTTCTCATCGCGGGCGGTCAGCGTGTCGCGCCATGCCAGTCGGGCGTCGTCGCTGAGTTGTCGGGCGTGCGCCTGGCCCACGACGAACGACAGATAGGACGCGGCGGCGACCGCTTCCTTGCGACTGAATTGTTCGACCTCGATCTTGAGGTCCTGCGGCGCCAGTTCGCGCAGGAAGACAGGCTTGCCCATCAGGTGCGCCGCGACCATTCGCTGACCCAGGTTCGGCGACAGCGCGGTAGCCCCGGCGAGCACCCGCTCGCCCGCATCGCGCGGCATCGTCGTCTCGCTCGTTACCGGTACGACGGAGGCCACGGCCTCCTTGATATCGACCAGCGCCAGCCGTTCATCCTTTGCCTTGCCGTGCGAGATGCCGATCAGCACCGCGAAACGAAGGTGGCCGAGCGAACTGCACCCCTTCCGCCAATAGGCAGCGTCGACCACCCGAAGTTTCCCGTCGCCGGCAACACCGGCCAGCTCCATGCATCGCGCGCGAACCGAATCCTCGCCGAACAGCGCGACGATCTCGCTCTTCTCCGCGCGCGAAAGCTTCCAGAAGCGTTTGTTGTGCGGAATGTTAGGCTCGACGTCCTCGAGACGGTCCTTCGCGAGATGGCGCCACCGTCTACCGATCGCCTCGCGCCTTACCGATCGGACGACGTCGGGTTCGCGCGGATCGTCATCGACGGTCGGTGTCAGCGCCCGGCAATACCCGTCGACCATCGCCTCGATCATCCGTGCCGTCGTGACGCCCGGCAGATCCGAACTGCGTGCCGCCGTTTCGAGCGATAGGCCAAGGCGGATGAGGTCGTAGGCGGGATTGGCGATGACGGTCTGGTCCAGATCGCGTATCTGGATGTCGACGCGATGATCGGCATCGGCCACCGGCCCGAGATTGCCAAGATGACAGTCGCCGCAAATCCAGATCGCCGGACCTTCCGGAATGCCGGCATCGACGGGAGACTCCTCAAGCCATTGATAGAACTGTGCAGTGTTTCCGCGGACATAGGCGTGGACCGACCGCGCCATCTTGAGGGCGCGGGTTCGTTCGAGCACGGCCGAGCGTTCGTCGGGAGCCACGGCCATGAGTTCGCTTTCTAGAGAGTAAAGAGGGATCGGCGCCTGCCTCACCGGCGGTCATCGTGACTACGAAGACCGGGGTCAGGTAACCGCCGAATTGGCCGGGTGATGAGAGGTGACGGTCAGCCACCGTCCTGACTGGCCGTCGCCGATAGCAATTCATCGCCCGGCATCGCAACACCCATCTGCACCTTACAGATCGGCGCTCTTCACCTCGGCTATCTCCGTGTTCGAAAGGCCTGGGGTTTCCTCCCGCAGAAACCGTAAAAGTTCGCTGATTTCCTCGGGGCCGAACTTGAGGTCGATGTCATCCATCTGGATGATGACCGATTTTTGCTCGTCCGCGGAAAGATCGGCGACGATATCCACGCACTTTTCCAGCGTTCCTTGTCCCACCGCTTCTGACGTCGCATCGCCGGACGGTTCCGCCGCATAGATCGTAGCCGGTTCGCTCAAAGGGTAGGTCGTCATCGTCGTCGCTTCCATCGTCTGCGTGGATCGGGTAGTAGCCCGCCGGATTGGTGCCAGCGGGCGATCATCTCATTCGTCTTCGGCGTCGATGTTGACGGTCGTCTCGGCGAGCTTCGTCATGTATTCGTCGCCACCGTAGATGTCCTTGGTGGCCGCGCTGAGCTTCTTGTGGTCGTCCTTGAGCCCCAGCGCCTTGGCGTACGCCGTCGCCGTGCCGAACCCCGCGATCCCGTAATGAGTCATCCGCTGATACTGCGCGATGATCATCACATCGAGCAGCGGACCCTTTTCGGGACCTTCTTCGAGCACATGCTTGGTGGCTTCGGCGACGAGGCCTTCCATGCCCTTGCAATGCTCCTTCGAGACCTTCTCGTCGTTCGACGCGATCAGGTCCTTGAGCAGGTCGGTATGCGTCTCGATATCCGCCTGCGACTTGGTCAGCATGTCTTTCAGCGATGCGTCGCTCGCCTTCGACGTGATCTTCTTCAAGACCTTCTTCATCTGGTCGTTCGCGGACCACAGATCCTTCAGCTCGTCGGTGTAGATTTCCTGGAGATCTTCGGGTGCAGACATGGGATCATCCTCGTGATTCCACCGAGCGGGATGCGCGGCGGCTGGTTTTGAATTGCGGGAAATGCAGACTTGGGCGCGGCGACCTCAGCCGGCGCCGGGCTGCTTCTGCTCGTCCTCATAGTCGGCATCGGTACCGATCTTGCCGCTGGCCTCGGCTTCGGCGATGCCCGACGTCTCGACGACCTCGATCGTGCGACCTTCGGCCGCGATCGCATGCGGCTCGCGGTCCGCATCAGGGTCGGCGGCAATCGTCGTGCCGTCACCGCCGCCCGAGCCTGCGACTCCGTTTCCGGCATTGCCGCCGTCTTCGCCTGCCTGGCCACCGCCGTGATAGGCGATGTCGGTTTGCCCGCCATGCGCCATGAAACCGGTGTTCGTATCGGTCTTGCCGGCATGCGGGTTGGGATAGGACCCGCCGCCGCTTTCGCCGCCCTCGCTGCGGCCGTGGACGTCATCGTTGCCGCGCGGCGAGTCCGAGACGCCGTCGGGTGCGCCCTTGCTAACAGGGTTGCCGGGCACGGGGGTCTGAACCTTGTCACTCATCGGTACGTCCTTCTGAATGTAGCGGGTCAAAACAATGGAGCCGGTCCACTCGACGGGAGCGGACCGGCTCGGGACGGAGTTAGGGCCGGAGCACGACCTTGATGACGCCGTCCTGCTTGTCGCGGAACTTCTGGTACATCTCCGGCGCATCCTCGAGGCTGGCCGGGTGCGTCACGACGAAGCTCGGGTCGATATCGCCTGCTTCGATCCGCGCGAGCAGCGGCTTGGTATAGGCTTGAACGTGAGTCTGACCGGTCTTGATCGTCAGACCCTTGTTCATCATCGCGCCGATCGGGATCTTGTCGCCCATCCCGACATAGACGCCGGGGATCGACACCGTGCCGCCCATCCGGCAGCTCATGATCGCCTCGCGCAGCACGTGCACGCGGTCGGTCGCGAGGAACGTCGCCGCCTTCACCTTGTCGATCACCGCATCCATCGCGCCATGACCCGAAGCCTCTGCGCCGACCGCGTCGATGCAGCTATCAGGGCCACGGCCCTTGGTGCGGAACTGGAGTTCGTCATAGACGCTGTCGACCTCGGCGAAGTTGATCGTCTCAGCCCCGCCGGCCTCGGCCATCGCGAGACGCTCGGGCACCTCGTCGATAGCGATCACGCGGCCCGCGCCCAGCATCAGCGCCGAACGGATCGCGAACTGGCCGACCGGGCCGCAGCCCCAGATCGCCACGGTATCGCCCGGCTCGATCTGCGCATTCTCGGCGGCCATGTAGCCGGTCGGGAAGATGTCGGATAGGAACAGCGCCTGCTCGTCGGTGACGCTGTCGGGCACCTTGATCGGGCCGATATCCGCCATCGGCACGCGCAGATACTCGGCCTGGCCACCGCAATAGCCGCCCAGCATGTGGCTGAACCCGAACAGTCCGGCAGGCGAATGACCCATCGCCTTGATCGCCATCTCGGCGTTCGGGTTGGTCCGCTCGCACGCCGAGAACAGCCCCTTGCGACAGAAGAAGCAATCGCCGCAACTGATCGTGAACGGCACGACGACGCGGTCGCCGATCTTCAGATTGGTGACTTCCGAGCCGATCGCGACGACGACGCCCATGTTCTCGTGGCCGAGAATGTCGCCTGCCTGCATCGTAGGCTGGTATCCGTCGAGCAGATGAAGATCGGACCCGCAGATCGCGCAGGCCGAGACCTTGATGATCGCATCGCGCGGATGCTTGATCTCGGGATCTGCAACAGTATCGACGCGTACGTCGCCTTTTCCATGCCAAACCAGTGCGCGCATCAGAAAGTCTCCGTGATAGAATTGTAGCCTAGTGCTCACGCACGACACGACATCGCATCAGACATGAATCGGCAATGGCGCAAACGCCGCCTGATCATCATCAACACTATGCACTGTCGCCACGATGTCTCGGCCGCGACGTTTCCGCGTCGTTGCCGTCAGCGTGAGCGTATCCTGGGGCGTATAGCGATCAACGTGGCGTCATCGTTCCTGCTTCACGCCAATATCCGCCATTTATATTTCATATTGATTGGTATCAGTATTGGTTCGCCTAAATCAAATTGTGCTGATAAGGCGAAAATCTCATACATCGTAATGACTTGGCAAGATTGATTGTTACGCGATGTCGTTGCGGCTGCGACATGGATGCTTTGGATCATCATCCTGATCGGAGATCGCATCGCCAAGTTTGCCCAAGCGTGGGTCAATTCGGAGCGTGAGCCGTTAGGACGCTATCGCACTCTGCCGAAGCCGTTGACCGCCACGCCTGCAATCGGGCTGCGGCGTTCCGGCTGGCGGGTGCACGAACCAGATTTGGGATGACCTATGCAGATCAAAGCCATTCTCTTCGATATCGACGGTACGCTGGTCGACACCAACGACATGCACGTCCTCGCCTGGGAGGAGGCATTCGCGACCGTCGACGCTTCGTTCGACTGCCAGGTGATCCACGACCAGATCGGGAAGGGGACGGACATGCTCGTGCCGACGCTGTTGCCTGATGCGGACGAGGAGCAGCAGGAAAAGCTCGGCGACACGCACGGTGCGATCTTCAAGGCGAAATACCTGGAGACCGCCAAGCCGTTCGCGCACGCGCACGACCTGCTGGTACACGCGCATGGCCTGGGGCAACGCGTCGTCCTGGCCTCGTCGGCCTCCGAGGCAGAACTCGACCATTACATAGACCTGCTCGGCGCACGCGACCTGATCGCCGCGACGACGAGCAGTGACGATGTCGAGAAGACCAAGCCCGCGCCCGACATCTTCGCAACCGCTCTGAATAAGCTGCCGGGGATCGATCCCACCAAGGTGATCGTCGTCGGCGACACGCCCTATGACATTGAGGCGGCGGCCAAGTGCGGGATCGCCGCGGTCGCGGTCCGTTCGGGCAAGTTCAAGGACGAGCAACTGCACGCAGCAGGCGCGATCGCGATCTACGACGACGTTGCGGCCTTGCTCGCCGGCTATGCAACCTCGCCGCTGGGACGCTGATCGACATGGGCCTTACACTTAAACCCCTCCGCGACCAGATCATCGTCGTCACAGGCGCAACCAGCGGCAACGGACTCGCGATCGTTGAGGAAGCCGTGCGCCGCGGTGCCGCGGTCGTCGCGACTGCGCGTAACAAGGCGGCACTGGAGGCACTCCGCGATCGCCTGTCGGCGAAAGGCGAACGTATCGCGATCTGCGTCGCGGACGTCAGCGACATGGCGGCGGTCGAGCGGGTTGCCGCTGTCGCGGTCGAGGCGTTCGGCGGGTTCGACAGCTGGGTCAACAACGCCGGTACAGGCACCTATGGCACACTGGAACAAGTGCCCGTTGCCGATCACCGCCGCGTGTTCGACGTCAATTATTTCGGCGTGCTGCATGGATCGCTGGTCGCCGCGCGGCATCTGCGCGGCCGCGGCGGGGCGATCATCAATGTGGGTTCGATCCTCAGCGACCGAGCGATCGTCGAGCAGGGGCCGTATTGCGCGACCAAGCATGCGGTGCAGGCGCTGACCGATACGTTGCGGATGGAACTGGAGCAGGAGGGGGCCGACATCTCGGTCACGCTGATCAAGCCGGGCGCGATCGACACGCCGTTCCCCGAGCATGCGCGCAACTTCATGGACCAGCCGCCGCGCCTGCCGCCGCCGCTCTATGCGCCTTCGGTCGTCGCCGACGCGGTGCTGTTCGCGTGCGAGACGCCGCGGCGGACGCTGTATGCCGGGGGCGGCGGCTTGCTGTCCTCGCTGCTTTCGCGCGCGGCGCCAAGATTGAGCGACAAGATCATGGAGTTGGTCGGCACCGTCGCGCAGCAGAAGCCCGAAGATCCCGGCGACCCCGCGCGGCGCGACAACCTCTACGCCCCGCGCGTCGATGCATTGCGCGGCAGCCAGGACGTCCACGCACGCAAATCGAGCACGGTATTGCAGGCACAGAAACTTCACCCCGCCATTCTGTTGCTCGGTGTCGTCGGAGCCGGGATCGCGGTTGCATTGAGCCGGCCGAAGGATACCAGCCGGTAACGCCAGATATCGAATGCACGGGGGCCGCGCGACTTCGATGCCGTGCTCGTCCTCACCGGCGGCAACGCGCTCGGTCTTCGAAGCGCATTTACGAAGCGTTGCACGAGCACGGCCTCCAACCCGACTGGATCATCGCCGCATCCTTGGCGGCGGGGGGATTGTCTCAAACCCTCAGTATGTCGGCTCCGTCGCTGTTTTTAGCGGTTATTGGCGGGTCGGCTTCGAACGGGTAGGACTCGCCCCATGATTGTGACGCGACATGGTTGATGGCGGATCGCTGCGAACGGTAAGCGTCGGGATCAGGGAAGTGCTGGGTGCTGCGTTGCCGGGCGAACCGAGCAGGGGCGACGTGCGGGCATTACTGCTCGGCACGCGGGTCGACACCCGCAATCTGCGAGACTTTGTCGAACCCGAAACTTTGGACCTCTCAGGCGTTGGGGCTGCATTCGTCTTCCGCTACGGCGTTCTCGTGTTGATCGGGGCATCGGCCGAGACCGAGCGCCGGCTTATCGCCCATCTTTCCGACCACATCATCGAGCCTCTCGCTACGCCGGAAACGGAAACCGCCTGGATCGAGATCTGCGCCGACCGCGAGGAGTCCGTGAGTGCCGACGGGCACATCCGGCTGAAAGAGGCGTCGCGTGAACGGCTGTTGCTGACCGCCACCGTGGTCGCCCGAAGCGTCGTCCTTGCGCGCGACGAAGGCCGCATCGCGGAAGCCTTCGATCGCGTCGAACCGCTGATCAACGAGCTGCGCATCCATGGTCGCGCGGTCATGCCGATCCGGCGGGTCATGCAGAGCATCGGCGATGTTCTCGCGGCGCAACATCGCGTGGTCGGCCGTGCGCAGATCATGGAGAAGCCTGACCTGCTCTGGGATCACCCCGAACTTGACCGGCTTTATGGGCGCCTCGAAGCCGAGTTCGAACTGGGCGACCGCGCGCGTGCAATGGAACGCAAGCTCGAAGTCATCGGCGACGCCGCCGAGTGGCTGCTCGACCTGGTGCAGGACAAGCGCTCGTTACGTCTCGAGCTTGCCGTGATCGGGTTGATCGCGTTCGAGGTCGTTCTCAATATCTACGAGCTATGGCGTCACTGAAGGCGTTTTGCACGGACGGGTGAATTTTCGGCGCTGCAAACGGTCTGCGGAGATCGTGGTGTGGGTCCCGTCTGAAAGCGTCGTCTGCCGGCGGTGTCGCCCGACATGACCGCGGTGGATCGGCGATGGCGTCGCGGCCGGAAAATCGTTACGGTCGTGGTACTATGGGCCGCCGGGATGCGCGGTGCCGAGGGAGACGTCTCATGATGCTCGCGGCCTTGGTAATCGGAATAGTGGCGGGATTGCGGGCGATGATGCCGCTTGCCGCCGTCGCATGGGCGGCCAAACTCGGGATTATCGATCTCGACGGTAGCGGGCTCGCGATTCTCGGGTGGCGCTTCACGGCCCCGGTGATGACGTTGCTCGCGATCGGTGAACTCATCACCGATCAGCTTCCGTCGACGCCCAGCCGCAAGGCCCCCGTGCAGTTCGGCGCGCGGCTCGTCACCGGCGGCGTAGCGGGCGCGGCGCTCGGGACGGCGACCGGCGCGGTCGTCATCGGAGCGATCCTCGGCGTGATCGGAGCGGTCATCGGCACGCTTGGAGGCGCGGCGGTTCGCGCCCGCCTCGCAGCCTCGTTCGGCAGCGACCGTCCGGCAGCGCTGATCGAGGACGTTATCGCGATCGGCGGTGCGCTGCTGGCGGTGGCGCTCGTCTGATGCGCAGTTTCGATGCGATCATCGTCGGGGCAGGGCAGGCTGGACCGCCGCTTGCCGGACGACTTACCGCGAAGGGCTGGCAGGTCGCCCTGATCGAGCGACATCTGGTTGGCGGAACCTGCGTCAATACCGGCTGCATGCCCACCAAGACACTCGTCGCCAGCGCGTATGCAGCCCACCTCGCCCGGCGGAGCGCGGATTTCGGGATACGGACGGGCATCGTCGAGGTCGACATGCCCGCCGTCGCAGCGCGGGCGGCACGCGTCGTCGAGGACGCCCGCGGTGGCAACGAACGATGGCTCTCGTCGATGGAGCGGCTGACGTTCCTGCGCGGCCACGCGCGATTCACCGGGCTCAAGACGATGATGGTCGGTGACGAGGCGATCACGGCGCCCCGCATCTTCCTCAACGTCGGCGGGCGGGCGGACGTCCCGGCGATGCCGGGTGCCGGCGATGTGCCGCATCTCGACAATACCGACATGGTCGCGCTCGACGTGGTCCCGCGGCATCTCGTCGTCGTCGGCGGCAGCTATGTCGGACTTGAATTCGCGCAGATGTACCGCCGTTTCGGCGCCCAGGTGACGATCGTGGAGCGTGGCGATCGATTGGTCTCGCATGAGGACATCGACGTGTCCGACGCGATCCGTGCCCTGCTCGAAGACGAAGGTATCGTGGTCCGCACGGGGGCGGACTGTATCGGGTTCTCCCGCCACGCAGAGGGCGTCGCGGTAGCCGTGTCGTGCAAAACGGGTGAGCCTTCGGTCGTCGGCAGCCACGTCCTGCTGGCGATCGGGCGTCGTCCCAACACCGACGATCTTGGTCTGGAACATGCCGGCGTCGCGACCGACGCGCGCGGCTTCATCACGGTCGACGATCGATTGGAGACCAACGTCGCGGGTATCTGGGCACTGGGCGATTGCAACGGTCGCGGCGCCTTCACGCATACCGCGTATAATGATTTCGAGATCGTCGCGGCAAACCTGCTGGATGGCGACGATCGCCGCGTATCCCAGCGTATCCCGGGCTACGCGCTCTACATCGATCCACCCCTAGGCCGCGTCGGCATGACGCAGGCGCAGGCAATCGCCTCCGGCCGGAAAGTGCTCGTCTCGAAGCGGGCGATGACGAGGGTCGGCCGGGCGGTGGAGAAGGGCGAGACTAAGGGATTCATGAAAATCGTCGCCGATGGGGAGACCCAGCGCATCCTCGGTGCGGCCATTCTCGGCACCGGAGGCGACGAGGCGATCCACGGCATCCTCGACATGATGAGCGCCGACCAGCCGATCTCGGCGCTGCGCTGGGCGGTGCCGATCCACCCGACGGTGTCCGAACTGATCCCGACGGTGCTGCTCGATCTCCAGCTACCAGAGGCCATGCCATGAGCGTCGTCGACGATCGCCGGCAGCAGATGTTTCCGACGCTCGACACCGCGCAGCTCGAGACCGCGAAGAGGTTCGCCAGTGGCCCACCGCGGACCTTTGCCGCGGACGAACCTGTCTACGCGATTGGGGAACTCGGCGCCCCCGCGTGGCTGATACTCGCCGGCGCGATCGATGTCGTCCGCCGCGACGGGTTGAGCCACGAGGCGCCGATCACGACACATGGTCCAGGCCAGCTGACGGGTGAAGTAAGCCAGCTTTCGGGCCGGCCATCGATCGCAGCGGGACGTGCAGGCGCCGAAGGCTGCACGGCGTTACCGTTCGATGCGGCGCATCTGCGCGCCTTGATGGTCGGGTCGGCGGACGTTGGCGAAGTCGTCATGCGCGCGCTGATCCTGCGAAGGGTCGGACTGATCGAGGAGGGCGGCGCAGGTTCGATCCTGATCGGTGTACCGGGTAGCGCCGACATCGTCCGTATCCAGGGGTTCCTGACACGTAGCGGCTACCCGAACCTCGTGCTCGATGCCTCTGCCGATGAGGAAGGGCGCGCCTTGGTCGAACGAACCGGGGTGCTACCAGGTGAACTGCCGCTGATGGTGTGCCCGAATGGCACCATCCTCAAGCGCCCGTCCAATGCAGAGGTGGCGACTTGCCTTGGCATGATCCCCGACCTCGACCCCGCGATGGTGTATGACGTTGCGATCGTCGGCGCAGGTCCTGCAGGATTGGCGGCGGCGGTCTACGCCGCGTCCGAAGGACTGTCGGTCCTCGTGGTGGACGAGCGGGCGATGGGCGGGCAGGCCGGCGCCTCCGCCCGGATCGAGAATTATCTCGGCTTTCCCGCCGGCATCTCGGGTCAGGCACTGGCCGGGCGGGCGTTCAACCAGGCGTTGAAGTTTGGCGCGGAAATGGTGATCCCGCTCGAGACGCTGCGCCTCGAATGCGACGCCGACCCTGCCGGGCGCGATCCGCTGACGCTCGAACTGTCGGGTGATCGGCGCGTCCGATCGCGGACCGTTATCATCGCGTCGGGTGCGCGTTATCGCCGTCCCGATATCCCCGATCTGGCTATGTTCGAGGGGCAGGGCATTTCCTATTGGGCCTCCCCGATCGAGGCGAAGCTCTGCGCGGGCGAGGAGGTGGCACTCGTGGGCGGCGGGAATTCGGCTGGACAGGCGGTGGTGTTTCTCGCCGCCCGCGTATCGCACCTTCACCTGATCGTCCGTCGGCCGATCGTCGAGACCATGTCGCGCTATCTGGTCGATCGGATCGCCGCGCTCGCCAATGTGACGCTCCATGTCGGCGTCGAGATCATCGGTCTGGAAGGCGATGCAGCACACGGTTTGTCTGCCGCGCGCTTTCGCAACCGAACGGACGGATCGATCAGCCGGTGTGCGATGCGGCACCTGTTCCTGTTCATCGGCGCTGATCCCAATGCCGGATGGCTGCACGGATGCGTCGCCACGGATGACAAGGGTTTCGTCGTGACCGGTGGCAATGGCCTGCCGTTGGAAACGAGCATGTCGAGCGTGTTCGCCATCGGCGACGTGCGTGCGGGCTCGACCAAGCGGGTTGCCGCCGCCGTCGGCGAGGGTGCTGCCGTCGTCGCGCAGATCCACACCAAGCTCGCCGAACGCAGCAAGGGAGAAACCTGATGGCCGAGACTTGCGAGCATACGGGAACGATCCGGGCCGTCACGCCCAGCGCCCGCGGGTGTGAGGAATGCCTCGCCATCGGAAGCCCGTGGGTGCATCTTCGTCTGTGTCGCGACTGTGGTCACGTCGGTTGCTGTGACGATTCACCACATCGCCATGCCACCGCGCATTTCCACGCGACGCAGCACCCGATCATCGAAGGCTATGATCCCCCCGAGGGCTGGGGCTGGTGCTACATCGACGAGATCGAGATCTCCCTGCCGAACCAGACCACCCAGATAGGGCCCATCCCGCGCTACGTCTGATCGACGACGATCGTTTCGGCAGTGGCGGCATTTTTCGGACAAGGCCGGTCAAGTGCCGCGGAACGCGTCCGCGATTGCAAGCGAACGCTGACGATCACGGCGACGAGCCCCAGCGCCGCCGACGCCGCGCCGGCCAGCGCGACCGCAGGGAACCCCAGCCCTGCCGCGATCACGCCGCCGCCCAGCGCCGCACCGATCGCATTGCCGAGGTTGAACGCGCCGATGTTCATCGCCGAGGCGAGGTTCGGCGCATCCGCCGCCGCGTGCATGACGCGGATCTGGAGCGGCGGGACCAGCGCGAAGCTCGCGATGCCCCACAGGAAGATCAGGATCGCAGCGGGAACCTTCAACGGCATGAACACCGCGAATGCGACCAGGATCACCGCCAGCGAGGCAAGCGTCACGATCAGCGTCCGATCGACCGAGCGATCGGCGAACCGCCCGCCGAGCCAGTTTCCGACCGTGAGGCCGACGCCGTACGTCACCAGCATTGCCGTGACGAAGCCAAGCGAGGCATGCGTCGCCTCACGCAGGATCGGCGTGATATAGGTGAAGACGGTGAACATCGCGCTTGCACCCACCACGGTCAGGCCGAGCGCGCCGAGCACCGGGCCCCGCGCCAGCACGCGCAGTTCGGCTCTAGCGTCGCTACCGCCGGTGCCGGCAAGCGCGGCAGCGTCAGGCGCAACGCCGCCATCGTCGCGACGCCGAGCGCGGCAATGCCCCAGAACGATGCGCGCCAGCCGAGATGCTCGCCCGCCAACGTCGCGAGCGGGACGCCGACGACATTGGCGATCGTCAGCCCCATGAACATCGCCGCGACCGCGCCGGCGCGCCGGTCCGCCGGCACCAGGCTGGCCGCGACGATCGAGCCGACACCGAAGAACGCGCCGTGGTTGAGCGAGGTCAGGATTCGCGCGACCATCAACATGCCGTAGCCGGTCGACACCGCCGCCAGCAGGTTGCCCGCGGTGAAGATGCCGGCAAGCACGATCAGCAATGTCCGCCGCGGCACTCCCCCGGTCGTCAGCGTCATCAGCGGCGCACCGATCACCACTCCCAGAGCGTAGGCGCTGATCAGCAACCCGGCGCTCGGGATCGACACGCCGAGATCATGGGCGATGACGGGCAGCAGGCCCATCGGCGCAAATTCGGTCACGCCGATGCCGAATGCACCGACGGACAGGGCGAGCACGGCGGGATTGAATTTCATCACGTGATCCTCAGACCAGCGCCGGGTTCAGGCGGGCGAAACCCTCCTGCTGGCGGTACGGGGTATGCGGGTAGGGCGGCAGCAATTCGCTCGCCGCGTCGAGCACAGCCACGTGATCGACCGACAAGGTCCAGCCGACCGCGCCGAGATTGTCGCGCAACTGCGCTTCGTTGCGCGCACCGATGATCACCGACGCGACGGTCGGGCGACGCAGCAGCCAGTTGATCGCGACCTGCGGCACGGTTTTGCCGGTGTCCGCGGCGACCGCTTCCAACGCGTCGATCACGCGGTAGAGATGCTCGGCCTCGACCGGCGGCGCGAACTGCTCCGTGTCGTGGAGGCGGCTGCCCGCGGGGATCGGCCGGTCGCGCCCGATCCTGCCGGTCAGTCGACCCCAGCCAAGCGGGCTCCACACCAGCGCACCGACGCCTTGGTCGGCGCCCATCGGCATCAGGTCGGCCTCGTAAGCGCGGCCGATCAGCGAATAATAGACCTGATGCGCGACCAGGCGCGGCCAGCCGTGCCGGTCTGCAATGCCCTGCGCCTTCGTCACCTGCCAGCCCGGATAGTTGGACACCCCGGCATAGCGGACCTTGCCCGCGGCGATCAGCGTATCGAGCGTTCCCATCAGTTCCTCGGTCGGGGTGGACGCATCGAACGCATGAAGCTGGAGCAGATCGACATGATCGGTGCCGAGCCGTCGCAGCGAGTCCTCGACCGCGCGGACGAGACGCGCGCGCGACGCGCCCCAGTCCTGCGGTCCGTCGCCCATCGGCAGCCCGGTCTTGGTCGATATCAGCACCTGCTCGCGCCGCCCCTTGATCGCCGCGCCGAGCACGGTTTCCGATGCGCCGTTCGAATAGACATCGGCGGTGTCGAACAACGTGACGCCCGCATCGAGGCAGACGTCGACCAATCGCCGCGCCTCGGTCTCGTCGCTGCGACCCCATGCGCCGAACAGCGGACCGGTGCCGCCGAACGTCCCGGTGCCAAAGCTGAGCACGGGCACGCGAAGCCCCGATGATCCCAATTGCCGATAATCCATGTGCGTGTTCCCGATTGCGCTGTAGACGCATAGATGGCCGGTAGCGCTCGCTTTGATTAGCTGCCGGAGCGGCGAAGGATCTGTGATATGGACGCAAAGGCCGACACTGCGATGGGCGTGGGAGCCGATCGCGCCCGATCGCTGGAGGTCTTCGCCGCGGTGATGCGCGCGGGCAGTTTTTCGGGTGCGGGCCGCGTGCTGGGATTGACGCCGTCCGCGGTTGCGCGGTCGATCGATCGGATCGAGGCACGGCTCGGCGTCAGGCTGCTCCTGCGCTCGACCCGTGCGCTGACGCCGACCGCGGAGGGACAGGCTTATTTCCAGAGCGCGCGCCGGATTCTCGCCGATCTCGACGACGCCGAACAGCAGATCGCCGACCAGGGCGCGCCCCGGGGTCGGTTGCGGGTCAGCGCGGCGCTCTCGCACGGGCGGTTGTGCGTCGTCCCGCTGCTCGGCGAATTCGTCCGCCGCTATCCGCACATCGTGCTCGATTTCGCGCTGAGCGATTCGATCGTCGATGTCGCGGCGGGGCAGGCGGACGTCGCGGTCCGGTTCGGCCCGTTGGCGGACAGCCTGCTCACCGCTCGCAAGCTGGGCGAAAGCGGCCGCGTGATCGTCGCGTCACCCGCCTATCTTGCCCGTTGCGGCATGCCGCCCACGCCCGAAGACCTGCGCGATCATAACTGCTTCAACTTCAATTTCCGGCGGATCAAGCCGGTCTGGCCGTTCCGGCGCGACGGCCGTGACATCACGCTGTCGGTAAAGGGCAATATCGAGGCCAATAACGGCGAGACGGTCGCCCAGCTCGCCGTCGCTGGGGTCGGGATCGCGCGTGTCGGCACGTTCAGCGTCGCCGACGATATTGCCGCGGGCCGGCTGGTCCCCCTGTTCGAGGACCTCAACCCTGGCGACGTCGAACTCATCCACGCGGTCTTCGTCGGCGGCGTCAACATGCCCGCCCGCGTCCGCGTGTTCGTCGATTTCCTCGCCGCGCGCCTAGCGGCATAGCGTGGGCAACGCTAACTCGTGCCGTCCGCCGCCTTGTCATGCGCAAAACCGTTTCAGATCTTTACGAATGCGTCCGCCGTGTCAGGCCTAAGGTAGACGCTATTTCGGGCACGGTTGCCAGCACGAGACAGGTTGGCTTGGCGGCGTGCCAGTATATCTGCACGTCTATCCGCCCGGCCTCACGTTCGCGTTGACGAGCATCAGGTCGGACATGATCGGTCTCCGGCTCGGTGATCTCGCTGAACATCAGCGTGCGAGCGTTGCCAGGTCTGTCGCCAGACGAGCGGGGTCACGCCGACGACGCGGCGGAACAGCCGTGTCAGATGCGCCTGATCGGTCAGCCCGCAGGCATAGGCGATCTGGCTGAGCGTCTCGTCGGTCCGCAGCATCAGCGTCTGCGCGCGACGCACGCGCTGACGGATCAGGAACGCGTGCGGGGTTTCGCCCGTCGTCACCTTGAAGGCGCGACAGAAATGCCCCGTGCTGAGTCGTGCCACTTCGGCCAGCGCATCGAGACCGACCGTCGATCCCAGCCACTGTTCGATATGCTGGACGACGCCGCGCAACTGCCATGCGGCGAGCCCGCCCTTGACCGACTTCCGGATCGGCTGCGGATCGTCCTCGACGAACATCGCCGCGAGCCGCTCGAGGTAATGCCGTGCGACGTGCGGATTGTGATCGAGCGTGCTGACCGCGTTTGCCAGCAAGCTCGCGGCCACGGACGGCGCGAACCCGTGGGGCAGGGCCGTGATCGTTGGGGCCGTGTGCAGCATCGCCTGTTCTCCCTCGCAACCCGTGCGGAAAACATAACGGATGTGTATCGATCGGCTGCGCCCCGCCTGGGGTGGCGATCGCCCCCTCTTTAGTGGGGCGCGGTGCAGCCCAGAATCAGAGTTCGATGATCCCGCGCTTGGCCGCGATCGTCACCGCGTGCGTGCGATCCGAGGCGCCGAGTTTCGAGAAGATCAGCTTCATGTGGCCCTTCACGGTTTCCGCCGTGACGGCCAGCCGAGCGGCGATCTGCTTGTTGGAATTGCCCGACGCGGCGAGCGACAACACGCCGATCTCGCGCTCGGTCAGCGCATCCTCGATGACGTGGAAGGCTATGCTCGACGCCACCTGCGCGTTGAGATGCTTGCCACCGCCGTGGACCGAGCGGATCGTGTCGAGCAGTTCCTTGCGCAGCGTGTTCTTGAGCAGATAGCCCGCAGCCCCGGCGCGCAACGCGCGCAACGCCTGCGCATCGCCCGAATAGGTCGTCAGCACGATGATACGCGCCAGCGGCCAGTGGCTGCGCATCGCGGCGATCGTGTCGACGCCGCCGATCCCCGGCATCTGCAGGTCCATCAGGACGATGTCGGGCAGATGCGTCGGGTACAGCGCGAGCGCCTGTTCGCCGGACTCGGCCTCCGCGACGAGCGCGAGATCAGCCTGCGTTTCGATCACGGCTCTTACCCCCTCGCGAAGGAAAGGATGATCGTCGACGATCATGATGCGGATCTGTGGCGATGACGGCACGGCGAACTCACGAGGTTGGGGACTGCGAAGCGGAAACCCTGCGCCGTGTCCGAGGGACATGACAAGTCGCTGATCCATCAGCGCGCGGCCAATCGGTCGAAGGTGTCGCGGAAGACCTCTGCCATTGCATCGAAACGTACTGCCCCGACATAGAACAGCCAGCGCGACAATGTCCCGCATCCATCGTCGGGTCGGTCGTCGGGCAGCGCATCGAACAACCCCTCCAGCATTGCCTGCGGTGTTCCAGACAGGCCGTCGGGGTTCAGCCCGCTATCGATAAGGCTTGGCGCGAAGGCAGCGGACTCGGCGTCGAGGCGGATCGTTTCGC
Source organism: Sphingomonas sp. Leaf242 (assembly GCF_001422045.1). Taxonomy (GTDB): domain Bacteria; phylum Pseudomonadota; class Alphaproteobacteria; order Sphingomonadales; family Sphingomonadaceae; genus Sphingomonas. Next base: position 180,028 of record NZ_LMLW01000007.1, read on the forward strand.
GCGCTGCCGTCGCGACCGCCTGGCGCATCACGGCTGGCGTCCAAGCCGCCGGGTTGCCGAGACCGATCGCGAGGACGGTGGCCGCATGGATCGGTCGCGCCGGCGCCGACAGAGTCAGGACCTCGCCTGGCTCGGCACGAAATATACCGTCGGCGCGCAGCCGCGTGATCGCGCCGCCAAGTGCCACATCGAGGTTGCCCAAGCCACCGCCGGGCTTGTTCCGTCCGATCTCGTAAGAGAACACGCCTGCGATCGCCACCGCCACCTCCGCACTCACCGCATCGCGCGGCGCGACATCGATGCGAACGCGCCGCCATGTCCCGATCGTCACCGCGTCGTCCGCACGGCCATCCATCGGCGGCATCCTGTTCTCCCGTTGGTCCGATCCGGGACCTCTCCCATCGCATAGCATCGTGATACGCAAGGATCGTGGACCGGGCTGACAGAATTTGGATAATCATGACGTTCGCCGGCGCAATATTGGACATTGACGTTGGTGTATCGTGCAAACTCTTGCATTAGGTTGTTTCGTAAACGTAACGTAGATTATCGTCGCTGGGTTGGACATTGTCATATTATCTGCACGATCTCGGTATCTGCGCATGACAGGGCTCTGGGCATCCACCCGCCTTATCGTGGGGGCCGCCGGCCTTTTGACCCTGACGACTGGCGCATCGGCACTCGATCCCACGCGGACGATCGCCCAACTGCGCCATTCCCGCTGGACACTGGGCGACGGTGCACCCGGCAACATCCGCGCGATCGCTCAAGGCCGGGACGGCTATCTCTGGCTCGGCACCGCAACCGGCCTCTACCGGTTCGACGGACTCGTTTTCGAGCGGATCGTTCCCGTCGACGAGGATCCCTATCGCTCGCCGCAGATCACCGCGTTGCTGGCTGCCCGCAACGGAGACATCTGGGTCGGCTATGACTTTGGTGGTGTCGCGGTGTTCCGCGGCGGTATCCTCAAAGGCGCCAACCCGTCACCGCCCGTCGGCGGCGTCAATCGCATCGTCGAGGGGCGCGACGGCGCGATCTGGTTCGCGGTGGAATCGAAGGGTAAGTTGGTCCTCAGCCGATTGTCGGACGGGCGCTGGTCCCGGTTCGGGGCTCGGCAGGGCATACCGGACACCGCGATCGGCGATATCCTGAGTACGTCCAGGGGGATCTATGTGTCGGCGCGTCCCCGGATGCTGCTGCTCAAACCCGGCGGCACGCGGTTCATCGACGTCGGGATTCCGAGCGACACCTATGCCGCGCTCGCCGAAAGTCCGGGCGGTCGCCTTTGGCAATGGAATGGCGACCGGATCCGGCCGGTGACGGGCGGGGGCAGCTCGTTTCGATCGGGACCCGTCACGATGCCCTTCGTCTTCCCCAAGCCGGTGTTCGACCGTGATGGCAATCTCTGGCTGCTGGGGCAGGACACCGGGCTGGGGCGGCTGCCGGCCGGATCGCTCGATCGTCCCGAAAACCGCGATCCGATCCAGATGTTCACCGAGAAGCAGGGGCTGACGGCATCGCTGACGCTGTCGATGCTGGAGGACCGCGAGGGCAATATCTGGGTTGGTACCGAGTCCGGGCTCGACCGCTTCTCACCGAGCAATATCGTCCAGCCGGAGACGACCGAGGCCCTCGTATCGGGATTCGTCGGACCGACCGGCGGCGGGCCCGTCTTCGTCGCGGGGCTGTCCGGCGTGTACCGGATCGCCCGCGACGGCAAACCGTCCATGATTTTCCCAATGACGGATATCGGCGTTCTGTGCGGCGATAGTCGCCACGTGCTGGTCGTCAGCATGCGCGGCAAATGGCTGCTCGACATCGACCGATCGGGCAAGCTTGGCAAGGTAACGCCCATCCGCGGTCCGATATCGATGACCTGCGCGCTGGATACCAACGGCCAGTTCTGGACGGGGGCGGACCGGGTCTACCGTGTCGTCGGTGACCGTCTCCAGCCGGTCGGCGGCGCGGCGGGCACGGCTGGCTCCTCCGTACCTCGTATCCGTAGCGATGGCGCAGGCGGGGTCGTGTTCGCGCGTGTCTTCAAGGGGTTTGCGCGGCTCAAGGACGGCTCCGAGACTCGGCTGTGGCGGCGTGAGGATCACGTCGTCGGCTCCACCCGGACGATGGTGCCCAGCCGCCACGGCCTGCTGATCGTCGGCGACCAGGGACTGGCCCGCTATGACGGCCGCCGACTGGCATCGCTGACCGATCGGTCATACACGTTCCTCGTCGGGCTGACCGGCCTGATTCAGACCGCGGACGGGTCGACATGGGTGATCGGCACGACGGGGATCGTCCGGATGGCGACCGTCGCGCTCGATGCGGCGTTCGCGCATCCCGGCACGCCGCTCCCCTTCGAACGCTTCGGGTATCAGGAGGATTTCCGCGCGCGCTCGAACATGGTCGACGCAAACGATATCGCCGAGGACGCGGCGGGGCGATTGTGGTTCGCGACCAACAAGGGGCTGGCGATGATCGACCCACGCCACGTGTCGCGCAACCGTTTGCCGCCGACCGTGCAGATCCGTTCGCTCGATTCCGGTGGCGCCGAGCAGACGCCTGGAACGCGGGCGGTCGTGTTTCCCGCCGGCACCAATCATGTCAGGATCCGTTACACCGCGCTGAGCCTGACCAACGCGACCGCGAACCGCTTCCGGTACCGGATCGAGGGGATCGATCGCGACTGGGTCGACGCCGGTGAAGCCCGCGAGGCGCTGTATACCAATCTCGGCCCCGGCACGTATCGCTTCCGGGTCATCGCCGCCAACAACGACGGCGTCTGGAACCGCGACGGCGCGGTGCTTGCGTTCACGATCGCGCCGCGTTTCTATCAGACCTACGCGTTCGTCGCGCTCTGCATCACCGCCATCCTGGTCCTGGGGTGGCTGCTGTATCGGCGTCGGGTCCGCGCGATCGCCGACCGCACGCGCGGCCGGTTCGAGGTCCAGCTGGCGGAGCGCGAGCGCATTGCCCGCGAGCTTCACGACACGCTGTTGCAGGGATTTCAGGGGCTTATGCTGCGCTTTCAGTCGGTGGTCGAACTGCTGCCGCGCGGCGACCGTGCGCGGACCAGCCTCGAGGGCGTGCTGGAGCGGGCCGACGACGTACTGCTCGACGGCCGGGACCGGGTCCGGTTCCTGCGCGATAATATGGAACCGGTGGTGCTGCCTGCATTGCTGACCGCGATCACCGAAGACATCGTCGCGCCGCCGCTGACCTGGGACCTGGACGTCGAGGGCGTCCAGCGACCGGTCTGCGCACCGGTTGCCGATGAGATCGCGCAGATCGTCCGCGAAGCGCTCGCCAATGCGGTGCGTCATGCCAAGGCGGATCGCATCGGCGTCGCAATCCGATCGAGTTCCGACAAGCTCGTCATCACCGTAACGGACGACGGTCTCGGCCTTCCGTCCGACGTCCGCGAAAGCGGGCATAGACCCGGCCATTACGGCCTGATCGGCATGCGCGAACGTGCCGTCGCAATGGGTGGAACGCTTGCAATCCGGTCCGACCCCAAGTCCGACGCCAAGTCCGGTACCGAGATCAGCGTAACGATCCCGGCGCGGATCGCCTATCGATGAGCGGGAAGGCGACGATCGGCACCCTCCCGCCGATCGCGTAGCGCTCAGCTCTTCACGAACGCGAGCAAATCCGGGTTGATGACGTCGGCATGCGTCGTCAGCATCCCGTGTGGAAAGCCCTTGTAGATCTTGAGCGTCGCGTTCTGGAGCAGTTTGGCCTGGAGCACGGCGGCATTGGCGAACGGCACGATCTGGTCGTCGTCGCCCTGCAGCACGAGCGTCGGGACCGTGATCGCCTTGAGGTCAGCGGTCTGGTCGGTCTCAGAGAACGCCTTGATTCCCTCGTAATGCGCGAGCGCGCCGCCCATCATGCCCTGGCGCCACCAATTGTCGACCACTCCCTGCGACAGCTTTTCGGTCGGTCGGTTGAAGCCGTAGAATGGCCCCGACGCCAGATCGATGTAGAACTGCGCGCGGTTGTCGGCGAGCGCCTTGCGCAGGCCATCGAACACCGAGATCGGCAAACCGCCGGGATTGCCCGCGGTCTTGAGCATCAGCGGCGGTACCGAACTGACCAACACGGCCTTGGCGACGCGGCCCTGCGGCTGGCCGAACTTCGCTACATAGCGCGCGACTTCGCCGCCGCCCGTTGAGTGACCGATATGCACCGCCCGCTTCAGGTCGAGATGCTCGACCACCGCGGAGGCATCGGCGGCGTAATGATCCATGTCGTTGCCGGTATCGACCTGCGACGACCGGCCGTGTCCACGGCGATCATGCGCGACGACGCGGTAGCCCTCGGCAAAAAAGAACAGCATCTGCGTGTCCCAGTCATCCGACGATAGCGGCCAGCCGTGATGGAACACGATCGGCTGCGCCTCCTTCGGACCCCAGTCCTTGTAGAAGATGTCGGTGCCGTCCTTGGTCTTGATGAATCCGCTGCTCATTCTCGGAACTCCGTTCGGTAGAGGGGGAAGGGGTGAGGCGAAGGTCATCGTCGGCAGAAGCGTCGCCGCGACCGCGGATGCGGAGGCGATGACGACCGAGCGTCTCGACAACTCGCGAAGGGTTTCCGGCATGGGCGTGTCCTCTGGTCGCGGCAGAACGATGCCGCCGGTTCGCGAGCTCATGGCGCGGTCGCTGCGGCTTCGATCAACGCGGCAACAGCCTTCGGATTGGACGTCATCACGACATGCGATGCGCCTGGGACCACGACCGTCTTCCTGGCTTCGGCGCGCTTTGCCATGAAGGCATGCGCGGCGGGCGGAATGTTCAGATCGGCGCTGCCGTAGATGAACCATGACGCGATGGTCTTCCACGATGCCGTGAGCGCGCGCTCGTTGAGTGCAGCCTCGGCGACCGGGCGCTGCGTCGCCGCCATCAGCGCGGCCGGCGCTGCCGGAACATCCGCGGCGAACTGTTCCGCGAACTTGTCCTGCTCGATGTACAGATCCTTGGTGCCATCGGGCAGCACGACGGGCGGTGCGAGCGCCGCGCCGAGCGTGGCGCCGGGGAACTTGCCGGTCAGCGCGAACGCGCTCTCGCCGATGTCCGCGGCGAAGGCGGCGACATACACCAGTGCCTTCACGTTATGCGCATGCGCGGCCGCTTCGCCGATGACCGGTCCGCCATAGGAATGGCCAACGAGTACGACGGGGGTCTTCACGGCGTTGACGACGCCCGCAACCGACGCCGCGTCGCTCGCTACACCGCGCAACGGATTCGACGCGGCGATGACGGTATAGCCGTCGCGTCGAAGCAGTTCGATGACGCCGTTCCACGATCCGGACTCTGCAAACGCGCCGTGGACGAGGACGATGGTCGGGCGCTGGCCCGCTGGTTGCGCGTGTGCGCCGGCTAACGGCAAGAGCATCGCTGTGGCTGCCAAAACGGCGATCCAGTGCTTCATATCATTCCGCTCCCGAGACAAGTTTCCACACCTTCCATGCCCGGCCGCCTCGCAAGGTTCTTGGCAAATTCTGACGTGTTTTGCGCGGGGCCGACATATTGCGATCGCGGCACACTCGCGTCGCTGTGATCGTCCGCGGCGACCTGATACCGCTTTCGGAGTGGGAACAGGGAGTGCCTATGACCGAGCGTCGCATGGGACCGGAGCGGGTCGCCGCGTTCACCGATGGCGTCATCGCGATCATCATCACGATCATGGTGCTGGAACTCAAGGTTCCCGAAAGCGGTGATCTAGGGGCGCTCGCCGGAAGCGCTCCCATTCTGCTCGCCTATGCGCTGAGTTTCGTGAATGTCGGGCTGTACTGGAACAACCATCACCACATGTTCTCGGTCGTCGAACGGATCGATGGACGTGTCTTGTGGGCCAATCTGTTCCTGCTGTTCTGGCTCAGCCTGGTGCCGTTCGTGATCCGCTGGCTCGACGAAACGCAGTTCGCAGCAGGGGCCACCGCCGCCTACGGGATCGTGCTCGGACTGGCGGCAATCGGATATTCGCTCACCGAGCGCGCCATCATCGCCCGCAACGGCAAACAGTCGGCCGTTGCGCGAGCGATCGGCTCGGACTGGAAAGGCTGGGGTAGTATCGCGCTCTACGCCATAGCGGTGCCGCTAGCGTTCGCGAGCCGCTGGGCCGCGATCGCGCTATACTGTGCCGTCATCGGCTTGTGGCTTATCCCTGACCGCAGGATCATCCGAGCGTTCAACCTTCAGGGTCAGATATGACTTTTGCGGCCAACGAAATCCATTGCACAGGCCGTCGTGTCAATCCCGCCAAGCTGCCATCGCGTGCTTGATCCCGGCCCGGATCGCGCTCGCTGGCACCTCATCTCGAGCTTGGATCGAAATGCCCAGCAATAGACCATCGTACAGTGCGACCAACCCTGCGACATCCGTGGTTGGGCCGAGATCACCCGCGCCCACGCCGGCACTGATGCACCGGTGCAGCGCGTTTCGCGTCACGTCGCGTTCGGATCGGGTCAGCGCCCGGATTTGTGCGCTCAGCTCTGACGAGATCGTTGCCGACAGCGTGACCATGCAGCCCTGCGGATGCGCAAGATCGGTCTGCACGGCGACCGAGCCCAACAAAGCCTGTTCGAGCCGCGCGCGCGGCGGCAGTCGTTCGTCGTCGAGCGCGTCGACGATGCTGCCATGCCGGGCCAGATATCGTGCCAGCGTTTCACGATACAGCGCTTCCTTCGAGCCGAACGCCGCGTAGAAACTTGCCGACGAGATGTCGCCCATCGCGTGTCGTAACGTCAGCAGCGACGCGCCTTCATACCCGTGCTCCCAGAACAGGTGCATCGCGCTGTCCAGCGCCGCATCCCGGTCGAACCCACGCGGTCGTCCGCTCCTTGCCATAAGTCTCCACTCCTGACGTTGTGGATTAATCGATCCATTATTCGTTGACAAGCCGCGTTAGGTGGTCGACTGCACTGGATCATTCGATCCAGAAGTGAGTGTTTCGTGCGTTCAAACCCTATTCCGACCGACGTCGGCGCGAGCGAGACGCTGCCGATTTCAGCCTTGCTGGCGCTGGCAATGACAGGCTTCACGGCGATCCTGACCGAGACGCTGCCCGCCGGACTGTTACCGCACATGGCCGCGGGACTGGACGTATCGGAGTCGCTCGCCGGGCAGACGGTGACGGTCTATGCGGTCGGGTCGCTGCTCGCGGCGATCCCGCTGACGCTGTACACGCAAGGCTGGCGTCGCAAGCCGACGCTGCTGGTCGCGATTGTCGGGTTCCTCATCTTCAACTGCGTGACCGCGGTGTCGACCTCCTACGCGCTGACGCTGGTCGCGCGGTTCATGGGCGGAGTCGCGGCGGGGCTCGGCTGGGGGATCATCGCCGGCTATGCGCGGCGGATGGTCGTCGCGCCGTTGCGCGGCAAGGCGCTGGCGATCGCGATGGTCGGTACGCCGCTGGCACTGTCGATCGGCGTTCCCCTGGGGGCGATGCTGGGCACCACGCTCGGCTGGCGTATGGCGTTCGGGCTGATGTCGATCACGACTCTGATCCTGATCGGCTGGGTGCTGTGGCAGGTCCCGGATTTCCCCGGACAGCCGGCGGAACAGCGACTGTCGATCGCGCGCGTGTTCCGCACGCCCGGCGTACGCACCGTGCTCGTCACGCTGTTCGCGTGGATCACCGCGCACAACATCCTCTATACTTATATCGCGCCGGTCGCCGCGTTGTCGGGTGTGCAAGGCCGCCTCGACCTCGTCCTGCTCGGGTTTGGCGTTGCCGCGCTGGTCGGGATCTGGGTGACAGGCGTGTTGATCGACCGGGCGTTGCGGCCACTCGTGCTCGTCAGCCTGACGGTATTTGCGGCGGTGTCGTTGGCGTTCGGGCTGTTTGCGGCTAGCCCCGTCGCGACGATCGCGGCGACGATCCTATGGGGTCTGTCGTTCGGCGGCGCCGCGACGCAGCTCCAGACAGCGCTGGCCGATGCCGCGGGCGACGGCGTCGATCTGGCGAATGCGATGCTGACGACGACGTGGAACGGCGCGATTGCCGCCGGCGGGATGGTCGGCGGCGTGATGCTCGACCATCTTGGTGCAGGTTCGCTCGCCTGGGCCGTGCTGGCGCCGACGTTGCTGGCGCTCGTAATCGCGACGCGCGCGCGCCGCCACGCCTTCAAGCCCGGTCCACGGGCATTCGATTGATGCGCCGATCATGCGCCTAACTCAGGAGATTTCGATGAAAGCCTATCAGATCGGCGCGCAGGACGGCATCGACGCCCTCGTCGCGACCACCCGGCCCGAGCCCGTCGCTGGCCCCGGCGAAGCACTGGTCGCACCGCGTCTCGTCGGACTCATCAGTCGCGACGTGCAACTGTTGCGCGGCACCTATGGTCCCCGCCAGCCCGAGACTCGCATCCCGATGTCCGAAGGCGTCGGCGAGGTCGTCGCGATCGGGGAGGGCGTGACCGAAGTCGCAATCGGCGACCGCGTCGTCTGCGGCCATTTCGCAAGCTGGATCGACGGCGCGTTCCGATCGGACGTCTTCGCGCACGATATCGGCATCACGCACGACGGCTGGCTGGCCGAGCGCGTCGTCCTGCCCGCAGCGGCGCTCATCCGCGTGCCCGATGCATTGGCCGACGCAGACGTCGCCGGACTCGCGTCGGCGGCGCTGACGGCCTGGAACGCGTTGGTCGAGATCTGTCACGTAAAGGCTGGCGACACCGTCCTGTGCCTCGGCACCGGCAGCGTCTCGCTTGCCGCGCTGAAGATCGCCAAGGCACGCGGCGCGCGGGTTGCGATCACCTCGTCCCACGATGCGAAACTCGAGACTGCACGCGCGTTCGGCGCGGACATCACGATCAACTACCGAACGTCGCCCGATTGGGCGGCCGAGGTCATCGCGCAGACCGAGGGCAAGGGTGCCGACATCGTGATCGAAACCGGCGGCGTCGATACGCTGGGCCAGTCGGTCGCAGCGGCGGCGGCCAACGCGCGGATTATCGTTGTCGGCGTGTCGCCGGGCGAGGGGCCGGCGATCCCCGACTATCTGTCGCTCATCATCAAGAACGTGACGATCCGTGGCATCGCCAACGGCAGCCGCGCGATGTTCGTCGATCTGCTCAACGCGATGGTGGCAAACGGCATGACGACGGTCGTCGACCGGACTTTCGCGTTCGACGATGCGCCGGACGCTGTCCGCTACTTCGCCGCTGCCGGCCATTTCGGCAAGGTGATGATCGCGTTCTGACCGCGCCCGCCCGATGGCATGCGAATGCTGGCGAAAGCGTCCCCCTGTCCATTCGACCCCGCGCGCTCGTGCCGCGGATCGGCGGGCCGCAGCGTGTCACCGTGCGCGTTGGCGATATGATAGATGATCGCGCCGGATTCGAAGAGCAGCAGTCGCCTTCTCATAGGTTGGAATCTGACCGAAAGGCTGACGCCTCCGGTGCGACGCCTGCTCTTGCTCGTCCTACTCCAGGTAGATCACGTCATAGGATCGGCCGACCTCTTGGAGCGCCAGCGGACATAGAGGTCGCGGACCTGTCCCTTAGCAAAATCGGGAACTAGCCTCATGCGGCGATGGTGCGATGCCTCGGAAAACTCCCGTTGCGCTTCTGACCGGTTCATTGCAGCGACGGCGATAGTCGACTTAAACTGAACCGCGCCCCGTCGCTGACGCTATGGGTTCAAGCGGCGCTCATTGATCGCGCGCCGGGCAGAAATAACGCGATCGCCATACAGCATTGCCAAGGATCGATGGACGGCTTTGGAGCACATGTCCTTCGCCAGGGCCGACGCCTGCCGCTCGGCTTGTTCGCGCTTCTTGCTGTACTCGAGATCGTAATCTTGAACGTTAGGCATGGCAGGCACTCGGCACTGCGGGCGGAAGCTGATCCCAGCTCTCTATCGTCACCGTGCTCGCGGCAAGGGTGATGGCGATGCCGCAGCATACGCTTTTGCGGCTCGGGGAGATACCCCGTTCGTGCCGTCCGGCTCGTGGACTGTTCCGACTGGCGCGTAACAGGTCGAAGGCCATGTCGGTGAAGCCTGCGGCCCTTATGTCAGAGCTCAGCCCAAATGAGGTGTGTCAGCATGTCACGATCGACCAGCCCCTTGTTCGTGGATGCCGTGATCGATTGCATGGGCGAGGGTAGGGCGCCCACCCCCTGAGGAAATGATGATCGTCGCGCAGCGCATCTGGTCCGACGGCGCGGCTTACCGCTCTGCATTCTCGTGGAACAGCTTGTCGGTATCTTCGCCCGATCGCCTCTGCTCGATGCTGGCAGCCGGCCTCGCCTTGCACGGCTCGCGATGACCCGGCGATGGCCGCAGACGTCATCTTCCAGCGTGACCTGCACCGCCTCGTCGAGATCAACCGTCCCGCCGATCTGGCCACACGAATTGGCAAGATGGTTCTGCTTGTCGATCGCTGCGCCTTCAACCTACAGAAAGACGCCCTTTGCCTAGTTCGTGAGCAGAGCGGTCGCTTTGCGCAGCATCGCCGGGAGGCCGGGAACTGTGCAATCCCTTGGCCCAGTTGTCGCTAAAATTGATCGCGTTGACCTGGATCACCTGCTCGGGAAATGCATCAGGCTGGTCGCCGATAGGACGAGGCCAGGGTCTCTGGTCGCAAACACTGCCGCCGCGTTGATACGGTCGTACCCGCGCTTCGCGTTGACCTATCGGATGCCGGACGCAGCGGCGGTCGGTGTCGCGAGGTAGCGATCCAGGAACTGCTGGTGCGTGGGCATACCCGCGACCGCGTCCGCGATGGTGCTGCGGATGTTGGTCAATACGCTGGCGAGTTGCGAGCCACTCATGATGCTGCCCAGGCGGTGGTAGTCGCGCGGGGTCAGGCGCTGGCCGAGCATTACCTGCACCCAACTGGCGACGCGGAAGAGATCCTCACCGCCCTGATAGGCCTGCGCGCCTTCGGTGAACAGCGCGATGCGCTCTACGAGCGTGTCCGGGATGGGCATGTCCCGGCGCGCCGCCCAGAACGGCTCGGGACGTTCGTTGAGGTGATAATGGAGGATGATGAAGTCGCGGACGCGTTCCAGCTCGGCCTGCGCCTGATCGTTGAACCGCGTTACCAGCGAGGGTGCGATCCCGCCGAACGGGAAGGTCTGCATCAGCCGCATGAGGCCGGTCATGACCAGATGGATGCTGGTCGATTCGAGCGGCTCGACGAACCCGCCGGCAAGGCTGAGCGCGACGCAGTTGCCCATCCATACCTGTCGCCGACGACCGGTGCGGAACCGGATCAGCCGCGGCTCGGTAAGCGGCGCACCGCCAATGGTGCCGAGCAGCCGGGCATGCGCCTCGTCGTCGGACAGATGATCGCTGGCATAGACCAGTCCGTTGCCGACGCGGTGCTGCAGCGGAATGCGCCAGCGCCAGCCCGCGTCGTGCGCGATCGCGCGCGTGTACGGGTGCGCCGGGCCGGTCGCGGCAGACTGCACGGCCAGCGCGCTGTTGGTGGGCAGCCAGTGCGACCAGTCCTCGTAGCCCGCGCCGTAAGTGCCCTCGATCAGCAGCCCGCGAAAGCCGGTGCAGTCGAGGAACAGGTCGCCCTCGACGCGCTCGCCCGAATCGAGGACGAGCGCGCGAATGAAGCCCGTCTCGCCATCGCGATCGACGCTGGCGATCCGTCCCTCGATCCGTTTCAGCCCGTTCGCCTCGCTGCGCGCGCGCAGGAAGCGGGCATAAAGACCGGCGTCGAGATGATAGGCGTAGTTGATCTGGCCCTCGGAGGGGAGCGCGAACCGCTCCGCCTTGGCCGCCTGAAGCTCGAGGCAATAGTCGCCGATCTCGCTCGAATCGCCGGCGGCTTTGGCGGCAAGCCAGAAATGGTGAAAGTCGCCCATCCAGGTCGATTTGCCGATGTCGCCGAACGAATGGATGTAGCGATCGCCGTCGCGCGCCCAGTTCTCGAACGAAATGCCGAGCTTGAACGTCGCCTGCGTCGCGCGCATGAACTCGCGCTCGTCCAGTCCCAGGATCGTGTGGAACGCGCGCATCGTCGGGATCGTCGCCTCGCCGACGCCGATGGTGCCGATCTCTTCGGACTCGATCAGCGTGATGTCGAGCAACTGGCCCAATTGCCGCGTCAAGGCGGCGGCGGCGAGCCAGCCCGCGGTGCCACCGCCGGCAATGACCACTTTCCTGATGCGCTGCTCGACCATGATCGGTTCCTATCGGTTGATGCGCTGGAGGATCTTGGCGCGCAATCGCCGCGCCGACAGCGTATCGAGCGGTGCCAGTTCGCCTTGTGCGTGGTCGGGCAGGTGCGCGCGGGCCTGGTCCGCGGGGCCGAAGACATAATGATCGAACATCGCGCGCCACGCCTGCTTCTCGTGATCGGGCCGGTCGCGCAGCGACAACAGGCCGTGGAGCAGCGTGTTCATCGGCGTGTCCATGAACCGCGGCACCGCGTTCCACCAATAGTTGATCATCACGTTGAACGCGTCCAGCGCCTCGACATTATGCCACCACAAAGCCGGATAGAGCAGCAAATCGCCGGGCTCGAGTTCGGCGACCTCGGCCTGCGCCAGCGCTTCGGCAAAGCGCGGGTACCGGTCGAGATCGGGTGCGCGGAGATCGACCATGCTGACCACCTGTCCGGCCGGCGTCGGCTCCAACGGCCCGGGGTAGAGGTTGGCGACCTGCTCCGGCGGGAACAGCGTGAAGCGTCGTCGGCCGACCATGCAGCACGCCAGATTGTTCGACATGTCGTAATGCGTCGCGGCGGTAGTACGGTTGCCGATCCAGATGCTGACCAGCGGCGGGGTCTCGACGAGCTGCGGATCGCCGAACGGCAACGCCGCCTGCGCGCGAAGGCGGGGCAGATACAGATCGATGTCGGTCGAGCCGATATAGATGGCGGGCGCATCCGGATCGTCGAGGCTGGCGAGGATCTGGTCGAGATAGCCGGAAAGCGAACCGCTCTCCCGTCTGAAGTTCAGCCCGGTGCAATCGTCTGAATAGCCGAAGCGGCCGCCGATCGCGGGATCGCCCAGATACGCGGTGACGGGTCGACCACCGTCGAACTGCTTGAGCCACATCATCGCGGGCTCAGCGCCATCACGCCCGACGGCGACCAGCGGCAGATCGCGCGCGATCCCGCGCAGGATCACCGGGCGGCCGTCGGCGATCAAATCGGCAACGGGCACGCTGGCCGCGCTCGCCGCCTCGATCACACGCGTGCGGCGCATGAGACCTGCCACGCTCACCCGATCTGGCTCAGCAGCGGTTGCTTGCGGGCGATCAACTGCTGGATGTTGCCGAGCGACGCGGCGGCGAGGATGGCAAGACGCAGTACGCCCGATCGGTGCAGCCGTTCGAGCGGTTCCCCCGTCAGGGCCGCGAGATGTTCGATGTCGACGACCAGCACGTCGGGAATGGTATAGCGGCGCTCTTCGCTGACATCGACGGTGAGCGTTACCGACGTGAGAAGGCCAGCCTCGTCGAGCGCGGCATAGGCAGCCGGCGCAGTCTCGATGCCCTCGTACAGCAGGCGCAGCACGCTGGTGATATGATCGAGATACGGTGTGCTGCCGCCATGTTCGAGGAACAGCGGCAGGCCGGCATCATCGCCGACCCGTGGGTCGTCTAGATCGACATGCAGCATCGGCTCGCCGACGTCGTCACCGGAAGGCCTGACCACCCCGATCGAGAAGGGGCCGCGCTGATGATTGGCGGGCACATAACGGCTGGTCCAATAGTCGCCGGCGAGGAACAGGTTCTCGTCGCGGTCGAGCCCCAGCAGGGCATAGGCCTGCAATCCTTCGTCGCGACGGCGGAATATCATGGCGAATTCGCGCTGCACCTCCTCGAACTCGGCGGGGAATATCAGCGTCTGATTGGTGGCATCGCCGAATGCGGCGCCCGCCCGCGGGCTGATGCGCAAATCGGCATGGTCGATATTGTTGATCTGTACGGGGTTCATCCGCTCCGTCCTGTTGTTGCGTCAGGTCTATCAGCGCGATGGCGACGGACAAAGGAAAAGGCCACCGCACGGCTCGGCGGCGGCCTTTTCATACTGGTGCGGGAGTGGACCCAGATCCACTCCCGTTTTCCTCAGAACCGGTAGCGCGCGCCGAGGTAGAAGCGCGGCTTGAGTTCCTGGACATAGACCAGGTTCGTCTCGGTACGGGCATATTGCCGGAACGGCTCGCTGGTCAGATTGACGGCTTCGAGCGACACCGAGAAGGTCTTCGTGACGTCGTAGCTTATGCTGCCATCGAGCGTACCGAACGCCGCCGTGAACAGCGGGTTGCGATTGTCGCCCTGGTTCGTGGCCGCAAGATACTTGTCGCGCCAGTTGTACGAGACGCGGGCCGATATGCCGCCCTTGTCGTAGATCGCCGTCAGGTTGGCACTGTCGCCGAGCCCGGTGAGCGCGAAGATGTTGACGTTCGGGTCGCCGTAGGGATCCACGTTCACGTCACCGCTGACCTTGGTGTACGAAACCGCGAAACCGAAGCCGGATCGACCGAAGAAATTGGTCCAGGCGACTTCGAACCCGTGGATGTTGGCTTCCTTATTGTTGATCGGCTCGCTGATCGCGAAGTTGACGAGCGGATCGGCGGCATCGCCGACGAGATTAACCGCGAGCGCGAGATCGTTGTAGAACGTGCCACGGAACTTGCCCGTGGCGGCGTCGAAGCCGTTCTGGAACGCCGCCGTCGCCGCCGCCTTGTTGCCGGCAGCCTGCTGCAGCAGCGCAGTATAGGCGAACAGGTTTTCGTCGGTCGTGGCGATATTGTTCGACCGGAGATAGTCCAGCGCCGTGCCGGACCGTGAGCCCGGCGCACCCGAACCCGGATCGCGCAAGCCGAACAGGTTGCCGTTGGTCACCGTATTGCCGACGAAGTTGCGTACGTTCTTGTTGAAGAAGCCCGCCGAGATAAAGCTGGTCGGCTTGTAGTACCATTCGACCGACACATCGAAATTGTCCGAAACCAGCGGCAACAGCGCCGGATTCTGCCGGTTGGCCGGCGCCGATCCAGAGCCCAGCGCGGTTGGACGGGTAGGGGCGTTGGCCGTCACGGAAGCGAACAGGCTGCCATAATCCGCGCGGGCGAGTGTCCGGCTGAACGACGTGCGCGCGATCAGATTGTCGACCACCTCGATATTGAAGTCGAGCGACGGCAGCAGATTGTCGTACTTCGACTTGACGTTGACCGCGCCGCCAGCCGCACCGCCGAGGACGGCGAAGTCGTTATCCGACTGCCATTCCAACGCGCTCGGGATCGTCTGAAGCGCCAGAGAATTGACCCGGGTCCGTTCGTAGCGTGCGCCGATCAGGGCATTGGCCCGGCGCCCGCCGATCTCGCCATGCCACGCCATCTGACCGTAAACCGCCCAGGTCTTTTCCCCAACGGTGTTGTCCGACGACCCTATCAGCACCCGTTCACGCCCCGGGACATTCTGATAATATGGCGAGAAGACGTTGAGCAGATCGACCGCATCCCCCCGGAACGCTACCAACGCCGAGCCGGTCGAGTTTGGATTGTACTTGTCGAACTTGCACGTCAGGCAATAGGTGCTGACGAGGTCGCCCGCGAGCCTGTCGACGATACCGGTATCCGTGATGCCCCAGTCGCCGAGAAGTTGTTGCGTGTTGGAACTCGTCGAGTGGATCTTGGCATCGACATAGTTGGTGCCGAGCACGAACCGGCTCTCGTTGCCCAGGTCCCAGCCCAATTCTCCGTTGAACTGGTTGATCCTCGACTCCTGCTTCGAGAAGATCTCGCGCGCGATCTGGGTGCCGAGATCGCCGCTGTCGAGCAGGTTGTTGCAATTGCCGCCGCGGCCGCCGTTGGTCGCGTTGCAATCGTTGAGCGTTTCCGACTGCTGCGGGAAGCCGTTAGAGAAATCGACCTTATGCGTTGCGCGCACCGGCGCGCCGATCGAGATCGTCGTCGCCGACGTACCGTTCGCATTGTCCGGATTGGTGGTCGACTTCGAGTGGTTCGCGTCGAGCTTCAGCGACAGCACGTCGGTGAAGTTCCACTTCAGGTTGCCGCCGACCGAATAGAGCTCGGTTTTGGTCGCGAACCGCTGCTGCTCGTACCCCTTGTCGGCCTGCTTGGCCTCCGCCAGGATGATCGCGGACTGCATCTGCTTGTTGTCGTCGAACGTGATGTCGCTGAACGGACGCTGGAACCAGTTGGTCTGCTCGCTGCGCTCGTCGCTCAGCTTGTTGCGGGCATACAGGCCGTCGACGGTGATCTCCAACCGGTCGGTCGGCTTGAACTGGATGTTGGCCTGGCCGTTGAGGCGCTCGCGACGGTTCTCCGAGAACTGATAGCGGCTGTCGTTCGGGATCTGCACGTACGGCGTCGTGGGACGGTTCGTGATGTTGGTGGTCGGGGTTATGTACGTTGAGGTATTGAGGAAATTATTGAGCGGAACGATGTTCCAATAATTCGGATTGGACTGGACCGACGCCGATTCACGCAGCTGATAGCTGCCGAACAGGTTGATACCAAAGGTTTCGTTGGGATTCTTCCAGTTGATCAGGCCCGAAAGCTCAGGCGTGACCTTCTTGAGATTGGCCTCGGCCTTCTCGACCGAGCTGTCGTACAGCGCCTTGGCGCCGATCGACCCCGAGAAGCCGTCCTCGCGTGCGTCCAGCGGCCGGCGGGTGACGACGTTGATCGCCGCGCCGATGCCGCCCGACGGGATGTTGGCACGGCCGGTCTTGTAGACCTCCAGCGTGGCGACGCCTTCGGATGCCAGATTCTGGAAATCGAACGAGCGGCCGGTGCCGACCGCGAAGGCGTTGCCGGTGCTGGTATCGATGCTGGTCGACGCCAGCTGGCGACCGTTCAGCGTCACGAGGTTAAAGCCGCCGCTGAACCCGCGGACCGCGACCTGCGAGCCTTCGCCGTTGGCGCGGGTGATCGACACGCCGGTGATCCGCTGGAGCGACTCCGCCAGGTTGGTATCGGGGAACTTGCCGATATCCTCGGCCGAGATGGCGTCGACGACGCCCGCGGAATTCCGCTTGATGCCGATCGCGCGGTCCAGGCTGGCGCGGATGCCGGTGACGACGATCTCGTCGGTCGTGCCGTCTTCGAGCGTGCCAGCCGCGGGCGCCGCGTCGGGCACGGTCTGCGTGCCAGTCTGCTGCGCGTTGGTAGTCTGGGCACTCTGGTCCGCCGGAGCGGTAGCTGTCTGCGCGCCGGCAACGCTCGACGCCGCCATGCCTGCCACGACCGCGATAGTAGATACCGAATGCGCGAGCGCGCGCGGAAACTTGATCATAAACCCTCCCCTATTCCCGGCCGCCCTGTTCAGGCCGGAGTGCACACGGTCGTTGCCGCATATGATAGGGCTACCATTCGGAGAGGTGGTGTCAACGGTAGAGCGTTACTTATTTCGCGTGAAATAACCGGATCCGTTACACTATCATGTGCAATTCTAGTGGTTTAGTCGGCCCTTCTCCAAGGCGCTCTAGCAAATCGAATACGGTATTCTTTGGATGAAGCCTCTATATCCGCTAGTTGTGATATAATAGAGACTGTTGTTGTGCCGTATGGGTAAGTTGGGGAAGGACGTGATTCCTCAATTACGGACTAGCCTGACGCGCGGATGGGGCAGAAAATCTGTCGTTTTATCGATGTGCTTCAAATTGAACAGTTGAGGCTCGTGGGCAATGCTCAACTACAATGTTGCACTGCGGTAGTCGTTAACGTTGTGCTTGGAAGGAATGATGGTCGCATATGCGTGCTGAAGATTCGCAGTGCGGATCAGCACGGTGATAGCGATACATCAATAAAACGGCGGCATTGCGGGGTTAAACCGAAATCGCGAAGGTGGGGAGGCAGTATCCTGCGTACCCCTCAGCAGTCCGAACCGCGCATACAGCAGGTTTGCGTGTGTGCATTCCGGGTGGGCATCGTATCGCGGGAGACGTAGGCCTGTGCTCAATAAAAGAAGGTCGCGAAGGAGAGGCAGATGGTTCGCGTGTTGGTCATTGGGTATGCGCCTGACGCAGTCGATTTCACCGATCCGGCCATTCCGCCCGGCCCGACGGAAGCCCGTGTGGCGGAAGGTATCGGACGAGACGCGCAATCGATGCGAGATCGCGGTTGGGAAGCCGTGCATCTTCCGATCCGCGCGGATGGAAGCTTGCGTCACGACATTGCGGACTGTCTGGCACGCGAGACGTTCGATTGTATCGTGATCGGCGCCGGGGTCCGCATGACGACCAAGCATGTCGCCGCGTTCGAACAGGCTATCGATGCCGTTCGGCGAGGCGCGCCGCAAACCCCGATTGCATTCAACGCGAGCCCGGATAGTAGCGGCGAAGCGGCTGCCCGGTGGTTGGGCTAAGCCTCTTCTCGATGTGACGCAGGCCGTTGAACAGCTTGCTCAGCTCATGCTCCACCGTAGCGTTCGGTCTTGATCATGGCGGTATCGAGGCCGGCCAGCAGCGCGCCCTCCGTCGCGATGTTGACGAAGCCGTTGGACCCGCAGACGAAGACGTGTGTGGGTTTTCGGTCAAGCCGAGCCACGATCTCCTGGACCATGGCGCTGTCGATCCGTCGTCCGAAGTCCGATGCGCGGCGCGGGTCTTCGCGCGTGATCGCCAGTGCCAGGACGAATGCCGCGTCGCCGATCTCGGCGGCATGAAGCTCTTCCGAAAAGAGTACGTCTTCGGCTGTCCGCGCGGACAGGAGCAGCGCCGTCGGTACCGCCGGAGTCTGTGTGCGGCGCTGTCGGATCATGGCCATCAACGGCACCACGCCGGAGCCTGCGCCGATCAGCAATACTGCGTCCGCGGCAGGGGCTGGCCACAGGAAATGGCCGCCGAGTGGACCACGTAGCTCGATGGCGTCGCCGATCGTCGCGACGTCGTGAAAATATGACGAAACCTCGCCGTCCGGCAGGCGCTCGATCGCGAGCTCGATGATTGGGGAGGAGGCCGCCGCCGATGCGATCGAGTAGCTGCGCATCGCACGATAGCCGTCGGGCGCGGTCAGCCGGACGTCGACGTGCTGCCCCGCGATGGGCGCGAACGGTTTGCTCGCCCGCAGGAAGACGCTCTTGATACTCGGGGTCTGCTGGACGATCGCCTCGATCACGCACGACTGCCACGACACGGTTTGCGCGCCGCGCTCAATCATTGGTGTATCGCTGCTCGCGCCACGGATCGCCGTAGATGTGGTAGCCATGCCCCTCCCAAAAACCGGGCTCGTCGCGCGTCGTGAATTGCAGCGCATTCACCCATTTGGCGGACTTCCAGAAATAGAGATGCGGGACCAGCAGACGCGCCGGCCCTCCGTGGTCGCGCGGCAGCGGCTCGCCTGCATAGTTGAGGGCGACCATCGCCTTGCCGGAGAGAAGGTCTGCCAGCGGGACGTTGGTCGAATATTTATCGTAGCAATGCGCCAACACGAAATCGGTGGGTGGATCGAGCCCTGCGTCGGCGAGGATGTCTTCGATGAGGACGCCCTCCCAGGCGGTATCGAGCTTCGACCACGAGGTGACGCAGTGGATGTCTCGCGTCACCTTGGTCTTCGGCAGGGCATTGAATTCGCTCCAATTCCAGACTTTGACGGGCTTCGGACCGATCTTGACGGTGAATTTCCAGTCGGCAGGTTCAACGTGCGGCGTGGGCCCGGCTGACAGGACGGGGAAATCCTCGACGAGGTGCTGACCCGGCGGAATCCGGCTGGCCTTGTCGCCATCCAAGCCGCGACCGGTGAATCCTCTGGTGACCATGCGAATTCCTTTGCTCATGACGAAAGACGATCGGCGGCTTCATTCCGGAATGCCGTGTGCGATCCTTGCTCGCGTGGCTGCCGAACAGACCGATTGGCCGAAGTCCGAAAGACCGATCATCCGTCGGAATAATCTAACGCACTTCGACGCGCTCGCTTTATCATACGCTATCCATAGCGGCATGTGGATCGTGTTTTCCAATGCGCTATCACTATAGTTTCTATAGCTTTGCAATGGTGTTTCATGAACCTCTCGTTGATTTGAGGCCTAGGTCTGAAAAAAATGCCATAGTATCGCAGACGCTAACAATAGCTCGTGCTCCTCTAATCTCCGCTGAGCGACTACCCGTGCAAGCTATTGAAACGATGCGCGGTCGCTATTTTTAATTCATGAACCATGAATCTATAGTCCGTGACGGCAAAATGGAGATCCCGGCGTGGTCAGACAGTGCGAAGATTTGACTGACCGATATTTTAGGCCGCAGCAAATTGGAGCCGCCGATCGTCGACCATCCCCAGCCGCTTGCGCCGCACATTGCAGGGCTCGGCATCGGCCCGCCCAGGTTCGTCTTTCCGATCACGCATATGCGCTGATCCTAAATGGCGCCGCTGGCCTATCGCCCGCGGATGATCGCGGTCGGAGGCGGCTATCCGATCCTCGAGGAGGGCAAGTTGAGCGGCGGGATCGGCATCTCGGGCGGCACCTATGAGGAGGATCAGGATGCCTGCGTCGAGGCACTCGAGAAAATCGGGTTCGAGCTACCGGCGTGACAGTCGTCATAACGCAAGGAGCCACGGCTCGAACCGGAGGATAAGATGAGCATGACCGAACGCCAGGCGCCTGAATTGCGGGTACGGGAGTGGATTGGCGGGGATGGCGCAAGCATCGCGCCGGTTGCGCTGTCGGACCTCGGCACGGGGCCGAAGATCCTGTTTGCCTTCCAGCATTGGTGCCGCGGATGCCATGTGCACGGCTTTCCGACGCTCCAAAAACTGTATGGCGCATTGAGCCCGAAGGGGGTGGGGTTTGCGGTGATCCAGACCGTCTTCGAGGGCGCGGACGAGAACACATTCGATATGTTGCGCGTGAACCAGCTCAAATATGACCTTCCCCTCGCTTTCGGTCACGATGAACCACCGACCGGGCAGGCTCTGCCGACCTTCATGGAAGACTACCGCACGCGAGGAACACCCTGGTTCACGGTGATCGATGCGGGCGGCCATATCGTCTTCTCGGATTTCCATCTCGATGCGGACACGCTCATCGCGGACTTGAGTCAAGCATAGCTTATGCAGCGAGGGCTCATCCTGACTGCTAGATTTAGGCGGTTCTGACCGTGCCGCTTGCGATCAGGAAATCTCATGCCAGACGCAGCGCACGCCGGTATCGTGTTCAGCCACGCGATCTACGTGCTTGGCCACGGCCTCCTTTGCGGCATCGAAGGGACCAAGATCCGTGCCCACAAGTCGGAGCGACAAGCTATCGCCATCGGCTGTCATGATAAGCTGGCCGCCGGGAAGCTCGATCTCCGCAGTCAGCGCATCGTAGCGAACCGGATAGGTGTGCACCCACGCCTTGGCGATCTCGGTCAGATAGCGGCTGCTATCGATTGTGGCGATGCGTGCTTCGGCTTCGAACATGAAGGGCTCCCGTAGACAGTGTGCTTCGATGAAAATCGTGAAATTTCTTGAGATGTTCGCCGCGTCACAGATCCAAGGCGGATCACGCTATGATCGCCGTTACCCTGATTTCGATGCGCATGGTGGGAAGCCCCAGCGCCTCTACCCCCAATTGCGTCCAGATCGGCGCGCGGTCGGGCACGTAGTGGCGGAATAGCCTGGCCATCGTCTCGTTGATGACGGGAGGGAAGCCGCCGACGTGATAGGAATTGACGTGGACGACGTGCCGCCAGGTTGCCCCGGCTGTCGCAAGCGTCCGTTCGACGTTCTCGAACGCCTGCGCGATTTCTTCCTCGATCGATTCCGGAATGACGAGATCGTCGTTCCAGCCGCCTTGTCCGGAAATCTCCACGCGGTCGCCGATGCGCATCGCCTGGGAGTAATGCAGCGCGTCATGCAGGCGCGTCCCGTAGCCGGGGGTGATGAAGAACGACGGTGTCGTCATGAGCTTGCCTTCGATAGAATGAACGGCGTTCGGCACTGGCGCGTCGGTCGGTGGCCGGACCCTATTCCACGTCTTCCACAACGAGGTCGCGGCCGTTGAACTGCACGGTCTCCCCGGCTCGGGCACCTTCGATCGCTTCGAAGATCGGCGCCATCGTGGAAATGCCCATGATGTCACGACCCTGACAGGTGAACCTGCTGGTCGACACCGCGATCGCGAAGTAGCGGCCGGACAGCTTGACGACGGCGCCTTCCTCGACGGTCGACTTGGGGCCGAAATCGATCATCCGGAGCTTGTCGATCTTGTCGGCATAATCGTGCAGCGTGTCGTCGAGCGCTTCGGCGAGGTCGCTGGCGATTTCGGCCTGCGCCAGTTCATCGTTCTCGACCGGTTCGCTTTGATCGACCTTAGCGGTGAAGACATAGTCGAGGTAGTTTCCCCGGGCACTCTGCAGCGCTGCGGTCTCCAGCGAGAGCATCGTGTCTCGGATGTGAGCCTTGTTCCAGTCCATGATGACGTCCTTGCGTTACGGTGCTTTGGTAGTTCAGCGGCATTGTCATCCGGCGACGCTGCTATTCGTCGCTGATGACGTCCTCGCCCTGATAGGGGACGCGGATCAGCCGGGGATCCCGGATGATGCTCGTGACCTGCCAGACATAGTCCTGCTCGGCGGTGTCGAAGCCGAGAATGCTGAAACCGCCACCGAACGGACATGACGGGAAGTCCGGAAAACCCTCGCGCAGAACGTAGCGCTCGGGATCGCGGTGGAACTCGTCCTTGAAGACCTTGCGCAGTCCGTGCTTGGTCGGCGCGTCCCGGTCGCTGGCCGTCATCGTTTCCCGATCCGCGACGAGCCGCTCGGACAGGTCGCCGGGACAGATTTCGTGGAACACGTCGAACGCGTCGATCAACAGGCCACGGTGCCCGGTCGCCGGATCGGTGATCGCGTAGATGTTGGAGGCGTCTTCGCCGTCATCCCCGCTTTCGAGGCGCAGCGCCGCGTCGACGCGAATGGTGCAGGCTTCGATGGTCGATCCGAGTTCGAGATCGACGAGGTTGCTGTCCTTGACGCGGTACTCGTGGTCGTAGCCCTGGGCGACGAACGCCTGCACCGCTTCGAGGACGTCAGTCAGTTGGGATGTCATAGCCACTTGGCCTTCTTGAAGCGCATGAACAGCAGCAGGCAGAACACGGCGATCACGCCGAGCACGATGAAGTATCCGTAGGTCGCGTCCAGCTCCGGCATGTTCTTGAAGTTCATGCCGTATATGCCCGCGATCGCGGTCGGGACCGCGAGTATCGCCGCCCATGCCGCCAGTTGCCGGGTGATCACGCCCATCCGCTGCGCCTCCAAAAGGCTGCTCGCCTCGAAGACCGTGGACAGGACGTGGAGGAGGCCGTCGACCATCGACTGGACGCGGTGGAGATGGTCCGCGACATCGCTGAAATAGGGTGTAACGTCGGCGCTGATGCAGGGGAAATGGCCGCGAACTAGCTTTCCCACCAGTTCCCCCATGGCGCCGAGCGTGCGCTGGAACCGCGTGAGTTCGGACCTCAATTCGAAGATGCGGACGACATCCTCTCGCTCGAGGAAGTCGTCGAGCGACCGTCTCTCCATCGCCAGGACGTCGTCCTCGATCATCTCGAAGATCGGCAGATACTGGTCGACGATGCGGTGCAGGATGGCGTGCAGGACATAGTCGACACCCTTTCGGGACAAGGTGGTCGATCCCTCGAGTTGCGCGCGAAGGTTGCCCAGCGCGCCCGCGGTGCCGTGGCGTACGGTGATGAGATGATTGTGACCGGTGAAGATCGCCATCTTGCCGTAGATGATCCGGTCGCCCACCAGCGCCGCGGTTTGCGCGACGATGTAGAGTTCATCATTGTAGACTTCGAGCTTGGGCGGGCACAGTGGGTGCATCGCGTTGTCGATCGCCAACGGATGAAGGTTGTAGGTCGCCTGGAGCTTGCTGAGTTCGTCGTCGGTGGGCTCGCCGAGCGCGATCCAGCAGAAGCCCGTGCGATCCTCGCCCAATTCGATGCTTTCATCGAGCGCGATCGCCCGGACCCGTTTGCCTTCGTGGTAATAATAGGCGGCGATTACGCTCATGCCGGCTTCGCGGGGATATGCAGTCCGCGCTGCACCGCCGGTCGCGCGAGCGCGCGTTCGAGCCACGCGTGGACGTTCGAATACTCGTCCAGGCCGAGAATAGCCTCAGCAGCGTAGAACGCGCTTAGCGCATTCACCCAGCCGATCGTCGCGATGTCCGCGATCGAATAGTCGTCGACGATCCAGTCGCGGCCTTCCAACTGGCGATCCAGGACCCCGAGGAGGCGCTTGGTCTCGTCGACGAAGCGCTGTCGAGGCCGTTTGTCCTCGAAATCCTTACCGCCAAATCGCAGGAAGAACCCAAGCTGACCGAACATCGGGCCGATCGCCGACATCTGGAAGAAGACCCAGGCAAGCGTCTCGTACCGTCGGGCAGGGTCGACGGGCATGAACTGGCCCGTCTTCTCGGCGAGGTAGAGAAGGATCGCCCCGGATTCCCATAGCGCCAGGGGCTTACCGTCGGGCCCCGCCGGATCGATGATCGCCGGGATGCGGCCGTTGGGATTGAGCGCCACGAACGCAGGGTCCTTCGACTCGTTGTTCGAGATGTCTACGAAATGCGGCTCGTACGCCGCGCCGGTTTCCTCCAGCATGATCGAGACCTTGACGCCGTTGGGGGTGGGCGTGGCGTAGAGCTGGATGCGATCGGGATGCGACGCTGGCCAGCGCTGCGTGATCGGGAAGGACGAGAGGTCGGTCATAATCTGCGATCCTGGTGCTGCGGTCATGGAGGATTGCGGATCAGACCGGCGCCGAATGGTGGTGACGTCTATTCCGCGGCGATCCCGGTCGCGGGGTGCGCATCGTCAGCCGTGTGGCGCTTCGGAAGCACCCAGCCGGGACGCACAAAGTGGCAGGTGTAGCCGTTCGGCCGCGTCTCCAGATAATCCTGATGGTCCGGCTCGGCTTCCCAGAATGCGCCGACCGGCACGACCTCGGTGACCACCTTGCCATTCCACAGCCCGGAGGCATCAACGTCGGCGATCGTGTCCTCGGCAACGCGCTTCTGCGCGTCGTCGACGTAATAGATGCCCGACCGGTAGGAGAGCCCCATGTCGTTGCCCTGGCGGTTCTTGGTGGTGGGATCGTGGATCTGGAAGAAGAATTCGAGGATGGCCCGGTAGCTCGTCACCGCCGGGTCGAAGACGATCTCGATCCCCTCGGCATGCGTGCCGTGGTTGCGATAGGTGGCGTTCGGAATGTCGCCGCCGGTGTAGCCGACGCGGGTCGAGACGATGCCGGGCCGCTTGCGGATCAGATCCTGCATCCCCCAGAAGCACCCGCCCGCGAGAATGGCGCGCTCGTGCATATTAAGCCTCCTCTGCCTGATCGATATATTCGCCGTAGCCTTCGCTCTCCATCTCATCGCGCGGGATGAAGCGAAGCGACGCCGAGTTGATGCAATAGCGCAGGCCACCGCGGTCGGCGGGACCGTCCGGGAACACGTGGCCGAGATGGCTGTCGGCATGCACCGACCTGACCTCGGTCCGAACCGTCCCGTGCGTGGTGTCGCGGACCTCGTTCACGTTTGCGGGCACGATCGGCTTGGTGAAGCTGGGCCAGCCTGAGCCTGACTCGTATTTGTCGGTCGAGGCGAACAGCGGCTCGCCCGATACGACGTCGACGTAGATGCCGGGCTCCTTGTTGCCGTCATACTCTCCGGTGAAGGGCCGTTCGGTACCCGAGTGCTGCGTAACCCGGCGTTGCTCCGGGGTCAGCCGATCGACTGCGTCCTGCGATCTTTCAAACTTCATGATATCACTCAATACTTTTCAAGAGAAACGAAGGATCTGCGTTCAGAAAATAGTATTCTTCATCATGTAGTGTATCGCAGCAACTTCTGGGTTTATCCAATGCGCCGGGCGTATAGTTTCCATACCGCCGATACTGTCCATGCCGTGACTCAATTCCACGCGTACCGGGCTGCCATTTGTGCGATCTTGCGTATTTCGACTGGCGCGGTGGAACCGGAGACCGTCGCGATCACGACTTCGCGCTCCAGGGCGAACCCGTCGATCGGGCGCGTGACGAGGCCGTGCGCCGTGGCCGATCTCTCCGGAAGGATGCATATCGCGTCGCTGTCGGCGACGACCCGCTGCACCCAGTCTTCGCGATCGGATCGAAAGCGGGGCTGCACGAGCACGTCGCGCCGCGCGAAGTGATCGCGGATCTCGGCGCGAAACTCGCATTGCAGGCGATCGACGAACGGAAACCTGACCAGGTCTTCGCCGCGCACGATATCACCGGCAGCCAGGGGATGGTTCGCGGAACAGCCGAGGACGAAGCGTTCGCGGAACAGTGGATGCACGTTCAACTTGAACTCCGGTCGTGTTTCACGCGGCAGGATGCAGGCGTGGTATTTTCCCGAAAGCACCTCCGATGCGTCTTCGTTCGACTGTAGCGAGTGCAGCTTGATCTCGATCGACGGAACTTCCGCCAGCGCGCTTTCGAAAAACGCCGAGAACGCCTTTGGTCCAACCGTGGGCGCGACGCCGACGTCCAATACGCGGTGCCGTCCCATCGCCCAGTTCTCGGAGTGATCGCGGACGCTCCTTACCGCCGCCGCCATGCGCCTGAACTCCGCCTCGACGTCCTGACCAAGGCCGGTGAGGCGGCTGTTCTTCCCGTCGCGGTGGATCAGTTTCCCGCCGAGTTCCTCCTCCAGGCGATGGATCGCGCGGGTCAGACTGGGTTGCGACACGCTACTCAGCCGCGCTGCCGTCGTGAAATTGAGCGTCTCGGCCAAGTTGATGAAGTAGCGGACTTGATTGAGTTCCATAGCCTCGACCCCTCAGCCTGACCGCTTCTTCGTCCTCCGAGCGCGCCGTTGGTAAGAAGCCGGTATAAATATGCTTGAGGCATATAGTTACCGTCCGCAGGCATTGCTATATGCGCCATGCACATAATGCCAGCGTAGGCTCGCGATCGGGCCTCGCGGTCTTGGACAGTCAGCCGGTGGGGGGCTGATGAAAGGCCTTTCTATGAACCGTGAGAAAATCGGCGAGCGTGGTCGGATTTCGCCCCGTCACCTGCGCGACCTCCGTCGTGGTCCTGTCCTCCGCCCCGTGTGCGATCGCGTCATCCATGCGTGCGAGTGCATCCGCATAGTGCTCGGGAATGCCGAACCCGGTGAAGCGGCGAGCAAGCGCGTCCACCGACAACCGGCAATGGCGGACGGGACGCTGGGCCACCGCGGCGATCCGATCCGCAACCTCGTCGTAAGAAAGCGCTTCGGGACCGGTCAGTATCCTTTCTCCCGACCCGAAAATCGGATTGACCAGCGCTTCGACCGCGACCGCTGCGATGTCGGCGGCGTCGATGAACGGCGTGCGCCCATCCTGCGTCGCCGAATAGATGCAGCCTTCATGGACGATCGACGGCAGGTGCTGCGTGACGAAGTTCTGCATGAACCAGCTCGGGCGTAGCACCACCCAATGGGGCGCGTTGGCGTGGAGCCACGCATGAACCTCGCCCATCATCGGACCGCCCTCGGGCAGAGACGAGGCGCTCAACAGCACGAGCTGCGTTACGCCGCGTTCCACCGCCTGCTCCAGCAACGGGCGCATGACGGAGAGGTGATCGGTTCGGTCGGTCGGCGCGACGAGGTAGACCGCGTCCACGCCGTCGAGCGCGGCACGATGCGAGGCGGTATCGCTCCAGTCGAAGCGAACCTGTTCCGGCGAGTTTGTGTTGCGGGTCGCGATACGGGGTTCGACACCGCGGGCCGCAAGCTGTCGTGCGACCAGCGAGCCTGTCTTGCCCGTGCCGCCTGTGACCAGGACCCGGTCAACCATGATCGGTCACTCCTTCGGTGAGGTCAGCAATGGCGGCGCCACCGCGAAGTGCGCGCAGTACCACCAGCGGATTCCAGTAATCGCGATACTGGACGATCCGTCCGGCGTGCGTCCGGATCACCGATATATAGCGCTGGTCGTACGCCTCGCCGGTCGAAACGCCGTGTCCGAAGCCTTCGAACTCCACGATGGTCACGTCGGGGTCGGTCGTAGCGTAAACGGTCGGCTCTCCCATGCCGTCGGAAGCGATCATCTCGCCCAGGCTGTCGAGATGGCGTGCGATGGCCGCCTTGCCCTCCAACCGGGTCGTCAGGCCGGGGGGCGCGTAGGGAAATTCCATCACGCCGTCGTCGGCCATCATGTCGAGGAACGTGGCAGCATCCGCGGCGATGCGATCACCCAATGCCTTTCGCAGCATCGTCGAAAAGCTTTCCACACTGTCTGTCATGCGATAGCTCCAGATCGTCGGAACGGTAGCGTTCCACCGAGATATAAGGACCTGCCGATGGAACGCAACCGTTCCGACGAATCCCGGAAGACCGTTCGCGTTCCGAGCGGCGCAGCGATCATGCGCGGTGACGTGACCGAAGCGTTGACTCGCGTCTTCTTCGACGAATGGGCCCGGATGGGCTATGCGGGGCTGAGCCTGGAACGGGTGGCGCGGACCGCGGGCGTCGGCAAGGCTGCGCTCTACCGCCGCTGGCCGGACAAGGCGTCCATGGCCAGCGACCTGTTGTCGCGGGTCGGGCTGACGATCACCGACGTCGAGGAACGCGGCTCGCTCGAAGCGGATCTGGAAGCCGCGCTGTTCGCGCTGCGCCGCGTGCTGCGTCATCCCAAGGTGCGACGCATCCTGACCGATCTCCACGGCGAGATCGAGCGGACACCGGCACTCGGCGCGGCGATCCGCCCGTTCCAGCGCGCGCGACGCGAGCGGGTCGACGGGCTGATCGACCGGGCGATCGGACGTCGCGAAGTGTCACCGCTGGTGGACCGACAGATGGCGGCCGATCTTATTGCCGCCCCGCTATATTGGCGGCTTGCAGTCGTCGGTGGCCGATCGGATCGCGCCTACATCGAACGGCTTGCTCGGGTCACTGGTGCCGCAATCCGAGCAAGCGAGGCTCGACATGCTTCCTGATGGGGAGGGGCGATCGCTCAGCGTCGAGCGGTGCCGATGACAACCTCCTACGCGTCGTCCTTCGCCTCGCGGTCTACGCCTCGTTCGAACAATTCGGCATCGATGGGGCAGTTCGTGCAGCCTTCGTAGCAGCACAGGCGACAGATGCGGTAGGATTGGTCAAGGTTTTGCAGGCGATCGCGCAGAACGCGTTCGGCGATGTCGGACAGGATTTTCAGATCCTCCGCGGTCAGGATCGACAGGCCTTCGGCAATGACCTGATCGCGCGAGGCGAGGACCGCGTCGCTTGCGATCCTGCCGGCAGGCGTCAGATACAGCGAACGGGTGCGTCCGTCCGTCGAATGCTCGCGACGCTCGATCAGCCTTTCGGCTGCCAAACGATCGACCAGGCGTACGGTCCCCGCATGCGAAAGTCCTACCCCCACTGCCAGCATGCGGATCGAGAGACCGGGCTCGTGCGCGAGCAACGCCAGCGCCGAGGCGGCGGGGCCCGCTTCCGGCGCCTGCGATGCGCTGGCGCGAACGATGTCGTCGCTGATCATGAGGGCGAACGCCCCGAAGACGTTTCGATCGCGCACTGTGTCCATTCCAGCATCTTATGTGCGCGGAGCATAGACCGCAAGGTGCATGCCGGTCCTGTTCGACCTCGCGAGGGGACGCCAAAGCCGCGCGAGTCTCGGCCGCCGATATCGCTCGCGATTTGGTGCTGTGCCATCCGTGCGTTTCGACGCTATCCTGCATGGCATGGCCACCATTCGACTGCAGTCCTGCTCTGAAGCCGAAGCTGCGGTCGCGGAATTGGGCTTTGCGTCCGTCTACGAGGGGTTCATCGCACGATTGCAGAGCCTTCGCGTAGGGAAAGAGGCGCCTCGCGCGGGCGCGCAGTTCCCGGACCTTTCGCTTCCCGACCCATCGGGACGCTATCGTTCGATCCAGCAGTTGCAGGGTGGACGGCCGATCGTCGTCAGCTTCAATCGCGGATTATGGTGCCCGTTCTGCGTGCATGAACTGCAATCCTGGGCCGCCGCTTCGCCCGCGCTTGACGACGTGGGCGCAAGTCTGGTCGTCGTGACCGGCGAGACCGGCGAAGGTGCTTCTGCCGTACAGGGCATGATCGGACCACGCGCGACATTGCTGTGCGACGTCGACCACGGGGCGGCGCTGGCCTGCGGGTTGGCGTTCCCGGTGGGCGAGGATGTGAAGCGGCGGTATCTTGCGATCGGGCTCGATCTGGCGGCTATCTACGGCAGCGATGGGGGCTTTCTGCCGATCCCGGCAACGTTCGTCGTCGGCGAAGACGGCATCATCCGTTACGCACATGTCGATCCCGACTTTCGGCTGCGTCCCAAACCTCTGGACATCGTCGCGTTCCTTGCGGCGATGGGCTGAGCGGTGCGACGGCGTGAAGGGCAGGCCGTACGTCTCCCGGTAGGTCGGCATGGCCCAGCATTTCAGCTCAGGCGGCGGCCGCTGCCCAGCTACGTGCGCGTGAGGCGCGTACGAAGGCATCGGCAGCGATGCTGCGCTTACGTCCCGCCACCGCGCCCAGTACGACGTCGCGCCTGACCTCGACATCGGCAAATCTGAACGCGCACAAGCGCTCGTCGTCGCGAGGCCGCGGAATGAACGCGCTGCCGAGGCCCGAGATCACCAGCTGCTTCACCTGCGCCATATCGGTCGCGCTATGCCGCACGATCGGCACGAAGCCATGCGGGGCGGCGAGGGTCTTGAGCCGGGCGCACCCGTTGCCCTCATGGTCGATCCAGGACTCATCGCGCACCGACAGCAGCGACGGCATCGCGCCCCCGGCGAGCGGATGGCCGGCGCGCGTGACCATGTGATAGCTATGGTCGAACAGCGGCCAGACATCGAGGCGATCGGGCGCGTCGTCCGGCAGCTCGATCACGACCAGATCCAGCGTACCGTTCATCGCCGCTTCGATCAGTTCGCCCGGCGACCCGCTAGACAGCGACAGCTCGAAACCGGGGAGACAGCCGGCAAGCTCCTCCAGGATCCTGTCCAGCGTATCGGACTCGATCGCCGCATCGACGCCAAGCGCGAGCGGTACCACGCCCGCCCTCCCGATGCCCTTGGCGAAGGCCATCGTGGCCTGTGCCGCCTCGAACGTGCGGCTGAGATGCGGCAACATCTGACGTCCGAGACTGGTGAGGTGGGTGTGGCTGCGCTCGCGACGAAACAATTCTCCGCCGAACTCGTCCTCGAGCTTCTGGATCGCGCGGGTCAGCGACGGCTGAGACACGTTGGACTCTTCGGCCGCTCGGGTGAAGTTGAGCAGCCGCGCCATTGCGAGGAAGTACCGTACCTGGTGCATCTCCATAGGCTAGCGTACCATGCGCGCCGACCGGTGGCGACCCTGTCGCCAACCGAGCTGGCCTTCGCGGAAGAGGGCGCCACCAAGCTGCGGATAGATCAGGCGGTGTTTGCGCGCGCGTTCGCGCAAACACCGATGTTACGAGGGTAAGGGGGCGCCGTTGGTTCGGACCGAGGCAAGCAGCAGCACCAGGGATGCGGCCAGCAGGACGGCGTCCTTTAGCAGAAATTGTCCCGGTACGGCCGAAATGGCGGGAAAGCCGCCGGCAGCCGGCTCCGCGACACCGGGCGTGGTAAAGAGGAAGGTCAGCGTGATCAGATAGGTCGCGGCCGCCATCAGCGCGCCGAGTGCCGAGAGGATCGGACGAAATGCGCCGAGGATGAGAAAGACGGCGGTCGAGAGTTCGACGACGCCGACGACATAACTCTGCCCCTGCGTCCCGAACACGCCCAGCCAGTTCATGATCGGGCTGTGGCCGATGAACGGGGCGATACCCGAGGCTTCATACGCTGTGAACTTCATCGCGCCGAACCACAGGAACACGATGACGAGCGCCCATCTGAGCAACGCGAGCTCGCTTCGGTCGTGCTCGGGGACACGGAAGTCGTAACGGTCGACGATGCTCATCTGAAATTCCTGACGGTTCGTCGTGGCACGCTCGAAGGAGATTGCAGGCGCGGTGCAGCGACCCCGCGCGCTATTGGGCCGTATCGGAGGGCGGCGCTGCCCGGTTGGCATAGTCGATCGGGAACCACCGATAGCCCGCGCCGTAGCGGGCGATGTGGCCCACTCCCGGAAAGGCGAGGTGTGGCGCGGCAACAAGGGTCCGGCCGTCGGCGAACGCTGCGAACGCCCGTTGCCGCACCGCGCGCGCCTTGGGCTGGTTCTGGTCGAAGGTGACCGTCACGTCCGGCCGGGGAAACTGCACGGCGGCGGCGTGGATGGTGTCGCCGATGAAGACCAGCGTCGAGCCGCGGCTGCTCAGCGTGTAGAACGAAGCGCCCGGCGTGTGACCGGGGCGGAGCTCCGCGGTTAGGCCCGGGAAGATTTCGCCGGAACGGTCGAATGCGCGAACCTTGCCCGCATCGACATAGGGTTTCAGCATCGCCGTTCCCTGCTCGAAGTGGTGGATGTCATAGCCCGTCTTCGCCGCGTTGGCCGTGTCGAGGAAGAAGTCGAGGTCCGCCTTCCCGACGTGCACCGTGGCATTCTTGAACATGATCTTCCCGCCCCGCACGAGCCCGCCGCTATGGTCCGCGTGGATGTGCGAGAGCAGGATATCGGTGATCTGGTCCGGACCGATCCCGGCCAGCGCAAGTGCCTCGGGAAGCCTGCCGCCGTTCCCCGGACCGAAGAGGTCGCCTGCACCCGTGTCCACGAGAATCCTGCGGTTCCCCAGTTCGACGAGGAACGCGTTGATCGACACTTCCATCGGATTGGCGATGAAGCTGCGGGCAAGCATCGCGTCCACCTCGGCGTCCGAGGTTCCTCGCAGCAGCTTGGGCAGGTCGATAGGGACACTGCCGTCGGAGAGCGCCGTGACCTGCACATCGCCGATCGAGAACCGATAGACCGCGGGCGTCTGCCTCACGCCCCCGGGTATCGTCGTCTGCGCCGTTACGGCGGCGGTCGCCGAGGCGACGCAGAGCAGCGCGCCTGACAGGACGTTCGCAAAGAAGGGCCGCGTCATCGTCCAAGTTTCCAGATCGGGCGCTGGTAGAGTGCCGCGGCATCCGGACGCGACGCGACCGTCGAAGCCTTGAACAGGGCGTGGTCCTTTTCGCTCCGCGCCAGCCCGGCGACGGTCACCTCGATCTGCGTGAAGATGATGCCGGCGGAGGGCAGGGTCTCGCCCGCCATCGTATCTGTGGGGTGCAGCGGCATGGCGTGGACTCCGTTGTTCTCTTTCTCGAAGCTACCGGTCCGTCGCCTCCAGGGGAAATACCGCTGACGTATAGTTTCGATAGCCGGAGCGTCGGGCGCTGCCGTCGTGGGCGTGGTGCGGCACGAGAGCGCGCTGGGCGAAGTCTTCCCGTGTTTCGTCGAGCTTCGATACAGTGGGGCAGGACCGAAACGAGAGCCCGCTTCCTCCTCAGGTCGGCTGAGAAACCAGCGAACCCTCGGTCAAGCCGGTGCCCGACAGCACCAGCGCCACCCCGATCGCGTGGCGGCGCGCGGGCGGCAGCGTGACTTCCAGCGCTTGTCCGGTCCGGCGGAATGCCAGTGGCGTCGTGTCCCCGGCCAGTGTGATCCGCGCAACCGAACCGCGCCCGATAATGCTGCCGGTGGCGAACAGCGTGAGGCGGGCGATGCCATCGGCCGGCCAGCCCATCACCAGCGCGTGAACGTCGTCGCCGCTCCGGACATAGCGCACGTCGCGCCCGGTATAGGGCGATTTGGGGCCGTTTTCGGCGAACATGCCCGAAGCCGGTTTGGTCGGTCCCTCCGCGTGGATGCGCCACGGTCGCGTGCCATAGATCGCGGCGCCGTTCAGGTGCATCCACCCTGCGATCTCGGTGAGGATCGCCTCCTCCTTTTCGTCGATCGTGCCATCGCCGCGCATCGGCACGCTGAGCAGCAGGTTGCCGTTCTTGGAGACGACATCGCACAGCGTGTGGATGATCGTGGCGGCGCTCTTGTACCCGTCGCGCTCGTACAGCGCTCGATCGTAATGCCAGTTGCCGAGGCAGGTATCGGTCTGCCACGGATACGTCTCGATATGGTCCTTGCCGCCCCGTTCGACGTCTTCGACCAACCCCATCCGGCGTTCGGCGGGCATCATCTTGGCATTGATGACCGCCTCGAGCCGCCCGTCCGACCAGCCACGACTGGCGTTGTAGAAATGGGCGGCAATCTCCAGCCCGGTCTGGCCGAACGGCAGGCCGTAATCGTCGAAATAGATTAGGTCGGGCCGGTAGCGATCGAGCAAATCGCGGCATCGCAGCGCCCAGTTTCGCACGAACGCGGCCTGGGCGGCAGGCGCATCCTCCACCCAGAGCTCGTCGGTACGCGCGTGGATCGCCTCCGCCTCGGCGATGGTGCGGACGCCGTCGGGCAGCGGCATCGTCCGGCCGGTATAGAGCGCCTGCGGGTCCAGCCCCTGCCACCAGGTCCCGCGTCCGTCCGCGGTGGTCAGCCGGCTTGCGTCGTACCGCTGGCCGGCACGCGGGCCCTCGGGATCATAGCCATAGGCGGTCTGCAGCCAGTGCCAGGCATGGGCGCCATGATTGGACACGCCGAACCGCAGCCCGCGTGCGCGTGCGGCCCGCTCCCACGTGCCGATGATATCGCGCTTCGGGCCGACCCGGAGCGTGTTCCAGTCATGATGCGCCGAGGCGAAGGTGTCGACATTGTCGTGGTGCCCGGCGAGCGCGACGAAATACTTCGCACCGGCCGCCACGTACAGATCGAGCAACCGTTCGGGCTGCCACTTCTCGGCGTGCCATTTGCCGACGACCTCGAGATAGCCGACATCGCTGGGGTGGCCATATTTGGCGACGTGCGCCTTGTTCGCGCGCGAGCCTTGCAGGTACATGTTGCGCGCGTACCAGTCGCCTTCCTCGGGCACGCACTGCGCGCTCCAGTGCGCCCAGATCCCGAACTTCGCGTCGCGGTACCAATCGGGTGCGTGATACCCTTGCGTGAGCGAGTTCCAGTCCGCCGTGAACGGTGCCGCGGCGGCCGATGAGGCGACACGCGAACCGGCAGCCAGCGCTGGCCCGGCGATACCCCCGCCTGCCATCATGCCACCTGCCATCATGCCAAGTGCATCGCGACGATTGACGGTCATGCGGGAAACTCCAGTGGATGCGGTTGGCAGGCGGTCACGCCTTGAGGATCCAGCCCTTGCGGTCCATCCACCAGCCGACCGCCCAGCACAGCATCGTGTAGGCGACCGCGCAGAGCAGCGACCCGAATGCGCCGGGCGCGATGCGCTGGAAGATCGCGATACCGACCCATTCGTATAGTCCCCCGTATGCCCCGTCGTCCGGGCCGAGCGGGATCAGGTTGATCGCGGTGACGAACAGTTCGGAGAACAGGTAGACGGCTAGCGGATTGCGGCCGAGGATCGTGAAGAACCGCGTGCCCCGCTTGACGCCCGCAAGCTCGATCAGCGCGATGATCCCCGCCAGCGCGATGCAGTCGATGCCGATCGTCAGCAGCACGTAGGAGCTGGTCCAGAGCTTCTTGGCGAGCGGAAACCACGGCGACCAGGCCAGCCCGGCAATCACGAACGCGACGCCGAACAGCGCCATCGCGCGCACCGTCCGCGTCAGATAGGGGCCGCGCTGTACCGCGAGCCCGGCGAGATAGCCCGCCAGCACGTTGACGATCGCGGGCAGCGTACCGAGCAGTCCTTCGGGATCGAACCCGCCGTCCTTCTTGTAGAGATGCCCGGGGCCCAGCAGCCACAGGTCGAGCTGCGTGCCGACCGTGCCGAACTTGTCGTATGCCATGCCCGGCGCGGAAAGGAACACGAGGATCGCCCAATAGCCGAACAGCAGCACCACGCCGGCGATCACGATCGCCCGCACGTCGAGCCAGCGCACCAGCAGCCCGGCGGCGACGTAGCACAAGGCGAGGCGTTGCAGCACGCCGGGTACGCGCGTCACCGCAAACGGGATCGCTGCCCAGCCGTCGTCGGTGCGCGTCACGAACGGGAACCAGTACATCAGGAACCCGAGCACGAAGATGATCGCACCACGCTTGCACAGTCGCATGAGATACGGCGCGGTATCGATCCGTTTGCGCGTGGCGAAGCTCATCGCGTTGCCCATCGCGAACAGGAAGCTCGGGAAGATCGCGTCGGCGAGCGTAAAGCCGAACCATTTGGCGTGGACCAGCGTGGCGTAGGCAGGCGCGCCCGGCCCGGCGGTGTTGACCAGGATCATCAGGAAGATGGTCAGTCCGCGGAATACGTCGAGCGCGGTGAAGCGCCGCGGGTTGGCGATTGCGAGAGTGTCGGGGGCGAGGGTGTCGGTCATGGCTGTCCTGCGTCGGCGAGCAGGCGGCGTACGCCCGCGATCGGATCGGTCGGGCGGTGGCGCGGCCACGTACGGCGGTCCTTCAGCCACGCCTGTTCCCACGCGGTGATCTTCGTGGCGACGGCGGCCGTGTCGAGCGGCTGGTGCGCGAGCGCGGCGGTGCGTTGCGCGGCGAGGAACATCTGCCAGCGGGGCAGGTAATAGCCCGCGTACAGGCCCTGCCACGCGCGCGAGGCGTAGTCGGAAAGGTGACCGGCGCCACCCCAGACGGTGACGACCGCCTTGGCCTGCTCCTCGAACGCGTCCTTCTCCACCGGCGTATCGCCGTACGCGCGCGCATCCGCGATCCAGCTGCCGAGCGTCTCCTGCTGGTTGCCGATCAGCGCGTCGATCTCGTGCGCGAGGTTCGCGGCGGTAGCGGCATTGCGGTCTCCGGTCGGGACATCGCCTGAAGCGTAGGCGGCGACCGCAGCGCGCAGCTTCGCGTCGAGCCGCAGGGTTGCGTAGTGCCGGGTGAAGTCGACGAGATCGTAGGTCAGCAGCGGCGCGGGCTGGGCCGGTGCCGCCGCCAGCATTGCGGTGATGCCGTCGCGTAGCGCAACTTCGTCGCCGGGCGCTGCAGGGTAGTCGGCGGCGATCAGGGCAGGGCGCTTGAACAGCAGATGCGCGCCCGCCATCTCGCGCCACCAGCGCGGCGTCCAATAGCGGGTGGCGTAGACTCCGGACATCACCTTGCCCCAGCCGGCGAGGAGCGCAGGCGGCGCTGCACCGTAGCGTGCACGCGCGTAGTCGGCGATCCAGTCGGTTACCGGGCGTTTCGCGTTCTCTCCCCAGGCAAGGTCGTAGGCGTAGGAATAGACGACCGAATTGTTGTGCAACCCTTCCGGGAACATGCCGAACCCAGTGAGGTTGCCGCGCGTCGGGCTGGCGGACAGCGCCGCGAGATCGCTGCGGTAGAAGTTCAGATCGCCATAGACCGGGTTGCTGCCGCCGTAATTGTGGACATAGCCGTAGACCCAGCTCTTGCCGTCGAACGCGCCGCTGGTCTTCCAGATGCCGGGGTATCGATCGTTGCCGATATCGAGCACCAGCATCCGCTGGTTCGGCACGCGGCTGAGAAACGCGCGGATCGCGTCTGGCGTCCAGAACGCCTTGTCCGCGCCGAACAGCCAGCCTTGCATTACCCAGGTCGCGTTCGGCGCGGCGGCGGTGACGGACTGGAACAGCTTCTCGCCATACGCGGCCAACCGCGCGTCGCGTACTGCCACGGGTAGCGCGGCGGCACGCGTCGCAGCGGTGTTGGCGATGCTGTCGCCGTAGTGGGCGGCGCTCGCATCGCTGCCGTCTTCCGCGATCGGCGGCACCATTTCGTTGAAGGCGTCGGCGAGGTAATAATCGCCGGGGCCGTAGGTCTGCGTGTAAAGCTGCGTGAAGCGCCGCGCGAGGACCGCGAACAGCGGATCGGACGGGTCGAGCCAATAGGTGCCGGGGAACCCCTCCCACGCGCGCATCCGGTAGATCCGCGCCTTGGGATGCCGGTCGGCGAACGCCTTGGGGACATAGCCCGAGAACGCCGGCAGGATCGGCTTCATGCCCAGCGCGCGCATCCGGCCGAGAATGCGGAGTTGCAACTGATGCTTCTTCTCGATCCACCCGTCCGACAACGGCGCGCGATAGCCGGCGATGTTGCCCATCCGCTGCCATGGCAGGAACGGTGCGGCGGACAGGCCGCTGGCGATGGTGGCATCGTCGAGGCCCTGGTCGCGCCACAACGCGCGCCAGACAAATTCCTGCCCCTCCATCGCGAGCGGTGTGTCGATTCCGCGCGCCGCCATCCAGTCGATCTCGTCCGACCAGCGATCCCAGGCCCACCACGGCGTGGTGTAGCCGAACGTGCAGGTGTTGAGGTAGGTGCGCAGCGCGAAGGCGGAGGCGACCGGCCCGGTGTCGCCGGTGGGAAGGCCGGTAAGCGGCGCGATGCGGCGTCCCTCCCAACTGAGCGACACGCGGCCCTGCTGCTGGAGATACTGCGTCGCGCCGTGGACCAGCGCGATGGCGGAGGATCCCTCCACCGCCATGTGACCGTTGCGGACACGGACCCGGTAATAGGGCTTGGCGGCCGGCCGGATCGTCAGCGCGATGCCGGGGGCGGCAATACCGATCCGCTTGAGCGCGGCGCGCGCCTGATCGGCAGCGCGCGGTTGCGCATGGACGGCGCCGGCCGCCGTCAGCAGCAAGAGACCTGGAAGTGCGAGGATGGCTGGTCTCTTCACGGCTGGCGACGACTCGTTTTGTTCGGGTTTAGATCAGAACCGTGCGGTTGCGGACAGATAGAACGTCCGGCCGGTGCGGCTGGCGAGCTGGAACGTGTCCTCGTTGGTCTGATACGCGTCTTCGTGCGTGTCGTTGAGGTTGATGATGCCGCCGGTGAAGCTCAGGAACTTCGTCGGGGTGAAGCCGAGCGCCAGGTCCATCTGCGTGCGCGCGCGGACCGTGTGGATCTGGCCGCCATCGACGAAGAAGCTGGTCGACGCATCCTGCTTGTACGGACTGCGATGGTTCACCGAGAGCCGGACGCTGAACGTCTCGTTTTCCCAATAGGGCGTCAGGTTCCAGGTGAGTTTCGACAGGTCGCGCAGGTTGAAACCCGTCCCGAGCGCCGGCGAGTCGGCGTTGACCACGGTGACGTTGCCGGTCGCGCCAAAGCCCTGCAGCGGCAGGAAGCCGTCGAAGCTTTCCGATGCGGCGAGTTCGACGCCCTTGACGTGGATGACGCTGTTGTCGTTCAGCTTGCGGCTGAAATTATAGTCCGTGGTACCATCGGTCGATGCGCAGCCGCCGACCTGGCCGTTCAACGTCACGCCGTTGAACGATGTCGGGCAGTAGAACTGCGTGAACGTGCCATTCTTCACCGCCTTGTAGAAGCCCGCGATGCTGATCGAATTGCCGCGGCCGTGGTAATATTCGAGGCTGATGTCGGCCTGGTTTGCGGTCAGCGGTTTCAGGCGCGATTCGCCGTTCGACACGGACACGCTGGGACGGATCCCGGTGTTGTCGGTGACGAAGGTGTCCGCCATTTGGGTCTGGCTGTTCAACAGCGGCCGCACCAGCACCTTGGCAAGCGCGACGCGTGCCACGAGGCGGTTGCTCAGATCCAGCGCGAAGGATGCGCTCGGCAGGACGTTGCCATAATCCTGGATCACGTTCTGCGTGCCGAGCAGCGGAGAGCCGCTGTCGGTACCGGCGGTGACGTTGGACGTGACGTTCTGATGGGTGTGTTCGTAGCGAACGCCGACGTTGCCGCGGAGCGACTTGCCGAACAGCACCGCGTCCAGATTGGCCATCGCATAGACCGCGGGAATGTAGCGATCGACCCGGTAGCTGTTCGCCCAGTCGCGGACGTCCGGGACGGCGATCCCCTTCGCCGCGAGGATCGACTGCCAGAGCGGCGCATTGGTCTCGAGGAACGTGTTCGGGATGCCGATCTTGCCGTCGAGGAAGTTCGTGACGGGAATGCCGGTCGTGCTCAGGTTCGGGATGAACGCATATTCGGGATACAGATCCGGCCGCGTCACGTCGGCATCGCGGTCATGGCGATAGGCGTCGGTCTGGAAGCTCTCGTGATGATATTTCACGCCGAACACCAGCGACTTGACGCCGAACGCCCCGATATCCTTGGTGACGTCGAACTGGCCCGATACGTCCTTGGCCATCTGGATGTGCGTGGCACCATCGACGAACGCGAAATAGGTGCGGTTGGCGGGGTTGAACAGCGTGCCGTTCCAGACGCCGGGATCGGTCGCGAATTTGACGTTGTGCGGGTCGGAGATGTCGAGCGTACCCCCCGAGGCTACGTTTGCGCCGTCGATCGAGGCGAACTCGCGGAGATCGGCATCGCCCCGGGTATAGTGCGCGACGGCGTGGACGTTCCAGGTGTCGCCCGGCTGCCAGTTGACCGTGCCGGTATAGGCTTGCGTCTTGAGGTTGCGCGTCTCGGGCTGGTCGTTGTTGCCGACGCCGAAGTTGCTGATGGCGATCTTGTTGGCCACGCCGTTCGCGCTGTCGAGGACCGTGATCGTGCTTGGATTCGTGCTGTCCTTCGGATCCCAGCGACCGAATACCAGCTGCTGCGTGTCGTAGCGCGTGTCGTCCTTCGAATATTCGCCTTGCAGCAGCACCTCGAAGTTCGATTGGGGTTTCCACTGGATCGCACCGCTGGCCATCAGCTGCTTGGTGTCGCGATCGATCCGGCGCAGGCGGAAATTGCCGGGCACGAAGTTGTTGGGATCGACGACGCCGGGATTGTACCAGTTCTTGACGAAGGCATAGTCGCCACGGTCCGTCAGCTCCTGGTAGCTGACGTTCGCCATCACGCCCAGCGTGCCGCCGGCGAAGCTGTCGATATAGGCGCCGCTGATCTTCGGCGTGATCTTCTTGCCGCGATATTCGGAATTATAGCCCTTCACGCCGACGATGAAGCGCGGGCCCTTATAGGCCAGCGGCTTGACCGTATCGATGTTGACCGTGCCCGACAGGCCGCCGGTGTCCATGTCGGCGGTCGGCGACTTGACGACCTGGATCGCGCTGGCGAGATCGGTCTGGATGATGTCGTAGCGGAAGCCGTCCTTGAAGTCGGCGCTGGCGAAGGTCTGGCCGTTGATCGTCGTGCGGGCATATTGCGCGCCGAGGCCGCGGATGCTGATCGTCGAGCCACGGCCGTTGATGTTCGACATCTGCACGCCGGCGATGCGCTGGATCGCTTCGGTGACGTTCTGCGCCGGGAACTTGCCGATATCCTCGGCGGTGATGCCGTCCGAGATGCGGATGTCGTTGCGCTTCGCCTGTGCCGCCGACGCAAGGCTCTGGCGGAAGCCGGTTACGGTGATCTCGGCACCATCCGCACCATCGGTCTGGCCGCTGGTCGCGGACGGGGTTCCAGGCGCTGGTGCTAGAGTCTGAGGTGGCGTCTGGGGTGGTGTCTGAGCAGGCGGCGACGTCGGATCGCCAGACGGCGCGGTCTGTGCGCTGACCGGCGTGATCGCGGCAAGTGCTGCACAGCAACTCGTCGCGAGTAGCCACACCTTCGTGGAGGAGCCGGCGCCCTGTGTGCGGTTGCGTCTGCCGTGCGTCATGTAAATCCCCTCTGATGCGACAATGAAGCGCGGCACCCGGTTTTTTAACCGATGTGCAGCCCGAACCCTGCGTTATGTCGGAGTTTCACGGATAATTCGGTAACCTGTCAAGTACGATCTAGTACAAAAACATAACGTCTTCGCAGGCTACGAGGCATATTGGTATTGCTGGATCGGAAAAGCGTTGGTTGCCAATCGGATATGGCGAAAGAGGTGTGCGTCAGAACTGCGCTACACCTTTGCAATGACATAACATACCAGGGTCTTGCGCGCCGAAGACAGGTCGTTGCAAGCAGTGCCAGGCACTTCATATCCTCCTGATCGAATCGATAGCCACGGGGAAACATGGCTCTCTTGCATCCGTATGGTGCAAAAATCGCAATTTTCGACGCTGCCGTCGAAAGACATATGCAATACCATTGATACCGCTTCGAAGCATGCATAATGTGGCGCATGCGAAGCGATGCCGAAGGTCGTGACAACGATCTCGAAGGGTGCGTCGCGGCGGTATTTCTTGCCGACTAAGGGGTAGTGATGTTTGCAATTGATCGCTCGGGGAGCGACGGGTTGGTGGCCTCAAGATACCGCAAGGCGGATTCGGAAGTTGGGTCTTTCTCGACCTTGTCGCGAGGTCTTCTGCTGTGCTCGGATACCTTGCTGATCAAGCGTCATTGCGTCGAGTATTGCCGACTGGATCGAGATTTTGCGAACGAGCGCCAACCAAGGTCTCGCGATACTCAACGCGCCAGCGATAGCGCTCCCATGACTGACCGAAGCGGCGCAGACAGGTTATGCTCCGACAAATCGCCGAAGCAGGGACCTGCGACGGCGTGTCTGACAAGATGGGCGATGGTAGCGCTGTCTTACGGACCCGCGAGCGCGATCGCGGCATCGGGTAAATGCGAACGCGATCGTTCACCCGGCGTCAAACAGGGGTGCCGGTCGTGATGCGGACCATCGACGTTCGCGGTGGCCGAATCCTGATCGGCGGAGAAACACGCGATGACGCCCGGCTTACCATATCGGACGGCCGCCTGCGCGCGATCGAGCCGGCGGCGGTCGGCAGTGACGCGGCCGGCGATTACGCAGCGATCGATCTGGCAGGCGGCTGGCTGCTGCCGGGGTTCATCGACACGCAGGTGAACGGCGGCGGCGGGGTGTTGTTCAACAACGCGCTCGGGATCGAGGGTCTGGCACGGATTGCGGCGGCACACGCCCGGTTCGGCACCACCGCATTGCTGCCGACGCTGATCACCGACACCGCCGCGGCGATCGAGGCGGCGCTGGACGCGGTCGACGCGGCCATCGCGGCCGGCGTGCCCGGTATCGTCGGCGTGCATATCGAAGGGCCGTTCATCAACGGTACGCGCAAGGGGATCCACGATCCCGCGCTGATCCGCACGCTCGACCGGTCGATCATCGACATCCTGTGCCGACCGCGGCGTGGCGTCGTCATGATGACGCTCGCGCCGGAAGTCGTCGCGGTCGAGGATATCGCGCAACTCGCCGCGGCGGGGGTCATCCTGAGTGCCGGGCATACCGACGCGACCTACGACGAGGCGCTGGCGGGCTTTGCCGCCGGGGTCACCGGCGTGACGCACGTCTTCAACGCGATGTCGCCGCTGCTCCACCGCGCGCCGGGCATGGTGGGGGCTGCGTTGAGCGAGGCCGCGATCTGGTGCGGCATCATCGCCGACGGGGTGCATGTCGCGCCCGCCGCGCTCGACATCGCGTTCCGCAGCAAGGGGGCCGATCGCCTGATGCTGGTGACCGACGCGATGCCGAGCGTCGGTTCGGACGACGATTTCTTCCTGCTCAACGGCCGCCGGATGACGGTCGAGGGCGGGGTGTGCATGGGCGAGGACGGTACGCTGGCCGGCGCGCATCTCGACATGGCGCAGGCGGTGCGGACGATGTGCGCGGCGACCGGCGCCGACCTGCCGACCGTCAGCCGGATGGCGAGCGCGTCGCCGGCCGCGTTTCTTGGGATGGCGCAGGACCGCGGCACGCTGGCGGTCGGATTCCGCGCGGACTTCGTCGTGCTGGATGCGGCGCTGCAGCCGGTGCAGACGTGGATCGGCGGGATCAAGGTCGCCGGCTGAGCCGCGTCTGGCGGGTCGCGTCGGCGTTGTGCCCGATGCGATCCTACAGCCCAGCGTCAGCTATGGTGGAGTTCTGCGACGAGGTCGTAGGCGTCGCCGCGATAATAGGAATGCGTGACCTCGATCACGCGGCCATCGGCGGCGAAGGAACGCCGTTCGATCATAAGCCCCGGATCACGCTCCTCGATGCCGAGCAGCACGGCGTGCTCTTTGCCAAAGCAGATCGCGCGGACGCGTTGCAGCGCCCGTACGGGGCGGTTTCCGTTGGCGGCCAGGGCGCCGTACAGCGAGGACACGACATCATCGAGCCGCTTCAGGCCCCAGCTCGGCACCGTGGCATATTCGACCGCCATCGTCTCGTCGTCGGCGAATCGGATGCGCTGGAAACGAAAGACGTGCGACCCGGGCGACAGACCCAGCGCGAGCGCCTCCTCGGGGGTCACCGACCCTTCGGACCGATCGATCCACTCGCTGGACGGGCGCCGGCCGCGTGCCAGCATGTCTTCGGAGAAGGACGACAGCGCGGAGAAGTTCTTCTCGACGCGGCTGGCGTCCTGCACGCCCGGGCTTCGGGATACGAACGTGCCGGCCCCCCGCCGCCGTTCGAGCAGACCATCGGTGACCAGCGCCTCCAGCGCCTTGCGGATCGTCACGCGCGATAGCTGGAACTCGTCGCACAGTTCCCGTTCGCTCGGCAGCGCGGTGCCCGCCGCGAGCCGCCGGGTTTCGATTGCGGTGCGGATCAGGCCCTGCAACCATAGATAGCGCGGGCCGCTGCTCGTCGCGGCCGTAACGTCTAGAAGGTCGATGAACGCC
This sequence comes from Sphingomonas sp. Leaf242, assembly GCF_001422045.1. Taxonomy (GTDB): domain Bacteria; phylum Pseudomonadota; class Alphaproteobacteria; order Sphingomonadales; family Sphingomonadaceae; genus Sphingomonas. Next base: position 224,255 of record NZ_LMLW01000007.1, read on the forward strand.
ATAGAGGCTTGGCGTAACACTTGCCGCCGCACATGTCATACATCCGTTGGACACTGTGCCGCGGATGGTTCCCACTCGCCCTACCAGACCGCCACGCTGCGGCTGAGGCCGGTCGCCTCGCCCGCATCGGCCTGCAGCAGCAGCGTCACGACGCGCTCCTGTTCGCCCGCCGGGAGAGGCGCGACCATCGCTGCTTCTGCCGGGTCGCTTTTGGTGGCGACGCGTTGGCCGTCGACCCATAGCTCGGCGCGGCCGATCACGCCGGCGAAATGCAGCGTACCACCGCGAACCGCGACGTGCCGGCGGGGCATGAATCGACCCTGGATCAGCGTGTAGGCACGCGCGGGCTGCGCTTCCTCGAGCCGTCCGGTGCGGACATAGCTCAGGCTGCGCCATTGCTGCGCCGGGTAGATCGTCCGCGCGTCGGGCGCCTGGGCGACGAACGGCGTGCGCCGCCATTCGCCGAGATGGTGAACCGACGGCGTCACCGCGACGGCGCGGGCCTGCGCGGCGACCAACGGAAACGCCACGCGCGCGGGGGGCAGCCCGGCGACGCGTGCGGTCAGTACCAGTTGCTTGGCGCCGGGAAGCGATCGCACCAGCACTTGCGCGAAACCGTTGAACAGCTTGCGGGCATTGCCCTGCTCCGGGTCGTGATCGTTGGGATTGCCGTTGCCGACGCCGATGATCTCGCCGCCCTCGACTGCGAAGGTGACGGTGTCGTTCGCGGTCGGCACGTGGAGGCCGTTCGCATCGATCAGGTCGACGCTGATCGGCTGCACGTCGGCACCGTCGCCGAGCATCATCGGGCGATCGGGAGTCAGCCGCAGCGTGGCGGGCGGGCCCGCGGTCGTAACGCTGGCGCGAACTACTTCGCGACCGCCGCGGTAGCCGATCGCTTCGAGCGTTCCCGGAGCGAACGGCACTTGCCATTCGAGCGTTTCGAACGGCTTGTACGTCTGGCGGCCGATCGGCTTGCCGTTGAGCGACAGTGCGACCGCCTCGACATTGGTCGGGACCATCACCTTGATCGGCTGGCCCTCGCGCCCGGCCCAGTTCCAGTGCGGGCCGATCGCCAGAACCGGCTCCGCGGTGATCCACTGCGCGCGTCGCAGATGATAGGCCATCTTGGCAAAGCCACACAGGTCGAGAATGCCGAACGAGCTCGATGCCGCCGGCCAGGGCAGCGGCGTCGGTTCGCCGTGATAGTCGAACCCGGTCCAGACGAAGGTCGCCGCGATGAAGGGGCGGCTGCCGATCATCCGCCAGCTCTCGTGATGCGTCAGGCCCCATTCGGGCGCTTCGGTATCGTAGGAGGTCAGCACGTTGCGCGCCGTGTCGCTCGTCCACTCGCCGCGCGTCATCACCGCGCTGGTATCCTCGGTGCTGAGCAGCGGGCGGTCGGGGTGGAGTTTGTGGTAGCGATCGTACCAGCCGTGCTTGTAGTTGAAGCCGACCACGTCGACCGCATCGGCACCGTTCAGCGGCGTGAACATGCCGTCGTTCATCGCGGCGGTGACGGGCCGGGTATCGTCCAGTGTCTTCACCGCGGCGGCAAGGCGGCGGACCATCTCATAGCCCTGTTCGCTGCCCTGCATCGGTTCTTCGTTGAGCACCGACCACAGGATGATGCTGGGCCGGTTGCGGTCGCGGCGCACCATCCATTCTAGCTGCGCCAGATACTCGGGGCTGGGATCGAAATGGCGGTTCTCGGCCATCACCAGCATGCCGAGCCGGTCGCACGCATCGAGCATCCCTGCATCGGCGGTGCCGTGCGTGAAGCGGATCGCGTTGGCGCCGATCTGCTTCAGGCGACGCACGCGCCACTCCATCAGCGCGGCGGGCACCGCGACGCCGACGCCGGCATGGTCCTGATGGATGCACACCCCCTTGATCTTGAGCGACGTCCCGTTGAGGTGGAAACCGGTTGCCGGATCGAACGCGGCGATGCGGAAACCGATCTCAGTACGGCGGCTGTCGATGGTCTTGCCGCCCTGCACCAGCCGCGTGTGCATCGTGTAGAGCGTCGGCGTCTCGGGGGACCACAGGTTTGGTCGCGCGACCGGCAGCAGCATCGTAGCGGTTGCCGTCGCCAGCGGGGCCGCGGTGGCGGTGGCACTCGACCGCGCCACGGTGCGACCGTTCGCGTCCTGCAACACCGCTTCGACCGTCGCCTGACCCGGCGTGGCACCGGCATTGCCGAGCGTTACCGTGACCGGTATCTGCCAGCCGCCATCCGCCTGCGCAATTGGCGTAGCATGCACGCCATCGGTCGCGATGTGCAGCGCGGGTCGAACCGCCAGCCAGCAATCGCGGTACAGTCCGGCGCCCTCATACCACCAGCCTTCCATGACATCGCCGTCGACGCGGACCGCGATGGTGTTGGGTTCGTCGCCGAAGCGGGCATAGGGCGTGAGATCGACGGTCTGCTGGACATAGCCGGACAGGCTGTGCGCGACCGGCACGCCGTTGAACCAGACGGTGGCGTTGTTGGCCATTCCGCCGAGCTGAAGTTCGAGATACTGGCCGTGCCAGTCTGCCGGTAGGACGACGTAGCGACGATACCAGCCGACGCCGCGACGGCGATACCCGAACGCGTCGTTCTGGTCGGATTCGACCGGGTGCGCGATCGCCCAGTCGTGCGGAAGCTGCACGGCGGTCCAGTCGGAATCATCATAGTCCAGACCGGCGGCGCCCTGCGCGTTGCCTGCCTTGGTCGCGGCATAGGTCTCGTCGTTGCCACGCACGGCGGGGACGGGGATGTCGCCTTCATGGAACAGCCAGCCATGGTTGAGCGCGATCAGGCTCGGATCGGCAGGTGCGTGCGGCGAGGGTAGATGTCCGAGCGGGATTGGCATGTCGGGCGATAGCGCTGTACCGGTCGGACCACGACGTTCTGCCAGAGAGGGTTGCGCCAGCGACGCGGCAAGCGCCGACGACGAAACGACGAAACTGCGACGGTCGAGCATCTGGCCTCCCTGAATACATCTGCAAGGCCAAAACAATACATCAACGCTTGACGCGCTCAACTGACAAATCCGCGGATGCCGATCTCAGCCTGTGCATCGCCCTTTGCCGATGCGCACGGTGCCTACGACGATCGGCAATTTGGCTGAGGCGGTTTGCTTCTCGGCTAGGTTCCTCTGCTTGGCTGTCGGTAAACCCCACTAAGGCCAATCTAGGTATCGGTCGGCGATGCGATCGATCCGTTACACATTGTTGCAATCCACTCGCATTAGCCATAAGCGGGCGAAATCGCTGCAGCGGAGACCCGCGGGCGAAACCAAGGGGTTGCCGATGCGTCAAAGTTACAACCGGAGCGCGTGTCGGAGCGTAGCCTATGCGAGCCTGAGCGCGATCGCGTTGAGTATCGGGATGGGCCTGCCGATGACGGCATACGCGCAGGATGCCGCCGACCGCGACGTGGCGAGCGGTAGCAGAAGCGACATCGTCGTCACCGCGCGGCAGGCGAGTGCCAGCATCCTGGGCAGCGACGTACCGATCAGGATCTATCCGCAGTCGGTGCGTGTGTTCGGCCAAAAGGAACTCGAGGCGCTCAACACCACACGGCTCGACGACGTGCTCGATCTTGCCGGCGGCGTGTCGCGCCAGAACGATTTCGGTGGACTATGGGACAAGTACGCGATCCGCGGGTTTGCTGGCGACGAGAACGCTGGTCCGGATATCATGATCAACCGCTTCAGCAGCAACCTCGGCTACAACGCGCCCATCGACACGGCGACGGTCGAGCGGATCGAGGTGCTGAAAGGGGCCGGCGCCGCGCTATCGGGCCGGGGCGAGCCTGGCGGATCGATCAATATCGTCACCAAGGCGCCACTCGATCACCTTCATGCGTCGGCCAGCGCCAGTTATGGAAGCTGGGATAGCGGGAGGCTGACGGGAGACGTCGGCGGTCCGATCGCCAAGGGGGTGTCCGTTCGGCTGATCGGCGTCGGCGAGGAACATGACAGCTTCCGTGACCATGTCGAAGGATCGCGCCGACTGATCGCGCCGTCGGTGTCATGGCAGGCGTCCGACGCGCTGCGCGTCCTCTACCAGGTCGAGTATATGCGCAACGAAGCCACGCTGGATCGCGGCGTGGTCGGCATAGCGGGCCATGCGCGGGCGATGGACCGGGACACGTTCCTGGGCGAACCGGCGGACGGACCGATCGTCCAGAAGATTCTGTGGCAACAGGCCACGGTCTTCGCGGACCTGGGCAGTGGTATCGGGCTCGAAATCGGCGGCAGCCAGCGTGACGGATCGCTACGCGGCTTCGGCACCATGGTCGATTTCGGCGCTCGCGGACTCCAGGCGAACGGCCGCACCGCCGGGCGCGACCGCCGCTATCATGATTTCACGTGGGACGACCTCACGCTGCGCGCGGAATTGACGGGATCGCTGCGCTTCCTGGGCCTGGACCATGACCTGCGTCTCGGCGTCGACAGGGTGCGCCACTTCATGGACTTTCGGCTCGATCGCGCGCGCGGCACGACTACCCGCCCGATCCTGGTTATCGACCTGTTCAACCCGGTCTATGGTCAGCCCTTGCCGGTACCGCCGGCCAACGTCAGCCGTACCGAATCCTTCCGTAGCGAAAGCGTGTATGCGCAGGATATCGTCCGCGCGGGCGACTTCACGCTGCTCCTCGGCGCGCGTTGGAACAGCTTTCGACAGACCGTGCGCAATCGGCTGACCGGCAATGCCGATCTCGATACGGTCGACCGCGGTGTGACGCCGCGCGCCGCTCTGTCATGGCAGGTCGGTAAGGGCCTGTCGCTCTACACGAGCTGGGGGCAATCCTTGCGGCTCAATCCATCCGACGGCATTTCCACCTTCGATGCGGAACGGAGCCGCTCGACCGAAGTGGGCGCCAAGTTCGCGGTCCTGCACGGCGTGGTGACGGGCCAGGCGGCAGTGTTCGACATGGAGAAGCGCAACGTCCTGAATCCGAACGCGACCGATCCGTTCGTGAAAAGCCAGATCGGGCGCCAGCGCTCGCGGGGCGCCGAAGCGGAAGCCACGGTGAACGTGACGGACGATCTCTATGCCACGGCCACGTACACCTATGTCGACGCGACCGTCCGGCAGGACGTGGACCGGACGCTGATCGGCACGCGCTTGTCGAACGTGCCCAAGAACGCGTGGGCACTGTTTGCCGTCAAACAGATCGGCGGGCTGTCGGTGGGTGGCGGTATCAGCCACTCGGGGAGCCGAGCCGGCGATCCGTTCGCCAGCGGGTATCGCCTGCCGGCCTACACCATCGCGCGCGCGAATTTGAGCTATGCCGTATCGGAGCACCTGACGATGCGCGTCGATATCGATAACATCTTCGACAAATATTATATCTCGAGCTCGTACGCCAACGTGTGGACGACGCCGGGGGCGCCGCGCAACGTGCGACTGACGATCACCTCACGCCTGTGAAGGTCGTCCGGCCGGATGACCTTAGAGCGCCGATAAAACGGGTTTCGATCGGCCGGGTTTATCGATAGGCCTGATCGCGACGTCCGACACGGTTACGTTGCCGCCGGTGCTCTTCAGGTGCAATCCGGTGGCATCGAGTGGCGCGGTGATGAGGGCGGACATCGTCGCCGTTCCGTCGGCGAGAAAAAGCTCCACCGAACCGGAGTCGATGAACAGGCTGATCTTCACGGCGCCTTTGGTGAAATCGCACGCGATACTTCGGGGCTGTCGCCAAACATCGACGTTCGGCTGATTGGGGCCACTATCGTTCCGCTCCAGGCAGATGATATTGTCATGTGTCTGGAATATGAATCTGGTCGCAAGGCGGTCATCGGCCCGAACCGATAGCACGACCTCGGCTGGCCAGATCGTGCCGACCCGGATGAGCGTGAGATCGATACGACACGCTGCGGTTTGCGCACCTGTCGGCCAGACATATTCCGACCCTTTGGCGATCGTTTGATCCTGTCCGGCAATGGCTTCGGCAAAGATCGTATCCTGCGCAGCGAGCGTGGTGCTGATCAGGCGCGGGACGTCGTCGACACGCTGAAGCCGTAGCTGGCGAACAAGGCTGAGTTGCCCGCGGTAATCGTGCGCGATCGGGATTTTCTTCACGTAATCCCAGTTGCTCATCCATGCGATCGCGTAAGCCACGGCTAGCGGATCAGCCGCCGCCGGATCGGTCCAGACGACCGCGGCATAGAAATCCGCACCGCCGTCGACCCATTGCCCCTCCAGGGACTCCGCGGTGAAACTCGTCCCGTCGAAATCACCGACCCAATAATAGGCGCCCACGGTAAAGCCGAGCTTGGTGCCGTTGCCGCCGACCAGCAATATCCATTTGTCTGCCGAGATTTCGCCGTTCGCGTCGTACAGATGCAGCTTGAACAGGTGCGAGCATTCCATGACGCGGCCGACGATCGTCGAGGCGAAGCCGCTGACATAGCGCCACTGCTTGAGGTTGGCGGACGTGTAGACTCCGATCTTGCCTTCCTCGGACAGGGTCATCACCCAGCGATCGGTCGGCGCATGCCAGAACACGGTGGGATCGCGGAAATCCTTGTGACCACCGGGATTGGGCAGGACGATGTCATGGACCGTGAAGCTCGCGCCGCTGTCGCGCGAGTACCACAAGGCGCAGGACTGGCCGGCGCCCGGCACCGGCATCGTGACCAGGGTTACGAGCGTTCCGGCACCGAAACCGGCCGTGTTCGCCGTATCGACGACGGTACTGCCGCTCCACACGTCGCCGAAGCGGGTCGTGTTACGCGGGATCGCGATGCCCCGATCCTGCCATGTGACGAGGTCCTTTGACGTCCAGCGCCGCCAGCTCGTGCCGCCGATCGGGTAGGTGGGATTGTAGAGTGCCCACAGCGTCCAGGTGTCGCCGATCTTCAGCGGACGCTGCGGATCGTTGATCCAGCCACCGGCCGGGGCAGCGATGTGATAGCGCGGGCGACCATTCGACAGTTGGGGTGTGCCGGCTGGCGGCGGCGGAAACGAGGCCTCCGAGCCGGTCATCCGGGTGGCGCTGGCTCGGGCCAACGACTGCCCGCAGGCGTTCACCATCGGCAGCGAGGCGATCAGGCCGAGCGTCGTGCGCCGGGTGTAGAGTGTCTCGCGCGTCAAGGCCTCGGCCTCCTGTTGGCGTGGTCTTGGCAAGAGGCTCCCGGCCTCCTGCGACCGGACGGATCCCGAACGATGGCCGGGATCCAGTGCGGCGTGGGATCATCACGCCGCACGGGGCAGGGCGGTTACATCTTGAAGCGCAGGCCGAGGCTCATGTAGCGCCCTTCGATCCGAAGATCGCGACCGAAATACTGCGTCTCGTTATAGTAACGGTAGTTCCTGAACGGCTGTGCCAGGATGTTGCTGGCGTTGGCTACGAGCGAGATGTTCTTGTACGGCTCGAAGCTCGCCGAGAAATCCAGTCGCGATACCGGACGGACGAGCTCGCCCGCATATTGCGTCTCGTTGATGGTGCGGTTGTAGCTGGTCGTGTACCCGGACCGCCAGTTGTACGAGAGGCGCGCGGACACCTTGCCCTTCTCGTAGAAGCCGGTGAGATTATAGGCCCATTTGGACAGACCGGTGATCCGCACCTGGCGCTCGCTGTCGCCGAGCGTCTGCGGCAACTGGTTGGTGCCGTCGAGATAGGTGCCGTTCGCCTGCACGCCAAAGCCCGAGAGCAGACCGGGAAGGAAGTCGAAGAACGTCTGCGCCGAGGCCTCGATACCCTTGATCCGTCCGTCGCCCGCATTCTCGGGACGATTGAGCTGGACGCGGCCGTAGATCGGATCGTTCACCACCTGCGTGTAGTCGCCGATGAAGCCGTTGAGATCGCGGTAGAACGCGGCGACCGATGCCGATCCGTTCTTGGAAAAATACCACTCCAGGGTGGAGTCGTAGTTCTTCGAGGTCAGCGGGCGCAGGTTCGGATTGCCGCCCGAGCCGGTCGCATCGAACTGTGGCGGCGAGCCGTCCGGACCGGGGCTGTTGGCGGTGATGTTGAGCGACGGGTTCAACTGACCGAACCCCGGGCGGGTCCGCGTCTGCGTGTAGCCGAGACGCATCTGCCACTTGCGGGAGAAGCGAACGCGCGCGATCGCGGACGGCAGGACGTCGACATAGTTCTGCCTGGTCGTCGTCGGCACGATGCCGACGCTGCCGTTACTCGCCTGTACGCGACTGAAACCGCGATACGCGCCATCGGTGTTGACGATGCGTGCGCCAGCGGTGCCGTCGACCTCGATACCGCCGAGGTCGAAGGCGAACTTGCCCTGACCGTAGAACGCGTAGGTCGCCTCGCTGGCGGTGAAGCCGCCGAGCGGATCGACCGGGATTTCAGCCGTGGCGTACTTCGTCACGGCATCGCGGATGCCGCCATCGTTCGGGAACAGCACGGTCGCGCGCTGGACCGACTGATAGGCTAGCTGACGCAGTGCCTCGCTGTTGGCGATCATCGCGTCGCGATTGGGCGCAAGCCAGTTCTGGAAGCGCTGTGGATCGTTGCGGAACCCGTCGGTGATCACCTCGAGTGCGCCGGTGGGAAGGCTGGCGAGGGGGTTGTCGAGACCAGCCGTGTAGGCGTAGCGGGTGTTGTTCTGCGACGACGCATTGCGGTCGCTGGCCCGGACGCCGAACTGGAGATGCGGCAGGAAGCCCCAGTCGGTTTCGAGATCGAGATCGAGACGCCCCTGAAGGCCGTTGCCTTTCGCGACGAACTCGCGCTGGTTGAGACCACGCCATCGCGCGGTGTCCGGATTGGTGATGTTGTACCCGCCCAGATCGAACACGGCCGATCCGCGCGCGTTCCAGTCGACGTTGATGGTCGGCGCGGTGGCAAGCTGCGAATCGACGGTGATCTCCGACGCCTTGTAGCGGCTGTTGGTGTACGCGAAATCACCCGACAGCGTCGCGCGGCCGGTCGTCCACTTGAAGCCCAAGGCGCCCTGATAGGTGTCCGTGCGATCGTCCTGCGCGACGCGGGAAAACTCGGGAACGTAGCCACCGGTCTTGGTGAAGCTGGCGGCCTTGTTCGGTTCGCCGGGTACCAGCACGACGTTGCTGAGCGTGGGGGCGACACCGTTGGCGTCGGGACGTTCGAAGTTGACGTTGAACGAGTCCCGCAGGACGTTGCCGCGATACGCTTGCCAGAGACCTTCCGCGTAGACCTCTAGATTGGCCGACGGGCGCCACTGGATCGTGCCATTGATGGCGGGCCGGTGACGGACGCCCTTCTCGTAGAAGTTGCCGGCGTTTGCCGGAAAACTGAAGTTGCCGACGCCAGGGGTGGTGACGGTCAGGTCGTCGGCGGGCGTGTCGACGCCGAAACCGCGCGGCGTGATGACGGCGGCATCCGCATAGCGATCGGCATTGCGGTAGGTGGTGCGCGTGTAGCTGAGGTTCACCAGCGCGCCGATCTCGCCGATCGGCGTATCCCAGCGCTTCGTCAGAAGGAGGTTGCCCGACGGGTCGAACGCCTTGGACTGATCATTGTACGATCCGCGGATTTCGCCGGCGATCTCGGTGTCCTTCACGTCGAACGGGCGACGCGAGCGCAGATTGACCAGCCCTGCCAGACCGGGCTCGATCAGATCCGGCGTCCCCGACTTGTAGACCTCGATACCCGCGGCGACCCCGGCCGGAAAATCCTGGAGATGCAGGACGCGGTCTTCGGCCGAGAAGAACTCGCGTCCGTTGAACGTCGTCGCGACGTCCGGCAGGCCGCGCACGAGGATGACGCCGGCCTCGTCGTTGTAGCGCAGAACGGTCACGCCGACGATCCGCGAGATGGCTTCGGCGGCGTTGTTGTCCGGCAGTTTGCCGATGTCGTCGGAAACGACCGCGTCGACGATCGAAGACGAATTGCGCTTGAGTTCCTGCGCGGAGCCAAGCGCGGCGCGGTAACCGGTGACGACGATGTCCTTGTCCGCGCCTGCCGACGCGTTCTCGGGCGCGGCGTCCGACTGCACCTGCGCTGCGCTGGTCGGCGCGGGGTTCGGCACCGGATCGCTGGACGTCCGTGCCGGTGTGGCGCCGGTCTGGTTGGTGGCCGGCGCTACATCTGTTTGCGCCCAGGCGGCGGAGGCTACGATCATCGGCACGATTGCCGCCGACGCCAGCAAGGCGTGAAAAGACCTCGTCATAAAAATCCCCTTTTTATTACGTTATTGTGTGTTCGATCGTTGGTGGCCCGGGTCTTGAGCCCGATAGTTAGCCTGTATCCGGCACACTCGCCCGCCATGGTTCGCGACCGGCCATCACTTCGCAGCGACCTTCACCGTTCCGGCGTTTATCGACCATGCGGTGAGCTTCAGCGGCGCACTGCCGCCGCGCGAGGACGCGCTCCACCGAAGCGGTCCACTGCCACGGAAGAACCGGTCGGTGATCGTGCGCTCGCCGTCGTTGATGAAGACTTCCAGGATCGACTCGTCGGCCAGAATGCGCAGCTTCACGCGGCGGGTTTTCAGGTCGACCGGGGCGACGTGGCGGGCGGCGAACCCGTCATGGAAATGCGGCCCCGAGCGCGTCCGATCGACGAAGACCTCGTTCACGGTCGGGTTGACGCCGACGACGGTCTGATAGCCTTCGCCATCGGTAAGCGTGATCGCCACCTGCTCGGACGAACCAGTATCGATCGCGAACTCGAGATCCGCCGAGCCGCCCTGGATGGGAAGCGCGGTCGGGCTGTCGCGCAACGCGGCGGCGAAATCCTGTCGGGCGCCGTGCAGAGCTGCGACCTCGCGCACCGGCGCCTGCAGGATGCGATACCCCTCGGGCGATTTCCGGAGCGTGACCTGGCGCGGGACGGTCATCAGCCCGCGCGACGGCCAGGTCGGGATCACCTCGGCATAGCGCCAGTCGTTCGCCCAGCCGATCCAGATGCGACGGGGATCGTCCTTCGGCAGATCGTTCCAGGACACGGCGGCGTAGAAGTCCGCACCATAGTCCATCCACTGCGCATCGCCGGGCCAGCCCTGCACCGGCGTGAAGCGGGTACCGTCGAAGTCGCCGACGAAATACTGACCACCCGAGCCACCACCGACGGCATTGTCGCCGAGGTTGATGCCGAGCACCCAGCGCTTTTCGCCGGCAGCCCCGCCATCGACCGGCAATTCGAACAGATCCGGGCACTCCCAGTTCTTGCCGCGACCCCCAGCGGGGCCGAAACTGCTGGCGAACGTCCACTGCTTGAGGTTCGGCGAGGTGAAGATCACCGCGCGGTTCTCCAGCGCCATCACCGCGACCATGACCCAGCGCTTGGTGGCGGCATGCCAGAAGACCTTCGGATCGCGGAACTCGGGCGATCCGACGCTCAGCACCTCGCCGTGGACGGTCCATGTCCGACCGCGATCGTTGCTGTAGGCGACGTATTGCGACTGCAGCTTCGCCTTGGGATTGTGCCCGGTATAGATCGCGATCATCGGCGGCTTGCCGTTCCGGCCGAAACCGCTCGTGTTGTTCCAGTCGATGACGGCGCTACCGGAAAACGCCATGACGTCGGCGGTCTCGGGAATCGCGATCGGCAGCTCCTGCCAGTGGACGAGATCGCGGCTGACTGCGTGGCCCCAATTCATGTGCCCCCAGCGATCGCCGTGTGGGTTGTACTGATAGAACAGGTGATATTCGCCGTCATAGTAGACGAGCCCGTTGGGGTCGTTCATCCAGTTCTTGGCGGGTGCGAAATGGAAGCTCGGCCGAGGGTCGGCACGCTGCGCCGATGCCGGGGTTGCGAGAACGGCCACTGCCGCCAGCAGCATTGCGATCGTCTTCATGCTGCCGCTCCCCGCAGATCCATGTCTTCCAGTGCGACACCGTTCGTCTCCGGCATCACCTTCCAGGCCCAGAGGAACTGGAGCAGCATCATCGCGCCGAAGAACGCGAACACCCAGCCGCCGACGGCGCTGGCCACGACCGGGAACAGCCAGGTGATGATCGCCGCCATCACCCAGTGCGTGGTCGAGCCGAGCGCCTGACCCTTGCCGCGGACCGAACTCGGAAAGACCTCGGAGATGAACACCCAGATCACCGCGCCCTGGCTCACGGCGAACGCGGCGATGAAGGCGAGCAGCCCGACGAGGATCAGCGTGCCGTCCGGCGCCACGCGTTCGAGCTGCCAGCCGACGAGTAGCAGCGCGGCGGCACAGATGATCGACCCGACGAACAGCAGCGGCTTGCGGCCGAACCGGTCGATCAGGAACAGCGCCAGCGCCGTGAACAGCAGGTTGGTGCCTCCGACCGCGACCGACTGCAGCAAGGCGCTATCGGCGCCGGCACCCGCCAGCTCGAAGATGCGCGGTGCATAATAGAGCAGCGCGTTGATGCCCGAGAGCTGGTTGAACATCGCGATCGCGATCGCGCAGGCGACGGGAAGCGTGTGCGACGCCTGGAACAGACGCGGAGCACCCTTGACCGCCTCGCGCATGTCCGCGGCCTCGATGCGGAGCAGTTCGGCATCGGGATCGCTGAACCCGAGGCGCGTCATTGCGGCGACGGCACGTTCGCGGTGCCCCCGCACGGCCAGCCACCTTGGACTTTCGGGCAGGAAGAACGTGACCACCAGGAACACCGCCGAGGGAATCGCGACGATGCCGAACATCCAGCGCCACGCCGTCTCGGGCGGCAGCACCTGCGCAATGACATAGTTGGAGAGGAAAGCGATGAGGATGCCGAGCACGATGTTCAGCTGGTTCATCGCCACCAAGCGGCCGCGGAACCGTGCGGGCGAAACCTCGGCGATATAGATCGGCGTCACGACCGACGCGGCGCCGATCGCCACGCCCCCAAGAAAGCGGAATGCGATCAGCACGTACCAGTCGTGCGCCAGCGCAGTCCCGAGCGACGACACGACATAGGCGATCGCGACGGACAGCATGATCGCCTTCCGGCCGTACCGATCCGCCGGCGCTCCTGCTATCAGCGATCCCAAGACGGTGCCGATCAGCGCCGAGGCGACGGTGAAGCCCAGCGACGCCTCGGTCAGCGCGAACTGGTTTTGCAGCGCGTTGGTCGCGCCCGAGATCACAGCGGTATCGAAACCGAACAGGAGGCCACCGAGTGCAGCCCCTGCCGCGCTCATGATGATTGCCGGGGTCGCCCGGGCGTCGTCGACGATGCCGGCGTCGCCGGAACTCACAACACTATGCATTGACGGCATCCGCTTCGATGGAGGTGGTTTCGGTGATCGTCCAATGCGTCGGCCACTGCCGCGTCGCCGTCCGATAGGCGAGCGCGAGCGCGCCGGTCAGACCCGCCGACGATCCTGCGGTCGGCGCGGCGACATAGTCGGCCATGTCGATCGCGCGCATGCTGGCATCGTAGCCGGCCAGTTTTGCGGTCAGCGCGCGGCGCACCCGATCGTACATCGGCGGTTGCATGACACCGCCGCCGATGATGATGCGATCGGGGCGGACGGTGTAGGTAAGCGTCGCGCAGAGACCGGCGAGGTAATCCGCCTCGATGTCCCACGCCGAATGATCCTCGGGAAGCGTTTCGGCCGGTACGCCCCACCGGGCGTGCATCGCGGGCCCACAGGCCAGGCCTTCGAGGCAGTCGCCGTGATACGGACAGATGCCGGCAAACCGGTCGTCGCCCGGCGCGCGGGGCAGCGTGATATGCCCTGCTTCCGGATGATTGGCGCCGCCGTGCGGAGCGCCGTTGATCAGCACGCCGACACCGATGCCAGTGCCGACCGTCACATAGCAGAACGTGTCGAGACCTTGGCCACTGCCGAATAGCCGTTCGCCGACCGCAGCGCAGTTCACGTCGGTATCGAGCGCGGTCGGTGCGGCGATCGTGCGGCGGAAATGCGCGAGGAGGTCGACGTTCTGCCAGCCCGCTTTCGGGGTCGACGTGATGCAGCCGTAGTCGCCTGCAACGGGATTCAACGATAGCGGGCCGAAGCTTCCGATCGAGAAGGCTGCGAGCGTGCCGTGCTGCTGTACCGCGTCGGCGAAAAAGGCGCTCGCTGCGCTGAGCGTCTCGTCCGGCGTCGTCGTGGGGATGCGAGTCTGTATCAACGGCGTGCCGTCACGATCGGAAATGGCACAGAGAAACTTGGTCCCGCCCGCTTCGATCGCGCCAAGGAGCAAAGGCTCAACCATGGGCGCTCACCTGAAGGCGAACGGACGCCGACAATAGCTCAGAACGAACGAACACGAATTTCCTCTCCCCACACCAGCCACGTCTTCGCGGTCAGCTACTAAATCTACTAATGTGATCTAGTCTGTCAAGGACAGTTAAAAATGACGTCGGTACAAAGGGATGCGCGTTTTAGTTCTCGGACAACCGGGTCAAACCTTTTTAAAAAGGCTCGCCAAGTCCGGGGTGAAGCTCGCGTGAAGAGGAAGTAGACCTGCTCCTACAGCGGCGGCCAAGTTGCCAAGCGTCCCTTTGCGAATCTCGGGCGCGAAGAAATCTGGTGGCGCATCCGTTGAGAAGTGATGGCGCAGTCCGGCAGCGATGTCGTCCAGACACGCGGGTAAAATTGCGCCATCGATGATCACCGCTTCGAGATCGAGCAGGCTGTTGGCGCTGGTCACCGCGAAGGCCAGTGCCTCGACACACCGGCGCGTCCACGCGGCGCGCTCTTCGTCGCACACGGCCTGGTCGAGCGCGTAGAGCGAGGCGTGGTGGACCAGATAGTCGCTCTTGCCAGCGGCGCAGACCGGCATAGAGGCGAGCGCTCCGGCATTGCCGTGCCGACCCTGATGCACCCGACCGCCCAAGACGAGTCCGCCTCCGACGAACGTGCCGATGTTGATCGCGAGAAAATCCTGTAGGTCGACGCCGGCGCCGCAGAGCAGCTGCGCCAGGGCCGCGGCGTTACCGTCGTTCTCGAAGAAGGTCGACCAAGTCAGGCCGGCCTGGAGCCGATCCGCCACGTCGGCCCGGCGCCATTCGTCGGCTTGATCGACCGATATGCCAAGTTCGTCGCGCCATTCGCCGAGGAACCACGGCATCGCGATACCGATGCCCATGAACGCTTCGGCGCTCAACAGGTCTGTCGATGCGAGATGTTCGTCGATGAACCCGTCGATATGGCCGAGCACGGTATCGATCGAGGGAAAGCTGCCGGCATGGCGACCGACAGCTTTGCGCTCACCGTCGAAATCCAGGAGCACGATGATGGTGTCGCTCCGCCCGACCTCGACGCCGACGGTATATCCTCGCTTGCCGTTGATCCGGTAGATCGTCGCCGGCTGGCCCATGCCACCCGTGCGCTTGCCCGCCTGGAACAGCAGCCCGACCTCGGCCAGTTCATCGACGATGCGGACGACGGCTTGAGGTGACAGGCCCGTCATGCGAGCGAGTTCCGCCTTCGAAGCGCCGTTCATCCGTCGCACAGCCGACAGGATCAGGCGCTCATTATACCGTCGCATTCCGCCAGCATTCGTACCTCGCCGCATGGAATCCACGCCGTATCCTTTCATCCGTTATGCCGGAGCGTCGCGGAGACACTCGCCATCAGGCGTTCGCCGTTCCCCCGATAAGGCACCGGGGCTCATACGGAAGTGTGCGCAGCCCTTTTTTTGGTCGCGATCCATCCGAAGATTTCCCGTAAAACGAATGTGGCGCTGGTTGTCCGATTTCTGGCGCATCCCGCTGCCGTGCCGGATTGGCATCGGCCCTCTCTCCGCGACGCGCTACCCGTCGCCGGATGCTGCGCGCGCGTTTAACGCCGCCGTATATTATTGGCGTGCGCGAATTAAATCGAGCAGCGATGCGTACCGGAGGCTAGGGCGTGCGTCTCGTCAGTCGGCAGGATGACCGCGTGCACCCGAAACCTGAGATCCTGCTGTCCGAAGATCAGAAACGCATCGTCTGGGATCTGCGGATCAGTGGCCCCAGCGCGCGCACTGCCCTTGCCGACCGTCTCGACATGCACAATGGCGCGGTGACGCGCTTGAGCCGTGAGTTGATCGCGCTCGGGCTGGTCGAAGAGCATGTCCAGGACCAGCGGGCAGGGCGCGGCCGGCCGATCGTACCACTGGGTATCTCGAGCCGCGGCGGCTATGCGGCAGGCGCGACGCTGCATCCGGGCTGGCTCGAGATCGCGCTGGTCGATTTTGCCGGGACTGTGATCGTCCGCGATCTTGAGCCGTTCGACAGCCCCGATCCGCGCGCGTTCGTCGAGGCGGTGGATCGGCGGTTGCGTGGACTGAGCATGAGCCACAATGTGCTGCGGTCGCGCTTCCTGGGGCTGGGCGTGGCGGCGACCGGGCCGACGCTCGCGGGCGATCCGACGCGGCGCTGGACGGTCGACTGGCTGCAGGGCTGGCGCGATCTTGACCTGCAACGGCTGTTCGCCGACTATCTCGGCCTGCCGGTCTGGATCGAGAATGACGGGACGCTCGCCGCGCTCGCCGAATATTACGACAGTGGGCTGATCCGCACGTGCAGTTCGGCGATCGTGTTCTTCATCGGGCACGGGGTCGGCGGGGGGATCATCGTCGACCGCGCGATCCTGCGCGGCGAGCACGGCAATGCGGGCGAGATCGGCCGGTTGTTTCCGGGGAAATCCAAGCGGCCGTCGGGGATCGACCTGCTCGCCGAATTGCAGGCGGCCGGTGCCGACATCCGCGCGCTGAACGAGGTCGAGATGCATCAGGATACGCATGCCGCGTTGATCGACGCGTGGGTCGAGCGGGCTGGAGAGCAGCTTGCTGTCGCCGCCGACAGTGGGGTCGCGTGGCTCGATCCCGGCGCGATCGTCGTATCGGGCGCGCTGCCGCTGCCGATCCTCCACGCGCTCGGTGCAGCGCTGGAACGCGCCGACTGGGCGACGGCCTTCCCCCATTTGCCGCGGCCGAAAATGCATGTGTCGCGACTTGGCAGTTGGGCGGCGGCGGTAGGCGCCGCACTGCTTCCCATCCACCAGCTCGTCGCCCCGAATGCCGAACGATGACGCGATTTATTTCCGGATAAATAAATAAAACTGCCACAACCACCGCCTAGCCGCGCCGTCATTGGGGGCAGGCAGTCGATGCCGGCCAGACGGGCGGGGATCATCGCATGGTTGGGTTTTCACTACGGTTGCTGGCACTCGCCGGCGTGTCGTCGATCGCGATCGTCGGTCCGGTCGCGGCGCAACAGGCAAACGCCGCGCCGGCGACTGCGACATCAGCAACCGGGACGTCGGCGGCCGAAGCCGCGACCGCGCCACCCGGGGATATCGTCGTCACCGGCATCCGGCGCGCCAACAACGTCGCGATCGAGGCCAAGCGCAACGCGACCAACATCATCGACGTCATCGGATCGAACGATGTCCGCGCGTTGCCGGACGCCACCATCGTCGAAGCGCTGCGGCGCATCCCCGGTCTGTCGGTCCTGCCTGCGACCGACAACGAGCATCCGCGCGACGAGGCCGCGACGCCGGTGATCCGCGGGCTCGGCCCCGCATACAACAACGTGACGATCGACGGGTTGCAGCTCGCCTCGCCCGGCACGCCCAACGGAACGCTCGGCTCGATCTCGCGCGGGGTGCGTCTCGACATCCTGCCCGCATCGATGATCAGCCAGTTGCAGGTCGTGAAGACCTTCACCGCCGATCTCGATCCGAACGCGGTCGGTGGCGCGATCAACATCATGACGCGCAGCGCGTTCGAAGGCGGCGGCAAGCCGTTCGTCACGACCGAGGCGTCGCTCGGCCATGCGAACGACACCGGCCTGCCGCGCCACCAGCCCGATTTCGGCACGCGGCTCGGCGCGACGGTCAGCACGACGTTCGGCGCGAACCACCAGTACGGCGTCGTCCTGTCGGGCAATTACCAGACGCTCAGCAGCTACACCGACACGCACATGACGACCGATACGATCCACTATTCCTTCTACAATGCGGCAGGGCAACTCCAGACCGGCGCAGGCCTCGGCAACGGCTTCGCGGTGCCGCAGCAGGACAAATACTGGTACGTGATGGACAAGCGCGATCGCTACGGCCTGACCGGCAAGTTCGAGGTCCGGCCCACCGACACGCTCCAGGCCTATGCGTCGCTCGGCTATTATTATTTCAAGGACAAGATGGAGCGCAACGAGGTCCTGATCGACCCGCGCAACCGTGGAACCGTCCTGAACCAGACCGCGACTTCGGGCAATTATCCCGGCGGCGACGTCGAAGTAGGCTGGGAGAACGCCGATATCGTCACGCGGACGCGCGTCGCGCAAACCGGCCTGACGTGGCAGCCCAGCGATCGCCAGACGCTCTCGCTCAAGGGCAGCGCGTCGCGCGCGACCTATGACGAAGTGTTCCAGATGATCAAATACGCGACCGGCGTCGCACGGCCGGCGCCCGGCATCGCCGGGGCCACGCCGACCGCGACGTCGAACTTCGCGTTCGCCTACGACACCAGCCGCCTCGATCAGAAGTTCGCGGTCGATCCGGCCGCCTACAACAACTTGTCGAACTACAGCCTGCTCTATTACCGGCCGAACAACGAACGGCACGCCAGCGACACGGTGCTGACCGGCAGGCTCGATTACGGCTTCAATCAGGGCGCCGATGCGGACGGCATCGGGTTCGCGGCAGGCGCCAGCTACACCGACGATCGTCCCAAGTTCAATCTCGACCGAATCGATCTGGAGCCCAACACGACTGGTCGGCCGATCGGCCTTGCGACCGCGGTCGGCCCCGGCGGCGCGCCGCTCAACTATTCGAACGGCCTCTATCTGCTGACGATCGATCCGGCCGCCGCGGTCCGCGACATCACCGCGCAACCCGCATCGATCCTCAACAGCACGGATCAGTCGAACTACAACAACCAGGACGATTTCCGCCACGTCGAGAAGATCGCGGGTGGCTATGCGCTCGCCAGCTACGTCTCGTCAGCGATCAACGCGCAGGCGGGCGTGCATCTCGATCACACCGACCAGTCGACCGTCGGACGGATCAAACGCAACGGCGTCTTCGTCGATCAGCCCACCAGGTCGAACTACACCTACCTGCTGCCCTCGGCGATCGCGACCTGGCACGCGACGCACGCGATCGACCTGCGCGCCGCGGCCAGCCAGACGATCGGGCGGCCCAGCTATGACAGCTATGCCGCGCGCAGTTCGATCGGCTTCGTCAACGCGAGCGATCTCGGCAACGGCGCCGCGACCGGCGTCAACGTCACGATCGGCAATCCCGACATCAAGCCGCGGCGCTCGACCAATCTCGACCTCGCCACCGATTGGACGCTGTCGAGCCGCTATGGCGGGATCGTCTCGCTCGCGGCGTTCTACAAGGACATCAAGGACGAGATCTTCAACGCCGCCTCGGTCGGTTACACCTACGAGGGCGTGAACTACGTCAACGCGGTCGTCACGCGGCCGACCAACGCGACCAAGGCGAGCATCAAGGGGGTCGAGGCGAGCGCGGTGGTCAACTCGCTCGACTTCATCCATCCTTTGCTGAGCGGGTTTGGCGTCAGCGCGAACGCGGCATTGCTCCGCGGCCGGATCGACGTGCTGAACAGCGCGGGCGTCGCACGCCGCGTCGACCGGCTGGTCGGCCAGCCCGACAGTACGCTCAACGCCAGCGTGTTCTACGCCAGGCACGGCCTCGAACTGCGCGCGGCTTACAACCGGCAGGGCAGGGCGCTGCGCACGATCATCAACGATGTCTATTGGCAGGACCTGTACTGGGCGCCGCGCGAACAGGTCGACCTGACCGCGACCTACACGCTGCGGAACGGCGTCGCGGTGATCGGTCAGGTCAGCAATCTGACGCACACCCGCCTGACGAGCTTTGCCGGGCCGGACAAGAACCTCCTCAAGGACAGCTATTCCGTGCCGACGACGGTCTGGCTCGGGCTTCGTTTCACCCCCAAATTCTGATCCCGGAAAGGTCTTTCATGACACGATCGCGCCTTGGGATGATGTCCCTGCTTATGCTTGCCGCGCTGCCCTTGGTTTCGGCCGTTGCTCCGCCACGTGCTCGAAACGTAAAAGAGATCCATACCGCGCTGCTCGATCCAGACGGGCGCCTTCTGATCGCCGCGCATCGCGGATGTCATAATCCGGCGCCGAGCCAAGCCTTGCCGAGCGCGCCCGAGAATTCGCTGATGGGCCTCGATCACTGCGTGGCAATGGGCATCGACATTATGGAGACCGACGTGCGGCGCACCCGCGACGGCTATCTGGTCATGATCCACGACGCGACGGTCGATCGGACCACCAACGGGACCGGCGCCGTCGATCATCTCACGCTCGCCGAGATCAAGGCGTTGCGACTGCGCGACAACGAAGGCGAGAAGGATGCGGGCCTCACCGATCAGCAGGTGCCGACGCTCGACGAGATACTGGCGCATGCCGGCACCCGGATCGTGCTGAACCTCGATATCAAGGACGCGATCTATGCCGAGGTGATCGAGGCGGTGGCCCGTGCCGGCGCGACCGACCGGGTGATCGTGAAGACGGCCGCGGGTATCGGCAGCGCGCCGCTTGCCGCGATGGCGCCGTACGACCGCGTACCGTTCATGCCGATCCTGTCCAGTGGGGACGCTGCGGGAGCGGATCTTGCCGAGATCGTCACGCGCCAGGCGTCCGGCCGACGGCATGCGATCGGCATCGAACTCCCGCGCATGCCCGCTGCCGCTCTACCCGGCGTCGTCGCCGCTGCGCGCGGGGCTCATGAACGCGTCTGGGTGAACACGCTTTGGGAGGGGTTCGTCGATGGCTATGGCGGCGACGTCGACGCCCTGCGCGATCCCGACGCGGTATGGGGTCGCCTGCAACGCGCGGGCATCAGCATAATACAGACCGATGAATCCGAAGCGCTGCGCCGCTACACGCGAAAAACGTAGTTCGCCCCCGGCAATCGTTCGATATCCGGCGGAAAGTTCGCGCGTTTGTCGTCGTAATATCGGCGGCGGTGATCGCCGTCCGACGCGGCGTTGTACGTCAGGTACAGGATGCGGCGTTGCGCGTTGGTCAGGTTGGGCTTCGATGCATGCGGGGCGTAGCTGTCGAAGAACAGCACGTCGCCGGGCTCGGTCGGGACCGGAATCAGATCGAACGCAGCCATCTGCTTGGGGCTGAGCGGCTGCCATTCCTCGCCGATCATCTGCGACAGACGCGGTGCGCTGGTCATTTCCAGACAGCCATTCTCGGTCGTCGCGCGATCGATACCGACCAGCGCCGTGACGAACATCGGCGCATAGGTCGTCCAGCCTGCCTGCTGGTCCTGATGCGGTTCGAAACCGGCACCGCCAGCCTTCTTGAAGTTGATCTTTTCCTTGAACAGGACCGCCTGGCTGCCGAGTAGCTGCGCGACCGCCGCGGACAGCCGTCCATGACGGACGAGGTCGTCGAACGCCGCGTGATAGGGACAGAAGTCCTCGATCCGCTGCATCACGCGCGTGCTGGGAGTGGTCAGGCTGTCCTCGTAATAGACCATGTGCCGACCGGGCATCTCGGGCAGGGCGACGAGTTCGTCGGTCCAGCGTGCGATCTCCGCGGCCTCGTCGGCGCTGAACAGGCCGCGACGGGCAACCCAGCCGGTCTCGGCGAAATGCGCCAGGTCGTTGGCCGTCAGCGGATGCGGATCGTTCAGGGCCATGTCAGCCTGCCAGATGCGGGAGGATCGCATCGCGCGCCTTGCCGACGTCTTCGGGGAAATCGATCTCGGTCCAGGGCAGATCGGTCACGTCGACATAAGTGAACGCATCGGGCTCTGCGAGCATCAGGTCGCGGATCGCCTCCTCATACTCGATGTCGGTGCGACCGGCCGCGACATAGCGGTCGCAGGCGTCGGCAAGCTTTGCCGCCATCGCCGCACCGAATTTGAAGAACCCGACCGATTCCCCGTGCCAGTCGTGCGCATGATCGGGGCGCTTGCGGAAATCGACCATCGTCTCGCCCCGGAAGCAGACCTTCACGGGCTCGTCGCCCGGTTCCAGTTCGCGGTCGACAAGCAGCACCGCCTCGCCCGGCGCAGCGACCAGTCGCGCCAGCATCCGGGTGTCGTAGAGCACGTCGCCGTCCATCAGCAGGACCGGCCGGCCCGCGCGCAAGCGGTCGCGCTGCACCCAGAGCGATACGAGACTGCCCTGTCGGTAGTCGGGGTTGAGCATGGTTCCCGCGCGGTCGCCGATCGCGTGCCGCAACGCCTCCGCCTCATGGCCGACGGTAACGACGAGATCGTCGACGCCCACCGCCGTCAGCGCCGCCAGATGGCGGTCGAGCAGCGAGCGGCCGTCGAAATCGAGCAGCACTTTCGGGCCGTCATGCGTCTCGCCCAGCCGTTGACCGACCCCGGCCGCGAGCAGGATGGCGATCGGCGATGTTTCTGCGGCGGCGGCAGGGGGCTGGCTTGTTTGCATGGCCCGGCGTCTATAACGAGCCGGCTTGCCGCGGCCAAGCACATCGGGCCGGCCGCGACGCCTGCTCGATCACTGCCTGAACGATCATCGAAAGTCCCGTTTCATGAACGACCTCCCCGCCGATTTCGTCACGCAGACGCCATCGCCCTCGCGCGCCGCGCTGTTGCGGCACGCGATCGAGCGCCCCGACCTCGCGTTCCTGATGGAGGCGCATAGCGGCCTGTCCGCCAAGATCGCCGAGGAAGCCGGGTTTGGCGGGATCTGGGCGTCGGGGCTCAGCATCTCGGCCAGCCTCGGCCTGCGCGACAGCAACGAGGCGTCGTGGACGCAGGTGCTCGACGTGCTGGAATACATGGCGGACGCCTGCGCGCTGCCGATCCTGGTCGACGGCGACACCGGCTACGGCAATTTCAACAATGTCCGGCGGCTGGTGCGCAAACTCGGCGAACGCAACATCGCCGGCGTCTGCATCGAGGACAAGCTGTTCCCGAAGACCAATTCGTTCATTGGCGAGGACCAGCCGCTGGCAGAGATCGGGGAATTCTGCGGCCGCATCACCGCGGGCAAGGACAGCCAGACCAGCGACGATTTCGTCATCGTCGCACGGATCGAGGCGTTGATCTCGAGCCGGCCGATGGAAGAGGCGCTGCGCCGGGCCGAGGCGTACCACGCGGCCGGTGCCGATGCGATCCTGATCCATTCGAAGAAGGCCGAGCCGACCGAGATCTTCGAATTCTGCCGTCGCTGGGGCAACCGCGCGCCGGTCGTGATCGTCCCGACCACCTATTATGCGACCCCGACCGACCTGTTCCGCGAGGCGGGCATCTCGACGGTGATCTGGGCGAACCACCTGATGCGCGCGTCGATCACGGCGATGCGCGAGACCGCCAGGACCATCCACGACGAACAGTCGCTGAGCAACGTCGAGGGCCGCGTGATCCCGGTCAAGGAGGTGTTCCGCCTGATGGGCAACGCCGAGCTCGAGGAGGCGGAGCGGCGCTATCTGCCCGAGACGCCGCGTCCGCGCGCGATCGTGTTGGCGGCGTCGGGCGGCGATCTCGGCGAACTGACGCGCGACAAGCCCAAATGCATGATCGACGTGCGCGGCCAGTCGCTGCTCGCGCGCCAGGTCGCTACGTTCGCCGACAGTGGCATCCGCGACGTGACGGTGGTGCGCGGCTTTGCCAAGGACGCGGTGGCGGTGAAGGGCATCCGCACCGTCGACAATGATCGCTTCGCCGAGACCGGCGAGGCGTATTCGCTGGCGCAGGCGGATGCGGCGCTGACCGGTGAGCTGGTGGTGTCGTACGGCGACGTGCTGTTCCGCAACTACATCCTGGAAAGCTTGCTTTCGAGCAAGGCCGACGTCGTCCTCGCGGTCGACGCCGCGCAGCGCAAGGACACGCGCGTACGCGATCTGGTGCTCGCCGATCATCCCTTCTCGGGCGGTTATCTCGACGATGCGCCCGCGCACATGATCCGGATGGGCAGCGATCTGGCCGCGGACGCGAGCGGCGAATGGGTTGGCCTCGCGCGATTCAGCGTGACCGGCGCGACATGGCTGCGTGAGGAGATCGCCGCGTTGTCCGCCGAGGGCTCGCTCGAAACCGCCGACCTGCCGCTGCTGCTTACCCGGATCGCCGCCAAGCACCCGGTGCGCGTCAAGTATTTCATGGGCCACTGGATGGACGTCAACACGCTCGCCGACGTCGCCGACGCGCGCAACTTCACCTGATGATCACCGCGGACGCCTTCATGGCCGAGGCATCGGCCGCCGGGTTCGATTTCTATACCGGCGTACCGTGCAGCTATCTGACGCCGCTGATCAACGGCGTGCTGTCCAATCGCGCGCTTCGCTATGTCGGCGCGGCGAGCGAGGGCGAGGCGGTCGCGATCGCCGCGGGCGCGTGGCTTGCCGGGCGCAGCACGGTGGCGATGTGCCAGAACTCCGGGCTCGGCAACATGGTCAATCCGCTGACCTCGCTAAACGCACCCTTCCGAATTCCGACCCTGCTGGTGACGACGTGGCGCGGCCGGCCGGGCGAACCCGACGAACCGCAGCATGTCGTGATGGGCGAGGTCACGCATGACCTGCTGAGCCTGATGGGGATCGAGCACCGACCGTTCCCGAATGTCGACGCCGCGATCGTGCCGTCGTTGCGCGAGGCGGTCACTGCGATGGACGCCGCATCTCAGCCTTTCGCGTTCGTCATGGCGAAAGGCGATGTCGCCGATACCGCGCTCGATCAGCGCCCACGTGATCTGCCTGCGCGAGGACGACTTGCGGATTACGCGACGCGCGGCGCGCGACCGACACGTGTCGCGGCGCTCGAACGGTTCCTCGCGCTCACGGACGATTCGACCGCGGTGATCGCGACCACCGGCAAGTCTGGCCGCGAACTGTTCACGCTCGCCGACCGCGAGCAGCATCTGTATCAGGTCGGATCGATGGGCGGCGCGGCCGGCATGGCACTTGGCGTCGCGCTTAATACCCCGAAGCGCGTAATCGTCATCGACGGCGACGGTGCGGCGCTGATGAAGCTCGGTACGCTGGCGACGATCGGGGCGGAGGCGCCAGCTAACCTGATCCACATCCTGTTCGATAACGGCGTACACGATTCGACCGGCGGGCAGGCGACGGTTTCGGCCTCGGTCGACTTCGCCGCGGTCGCGGTCGCCTGCGGCTATGGCTATGCCGCCTCTTGCGATGACCTTGACGGGTTCGAGCGGGCATGGGCCGAAGCCGCCACCGCCGGTCGCCCGGCAATGATCCACCTCCGCATCGCGCCCGGATCGATGGCGACGCTCGGCCGCCCGACCGTGACACCAGAGGCGGTCGCGCGGCGGTTCAAGGCGTTCCTCGCGCGGTGAAGCGGTCCGCGATCCTGGCGGTCGTCATCGGGCTGATCCTCGCGGTCACGCTGATCGCCACGAACGATTTCGCGAAAATCCTGGACGCGTTGCGGCAGGCGGGATGGGGGATCGCACTCGTCGTGCTGCTCCACCTGCCACAGACGTTCGCATCGGCGATCGGCTGGCAGGAACTGCTCGACCGGCGCGCGCCCGTGTCGCGCTTGTATGTTTTGCGCTGGATCCGCGAGTCGGTGAACGCGCTGCTACCGGTGGCACAGATCGGCGGCGATCTGGTACGCGCGCGGCTGCTGGCACGACGCGGACCACCGCTCGCGCCATCGCTGGCCTCCTCGATGGGCGATCTGTCGGTCGAGGGCGCGACTCAGGCGATCTTCACGATCCTGTGCGTCGCGCTGCTGATCGCCGGACCGCATGGCGGCGAGGCGATGACGCTCGCGATCGGCGTCACAGTGGCGAGCATCGCGATGGCCGTGGCGTTCGTCGTCGCGCAGCGCTTCGGCCTGTTCGCGCTGATCGAACGCGGCGTCGCCCGCTGGACCAAGGCAAGCGATCTCACCGGACTGAACGCCGCCGTGCTGGCGCTGTACCGGAACCCCGCCAGACTGTTGCGTTCGGCGGGCTGGCACCTGCTGTCGTGGCTACTCGGCGGGATCGAGACCTGGGCCGGGCTGCACGTCCTCGGGGTGCACGCGTCGCTGCGTGAGGCGATGGTGATCGAGGGGCTGGGGCAGGCGGTGCGCGGCGTCGGCTTCCTCATTCCCGGCGCGCTCGGTGTGCAGGAGGGGGGATATCTGCTGATCTGCGCGATGTTCGGCATCCCTCCGCAGCAGGCGCTCGCGCTATCGTTGATCCGCCGTATCCGCGAACTCGCGCTGGGCCTGCCGGGGCTGGCCGTATGGCACCGAATGGAAGCGCGCCCCCCGGTCGGCAGCGTGCAGGAAGGACTATCGTGACGCCTCTATTGTTGACGCCCGGTCCGCTGACTACCGATCCCGCCGTGCGCCGGGCGATGCTCGACGACTGGGGCTCGCGCGATCCGGCGTTCATCGCGCTCACAGCGGAACTGCGGCGGCGGTTGCTCGACGTCGCGAATGGCGGCGAAACGCATGTCGCGGTGCCGATCCAGGGCTGCGGTACCTATGCGCTGGAGGCGGCGGCCGGCACGTTGCTCGGTGCGGACGATCGCCTGCTAATGCTGATCAACGGTGCCTATGGCGAGCGTATGGCGGCGATCGCGACACGGTTGGGGCGTGCCGTCGAGACGCTGCGCTGGGACGAGAACGAACCGGTCGACGCTACGGTCGTCGCGGCGTGGCTGGCGGCAGACCCGGCGATCACGCACGTCGCGTTCGTCCATGTCGAGACGACGACCGGGCTGCTCAATCCGCTTGAAGAGGTTGCCCGGGTGGTGGCCGACGCCGGTCGCCTGCTGATCGTCGATGCGATGGCGAGCTTTGGCGCGCTGCCGATCGACCTGTCCACGCTGCCTGTTGCCGCGATCCTCGCTTCCAGCAACAAGTGCCTCGAGGGGACGCCGGGCCTAGGCTTCGCGCTGGTCGACCGCGCGGTGTTGGAGGGGTGCGCTGGGCAGAGTGCGTCGATGAGCCTCGATCTCCACGCACAGTGGCGCGGGTTCGAGGCGAATGGCCAGTGGCGCTTCACCCCGCCGGTGCAGGTCGTCGCGGCCCTCGTCGAAGCGCTCCGGCGGCTGGAGGCGGAGGGTGGCAGCACCTCCCGGCTTGCGCGCTATACAGGCAACCTCGCGACGCTGCTGCGCGGCACCGATGCCTTGGGCCTCGATCTATATCTCGATCGATCTTTGCAGGCACCGATCATCGCCACGTTCCGATCGCCCGATCGCTTCGATTTCACGACCTTCTACGACGCGCTCGCCGCGGCCGAGTTCGTGA
This sequence comes from Sphingomonas sp. Leaf242, assembly GCF_001422045.1. Taxonomy (GTDB): domain Bacteria; phylum Pseudomonadota; class Alphaproteobacteria; order Sphingomonadales; family Sphingomonadaceae; genus Sphingomonas. The sequence continues at coordinate 251,307 of NZ_LMLW01000007.1, forward strand.
TTTACCCGGGCAAGCTGACCAAAGCGGAGTCGTTCCGGATCGGCTGCATCGGCGCGATCGGTCCGGCGGATTTCGATCGGTTGGTGACCGCGATGCGCCCCGCGCTAGCGGCGGCGACGCAGGGCTAGCAGCGCGAGGATGATCGCCGCGCTGGGCGTGATGACCGCTGCGGCGATCGTCATCGGCCAGGCGAGGCCGAGCCAGATCAGCACCGGCACCAGGATCATCGCGTCGTCTGGATCGACGGTGAAGCCCGCCGAGAGCTCATAGCCGCGGACGTCGGCGAAGTTCAGGACATTGAGTTCGGCGAACAGCGTGCCGATGCCGACGCCTGCGAGGATACCGAGCCAGAGCGCGGCCGTGCCGTGCGTGGCGGCCAACCCTATCCCCAGCCCGACGAACGTGGCGACGCTGGCGATGCAGTCGCTGGCGAGATCGTAGCGATAGCCCCACACGCTCATCTGTCCGGTCTGCCGCGCGAGTTCGCCATCGGCGCGATCGAGCAGCATCGACACGACGAACACGACCCCGCCGATCGCCATCCAGCCATATGTCCCCTCCGCAAGACACACAGCGGCGGCGATGCCCGACACCAGCCGCACCGTCGTGATCTGGTTGGGCGTGATCGCGGTTCGCGCCGCGATCCGGACGGCAGGTCGAACGATGCGGTGGATGATCGTATTGTGGCTCACGCGGCAGCTCCGGATCGGCGAGATAGGCGGATGTCACGGCGCGGCGGTGGCTTGCAAGGCCGACATCGCCGAAACATCGCTTTGTATTCGCGAAACCGGTGGATTAGAACCGACCATGGCCTCTTCCGCGACCCCGCTGCTCGACACCGTTTGGACACCCGCCGACCTCCGCAAGTTGCATCCGGACCAGCTCCGCCAGCTCGCCGACGAACTGCGTACGGAGACGATTTCCGCGGTCGGCACCACCGGCGGGCATCTCGGTTCCGGGCTCGGTGTGGTCGAGCTGACCACCGCGATCCACTATGTCTTCGACACCCCGCGGGACCGATTGGTGTGGGACGTTGGTCACCAATGCTACCCGCACAAGATCCTGACCGGACGCCGTGACCGGATCCGCACGCTGCGCCAGGGCGGTGGCCTCAGTGGCTTCACCAAGCGCAGCGAGAGCGAATACGATCCGTTCGGCGCGGCGCATTCCTCGACCTCGATCTCGGCCGCGCTGGGCTTTGCGATCGCCAACAAGATTGCGGGGACGCCGGGCAAGGGCATCGCGGTGATCGGCGACGGCGCGATGTCCGCGGGCATGGCGTACGAGGCGATGAACAACGCCGCGCAGGCGGGCAATCGGCTGGTCGTGATTCTCAACGACAATGACATGTCGATCGCGCCACCGGTCGGCGGTCTCTCGGCCTATCTCAGCCGTATCGTGTCCAGTCGCGAGTTCCTGGGTTTCCGCGATCTGGCACGCAAACTCGCCAAGCGGTTGCCAAAGCCGATCGCGGACGGAATCCGCAAGACCGATGAACTCGCCCGCGGCATGACGATGGGCGGCACGCTGTTCGAAGAACTCGGCTTTTATTATGTCGGTCCGATCGACGGGCACAACCTCGAGCATCTGATCCCGGTGCTCGAGAATGTCCGCGATGCGGAGGAGGGCCCGATCCTCGTCCACGTTGTCACCAAGAAGGGCAAGGGCTATGCCCCCGCCGAGGCTGCCGCGGACAAGTATCACGGGGTGCAGAAGTTCGACGTGATCTCCGGCGTCCAGACCAAGGCGCCACCGGGCCCGCCGCAATACCAGAACGTATTCGGCGCGCAGCTCGTCGCGGAGGCCGCGAAGGACCCGCGGATCTGCGCGATCACCGCGGCGATGCCGTCTGGCACCGGGCTTGATGCGTTCGCCAAGGCGTATCCCGACCGGTTCTTCGACGTCGGCATCGCCGAACAGCATGGCGTCACCTTCGCCGCCGGCCTCGCTGCGCAAGGCATGCGCCCGTTCTGCGCGATCTACTCGACGTTCCTCCAGCGCGCGTATGATCAGGTCGTGCATGACGTCGCGATCCAGAACCTGCCGGTCCGCTTCGCGATCGATCGCGCAGGCTTGGTCGGTGCGGATGGCGCGACTCACGCAGGGTCGTTCGATGTCACCTACCTCGCGACGCTGCCGAACTTCGTCGTGATGGCGGCGGCGGACGAGGCCGAGCTGGTGCACATGACGCACACTGCGGCGCAGTACGACACCGGCCCGATCGCGGTGCGCTATCCGCGCGGCAACGGCACCGGCGTCGCGCTGCCCGAGACTCCGCAACTGCTGGAGATCGGCAAGGGTCGCGTCGTGCGCGAGGGCAAGAAGATCGCGATTCTGTCGCTCGGCACGCGTCTCGAGGAAGCGCTCAAGGCCGCCGAGGTTCTCGAAGCCAAGGGGCTGTCGACCACGGTCGCCGATCTCCGCTTCGCCAAGCCGCTCGACGTCGACCTGATCCGCAAGCTGCTCACCACGCACGAAGTCGCGGTGACGATCGAGGAGAATTCGATCGGCGGCTTCGGCGCGCACGTCCTGACGATGGCGTCTGACGAGGGGTTGCTGGACGGCGGTCTGACCGTCCGCACGTTGCGCCTGCCCGATGTCTTCCAGGATCAGGACAAGCCGGAACGCCAATATGCACAGGCCGGGCTCGACGCGACGGCGTTGGTCGACACCGTGCTGAAAGCCCTCAGGCATAATATCGCTGCTGCGGGCGTGTCCGCGTGAAGCGTGTCGCTGCGTTTGCATTGCTCACCCTGCTGGTAGGCGCTGCGCCGCCACCGGAGGGAGTCCTGACGATGCACGTCGCCAATGTCCGCAACGCCAAGGGCCGCGTGCATGTCGACGTCTGCCCGCAAGCGAAGTTCCTGAAGGAGGATTGCCCGTGGTCGGGGGTGGCACCGGCGCAGGCGGGTATGACGACCGTGACCGTCCGTGGCCTCCCTGCCGGCTCTTACGCGGTACAGGCGTTCCACGACGCGAACGCCAACGGCAAGGTCGACCGCGCGCTGTTCGGTATCCCCAAGGAAGGCGTCGGCTTCTCCAACGATGCGCCGATCCGGATGGCGCCGCCGAAATGGGCCGCCGCCGTCTTCGCGTTCGATGGGCGCGCACAGACGATCGCGCTGAAACTACGGTACTTCCTCTGACGTGACGATGTCCTCGACCCTGCGGATGCTGGTCCCGCGCCTCGTGTCGATCAGTATTCGCCGGCCCTGGCTGACGACCGCGCTCGGCCTGCTCACCGCGTTGCTCGCGCTGCTGTTTACCGCCACGCACTTCACGATGACGACGGATACCGGCGCGCTGATTTCGCCCGATGTCGACTGGCGGCGTCAGGAGCGCGCGATGAAGGACGCGTTCCCGCAGTTGCGCGACGCGATGCTGATCGTCGTCGATGGCCGGACGCCCGAACTCGCCGAGGATGGCGCGGCCCGGCTGTCGGCGAACCTGGCGGCGGACCCGCGACATTTCCAGTTGGTGCGCCGACCCGATGGCGGCGACTTCTTCGCGCGCGAAGGCCTTTTGTTCGGCTCCCCTAACGACGTCCGCAAGGCGACCGCGGCGCTGATCGCGGCGCAACCGATGCTTGGGCCGCTTGCTGCTGATCCATCGCTGCACGGTGTCGCAGGCGCGTTGTCGACGATGCTCGACGGGGTGGCGGCCGGCTCGGTGACGTTGGCGCAGATCGATCCGCCGATGCGCGCGCTCGCCCAGGCGATCGATCGCGTCCTCGCGGGCAAGCCGGCGTTCTTCTCCTGGCAGACGCTGTTCGCGGACGGCAGTTCAGCACTCGCCGCACCGACCCGTCGGCTGATCCTGGTCAGGCCGGTGCTCGACTACGGCTCTCTGACCCCCGGCAAGGAGGCCGCACGTGCCGTCGCCGCAGCCTCCGGCGCATTGCGGCTCGATGCAGCGCACGGTGTCGACGTCCGCCTGACCGGCGAGGTACCGCTGGCGGACGAGGAGTTCGCGACGCTGGAGGAGAATATCGGCGTCGTCGGGCTGGTGATGCTGGTCGCGATGCTGGTGACGCTCTGGCTCGCGACCCGTTCGGTTCGGCTGGTCGCCGCGATCGTCGCGACGATCGTCGTTGGTCTGGTCGTCACCACCGCGATCGGGATGGCGGTGGTCGGTCGCCTGAACTTGATCTCGGTCGCGTTCATCCCGTTGTTCGTCGGTCTCGGCGTCGACTTCGGGATCCAGCTTTGCGTGCGGTTCAACGCCGAGCGGGTCGACGGTGCCAGCCCTGCGGACGCTCTGCGCGGCGCGGCGACCGCGCTCGGCGCGCCATTGCTGCTCGCGGCCGGCGCGGTCTTCCTCGGTTTCGGTGCGTTCCTGCCGACCGCGTATATCGGGGTCGCCGAGCTGGGCGTGATCGCCGGGCTTGGCATGATGATCGCGCTGGCGTTCAGCGTGACGTTGCTCCCCGCGCTGGTGCTGCTCCTGCGGCCGGGGGCGCCAACCCGCGAGGTCGGGTTCGCCTGGGCTGCACCGATCGACCGCGCGCTCGAAACGCGGCGGCGGACGGTATTGTGGGCGTTCGGCGTGGCGATGCTGGCCAGCATCGCGCTGCTGCCGTTCGTCACGTTCGACTTCAATCCGCTCCATCTGCGCGATCCGAACGGTCCGGCGATGCGCACGCTCGCCGATCTGGCGCGAGATCCGACGCGGACGCCCAACACGATCGATATCCTCGCCCCGGATCATGCCCGCGTGGTCGCACTGACCCGGCAGCTGAGCCGCCTTCCCGAAGTGAAGCAGGTCATCTCGATCAACAGCTTCGTACCCGCCGACCAGCCGGTGAAGCTGGCGGTGATCGGCGATGCCAACGTCCTGCTCGACCTCACGCTCAACCCGTTCGATGTAGCCCCCCGCACCGATGATGCCACGCGCGTCGCCGCGTTACGGGCCGTGACCGCCAAGCTGCGCCAATCTGGCGATCGTTCGGGGCTGGCCGATGCGTTCGATCGGCTTGCCGCCGCGCAGCCCACGGCACGCAACCGGGTGGACGACATGCTGTCGCAACCGCTCGCGGTCATGCTCTATCAGGCGCGTGCGGCATTGCAGGCACAGGGCGTGACGCGCACGACGCTCCCACCGGCGCTGGTCCGCGACTGGCAGGCCCCGACCGGCCAGTACCGGGTCTCGGTGTTCCCCTCCGGCAATGCCAACGACAACCGCGTGATGGAGCGGTTCCGCACGGCGGTGACCGCGATCGCTCCCAACGCATCGGGGCTGCCGGTCGCGACCCAGGCGGCCGCTTTCACGATCGCCGGCGCGTTCGTGCAGGCCGGCGTGATCGCGCTCGTGCTGGTCAGCCTGCTGCTGTTCGCGGTGCTGCGCGATGCGAAGGAGGTGGCGTTCACGCTGGCGCCGGTGGTGCTGTCGATCTTCCTGACGCTCGGCACCTGCGTCGTGATCGGCCAGCCGATCAACTTCGCCAACATCATCGCCTTCCCGTTGCTGTTCGGCGTCGGTGTCGCGTTTCACATCTATTTCGTGATGGCATGGCGCGGCGGCGCGACCGATCTGCTGCAATCGAGCCTTGCGCGCGCGATCGTGTTCAGCGCGCTCGCCACCGGCACCGCGTTCGGCAGCCTGTGGCTGTCGCACCATCCGGGCACCGCCAGCATGGGCAAGATCCTGCTGATCTCGCTCGCCTGGACGCTCGTCTGCGCGTTGATCTTTGAACCCGCCTTGCTGGGCCCGCCCCGCAAGGGGAAGGATTCCAAGGCTCCGTAATCTTGACGGAGGTCAGGGTAATGGCGTTGAGGACGGGTTCGGTGTCGGGGATTCGCCTGAGACGCGGCTGGGTCGGTCAGCGGATCAGCAAGCTCTGGAGCGGAGTCAGGTGCCGATGTCGTTGGCGTCGCTGCCGGCGAAGACGTTGCCGCAGGATCGGCCAATGGGTCCGAAAGTTCGGGAGCATCCGACGCCGGTACCGTAGCGCCATTCGCCGGATCTGCCAGCGGGTCGTCCAGTTCGCCACCGGCCGCCTTCGCCTTGGTTCCCCGCAAGCGCTGGATCTCGGCTACCCGGTTTTGCAGGTACACCGATTGCAGCGTCGCATACGGATCGACCGCACCGGCGAACAATGCACGCAGATCGTCGTCCGCCTCCGCCCGCGTGTCCAGCCCGGTCAGGAAAGCGCGCGGCGCCTGGTATTCGAGCCGGTCGAATGGCGATCCGACCGTCAGCGGCAGCACCAGTCCGTCAGCCTGTCCGCCGAGCAGATCGCGCAATGTCGACGGCCCGACGAACGGCAGGAATATATAGGGCCCAGGCTTCACACCGTAGAGGGCCAGCGTATTGCCGAACCCGTTGGGTCGGTGTGGTAGCTTGATCGCCGGCAGCTTGGCGACGTCGACCAGCCCGCCGATCCCGAGCGTCGAATTGAACATGAAGCGGCCCAACGTCTCGGCGGCCTTGCCGGGCTTCAGCTGGAGCAGATAGTTCAGGAAGACGATCGGCTCGCCCAGGTTGCTGAAGACGTTCCGGATACCCGAGCGCACCGGTTTGGGCACGACATGCTTGTACCCCATCGCCGCGGGACGAAAGAGCCGCCGATCGAAACCCTGCTGCGTCGCGAACATGCGACGATTGAAACCCTCAAGCGAATCCCTGCGCGCATGGCGGGGACGGGCACGCGGTCCGGCGGCTGGGGGCGAAGCGGCGGGCGCCTCGCCAACCTGCGTGGGCGCAGTTTGGGGGAGGGGCGCGGCCTGCGAAGCCCCGGCCAGCAGCAATGCCGCGATCGCTGGACTCACTTGGTGCTCTTCGCCGCGAGCTCGTCAAGATGGGTCACCAGCGCCTTGGCGCCGCCGCTCTGAAGGACGCTGGCAAAATCGGCACGGCGCGTTGCAAGCTGGCTGATCGAATTGCGGTAGAAGACGTCGATGATCTTCCAGCTGCCGCCGCTTTGGCGCAGGCGATAGGACAAGGCGGTCGGGCTACCGGACTTGCTCGACAGCGTCGTGCGGACAAGACGGTCGCCACCGCGCGTGTCGACCTTGGGATCTATCGTGAGGGCCTGCCCGGACCAGCTGTCGAAGTTCTTGGCATATTGCGCGATCGTCATGCGGCGGAAGGCTGCGACGAGCGCGCTCTGATCCGCTGCGTTGGCCGTGGTCCAGCCTGCGCCGACCGAAAGCCGAGTCATCAACGGCAGGTCGAAGCTGCGATCGATGACCGGGCCGATCGCCGCGGCGCGGGCGGCTGCCGGCTTGCCGCTCTTCATGATGCCGAGCAGGCCGTCGTCGAGCGCCTTGACCGGCGCTTGTGCCGGATCGCTCGCCTGCGCCGAAACGGGTGCCACGGCAAGCAGGGACGAGGGTAGCAGGACGGCCGAGGACAGCAGGATCTGGAGCGGGGATCGCATGCGGGTTTCTCCGAAAAACTGATTGCATGATCGCATACCGCCGGTCGCGTGCCAGGTCCACAAAGCGAATACATGGCGCGATTCGATCGCCTCTAGGGCCGAAGCGACATTTTGACCTTTCACGAGACGGTCGCAATGCTTACCTACGTTATAACACCGAGAGGCGGGTAGAAGTCGGAAAGTACGCCTTGTTGATGACGGAAAGGACCTGGCGGTCTTGCAAACCACCGATAGGGACATCGATCGTTCCCCCGCTAATGCGACGACACCGCTTCAGGTGATCCTCGCGCAACCTCGTGGTTTTTGTGCCGGCGTGGTCCGTGCAATCGATATCGTCGAGAGGGCGATCGAGCGATACTCCGCTCCCGTTTACGTCCGTCACGAGATTGTCCACAACCGTCACGTCGTCGACAAGCTGCGGCGCAAGGGTGCGGTGTTCGTCGAGGACCTGACCGAGATCCCGCCCGGTGCGGTGACGATCTTCAGTGCACATGGCGTCGCGCGCAGTGTGCAGGAGGAAGCGCGCTTGCGCGAACTCCCCGTCCTCGATGCGACCTGCCCGCTGGTCACGAAGGTCCATATCCAGGGTCGCCGCTATGCGAAGTCGGGGCGCACGATCGTGTTGATCGGCCATGCAGGTCATGTCGAGGTGATCGGCACGATGGGGCAGGTCGACGCGCCAATGCATCTCGTCTCGACCCCCGAGGAGGTCGAAGCGTTGTCGATCCCGGTCGACACGCCGATCGCCTACGTCACGCAGACCACGCTGAGCGTCGACGACACCCGCGGTGTCATCATGGCGCTGCATGCGCGGTTCGCCGATGTCGAGGGGCCGGACGTCTCGGAGATCTGCTATGCCACGCAGAACCGCCAGACCGCGGTCCGTGATCTGGCGCGGGTGAGCGATCTGCTGATCGTCGTCGGCGCGGCCAACAGCTCGAATTCGAACCGCCTGCGAGAGATCGGTACCGAGATGGGCATACCGAGCTATCTGGTCGATGACGGCGACGGGGTCGATCCGGTATGGCTCGACGGCGTCGCCGCGGTCGGTATCACCGCAGGCGCCTCAGCACCCGACGAACTCGTCGATTCGGTGATCGCGGCGTTGCGACTGTTGCGACCCGTGCGCGTTTCACAACTCGACGGCGTGGAAGAGAATGTCGAATTCAGCCTCCCCGCCGAACTCAGAATGCCCCGCGCCACCGCCGCGGCGGCCGAATAGGAACGAGCATGAGCCTTCCCCTCAGCCAGATCGCCCGCATCGGCGCCTACACCGTCAAACAGCATATCAAGGGCGGCAAATATCCGCTCGTCCTGATGCTCGAGCCGCTGCTTCGCTGTAACCTGGCGTGCGCAGGCTGCGGCAAGATCGACTATCCCGACGCGATCCTCAACCAGCGGCTGAGCTATGACGAGTGCATGGCGGCGATCGACGATTGCGGCGCGCCGGCAGTTTCGATTGCCGGCGGCGAGCCATTGCTGCACCGCGACATGCCGAAGATCGTCAAGGGGTACATCGAGCGCAAGAAGTTCGTCATCCTGTGCACCAACGCGCTGCTGATGAAGAAGAAGATCGACGATTATACGCCGTCGCCGTTCTTCACCTGGTCCATCCATCTCGATGGCGACCAGGCGGCACACGACAAGTCGGTCTGCCAGGACGGCGTGTACGACGTCGCCAAGGATGCGATCGCACTCGCGAAGGCAAAGGGCTTCCGCGTCCAGGTCAACTGCACCGTGTTCGACGGCGCCGATCCGGCACGCACCGCGGCGTTCTTCGACGACATGGAAGCAAACGGCGTCGAGATCACGATTTCGCCGGGCTATGCCTATGAGCGCGCGCCCGACCAGGCGCATTTCCTCAACCGCGAGCGGACCAAGAACTTCTTCCGCGACGTGTTCTCGCGCGGCAATGGCGGCAAGGCATGGACCTTTACCAACTCGCCGCTGTTCCTCGATTTCCTGGCTGGCAACCAGACCTATGAATGCACGCCCTGGTCGATGCCGCTGCGCACCGTCTTTGGCTGGCAGAAGCCGTGCTACCTCGTCGGCGAAGGCTATGTGCCCACGTTCGCCGAGCTAATGGAGGGCACCGACTGGGACGAATACGGCGTCGGCAAATATGAGAAGTGCGCCGACTGCATGGTCCATTGCGGCTTCGAAGGCACGGCGGCGACCGATGCGATCCGTCATCCGCTCAAGCTCATGAAGGTGGCGATGAAGGGCGTTCGGACCGACGGACCGATGAAGCCGGATATCGACTTGTCGCATCAGCGTCCCGCTGCCGAGACCTATGCGTCACAGGTCGAGCGGGAACTCGCGCGGATCAAGGAAGCCGATCCCGTGGGCTTCAAGCGCGCGCAACGCGCGGCCTAACGCTCGGAACGCCCGCTCCGCGTCGAGACCGGTGCGAATCAGCGCGGGGAGTTGGGCAGGGTGCCGCGCGAGTGATTTCAGCACCGCGTCTAGTGCCATCCCGCCGTCCGGCCGCATGCCGACGAGCGCGGCGGGCGGCAGGGTCCGCCGCGCATCGTCGGACACCACGCGGATCGCCGCGAACGGCAGCCCTCGGTGGAGAGCCACGCGCGCGGCGACATGCGACTCCATGTCTACGGCCAGCGCTCCGGTAGCGAGATGAAGGCGGCGTTTGTCGTCGCTTGTGGCTGCCGGACTGTCTTGCCCAACGATCGCGCCGGTACGAGCGTGGGGAAGGGCGGCTCGTAGCCACGCAATCAGACCCGCAGTGTGGGCATCGATCACCACATCGCCGATGTCGAGATCGGCCGCCAACGCCCCGCAGAGCCCGATCGACAGGATCGCGCTGGCCTCTTCACAGCGCCGTTCGAGCGCGTTCCCCAGCCGCTCGGCATCGCCGCCGCCGATCACCGGGACCAGCCCCGCCTTTGCGATCAGCCGCGCCTCGCGCTGCAGGCCGCACGCGGCAAGTATCACATCCCGTACCCGACGGTGCGCGTGTTGGAGCGCTTGAGGTTGCGATACCGCGCCATCGCCCAGAGCGGGAAATACTTTGGATAGCCGTGGTAGCGCAGGTAGAACACGCGTGGAAATCCGCCCCCGGTATAGTGTTCCTGGCCCCACAGACCCTCGGCATCCTGATGCGCTGAGAGCCAGTTGATCCCCCGCTCGACCGCATCGCCGTCGACGCTACCCGCCGCCATCATCCCAAGCAGCGCCCAGGCGGTCTGCGACGCGGTCGACGGCGCGGGCGTGTAGCCGGCATAATCCAGCGCATAGCTGTCGCAATCCTCGCCCCAGCCGCCATCGGCATTCTGAATGCGCTCGAGCCAATCGACCGCCTTGGCGACGATCTGATGTTCGGCGGCAAACCCTGCCGCGTTCAGCGCGCACAGCACCGACCAGGTGCCGTAGATATAGTTGACGCCCCAGCGCCCGAACCAGCTGCCGTCCGCCATCTGCTCACGCTCCAGATAGGCGAGCGCGCTGGCCATGCGGGGCCCGTCGCGTTGGCCGAGCTGCGCGAGCATCGACACGACGCGCGCGCTGACGTCCGCGGTCGGCGGGTCGAGCAATGCGCCATGATCGGAGAAGGGCAGGTTGTTCAGATAGTCGTAGCTGTTGTCCGCATCGAACGCGCCCCAGCCGCCGTTGCGGCTTTGCAGCCCGACGGTCCATTCGACGCCGCGTTCGATCGCAGTAGTGTACGCTGCCCCGGCCTGCGCGCGATCCATCGCCATCACGACCACGGCAGTGTCGTCGAGATCGGGATAATGGTCGTTGTTGTACTGGAACGCCCAGCCGCCGGGCCGCACGTCGGGCTTCTCGTCCGCCCAGTCGCCCTTCACGTCGAGCACCTGGCGCGGCTTCAACCAGGCGAGCGCCTTCGCGGCCAGGTCGTCGCGGCCTGCTTCGAACATCGCATGCGCCGCTAGTGCGGTGTCCCACACCGGCGAGACGCAGGGCTGGCAATACGCCTCGTCCTCGCCGACGATGAGCAAATTCTCGATCGACTGCCGCGCGATCGCCCGCGCCGGATGATCCGCCGCATAGCCGAGTGCGTCGAACATCATCACGCTGTTCGCCATCGCCGGATAGATCGCGCCGAGCCCGTCCTCGCCGTTCAACCGCTCGGTGACGAACGCTGTGCACGCCTCGATCGCACGCCGGCGCATCCGCTTGGGCCAGAGCCGGTCGCCGACCTTCAGCACCCGGTCGAGCGCGTTGAACCCGGCCGTCCACAGCCACTTCGTATCTGCAGCCTTCGACCGTGGCCGAACCGCCGCGCCGGTGTAAAGTTCGTCGATCTTCACCCCCAGCGGATTGCGGGCGACCGGCTTCAGCGCGGCCAGCACGAGCAACGGCACGACGACGGTGCGTGCCCAGTACGACATCTTGGACAAGTGGACCGGGAACCAGCGCGGCGTCAGGATCAGTTCGGGCGGCATCGTCGGCACGGTCGCCCACGGCCCTGCGGCGAACAGCGCCAGCTGGATCCGCGTAAAGACGTTGCTCGCCGCCGCACCGCCCGCAGCCAGGATCGCGGTCCGCGCGCGTGCCATATGTGGCGCGTCGGTCGCGTCACCGATCATTTTCAACGCATAATAGGCCTTCACGCTTGCGCTGACATCGAACGCGCCCTCGTGGAACAGGCCCCAGCCACCATGCGCCTCGGATTGGATGCGGCGGAGGTAGCGTCCGATCTTCGCTTCCAGATCCGCAGCAACGGGCTCGCCGAGATAATGCCGCAACAGGACGTATTCGGCCGGGATCGTCGCGTCGGCCTCGAGTTCGAATACCCAGTGCCCGTCGTCGCGCTGCTGCGCGGCCAATGCGGCGGTAGCGCGGTCAACCGCGACTTCGACCGCGGCAAGCGAAGGGGGGGCGTGCATAGGATCGTTATCGGGCATGATCGCCCCTTACCAAATGGGCGGCGGTTTCGCCCGAGCGCAGCGCCCCCTCGATCGTCGAGGGAAGGCCGGTATCGGTCCAGTCGCCCGCAAGGAACAGGTTGCGCCAGCGGGTACGCGCAGGCGGGCGTTTGGCGTTCTGCTCGGGCGTGGCGGCGAAGGTCGCCCGCTTCTCCTTGACGATCTGCCAGCGCGGCATCGGCGCGTCGATCTTGAGCGCGGCGCAGATATCCGCCCAGAACGCCCGTGCTAGCGTCTCGCGGTCGCGGTCGACGAGATGATCAGCTGCGCTCACGGTCACCGAAAGTCGATCGTGAAACGCGAAGACCCATTCCGCCGTCCCGCCGAGCAGTCCCAGCATCGCCGGCGCGCCGGTTGGGGCTGGAAACGCGAAATGCCCGTTGACGATCGCGCGGTGTTCGTCGGGCGCCTGGAGACCGGGAATCAGCGCGGTTGCGGTCCAGGCGGGCACGGCGAGGATCACCGCCTCGTCGTCTGCGATCTGTTCCGGTCCGTTGCCCCAGTCCAGGCTGGTCGCACGGTCGCCCTCGAAGTCGATCGCGCGAAGGCGGCGGCCGAGCGTCACCGGGCTTGCATGGCCTGCGAGCCACGCCAGCGCCGGATCGATGAACGCCGCGGACAGGTTCGGCTCGGCGATCCGTGGACGCATCGCCTTGCCACCTTTCGCGATCGTCTCGCGCAGGACCGCGCCTGCGAGCTTCGCCGAACTCTCGGCAGGTGCGGTGTTCAGCGCGGCGAGCAACACGGGTTCGAGCAACCGGGCCCACACCGGACCATCGGTCGCGATCCGCGCGTCGATCCGCTCCTCCCGATCGCCGAGCAGACGGGCTAGCGGCAGATAGTCGCGCGCACGGCTGCCCGGCACGCGACGGCGTTTCGCCATCACCCACCAGGGCACCGGACCATCGTTGATCCGCACCGTCCACCGTTCGTCCGTCGCAAGATTGCAAAATGCGAAATCGGCATGGTCCGGCCCGGCGAGTGGGGTCGTCGCGCCGATCGTCGCCCGGAAGCGGGTGACCGCAGTATTGCCCGACAGAACCAGATGATTGCCGTTATCGATCGTCAGCCCGAGCTGCGGATCATGATACGACCGGCAGCGTCCGCCTGCCTGCGCCGCGCCATCGACCACCCGGACCGCCAGCCCCGCCTCGCGCGCGGCGACTGCGGCGGCAAGCCCTGCCAGCCCCGCTCCGGCAATCGTCACGCCGGAAAAGCTCACCGGGTCAGGCTCAGGCGCAGCATCGTCCAGAGCAGTGCCAGCTTCGATACGCGGACGCGGGTTCGCGGCGGCGCCCAGCCGACACCCTCCATCCGCGACAGCACCTTGGCATAGGCCGCCGCCATCAACCGCGGCGCGATCAGGTGTCCGCGCGGGCGCTTCGCCAGGATCGCGTTGGCCTGCGCATAATGGCCATGCGCTTCGGTCGCGAGTGCGCGGGCAACGGCGTCGATGCGCGGATCAACGATGACCTCGGCCGGTGCGGTGATCGTGATGCCCGCACCGCTGAGCAGTTCGAACGGCAGGTAGACCCGGCCGATCGCGGCATCCTCGTCGATGTCGCGCAGGATATTGGTCAGTTGCAACGCGCGGCCAAGATGGAAGGCGAGCGCGATACCGGGCGCAGGGTCCATCCCGAAGATCCGCACCGACAGTCGCCCGACCGCCGAGGCGACGCGGTCGCAATACAGGTCGAGCGTCGCGGCGGGGGGCCAACGTATGTCGGCTGCGACGTCCATCCCCATACCATCGATAACCGCGTGCAAATCGGCGCGATCGAGATCGAAGCGGCGGACGGCCTCGGCGACGATGATCGCCTGTCCGGGGTCGCCACCAGCATAGAGCGCATCGATATCGGTCCGCCACTGGTCGAGCTGGGCGGCGCGCTCCGCTGGTATGCCCTGCTGATCGTCGGCGATGTCGTCGACGATCCGGCAAAACGCGTAGATCGCATACATCGCCTCGCGCTCGGCCTTGGGCAGCACGCGCATGCCGGCATAGAAGGAACTGCCCGATACCTGGGCGCGGAGCGCGGCGGGTGTCGCATTGGGATTCATCGCGAACGTCCCCGTACAAGGCTGCCCAGCGCAGCACCCGCAGCGAGCCACGCCGCCTCCAGCTTGCCGTGATGGACGCGCTCGCTCAGCGGATCCCGCGTCAGCAGGCGTTCGGTTAGGCTCTCGGCAAGTCTCTGGATGATCGCCACCTCGGCGGCAAGCCGGCGGTCGCGGATCATCGCGGAGAAACCGGCGCTCGTCGCAAGCAGGCCGCGCGTGCGTTCGGCGAGCGTGACGATCGTGGCCCTGAGCGCGGGCGATGCGGCATCTTCGCCAAGATGCTCGACCCGGGCGCCGTGTGCGGCAAGTATTTCCGTGGGAAGATACACGCGGTCGATCGTGCGGTAGTCCTTCCCGCAATCCTGGAGATGGTTGATGATCTGCAACGCCGCGCACAGCGCATCCGACGCCTCCCAGGTCGCGCGATCCTCGCCGTGGACGTCGAGTACATAGCGTCCCACCGGCATCGCCGAGAGCCGGCAATAGGCGATCAGCGAGTCCCAGTCGGCATAGCGGCGCACCGTGACGTCGTGTTCGAACGCGTCGAGCAGGTCGTTGGCATGGCGCGCGTCCAAACCCCGTTCGGCCATCACCTGATGCAGCGTCAGCGCATGCGGTTCATCGCCTCGGCCGGTCACGCCCAGCCGCATGGCGTGCAGTCGGGCTAGCTTGTCGGAGGCGGGTGCGGTCGGATGGTCGGCGACGTCGTCGGCGGCGCGCGCGAAGCGATAGAACGCCATGATCGGCGCGCGGTGCTCCCGCTTCAGGATCGCCGAGGCGACCGGGAAGTTCTCGCCCGTGTGATCCTTGCCGGACGCGAGGTCGGCGGTCTGCTGATGCGATGCCGTTGCCATCATTGCCGCGCAGCCTGCGCGCGCCCTTTCCACATGCCGCCACGGCCTCGCCCGTGCTGCCAGGCGGATAGCAAGGTGCAGCCCGTGTAGAAAGCCGCAATGAGCGGGAGGCACGGCGACCATAACGGCGAGCGCCGGTAGAAGCGCAGCATCGGCAGGAACGACAGCGTCATCAGCAGCCATGCCGCTATCCCGAGCGCGCGGGCCGGCCCGTCGGCAAACAGCGCGAGCAGCGGCGGGGCGGCATAGACGAGCGCGAGGCCGATCACCGCCCCGATCAGCTTGAGCGGCGAATAGTCGAGCTGTGCGTAGGCGGACCGGGAGATCATCTCCGCGATCGGGCGGATGCCGTCATACGGACGTATGCTGCGCGACCGCTCGGTCAGCCCCAGCCAGACCGGTCCCTGCGTCTTCATCAGCGCACCGAACGCGCAATCGTCGATCAGCGCACCGCGGATCGCGCCGATCCCACCCACTAATGCCAGAGCCTCGCGGCGCACCAGCATACAGCCGCCCGCTGCGGCACCCGGTCCCCGGCCGTTTACGCGCGAAAACGGGTAGAGCATCTGAAAAAAATACACGAACGCGGGGATCAATGCGCGCTCCGCCCAATGCGTGCAGCGCAGCTTCGCCATCAGCGAGACCAGGGCCAGATCATGGTGGTCGGCCCGGGCGACCAGCGACCGCAGCGTATCGGGGGCATGCGCGATATCCGCGTCGGTCAGCCAGAGATAGCGCGGTGATTCGGCGGCCGCGATACCCTGCGATACCGCCCACAGCTTGCCGGTCCAGTCCACGGGCAGGGGTGTGCCCCGTACGATGGTCAGCCGATCGCCACCGGCGTCACGCGCGATGTCCGCCGTCCCGTCGCTGCTGCCGTCGTCGACCAGCACGATGCGGAAATCGCCGGGATAGTCCTGGTCGGCCAGACTGCCGATCGCGCGCGCGATGACGTCGGCCTCGTCGCGCGCGGGTACGATCGCGACGACATCGGGCCAAGACGTAACACTGGGCGCGGGGGCAGGGGGTACGTCGCGCGTGTCGCGTTCGCGGGCCAGCCAGAAGCCGCCATTGCCTAGCACCAGATACAGCCAGATCGCGACCGTCGATACGGCGATGCCGATCACCCGATCATGCCCGCCTGCCGGAACCAGGCGATCGCATCGGCCAGCGCCTGCTCATGCGGCCGCGCGTGGTAGCCAAGCTCGCGCGTCGCCTTGGCGGAACTGTAGAACATAGTGTGCTTGGCCATCCGCAGTCCGTCTAGCGTCAGGAACGGCTCCTTGCCGGTGACCGCGGCCAGTCGTTCGTTGAGCCACGCCAGCGGGAACAGCGGTGCGCGCGGCAGGCGGACCGTCGGCGCACGACGACCGACCATAGTCGCGATCGCCCTGAGCATATCCGCCAGCGCGACGTCCTGCCCGCCAAGCACATAGCGCTCGCCGATCCGACCCCGATCGAGCGCCAGCAGATGACCGCGCGCGACATCGTCGACATGGACGAGGTTGAGGCCGCTGTCGACGAACGCGGGCATCTTGCCGTTCGCCGCTTCGACGATGATCCGCCCGGTCGGCGTGGGCCGCACGTCGCGCGGGCCGATCGGCGTCGAGGGATTGACGATCACCGCGGGCAGGCCCTGCTCGCGGACCATCGCCTTGACCAACCGTTCGGCGACCACCTTGCTGCGCTTGTACGCGCCGACGACGGTCTGTTCGGTGGCGGGTCGGGTTTCGTCGGCGGCCCCCATAGGGTCGGGGAGCAGCGTCGCGACGCTGCTGGTATAGACGATGCGCTCTACCCCGGCTGCCAGAGCAGCCGTCATGACGTTAAGCGTGCTGGTGCGATTGTTGCGGACGATCTCTTCGGGATCGCGGGCCCAGATCCGGTAGTCGGCCGCGGTATGGATGACGCGGCTTACGCCCCCCATCGCCGCCGTCACGGCAGCCGCATCGCGCAAATCCGCTTCGACGAGGGCGCCGGGGAAATCGACAAGGTTGGTCCGCGTGCTGGATGGTCGGACCAACCCCCGAACCGGCATGCCATGCGCCGCCGCCGCCCTGGCAATCGCGGATCCCACGAAACCGGCGACGCCGGTGATCAGGAGCGTCTCGCTGGAGCTGGTCACGGCATCGAACTCTCACCGAACATAGTTGTCCGAATGCCTTACGGCCATCGTCGCGCCGCGCAATCCCAGCCTGCGCTTCCGAGGATCGCTTCCGTCGCGATACCGGTCCACGCCGCCCCTTTTTTCCGTTGCGCCGCTGGTTCGACGGGCGTGCCGTTTTCGGGCAGGGGAAATAGCGCTGCCCGAGGGTCGGGAGTCATTATGCCCGCCTGGCACCGCTTACCCTATCCACGATCTCCATCATCTCGTGCGACGATCGCAGCGGCTTGGCTCAGCGCCGCTTGCCCAAAAAGCCGCCAATGCGTAGGCACAGCTGCCCGGTTTCGCGATGAACGGCACTCGACGCGTCGTTGTGTGCATTTTGCCGACGGGCAACACGATGTGTTCAGGTTTTTCGGTTTAGCAGGAGCAGGCTGCCGAAGAGCTATACGCAAGGACGATCGATGCACGCACGCCGGCTTTCCCATCTGTTTCTGTCCTGTATCGCCGCGACCGTCCTCGTCCCGGCACCGGCGGCCGCAAGCTCTCCGGACCTCATCGGGCTCGAGCACGCGCTGAGCAAGCTGATCGCGGAACGCTCCGGGGACTATGGCATCGCTGCGCTGGACCTTCGCGATGGCTCGACCGTCTCGATCAATGGCGATACCCCGTTTCCTATGGCGAGCACGGTCAAGCTCGCCATCGCAGCCGCCTATCTCGGCGAGGTCGATCAGGGACGACGCAGCCTTGGCGACATGATCGTCGGTCGGCCCGCGGCGAAGGTCATGGAGCTGATGATCATCCGCAGCGATAATCAGGCGACCGACCAGTTGCTTGCTGCGCTCGGCGGCCCCGGCGCGATCCAGCAGTGGCTGTCATCGCAGAATATCACTGGTATCCGGATGGACCGGACCATAGCCCAGCTGCTGCGGGAGCGCGGCCACCTTGCGGACAGCCGGGATGTCGCCACGCCGGTCGCGATGGTCACGCTGTTGAACAAGATCGACAACGGTACCGTGCTGACGGCGCAAAGCCGCACGTTCCTGTTGGAGCTGATGAGCCGATGCGCGACCGGCACGCGCCGGATCCGCGCACTCCTCCCCGCCGGTACGCGCGTGGAGGACAAGACCGGCACGCTCGACGGTATCACCAACGACGTCGGGTTCATTACCATGCCCGACGGCCGCCGCGTGGCCGTCGCGGTGTTCGCGCGCGGTGGACGCGATCGGCAGCCCGTCATCGCCCAGGTGGCGCGGGCGATCTATGACCGGTTTGCGGATAGCGTCCGCAACGCGGTCTCTATCTTCATGCAAATGCGGTAGTCGCCCGGTCCTTGGGTCGGTCGCTGTGTACCGGCGCAGGCAGACGGCGGTGCGTTCCGCTCGTTGGTTGCCTGAATGTGTGGCTCACGCCGACACCGTCGCGTCCCAAACGGCTGGAGCAATTCCGGATTACCGCCTATCGCCGACGGGAGAGTCCTGAATCTAGCGGAGAGACCCGATGACCGAGACCGCCGAATACGTGCCGCCCAAGATCTGGACGTGGAACAAGGAGAGCGGAGGCCGGTTCGCCAGCATCAATCGTCCGACCGCGGGCGCGACGCATGACAAGCCACTCCCCATCGGCAAGCATCCGCTTCAGCTCTATTCGCTGGCAACGCCCAACGGCGTGAAGGTGACCGTGATGCTCGAGGAGCTGCTCGCTGCCGGGCACGTCGGCGCCGAATACGACGCGTGGCTGATCAGGATCATGGACGGCGACCAGTTCGGCAGCGGTTTCGTCGAAGCCAATCCCAATTCGAAGATACCGGCGCTGGTCGATCGCAGCGGCGCGACTCCGATCCGGGTCTTCGAGTCCGGTTCGATCCTGCTGTATCTTGCCGAGAAATTCGGCGCGTTCCTTCCCACCGATCCGGCCAAGCGCGCCGAAGTGCTGTCGTGGCTGTTCTGGCAGATGGGCGCGGGTCCGATGCTCGGCGGCGGGTTCGGGCATTTCTATGCCTATGCGCCCGTGAAGATCGAATATGCGATCGACCGCTTCGCGATGGAGGTGAAGCGCCAGCTCGACGTCCTCGACCGGCGGCTCGGCGAGAGCGAATATATCGGCGGAGACGAGTATTCGATCGCCGATATGGCGGTGTGGCCGTGGTACGGCGCGCTCGTGAGTGGCGAGGTCTATGAGGCTGCCGAGTTCCTTCAGGCGAACGACTACAAGAACGTCCTGCGCTGGACCGACTTGATCGGCGCGCGGCCTGCAGTGAAGCGCGGGCGGATGGTCAACCGGGTGATCGGCGATCCCGCCAGCCAGCTCCACGAACGCCACGATGCGGGCGACTTCGAGACTAGGACGCAGGACAAGCTCGATGCGACGGCAACGGAAGGCGAGACGCGCTAGGGTTAGGACTCACTGTTCTAGCCGGAAGATGACGGTGGCAGTGAGGGCGATGGCGGAGAAAAAGACCGTGGGGCGTCGGTCGTAGCGGGTCGCGACGGGGCGCCAGTCCTTCAGGCAAGCCGAGCCATGCGGTGTGCCTTTAGGTAAGGTCGCGTCGAGGCTACCAGTTCGTAGACTATAATCCCTTGCGGCGATCTGCGTCGTTTCGGGTCTATCTGCCGGGGAGGGGCGTCGCGGTGACGCCATATCGGAGGTGTCTTCGATTGATCCCCCCTGCGTCCGGGCAGAGCATGCCTCCCAGCCGGCTCGACGAAGCCGGCACCACGACAAAGGAGGACATCATGTCTGCAGCTGCCGCACATCCGACGGTTCACGAAGTGAAGCATGCCGATCTCGCGAACAACACGTTCGACGGCAAGAAGCCCGATCTGTACATCAACACCGGCACCCTGGGCGGGAAGCACTTCCTGTTCACGGTCGAGAAGGCCGATGGCCGCCCGACCTTGATCGCCATCCACCTCTGACGCGTTCGCTGCTGGCCGGCCGTGCGGCGTTCCCGCACCGCCGGCCATGCGCGACCGCGCGACCGCGATCGGACGATAGCGTGCAGATCGAAGACCTCCAGACCATCGGCCGCCCCCGGCTGAACACCGAAATCCGCGTCGGCGGGACCGCGCTGCTGCTCGGCGACCGCCATACGCTGGTCGCCCGCGACATGCCGCAGTCCGTGCTCGAACGCGCGCTGCGCCGGATGGACGGCGCGACCACGCTCGACCGGATCGTCGCCGACGAGCCCGCTCTCCTGCGCGAGGTGGCCGATGATCTCGTCGCGTCGCTCGATGGGCTGGGCCTGCTCGACGACACCGCACTGCCGCCGTTTCGCTCCGGGTCCGAAGTGATCCTGGAGCTCGAGGAACTGGTCGAGGCCCGCTGCGAGACGACGATCTACCGCAACCCGTTCTGGCAGACCTGCCTCGCCGCCAACGCGCCGGGCGACCTTCCGCAGCGGCTTGCGACCGGCATGGTGATCGAGAACTGGCATTTCCTGTTCCGCGAAAGCTATTTCGACGCGCCGGTGCTGTCCTATGTGCCCAACACCGCGGTCCGGCTGTTGCTGAACGAGTTCTTCTCCGAAGAATATGGCCATGACGAGATCCTGCTGCGATCGCTCACGCATGTCGGCCTGACCTATGCGGATATGCAGGACGCGATCCCGCTGCCCGAGACGATGGCGCTGTGCAACGCGCTTGCTTATTGGGCGCACAACGATCCGCTGTTCTTCTTTTCGACGCTCGGCTTGCTCGAGGGCCAGGGCATGAAGGAGGACAGCTTCATCGAGGCGTGTACCCGCGTGGGCATGGACGACGGCTTCGTCGGTCCGCTGCGCACGCATGCGAACATCAACATCGACGCTGGGCATGGCAACCTCACCCGGCTGATCTTCCAGCAGATCCCCGCAATCGCCGAGACCGACGTGCGGCGTCTTAAGGCGCAGATGCCGTTGTTCGTCGACCTGTACGACGCGTTCTACTCGGGCGTCTGGCGGCACTATACCGGCGATGCGCCCCTGCTCCGCCGCGTCTCCGATCTGTGAAAGGACGATAGCATGGAGGCCACCATAGCCGGGCTCAGCCAGCCCAAGTTTCGGCTCGGCGTCACCACGGATATCGAGCCGAACGAAGCCACGATCCGCATCGGCAAGACCAGGTGCGCGTTCGCGTTCGAGACGGCGGAGGCGCCTGCCGTGGCTCGCCTGATCGACCAGCTGGTGGGCGGCGGCGTGTCGATCGACGCGATGATCGCCGGGGTTCCCGAGATCGCCGACAAGGTACCGGCGCTGCTCCAGGGGTTCGACGCGGTCCGGCTGTTGGTCGAATCCGAACCGCGCACGGAAGGGCTGGTCAGCGGCGCGCAGCTCTACCGCGAGATCCGCCGGATCGCCGATCGTGTCACGCAGCGCGTCGCGCGGTCCGCATTCCACACCGCGCTCGTCGAGCATCGCGCGACGCGCGAACAACTGATCGGCTATGCGCTCGAATATTTCTACATCGTCAAGGCGGCGCCGGGGCTGATCGGACCCGCGCTCGCGACCGCGCGGACGCCGCGGGAACGCGACCTGCTGCAGGGGTTCCTCAAATCCGAACTCGGCCACGACGCGTTTTTGGCGCGCGCGCTGGAGGCGGTCGGTCTGACCCCGGAGGAGCTGGAAGCGCATCAGCCGCTACCGACCACGTTTGCGCTCTGTGCCGCGCTCGGCGTCTATGCGCGCCAGCACCCGCTGTCGTTCAAGGCCGTACTGTTCCTGTTCGAGGTGGCGCAGGTGGCGTTCGTCGACGCGTTCGACGATCGCTGTCGCGAACTCGATCTGCCTGCCGCCTTCTACCTGCCGCTGCGCGATCATGCCGACCTGAACGCGGATTACGAGCATGCCGACATCTCGCGTGACCTGATGGCGCTCGAAGGCGTGGTCGACCGCGAGGCCGCAGTGGTGGTCAAGCGCAACGTCGCGCTGATGATCGAGACGATGATCCTACAGGAAGAGCAGATCCTGACGTTCTATGCCCAGCCCCGTGCGGCGATCGCGCGCATCTTCGAGGACTCCTGATGGATCTCTGGACCTTCCACCGCTACCGCGATCCGCGCTTGTGCGTCGACGCGATCCAGCACGCGCCCGATGCGTCCGCGATCGCGCTTACGCAGGGCGATGCGCGATATGTCCTCGCGCTCGACGATCCCGCGTCGGCGACACGGATGGCGGCCGAACTGGCGACGCTGCGCGACGGCGGGGCCCCGTTATGGGACCTGATGCGCGAAGCAGGGGCGGACGGCTGGGGCGCGTTGGGTGCGTTTCTCGATGGCCGCGCGCTGATCGGGGAGGGGCATGACGGGATCCGACAGACGCTTGCCGCGCGGATCGCCGCGATCGACGCATGTATCGACGGCACCATCGCCGCCATTCGGGCGGACCTGCCAGCCCACCGGCTCGAACGCCTAGTCGCCCACGCAGCCGTGCTGAGGATCGAGTCGGACATGGCGCTCGCCAGCGCCACATTGGGCACCACGGGCGACCCGTTCGACGCGGACGTCCAGCCCAACTTCCATCTTGGGCTGATCATCGCCGAGTTCGCCTATTTCCGAAACTCGGCGCCACTGACTCTGATCGCCGCCGGGGTGATGCTCGCGAGGATCACGGGCGAGGAAGCCGCGCTGCCGGAAAGCGACGCGATCGTCGAGGCGCTGGCGCTCTACGATCCGCGCGATCTGGAATCGCACCTCTGGCTGGTCGGGCGCGCGCTGGCGGACTCGACCGGCGATACCGCGCTGCGCTTCGCCGTTCCGCCGATCCCCGATCTGCCGACGCTGTCGGGCCTCGAATTCATGCGCCGCGTCGAGATGCTGACCCGCAGCACCCTCGGGAAATGGGGCGAAAACCCGTATGTCACGATGCTCGACGCGCTCGGCGATCGCTGGTCGCCGCTGATCGCGGGGCCGTTCATCGAACAATATCACGTGACTTGCCGGTTCGTGGAGATCATCGCGCCCAATCTCAGTCGCCGGCTGATCGCGCCGCTGCGCGCGATGATGTTCCGCTATTTCGGCGAGGAGGTCGGGCACGAGGCGCTCGAGAGCACGACCTGCGAGACGCTCGGCATCACCCAGGCGGCGCTCGATCGCGCGGTACCGCTGCCGCTGCATTTCGCGTTCGTCGACCTGCTGACGCTCGTCGCGCAGGTCGATCCGGTCACGTCCTGCGCGTCGGTCATGGTCATCGAGGGTGTGTTCGGCGAACCACCCAAGATGTCGCTCCGGCTCGCCTCGGTGGCGCGTACCAATCCTGCGTTCAGCGATCTGGCGGGCGATCATGACGAACTGAACGAGGATTTGAACCACAACAGCATCTCGCGCGACGCGTTCGAGCACATCGTCGCAATACCCCCTGCAACGCAGGCGCGCGTCATGCGCCGCATCCTGTTCCTGCTCGAACTCAACCACCGCGCCTGGGGCGGGATCGCCGACTTCTACGGATCGCAAACGTCGCTGCACCTGCAGGGTCCGCTCGGTCGCCCGCTGGCCCCCGGCGGTAGTTCGGGTTGAGGTGAAACGTCGGAGAGCTCAGTCCTTGCGCCGAAGCACGGCAACGATCGGAAAATGGTCCGACGGATAGCGGTCGCCGGCGTGATCGGTCAGCACGGCGACGCTGACCGGCGCGAAACCGCGTACCATGATGTAGTCGATCATTGCCTGGGGCTTGCCGGTGAAGTCGTGGAACGTGCCTTCAGGACCGGCTTTCCTGGGCGAGGTCGCCCAGACATCCGTGAGAACGGCCGACAGCCGACGATGCGCTTCGCTGTCGGGCGTCGCGTTGAAATCCCCGGTGAGCACGATCGGCAGGCCCTTGGCGAGCATCGGTAGCCTGGCGGCGATCAGGTCTGCGGATCGACGACGGGCTTCCTCGTCTTCGACATCGCGGTTCGCGAAATGCGTGTCGATCATGAGGAACCTGTAGGGCTTCGTGCCGCGCGTTGCGAAGATACCCCAGGTGACCATCCGTGGCAGCGTCGCACCCCATGCCATGCTGCCTGGCACCTCCGGGGTTTCGGAAAGCCAGAAATCCCCCTGGCTGACGAGACGGAGATGATCGGTGCGGTAGAAGATCCCCATATGCTCTGTCGAATGCCCGCCGAAACGGTCGCGGCCGAACCAGCGGGATTTTGGCAGCGCACGGACGACATCGCGGCCTTGCGACTGGAATAGCTCCTGTGTTCCGATCACGTCGGGATTGGCCGCGCGGACCGTCTTCACGAACACGTCGCGGCGCTTTGCCCATACGTTCGGACCATCGTCGGGGTTCGGATAGCGCACGTTGAACGTCATGACGCGCAGGTCCTGTGCGACCGCCGGCATTGCCTGGGCCAATGTCAGGGTAGCCAGGATCTTGAGGGAATGGCGCTTCATGGAAAACCTGCTGCACGAAGAATGACGGGATGGTCCGATCGGATTCCGCCGCGCTAATCGGGGTTGATGTCCGTCTGATGACATCGACCGATGCTCACTATCGCTGCCAGTTTCGATTGTGCGACCACGCCTAAAACGGCGTTACATATATTATACGATACGTCACATCGCCGTCATACGCTCGCCCTAGGGGCGGCGCAGACCAAAGTTATTCCCCATTTTCAGGTGTTGCATGAACAGATTTGATCGTTCTGCCGAGGACGTGCGTCCGATGTCCGGCGTGCTCGCTTTGCGCGGCAGTGCCGCCTGTCTGGCGATTGCAATTGCTACGCTGGCCCTGCCGTCGGCCGCCTATGCGAAGGGTACTGACGCACCATCCGCGCAAGCCCAGGCGCAGGGGATCGTCGTCGGCAAGTCCGACGAGGTCAAGAATGCTGCCGGTGAGGAGATCGTCGTCACCGGACACGCGTCGAAGAAGGCGGAGATCGAGTCGACCGGTACGACCAGCGTCCTGTCGAGCGCCGACCTCCAGCGCCAACCCAATGTCAGCGTCGTCGATGCGATGGCACGACTGCCGGGTATTTCGGTCGCACCCACCGACTTTTTCGGCACGCCTTCGTCCGGCAATCACGGCGGCCTCGACGGCGCGGCGCGGGGTGGCGCGAGCTTCGTCTATCTTCGCGGGCTGAGCGGTTCGTACAACGTCAATCTGGTCAATGGCGCGAACGCGGCGCAGGGCATGCCGTATTCGCGGCAGATCCAGCTCGATCTGCTGCCCCCCGTCGGCATCGCCGCGGTGGTCGTCAATAAGACGTCGACCGCGGACATGGACGGCGACGCGATCGGTGGCACGATCGATTTCCGCACGCCGTCCGCGTTCGACTTCGACAAAAAGACGCATGTCGGTCTCTATCTGCAGGGTGGCCTGAGCCAATACGCGCTCGATTACCACACGCCGGCGGGGACGGGGATGGTGCAGGCCGAAGTCTCGCACCGGTTCGGCAACGACGAACAGTTCGGCGTCTACGCATCGGGTTATTACGGCAAGCGGTACTTCGCCTCGACGATGGTCGACTTCCAGGCAGGTCAATGGGAGTTCGCGGTCTCGCAAGGCGAGCAGGGCAGCAATCCCGATGGATTTTCCAAGAAGGACAATCTGCTGCTGACCAGCACCAATGCCCAGTTCAGCGAGGGCAATCAGGTGCGGTATGGCGGCGCGCTCGGGTTCGACTGGCATCTGGGCGCCACGAAACTCTACGCGCGGGGCACCTATGCGGTCTCGAACATCGAACAGAACATCTATCAGAAAAGCATCCAGGCCGACCGCTATTCGGCCGCGGTCGTTCGCCCCGATGGTCTTTACCAGAATGCCGAGAGCGACGGGGAATATCACGCGTGGTTCGAAACGGCGCCGGCGCAATCCACGCTCGCTTCCGGAGTCATCGGCGGTACGACCGATGCCGGTCGCCTGACGCTCGGCTACAGCGGCTTCTGGAGCTGGGGCAAGAGCGCGGCACCGGACCATTCGGAGGTGACCTACCAGACGTTCGCGGGCAACCAGTTGAACGGCCCCTTCGCGCTCTCCTATCGCAACGGCTATCCTCTGCCCCTGCTCAGCGCTGCGCAGCTGGCCCGTTTCAACAACAATGCGCTGTACGGCGTCGAACAGGACAGCGGCGAGTTCACGAATTCGCGCAGTACCGCCTCCAAGCTCGGCGGACGCTTCGATGCGACCTACAAGATCGGGTCGTGGCTGGAATCGCTGACAGCCGGCGTCAAGGTCGTGCACAGTACGCGCGACAGCTTCTCGCGCGACTACAGCAATCTGAACTTCCTGCCCGCCGGCCAGACACTGAACGCCAGCCCGTTCGCGCGCGGCGAGGAGTCTTCGATCGATCGGGAATACTATCCGTACACCTTCGTACGAGGAGATGGCGCCGCGCTTACCGCCGCGGCGCGCAACGCCGCAGCGGCCACGACGCTGTCGGCCAACGACTTCAATCGGAACACGCTGTCGGGGCATGAAAACGTTTATGCGGGGTACGCGCTCGCCAAGATCGTCAGCAACGCGCTCGAGGTCCAGCCGGGCTTGCGGTTCGAGCATACGGATATCGACAACATCTTCTGGAATTCCGTCAGCGTCGACGGCACCTCGGGATCGGCGCTACAGGAAGGCTTCAAGTCCAGCCGGACCCACTACGACATTCTCCTCCCAAGTATTCACGCCAACTATCGGTCGGGCGAAGAGAACGTCATTCGCGGTGCGGTCTGGCGCAGCTACACGCGCCCGGCGTTCTTCCAGCTTGCCGGCGGGAGCCAGACGAGCGTGAACTCTGATGGCACGATCAGCGTGACCGAGGGCAATCCGGATCTGAAGGCCGTCAAATCCTGGAATTTCGACGCCAGCATCGAACACCAGCATCGCGGTTTCAGCGCCTCCGTCGCCGGCTATTACAAGGCGCTGAGCGACTATCTCTACGATCGGGGCACCGACTTCCGCGCCTCGCAGATCGCGGTCGATGGCCTTCAGTCGGTGTCCAAGCCGGTCAACGGCGGAACCGCAGGCCTTTACGGCGTGGAAGTCGCTGCACGCTACCAGCTGGTGGAGTTGCCCGGCTGGGAATCCGGGTTCGGCATATCCGGGAACATGACGCTGCAGCATTCGTGGGCGCATCTCAACGACGCGTCGACCGACAAGTCGCAGCCGATGCAGGGGGCACCCGAACGGCTCTACAACGCCTCGCTGTTCTACGAAAAGGGCGGCCTCTCCGCGAACGTTTCGTACAGATACAACGGCCCGTTGATCGCTGCGTACCGGTTCGGCACGTTTGGCGGCAAGCAGCTGAACGACACGCAGCGCGCGACTAGAAGCGTCGACACGACGGTCGGCTACAGCGTCAACAGCGATCTGAAGATCGCCGGCGCGGTGTCGAACATCTTCGACAATATCAGCTATTACCGCACGGTCGGCCCTGACAGCTATCAGGTTCCGCAGATCGTCCGCTGGGGCCGCACCTTTACGATGACGCTCACGGCAGGCTTCTAGCCGCGTTTCCCGACACCTGCCGATCTCATCGATCGGCAAGGTACTTCACACGACCGACCCAGGAGACGCCGACATGCGGGTGCCCTCAGCCATTCTTGCCGCGACCGCGATACTCGGCCTTTCCGCAATTGCCCTGGCGCAAGGCGTCGTCGAACGCCCGGAAGGCGAGGAGCCGCTCGTCTACTTGGCGAAAGGCGCGTTCGATATCCTTGCGGTGCTTCCGCCTGCGCCGCAGCGGGACGACCCGCGCTGGCAGGCGGACCGCGCGATCTTCCGCCAGACGCGTGCGTTGGTCGGCTCGCCGCGCTGGCGACTGGCGACCAACGACGTGAAGCTCGGGACGGGCGACATGATGCGCGATTTCAGTTGCGCGATGGGGGTCGAGCTAACGCCCGCCAACGCACCGCTGACCGCGCGCCTGATCGAGAAAGCCGGTTCCGACACGGCGCGCAACACCGGCATCGCGAAGTCATTCTACAAGCGAGAGCGCCCCTATCTGATCGACAAAGGTCCGGTATGCCAGCCGGTCGGTGAATTGCAGGGCAGCTACGACTATCCGTCGGGACATACCACGGCGGGGTGGACCTGGGCGACCTTGCTGGCACAACTCGCACCCGACCGCGCGACCGCCATCCTCGCACGCGGTCGCGCGTTCGGGGAAAGCCGCATCGTCTGTGGCGCGCATAACGCCAGTGCGGTGGAAGCCGGCCGATTGTCGGCGAGTGCCACGTTGACCGCGCTGTCGTCGTCGCCCGCGTTCCAGGCGGATCTCGCGGCGGCGCGGACCGAGCTATCGGCGCTACGACAGGCTCCCGCCGCCGCCCGTCCGGCGGTTGCCGGCTGTGCTGCCGAACGGGCGCTGATTGCCCAGCCCATTCTACGTTAAGCGCCTATTCGGGTCGGGTGAGTCCCCGTGGTTCACCGGGTAAAGGCATGTGGCGGCAGTCGAAATGCTAGAGCAATCGAGCGCGAGTGCAGCGCGCAGTAAGACCATCTGAACGCCCGCCCCGCGCAAACTGCGCGCACGCTGGTTAGGGCGTTTCGTAGTCCCCGTTATCACTCCAGCGGCTCGGACGCAGCCCGCTGACCGGCGTCACGAGGCGACGGCCTTATGTAATTTTCGTACGCTCTGCCGCCGACCAGTGAAAATATTACAAATTCACCGGTGTTCACGCCACCGATTGTGTCATTTCCGTCACTATGTCGCGCTGTTCGTCACACGCCAGCATTGCGGCTTTACATGACAGATACGTTACCTCACTTCTCTCCCCATAGTCCTGATCAGCCGCGCCGCGGCGGTCGGGACACATCGTTCCGGACGGATCGTCAAAGCGACCGTTCGGGGCCACTGGGGGGAAATTATTTCATGATCTCGACATCTCATTCGACCTCGAAGGCGATCCTGCTCGCGGCCGCTACGCCGCTGGCATTCATTCTTTCGACGGCCGCCGGTTTTGCACAGGATGCGACCACCACCACCGACGCTTCGGCAACCGCGCCGGCTCCCGCTACGATCACGCCGCAGGAGACCAAGGCCGAGCCGGCCGATGCGACCGGTCAGGAGATCGTCGTCACCGGTTCGCTGTTCCGTCGGACCGACACCGAGACACCGTCGCCGGTCACCGTGCTGACCACGCAGACGCTGCAGCGCGCGGGTATCACCAACATCAACGATGCGGTCCGCTCGATCTCGGCGGATGGCGCCGGCTCGATCTCGACCGGCTTCCAGAACGGCTTCTCGGCCGGTGGTGCCGCCGTGTCGTTGCGCGGCCTTGGCGTATCGTCGACGCTGGTGCTGATCGACGGGCTGCGCTCGACCAACTTCCCGCTCAACGATGACGGCCACAACGCCTATGTCGATCTGAACTCGATCCCGTTCAGCGCGGTCGAGCGGATCGAAGTGCTGAAGGACGGCGCGTCGTCGAGCTATGGCGCCGACGCGATCGGCGGCGTGGTCAACATCATCATGAAGAAGCACGTCGTCGGCGTGTCGGGCACCGCCGAGGGCGGCATTTCCGAACTTGGCGACGGTGGCCGCTACCGCGCCAACCTGACCGCCGGTATCGGCGACTATGACCGCCAGGGGTTCAACTTCTACGTCAACGGCGAGTATCAGAAGGACACGGCGATCTCGGTCAGCGATCGCAAGTTCCCGTTCAACACGCTCGATCTGAGTTCGATCGGCGGTGCGGACGGCAATCCGAACGACAACGCACTTCCGCAGAATACCATCAACGCGATCGTTCGCCGTTCCACGCAGACCGACCTGAACAATCCGTTTGCCGGCGGTACCGCCGCAACGGGCACTTACACCTCCTTGAACCTCAACTGCGCCAACGGAACCTATACGGTCGCCGGCGCGGCTGGCGGCACGGCGTGCAAGCACGACAACACGAACGAGTATACACAAGTCCAGCCAGCCCAGGAGCGGTACGCGTTCTCAGGACGTCTGAGCTTAAAGGTTGCCGATAATATCGAAGGTTATGTCTCGGGCAGCTATTCGCACAACCAAGTCGTGACCAAGACGCGTCCACCATTGTCGATCCGCCAGACGCAGCCCTATGGCGCATCGCCGACGCTCGCATCGAACAATCCAGGTATCGTCCTGCCGGTGTATATTTGCTCGGCGGGCGTCAATTGCGTCACGGCAGCCGACCGCCAACTCAACCCGAACAACCCATATGCAACTGCCTTTGCCAACGATCCCAGCAATGGTGCGGCCCGCATTTATTACCTGTTCGGCGATCTGCCTGCGAGCCAGATCCGCACCAACGAAGTCATCCGCGGCGCCGCTGGTCTGCGCGGCAGCTTCGACGGCGGCTGGAACTGGCAGGTCGACGCGGTCGGCGCGAAGGACAACCTGAACATCGACTCGCTCGGCGTGGTCAACATCGCCGGGCTCAAGCAGGCGATCAACACCGGCGCATACAATTTCGTCAATCCGTCGTTGAACAGCCAGGCAACGCGTGATCTCGTCGCGCCGCGCTATTCGGTGGGCTCGCACACGTCGCTCGCCTCGCTCGATGCGTCGGTCAGCAAGGCTCTGTTTGATTTGCCCGGCGGCCCGCTTCAGGTCGCCGTCGGTGGTCAGATCCGTCATGAGGTCGAGGAAAACAACAGCCTCAACGCGAACCTCGATCGCTATGCCAACACATCGGCAGCATTCGGGTCGCACACCGTGACCGCAGGCTATTTCGAAATCAACGCGCCGGTGCTGAGCACGCTCGAGATCAACGGTTCGGGCCGCTACGATCATTACTCGGAAGGCTTCAGCAATTTCTCGCCGAAGATCGGTGCGAAGTTCACGCCGATCAAGCAGATCGCAGTCCGCGGTACCTATTCGAAGGGCTTCCGCGCACCGACGTTCGCCGAGAACAACGCACGGTCGAGCTATGCCGGGTTCGTCAACTCGACGCCGCCGTGCAGCTTCATCCTGGAACATGGCGGCTCGGGTACGCTCACGTCGTGCAGCGCCAACGGCAATCCCTATAATCTGGCGTATAACGTGGGTTCGGGCTTTTCTGGCAACCCTGACCTGAAGCCAGAAAAGTCGCGCAGCTTCACCGGCGGCATCGTCGTCGAGCCGACCCCGTGGTTCAGCTTCACGGTCGACTACTACAACATCAAGAAGACCAACGTAATCGTCACCGGGCCGCAGACCGCGGACGCGCGCGCTGCCTATTTCGCCGGTACCCCGCTTCCGACCGGCTATTCGGTCGCCGCGGTCGACTCGATCGATCCGCTGTTCCCGAACGCGCGGCCCCGCGTGCTCATCATCAACGCACCGTACGTCAACGCGGCTAGCCAGATGGTGTCGGGCATCGATCTGGGGGCGAACGTCAACGTGCCGCTCGGCGGCGAGGCGCGCTTCATCAGCCGGATCGACGTGACTCGCCTGTTCAAGTACAACGTCGACAACGGTAACGGCGTCGTCCAGAAATTTGCCGGAACGCTTGGACCGTACGAGCTGTCATCGGGCGCGGGCACGCCGCGGATCCGCGGCAATTGGCAGAACACGCTGCAGTTCGGAGCGTTCTCGCTGACCGCGACGACCTATTACGTGTCGCGGATCAAGGCGGTCGCAGCGGATGAAATCGACGCCGACGACAACGGCAACATCGATTTGAGCTGCGCGAACAACCTGTATGGAACCGGCGACAAGTTCTGCTACATCAAGCGCTTCATCTACGCCGATCTGAACATGTCGGTCGAAGTGAACGACAAGTTCTCGTTCAACTTCAACGTCGGCAATTTCACCAACGAGAAGGCACCGGTCGCGCCGGCGTCGTACTCGGGGACCAACTACCTGCCGACCTGGCATTATGCCGGTGTGATCGGTCGGACGTTCCGCGCTGGGGCAAACTTCAAGTTCTAACCTTCGCTGACAGAGACGAAGAAAGGCGGCCTTCTCGCGAGGGCCGCCTTTTCTGTTGGATGGGGGCACGTCGCGTGGCGACGGATCGCCGCCGATACACCCAGCCTTAGCGCTACAGGCGGAGGCGCACGATCAGTTCGCAGTCTCCTTGCGGGCGCCGACAATCATCCGGCGTGCAATCCGGCGAACGCCCTCATCGTCCTTGGTATCGTCGGTGGCCGGATCGCCGAGGTGATCCAGACTGTCTTCCATGAAGTCGAGCAGCCCTGGATGCTGCGCCTCGACATATTCCATCAGCTTGAACAGCAGGTGCTCGGTCGCGATCTCGCGCTGGCGGGCGCTTACGGCAGTGGCGTCGGTCATTGTCATCTCCCTCAGATGGAAGCGAAAACGCGCCCGGTGCGATAAGGAGCCAGACTGTAGGACTTACGCCCGAATGATCGAGCGATCGCCCGAACTTACCGCCCCGACTGTAGGGAGCTTGGTCCATCGGCGTCAGCCCGCACGCCAGCCGCATCGGCCGCAGCCGCCCGGCGTTCGGCACGTGCGTGTTCGCGGAGGAAGTCGCCGACGCCGCGATCGGTGCTGCACAGCCGGTCCCAGTGCCGGAAATACAGGCCATAGTTGCACGCGTAGAGCTCATGATGCCGCTGGTGATGGCTGGCCGTGATCAGCCAGCCGCCAAGCCGTCCCGACCACATGAACTTCGGGAAGATCTCCCACCCCATGTGGTTGGTGACGCCCATCACCGTCATGATCGTCAGCACGATGGCCAGCCCGCTGATGTGGATCGGCACGAAGAAGACCAGCAACGGGATCACGACCGCGCCGGTTAGCGCCTCGATCGGATGGAACGCCATCGCCGCCCACGCGGTCGGCGGTCGGCTGGCATGGTGCAGCGCATGCGCGAGCTTGAACGGCGCGGGCCGGTGCATCCAGCGATGCGTCCAGTAGAACCACGCGTCGTGAAGCAGCAGATAGAGCAGCACCGAGACCGGCCAATACCAGAGCGGATACGCGTGGATGTCCGCATAGACGCGGGTCCAGCCGCGATGCTGCCAGCCCCAGGCGACCACGCCGGCCGGGATGCCGTAGATCGCCGCCGAGGCGAGGCTCCAGACGATCTCGCGCCGGACCTGCGGGTCGAGGCCCATATACAGACCCGGATGCTTCCGGCGCGTTGCCCAGGCGAACGCGCCCGAGACGGCGAGATAGCGGATGCCGACGATCACGGTCATCGCGATCGCGGACAGTATAATGGCCAGCATCATAGCGCGCGTCGTGTCGGTTCGGGGTGGCCGGTTCGTACCGTCAGGGCGCGACGTCGGGCGGGCAGGCCCCACCACGGCGTACCCGGCGACAGGTGATGTTCGTGATGATAGCCGCCGAAATGAAAGCACGTCAGCAGCGACAGCAGCGGCGGGATTTTGGCGCTGTGCGCGTGGTGATGGTCGGCAAACGGCTCGTCCCGCTCGCGGTGCGGCAGCCAGGTGCCGAACACGAACAGCTGCAACACCGCACCGAGTGCGGGCACCGCCCAGAACACGACGATATTCCCCAGCGGCGCACCCAGCACCAGCGTATAGACCAACGCGACGAGCGTGATGCGGACGATCTGCCCGTGCGAATAATAGGTGCGGAAGAACTGCCCGAACCACCCCAGCAAGCTCGGATCGCCGCCATGGAAATCGGGATCGCCCGCGGTGCCGGCATGGCGATGATGCAGGTGATGCTGCGGCAACAAGGTCGCGTAGGACAGACAGGCGTACAGCGAGAGGCAGGTCGCGCCGGTCAGGCGGTTGAGCTGCGTATAGCCGGGCGCCAGCGCGCCGTGCATCGAATCATGCGCGATGATGAAGAGGCCGGTGCTGAGCCAGGTCTGCACGACCACCATCACGATGGCGATCGGCACGGTGGCCAGACTCCACTGCCAGAAGAAGATTCCGGTGATGTGGATCGCGAGCCAGACCGCGACGATCGCCGCGGCAAGCGACAGACCGATCCACGCCTGACGCTGAGCCGCAGCGCCGCGCGAGGCCGCGGGCAGGGTATAGGCGCCGCTCACTGATCCGCCACTACCGACGGGGCCGCCTGCGCAGATCGTGCGACGCGGCGCTGGGGATCGGCATTGGCGCGCAACTGCGCCTTCAGCACGGCCGGCTTGCGCGCGAACAGGAACCCGTGGCTGACCGTGCCGTCCTTGCCCTCGACCGCGTGATGAAGCCGGTGCGCCTGCAGCAGTCGCTTGAAATAGCCCTGTTTGGGGACCCAGCGAAACCCGCCGCGCTGATGCACCAGCATGTCGTGGACGAACGCGTAGATCCCGCCATAGACGGTGATGCCGAGCGCGCCCCACCAGAGTGGCTCCCACCACAGGCCGACGACGAACAGCATGATCGGCACGATCGCGAATACGATCGCGTAATAGTCGTTCTTCTCGAACCACCCGTCATGCTCTTCGTGATGCGATTTGTGCCAGCCCCAGCCCCAGCCGTGCATCACGTATTTGTGCGCCGCCCAGGCGAAGCACTCCATGAACAGCACCATGCCGGCGACGATCGCGAGTTTCTCGACCCACGACATCAGCGTCTGGCCCCGTGATCGGCCGTTCGATGCGACGATTTCATCATACGCTCCATATACGCGCTAAGGCGTTGCGATGCGAGGCATTGCGCCCAGAATATCGGTTGCTCGCTGAGGTCGGCGAGCGGTCGTCTTTGAAGCGGCAAGACACAAGTTGAGTTCCGTGCTCGGCGCACCGTTGCCGGCATCTGGTATTGCTACCGCCTTGTCACAAAAACGATACCAAAGACTATCATAGGTCGGCCCAGCTTTTGGCTGGGTGGGAAATAATGATGACCCGTATTCTCGTGTCGCGCGTGGCCTTGGCCACCGCGCTCTCTACTATCGCGCTCGTCGCACAGCCCGCTTTTGCGCAGGCCGCGACAACACCCAGCGTTCCCGCAGCCGGCCAAGATGGCGGAGATACGAACGGCGACGACATCGTCGTCACCGGCCGCGCCGGTACCGAAGGCCAGCGCAAGGTCGAGACGAGCTACGCCATCTCGACGATCTCCGACCGCGATCTCCGGCTGCGCGCACCGGTCGGGGTGGCCGAAGCGCTCAAGCAGGTGCCGGGGTTCTATACGACGCCCACCTCGGGCGAAGTCAGCGCGGGCGTCCGCGTTCGCGGTATCCCGAGCGACGGGTTCCAGACCGTCGCGCTGCTGGAAGACGGCATTCCGATCCAGGGCGACCCGGGGCTCGGCTGGCTCAACGGCGACCAGTCGCTGCGGATCGACCAGACCGTCGAGCGGATCGAGGTCGTCCGCGGCGGACCATCGGCGATCTTCTACTCGAACGCCCCCGGCGCGGCGATCAACTTCATCTCGCGGCGCGGCGGCGATACGCTCGAGGGGCTGATCCGCTACGAAGGATCGAGCTATAACTCGCACCGCGTTGACGGCTGGCTCAGCGGCCCGATCGGCGATACCGGCTGGCACTTCTTCACCGGGGGCTATTACCGGCTGTCCGACGGCCAGCACCATTCGGACTTCAGGCAGGACCAGGGCGGGCAGATCCGCGCCACGCTGTCGCGCGATTTCGATCGCGGCTCGGTGTCGTTCGGCGTCAAGCGTATCGATGAACGCGTCGGCTATTGGGGTGGCGGCATCTACACCACTAACGCGGACGGCGACGTCGTCAGCGTTCCCGGCCTCGACAATCGCAAGGACAATATCGCCGGCCCGGACACGCAACATCTGACCTTCCGAACCCCCACTGGCCCGGTCTCGTTCGACAATGCGGTCGGCAGCACGGTCCGGCTCACGCAGCTCAGCCTGCAAGCCGAATACAAGCTGACCGATACGATCAAGATCCAGCAGAACATGCGCTACCGCGACAGCTTCACGCAGCGCAACAGCATCACCCCCTACAGCGTCGCGCCCGCACAGGCGTTCCTCACCACGAATTTCGGCAAGGCGATCAACGCCGCTGCCGGGCAGACGCTCGGGCTGTTCTACCGCGACACTGGCACCGCGTTCGATATGGCCAACCAGAACGGCAACGGGCTCGCACTGGTCGATCTCGCGCGGACGCATACCGTACCGCTGAGCGAGTTCATCAACGACACCCGCATCGTCGGCAAGCTTGACCTGCTCGGCCATCACGATCTCGCCATCGGCTTCTATTACGCGCGGGAGAACGAGCGATATGGCGCGAACACCGCGTCGGTGCTGACCGACGTCAAGAACCACGCCGACCTGCTCGACGTTTATCGGCTCGACGCCAGCGGCAACAAGCTCGCGTCGCTGACCGAAGGCGGCATCGTCGGCTACGGCGCCGAGTTCGCCAACGCCAACGGCATTTCGGACAACGTCGCGGTCTATGCGAGCGACGAGTGGCAGATCACGCCGAAGCTGCGGTTCGACGGCGGCGTCCGCTACGAACGGATCAAGACCAGCGGCGCGGTCGAGGGCGCGCAAAAGGTCAATCTGGGGCAAAGTCCTACGCTCGCCGATGACTCGGTCGGGACAGGCACGGGCGTCTTCACGCCGTTCTCGCGCAAATATGACGGGTTCGCCTGGACGGCGGGCGCCAATTATCAGTTCCAGCCCTATGTCGGCGCGTTCGTGCGCTACACCGACACGTTCCGGCTGCCGGCAGTCTCCAACTTCATCACCAATGCGGGCGCGACGCCGGTGGTGCAGACGCTCAACATGCTGGAGGGCGGCATCAAATACTCGCGCGGCCCGGTCGATTTCTACGCGACCGGCTTCCGCACCGTCTACAACAGCTACCAGATCAGCGATTTTCGCACGCTTGCCAACGGCCTGCTATCGCCGGTCACGGTGTACGGCGACACGATCACCAAGGGCGTCGAACTGGAAGCGACGATCCGTCCGGTCGCGTGGTTCGACCTGCACGGCTCCTGGACCTACCAGGACTCACGCTTCTCCGATTTCGTCTACACCAACAGCGCAGGCGTGCTCACCGACTATTCGCACCACCGCCTGAACGGCATTCCCGAGAATATCTTCCGCGTCACCCCCGGTGTAACGCTGTTCGGCGATACGCTCCGTGTCCAGGCCGACGTCAATTATTCCGGCCAGCTCTATACCGACGTTGCCAACAAGATCAGCCTGCCGTCCTATGTCAGCGTCGACCTGCAGGCGCAGGTCAACGTCGCGTCGAAACTCCAGCTCCAGCTGATCGCGCAGAACATCACCAACACGCTCGGCCTGACCAACGGCAATCCGCGCGCGGGAACGATCGACAGCAGCGAAGCGGGGCAGGCGGTCTTCATCGGCAGCTCGCTGTACCAGCGCAACGTCCGCGCCGCCGTCAGCTACCGCTTCTAAGCCGGAAGGATCCCATCATGCTCGATCGTCTCGCGCTCGTCGCGCTCCTGTTTGTATCCTCCTCGGCAGAGGCGGCTGCTCCTGTTGCCGCCGATCCGAAGATCCCGCCGGTTGCCAGCCTGACGGAGGGCCAGTGGCTGAAGGGCGATCTCCATCTGCACTCGCGGCACAGCACCGATTCGAGTAACAACCCGGAGGCGAAGATCATCCGCTTCGCCGAAAACGCCGGGTTCGATTATTTGGCGATCACCGATCACGACAATCACGTCCACGGCGACGTCGCGCACAACACCTGGTCAGACCCCGAGTTCAAGTCGAAGTCGGTGATCCTGCTGTACGGCGCGGAATGGACGACGGTGCGTGGCCACGGCAACGTCTTCTCGGCCAAGCCCTATGATCACCAGCGCCTGTTCGACGTCGAGGACGAGCGCGATGCGAAGATCCTCGCGGTCAAGAAATCGCTCGGCATCCATTTGTCGGCGAACCATCCGAGCGGCAAGGATCATTTCGGCTTCTCCTACGACATGGTCGACTCGATCGAAGTCTGGAACTCCGCGGTCTGGCCGACCAACCTCAACGCGATGATGATCTGGGACGATATGCTCCGCTCGGGTCGCAAGCTGACCGGGCGCGGCGGTAGCGATTCTCACCACGGCATTCCCGACACCGCTGCACAAACCGTGCCCAACAGCATCCAGGCGACCGCCAACTATGTCGGCACGCCGACGACCTGGGTCTTCGCCAGGACGCGCACCGCGCAGGGTGTGATCGATGCGCTCGGCAACGGGCGCGTCTCGGTCAGTGCCAACCCCGACGACCCGCGCGTCGAGCTGTTGGCGGACCGCGATGGCGACGGTCGGATGGACATGATGATGGGCGACAACGCGGCGCCGACTGGCAGGCCGGTGACGTTTCAGGTCAAGCTCGTCGGTGGCGGCATCAAGGGCGCGGCGTACAAGATCAAGGTGGTCAAGGATGGCGAGGATTTCGGCGCCTATACCAGCAATCCGGCGACCGGATCGGTGACCTTCACCGACACGCCGCCGGTCCACGGTCGCACCTATTACCGCGTCACCGTCGAGGGCCCGCAGACGCCCTATCCGCAGGTGCCCAATTCGATGGCGCTCAGCGGCAACATGGTCGCGCTGTCGAACCCGATCTTCTTCAACTTCGACCCGAAGTTCTAGCGCGGGGTGGGCGGGGCGACCCGATGCGGGATGTAGCGACCACCCTCAGGTGATCCAGCTCCGCACGCAGGTCGCCGACCACGTCGCCTGCGGCCGCCGGACGACGCAGATCAGCCCGTATCCGAAGGAATCCTGTTCGCGAAAAGACACTTCGACGATCGCGAGACGTCCGGTTTTTGCGAAAATCGGAGCCGTGAATGTCACGTACCTGGCGTGGCCCTCTTCGTCGGTTGCCGCGCCACGCGTCCCCTTCCATTCACATGCAGGCTTGAAGTCGGGCACCGCATAGGCCGTCGCATTGCCCGCCATGTCCTCTAACTCTTGCGAAGACAGCGAGAGCGAAGCCTTGAAGTCGGGCGTCCAGCTCTGGATGGACAGGATGCGGGAAGCAGCCTGCACATCCGGGGGATACGCTGTCGATCGCGAGTTTGTCGTGGCGGTATAGGCCGCCTGTAGAACGTCGCAGGTTCGCGCCGCCGATGCGAATGTCGTCGTGACAGGCGGTGAGCCGGCTGTCATCGGTCCGAGAAGTCCGACCGTCAGTGCCGCCATGATCAA
This sequence comes from Sphingomonas sp. Leaf242, assembly GCF_001422045.1. Lineage (GTDB taxonomy): Bacteria > Pseudomonadota > Alphaproteobacteria > Sphingomonadales > Sphingomonadaceae > Sphingomonas. Next base: position 290,484 of record NZ_LMLW01000007.1, read on the forward strand.
CAGCATCGGTTTCCAAGACTCCCTGGCGTTTGGGCACACTGTCTTGGCCTATATACCACGACGGCGCGGCCAGTGGCCAGTCGATCACCGCCGGTCGCCTCTCACTAGCGAACGGCGGTGATCTCACCGTTACATCTTCATCGTCAGGCTGAACTGGAACACGCGACCGGTATTCATGTAGCCGCCGTTGCGATCGTTCGAGATGTAGCGTTCCGACTTGCCGACCGTCGCCCAATAGGTGTGCTGGTCGAGCAGGTTGCGCGCCGCCACGCCGATCTCGAGGTTTTCGGTGGCGGCGAAGGCGAGGCCGAAGTTCATCTCGCCGATCGGCTGGACGTAGATGTCGGGCTGGCTGTCCTGCACGGTCGCCAGGAAACGACCGGTGTAGTTGTACGACAGGTTGGTGCGGAACTGGCCGGCGGCATAGAAGATCTCGGCATTGTAGATCAGGTTCGGCGCCTGCGGCAGGGTCGATTTCCGGATGTCGGTCGCCGAGATCTGATAGTTCGCTTCGGTGTGCTGGTACGTGATGTTGCCGCCGACCCCGAAATTGCCAAGGAAGTTCGATGCGAGCATGTCGCCGATCGTGAAGCGGCCCGACGCCTCGATACCGCGAGCGTTGCCGTCGCGGCCGTTGGCGGGCTGGATCGTCGTCACCGATCCGACGGTGTCGCCGATCGAGCGCGTCCCGGTCGGCACGAGGATGTTCTTGAGAGTCTTGTAATAGAGCGCGACCTGGAGATAGCGGCCGACGCCGCCATAATATTCCACGCCCGCGTCATAGCTCCATGCCTCGACCGGTTTCAGGTTCGGGTTGGGCCGGGTGACGGTGATGTTGCCGCTGGAATCGGCCTCGCTCCGCTGGGTCGGGCCAGCGAGCTGGTCGAAGGCCGGACGCGCATAGCTCGACCGCACCGCGCCGCGCACGACGAACCGCGCATCGGGCTTCCACGCCGCCAGCAGGCTGGGGTCGAGATGGTCGTAATCGCGTCCCGCATCGACGAAAGTGCCGCCGACGCCGTTCGCGTTGGTCGAGAAATACCGCGCCCGGAAGCTGTTGTCCTCATAGCGGAGCCCCGGCATCACCTCCAGCGTCCCGATCGTCAGCGTTGCCGTCGCATAGGCCGCCTTGCGCTTTTCGTTGCCCTTGAGCAGCCCCTGGTTGATCACCGTCGGTGAGACTAGCGACTGGTTCACATACTGGCTGACCTGGGAATCGAGCTGGCTGCGGTCGAGGACCTTGATCCCGCGCGACGGATAATAATCGAGGAAGTCGGTCAGCACATGGCCGTTATACTGGTTGATCGTCGGCCCCTGCACGGTCCCGTTCTGGAGCGGCGTCAGGAACCGGTAGCGCGTGACGTCGGGCGCCAGCGAGCGACCATCGCGGTCCGAATTCTCGTACAGCCCGCCGATCGCGACGTTGGTCAGCACGCCGGTGCCGTCCCAGCCGATGCTCCCCTTCACGGTCTTCTTGACCTCCGACAGATAATCGTAGCCCTGCTGGATGTAGAGCTGGCTCGGTCGGTCGAGCGACGAGACATAGGCGCTCGCCCCCGACGACAGCACCGGTCGCGGCGATTTGGGATTGGACAGGTCGACAACGACGCCCTGCGTTGCGGCGCCGGTGTTGTTCGCCGCGCCGTTATAGGCGATCCCGCGGAACGCCGCCTCGATCCGTTGCGGCTGATCGAAGCGACCGTCGGCATAGGCGCCTTCGAGCGAGGCGGTGAAACCGTTCCAGTGGGCCTTGCCGCCAAGCTGCGCGGAGAACAGTTCCTGCTCGACGTCCTCGGTGCGGAAATAGCTGGCCGGGTTGATGCCGAGCGGGGTGTAGACGCCCGCGGCGTTGTACGACTGCGTCGTGCCGCCACCGGTCAGGGGGCGAACCGGGTTGGAGCTGGTCTGGCCGCGCGTCAGTTCGTTGCGCAGCCCGGTCTGGTTCATCGTGTTGGTGTTGAGATAGGTCGCGTAGTTCACCCGCGCGAACAGTTCGATCGGGTCGCCGTGATAGTCGAGCGAGCCGGTCGCACCGTAGCGCTTGATCTCGTTGTTGTAGAAATTCCACTGGACGCCGTCGGCCGACAGGGCGTTCCCGTTGGCGCGGGGTGTGCCGACGTTGAAGGCGGTGGTCTTGTAGTCGTTCTGCACCGCGGTCGATTCGGCGGCGTTGGCGCGCTCCTCGTAATAGCCCGCGACATAGACGCCGAACTGACGGTCGCTGCCGAACCGCCGCGCGGCGTCTATGCCGACCGCGCCGCCGAACCCCTTCTGCTTGCGGTCGAGCGCGAGCTGCGCGCCCTGGGCGAGGACGCGGGCGCGCGTGAAGTCGGTCGAGAAGTCGAACGCGGTCGGCGTCCGCAGGTCGATGATGCCGGCGATCGAGTCGGAATCCTTGGCCGCCCCGGGCGTCTTGTCGACCGCGATCGCGCCGACCGCGAACGGCGAGAACAGGTTGAGCGAGATCGCGCGCGAGCTGCCGGCGACCTGCGGCAGGCGCAGGCCGTCAAGCGTGTAGGCGTTGTAGCCGGTGTCGAACCCGCGGATCGAGACGTACTGTGCCTCGCCGGTCGCGCTCTGGTTGCGGCCCTGGTCGCGGCTCACCGAGATGCCGGGCAGTTGCTTGGCGAGATCGGCGATCCCGGTCTGCGAGTGGATGGCGACGTCGCCGGTGGTGACGATGTCGATGACGCCGACCGCGTCATGCTCCTCGGCGAGCGCGGTCTGCTGACGACGGCCGTTGACGACGATGTCTCCGGTGATCGCCTCGCTGACGGTCTCCTTCGGCAGCGTGTCGTCCGTCGTCGCAGTGGCCGGGCTGGTCTGCGCGAACGCAGCCGTGCCGGGGACGATGACGATCGCGGCGGCCAGCGCACCGCCGGCGACATGCGTCAAAAGAGCAAGCGCGCGCGATCGCTGCCGGCGTACCGGCATCGGGAGTGTCGTGTTCATGGTTTCCCCCCTGGGATGGTTGGGCGGACTGATACGTCCGTTGACCGGGCAGCTAGGACCGATTCGATACCGTTTTATGACAGGATCGTATAATTGTACGTGTTTGGTTACTTTTTACGCTACGGAACGAGCGGATGCGAGACGGCCATCAGCCGAACCTATCCGCCGCTGATCGAACACTGCAATATCCGATGCCGGTCGATCGAAAGCGGTTATAGTGACCCGATGACACCGACGACCGACACGCTGGCAGACCTTGGCTGGACCGCGCATTTCAGCGAGCAGATTTCGGACGAGGAGGCGCAGCACTGCCATCCGGTCCGCGTGATGGCGGTCCACCGCGGCAAGATCGCGGTGGCGGGCGAGGGATCGCGCGACTTCGTCTCGCCCTATATCCCCGGCGCGCAGCCGACCGACGACCACCCGACCGTCGGCGACTGGCTGCTGTTCGACGACGCGATGGGGCATCCGATCCGCGTGCTGCACCGGATCAACCTGTTCAAGCGACGCTCGCCGGCCGATCCGCGCAAGGACCAGATGATCGCGGCCAACGTCGACACGGTGTTCATCGTCGCGTCGTGCAACCAGGATTTCAGCGTCGCGCGGCTGGAGCGCTATCTAGTGCTGGCGCGTGAGGTCGGCGTACAGCCGGTCGTGGTGCTGACCAAGTCCGACCTGACCGATACGCCCGAAACGTTTGCGGCGGCGGCGCGCGCGATCGAACCGGGTTTGCTGGTCGAGACGGTCAATGGTCGCGACCCAGCCGACGTCGCGCGGCTCGCGGCGTGGTGCGGTCCGGGCAAGACCGTCGCGTTTCTCGGATCGTCGGGAGTCGGCAAGTCGACGCTCGTCAATACGTTGCGCGGCTCCGACAGCATCGCGACGCAGGCGATCCGCGCCATCGACGGGACCGGGCGGCACACCACGACAGTGCGCGAGATGCATCGGCTTGAACAGGGCGGATGGCTGCTCGATCTGCCGGGGATGCGCGAGCTGCAACTGTCCGAGGCAGCGTCGGGCATCGCCGAGGTCTTCGACGATTTCACCCTGGTCGCGCAGGAGTGCCGCTTCTCGGACTGTTCGCACCGGGTCGAACCGGGCTGCGCGATCCAGGCGGCGATCGCCACGGGGACGCTGACCCCGGAGCGGTTCGACCGCTGGCGCAGGCTCGCGGCGGAGGAAAAGGGAACGGTGTCGACCGGCGGTCGGCGGCGGTCCTAAGCGCGCGTCATGCCAAGGTTCGGCGTGTTCCGGTCCTTAGCCGCTACGCCGATGCCGTAATGAACGATGCCAACCCTTCGCACCGTCCCGCGCTGCATTTCGTCGGGTTTCGGGGAGACGAATATTCCCGCGCGATCCGTATCTTCGGGCCGCCGGACTTCATCCATGTCGGCTGGGACAGCTGGGCCAAGCTGGACGTGGCGGCCGGCGACGTCGTGGTGTTCGCACGCGGCACGTTCGACGATCCCCCGTCCGCCTACGGTTTCCCGGATATCTACGAAGCGCCGGACGATGTGTCTGCCTGACAGGCTTACTTGCGCTTCCGCTTGACCGCGGTGCTTCCGCACGGAAATTTCGCCCGTAACGCGTTGCGCACGACGAAGGATGGCGCATCGGTCCATTGCTCGTCGTGCATCCGCAGGTATCGACGGACCGACGCGACGGTCTCCAGCGTCGAGGCGGTCGCGGGTTTCGGACAGATCTGGCGCGCCTGCGACAGCGTGTCGAACGCGCCGATGATATAGCCGGTGCAGAAGGTGGCGGCAGGATCGGTGTCCTTGCCGCGACAGTCGCTGACCAGCTGCTCGGTCGTCAGCGAACTGACCACGACGGGCGCCTTCGACGCGGCGAGTGCGGCAATCATCAACAGGATCATGCGGTTCTTCTCTTCGATCGAGCGGGTATAACGGTCATGCAGCGGGCTCGCTCTGTGCTGCGCCGTCGAGATACGGCAGCAGGCGGAGGCGGGGGAATACATCGTCCAGCGTCTTCGTGTCCGGCAGGATGTAGACCACGCCACCGGCCTTCTTGAACAGCGGGCTCAGTTTGCGCGTGTAGAAGGGCGTGCCGACGTTGACGCAGCCGAACGAGATCCGGTTGTCGTCGGGCGATGGCGACAGGAGCCGCTGGACGCGCTTCTCTTTCTTGTTCGTGGTGATGACCGCGTGGATCGCGACGGAATTGGCATAGTCCACCCAGAGCACGCGCTCATGGCCGAACGCGCGACCGAACTTGGCGACATACCGACCAGCGGGCGTCGTGCGTTCGGCGGGGCCGATGTCTTCGAGCTTCTTGGCACCGACCCCCGGGGTCGAATCGTCGCCGATGCCGATGCCAAGCAGCACGGGCGTCTGTCCGAGCAACGTGCCGTCTGCCTTGAACAGATAGAGCAAAGCGGCCGGCTTATCGATGACGATATAGGGCAGGGTGGCGTTGTCCTGCGCCGCCTTGACCCAAGCCATCACCCGAGATGCGGATTCTGTCGGAATGGGAGCGGGCACCGGGGGAGCAACGCTCGCGACCTTCCGTTTTGAAGGTGGGCGTTTTGAAGATGCGCCTTTTACCGATGCGCCTTTTACCGACGGGCGCTTGGCAGGCCCGGTTTTCGCGTTCGCCGCTTTCTTGGCAGGTCGAGTGCTGGCGTCGGCGGTCTGGGCATTCGCGAGGCAAGGTACCGCCGTAAGCGACACCAATGCGGCGACCCGAAACGCACAAGAAAACGGCTCTGACGCCATCGTTCGAAGATTGATCATTCGACGATTTAGCAGAGCCGTTTTCCGTTACAAGTGCCGGTTACCCGGCATTAGATGTTCGGCGATCAGCCGCGCGGCTTGCGCGCGCGCTGCTTCTGGAGCTGCTGCATCTGCTGGTCGACGCCATCGACGCGGCCGTTGAGCTGGTCGATCCGCTGACCATTCTGCTGTGCCTGGCCGGCTGCAGCCTGGGCCTGGGTCAGCGCCTGACCCGATACGCCCTCGACCGTGCGCAGACGTCCGTCGATGCCGTCGATGCGGGTGTTCACCGTGGCGATCTGATCGTTGACATAGCCCTTGGTTGCGCAGCCGCCGAGGCTGACCGAACCGAGCAGGATCATCGCAACTGCCGAACGCTTTGCAAAGTTAGAATTCATTCCCTCACCTCATCTGTAGTGGTATTTCCCGGCGACCAAGGTCCCGGCCCGATCCATTTGGCAATTCGTTTTGGCTGAAATGTGTCCGTTACGGGTCAAATCGAAGCACCGACTTTGCGCAAAACGGGGTCTATCCGACGGCGGTTGCGCGGTTCCGACGTCGTGGCAGCGAATACTTCGTCAGGCTGTATCTCATTGGCACCGCTTCGTTTTTTAGACGTCGTGGTCGCAGGGCGTGCATCGTCACGGCGTCGATCCGCCGCCTTCGACCCGGGTCAGAGCGTTCACCCCTGATCGTTTGCGCCGTTTTCGAACCACTCCGCATAGGGCGTGTTGGCGACCATGCGGCGGTTGAGGTCCGGCGTGCCGTCATCCCACCAGACCGGCCCGCGTTCGCCGAGCGCGACCTTCGCACGATCGACGCCCGCCCGCGGCTCCGCCAACGCCGCCTTGTCGGCCTTGCGCAACGCGACCCCCACCGCACGTCTGGCCTGCATCAGCTCGGCGACCAGCGTGGTACGACGGTCCTCGGACAGCGAGGGATCGGCGCGACGCCATAGCCTGCCTCGGACGACGAAGTATCGGCCGTCCGGGGTTACCGGATGAACGTCCGCGGGCACGCCTCAGCGGGTCTTCTTGGCGGGCGACGCGGTGAAGTCGGGATCCTTCTTCGCGACCCAGTCGACGAACTTGCGGATGGTCGGATTGGCGAGCAGGCTGTCGACATCCATCCCGGCGCGCTGCAATTCCGAATTGGTAAAATTGGTGGTCAGCGTCTGCTGGCAGACCGGGTGCATCGGCACGACATCGCGTCCACCGCGGCTTTTCGGCACCGGATGATGCCAGACGATCGTCGTCCCGGTCGGACGGCCGCACAACCAGCATTGCACCACCTGAGGAACGTCCTGCTCCTCCGCCGCCTGCGGGTCTTCATAGGGCATGTGTTTCGAATGCTTGCGGGCCATGGTGTACCTGAACTCTCTCGACGGGCGCTTCCGACGGGGGTGACTCAAAGCCGTTCCGTCCGTGTCGCGCAAGCAGGCTTTGGGTGAAAGGTTGCGTGCGCTGCATCCCTACCGACGTGAAACGCGTTTGCGTCCTGTCCGTCGTTCGATCGACAGCGATCATTCAAATTGCCTGGAGCCGTTACATGCCGAAGACCGTCATCGCCGACCTGTTCGCCGAAACGCTGCATCTGGCCGGGGTCGAGCGCATCTACGGGGTGGTCGGCGACAGCCTGAACGGGCTGACCGACAGCTTGCGGCGCCAGGGCAAGATCGAATGGATCCATATGCGCAACGAGGAGGCCGCCGCGTTCGCCGCGGGTGCCGAGGCGCAATTGACCGGTCGGCTCGCGGTCTGCGCCGGGTCATGCGGCCCCGGCAACATGCATCTGATCAACGGCCTGTACGACTGTAACCGGACCCGCGTTCCGGTGCTGGCGATCGCTGCGCAGATCCCTAGCGGAGAGATCGGCTCGAACTATTTCCAGGAGACGCGTCCCGAGGCGCTCTTCCGCGAATGCAGCGTGTATTGCGAGACGATCTCCGACGCCGACCAGATGCCGCGTACGCTTGAGACCGCGATCCGCGCGGCGGTCGGCCATCGCGGTGTCTCGGTCGTCGCGATGCCGGGCGATGTCGCGTTGCGCTCGACCACCGGCACGCTGGCGCGGTCGGCGGGCGCCTTGTTGCCGCCGCGCGCGACGACGGTCCCCGCAGACGCCGATATCGCCGAACTGGCCACGCTCCTGAACGGCGCCGGCAAGGTGACGATCCTCGCCGGCCGCGGGTGTCGGACCGCGCACGCCGAACTGCTCGAAGTCGCCGAACGGCTCCAGGCGCCGATCGTCCACGCGCTCGGCGGCAAGGAGTTCGTCGAATACGACAACCCCTATGATGTCGGCATGACCGGGTTGATCGGCTTTTCGAGCGGGTACGACGCGATGATGGGCTGCGACGTGCTGCTGATGCTCGGCACCGACTTTCCCTATCGCCAATTCTATCCGGTCGACGCCAAGGTCGCGCAGATCGACCTGCTCCCCGAGAATCTCGGACGGCGGACCGCGATCGATATCGGGCTGGTCGGCGATGTCGGCGCGACGCTCGCGGCGCTGATGCCGCATCTGACGGGCGCCCGCGACGGCGCATTCCTGAAATCCGCGCGCGACAATTATGCCGAGGCGCGCAAGGGACTCGACGAACTCGCCGACGGCACGCCCGGCAGCGGCGTGATCCATCCCCAGCATGTCGCCCGCGTCGTCAGCGAGGTCGCGGCAGACGATGCGGTGTTCGCCTGCGATGTCGGCACGCCGACGATCTGGGCGGCGCGCTATCTGAAGATGAACGGGCGGCGCCGGCTGATCGGATCGTTCAACCACGGATCGATGGCCAACGCATTGCCGCAGGCGATCGGCGTGCAGGCCAGCTTCCCGGATCGCCAGGTCGTCACGCTGTCGGGCGATGGCGGTCTGGCGATGCTGATGGGCGAATTGCTCACCGTCCGCCAGCTTGGGCTACCGGTGAAGATCATCGTCTTCAACAACGGCACGCTGGGCTTCGTCGAGATGGAGATGAAGGCGGCGGGGCTGGTCGAAACCGGCGTCGCGCTCGATAATCCGGACTTCGCGGCGATGGCGCGGGCGATCGGAATCCACGGCGTGCGGGTCACCGATCCGGGCGAGGTGGAGGCCGGCATCCGCGAGGTGCTGGCGCATCCGGGACCCGCGCTGCTCGATGCGGTGACGGCGCGCACCGAGCTGTCGATGCCGCCCAAGATCACGCTCGAGCAGATGAAGGGCTTCACGCTCTACATGGCCAAGGCGATCATCAGCGGGCGGGGGGATTCGGTCGTCGAGCTTGGCAAGACCAATGTCGGTCTGCTGAAACGGCTGTTTTGACCTAACGGGACGCGCTTCACTGGTAGCGCGCGGTCCGGTCGAAGCCGTTGTTCGTCTTGACCATCTTGGCGAGCTTGCGGACGTAGGACCGGACGTGGCGGTCGAATCGCGTGTCGTCATATACGCCACGCCAGATGAACTCGTCACGGTCGAGCAGTGCCTTCAGGTTGGCGGCGAAGCGCGTCTGGTCGACCGCCGAGTCCTTGGCCTGCATCATCGTGCAGACCATCTCCTCGGCGGTGGCCTTGTCGCAGTCGTCCTGCTGGCCATAGCCGCCGCGTTCGGCGACGACCTGATCGGACCGCGCCGCGGCGATCCGGGCGTCGAGCCATTTGCGCACCTGTGCTGCGTCCCAGTCGGTCGGACTAATGTCTGCCATCGCTTGTTCCCGATTGCGGTGCCGTCGCGCTTGCTCCGGTCTCTTCCGTTTGGCGCCCGCATACCGCGTGAAACGCGCTTTGGAAAATAGGGCGACATATCGCGCGGCAAGCCACTGGCGCATCGCAATAAACCGCCTATACCGTTCGGTATAAAATTATGCCCGGCCGCGTCGTATGCGCGAGCACATGTTTTAGCTAGGAGAGAGCGATGCCGATACTCGTCAATGGATCGGCAGTCGCTTTGCCCGACGATCCCCGCGTCTCGCTGCTCGATCTGTTGCGCGAGGGGCTGCACCTCTCCGGCACGAAGAAGGGCTGCAACCAGGGCGCATGTGGCGCGTGCACGGTGCTGGTCGACGGTGAGCGTATCCTGTCGTGCCTCGCGCTGGCGGTCCAGTATGACGGGCGTCGGGTCACGACGATCGAGGGACTGTCGGACGGGAATGCGCTGCACCCGTTGCAACAGGCGTTCATCGACCATGACGGGTTCCAGTGCGGCTATTGCACGCCTGGCCAGATCTGCTCGGCTATCGGCATGGCGGCAGAAGCTAAGCGCGGCGTACCGAGTAACGTCAGCGCCGATCTCACCGCTGATGTGCAGCTGACACGTGAGGAAATGCAGGAGCGGATGAGCGGCAATCTATGCCGATGCGGCGCGCATAACGGGATCATCGATGCGATCCGCGAAACCGTGGCGGCGGAGATGGCGGCATGACCCCCTTTGCCTATGCGCGGGCCGGCGATACCGCCGAAGCGCTCCGTCTCGGCCATGCGGAAACGGCGGCCTATCTTGGCGGCGGGACCAATCTGGTCGACCTGATGCGCGAGACGGTCGCCAAGCCCGACACGCTCGTTGATGTCACCGGGTTGTCCGATACGATCACCGAGACGGCGGATGGTGGGCTGCTGATCGGGGCGGCGGTGCGTAACACCGCGCTCGCCGAGCATGCGGGGGTACGCGCGCGCTACCCGATGCTGTCGCGCGCGATCCTGGCGGGGGCGTCGGCGCAGATCCGCAACATGGCGACGGTCGGCGGCAATCTGCTCCAGCGCACCCGCTGCACGTATTTCTACGACACCGACGGTTCGCGTTGCAACAAGCGGGCGCCCGGCGAGGGCTGCGATGCGGTCGGGGGCTTCACGCGTATCCATGCGATTCTGGGTGCATCGGAGGCCTGCGTCGCAACGCATCCGTCCGACCTGTGCGTCGCGTTTGCCGCGCTCGATGCGCTCGTCCATGTCGAGGGCCGCGGTGGCGCGCGGACGCTTCCGTTTGGTGAACTGCACCGTCTGCCGGGCGATCGTCCCGATCTCGACACGGTGCTGGCGGCGGGCGACCTGATCACCGCGATCGAACTGCCCGCGATGCCGTTCGCGGCGACTTCGACCTATCGCAAGGTCCGCGATCGGGCGAGCTATGCCTTTGCACTGATCTCGGTCGCGGCGGCGCTCGACGTGGTCGACGGGCAGGTGAGGGACGTGCGTATCGCGCTCGGCGGCGTGGCGCACAAGCCGTGGCGCGCGACCAAGGCGGAGGCGCTGCTGCGTGGTGGCCCGGCGACCGAGGCGGCGTATCGTGCAGCCGCGATCGCCGAACTCGCCGACGCCAGGCCGCTCCGCGACAACGGTTTCAAGATCGAACTCGCGAAACGGACGATCGTCGCCGTCCTTGGCGACCTGGGAGTATCCGCATGAGCATCGTCGATACCGTCAAGCAGACCGCGCAGGGTCTGGTCCAGGGTGCGGTCAGCAAATTGGTCCCGCTCGCGCCGGACAGCTGGGTTCCCGGCGGCGTTCCCGATCCGCTGATCGCGCGTCAGCACGGCCTGATCGGTACATCGGTGTCGCGACTGGATGGGCCGTTGAAGGTGAAGGGCGCGGCGCGGTTCGCGGCCGAATTCGCGCTCGACGACATGGTCTATGCCGCGCTGGCGTTCGCGACGATCCCGCGCGGGCGGATCGCGACGCTCGACGTGGCGGCCGCGGAGGCTTCGGCTGGCGTCGTCGCGGTGATGACGTATCGCAATGCGCCGCGGATGAACCAGCCCGCGGTGTTCGGGTCTGGGCCGACCGCGGCGGCGCCCGCCGACCTGCCGATCATGCAGGACGATCGCGTCGCCTGGAACGGGCAGCCGATCGCGGTTGTCTTGGCCGAAACGCAGGAACAGGCGGACTACGCCGCATCGCTGATCGTCGCGACCTACGCCGTAGAGCCATCGATCACGTCGTTTGCGGCGGCAAAGGCCAAGGGCGCCGAGCCGGCAACCTTCATGGGCCAACCGCTGTCGAACACAATCGGCGATGCCGACGCCATGCTCGCGGTGGCGCAACACAAAGTCGACCAGGTCTATCGAACGCCGCGGCACAACCACAACGCGATCGAGCCCCACGCAGCGACGATCGCCTGGGTGGGGGACGAGCTGATCGTCCACGATGCCAGCCAGCTGGTGACGATGGCTGCGGCAACGATCGCCGACGTGTTCGACCTGAAGGCCGAGCAGGTCCGCGTGACCTCTCCCTATGTCGGTGGGGGATTTGGCGGCAAGTGCCTGTGGGATCACCAGATCCTCGGCGCCGCGGCGGCCAGGCTGGTCGGGCGCCCGGTCCGCATCGTGCTGACCCGAGAGGGCGTCTACCGCGGCGTTGGCGGACGTACGCTGACCGAGCAGCGCGTCGCGATCGGTGCGGGTGCGGATGGCCATTTCCAGGCGCTGATCCACGCCGGGACCACCGCGGATACGCCGCACAACCACATGCCCGAACCGTTCATTCTCGGCACGCGCGCGGGCTATGCCGCGGACAGTATCAAGCTGTCGGTCGACGTCGTGAAGATCGACATGCTCGCCAACACGTTCATGCGTGCGCCCGGTGAATCGGTCGGGACGTTCGCGCTGGAATCGGCGATCGACGAACTCGCGGTCAAGCTCGGCATCGATCCGATCGACCTGCGTCTGCGCAACGAGCCGGAGGTGGATCCGACGTCGGGCCTGCCGTTCTCGTCGCGGCACATCGTCGAGGCGTGGCGTGCTGGGGCGGATGCGTTCGGCTGGGCCGACCGTGCGCTGCCGGGCGCGCGACGCGAGGGCGAATGGCTGATCGGGATGGGCTGCGCGACCGGGACCTATCCCTATTACCGGATGCCGGGAGCGGCAGCGCGGATCACGCTCGATCGCGCGGGCACGGCACTGGTCGAGGTCGCGGCGCACGAAATGGGGATGGGGACGTCGACGACCACGGCGATGGTCGCCGCGGAACGGCTCGGGCTGCCGCTCGATGCGGTCGAGGTTCGCTATGGCGATTCGATCATTCCTGGGTCGATCCTCGCGGGTGGATCGCAGCAGACGGCCGCGATCGGCGGCGCGGTGATCGCCGCGCATAACCCGCTGGTGGCGGAATTGTTGAAACTCGCCGGCAACGATTCACCGCTTGCCGGACTGTCGCCGGACGAGGTCGGCAGCGAGGATGGCGGTCTCGCCAAACTCGACGATCCAACCCGGCGCGAGTCTTATGTCTCGATCCTCGGCCGGGCGCAGCGCGATGCGGTCAGCGTGTCGGCCGAAGGATCACCGCCGCTCGAGCAGATGCACTGGTCGATGCATTCGCACAGCGCGATCTTCTGCGAGGTCCGCGTCAACGCGGTGACGGGGGAGGTGCGCGTCACTCGGTTCCTGGGGGCGTTCGACTGCGGCCGGATCCTCAATCCGAAGACCGCGCGCAGCCAGTTCCGCGGCGGCATGATCATGGGCCTTGGCCTAGCGCTGATGGAGGAGACCGAATTCGACGAGCGTAACGGTCGGATCATGAACCCCAGTCTCGCCGAATATCACATGCCGGTGCATCTCGACGTGCCCGAGATCGAAGTGATCTGGACCGACATCGCCGACCCGCACACGCCGATGGGTGCGCACGGAATCGGCGAGATCGGCATTACCGGGGTAGCCGCAGCGGTCGCGAACGCGGTCTATAACGCGACCGGAACGCGGGTCCGCGATCTGCCGATCACGTTGGACAAGTTGCTGGTCTGAAGCGACGCGGCCTGAACTCAATTCCGGTGTTTGGTCTCCGGCATCGCGAAGAAATAGAGCGCAAGGCCTAGTCCGGCAACGACCGCCAGCGTCAGGAAGCCGGCGGTGTAGCCGGCGCCGACGATGATCGCGCCGGCTAGTGAGGCCGACAGCGCTGCGCCCAAGCCTTGTGCGCTCGCGACCGCGCCCTGGCTGACGTTGAAGCGGCCGGTGCCCTTGGTCAGGTCGGCGATCACGACCGGGAACAGCGCGCCGAAGATGCCCGCGCTAATGCCGTCTAGCGCCTGGACCCCGACCAGCCACCACGGATCGTTCGACACGGTGTACAGCGCACCGCGTGCAGCGAGGAACGCGAAGGCGACGAGGAAGAGCGGCTTTGTGCCCCATTTCTCGGTGTTGCGACCGACGACGATCGCGACCGGTACCATCACCAACTGCGCGGCGACGATGCAGGCGGCGGTGAGCGATGTCGCCTGGTCCTTGCCGACCGTGCGCGAGAGAAGCTGGCTGACCGACGTCAGCATCGCGGCATTGGCGAGGTGGAACAGGAATGCGGTAACTGCGAAGATCATCAGCGGCTTGTTCTCGATCAGCGACTTCCAGCCGCTCGGCTCCTCGCAATCGTCGTCCGGTTCGCAGTCGAGACCCCGCGCGACCGCGTTGTCGATCGCGCCGTTGTCGATCCGCGATGCGGTGACGATGCTCGCGACGGTCAGTCCGCCCATCAACCAGAACACGACGACCGGGCCGAACTTCCACGCCAGTACGCCCGCCAGAGCGGCAGATACCGCGTTGCCCGCATGATTGAAGGCTTCGTTGCGGCCCACGCGCTTGGCGAACAGCTTGGGTCCGACCAGCCCGAGGGTAATCGCCGAGATCGCCGGCGCGAACACGGCGCCGGCGACCGCGGCGACCGACTGGGTGATGGCGACGACGGTGAAACCGGTCACGATCGGCAGCGATATGCTGCTGAGCGTCACGAGCAACGCGGCGATCATCACGATCCGCGGCTTGTTCCTGGCGCGATCGATCAGGCTACCGGCAGGAGTTTGCGAGATCAGGCCGATGATCCCAGCGATCGTCAGGACCGCGCCGACGGTCGCCTCGTTCCAGCCATGCGCGGGCCCGCGGACCGCCAGCAGGTAGATGGCGAGATACGGTCCAAGCCCGTCGCGCACGTCGGCCAGGAAGAAGTTCAACGCATCGAGCGTCCTGGTCGGGACGGATGTGCCGCCAGGTTCGTCCCGCGTGTCCGTTGCGGAAGGCGGATCCGTCATAGCCATGAGAATTCCTGAAACTTGCTGTCGAGCGCCCGACATTGTTCGCGAACCGGCCGTCGTCGGATCGTTAAATCGACCAACGCCCGGAAAGTTTCGACGATTGTATAATATCGATCGTGTAATTTAGGTAATGATCTCATGACCTAAACTGAAACTGAACGGTGCCGATAGCTTTCGGGGCGCACCGGGACCGATTATTGCGTGCCGGTCATCGCCGCGAAATTGTGCGAGCCGCTACCGGTTGCAAGTAGGTCTGGGCGGGCGGTGATCGGAGTCGCGCGAACCGCGACCAGGGTCACACCGGGACCGATCGCGAACCGGGCTCGGCGCTGGAGATACCCACGCGTCTCGACCGCCTGTGTCAGGACGATGCTGTGTGGGTAGGCCAGCCGCAGTCGTTCGCCGACGACGACCACGCCGCGGATCCCGAGGCGGTCCAGCGTGGCCGCTGCCTCGCGTGGGGTTCGCGCGGTCAGGACATAGCCGCGGCCCATGAAGTCGCTGGTCGACAGCCACTGCGAGGCCCTGGCCACCCAGATCCGCCGCCGGCCACGATCGGCATAGGCTGCCGCGGCGATCACCGCACCTTCGCCGCCGGCGCGACCGTCGACCAGCCAGAGACCGGGCGTGTCGATCATGGTCCGCGCGATTGTCGGCGCGCCGAGATCGGGCTTGGCGGTCAACTGGGCCAGCGCGACCGCGGGCACGACAAGCGCGCCGACGGTGCACGCGACCGCCGCCGCACGGTAGACCGCGCCGAGCCGCCACAGGGTTAGAACGCCCAGCGCGACGAGGATGGCGCACCATGGCAGCAACGGCAGGATGTAGCGGTCGACCAAAGCGACCGGAATGGCCGCCTGGAAGATCAAGGTGGCGAGGATCATCGCCACCGAGAGCCTGACGACCGGCCCTGCGCGCCCGTCGCGCCACCCCCAAATCGCTCCGATCAGCAGGAGGAGTATCCCGCTCCAGCCGATATTGGCGCGCACCGCCTGAAGATTGGTGACGACCGAGTCCCAAGCATAGGCGAGACCCGGGGCATAGTTGAAGCCCCCCGCCGAAATCCTGAACGAAATCAGATACCATGGCAGAATCAGCACCCCGGTCACCGCTCCGGCAACCCACAGCTTGCGGTCCCGCAACAGATGCCAGCGGCGCGACAGGACGATGTCGATCGCGGGGACGAGGACGATGAGCAGGCCGTTGCCCTTCACCAGCGTCGCGAACACCGCGAGCGCGGAGAACAGCGCGAGACGCCACCATGACGGGGTTTCGGCCGCGGCCAGCCAAGCGATGCCGGCGAGTCCGACGACCAGCGTCACCGGCTGGTCGAGGAGGAAATAGCGCGCGCTCTCGATCTCCAGGGGCAGGAGCAGCACCACGAATGCGGCGGCAATCGCCAGGCGTGGTGCGCCGGCGCGGAACAGGCCCCAGCCGACGAGCGACGCCGGCAGCCCTGCGATGAACGCGCTGAGGATCGCGGCGGCAAAAGGAGAGGGGCGCAGTACCGCGAACAGCGGTGCGAGCAGTGCGTACCAGCCGGGGGGCCAGTGACCGATCGAGAGCTTTGGAAAGTGCGCGTAGAAATCTTGCGCGAACGTCATCGGCGAGGGTAGCCCGGCGCGCAGCCAGTCGCCGATAAACAGCGTGTTGATGTAATGCGAGGACTCATCGGGATCGATGAAGCTCGCCGAGAGCTCGCCCGTGAGCGCAGCGAGCGCCAGCGCCGCCAGCCCGAGCAGCGGCGCAAGTGCGATCGTTCGCGTGACGGCCCCCCGGTTGGTCATCGCGCAAAACTAGCCGACCGGGCGCCCGAAAACCATGATCATTCGGTACCATCGCGCGGACGGGCCCGGGTAGACCGAAGCCGATGCCTTGGAAGGCAAAGGACTTCGGTCCGAGGGGCTAAGGGCGGTTCAGAACGCCCCGGACAGCGTGAAGAACACCTGCCGCGGCGGCGTCGCATAGCTGTTGTAGGTCGTGCTCGCCGCGCCGACGACGACTTCGTAGATGCCCTTCCGGTTAGTCAAGTTGGTGACGTTGACCGAAAACCGCGTGTTCTTCAGGCCGAGACCGCCGATCGGTGGCAGCGCGTAGCCGGCCTGCGCACTCAGCAGGACGCGACCCGATACCGACTGGTCGTTGGTGTAGGTGGCGAACCGGCGACCGACGAAATCGCCGATCACCTGGACGTCGAACGGGCCGTCGTTCGCGCTGGCGACGACCTTGTTGAGCCATTTGGCGGTGTTGGGGACGTATTTACCCGCCGTCGGGACCGTCGCGGTGCCGCTGATGTAGTTGTCGTCGTATTTCGAGCTGTTGTACGACAGCGCGTCGTAGAGCGAGAAATGAGGCCCGAAACGCACCGTCGTCGCGAAGTCGACGCCGTTGGTCGTCACGCCACCGACGTTTTGCAGGATCGATACGCCGCCGACGACCGACGCGATCACCGGCGTCGCGCTGATCTGCAACAGGCGGTTGCTGAAATCGACGTGGTAGTAGTTCACCTGGCCTTCGACTGCAGTGATCGGGCCGAGCGACACCTGACGATGCGAGCGGACGCCGGCCTCGTAGGTCCACGAGCTTTCGGGCGATGTCTCGGCCTTCAGCTGGTCGAACGCCTGCTGGCTGCCGAGATTATACGGCGACAGCCCGGCGGCGACCGACGTCTGGAACTGGCGGACGTTCTTCTGCACGTTGGCGAAGAGCTGCTCCGACGAGGTCACGTCCCAGGTCCCACCGACGGCGGGCAGGAACCATTTCTTGGTGCTGATCTTGCCTTCGGGCAGGCCGGTCGAGGCCCCCGACAACGCGCCTGGCAACGGCTGGACCGGTACTGCGCCATTGGCGAACTGCAGGCTCGACTTGAAGCCCGCCTCCAGCGTGACCGCGGGCGTGACGTGCCAGCGATCCTGGAGGTGGAATTGGACGATATCGACATCGACGTCGCTGCCATATTGGGTCAGGCGGCGCAGTGCCGGGTCGGCGCGGACATAGGGCGTCGAGGGATTGTCGATCGGGAACGCGTACCAGCGGCGCCGGACGGTGTTCGCGTTGTGCTCGTACCAGCCGCCCAGTTCGATCTCGTGATTGCCGGCTTCGATCGCGAGCCGCGACAACAGCCCCTCGCGATCGACGGTATATTCGGTCGTCCGCAGCGCATAGCCCGAATTGCCGAACACCTGCTTCAGGTTCTGGCCGGGATAATAGATGCGGAACAGCGCGGGCAGGCCCGCCACCGTGATCGGCCCGGCGATCTGCCCTTCGCCATCGTCGTGATGATAATACACTTGGTTCGAGAACGTCACCGCGTCCGAGAAGCGGTAATCGAGCTTCACATAGCCCAGATAGTCCTTGCGCTGCGCATCGCCGTAATAGTTCAGATAATTGGCCGGCGCGTTCGCGGGGACGTTGCCGTTGGCATCAAGATACGCAAGCGCCGCGCCGAAGTTCGGATAGAGCAGGCTGCGATAATAGGGCTCGATCCCGCCGGCATTGTGCGCGACCGAATCCTGGTTCGGCTCCTGCTTGTTGGAAAAGGCGAAATAGCCGGTCAGCGTGACGTGGCTGTCCTTGTGGACGAACTTCGCGTTTACCTGATAGCCGCCCTGTTTCGCGTCGAACTCCCACGCGCGCGCCTTTTGGCGGACGGCGGACACATAGCCGCTGTTGGTGCCGCCAAGGCCTTCGAATTCGCCGCTGTCGACCCGCAGATAGCTGCGCTGCGCATCGTAGCTGCCGAGCGTCTGCGCGAACCGGAGGCCGAGATCGCGCGCGGGATCGCTGGTGAAGGTCTCGACCGCGCCGCCGAGATTGCTGGCCGACGCCGTCCCGAGATCGGCGGCCCCCGACGACAGGCGGACCTGGCCGACATTCTCGCTGATCACCGCGCGCTGTGGCGAGAGGCCGTTGAAATTGCCGTAGGATTGATCGCCCAAGGGCACGCCGTCGAGCGTGAAGCCGAGCTGGTTCTGGTTGAACCCGTGGACGACCAGCGAGATGTTCTGTTCGTTGTTACCCCACGGGTCGGCGGTTTCGAACTGGACGCCGGGCAGGGTCTGGATCGCCTTGACCGGACTGACGCCGGGCATGGTCTTCTGCATCTCGACGCCCGACAGCGCGACCGAAGATCGCGTCGTGCGGCTGGCGGTCACCATGATCGTGCCGTCTGCGGTCGCGTCGCGTGGCGTGTCCTGGTTGGCGTTGGCGGTCGCGGCATCGGCGCTGGCCTCACCGTTTGCTTGCGCCGGTGCGGCCTGCGCGATCGACGGCGTTGCGCAGGCCATGATCCCGATCGCCGCCGACGACAGAAAAAGCGAAGCGCGATGCACGCCCCGGAACTCGAACATTGCAGATCCCCTTGTCGCCGCCCAAACGCGGCCTGAGGGCGGCCACTAGGCGGGGTCCGCGACACGTCGGTGTCGGTTCGGTTACATATATTATACAGTTGAGGCGGGGGGCCGCGCGGTAGGGCCGGGCGTGCGGCAATGCCGATCAGCCGTCGTTTTGGCCCCGCCAACAAAAGCTTTGGTGGCACAAAGGACAAAGACTTTCCAACGCCTATCGATCTGGGGGACATTGCTCGCGTAACCAGGAGGTGGCGATGCCACGATCGATGGAGCGTTCGAATGTCCAGTGGCCGACGGTTGCCGTCGCGGTTGCGATCTATGGCGGCTGGCTCGCCGCAACCGCGTGGCATAACGCGGTTCCTTGGCCCGTTCTGGTCGCGATTGGAGGGTGGCTGCTCGCGTGGCACGGGTCGTTGCAGCACGAGACGATCCACGGCCATCCGACGCGATACCCCGCGATCAATGCGGTGATCGGGTTCGTGCCGTTGTCGCTGTGGCTGCCGTACGGATCCTACCACCGAAGCCACCGCGCGCACCATGCCGCCGCGGTCATCACCGATCCGTCGCACGATCCGGAATCGCGGTATCGCGCGCGCGACAACGGTCTGGCGGCGTTGCTCGGCCTGCTGCAATCGACGCTGGCGGGGCAGATGATCTTCGGGCCGCCGATCTCGGTCGTACGGTTCCTGTTTGGAGAGGTCCGGCGGGTGGTCCACGAACCGGTGCTGGTGCTGCGGGACTGGGTACCGCATCTGGCTGCCGTCGCAATTCTTATCGCGTGGCTCGATCATGTCGGGCTGGGGCTCGGGCGCTACATTCTGACCTTCGTCTATCCTGGAATGGCGTTGACGATGCTGCGGTCCTACGCCGAGCATCGCGCCGATCTGGCTAGCCCCGGCCGTGCCGCGAGCGTCGAACGCGGCAGTGCGCTGGGGCTACTGTTCCTCAACAACAACCTCCATGCCGCGCACCATGAATCGCCGTCGCTCGCCTGGTATCGGTTGCCGGAGTATCATGCGCGCAACCGGGCGCGGTTCGTCGATCTCGGGGCACCGATCTACCGCGGGTATGGCGAGATCCTCCGCCGGTTCGCGCTGCGGTCGCATGACGACATGGTCCATCCGCGGCATAGGGGCACCCCGTCTTGACGAGGCACTGCGCATCGCTCGGCATGTACGATCATCCGGCGCAGCGGTCGGCGAACGATCGGATCTGGGCGGCAATGGCGGGGATCCTGCGGTCGGAGAGCGTTGCCGACGTACCGGATACGCTTGATCGGTCGCGCGACGTCCATGCGCTGTGGCGAGACCCTTCGCTTCTGTTCGGGCAGGCCTGCGGATACCCGCTGATCGCCGATTCGTCGCTGGCGCTCCGCGTGCTGGCGCTGCCGGTGTACGCTACACCGGGTTGCGTCGGCGCGACCCATACGAGCGTGATCGTGGCGCGGGTTGATGATGTCGGGACGTCACTCGACCGGTTCCGTCAGGGCTGCGCGGCGATCAACGACCGACGGTCGAACACGGGGGCGAACCTGTTGCGGGCGACGATCGCACCGGTCGCGGGGGAGGGGGCGTTCTTCTCCAGCGTGATCGAAACGGGATCGCACCGTGCCAGCATGATCGCGGTCGGCGCAGGCCAAGCGGATATCGCTGCGATAGATTGCGTGACCTACGCGGCGCTCGCACGCTTCGAACCGGCGGTGACCGCGGCGTTGCGGATCGTCGCGCACAGCCCGGCGTCGCCGACGCTCCCGTTCGTGACCGCCGCTTCGACAAGCGCGGCTACCGTAACGGCGCTTAGGATGGCGCTTGATCGGGTCATGGTCGATCCCGATCTCGCTGAGGATCGCGCGAACCTGTTCCTGACCGGTGCGATAGCGGCGGACCGTGCCGCGCTCGCGCCGATCGCTGCGCTCGAAGCCACGGCAATCCACGCCGGTTATGCCGAACTGAGATGACATGAGGATCCGATCATGATGCACGTCCCCGACACCCTCGATCTCGCATCGACGATCGCTGAACTGCGCGCGGCGCGCACCGCGTGGCGTCACGATGCGGATGGCCGCCACACGGTCGCACGGTTTCCGTCGCGCGATGCGGTCTCGGCGGCGATGGACGATCTGGTCGCGGCGCTGTTCCCCGGGCGGCTCGGCGCGTTCGCCGGCCCGGCGGACCTCGAGGATGCGTTCGTCGAGGCACGGCTTCGGGCGGCGCTGGCAGAATTCCGGCGGCAGATCGAACGCGAGTTCGGCTATTGGCAGGAAGAGTCGGTGTTGGCGTTCGATGCGAGCCAGGCGGCGATGATCGTCGATCTCTTCGCCGCCGACCTCGGACCGATCCGCGAACTGGTCGACGATGACGTCCGCGCGGCGTTCCTCGGCGACCCCGCGGCCCGCAGCGCCGACGAGATCCTGGTCTGCTATCCCGGCATCACTGCGATGCTGTACCATCGGATCGCGCATGCACTGTATGGTCTCGGCGCACCGATCGTCGCGCGGATCGTGTCCGAACTGGCGAACGGCCGTACCGGTATCGACATCCATCCGGGCGCGACGATCGGCCGACGGTTCTTCATCGATCACGGCACCGGCGTCGTGATCGGCGAGACCGCGATAATCGGCGATCGTGTGCAGCTCTATCAGCATGTGACTCTCGGCGCACGCAGCCCGCTCGGCGTCACCGAGGTCTCGCCGCGCGAACGGCTTGCCCGTCATCCGATCGTCGAGGACGACGTGGTGATCTATGCGGGCGCGACGATCCTCGGGCGCGTGACGATCGGGCAGGGGGCGACAATCGGCGGCAATGTCTGGCTGCTGGAGGATGTCCCCGCAGGCAGCGTCGTCGCCCAGCCCACCGCGGTGATCTTGGCGGGCGAGGCCGCGGACCATCTGCACGAGACGCTGCGGGGGCGCGCCGCATGAGCCGCTTTGCCTGTTGCCGCGAGATCGATGGCCCGCCGAAACCGGTGATCGGCGTGTTGTGCTGCAACGAGATCGCCAGCCGGCCGATCCAGGCGGTCGCCACGCGGTTCGTCGAGCCGCTGGTGCGCTATGCGGGTGCGACCGTCCTGCTGGTGCCCGCGGTGGCGGATGCGATGGATACGCGGTCGCTTGCCGGGCGGCTCGACGGGCTGTTGCTGACGGGATCGCGGTCGAACGTGGCTGGCGGGCGCTACGGCAACACGGATGCATCCGACGACGCGCTCGATCTCGACCGCGATGCCGTTGCGCTGGAGCTGGCGGGGCGGATGATCGAGGCGGGTCGGCCGGTGTTCGGGATCTGCCGGGGCTTGCAGGAACTGAACGTGCTGTTCGGGGGCACGCTGACCGACACGCTCGACGAGGGGCATCATCGCTCGACCGACGACGCCACCGCGTATGAAACGCTGTTCGATCACGTGCACGACGTCACGCTGAGCGCTGGCGGGCTGTTGGCCTCCGCGATCGCGCAACCGAGCATCTCGGTCACGTCCGTGCATCGCCAGGGCATCGATCGGCTTGGCGAGGGCCTTACCGTCGAGGCACATGCGGTATCCGACGGATTGGTCGAGGCGTTCTCCGCTCGACCGTGCGGGGGGGATGTGTTGGCGGTGCAATGGCATCCAGAGTGGGACGTTGCGGCTAGTGCATCCGGTCAGGCGTTCTTTACACTTATC
The DNA here is from genome assembly GCF_001422045.1 of Sphingomonas sp. Leaf242. Lineage (GTDB taxonomy): Bacteria > Pseudomonadota > Alphaproteobacteria > Sphingomonadales > Sphingomonadaceae > Sphingomonas. Next base: position 313,153 of record NZ_LMLW01000007.1, read on the forward strand.
GGACAGGCGCTCGGCGCCTATCGCGACCGCTGAAGGCGGCGAAAAATCATCAAACGCATCGAGATCGTCGCAGAACGATCGCTCAACAGGGACACTATCATGACTGCTTATCGTACCGCGCTGGCGCTCACCGCCTCGGCTTTCGCCTTCGCCATCGCGCACCCGGCGTTTGCGCAGGACGCGCCCCCCCCGGCCGCAGCGGCGCTGCCCGATACGCAGGACGACATCATCGTCACGGGCACGCGCGCGGTCGGCCGGTCGCGGCTGGATAGCGCGTCGCCGGTCGACGTGCTGAGTTCGGCGGCGCTCCAGCGGCAGGGAACGACCGAGCTCGGTGCGGCGCTGTCGGCGATCGCGCCGTCGATCGACTTTCCACGGCCGTCCGCGGTCGACGGCACCGACGCGATCCGCCCTGCGACGTTGCGCGGTCTGTCGCCCGACCAGACGCTGGTGCTGATCAACGGCGTGCGCGGGCATACCGCGGCGCTGCTCAACGTCGGCGGCTCGGTCGGACGCGGGTCCGCCGCGGTGGATCTGAATACGATCCCGACCGTCGCGCTCGACCGGATCGAAGTGCTGCGCGACGGCGCATCGGCGCAATATGGCTCCGACGCGATCGCCGGCGTGGTCAACCTGCGGCTGCGCGAGGCTCGCTCGGGTGGCGGCGCGACCGTCAACTACGGCTTTTACAACACCGATATCGATACCGCGCGCGGCAGCCGCAACACCAACGGCGAGCATGCCGTCACGGTATCGGGCTGGCAGGGCATCGGCTTCGGTGGGGACGGGTTCCTGACCGTGTCGGGCGAGTATCTCGATCGTCAGGCGACCAACCGCGCCGACTTCGACCCCCGCGTCACCCCGACCCGCGTCACCGGCCGGTTCGGCGATCCGCAGGTCGAACAATACAGCATATTCGCCAATGCCGGCACGACGCTGACGGGCACGTGGAAGCTGTATGGCTGGCTCGGCTATCAGGAACGCGACACGCGCAGCGCCGCCTTCCCGCGGCTCGACAACGCGACCACCCAGCTGGCCGGGTATACCGGCGGGTTCCTTCCGCTGATCAACACCAAGTCGCGCGATCTCAATTCGGCGGTCGGCATCAAGGGCGAGGTCGCCGACTGGACCGTCGACCTGAACGTCAGCTACGGCCGCAACAAGATCGGCTTCCGCACGCTCAATTCCGCCAACTACGCGTACGGCGCGGCGACGCCCAAGGACTTCTCCGATGGTGCGCTGATCTACGACCAGCTCGTCGCTGGGCTCGACGTCAGCCGCAAGCTCGACGTGTTGCAGGGCCTGAACGTCGCGTTCGGTGTCGAAGGACGCCGCGAGGGGTTCGAGATCCAGGCGGGCGAACTCGCCTCCTATGGCTATCCGACCAGCGGCGCGGTCGCGGGCGCTTCGCCGGGCGCGCAGGGGTTCGGCGGCTTCGCGCCGGCCAACGAAGTCGATCGCCATCGTCGCAACGGCAGCGTCTACCTCGATCTCGAGGCGCAGGTGACCGACAAGCTGCTGATCGGCCTGGCGGGGCGCGGCGAGGATTATTCCGATTTCGGCAAGACCGGCACCGGCAAGATCTCCGCGCGCTATGATTTCGCACCGTGGTTCGCATTGCGCGGTACCGCCTCGACCGGGTTCCGCGCGCCCGCGCTCCAACAGCAGTATTTCACCTCGATCGCGACCGTCATCCAGAACGGCGTGCCGATCCAGACCGGCACCTTCCCGTCGGTCAGCCCCGTCGCGACGCGGTTGGGCGGCCTGCCGCTCGAGCCCGAGAAGTCGACCAATCTGTCGTTCGGCACGGTGGTGCGGTTCGGTCGGTTCGACCTGACCGTCGATGCGTACCGGATCCACATCCGCAACCAGATCGGGCTGTCGGAGAACATCACGACATCGACCAGCCAGTCGGCTGCGGTCAACGCGCAGATCGCCAGCCTGCTCGCCGGATCGGGGGCGACCGCGGCGCGGTTCTTCATCAACGGCCTCGCCTCGACCACCAAGGGTATCGACGCGGTCGCGCATTACCGGATGCCGACCGATGCGGCCGGGACCTTCGACCTGACGATCGCGGGCAACATCAACGACAGCGACGTGACGCGCGTGCCGACCTCGACCTCGACGCTGAACCCCGCGCCGACGCTGTTCGCGCGCAGCCGCGTACTGACGCTGGAGGACGGCACGCCGGGCGCGAAGGTGACCGGATCGGTCGACTGGTCGCTCGATCGGCTCGGGGCGCTGGCGCGCGTCACCTATTATGGCGACGTCAACCAGCCGGGCACCACGCCTGCTGCCGACGTTCATAGCGGCAAGCACGTCATCACCGATGTCGAGCTGCGCTATCAGGCGACCAAGGGGGCGCAGCTTGGACTGGGGGTGAGCAACCTGTTCGACGTGTATCCGGATGCGACGATCCCGGCGAACAACACGACCGGGGTGATCGGCTTCCCGTATTATTCGCCTTTCGGGTTCAACGGGCGGTACCTGTACGCGCGGGCTGGGCTTAGCTGGTAGGCGAGCTGGGCGTTGATCGATGCTCTGAGGAGGATCGACCTTGGCGTGCTGAGGACTTTTCTCCCCTCCCTGGAAGGGAGGGGGCGGGGGTGGGTTGGGTTCCGTATCACGGAACGTCGGCGACACGAGCGGGCCTACCCACCCCCAACCCCTCCCTTTCAGGGAGGGGGGAAGATCAGTCGTTCCCCTGAGCGGCCGGGCGAATACGATCCGCCGCTAGTCGTCGAAGCCGATGAACATCGCGGCCTCGGCGACTGGGCGTCGCTCGGACACGACCGCGTTGGCGGGAAAATCCTCGTCGGGCCAACCCAGTGCGATACTTTTCATGATCACCTGATCATCGGGGATCCGCGCGTGTTCGCGGACGACGGGGGATTGCATGATCCCCTGGCTGTTGATCACCGTCCCGAGCCCGCGCGACCATGCCGCGTTGACGAGCGCGGTGGCCACCGCGCCGCAGTCGAACGCGGTGTCGTCGCTGCCTGCAAGGTCGCGGTCGTAGGTGATGATGACGCAGACCGGCGCGTCGAACTGGCGGAAGCCGCGCATCACCCAGTCCTGGCGGGCGTCCTTGTCGTCGCGGGCGATGCCCATCGCCGCGAAGAGTTGTTTGGCCACGCCGACCTGCCGCTCGCGGTGCGCGCCAGCAAAGGCCTCGCCGGTGCGAAATTCGCGCGACTGCGGGATGCCCGCCGCCATCCGCTGCGTGTTGCCCGCGCGGATCGCGTCGAGCGCGGCGCCGCCGACGACGTGAAAATGATAGGGCTGGGTGTTCATCGACGACGGTGCGCGCATCGCCAGCGTGAGGACTTCCTCGATCAGCGTGCGCGGCACCGGCTTGGGCAGATAGCCGCGAATGCTACGCCGGCCGATGATCACGTCGTCATAGTGCATGCAGGGCCCCGGTCACAGTGATTGTCCGTACTGGATACAGACTTCTCCGATGACGAAAACCCTGGCGATCGCTCTGCTGTGGGCGATCCGCGAGTATCGGGGACGCCGAAGCGCCCCCGACGATCTCAGTATTTCACGCGGAGCCGGGCGTAATAGAGGCCGCCGTTGAAGCCGAACGGTCCACCGTTACGCGCGTAGACCTGACCGTCGGACGATCCTCCGGTCAGCGGATAGATCGGGGTCGACACCGACGACAGCTTATCGGGACGTTCGTCGAGCAGGTTCTGCGCGCCGAGCGTCAGCGTGTAATTCTTGGCGAAGGTATAGCTGACGTCGAGATCGGTGGTGAACTTGCCGCCGAAACGCTGCGCCACGGGGTTGGAGGCCGATACGTAATCCTGCGCGCTCAGCCACCAGCTATAATAGTTCTCGCGGACGTTGATGCTGACGCCGTCGAGCGACCAGTTGGTGGTGAAGACCACGCGGTGGTTCGGCGCCAGATGCTCGGCGTCGAGGATCTGGTTCGGCCCGATCACCTGCGGATCGTATTTGGTGACGGTGCTCTTGTTGTAGTTGTAGGCGAGCGTCAGGTTGACGGCTGCCTCGTCGAGCGTCGTGCGGTAGGTGCCGACCACATCCACACCGCGCGTGCGCGTATTGAAGCCGTTGGTGAAGTAGTTGACCTGGCCGTTGACGCCGACTGCGAGCAATGCCGGCTGGGCGGCGAGATCGGCCGCCGAAACGATGAAGTTCTGCGTGATGCCGATCCGGTTGCGCACGCTGATGCTGTAGCCGTCGACGGTCAGCGTCAGGTTCTTCACCGGATTGAGGATGAAGCCGATGCCATAGTTGGTCGACTTTTCGGGCTTGAGCGCATCGGCCCCGAAATATTGCGCGATTGCGGTGCTGACCGGGTAGGTGCCGCTCTGGACCGCGTTGCCGCCGACGAACGCAGTGGTGATGATCGCGTTGTTGGACTGGCCCGGCGAGGGTGCGTGGAACCCGGTGCCGACCGTGCCGCGCAGCGAAAACGCGTCGGCGAACTTGTAGATCGCGTTGAACTTACCGACCACCGCGCCGCCGAACGAGTCGTAATGCTCGTAGCGGCCGGCCGCGCCAACACTGAGCGCGGTGGTCAGATCGGTCTCGACGTTGACGTAGGCGCCATAGCTCTTCTGGCTGTAACGGCCGGCGGCTTCGGGGCTGGTCCCGGCATAGCCGCTGGCGCCGACGCCTTGCGCGCTCGACGTTCCGGAGAAGCTGTAAACGCCGGGTGCGGTCTGCGTGTAGAGTTGCTGCGCGACCGAATAGGGGCCGGCGGCGTAAGATTGCAGATCGCCAACGGTCTGCTCGTAGGTTTCCTTGCGGAATTCGGCGCCGCCCGCGATCGTCAATGGGCTCGGCAAACCGACTTCCAGCGGGTAGCTGAGATCGAGGTTGGCGTCGGCCTCTTCCTGGATCAGTTCGCCGAACGTGAAGCTCGTCTGCGTCTGCGGGCCGTAGGAAGCGTTGAGCGAATCGTACATCGACAGCGTCAGCGTGTTGCGGCTGAGCGAGCCGGACAGGTTGTATTTCAGGCCACCCGCGATCTCGCCCTTGTAGCCGAGCGTCCCGTAAAGCTCCTTGGTCACGCCGACGAAGCGCGGCGTGAAGCCGGCCGGGTAGAGCGAGCTGTAGCGGAACGTGTTGCCGTCGCGGACGAAGCCGCCGGCGGGGCAGGTCGCGCTGCCGGTCGGGCAGGCGGTCAGGAAGAAGGTGTTGTTGAACAGCGCGTTGGCGCTTTGCGTGCGGGTCACGCCGTCGGTATCGACCGCGGTGCTGGTGACCGAGGCGCGATAGTTGAAGCTCTGGTCGGCCTTGCTGCGCGCGAAGTTGCCGAAGAGATAGAGCTTGCTGTCGCTGGTGATGTCGATCGCCGAATTGACCACGAATTTATAGCCGTGCGACGGCGACGAACCCCAGATCTGCGCGGGGAGCGGGTAGTTGGGAAGCTGCGACGCGGAGCCCGGATTGTTGATCGCGTAGTTGGCGGCGGAGGGGCGTTGCGCACCGCGGCTGGTCTGACCGTCGTCGTTATACTCGCCGGTGACGTTGATGAACCCGAGAGTCCCGAGCGCGACGCCGGCATTCGCGGCGATCTGATAGCTCTTGCCGTCGCCTGCATAATATTCGCCGTAGCGCGCGACCATTTCGAGGCCGGATACTTCCTTGAGGCCGTAGTTGAGGACGCCGGCGATCGCATCCGAGCCATATTGCGCGGTGGCGCCTTCGCGCAGGATCTGGAGGCTGCCGATCGCGAGCGAGGGGATCGCGGAAATGTCCGCGCCCTGCGAGCCGCGGCCGAGGCCGGTATCGCTGCCGCCATAGACCTGGACGAGCGCGGAGCGGTTGTAGCGTTTGCCGTTGATCATCACGAGCACCTGATCGGCGGGCAGACCGCGGAGCGACGGCGAGCGGACGAAGGTCGAGGCATCGGAGATCGAGTTCTGGCCGACGTAGAAGGACGGCACGATGCTCTTCAGCGTGTCGAGCATGTTGGCGGAAGGCTGCGCGGCCAGTTCGGCTGAACTGATGACGTCGACCGGTGATGCCGAGTCCGCGAGTGTTCGATCGGTGCGGCGCGTTCCGAGAATGACGATATCGCTGCCGCCCTCTTGCGGTGCCGTCTCGATTACTGATGCTGTCTGGGCAGATGCTTCGGGAATGGTCTGCGCGGCCGCCGCGGCAGTTCCGGAGAGGAATGCCGCCGCCAATGCCAAAGTCGAGCTCGTATAGTTGATCATCCTAGGCCCCTTTCAAAGTGAGACTCTCAGGATCCTTCCCCTAAACTCGCGTATCGGGCCGTCTTTTGAAGACGTGTTCACGAGACGCGCTATTATCGGTGCGATGATCGACGGCGATGTTGGGTGAGCTGCTTCAAATTACGTGTCGATGATTCCTGCTACATGTGATTTCGACGCACCATCCCGCGCCGATCGATCGGCGAATCTTGACGATGCTTGTCACTCCCCGCCGACAAGTCGCCACATCGTTCGCGCTCTGGCAATGCAAAATTTCAAAAACTGAAACAGTTTTGTCGTTTTGTTGTAAAATTGCCGCAATCGATTTGACCGGGCCACGCGCGCGTAATTCTTTCGATAGGGCGCAATCTGCGCAGCCATTGCAATCGATTGTTGCTTTTTCATTCGGGCGCTGTAGGTTTGCCTCTATCCCGCGCAGACGGGCGTTTTTGCCAACGAGGATGGCCGTCATGCGCGTACCCGATACCAAGCCGCACTTATCGCTACCGCGCATTCTCGAAATGAACCTGGGGTTCCTCGGACTGCAGTTCAGCTTTGGCCTGCAGCAGGGCAACATGGCGCCGATCTACAGCTATCTCGGCGCGTCGGAGGCGTCGTTGCCGCTGCTGCAACTGGCCGGGCCGATGACCGGATTGCTGATCCAGCCGCTGATTGGTGCACTCAGCGACCGGACGGATTCACGCTGGGGGCGGCGGACGCCGTATTTCCTGTTCGGCGCGGTGCTGTGCGCGCTCGGGCTGTTCTTCATGCCGCTCAGCCATTCGATCCTGATGGCGGTATCGATGTTGTGGGTCCTCGATGCCGGCAACAACATCACGATGGAGCCGTACCGCGCGTACGTGTCGGACCGCCTGAACGAGGACCAGCACGAGATCGGCTTCCTGACGCAGAGCGCGTTCACCGGGCTCGCGCAGATGCTTGCGTTCCTGACGCCGTCGCTGCTGGTGTGGGCGGGGATGAACCAGGATTGGGTCGACACGCACAACATCCCGTACACCGCGCGGATCGCGTTCATGGTGGGCGCGGTGCTGTCGTTCTCGACGATCCTCTGGTCGATCAAGCGCGTGCCCGAACTGCCGCTGTCGCTCGCCGAGCGCACGGCGATCGCGGCCAAGCCCAAGGGTCTTGCCGCCACACTGACCGAGATCGGTTCGGCGATCCGCGACATGCCGCCGGCGATGCGCAAGCTCGCGCTGATGAGCCTGTTCCAGTGGTACGCGATGGCGGCGTATTGGGGGTATGTGATCTATTCGATCGGCCGGTCGGTGTACGGGACCGACGTGCCAACCTCGTCGGGTTTCCACTCCGCGGTGCTGACGAACGGCGAGATGGCGGCGTTCTACAACGGCGTCGCGTTCGTCGCGGCGTTCGCGATGGTGCCGCTGGCGAAGCGGCTCGGCGCGGCGAGCCTGCACGCGCTGTGCCTCGTGCTCGCCGGGATCGGCATGCTCTGGCTGCCGCATATCGACAGCAAGGCGCTGCTGTTCGTGCCGGCGATCGGTATCGGCATCGGCTGGGCCAGCATCATGGGCAACCCGTACGTTATCCTTGCCGGCGCGATCCCGCCCGAGCGGACCGGTGTCTACATGGGCATTTTCAATATGATGATCGTCATCCCGATGCTGCTGATCGCGGCGACGCTGCCCTTCTATTATGGGCCGTTGATGCACGGCGATCCGCGCAACGTGCTGACTCTGTGCGGGATCCTGATGTTCTGCGCGGCGGCGGCGGTATGGACCGTGCGCGAGCGCAATGCCGAAGGGCTTCCGGTCGGGGCGACGCAGCATGACTGAGCCGATGATCACGCTGACCGGCAACACCATGAGTGCGATGATCGAGCCGCGCGGCGACGCATCACCGGTCTGGCGCTGGTGGGGTGGCGCGGTCGACGTGCGCGGTCTGCCCTCGCTGGCCGATACGCGGCCGGCGGCGTCCTTCTCGCTCGATATCGACCAGCCGTTACCGGTGGTGCCGACGTTCGGCACCGGCTGGTTCGGACCGCCCGCGCTCCGCGCGCACCGCGACGGCCGGCATTTCGCGCAGTGGTTCGAGACGGTGTCGATCGAAACCGGCGACGATAGCCTGACGGTCACGCTGATCGATCGCACGTCGCGACTGACGCTGGTCCAGCGGATTGCCGTCGCTGGCGACCTGCTGACGCTGTCGGCCGAGGTGGTCAACGACGGCGAGGACGTGCTCGAGATCGAATGGCTCGCCGCGGGTACGCTGCCGCTGCCGGGCGATTGCGCGCAGATCCACAGCTTCACCGGGCGGCACAATGCCGAATTCGTACCGCAGACCGAACCGATGCCGGCACATGGCTGGGTGCGCGAGAACCGCCGCGGGCTGACCGGGCATGCCGGGCCACCCGGACTGTTCGTTAGCGGTCCGGCAAGCGGCTGGCATGCCGGGCGCGTCCATGCCGCGCAGCTCGCCTGGTCGGGCAATCACCGGCTCGCGGTCGAGCGCGACGACGATGGCGTCTGGGTGTTGCAGATGGGTGAGGCGCTCGCACCCGGCGAGATGCGGCTGGCGCCCGGCGAGCGTTATGCGACGCCCGAGATGCTGGCGACCTGTTCGGGCGAGGGGCTCAACGGCGCGATGCAGGCGTTCCATGCCGCGATCCGTGCGCGCGCGCCTTGGCCCGCGGGGGGCATGCGTCCGCGGCCGGTCCATGTGAACAGTTGGGAAGGGTTCTATTTCGATCACGACGAGGCTGCGCTGATGGCGCTCGCCGACCGCTCCGCCGCGCTTGGCGTGGAGCGGTTCGTGCTCGACGATGGCTGGTTCAAGGGACGCGACGACGACACCGCCGCGCTCGGCGACTGGGTGCCGGACCCCGTCAAATATCCGCGCGGTCTGGGGCCACTCGCGGCGCACGTCGTCGGACTCGGGATGGAGTTCGGGCTGTGGGTCGAGCCGGAGATGGTCAATCCTGACAGCGATCTCGCGCGGGCGAATCCCGACTGGGCGCTGCATCTGGACGGCGTGCCGCAGCATAGTTCGCGCAACCAGCTCGTGCTCGATCTCGGGCGCGAGGATGTCCGCGACTATCTGTTCGCGCGGCTCGATGCGCTGCTGACCGAACTGCCGATCGCGTATCTGAAATGGGATCACAACCGGGACCTCGCGGTGGCCGGCGGCGCCGATGGTCGTGCCGGCTATCACGCGCAGGTTCGCGGCGCCTATGCGCTGTTCGACCGGCTTGGTGCTTCGTATCCGGCGCTGGAGATCGAGGCGTGTGCGGGTGGCGGCGGGCGGATCGACGCAGGGATCGCCGCGCGGACGCACCGGTTCTGGACCAGCGACTGTATCGACGCGGTCAGCCGGGTGCGGATGCAGCGCGGCTTCCTGCATTTCATGCCGCCAGAGATGATGGGCGCGCACGTCGGCGCCAGCCCCGCGCATTCGACCGGCCGCAGCCAGGGCATGGCGTTCCGCGCCGCGGTCGCGCTGCCGGGGCATTTCGGCGTCGAGCTGGACCCCGCGACGATGGTGGAAGCGGATACCGAAACGCTCGCGGCTGGGATCGCGCGGTACAAGGCGTTGCGCGACCGGCTGCATCGGGGTCGCGTCTGGCTGGGGGAGGGGCCCGATGGCCTCGTCTGGCAGGCGCACGGCGAGCCCGACGACCTGATCCTTCAGGTCACGCGCGTCGAACCGACCACCTTGCGCCGACCGCCTGCGATCGTCTTGCCGATGCTCGCCGGGCGTGGTGCGCTCCGCGTCCACCTGCTCGACCTCGCGACCGAGGCGGGGCATCCCGCGCCCGATGCGCCGGTGTTCGCGGCGATGCGCGAGGGCGGCGTAATCTATTCGGGCGACTGGCTCGCGCAGGCCGGCCTGCCGACGCCGGCGATGAAGGCCGAGAGCGCCGCGCTGTTCCGGATCGAGCCCGCGTGAGTCTCCCAAGAATTCCTCCCTTTTTCCGTTTCTGACTCCAGGATAGCCATGCCCGCCATCACCCATTGGTCCGCCGAGATGCTCGGTCGGATCGCCGATCAGTCCGACGCCGAGCTTCCGGTCATCACCGCCGCCGACGTCGTACCGGTGGTCGCCGATCACGACGTCTGGGACATGTGGCAGATCGCCTATGCCGATGGCCGCACCGCGATGATCGGCGGCCGCAGCTGGTGGTTCTTCCTCGCGACGCCCAAATTCGACGATCCCGACGATCGCCATGACGCGGCGCGGATCCGCCTGACCAGCTACGGCACCGATGGCTGGCGCGATCACGGCGAGACGTTCCCGAAAGGGTTTACGCCGGGCAGTCGCGAATGGTCGGGATCGGCGGTGCTCGGCGACGACGACACGACGTTAACGATGTATTTTACCGCGTCCGGGCGACGCGGCGGTCCGCGAACGTTCGAGCAGCGGCTGTTCGAAACGCAGGGGCGGTTCGTCGATGGCAGGACGTTCGACTGGAGCGAACCCGTCGAATCCATCGCCGCCGATGGTACCTACTATCTCCGTGCGGATCAGGTCGAAGGCGTAAATGGCCGGATTAAAGGCTTTCGCGACCCGGGCTATTTCCGCGATCCCGTCGACGCCACCGAGTATCTGCTATTCGCTGGTTCGGCAGGCTGGGTCGATGCGCTCGACGACGGCGTGATCGGCGTGGCCGTGCGCGCCGCGGGCGATACACGCTGGACGATCGCTCCGCCGCTGGTCGAATCGATCGGCGTGAACAGCGAACTCGAGCGGCCGCACATCATCCTGCGCGACGGGCTGTATTATCTGTTCTGGTCGACCCAGGCGAAGCGGTTCGCGCCCGGCATAGCCGCGCCGACCGGACTGTACGGGATGGTCGCCGACACAATGGCGGGGCCGTGGCGCCCTCTCAACGGATCGGGACTGGTCGCAGCAAACCCGGCCGCGGAACCGTTCCAGGCGTATTGCTGGTGGGTGACGGGCGAGTTCGACGTCATCAGCTTCGTTGATTTCTGGGGTCTCAAGGGTGTCGCGCCGGACACCGCCGAGCGTCGCCGTGCGCATTTCGGCGGTACCGCCGCGCCGTGGTTCCGCCTTCTACTCGACGGAGACCATGCGTCTGTTCAGGTAGAGTCGCGCTCCACGAGCACCGGCACCATCTCGACCGATGGCGAGTCCTCGCCCGCCAGCCGGGCGTAGAGCGCGGCGACCATCGCCTTCGCGCCAGCAGCGATGTCCTGACGGATCGTCGTCAGCCGCGGCACGGTCTGCCCCGCGAGCGGCAGGTCGTCGAAGCCGACCACGCCGATCGCATCGGGGACCGACAGGCCGTGATCGGCGAGCACGCGCAACGCGTTCATCGCGATCACGTCCGACGCGCAGGCCAGCCCGTCGATATCGCGGCCGATCCGCGCGACATGCGCGGCGATCTCGTGTTCCATGACATCCGAAGCGAGATGCGTGTCGAGCTGGAGGGGAGGGGGCAGCCCGGCGGCGGCGGTCGCGGCAACGACGCCTTCGTAGCGCTGGCGGATTTCAGGGGTGCGCACCTCGCCGAGGAACGCGAGGCGACGTTTGCCGCGCGCGATCAGATGCTCGCCCGCCAGCCGCCCACCGCCGACATTGTCGGTGCCGATCGCGCAGTGGACCTGGCCCTCCCAGTGACTGCCCCACGCGACCAGCGGGCGATATTGCCCGGCGACGCGCTCGATCGCGTCGAACTGGGTCGACTGGCCGATCACCAGCACCCCGTCGAGCATCCCGGAATCGACGATCGCCTCAAGCCAATCCTCGGCATCGGGAATGATCCGGGACAGCATCACATCATACCCGTTCTCGGTCAGCGCATCGGCAAGATGGCCGAGCATCGTCATGAAGAACGGGTCGGAGATGTGTTGGCGGCGTTCGTGGCCGAGCGGCACGACGACACCGATCACGCCGGTGCGTTGCGTCCTGAGCCGGCGCGCCATCTGGTTCGGACGGAAGTCGTGTTCCGCCGCGAGCGCCTGGATCCGTGCCCGCGTCTCGGCATTGACCAGCGATTTGCCCGCCAGCGCGCGCGATACCGTCCCCGCCGACACACCTGCCAGCTTGGCGAGTTCGGCGATGTTGCGCACCCGCCGTCCGGTCCTGCCCAGTCCCTCGTCCATCGCTTGTTCCGCTCGGTTGATCGCGTGCCTTGTCGGGCGCGTACCATGTTCCGTCAACATCATCCCAAAAACCTCAACAATCGATTGCGGAATGACTGTTGCAATCGATTGTAAGTGGTTTTAGAGCGCGATTATCGAGCGGCCCGAAGAAGGTCGCGTCATTATCCCAAGGAGGGGACCGATCATGCGCCTGCCATCGACGTCACTGGTTTCGCTTGCTGCACTCGCCGTAGCGTTGGGGGCCACGCCCTCGTTCGCGCAGGTCGCGACGGTCCCGACGCCAGCATCCGGTCAGCCCGGTGCACCCTCGGTCCAAGCGACCACGCCGCAGCCCGGCCAGGCCGCGAACAGCTCGGCGACCGCGACCACCAACACCGCGATCGACGGTTCGCCCGTGGCGGCAGCGACGACCGCGGATGACAGCGGCGCATCGGGCCAGTTTCTCAACGACATCGTCGTGACCGGTTCGCGCCAGGGCCAGACCAAGTTCCGCAGCTCGACCTCGGTCAGCGACGTCACCGCGGCGCAGATCACCCAGTTCACGCCGCGCTCCGAAGCCGACGTCCTCCATCTGATCCCAGGCATCCGCGTTGAATCGACCGCGGGCGCGGGCGGCAATTCGAACATCACCGTGCGCGGCCTGCCGCTCGCCTCTGGGGGCTCGAAGTACGTCCAGCTCCAGGAAGACGGCCTTCCCAACGTCGAGTTCGGCGACATCGCGTTCGGCAACAATGATTTCTGGCAGCGCTACGACTATACCGTCGACCGGTTGCAGGCGGTCCGCGGCGGCACCTCGTCGACCGGCGCCTCGCAGGCGCCCGGCGCGGTCATCAACTATGTATCCAAGACCGGCGAGGCCGCCGGCGGCCGCGTCGGCGTTTCGACCGGCCTCGGCTACAACGATAAGCGGGTCGACTTCGATTACGGTGCGCCGATCAGCGACACGCTGCGCTTCAACGTTGGCGGCTTCTACCGCAACGGCGAGGGCCCGCGCGATCTCAGCTACACCGCGGAGAACGGCTACCAGGTGAAGGCGAACGTCACCAAGACGTTCGACAACAACGCCGGCTATATCCGCCTGAATTTCAAGCGGCTCGACGATCGTGCGCCGACCTACACATCGATGCCGTTCGGCGTGCGCGTCAAGGGCGATACGATCACCGGATATTACCCGCTCGACGGCTATGACGCGCGCAAGGACACGTCGTTCTCGAAGAACAACCTGACCTTCCCGGTCGTCAATTCGGACGGTTCGGTCTCGCAGGGCAACAACAAGGACGGCATCTCGGTCCGCTCGACGACCGCGGGTGGCGAACTCCACTACGACTTCTGCAAGAATCTCGCGATCGACAACCGCTTCGCCTATACCTGGAACAACGGCGTGTTCTCGGTGCCGTTCTTCGGCAGCCTGACCAACGTCAGCGCGCTCACCTCGGGCGCCAATCCGTACACCGTCACCACCGCGAACGGCACGACCTACACCGCCGCCAGCGCGCGCTATGCGAACGGGCCGAATGCGGGGCAGACCGTCGCGGGCAACGCGGTCGTCAACGGCAACCCAACGCTGCGCACCGCGATGAACAACATGAACCATTGGGCCAATGATTTCGGCGTGACGGGCAAGTTCGACGTCGGCGCCGGGAAGGTCACCGCCCGCGCCGCCTATTATCATTACAACCAGACGATCAACATGGACTGGCAGTGGAACGGCAGCCTGACCGCCGCGACCGCGAACGACCCGGCGATGATCGACCTGTACAATGCGGCGGGCGTGCGCCTGACCGACAACGGCATCACCGGCTACAACACCGGGTTCGGCAACACCAACCGCCACTACGACCTGAACTATGCCGGCAATGCACCCTATGCGACGCTGAACTACGAGGACGACCATGTCAGCCTCGATGCCAGCGGGCGGTATGAATTCCTCCACGCCTCGGGCAATTTCTTCCAGACCGCCGCCACGAAATCCGCGCTCGACGTCAATGGCGACGGCGCGTTGTCAGTCGCCGAGCAGAATACGTATCTGAACAGCGGCGTGGCGCAGAAGATCGACTACAGCGTCAACTACTTCAACTGGTCGCTCGGTGCGAACTATCGGTTCAACGGCAATACTAGCGCGTTCATCCGCGTCAGCCAGGGCCACCGCGCCAATGCCGACCGGATCGTCTCGGACTTTCCCGGCGCGTTCACCGCAGCGGGCAGGCTGACCGACATCGGCCGCTCGGTCGCGGTCAATCCGGTGACTCAGCAGGAACTGGGTATCAAGCAGCGCGGCAATGTCGGCGCGTTCAGCTACGGTGCGTTCCTGACCGGCTTCCGCAGCCAGGCGACCGAATATAATTACGACCTCACGCGCCCGGTGGGCCAGCGGCAGATCTTCCAGCGCTACAAGACCTACGGTGCCGAGCTGGAATCGCAGATGTCGTACGAGCATTTCGCGCTCAACGCGAACATCGTCTACACGCATTCGCGGATCGCGCAGGATCTGATCGGCAACAATTCGGGTAACACGCCAGCGGCGACGCCGGACTTCATGTTCACGATCTCGCCGTCGTTCAACCTGCCGCTCGGTTCGATCGGCTTCACGTATCTCGGCCAGACCAAGACCTACACGGACTCGAGCAATCTGCTGAAGCAGCGCGGGCAGGGGATCTTCAACGCCTTCGTGTACGTCAAGCCGGTCGAGCCGCTGACGATCAGCCTGAACGTCGCCAACCTGTTCAACAGCTGGGATCAGTCCGGTCGTCTCGATCAGGCATCGGTCGGCGACCTTGCTACGACGGGTTCGCTGTACGGCGTCGCCTATGCCGGTACAAACCGTGCAGGGTTCGGGCGGACCTTCTCGCTGTCGGCGAGCTACGCGTTCTGATCGTCGAACCCTGGGTCTGACCGAGCGAACTATCACCGCCGCCGGCTGCGAAGTCGGCGGCGGAATGCTGTCGAGTGTCGTGGCAGGACTCGACGAAGTACGCGCGAAAAGATGACGAGGAATGTGACAAAAATCACATGGAACGTTGCAGGATCGTCATCGGTATTTTGCGGGTCTGCTTTAACGAAAAGGAAGTCCGTATGCGTCGCAGTGCTCTGTTCATTCTGCCCATGATGATGCTGTCGGTTTCGCCCGCGCTGGCCAAGGGTTGCATCCGCGGCGCGGCGGCTGGCGGCGTCGGTGGGCATTTCGTCGGCAAGGGTCATGCCGTGATGGGTGCTGCCGCCGGCTGCGTGATCGCGCACCATCACTACGCCAAGCAGGCCCGTGCCCAGAAGGCGGCGGCTCGCACGCACGGCTGAACCCCGCCGCTACGCTTCGCTGACGACTAGCCGTTCAGCGAAGCGTACGCCCCGCACGCGGCGAGTGCATAAAACATAGGTTATAGTACCGAAATACCTGAATATATCTTCTGCCCTGTGAGTTCATGTCCAAGGAGTATGTGTTTCAAGCTCTATCGAGCGTGAGCGTCATATCCCGACACCACGGGGGTTATCATGATCGATTTCCGAAACACCTTTCGCCTCATGACCGTTAGCGCCTGCGCACTTTCGCTCGCCGCATGCGTCAATCCTTCCAGCAAGATCGCCACGTCGCTCGAGGGCTATGGTTTTCAGCCTGCGCAATCGCAGTGCGTCGGCGACCGCCTCGAAGCCAATCTGTCGATCGGCCATCTCCAGCAACTGGACCGCGCGGCGAAGGCGTCGCGCCAGGGAGACACGACGCCCGGTCGGCTGACGATCGGCGATTTCGTTCGGGCGTCGGCGCAGGTGAAGGATCCGAAGGTGCCGTTCGAAGTCGGCAAGGCCGCCGCGGCTTGCGGGCTCCTGACGGACCCGGCGTCCCCGCTTTAAGACCTTTGGTCATTAGTGCGACGGACACGCGGGCGCGATCATCGCCAAATCATATGGTCGGGATACGGACCGATTTTCAGACGTTTCGCATCCGGTTCATTCTTACACACAACCAAGGAGATACATCATGAACAGCGACACCATCACCGGCACGACCTCGGATCTTGGCGGCAAGCTCAAGGAAGGCCTCGGCAACGCGATCGGCGACAAGTCGCTGCAGACCGAAGGTGCCGCCGACCAGCTGAGCGGCACGGTCCAGAAGACCTATGGCCAGGCCAAGGACGCCGTGGAAGACAATATTCGTCCGGTGATCGACTATGTCCGCCAGTTCTCCAAGGAGCGTCCGTTCACCGCCGCTGCCGTAGCCGGCGTTCTCGGCATCGCGCTGATCAACACGCTGCGCGGCAAGTAAGCTGTCCGGCGGGGGCGCCAGTCGCCCCCGCCGTAATCTCGAACGATGACAAACGACCTCGCGTCCGGCGAACTTAAGCCTTGCCTGTGGCGACACACTTAGTGGAAGCAGCCTGATATGACGGGCCACACCGACTTCAATGCCCGGTACGATACGCGACATAATCACGCCCCCAGGAAAATTCGGTCGGACGAAGAGTGGGAGGGGTTGTGGCATGCCGACGACCACGGCGCCCGTTCCGGTCGTATGGTTGAACTCTGTATCGGCGCTTTGGGAGCCGCCGTCGCGTTGCTTGTCGTTCAGCGCGGATGGCGTCGCGTCTCGACACCAGTAAAGCGGTTCGTACCGTCCGCGGCCGACATCCATGTCCGGATGCCGCCACCGCGTTAAGCAGGGCACACGACAGACGGTTTCCCGGCTTCCAGAATTCCAGCGTGTCGGATTGCCGCTACCTGAGCGTCCTTTGCAGCGCATCGTGCCAACCGGCGACCAGCGTATTGCGTCGATCGTCTGGCATGGCAGGTTCGAAAGAGCGGTCGCGCGACCAGAGCGTTTCCAGCTCGTCGAGACCCGACCACACACCGGTCGCGAGCCCCGCGTGAAAGGCCGCTCCCCGTGCGGTCGTCTCCAAATCCTCCGGGCGTTCGATCGGAACTTCGAGAAGGTCGGCTAGGAAGCCGCAAAGCCAGTCGTTGGCTGCCATGCCGCCATCGACGCGCACGCTGGCGGGCCTTCCGCCGCCGTCCGCGATCATCGCCGCCACAAGGTCAAGCGTCTGATAGCCGACCGCCTCCAGTGCCGCGCGTGCGAGATGCGCCTGCGTCGCGCCCAGCGTCAGCCCGAAGATCGCGGCGCGTGCGTCGGCATCCCAGTGCGGCGCGCCCAGCCCGACGAACGCGGGCACCATGTAGACGCCGTGATTGTCGGGCACCTGCGTCGCCATGTCGTCGGTGTCGCGCGCATGCGTGATGACCCCGATCCCGTCGCGCAGCCACTTCACCGCCGCGCCCGCCACGAAGATCGATCCCTCCAGCGCAAAGGTGGTTTTTCCCGCCAGCCGGTAGGCGGGCGTCGTCAGCAGCCGATGTTTCGAGCGGATTGCCTCGGCTCCGGTGTTGAGCAGCATGAAGCAGCCCGTGCCATAGGTCGACTTGGTCATGCCGCGCGCGAAGCAGGCCTGGCCGAACAGCGCCGCCTGCTGATCGCCGGCGATGCCCGCGACGGGGATCTGCGCATCGAACAGGCCGGGGGCGGTCACGCCGTAGTGATGGGCGTTGTCGTGGACCTCGGGCAGCATCGCGATCGGCACGCCGAGCAGGTCGCACATCGCGCTGTCCCAGCAGTCTTCGCGGATGTTCCAGAGCAACGTGCGCGACGCGTTGGTGACGTCGGTCGCGTGGACGGTGCCACCGGTCAGCCGCCACAACAGGAAGCTGTCGATCGTCCCGAATGCGAGCAGGCCGCGCTCGGCACGATCGCGGGCGCCCGCGACGTGATCGAGTATCCACGCGACCTTGGTTCCCGAGAAATAGGGATCGAGCAGCAATCCGGTGCGCTCGCGAACTTCGTCCTCGGCGCCCGCCGCGCGCAGTTCGGCGCAGCGGGTCGCAGTCCGGCGATCCTGCCACACGATCGCGGGATGGATCGGGGTACCCGTCGCGCGATCCCAGACGACCGTCGTCTCGCGTTGATTGGTGATACCGATCGCAGCGATGTCGCGTGCGGCGACGCCGCTCGTGGCGATCGCCTCGCGCGCCGTCGACAGGACATCGCGCCAGATGTCTTCGGGGTCATGCTCCACCCATCCCGGCGCAGGATAATGCTGCGCGAACTCGACCTGCGCCGCCGCGACACGCTTGGCTTTGGAATCGAAGACGATGCTCCGCGTCGACGTGGTCCCCTGGTCGATCGCGAGGATGTGCTTGCCGGTCATGTGATCCTCTCCGCTTGCGCGTGACTTGTGCCGGTTTGAAACGACGGTCAATCCTTTCGTTTGGCTTCGAACTTCGCTAAAGCGAGCGCAACCGAAAGCAGAAGGCTATCCCGTGCGTGCATCATCGTCTCCGGCCTACGACCTGCTGATCGTCGGTGGTGGCATCAACGGCGCGGGGATCGCGCGCGATGCGGCGGGGCGCGGGCTGCGCGTGCTGTTGGTGGAGCAGGACGATCTCGCGAGCCACACCTCGTCCGCCTCGACCAAGCTCATCCATGGCGGGCTGCGCTATCTCGAATATGGCGAGTTCAGGCTGGTGCGGGAATCGCTGATCGAGCGCGAACGGCTCTGGGGCATGGCGCCGCATATCATCTGGCCGCTGCGCTTCGTCCTTCCGCAGACGCAATCGCCACGTCCCGCCTGGATGGTGCGGCTCGGCCTGTTTCTCTATGACCATCTCGGCGGACGGAAGCGGCTGCCAGGAACCGAAACGATCGCGCTCGACCGATCGCCGGTTGGCAACGGGCTTGCCGACCGACAGGGCAGAGCGTTCGTCTATTCGGACTGCTGGGTCGAGGATAGCCGTCTCGTCGTGTTGAACGCGCGCGATGCCGCCGATCGCGGAGCGGAGATTCGCACGCGCACCCGGCTCGTCGAAGCGCGTCGGGAAGGTGGTCAATGGACGGCAACGATCGTCGATGCGGGGGGCGAGCATCGGATACGCGCAAAAGCGCTGGTGAATGCCGCGGGCCCTTGGGTCAGCGACGTGATCGGTCGCGCGGAGGGTATCCGCAGCGAGAGCAAGGTGCGGCTCGTCAAGGGCAGCCATATCGTCGTGCCGCAACTTTACGAGGGCGCACATGCGTTCATGCTGCAGAACGAAGACCGCCGGATCGTCTTCGCGATCCCCTATGAGGGCAAGTTCACGCTGATCGGCACGACCGACCAGCCATGGGACGCTGCGCCCGGCACGCCGGTCATCAGCGACGCGGAAACGGCGTACCTCATCGCGACGGTAAACCGCTATTTCACGCGCAAGCTGACTCCGGACGATGTCGCGTGGAGCTATGCCGGGATCCGTCCTTTGCATGACGATCATGCCGGCAACGCCTCCGCGGTGACACGCGATTACGTGCTTGATCTGGCCGCAGGCGAAGGCAAGGCGCCGATGCTCAGTATCTTCGGCGGCAAGATCACCACCTATCGCAAGCTCGCCGAACACGCGATGGCCGAACTGGCGAACGTCATGCCTGCGATCGGCCCGGCCTGGACTGCCGGCGTCGCGCTGCCGGGCGGTGATATGCCGGAGGCGGATTTCGATCGGTTCCTTGGCAGGCTGACGGCTGCGCGGGCCGGACTGCCTTCCAAGCTGCTTCGGCGACTGGCGCGTGCCTATGGTACCGACGTCGATGTGTTGCTCGGCGATGCCGTCGATATCGCGGCGCTCGGCGAGGATTTTGGCGGCGGATTGACCGAGCGCGAGGTCGACTATCTGATCGCGCGCGAATGGGCGCAAACGAGCGACGACATCCTGTACCGACGCAGCAAGCTCGGACTGCACGTCCCGTCGGGGACCGCCGACCGACTGACCGCCTATCTCGAAGCCCGACCGTCGACCCGAGCATGACCCCGGTGCCGCTCGAACACGCCGTGCTCCGCCACCGTCGGATCCTCGAACTCGCGCGCCAGACCGGCAGCGTCACCGTCGAAGCGCTGGCGGCTGAGTTCGGCGTCTCTTCGCAGACGATCCGCAAGGATCTTAACCAACTGTCGAAAACGGCGATGGTGTCGCGCGTGCATGGCGGTGCGGTGACGACGTCGGGAGTCGACAATCTCGATCACGGCGCGCGGCGAGCGGTAGCGTCGGGGGCGAAGGTCGCGATCGGCGTTGCCGCGGCGCGGCTTATCCCCGACGGCGCCAGCCTGTTCATTAACATCGGCACGACCACCGAGGCGGTTGCTCGGGCGCTGACCAGTCATCGCAACCTGTTGGTGATCACCAACAACCTCAACGTCGTCGATATCCTGCGCGGCTCGCCGTCGATCGAGATCCTGATCGCGGGCGGCCGCGTCCGTGCCGCCGATCGCGCGGTCGTCGGCACGCTGGCAATGGATTTCATTCGTGGCTTCAAGACCGATTTCGCGATCGTCGGTGCGTCCGGAATCGATCGCGACGGTACGCTGCTCGATTTCGATGTCGACGAGGTGCGCGTGTCGCAGACGATCATCGCGCAGGCGCGGAAAGTGATCCTCGTCGCCGATCGCTCCAAGTTCCATCGGCCTGCTCCGATCCGGATCACCGACCTCGATGCGATCGATTATTTCGTGACTGACCGTCTCGGCGATCCCGCGATCCTGGCGGCCTGCCGATCGGCGAATGCCGAGGTTGTGGAGGCCGCGCCCGGCGACTGATCCGAACCTCGGCGAACTGTTGGACGTTGCGGCACTACCGCCATCACATACCGCAGTTCGAACGGCAGCGGGTTGCCGGCGCAACGACCGGAGTGGCGTAGGGGTTTTCGAAAAGCCCGCTGACAAACTTGGCGATCATGATCGGCCGGACCGACGCATCGATCCGTGCCTGCGCAACGCGTCCGGCGAGTCCTGCGGCGATGATCGGTGCCGGCGTTTCGCCATCGTCGATCCGGCCACGACCGTTCGTTTTAACGCGAGGGGGCGCGCGCATTTCCTTGTCCGGATCGGTGGTGATGGTGATCGGTATCCCGAGCCGCGATGTCTCGCCGATCGCCTGGAGCGCAGCGTTCTGCTCGGCAAAGCGTCGCGGGGAAAGAGCGGTCCGGCTACCGAAGCTGGTGATGCCATGCAGTCGCACCATCGTGGTGACGCGCGCCAGGTCATAGCGCTCGAAGGTTCGGCCGACCCCTGGGCCTGCAGCGGTCTCGACCGTCGGCAGCGCCACGTGCAGCATCGTCCCCGCCTTTTCCGTCAGGGTCATGCGACCGAGCAAATCGTCCGTCCGTCGCTCTGGTGAAAGCCGCCAATCCTCATACGCATCAAGCCTGCCATTGCGGTCCAGATCGCGGAAGCGATGCCCGTCCAGCGTCAGGATCGGCCCTGATCGGCTCTCGACCTGTGGATCGGCCTTGATCGACGGCGCCAACAGCAGACCCGCCGGTATCGCGACGCCGATCAGCCAGATCGACGAAAGCCGACTGCCGCTCACGACCTCGACGCCGAGTCATGAAGCCAACTTCGTATAATATTCCAGTCGCGATTGCCTGACCCGGATAGTCTTGCCCGCGCCGAACATTTTTTTCTCACTCCCGCGTGCGAATCGATCGCAGTGAACGCGGCGACACCGGCCTCCATTGATAGTCCGGTCAAAGCACTCTCCCAAATAGATAGGCGTGATCTCCTCCTGAGATTTTCCGCATATCTACCCGAAGGCCGCTACCAGCTGAAACGTGCTTTTATCAAGGTATATCGATCGATCGCCCGAACGATAAGTGACGCAGAAAAATCTTATAGAACCAGTTCGGATCTAAACAAACATAAATTCAAACCTTTCGATGGAGATACGGGAAAGATAAGGACACTGAGCAAGATCAATGTTCGATCTCGCCAGACTGGCGGAGCCGCTGAATAAGCCATCTTTCTGCAGTTTTATATGGTCGATGCCTCGTATCAGGCGTTTTTCGTCATGAGCGTCGGCAGCGGCGATTTGAACGCTGGGCTGATCGATGTTGAAATTGCAGCTTTTTAACCGCTGTCGCGTAGCGCGGACGCGCAACCTTTATCGTCTCCGAACCGTTCCCCGTCGGCATGACACGAGGATTCCCATGACCGACTTTTCAGATCTCAACGCAGGGAACGGCGGCGAGACCCATCAGGTCACCGATGCCGATCATCCGGTACTGACGACCAACCACGGCACCCCGATTTCCGACAACCAGAACCAGTTGAAGGCCGGTGCCCGCGGTCCTGTTTTGCTCGAGGACGAGGCCTATCGCGAGAAAATCAATCACTTCGACCATGAGCGCATTCCCGAGCGGATCGTCCACGCGCGCGGCAGCGCGGCGCATGGCTATTTCGAATGTACCGAAAGCCTGTCTGACATCACCGTCGCCGACCTCTTCCAGAAGAAGGGCCAGCGGACCGAAGTGTTCACGCGCTTCTCCACCGTCGCCGGCGGCGCTGGCTCGGTCGACACACCGCGCGACGTGCGCGGCTTCGCTGTCAAATTCTACACGCGCGAGGGCAATTGGGACCTCGTCGGCAACAACATCCCGGTGTTCTTCATTCAGGACGCGATCAAGTTCCCCGACCTGATCCACGCCGCGAAGATGGAGTCCGACCGCGGCTATCCGCAGGCGGCGACCGCGCACGACACGTTCTGGGACTTCATCAGCCTGATGCCCGAAGCGACCCACATGATCATGTGGGCGATGTCGGACCGCACTTTGCCGCGGACCTTCGCGAACATGGAAGGCTTCGGCGTCCACACGTTCCGGATGATCAACAAGGACGGCAAATCGACCTTCGTCAAGTTCCACTGGAAGCCCAAGGCAGGTCTCGCCTCGACCATCTGGGACGAGACCGTCAAGATCGCCGGTGCCGATCCCGACTTCCAGCGTCGCGACCTGTTCGAGCGGATCGACCGCGGCGATTATCCCGAGTGGGAGCTGGGCCTCCAGCTGTTCGACGAGGAGTTCGCCAACAGCCAGCCATACGACGTGCTCGATTCCACCAAGATCATTCCGGAAGAAATCCTGCCGGTGAAGATCGTCGGTCGGATGGTGCTCGACCGGTATCCCGACAATTTCTTTGCCGAGACCGAGCAGGCCGCGTTCGTGCCGAGCCATGTCGTCCCCGGGATCGGCTTCTCGAACGATCCGCTGCTGCAGGGGCGGTTGTTCAGCTACACCGACACGCAGCTGTCGCGGCTCGGGTCGGTCAACTTCCACCAGTTGCCGATCAACGCCGCCAAGGGTCGTGCCGCCGCGGCTGGCAGCCCGTTCAACAATCAGCAGCGTGACGGTCACATGCAGATGGCCGTGCCCAAGGGCCGCGCCAATTACGAGCCGAACAGCCTCGCCAAGGCAGGTGAGGAAGCCGGCGCGCGTGAGGATCCGGACAAGGGCTACAAGACCTTCCCGTCGGACGAAGAAGGTCAGAAGCTGCGGATCCGTCCGGAGAGTTTTGCGGACCATTACAGCCAGGCGCGGCTGTTCTTCCGCTCGATGGACCCGGCCGAGCAGGCGCACATCGCATCGGCGATCGTGTTCGAGCTGTCGAAGGTTTCGCTCGATCACATCCGCATCCAGATGATGGCGAACCTGCGCAACGTCGACGAGGATCTGGCCAAGCGCGTTGCTGCCGGCCTCGCCATGGACCTGCCCGAGGCATCACCGACTGCGGCACCGGTTCTCGACATGGACCTGTCGCCTGCACTGCGGATCATTCGTGGCCCGCTGGAGAAGCATACGCTGGAAGGTCGCACGGTCGGCATCCTGATCGCCGATGGCACCGACGCCGGCGAACTGAACACGCTGAAGGATGCGATCAAGAAGGCCGGTGGTCAGGCAAAGACGATCGCGCCCAAGGTCGGCAATGTCCCGCTGTCGGACGGATCGTCGATCGCGGCGGATGCGCAGCTGTTCGGTCAGCCGTCGGTGACGGTCGACGCGTGCGCGGTAATCCTGAGCAAGGACGCCTGTGCAAAGCTCGTTAAGGAAGGCGCGGCGGTACAGTGGGTCATGGATGCCTTCGGGCATCTCAAGGCGATCGGGCACAACGCCGCAGCCAAGCCGTTGCTCGACAAGGCCGGGGTCGAGGCGGACGATGGCGTCGTCGATCTGGCTGCGTTCGTCGACGCAGCCAAGAAGCGTTACTGGGATCGCGAGCCCAACGTTCGTACGCTGGCGTAATCGTTATTGGCGCCGTTTCGATCTCTCGGATCGAATCGGCGCCGCGATTTCGGCATTCGGCAGACAGTAAAAAACCACGCTCGGCTTGGCCGGGCGTGGTTTTTTCAACGTCGTCGATAATACCGGGCCGGCGGACCGGCCCAGTAGTAAGTCAGCTCTTTTTGCGCGCGCGCTTGGGGCTCGCGGCGGCTTCGACGTCCTCGGCTTCGTCGGGCGAATCCTCGCCGGCTTCGGTCAGCGCCTCGCCGAGCGCCTTCAGCTTGTCCTGCGACTTGTCGGCCTTGTCGGCGATCTTGGTCGTCGCCGTACCGAGACGGTGCAGCAGTGCGTGGATGCGATCCGCATCGGGCTCGCCCTTCTCAAGCTGCTTGCGCAGCGCGGCAAGGTCCCGCAAGATTCCCTTGGCGCCTGGCGTGTCGATCTCGGCGAGCGCGGACTCCCAGTCCTCCACCATGTCGGCACCCTTGGTCGGCTTGGTGGCGTCGAGTCCGCGATTGATCGCGTTCATCGTTCCTGCAAATTTAACAGCCATGTTTCGCTCTCCGCAGCCATGATTTGGCATATTGAAAACGAAGCGGATCCGCGAATATGTCCGTGTAATCACAGCAACCTTGATCAACATCGGCGGATTTTTATGTGATCAGAGCCTGATCGATTGCTGACCGTAGGTAAGAACATTTGCCGCCGTCGACGTCGCGTCCTTGATCCGGCCCGAGAGCATTTTTACTTCGTTTGCCACCACCGCAAAGCTCTTGCCGCGTTCGCCGGCACGCGCGGCCTCGATCGAGGCGTTGAGCGCGAGCATCGACGTCTGCCGCGTGACCGCACCAATGTCGTCGACGATCTCCGCCAACTTCGACAAGGTGTCTTCGTGAGCCTTGCGGCGCGTTTCCGCCTCCTGACGGAATTGTTGCGCGCGTGCCGATTCTGTCTGCTCCGCTTGACGCATCGCAGTCACGTCGGTCGCCCATTTGACGATCTTCACCACGCTACCGTGCTGATCGAAGATCGGATTGTAGGTTGCCTGCAAATGGACGTCGGCGCCGCCTTTGGTCCGTCGGCGATATTCGCGTTGGACGAACCGTCCAGCACGGAGGTTGGCCCACAAATCCACATAATCCTGGGACGCTCGGTCTTCCGGCGAGCATAACATGCTGTGATGACGCCCCGCCAGTTCGGTCATGGTGTAGCCCATGAGCGTCAGGAGGTTGCGGTTCGCGGTCACGATCGTCCCGTCGATCGTCATCTCGAGCCAGCATTGCGACCGGTCGATCGCCTCCAGCTTGCTGCGATGTTCGGCGCTGTCGGCGAGCTCCTGGTCGGCCCTTTGCAGCGAGGCGCCATTCAACAGGACCGAGGTCTCGAGCGCATAGAGTGTATAGAGCGAATGCGTCAGCCGGGTCAGCGTCGCCGGCTCGCCCGTCAGCGCCGCCGACAGACGGGCATGACGCGCGTGATAGCTGCGAAGCAGACCGGCGGAGAAGGCGATCTCCGTCGCCCGGTCCATGCTGCTCGCCCGACCACGGCGTACCATCTTGCCGATCAGCTTCTGGTTCAGGCCGCCGGTGAATTTGAGTTCGGTGTAGTCGATGTCGCGACGAACGAGGTCGTCGATCCGGACCTGCTGCAGATGATACGGCGTGGCGTCACCGGCGAACGGCCGCCAGAACCGGCGCACGTCCTCATCGACGCCGTCCTTGATGACCGTCCAGATTTCACGCAGATCGCTTTCGAGGGTTCCGTCCGGATCGAAGGCCAGACGGAGGTCCCGAACGTCGTCCTCATTGAAATTTGAAGTCTTGGTGATCGTCATCTCGGCCTAGTTTCGCGGCGCCTGCGTCGCACGATACAGTCAAAATGGTGTTAACCAACACACAAATAGAGCCTTTTTGGGAACGGGCGGTTTCTCGTCGTTGCGCCGCAAGCTAACCGTCGGAGATCATCGACGGGCAGCCCCACTGGGTGACTTGGGTCTGTCACGATATCGTCGCGGAACTGTCGCAGGTGACCGGTAGGCGATCCCCAATTGGGCCGGGGACGATTGCAGATGAACGGGATTTCGAAAGCTGCGCTGGCAGCGAGCGCGTCGCTGTGCGCGATCCTGACGGGACCGCTCCAAGCGCAGACTGCCCCGGTCGCGCCCCCGGCCCCCAAGCAGGACACTGCCCCCGACGACATCGTCGTGACCGGCACCCGAGCCGGAGAACGCAAGGCGATCGAGGAAAAGCGGACCGCGAACAATTTCGTCGAGGCGGTTTTCGCGAACGATGTCGGCAAGCTGCCCGATCAGAACGTCGCCGAAGCGGTCCGCCGGCTGCCGGGCGTGTCGGTCGCCAACGATCAGGGCGAGGGGCGTTACGTCATCGTCCGCGGGATCAACCCGGATCTCGTCAACGTCACGTTGAACGGCATGACCTTGCCCGCGCCCGAGCCCGAGGGTCGGCAGGTCAAGCTCGACGACATTCCCTCGGCGCTCATCAGCGCGGTGGTCGTCACCAAGTCGCTGACCGCGGATCAGGATGCCAACGCGATCGGTGGGTCGGTCGATGTCCGGACGCTGTCGGCGTTCGATCGGAACAAGCCGTATTTCGCGGATGCCCGCGCGGGCTATGGCTGGTCGCGGCTCAACGGCAAGCATCCGTATGAGGGCGACATCCAGGTCGGCGGGCTGTTTGGCCCGGATCGCCAGTTCGGCGCGGTCCTGTCGGTCAACTATTCGAAGCGGCCGATCGAATCCGAAAACTTCCAGGGCTCGACCAACTGGCGCGTGCCGGTGGCGGCTAACGGGTTCGTCGTGCCCGACCAATACGGTCTGCGCGATTACAACCTGACGCGGACGCGCAAGGGCGCGGTGCTCAATCTCGACTGGCGACCGAGCGACACGACCAAGTTTTTCCTGCGCGGAACGTATTCGGCGTTCGACGACAACGAAACCCGCGACCAGTTCATCATCGACAACGAGTCCGCTTTCTCCAACCAGACCGCCACCACCGGCCGGTTCCGCGGACGTGGCAGCGTCCGCGTCCGGCGGCGGGAGGAGAAGGATAACACCAAGTCGGCGCAGGGCGGGGGCGAGTTCGATTTGGGGCCCGGCCATCTCTCGCTGACGGGGGGCTATGCACGCGCGGAGAAGCGCGACCCGCTCCGGTCTGAATATAATTTCCGAACCGGCGGCACCGCGCTGACGGTCGATTACGATGTCGCCGACACGCCCTACAATTTCGTGCCGACGACGACGCTGGCACAGTCCGCCTATGCGCTCAACAGCGTCAACTACGACCAGCGCCTCGCCGTCGAGAAACTGGCGCAGGGCCGGATCGACTATGCCATTCCAGTGGGGATCGGGTCCGAATCGGTCGTCAAGATCGGCGCGAAATATCTCGACCGGCACAAGACCAACAACCGCGACTACGTCACCTATGGGCTTGCCAGCGGGCGGACGTTCACGCTCGCCAACGTCTCGTATCTCGGCGACACCAGCTTCTACGGGAGCGACTACAGCTTCGGCCCGCGGATCGATTACGCCGCCGCGCAAGCGTACCTCGCCGCCAATCCGGGCACCGTCACGCTCAACACCGCGGGGTCGATCGCCAACAGCCTGGCGAACGATTACGACGTGAAGGAGCGGATCATCGCCGGTTACGCGATGGCGACGCTGAAGTTCGACAAGCTGACGCTCGTGCCCGGCGTCCGCGTGGAACAGACCCGCGATCGTAGCCAGGCCAAGCTGATCACCGCCACCTCGTCGCTGACCTCGGGCTATAACAGCTTCGGATCGAAGCAATATACCGATGTGTTTCCCGGTCTCAACGCGCGCTACGACCTGACCGACGCGCTGGTCGTACGCGGCGCGGTGACGACCGCAATCGGCCGGCCGAACTATGCGCAGCTCGCGCCGTATGTCTCGGTCGATCAGACGACGTCGCCCAACTCGGTTGCGCAAGGCAATCCGAACCTGAAGCCGTACAAGGCGCTCAATTTCGACGGCGCGGTCGAATATTACCTGCCGGGGCAGGGGCTTATCTCGCTCGGCGGCTTCTACAAGAAACTCGATGATCCGATCTATGCGCAGTCGCTGCTCGGCCAGACCGGCAGTTTCGCCGGGCAGGCGCTGACCAACGCGACCATCTCGACGCCGCTCAACATCGACAAGGCCAATGTCTACGGTATCGAGGCCAATCTGCAGACGCGCTTCACCTTCCTGCCGTCGCCGCTCGACGGGTTCGGCGTGGCGGCGAACTACACGCGGATCTGGGGCAACGGCAACGGCACGATCCTCGGCACGCCGTCGCGGACCGGCGATATCCCGCTGTTCCAGCAATCGAAGCACGTCGGCACCGCGCAAATCTTCTACGAGAAATATGGGTTCGCCGTGCGCGCCGCCTATTCCTATCGCTCCGCCTATCTCGATACGCTCGGGCAGACCGCCGCGCTCGACCAATATACCGACAATAACGGCCAGCTCGACGTCAACGCAAGTTATCAAGTCTCGCCGGAACTCACCTTCTTCGCCAGCGCGACGAACCTGACCGATGCGCCGTGGCGTCGCTATATCGGCAGCAAGGCGCTACTGGTCGAGCGCGAGCGCTACGACATGTCGGTCCGCTGGGGCGCGCAACTCCACTTCTAGGATTCTGCCATGCGATCGATCCTTTCCGCCGCCGCGGCGATCCTGCTGGCCTCGACTGGATCTGCTGCCTCCGCGCAGGCCGCGGTGCCGGCCGGGCTGCACGTCGACCGGGTCGTGATGCTGATGCGCCACGGCGTCCGTCCGCCGACCAAATCGCCGCCGATGCCCGCAGGCACGGCGGCCGAGGCGTGGCCCGAATGGACGGTCAAGCCGGGCTATCTGACGCCGCACGGTGCCGATGCGCTCCGCCTGCTGGCGGCTGCCGATCGCGCCGCCTTCCTTGCCGAAGGTGTCCTGCCACGGACCGGATGCG
The DNA here is from genome assembly GCF_001422045.1 of Sphingomonas sp. Leaf242. Lineage (GTDB taxonomy): Bacteria > Pseudomonadota > Alphaproteobacteria > Sphingomonadales > Sphingomonadaceae > Sphingomonas. The sequence goes on from NZ_LMLW01000007.1 coordinate 342,467, forward strand.
GGACGATGCGGATCATCGCCGACAGCGATCAGCGGACGATCGCGACTGCCCAAACTTGGGGCGCCGCGCTCGCGCCCGGATGCACGCTCGATATCGCGCATCGCCCACAAGATGTCGGCGATCCCGTGTTCTCGCCGATCGACGAAGGCGCGGTGCCGTTCGATGCGGTGCAGGCGCGCGCCGCGGTGCTCGACGACATCGGCCCCGCCGGTATCGTGGGGGAGGAGCGTCGCCTGCGGCCCGTGTTGTCGCGGATCGATGCGATCCTGTGCGGCGCGGCGAAATCGGCGTGCGGCGTCACCCGCGAGCCGTCGACGCTAGCGCCGCTCAAGTCCGGCGCGCGGCCGAAGCTCGCCGGGGCGCTCGACCGCGCATCGACCGTCGCGCAGATCCTGTTGCTCGAATATGCGGACGGCAAGCCGATGCGCGAGGTCGGCTGGGGGCGTGCCACCGCCGCCGATATCGGCCGCGCGTCGGAACTGCATGCGGTCGAATTCCGCCTGGTCGCCAGACCGCAATATGTTGCGGCGCGGGGGTTGTCGGGGATCGGCGCCTTGATGCGCCAGGCGATCAGCGATCCGCGCAAGGATGCGCCGGCGATCACGATGCTGTCGGGTCATGACACCAACATCGCCAATCTGGGTGGTCTGCTCGACCTGCACTGGCGCGTGCCGGGGCTGGCCACGGACGATCCTTCGCCGGGCGGCGCGATCGTGCTCGAACGGCTCGCCGATCAACAGGGAAAGCTCTACGTCCGCGCGGTCTATCGCTCGCAGACGCTCGATCAAATTCGCAACCTCACGCCTTTGGGTAGTGCGGCGAAACCGTATCGCAGCGTGATGCCGATCGTCGGCTGTTCAGCGCGCGGGGTTCGCGGGCTCTGTACGCTGGCGGCCTTCGAGATGCTGATGAACGAGCGGCTGGTCGGGCAGGTCAGGTAAGGCGGGCGGGATCGGAACGGCGCGAAATCCTGTTGGCCCTTCCCCCTTCGGTTCAGGCATGGAGGAAGAGTGGCGGGCGCCATTGATGATCCGCTGGACCAGCTAATCGCCATCCCGCCGCATAGATCTTGCGCCGCAACGCAACATCGGTTTACGGACCCGACACTCCAGATCCGCGAGCGCGCTTGCGGACCAGCGGATTGGCGTCTACGGGCCGCTTGAATGTTACACTACAACATCACACGTAAGCACTGACCGTGACGGCGGGCGGATGCGAGAGCGGGCAGCGGCCTGAGGGTATGCTGCTTCGGCAGGCGAACACCCGCGCGTTCCGCATCGCCATGCTCGTCGTGGCGCTGTTCGCGATCCTCGTCCAGGGTCTCGTCGTCCAGGCGCATACGCATGTGCACCGGAACATGGCGCCGATCGTCCACGCCGCCGGGGCCGAAGCCGTCGCCGGTGCAGCCGATGACGGCTCGACGCAACAGGACGAGTCGGATTGCCCGTTGTGCTGGGAGTTGGCGCACGCCGACGCCTTCCTTCTGCCCGAAGACACTGTTTTTCTTCCCCCCGCGACCAGCAAGATCTGGCTCGCCGCGCTGTTGCAATCGGTATCCGTCCGCAACGTGCGCTCGCACGCCTGGCGTAGCCGCGCGCCACCGCTCCCCCTCCAAGCCTGACACTATTTTCGCGGGTGCGGCGTCGACGAACGCCGGTCCGTACTGCGTCGGCGTCGCGTAAGCGCGATCCGTCGCTCTAAGTTCTTGGAGCTCTTCAAAAATGCGACATCTTCTTCTGCTGGGCGTGGCCACGGCTGCGCCTTTCGCCCTGCTCGTTCCCGCCAGCGTGTCGGCACAGACCGCGTCCGCCGACACGACCGCCGCACCACAGGCCGATACCCCGGTCCCGCCTGCCGCTGCGACTCCTGCTCCGGCTGCCGGCGGCGATATCGTCGTGACCGCGCGGCGGCTCGATGCCGCGCGCGATGCGATCCTCCCCTCGCTGGGATCGAGCGACTATACGCTCGATCGCGCGCTTCTCGAGCGCCAGCCGGGCGGCCTCAATCGTAGCCTGGCGCAGGTCCTCCTCCAGGCGCCGGGCGTGACGCTCGACAGCTACGGCGCGATCCACGTCCGCAACGAGCACGCCAATCTCCAATACCGGCTGAACGGCGTGATCGTGCCGGAGAGCATCTCGGGCTTCGGATCGACGTTCGATCCGCACATCGCCAAGTCGATCGACCTGCTGACCGGCACGCTGCCCGCGCAATACGGCTATCGGACGTCGGGCGTGATCGATCTGAAGACCGAGAACGGCGCGTTCGAGAATGGCGGCGATCTCGGCTTCTACGGCGGCAGCCGCGGTACGGTCCAGCCGACCGCCAGCGTCCACGGATCGAGCGGCGGGCTCAATTATTTCGCGTCGGGCAGCTATCTTGAAAACGATCTCGGCGTCGAGAACCCGACCGCCTCGCGCGATGCAATCCACGATCATACGCGCCAGTATCGCGGGTTCGGCTATGTGTCCGACATCCTGTCCGAAACGAGCCGGCTGACCGCGTTCGGCGGCACGTCGATCGGGTATTTCCAGATCCCGAATAATCCGGGGCAGGCGCCGGCGTATACGCTCAACGGCCAGTCGACGTACGACTCCGCCAAGCTCGACCAGAACCAGCGCGAGATCACGCATTACGGCGTGTTGGCCTATCAATATGCCGGCGATGCGTTCAATTTCCAGATCGCGCCGTTCATCCGCTATTCGCAGACCCGGTTCACGCCCGATCCGCAGGGTGGCGACCTGATCCTCGCGGGCGTCGCCGACACGTCGCGCTTGTCGAGCCTGACCGCGGGAGTGCAGGCAGACGGCAGCTACAAGCTGTCCGACAGCCATACCCTGCGCTTCGGCCTGTTCTTCCAGAACGAGCGAACGCGATCGAACGTCACTTCGCGGGTCTTCACGGTCGACGATTCCGGAGCCCAGACGTCGGACGTACCGCTGACGATCAACGATCGCGGCGGCCGGACCGGGCAGCTCTACGGCGTGTATCTGCAGGACGAATGGTCACTGACCCCGACGCTGACGCTCAACTATGGCGCGCGGTTCGACGCGGTCCGCGCCTATTCCGACGAGCAGCAACTGAGCCCGCGCGCCAATCTGGTGTGGAAGGCGGACAGCAGCACCGTGTTCCATATCGGTTATGCGCGTAACTTCACGCCACCGCCGCAGGAACTGATCGCATCGCCGACGCTGGCGCTGTTTACCGGTACGACCAAGGCTACCGCGATCACGACGGCGGACCCGGTGCGCGCCGAACGGGAGCATTATTTCGACGGCGGGGTCCAGCACACCTTCGGCTCGGCGTTCAAGCTCGGGGTCGACGCCTATTACAAGATCAAGCGCAACCTGCTCGACGAGGGCCAGTTCGGGCCGTCGCTGGTGCTGTCGCCGTTCAACTACGCCAAGGGCTATGCGTGGGGGACCGAGGTCACGGCGAGCTACACCAAGGGGCCGCTCGACCTGTATGCCAACGTCGCGCGCGGGCAGGAGAAGGGGAGGAACATCGTCTCCAGCCAGTATTTCTTCCAGCCCGACGAAATCGCCTACATCGCCAACCACTACATCTTCACCGACCATTCGCAGCGCTGGACCGGCTCGGCGGGTGGCAGCGTGTCGATCCAGGATGGCCTCGGCAAGCTCGTCCCGTCGGTGACGATGCTCTACGGCGACGGCCTGCGCGCGGACGACCCGGCCGGGATCGTGCCCAATGGCGGCAAGCTGCCGTCGTATTTCACGGCAGATTTCGGCATCACGCAGAACATCGACGGGCCGGGCGTGCTGAAGGGCGTCGCGATCAGCTTCAACGTCACCAACATCGCCGACAAGACCTATCTGCTGCGCGACGGATCGGGCGTCGGGGTCGGTGCCCCGCAATATGGCGCGCGACGTGGATTCTTCGGAGGCATTCGCAAGAGCTTCTGAGACCTGCGGCGACACGGTTCCATCGTGGACCGTGTCGCCGACCTAGCGCTCGACGACCGGGGTTCGACGAACCCCGGTCGTCGAGCGACCATCACCGCAACGAAACTATCGACGTCGCACGTCATGAACTGGCGACGGCGGCACGATCGACACCGGCCGCGTTGACCGCGTACCGGTCAGCCGTCGGCGTCTTTCGGCAAGCCTGGTCGATCGAAAATCATCGCGAAACTCAGCCCTTTGCCGCAGTGTCCGGGCGAGATTTCGAATACGCCGCGGTGCGCGCGTGCGACCCTATCGACGATCGAAAGGCCGATGCCGGAGCCTTCCGCGCGAGCGCCATCGGCGCGCCAAAACCGGTCCTTCAACCGCTCGAGATGCTCGGGCGGCACGCCGTCGCCGTCATCCGATACGTACAGACACCGATCCGGTCCGACGCACACTGTGATGGTCGTGCCAACCGGCGTGTGGCGCGCGGCGTTGTCGACGAGGTTCTCGAGCGCGAGCGTGACCGCGCCGGGATAGCCGAACATGCGGGTCGTACTCCCCGTCCAGCGATCGTCGAGCGCGATGCTGCGGCCGCCGGCGATGATCGCGGGGGCGCGGTCGGTAAGGACGGCGATGGCCAACGCGGCCAGATCGAGCGGTTCGCCGCTGTCCTCGATCGGCCGCTCGAGATCGGCCAGCGCGAGAAGCTGGCCGACGACCCGCGCAGCCCGATCGACCGAGCCGAGGATGCCGGCTCTGATCGTATCGTCGTCGATCGCATCGGCCCGCAGCCTGATGACCGCCAGCGGCGTGCGAAGCTCGTGCGCGACGTCCGCTGCGAACGCGGTCTGTGCCTTGAAGCCGTGTTCGAGGCGATCGAGCGCCTCGTTTGTCGCGGCGGCGAGCGGTTCGACTTCGGACGGCAGCGTCCCCCGCGGCAACCGCGTCCCCAAGGTTCGCGGACCGATCGCCGCGGCGGTGGCCGATACCGCTTCCATGCGTCGGGTCAGGCGTCGGGTCAGCAGTGCGCCGATCAACGGCACCAGCGCGGCGATCGGCAGCACCAGGAGCGCAAAGCGTTTGAGGAAGGCGCTGACGATATCGTCGGTAATGACCTCGGGCGCCGCGCCGTCCTGAGACGCGACGATCCAGCGACCCCCGGCGATCGGCACGCTGTACGCCTCGATCGCGCCGCGGCGGAAGAAATGCGCGCCGTGGTCGATCGGTACCGCCGCGATGATCCGCGGACGGGCGGGCCCCTTGGCCATGATGACCGTGCGATGGCGGTCGATGAGCGCGACCGCCATGCCGTCGGTCAAGGCATCGCTGCGCAGGGCGGTCGACGCGGGCAGCGCGCTCGCGACAGTCGCGGCCTGCTGGCGGAGCAGCCGCCGCTGGTAATGGTCGGCGGTGCTGTGGAGCAGCATCGCGACACCGAGCGACAGGGCGATCGTCGCCACCAGCGCGGTGACGACGTGGAGCGCGATGAACTGGCCCAGGAGCGAGCGGGGCAACGATCGAGGCAGGCGCAGGCTCATGGCTTGGCGACGATGATGTAGCCGACGCCGCGCACCGTCTCGATCAGCGTGCCGCTCGCGGCCTCGTCGAGCTTTTTCCGTAGCCGGTGGACGTAAACCTCGACCGCATTCGAGCCGAGGTCTCCGCCAAGCCCGAACAGATGATCCTCGGCGATCCGCTTGGGCACGACGTTGCCTGCGCGTCGCAGCAGCAGTTCGAGCAACTCGGTCTCGCGCACCGATAGCGCGATCGTTGCGCCTTCGACATGCGCGACACGGATTTCGAGATCGAACGTCAGCCGTCCGCACGTCAGCGACCGGCCCAGATACCCACCCTGGCGACGCAGCACTGCGAGCAGACGGGCGTGCAATTCGTCGACGTCGAACGGCTTGACCAGATAGTCGTCGGCGCCTTCGTTCAGACCGCGGATTCGTGCGTCGATCGTGCCGCGGGCGGTGAGGATCAACACCGGGCGGGTATCGCCCCGCGCGCGCATCCGGTGGAGGAGCGCCAGTCCATCCTCGTCCGGCAGGCCAAGATCGAGCAGGATCGCGGCATAGTCGGCTTGTTGCAGATAGGCGTCGGCTTCGTCGGCGCTGCGGGCCAGATCGACCGAAAGGCCGCGCGGAGCCAGCGCCGCGGTCAGGGCATCGGCGAGCGCGCGGTCGTCCTCGATCAGCAATATCCGCATCGATCTCCCCCTGTCCGGTGCCCATGTCGCGCCTGTTTCGGTGCAGTGCAGCATCCGTAAGCGCGCTGTAAGCCAGCGACGCTACCGGCTCCAGTCTAATCCCCAAGGGGCTGATTATGCACGCATCGACGACACCCGAAACGCTCCCCCCGACACGCTCGCTGTCCCGTTCCGCGCAGATGCGCTGGCTCGGTATCGCGGCCGGCTTGATCGTCGGGCTGGTGTTGATCGTCGTGCTGATCGGCAAGCTCACGCATCACGAGCCTGCGCCTGCGCCGGTGTCGCCTGCCGGTACGTTCCGACCGACCCGGGACCAAATGGCCGGGCTGACGACGATGCGCGTCGGCTATGGTGCGTCCGATGCGCGGACGTTGGCGAGCGGCGCGATCACCGTCGACGGCGACCGCAGCACGCCGGTGCTGATGCCCTATTCGGGGCAGGTGGTGCGCGTGCTCGCGGATGCGGGGCAGCGCGTGACGCAAGGCCAGCCGCTGCTCCTGGTGAAGACGAGCGATTTCGTCGATGCGCGCAGCGGGCTGTTCGCGGCGCGCGCCGCTGCACAGAACGCGCAGGCGCAACTTGCCACTGCGGAGCGTACTGCGGACCGCCAGCGGCAGATCTACGAGACGGCGGGCGGCGCGCTGAAGGATTATCAGCAGGCGAAGACCGATCTCGCCGCCGCGCAGGCGACCGCACGCACGGCCGCCGCGTCGCTCGGTGCCGCTCGCGACAAGCTGTCGATCCTCGGCAAGTCGCAGGGTGAGATCTCGCGGCTGGAGAATGTCGGCGAAGTCTCGGGCATCCACGACGTAACCACGCTGCACGCGCCGATCTCCGGTCTGATCGCGTCGCGCGACGTATCGGCGGGGCAGTATCTGTCGCAGGGCGGCGACAAGCCGGTGATGACGATCACCGATCCGTCGCGCGTCTGGCTGATCGCCCAGCTCGCCGAGGGCGATGCGAGCGCTGTGCATCTCGGCGACAGCGTTACGGTGACGACGCCCGCGCTGCCGGGGCGCAGCTTCCATGCGACGATCGACCTAGTCGGCGCCGCGCTCGATCCGCAGAGCCACCGCCTGCCGGTGCGTGCTACCATCGCCAACCCGGACGGGGCGCTGAAGCCGCAGATGTTCGCAAGCTTCTCGATCCAGCGCCCGCACAGCGGCGACGCGTTGCTGGTGCCTGCGGCGGCCGTGATCCACGAAGGCGACGATGCGCGCGTGTGGGTGGTCCGGCCGGACGGTTTGCTGGTCGCGCGGAAAGTGACCGCGGGCGAGGAGCAGGACGGCAAGGTGACGATCACCGCGGGGCTCAAGTCCGGTGAGCGGATCGTCACCGCGGGTGCGCTGTTCGTCAACGAAGCCGGTCTCGGCGAATGAACCGGATCGTCGAATTCGCGCTGCGTCAGCGGCTGCTGATCGTCGGCATCTTCGTCGCCATGCTGGTGGCGGGGGGCGTCGGCTTCTACAATCTCAACATCGAAGCGTATCCCGATCCGGTCCCGCCGATGGTCGAGATCATCACCCAGACCCAAGGCCTGTCGGCCGAGGAGATGGAGCGCAACGTCACCATCCCGATCGAGGTCGGCATGGCGGGCATCCCGCATCTGACCGCGATCCGCGCGATCTCGCTGTTCGGGCTGTCGGACATCAAGATCCAGTTCAGCTACGACCTGACCAACGATCAGGCCAAGCAACAGGTCATCAACCGCCTGTCGCAGCTGCCGCCGCTCCAGGGTGGCGCACAGCCGACATTGTCCCCGACCAGCCCGGTCGGCGAGATCTTCCGCTACAAGATCACCGCGCCGAAGGGGTATTCGGTGATGGACCTCAAGACGTTGCAGGACTGGGTGCTTCAGCGCCGGTTCAAGCGGATTCCGGGCGTAATCGACGTCACCGGCTGGGGCGGCAAGCTGCGCACCTACGACGTGGTGATCGACAATGATCGCCTCGCCGCGCACAACGTGACGGTGTCGCAGGTGCTGGCGGCGCTCGCCAAGAGCGACGGCAATGTCGGCGGCCAGACGATCAACTTCGGTGCGCAGGCGGCGATCGTCCGCGGCATCGGCCTGATCCAGTCGGTCGGCGGAATCGAGAACGTGCTCGTCGGCACCGGCGGCGGCCAGCCAGTGTTGCTCAAGGACGTGGCGCACGTCCGCATCGGCAACGCGCCACGGCTCGGCATCGCCGGCTACAACGACCAGGACGACATCGTCCAGGGCATCGTCCTGATGCAGCGTGGCGCGCAGTCGATGCCGACGATCCTCGCGGTACAGAAGGAAGTGTCCGACATCAACGCGTCGGGAATCCTGCCGCCAGGCGTGCATCTCGACCGGATCTACGATCGCTCCGACCTGATCCACCTGACGATCCACACCGTGCTGGAGAACATGGTGGTCGGCATCCTGCTGATCTTCGCACTCCAGTGGATATTCCTCGGCAATCTGCGCAGCGCGATCATCGTCTCGGCGACGATCCCGTTCGCGCTCGCCTTCGCGATCCTGATCCTCGTGTTGCAGGGGGAAAGCGCGAACCTGCTCTCGGTCGGCGCGCTCGATTTCGGGCTCGTGGTCGATGCCTGCGTGATCATGGTCGAGAACATCTTCCGCCACATGGTCGAGCGGTCCGCGCATGTCGAAAGCGGGAAGGGGCATTATACGCTCGCCAACCGCTTCTCGGCGGTGCTCGGCGCCAGCTCCGAGGTCAGCCGCGGGATCTTCTTCGCCGCCGCGATCATCATCGCGAGCTTCCTTCCGCTGTTCACGCTGACCGGCGTCGAGGGCCACATCTTCGGGCCGATGGCGAAGACCTATGCCTATGCGATCACCGGCGGCCTGATCGCGACCTTCACGGTCGCGCCGGTGCTGGCGACGATGCTGCTGCCCGACAAATTGTCGGAGGTCGAGACGTGGATCGTCGGCAAGCTGCGCCGCGTCTACGAACCGGCCGCGGCATTCGCGCTCGGCAACCGGGTCGTCGCGATCGGTGGCGCGCTGCTGCTGATGGCGGTCGCTCTGGTGGGCGTGCGCTCGCTCGGGATCGAGTTCCTGCCGCATCTCGAAGAGGGCAACATGTATATCCGCGCGACGCTGCCCGCGTCGGTCAGCCTCGAGGCGGGGCAGCCGGTGGTCAACGGCGTCCGCCGCATCCTGATGCAATATCCCGAGGTGCAGGCAGTCCTGTCCGCGCATGGCCGCCCCGACGACGGGACCGACTCCACCGGGTTCTTCAATGCCGAGTTCTTCGTGCCACTGAAGCCGTTCGACACATGGCCGAGCGGCGTAACCAAGGAAACGCTGACCGAGGAACTGTCGAAGCGGCTTAGCGCCAAATATCCGGGCGTCGACTTCTCGTTCTCGCAGATCATCGAGGATAACGTCGAGGAGGCGGCATCGGGCGTGAAGGGCGCGAACTCGATCAAGCTGTTCGGCCCCGACCTGACCACGCTCGAGAAATATGCCAACCAGATCAAGGCGCAGATGGGCAAGGTCCGCGGGATCGAGGACCTTGGCGTGTTCCAGTCGCTCGGCCAGCCGACGGTGCGGATCGACGTCGATCGTGCGCGTGCCTCGCGCTACGGGCTGACCCCCGACGACATCAACGCGACCGTCGCCGCGGCGATCGGCGGGCAGTCGAACGTCGATTTGTACGAGAAGGGCACCGATCGCCACTTCCCGATCGTCGTACGCCTGAAACCCGAACAGCGCGATACGATCGACGCGATCCGCCGGATCACGATCGGTGCGCCATCGCCCGATGGCGCGGGCACGATCCAGGTGCCGCTGTCGGAGGTCGCCGACGTCAAGCTGACGACGGGTGCCTCGTTCATCTACCGCGAGCATCAGGAGCGCTATATCCCGATCAAGTTCTCGGTCCGCGGTCGCGATCTCGGCGGGGCAGTCGACGAGGCGCATGCGCGGATCAGCCAGACCGTGCACCTGCCACCCGGCTATCACCTCGAATGGGCGGGCGAGCTCGACAACCTCAACAACGCGGTCGCGCGATTGGAAGTGGTGGTGCCGATCAGCCTGCTGGTGATCCTGCTGCTGCTCTATGCGAACTTCGGCTCGATCCGCGACAGCCTGCTGGCGTTCTCGGCGATCCCGATGGCGATGATCGGCGGCGTGCTCGCGCTTGCACTGACCGGGACCGCGTTCAGCATCTCGTCGGCGATCGGCTTCGTCGCGCTGTTCGGGATCGCCGTGATGGACGGCATCCTGGTGGTCACGACCTATAATCACGCCGTCGACGAAGGGTTCGCTCGTGAGAATGCGCTCGCGACCACGGTCCGCCACAGCCTGCGTCCGGTGGTGATGACGTGCTTGGTGGCGGCGATCGGCCTGCTCCCCGCCGCGCTGTCGAGCGGGATCGGCAGCCAGGTGCAGAAGCCGCTCGCGCTGGTCGTGGTCGGGGGGATGACGCTCGCGCCGATCCTGATCCTGCTGGTGCTGCCGGTGCTGATCGCGCGCTTTTCGAAACGCGTGCCGCCCGAGGATCGTGGCGCACACGGGCGCGACGTTGGGCACCATCCCAATACTGACGGCCATACGGAGGCCACGGCATGAAGCGCTTCGCTATTCTCCTGCTTGCGGGCGTCACCAGCGCCTGCACGATGGGCCCGCGCAATCTCGACGCGCATGCCAGCATGCCGCCGACCCTCGCCGCACAGACCTTCGCACCGTCCAGCGGCGCGGCGCAGGCTACTACGCTCGCGGCAGTGCCGGCTGAGTGGTGGCGAACCTTCGGCAGCGCGCAGCTCGACACGCTGGTGAGCGAGGCGCAGGCGCATGCGACCGATATCGCCGTGGCCGAAGCCACGCTCCGCCAGTACCGCGAGCAGGGTTCCGCCACGTCGGGCTCGGCGCTGCCACAGGCCGACGTGAACTATCAGGCGGAGCGCACGCGGATCTCGAACGCGCTGTCGCCCGCGGTCGCGGACCAGAACCAGCAGCTCTACACGCTGCATACCGCGCAGGTGACGGTGAGCTACGCGCCCGACCTGTTCGGCGGTACCCGCTCGAAGATCCGTTCCGCGCGCGCCGCGACCGAGACGCAGCGCCAGCGGCTCGCGGCGGCGAAGACGACGGTCATCGCCAATCTGGTTGAGGCGGTGATCCAGCGCGCCTCGCTCGCCGATCAGATCGCCGCGGCGCAGACCGGGATCGCGGTCAATCGCGACATCCTGCAGACGTTGGTCAGGCGCCAGCAACTCGGCGCCGTCGGTGCCGCCGACGTCTCGACGCAGCAGGCCGCACTGGCGACCGCGGAGGGTGCGCTGCCACCGCTGGTGCGCGCCGAAGCGCATCAGCGTGTGGTGATCGGCACGTTGATCGGACGCTCGGCGGGATCGGACTTGCCGCCGTTGCCGACGCTAGCTTCGTTGACCCTGCCGCGTGACCTGCCGATGGTCGTGCCCTCCGATCTCGTCGCGCGTCGGCCCGACGTGCTGGCGGCACGCGCGCAGCTCGAAGGGGCAGGGGCCGACGTCGGCACCGCGATCGCCGCGCGCCTGCCGGCGATCTCGCTCAGCGGATCGGCGGGCGGGACGTCGGAACGGTTCGGCGACATGTTCAAGAGTGGCAACCCGTTCTGGACTCTGATCGGCGGAATTACGCAGCCGATCTTTCATGCGGGCGCGCTTCGTCATCAACAGCGTGCTGCCGAAGCGGCGCTGGAGGGGGCGAAGGCGCAGTATCGGGCGGCGGTGCTCGATGCGTTCGGCGACGTGTCCGATGCGCTGACCGGGCTGCGGACCGATGCCGATGCGCTCGACTCCGCGACCCGCGCGACCGACGCGTCGGGTCGTGCGCTTGGCTTCGTTCGGCGTCAGCTCGCGCTCGGCGACGTCGGTACGCCCGCCTTGCTCAACGCGACCGCGACCGACGCGCAGGCGCGATCGCAAGCGGTCCAGGCACGTGCGGCGCGGCTCTCCGATACGGTGGCGTTGTTTCAGGCTGCCGGGGGCGGCGTAGTCGGCGGATGATCAGCCTCCCGGCTTTTCGATCCAGATCGTGGCGTGCGGCAGGTCGAGGACGATCCGCTTGCCGGCAAACGCATCCCAGCCGATCCAGCGCCCGCCTCGTTCATCGTCATGGACGGGAAGCGTCAGCGCGCCGTACGTCACGGTACGAACGACGCTCGCCGGTTGACGCGCCGCGTCCGCATGGAACGGGATCGGGCTATCACCCCATGCCGCGCTGTAGCCGTCGGTCGTGAGCGTCAGGCGGAGTGGAACGGAGCGGCTGCCCAGCGCCGCCATATCCGTCTTGCCGACTGTCGCGATCCGACCGCTTGCGAAATCGAGCCGCAGCATCTCGTGCGTCAGCACATCGCGGCCGACGTCCAGCATCGTGCCGTCCGGTGCGACCGCGCCGAACTTCGCCTGCGAGATCGGCCGATACGTCGAGCGCAGCTTGACGTCGATGGTCGGACGCAGCGGGAGCGCGTCGGTCGTCGCGGTCCGCGCGGCGTGATCGGGCATATGCGGTAGACGCTTGGCGAGCGGCTCGGCGATCGTTGTGGTCGCGGCATCGGGATCGAGGACGGCCTTCACGGCGATCGTCCGGACCATCGCGGCGACGTGAAGCCCCGATTGCGTGACCACGATCTGATCGGATTGCAGAGTATGCCAGACGGGCATGGACAACATCCTCGATACGGATGTCGCGACGAGGCGAGGTCTTTCGCCTTCCGAAGAGGATACGCCGCCGGTTGGATCCCGGTTTACCGAGGAGCCAGACGACGACGCGTCGCGACGATGCCCCCCGATGCCGCGATCGTCTTACAAGCGCCTTACGCGGCGCGCGGACGTCCTATCACTCTACCGTAAAAGCGGGCGGATCACGCGGCCGACACGTGATCCGCCGGGTTCTCAGAAGCCCTTCTTCAACGAGATGAACACCTGACGCGGGGTGCCGGCGAGCAGCGTCTGGTTGTCGCCGCTGGCGGTGAAACCGTTCGTGCCGACCGTCGAGATATACTTCTTGTCGGTCAGGTTGGTCACGCTGCCGAGGATCGACACGCCGTGCAGCGCACCCTCGCCCTCGAAGCGGTAGCCGATGCTCGCATCGACCAGCACGCGGCCCGGCACCGACTGATCGTTGAGATAGGTGAAGTAGCGCTTGCTCATGTAATCGGCGCCGACCCGACCGGTGAAGCCGGACTGTTCGACGACGATCTCGCCCTTGAGCATGTGCTCGGGGCTGTCGACCGCCATCTTGCCATCGGTCGCGACGAGGACCGCGCCGCTCGCCGACAGCACGTCGTCGGCGTATTTCGACTTGTTGTACGAGTAGCTGGCGAACAGCGAGACCGGCGTGAAGATGCGATAGTTGACCGCGACCTCGGCGCCATAGGTGTGGACGCTGCCGACGTTGTTCAGCGTCGCCGGATTGCCGATGATCCCGGCGCCGTTGGAGAAGCCGAGCAGGCGGTTCGAGAAGTCGATGTAATAACCGACCGCCGATGCCTGGAACGGGCCTTCGCGGAAACGAAGTCCGCCCTCGGCCGTCTTCGAACGCTCGGGCTTCAATTGGCCGCGGATCGCGTCGAACCCGGCCTGGGTTGTCGAGAACGGACCGGTCGTCGCGGACGAGACATAGGCGCGGACGTTCTCCTTATAGTCCGCGAACAGCTCGGCACCCGGCGTCAGCTTGAACAGGATCCCGGCCTGTGGCTGGAACCAGTCCTTCGCGCTGATCTTGCCGACCGCGAGCGGCGAGGCGGTTGCGGGCAGCATGATCGCGCGGTTGGTGACGTAGAACCCTTTCCAGCCGGCGTTGAGGACCAGGCGGTCGTCGGCAAGGCGGATGGTGTCGCCGACGTGATACTGGATCGTGTCGGTGGTGTATTTGCCGTCCCACTGCGTGGCATACGGATTGCTCTGGAACTGCAGCGTATCGCGGTTCGGCGTGGCGCTGTCAGTCATCCCGTAGAACCGGCGCGCCTGCGTGAAGGTGTTCGTCTCGTACCAGCCGCCCAGTTCGAGCGTATTGGCGCCGTGGACATAGGCGAGGTTGCTGAGCGCACCGCCGCGCTTCATCGCGTATTCGGTGGTGCGGAAGCCGAGCGGGCTGGCTGCGGTGATCGGCGTGCCGTCGGCGTTCGGCGCACCCGCGGGGGTCGGCGAATAGGGCGTGATCCAAGATCCCTGACCCTTGTTGTCGTGATAATAGCCGGTCGTGCTGAGCGTGAGTTCTGGCGTCAGATTGGCGTCGAACGTGACGCCGCCGAGATAATCGCGGCGCAGACCGCCGGCATCGTAATAGGCATCATCGACCGTACCGAAGCCGGCCGGGAAGGTCGTGCCGGCGCCGGCCCAGGGTTGCGTCTTTCCGGCCGCGACGGCCGCCTGGTTCTGTGCGACCTTGGCGATCTGCAGCGCCAACGGGTAGTTGTCGGCGATGTTGTCGTTGCGCAGCCCGCGCCGGCTGATGATGTCGAGGCTGAGATCCTGATAATCCTGCTCGCGGCGGTCCGAGAAGTTCAGGAACGCCGTCAGCGAGCCGAGGCTGCCCAGATCCTTGACGATCTTGCCGTTCGCCTGGTGCTGGCGCTGGACGCCGTCGCCCTTCCACTTGTCGGTCGAGAGAAAGCCGTAGCTCAGATAGCCCTTGAGTCCGCCGCCGAGATCGCCGCTGTCGATCCGGGCGAAGGCGCGGTAGGTGTTGTCCGACCCATAGGTGCCGCCGCCGGTGACGTTCATGACGTCGCGCGGCTTGTCGCTGAAGAACTCGATCGTGCCGCCGAGATTGCTGGTCGAGGCGGTGCCGAGCGCGCCGGCACCCTGTGCCACGTCGGTCCGCGCGACGTTCTCGGAGATGATCGCGCGGCTGATGTGCAGGCCGTTGACGTTGCCGTAGCTCATGTCGCCGAGCGGTACGCCGTCGAGCGTGAAGCCGAGCTGGTTCTGGTTGAAGCCACGCAGCGAGATGCGGACCGCCCATTCATAGGCGCCGAACGGATCGGCGGCCTGGAAATTGACGCCGGGAAGCTTTTCGATCGCCTTGAGCGGGCTCGAACCCGGCGTGAGGCGCGCGATGTCGGCGGCGTTGACGCTCTGGACCTGGCGGCTCTGGCCGAAGCCGAGCACGACGATGTCCCCGCCCGCGCCGTCCGTTTCAGCGGGTGCTGCCGTGGCAGGGGCGCTCGTCGCCAGCGTGGCGGGCGCGTCGGTTACGGTCTGTGCCGAGAGTGGTGCGGCGAACGCACATGCTGCGAGTACACAGGGCGCAGCGCCTGCGAGCAGGCCGGAAAGACGGTTCATGGTGGTTCCCCGAGCCGCTGTACTGCGACTTTGGGTTCGCCATTGCCGCGGGACGTTACGATGCCGCGACGCTTCGATGACGGTTGTGTGTCTGTCGAATTTTTCATGCGCCTGTGAGGGGCGCTTGGCGGTTGACCTTAGCGATCAACCGCGTCGAATAGGAAGGTCGTCACCGATCTCGGCGCCGCCTCTACCGTGCCGCCGCGGGACGCGCCGACACTGACGGCCTGATGGGTCGCATCCGTGACGACGACGTCGTGCAGCGACGCGTGCGGAAGCGCGACGGACAAACGTCGCATGATTGATGCGCCATTCACATGCACGAGCACGATCTTGCGCCCGTCTGGCGACACCGCGCCGACCGTATCCGCATCGTCGACCGGAACCAGACGATAGCCGGGCCGGATGTAGCGGCTGAACGAAGCCATCGCCCAGTATTTGGGCGAGATCCGGATCGGATGCGGCGCGGACGGTGCGGCCGCGAGGTCCATCTTGACGAGGCCCCAGTTCGACCCGGGCTTGCCGTCCTTCGCACTGAGATTTTCGACTGCCTGCCAGAACACCCAGGCCGCGGGCTCCAGTCGTTTGAGATCGCCGACGACATGCTCGGCAAAGGCTAGAGCCGAGGCCATGTCGGTGAAGGATTCGGGGTCCTTGTCGAGCGGAGTGTCGTCCTCGCTCATCCACAACCGGATACCCGACGCGCGGGCGATATCGCGCACCGCGGTCTGGTGGACGGTGCCGTAGCTGTGGACGTTGAGCTGGCCGATCCGGGAGCGGGTCGCGGCTGGATATCCGGCCCAATCGGTCACGAAGAGGTGCGAATTCGTCTCGTCCGGGGCGGCGATCCGGGTCTTCAGCCCTGCCGCCTTCAGCGCGTCGTCGGAGGCATCGATCATCGCCGCCTGGCGCGCAGGCGACCAATGCGCGCCCTCCTGCGTGTTCGCCGCGAACCAATAGTCGGTGTTGGGCTCGTTGACCGGCGACAGCGTGCGGAAGTGGATGTGATGGCGTCGCTCGAGCTCCCCGACGACGCGCGCGAGATACTGGGCGAACGGGCGCTCCTGTCCGGCGCGAAGATTGTCGTCGGTGCCTTTGACTTCGCCGGAGGTTTTACCGCTGACCGTCATGAACCAGGGGGGCGAGTTGGAGAACGCCTCGAAGGTCGGCGACGGCACGCGGCGGCGGATCGCGTCGAGCCACCAGCGCTGGTTGGCATCCGCGGACCAGTTCCACATCGCCGGATCGTCGGCTCGCCACCAGTCGGCCCCGACCGCGCCTGACGGTTGACGCCAGAATCCCGGCACCGCCGCGCCGGTGCGGAGATAGGGCATCGTTGTTGCGGCATTACCGCCGCCGATATTGTACCGTGCGATCGTCCAGCCGAGGCCGTCCTTGCCGTAGAACAGGTCGGCAAGCCGCTCGCGCGTTGCATCGGGATAGCCGCCGGTGACGTTGGCGAACCAGGCGAGCGCGGTGCCCCAGCCTTCGAACACGGTGCCGGGGCGATCGACCGCGGGCCGGATCGTCAGCGCGACGCTGGGCGCGGCGGACGGTGGGGACGATACGGTTTGGGCGGCTAGCGGCGTCGCGACCAGCGCGAGGCCTGCGATCAGGTGGCGGATCATGCCGCGGTCAATCGGTACAGCCCGGCACCGTGGGACGGCAGGCTCCGCGTGATGCGCGTTTTGGCGACGCCCGTATCGGTCCGGGTCCAGAGATCGCGGACCTTGGCGGGACCGGCGATCCCGAGCATCGTGAGATCGACCGAGACGTCGCGTGCTGTCTTGCCGGTATTGAACAGCGCGAGATACGTGCCCGCACCGGCGGTGGGACGCGCCGACCAGACGCGCGTGTCGTCCGCGACGAAATGCGGCTGGTTGTCGCGGCTTGCCTGATTGACCGCGAGCACTTCGGGATTGGTCAGCAACGCCAGCGTCGGCGCGTTGAGATGACGCAGGTCGCCGCCCATGATCAGCGGCGAGCGTGCGATCGACCACAGTGTCATCAGCGTACGCTGTTCGTCGGGCGTGAACTTGGTGTCGCGTTCGCCGAGCGACAGGCGACCGAGCGGTAGCATGTCGGCATCCGGCCAGCCGCCGATCCGCCGGTGTGCGTTCCAGTTCTCTAGCCGGGTGAACTGCGCTTCCAGCATCGGCCAGCTGTCCCAGAAATCGTCGGAAATCCGCCACATCTGCGCATGCCGGGCGACGTGATCGGCGCGCGGCACGGGCGTTTCACCGGGTGACAGGCTGAGTATGATCGGACGGCCGGTCTTGCGGATCGCGGCGGCGGCGGCCTCGATTTCGGGGGCGTGTGCATCATAGGGGCGGCTCATGTCGTCCATCTTGACGAAATCGACGCCCCAGGATGCGAACAGCGCGAACACGCTGTCGTAATAGGCCTGCGCGCCGGGTTTGGTCATGTCGACGCCGTACATGTCGGGGTTCCACGAGCAGGTGCTCGACGTATCGGCGATCGCGCGTGCGGTGGTCTTCGTGCCGAGTATGGGCAGATCGCGCTCGACCGCGAGCCGGGGGATACCGCGCATCAGGTGGACGCCGAACCGCAATCCCAGCGTGTGCACCGTGTCGGCAAGCTTGCGGAACCCCTTGCCGTCGGCACTCGACGGAAACCGGTTTGGGGCGGGGATCAGCCGGCCATAGGCGTCGAGGCTCGGTTTTGGGGCGGCGTTGTACGTGTAGCTCTTGGCCTCGGGCTCGTACCATTGGATGTCGACGGTGAAGATGTCGTAGCCGGACGGGAGCAACGTCCGCGCCATGATCCGCGCGGTCTCGATCGCCTGTGCCTCGGTGATCGTCGTCGCGAAGCTGTTCCAGCTGTTCCAGCCCATCGGCGGGGTCGGCGCGAGCGTCGGCCCTGCGGTCCTGGCGGCGAGGGGGGCTGGAGCAAGCGAAGCAAGGCCCAATCCAGCGCTGCCGGACAGCATCGTGCGGCGCGTAATCGTCATGCTCTCGTCTCCCGTTCGCAGGTCGCGCGCTGTTGGCTGCGATCCTTTTCGTGACTTGTCAGACTAGTGCGTCGATTGGGAAGGTCAACGTGGTCGCGCGTATCTATGGAAGATGACGGCTCAAGGTCGGCGTGAAGCCGGGAACGGCTCTTCAGGCGACTCGCATTGGATCAGCTGCGCAAAGACAATTCGGTATCCGCTTGGGCCTGGGCGATCAGTGCCATCGTTGCAGCACGCGCGCCCGCGGGATCGCTTTCGGCGATGGCGTCGAACAGCGCGCGGTGTTGCGGCATCGAGTCGCTTGGCTTGCGCGTCTGGCGGTGCTTGAAGATCGTCGTCCACCGCACGGCGGCGCCGATACTGCCAGCGAGACTGACCAGCAGTTCGTTTTGCGTCGCCTCTAGGATGACGTGGTGGAAGGTCTGGTCCGCCGCCTGGCCGATCGGGCTGGCGAGACCATGTTCCTGCATCTGCTCCAACGCGTGCCCCATACGCGATACGTGGCGCGAGGTCCGCAGCGCGGCGGCGAACTCGGCCGCGGCGGGTTCGACGATCAGGCGGAGCTGGAACAGGCTGTGGACGAAGCCGACCGCGGGTTCGCCCTCGAACATCCAGGCGAGCACGTCGGGATCGAGCAGATTCCACGAGGCACGCTCGCGGATCCGGGTGCCGGCCTTGGGCTTGCTTTCAAGCAGACCCTTGGCGCTGAGCATCCGCAGCGCCTCGCGGACGAGGCTGCGCGAGACGCCGCGCTGGATCGCGATCTCGTGCTCGCCGGGAAGCACCGACCCGACCGGGTGCACACCGGTGACGATCGCAATGCCGAGTTCGCGCGCCAATTGCGTGTGTGAGGGCCGTCCCCGTGGTGCGTCAACCATGTCCATCCATCCCCGTTACGCTGTGTCGCACGCTTCGTCACGACACAGCCACCGTTGGTAGCGTGTCGCAACTGCGATGACGCTTCGTACAAAAAAAAGCACTTGTCCTACAATACCAAGTTGGTAATAAGTCAGACAACAGACCGACAAGCAGGGTTTCCGCCCTCGACGTGACGGCAAGACATTGATGGGGAGGATCGTTCATGGTTCCGTTTCGTACGCGCATGCTGATTGGCGGATCGCTGGTCGTGATCGCGAGCATCGCGATGCCTGCCGCCACGCCGGCGTTCGCGCAGACTGCCCCTTCGCCCGTCCCGCCGCCGGTTCCCGCACAGACCTCCCCCGACCAGCAGCGTGGCACGCTGAATGCCGATCAGGCCGCCGCGCAGGGCGTTTCGAACGACGACATCGTCGTGACCGGCGTTCGCGAGAGCCTGCGGTCCGCGCAGGCGATCAAGCGGAAGTCCGACCAGATCGTCGACTCGGTTAACGCGCAGGATATCGGCAAGCTTCCCGACGCGAACACGGTCGAGGCGTTGCAGCGGATCACCGGCGTCCAAATCCAGCGCCGCTACGGCGAAGGCGCGACCGATTTCGATCACCGCACGCAGCCGGCGATCACCGTCCGCGGCCTGACGC
Source organism: Sphingomonas sp. Leaf242 (assembly GCF_001422045.1). Lineage (GTDB taxonomy): Bacteria > Pseudomonadota > Alphaproteobacteria > Sphingomonadales > Sphingomonadaceae > Sphingomonas. Next base: position 362,333 of record NZ_LMLW01000007.1, read on the forward strand.
AGGTCAGCAATTTCATCGATGGTCGCGCGGCGATCTCCGCATCGGGCGGTCGCACGCTCGACCTCGAAGCGGTGCCGCCCGAATTGCTGTCGGGCATCGACGTGTTCAAGAACCCGCCCTCGTCGACGATCGAGGGTGACGTCGCGGGTGTCGTCAACATCCGCACGCGACTGCCGTTCGATTCGCCGGGCCAGTTGGTCAGCGCCACGCTGAAGGGCAATTATTACGACCGCGCGGACAAGTTCGGCGGGTCGGGGTCGGCGCTGTATAGCAACCGCTTCCAGACGGGCGTCGGCGAGATGGGCATCCTGCTCAACGCCAGTTACGCAAAGAGCGCCTATCGGCAGGACGCGTTGCTGATCGGCCAGTTCGGCCCCGTCCCGAAGACCAGCAATATTCCCGGCGCCCCCGCCAATGCGCAGGTGCCGTTCGGCGAGCAGATCTACGACGATGGCGGCAACCGCAATCGACTGGGCATTGCCGGCGCGTTCCAGTGGCAGGCCGCGCCCAACTTCCTGTTGACGGCGCAGGCGCTCTACTCGCGGTACAAGTTCGCCCGTCAGGGCAAATACTATTACTTCAACAACAACGGTAATACGGCAACGACGCCGACCGACGGCGCGGCGTTCACGTTCGATTCCGCCGGCTATGCGACGTCGGGTTCGTTGTCGAACCAGGTGTTCGAATCGGCGCGGTACGATCAGGATCTGACGAACACGACGGGCAACTATACGCTGAATGCGAAGTGGGATGTCACCGACCGGCTGCACATGAAGTTCGATGCGCAGTATCTGAAGTCTTCCTATGATGCCGATCGCAACGGGTTCGTCGTGTCGCTGTATGACCAGACCGGGCAGACCCCGTATTCGGCCAAGAACCAGAGCATCGTCGACTTCGATCTGCGCGGATCTCGTCCGGTGTGGAACGTGCGGAACCCCGGCCTGCTGGCGGATCCGAACAACTATGCCTTCACCTATATCGCGGATTCGATCACGCGGAACGATGCCGACCAGCTCGCGCTGCAATACGACCTCGAATATGACGTCGAGGGCAGCGTGCTGCAAAAGCTGCGCGTTGGTGCGCGGTATGCCGACAGCACCGTCGATCTGCGTGGCACGTGGAATGCCTATTGCCTGCTGCCGACCGGTCCAAACCCAAGCTGCTCGTCAGCTGCTGGCATTCCCTTCGTTCCGGTTTCTGCGCACCCCGAATTGACGATGGGCGGGCCTTCGAAAAACTTCTTCGATGGCAAGACGCTGCCGGGCGGGATCGTCTATCCGAGCTTTGCCCCGGGCAGCGGATTGTTCGACAGCATCACCAAGACCGAAGCGCTGTTCGGCGGCACGTCGAAGACCGCGTTCACCCCGGGCGACCTCAATCACCAGACCGAGCGCAGCGTCGCCGGGTACGTGATGGCGGACTACGAGACCGCGATCGCCGGGCTCAAGATCGACGGCACGGCAGGTGTGCGTGTGGTGCAGACCAAGACCGGATCGCAGGGGACGGTCTTCAACAGCGACGGGACGCTCGCGCCGCTCGAAGTGAACCGCCAATACACCAAGGCGCTGCCGAGCTTCAATTTGCGCGCGCATCTGACCGAGAAGCTGCAGGCGCGTTTCGCCTTCAGCAAATCGTTCGCGCGGCCGAATTTCGATCAGCTGTCGACCAACGTCACGCTTAACGCCGCAACGGTTGTGAGCCCGATCACGGGCCGACCCAGCGGTGGCTCGGGCAATCCGTATCTGAAGCCGATCACCTCGACCAATTTCGACGGCACGCTCGAATGGTATTTCGCGCCGACCGGCTCGTTCACGTTCGGGGCGTTCTACAAGAAGGTCGACGGGTTCCTCGCGGGCGGCACGGTCGTCCAGACGTTCAACGGCACCGCCTACGACATCGGCACGACGGTCAACACGGGCAAGGGTAACATCAAGGGCTTCGAGACCGCCTATCAGCAGTTCTTCGACTTCCTGCCGGGCGCGTTGAAGGGCCTCGGAATCCAGGCCAACTACACCTTCGTCGACAGCAGCGTTTCGAACCCGTTCGCAACCACCGGCTCGGCGATCCCGACGCAGGTGCCGCTCGAGAAGCTCTCGAAGCACAGCTACAATCTGGTCGGTTTGTACGAGAAGGGGCCGATCACCGCGCGTCTGGCGTGGAGCTGGCGCGGCAAGTATCTTGACACGACGTCGGGCAGCGGCGCGAACGGCATACCGCAGTTCCAGAAGCCCTATGCTTCGCTCGACAGCTCGATCAGCTACAACATCAACGAACATTTCGCCTTCTCGGTGGATGCAGTGAACCTGACCAATCGGATGAACGTGACGTACATCGGCACGACCAGCCAACCGCTGCAATACACGCTCAACGATCGCCGCTTCGGCTTCTCGTTGCGCGCCACCTACTGACCTTCCCGTCCCCCTCTGCCGGCGTGGCGTTCCCCTGCCACGCCGGTATTTTTTCGGATAAGAACCCGGTCATGACGATCCAGCAAAGGACCGCGGACCACAATGTGTCGGTCCAGTATATCGGTGACGAGCGCGAACCCGTGGTCGTCGTCGATCGCGCCTTCGGAAGCGTCGATGCGCTGGTCGACTATGCCGCGACACGCTCGACATTCGCGGGCGCGGCGTCGGTCGGTATCGGCTATCCGGGGCTGCTCGGGCCAGCGCCCGCCGACTATATCGATCGGATGGTCCGCCTCGTACTGCCGTTGATTGCGGATTATTTCGGGGTCGGCGCTGTGATGCCGGTGCGCGCGCGCGGCAATTTCTCGCTCGTGACGACCGATCCGACCGCGCTGACGCCGGATCAGCGCGTGCCGCATGTCGACGCGGTCGACCGGCTTCAGTTCGCGACGGTACATTATCTATGCGGCGAACGGCACGGCGGTACGGGCTTCTTTCGCCACCGCGCCACCGGGTTCGAAACCGTCGATGCGGCGCGGGCGGCGGGCTATCAGGCCGCGCTCGACCGCGAGATGGCCGACCCGGCTAACCTCCCGACCGGCTATCCAGGCGCGATCGACGATCCGTTGTTCGCGCGGATCCACGACGTCGCGGCGAGGCCAGACCGACTGATCCTATACCGGGCCGCGCTGCTGCATTCGGGGCTGATCGATACGGTCGATGCCGCCGCGGCGGATCCGCGACGCGGGCGCCTCACCGGCAATCTCTTTCTCACGGGCCGGATCGCGGCATGAGCGACCGGGCGCTGCGCAGCATCGCGATCATCGGTGGCGGTACCGCGGGATGGATGGCGGCGGCGGCGTTGGCGCGGGTGCTCGGCACGCACAATGTCGCGATCACGCTGGTCGAATCCGAGGAGATCGGCACGGTCGGGGTCGGCGAGGCGACGATCCCGCCGATCCAGGCGTTCAACGCGTTGCTCGGGATCGACGAGGATGCCTTCGTTAAGGCGACGATGGGCAGCTTCAAGCTCGGGATCGAGTTCGTCGACTGGCTGCGGCCGGGCACGCGCTATTTCCATCCGTTCGGCGTCTACGGCACCGATATCGGCGCGGTCCCGTTCGAGGGATTGTGGCACCGGCTTCGCACGCAAGGCCTGGCCGATCCGCTGGAGGCCTACTCGATCTGCGCACAGGCGGCGAAGGACGGGCGGTTCATGCGGCCGCTGGCCGATGGCGGGAACACGCCGCTGCACCGGATCGGCTATGCCTTCCACTTCGATGCGTCGCTGTATGCGCGGTTTCTCCGCACGCATGCCGAAGCGGCCGGCGTCGTGCGGCGCGAAGGGCGCGTGGTCGACGTCGCGCTCAGGGCCGCCGATGGGTTTGTCGAAGCGGTCACGTTGGCGTCGGGCGCGCGGATCGAGGCGGACCTGTTCGTCGACTGCTCGGGGTTTCGATCGTTGCTGTTGGGCGAGACGCTCGGCACCGGCTTCGAAGACTGGTCGCACTGGCTGCCCAACGATCGCGCGATCGCCGTGCCGACCGTTTCGAACGGGCCGCCGACGCCGTTCACCCGGTCGACCGCACGCGCCGCGGGCTGGCAGTGGCGGATCCCGCTGCAACACCGCACCGGCAATGGCTATGTGTTCTCCAGCGCTCATCTGTCGGAGGACGAGGCGACCGCGACGTTGCTCGCCAACCTCGACGGCGAACCGCTTGCGGATCCGCGGACGCTGCGGTTTCGCACCGGGCGGCGCGATGCATTCTGGGTCAGGAACTGCGTCGGGCTCGGCCTGTCGAGCGGGTTTCTCGAGCCGCTCGAATCGACCAGCATTCATCTGATCCAGGCGGGGATCGCGCGGTTGCTGGAGATGCTGCCGAACCGCGATTTCGAGGCGGCCGACATCCGCCGCTACAACCGGCTGATGACCGCGGAATATGACAGCATCCGCGACTTCATCATCCTCCATTTCCATGCGACCGAGCGTGCCGACACGCCCTACTGGGATCACGTCCGGACGATGGCGGTCCCCGAGACGCTCGCCGAGCGTATCCGGATCTACCAGGCGACCGGACGCGTGTTCCGCGAGTCCGACGACCTGTTCAGCAAGACGAGCTGGCTGGCGGTGATGGACGGGCAGGGGCTTCGCGCCGAGGGGTTCGATCCGCTCGCGGCAAGCCTGTCGGTCGACGACGCACGAACCCGGCTGGCGCGGATCGCCGCGGTGACGGCGGCGGCGGCGGCGCGGATGCCGCCACACGCAGAATTTATCGCGCGTCATTGCGCCGGCGCGATTGCGTCGCGGACGTAAACCGATAATGTCCGACAAATAAGGTGCGAATGCATCATACAGGAGGAACGGGTGAAGGTTTCGAGCATAGTGATCGGCGCGAGCATGCTGGCGTTGACCGCCGGTGTCGCCGCGCAGGATGCGCCGCGGGTCCAGCCGGTGCAGATCGATCCGGCGCGTCCCGACTGGGAAAACCCCGCGGTCTTCGCGCGCAACAAGATGCCCGCGTCCGCCACCAGCTTTCCGTTCGAGACGCGTGCGGCGGCGATGGCGGGCGATCCCGCCAAATCCGCGCGGTTCCTGAGCCTCGACGGACTGTGGAAGTTTGCGCTGTCGCCATCGTCGGATGCCGTGCCTGCCGGGTTCGAACAACCGACCTACGACGTGTCGCGCTGGGTCGATATCAAGGTACCGGCGGACTGGCAGGCCGAGGGCCATGATCAGGCGCGGTATTTCAACATCACCTATCCGTTTCCGGCCAATCGCCCGCTGATCCCGCATGCGACCAACCCGGTCGGGTCGTACCGGCGCGACGTGACGCTGCCCGCGGGCTGGACGGGGCAGGACGTGATCCTCCACATTGGCGCGGCGGGTTCGGCGTACGACGTGTGGGTGAACGGCAAGAAGGTCGGCTATTCGGAGGATTCGAAGCTGCCGAGCGAGTTCGACGTCACGAAATTCATGACCGCGGGCCGCAACGTCGTAGCGATCCAGATCCATCGCTGGTCCGACGGGTCCTATCTGGAGGATCAGGATTTCTGGCGCGTGTCGGGGATCGAGCGCGAAGTCTACCTGATGGCGGCGCCCAAGGCGCGCATCCGCGACCTGTTCGTCCATGCCGGGCTCGATGCGGCGTACCGCGACGGCGTGCTGTCGACCGAGATCGCGGTCACGCCCGCGACGACCGCACTGACCGCGCGCATGACGCTGATGGACGGCAATCGCACGCTGCTGACGAAGGCCGTGCGGGTCGCGCCGGGGACGGCGGAACGGACCGTGACGCTCGGTGGCACGATACCGGGCGTAAAGCCGTGGTCGGCGGAGACGCCCAACCTCTATACGCTGCTGGTCGAACTGGTCGGAGCCGACGGCAAGGTCGTCCAGGCGACGCCGCAGCGGATCGGTTTCCGCACGGTCGAGATGAAGAACGGGTTGGTCAGCGTCAACGGCAAGCCGATCATCATTCGCGGCGTCAACCGCCACGAGCACGACCCCGAGACGTTCCACGTCATCTCCGACGCGTCGATGCGCCGCGACATCGAACTGATGAAGCGCAACAACATCAATGCGGTGCGGACGTCGCATTATCCGAACGATCCCCGCTGGTACGCGCTGGCCGACGAATACGGCCTGTACGTGATGGACGAGGCCAATATCGAGAGCCACGCGTACATGGATTACGCGAACAAGCATCCCGAACAGCGCGCCGCGATGCAGGTCGGGTTCGACCCTGCCTGGAAGGACGCGCATGTCAGCCGCGTCGTCAATATGGTCGAGCGCGACAAGAACCATCCCTCGATCATCTTCTGGTCGATGGGGAACGAGGCCGGGATCGGGCCCAACTTCGCCGCCGCCGCGACCGCGGCGAAGACCCGCGATCCGGGCCGGCTGATCAGCTATCTCGGCTGGGGCACGTGGGACGGGGTCAGCGACCACCGTCCCAACTGGTACGCCGACATCTATGCGCCGATGTACGACAGCGCCGAGAAGATGGCCGACTACGCGACCAACTGGAACTTCAAACAGCCGATGATCCAGTGCGAATACGGGCACATGATGGGCAATTCGGGCGGCGATCTCGCCGAATATTGGGACACGATCTACGCGCATCCCGACAAGTTGCAGGGCGGGTTCGTGTGGGACTGGGTCGACCAGTCGATGTATCGCCATACCAAGGATGGCCGCCGCTACTGGGGCGACGGCAGCGAATATGGCCCGAACCCCGGCGGGGAGATCGAGTTCGGCGACGGCCTGCTCCAGTCCGATCGCACGCCCAATCCGGCACTTTACGAGATCGACAAGGTGTACGCACCGATCCGGTTCGAGGCGTTCGACGCAGCAACTGGGACGGTCACGGTCCGCAACAGGCATGACTTCCGCGACCTGTCGGGCTTTGCGTTCGACTGGGAGGTCGAGGAGGACGGCGTACCGATCGCGCACGGTGCGCTGCCGCCGATGACCACCGCCGCGCATGCCACGCAGGCGGTGACGCTGCCGCTCGGGACTATCGTGCGCAAGCCGGGCTCGGAATATTTCGTGGCGGTGCGAGCGACGGCGAAGGCCGATGCGGTCCCGCTCGTGCCGGCCGGGCATGTGGTGAGCTGGGAGCAGTTTCCGATGGGCGGTGCGGTCGCGGTTGCCGCTGCACCGGCCGGAGGCTCCGACGTCGGGGTGAAGGACGCAGGCGGCGCGATCACGCTGTCGGCGGGGAGCGCCACGCTCGCGATCGACCGGAAAACCGGCCTCGTCCGCAGCTACGCGCGCGACGGCGTTCTGCTAGCGAGCGGTGGCGCGCCGCATTTCTGGCGCGCGGTGACCGACAACGACATCGGCATCGGTACCGACAAGCAGCTGGCGGTCTGGAAGACGATGAGCGAGACGCGGACGGTGCGCAGCGTCACCCGCGGCAAGGCTGCGGATGGTGCCGCCACGGTGCGGATCGAGTACGGCCTGGGCGACGGCGCGGCCGGGTTCGTGACGACCTATGCGATGGCGCGCGATGGCAGCGTGTCGGTCGAGGGTCAGCTCACCCCACTCAAGACCGACCTGCCGCCGCCGTTCCGCGTCGGGCTGGCGTTCGCGATGCCGACCGACATCAAGACCGTCGAATGGTATGGCCGCGGCCCGCACGAGAGCTATGTCGACCGCAAGACCTCGGCGCCGATCGGGCTGTGGCGCGGCGCGATCGCGGCGCAGAACCACGACTATATCCGGCCGCAGGAGACCGGCAACAAGGTCGACGTCCGCTGGATGGAGTTGAGCGGCGCCGGGCGCGGGCTTCGCGTCAGCGGCGAGACGCCGTTGATGATCAACGCGCTCGCCTTCCCCTATGCCGATCTCGACCGTCACGTGCCGGGGACGTGGAAGAGCACCGACGTCGTCCCGCACGGTCAGGTGACGCTGCTGATCGATGGCGCGCAATGGGGTGTCGGCGGCGATACGCAGTGGAGCGAGGTCGGCAAGCCGCTGCCCAAATACCGCGTGCCGCTGGCGCCGACCCGCGTCGCCTTCCGCCTTGCGCCGTTTGCCGGCGAAGGCACGACGCCCGCCAAGGCGCGCCCCGCCACCGCGACTTCTGAGGAATAGGTGAGGACCAGGATGGAGCCGACCCGGCGCAGCCTGATCGTCGGCGGGGTCGCAACGTTAGCGGCGGCATCGGTTCCCGTATTGGCACGCCCCCCGGTCCACGCGTTCACACCGGGGGCGCTCTGGCCGGACAACCGCGGCGTCCATATCAACGCGCATGGCGGCGGACTGCTGCGGCAGGGCGATCGCTGGTACTGGTTCGGCGAGCACAAGACGGCGGGCGAGGGCGGCAACGTCGCGCAGGTCGGCGTTCACGTCTATAGCTCGGCGAACCTCTACGACTGGCGCGACGAAGGCATCGCGCTGGCGGTCGCGGACGATCCGAAGAGCGATATCGTCCGCGGCTGCGTGATCGAGCGGCCCAAGGTGTTGCGCGATCCGGTGTCGGGGCGGTTCGTCATGTGGTTCCACCTCGAATTGAAGGGGCAAGGCTATGCCGCCGCGCGCGCCGGCGTTGCGGTCGCCGACCGGGTAACCGGGCCGTACCGCTTCCTGCAATCGGGCCGCGTCGATCCGGGGCAGTGGCCGGTCAACGTGACCGACGCGGACAAGGCGGACACCGACAGCCATCTCGTCCGCGACCGGCCGGGCGGGCAGATGGCGCGCGACATGACGCTGTTCGTCGACGCCGAGGGCACCGCGTGGCACGTCTATGCGTCGGAGGAAAACCGCACCCTGCAGGCGGCGCGGCTGCGACCCGACCTGACCGCGCATGACGGGCGGTATTGGCGGTTGCTGCCCGGCGGCGCGAACGAGGCACCGGCGATCTTTCGTGCGCGGGGGCGCTACTACATGATCACCTCCGGGCTGACCGGTTGGGCACCAAATCCCGCCCGGTCGTTCGTCGCCGACCGGATCGAGGGACCGTGGACCTCGCTCGGCAACCCGGTGCGCGGCACGCCCGAGCAGGTCGCCACGACCTTCGGCGGGCAAAGCACCTTCGTCCTGCCACTCCCCGACAAGACCGGGCGCGAGCGATTCGTGTTCATGGCGGATATCTGGCGTCCGAAGAACGCGATCGACGGCCGCTATGTCTGGCTGCCGATCGAGTGGGACGGCGACCGGCCGATCCTGCGCTGGCGCGATCGCTGGACACTGGAGGATTTATGATCCGCATCGCTCTGCTCGCCGCGGCCGCGCTGCTCGTCGCAGCCGATGCGCCGCCGCCGCGCTGGGACACGGCCAGCGACCGCAATCCCTTGTTGCCCGGCTATTTCGCGGATCCCTCGATCGTCCACGACAAGGGCCGCTGGTACATCTTCGCGACGATCGACCCGTGGGGCGACGACCGCCTCGCGCTCTGGACCTCGACCAACGGACGTGACTGGACTTTCTCGACCCCCGCCTGGCCGACCAAGGCCGCCGCAACAAGCCCGAGTTCGGGGGACTCCAAGGTCTGGGCGCCGTCGGTGGTGAAGACGCGCGACGGCCGCTGGTTCATGTACGTCTCGGCCGGCAGCGAGGTCTGGGTCGGTACCGCGCCGTCGCCCGCCGGGCCGTGGCGCGACGCGCATGGCGGCAAGCCGCTGATCGCGAAGGCGTTCGACCCCCGGTACCATATGATCGATGCCGAGGCGTTCATCGACGACGACGGCCAGGCCTATCTCTATTGGGGATCGGGGTGGAACTGGACCAACGGGCATTGCTTCGTCGTCAAGCTCAAGCCCGACATGGTGACGTTCGACGGCACGCCAAAGGACGTGACGCCGGCGCATTATTTCGAAGCCCCGTTCATGGTGCGCGCGGGGAAGCGTTATTCGCTGACCTATAGCGACGGGAAGACGACGGAGGACACGTACAAGGTGCGGTACGCGATCGGCGATACGCCGTTCGGACCGTTCCGCGAGGCCGCCAACAGCCCGATCCTGTCGACCGATCGCGCGCGCGACGTGATCAGTCCGGGGCATCATGCGATCTTCCGGTCGGGCGGGGAGGCGTACATCCTGTATCACCGCCAGGGCCTGCCGTTCCCGCCGCCGGGCGACGCGGTGCTGCGCCAGGTCGCGGTCGATCCGCTGACGATCCATGACGACGGGACGATCGCGACCGTCGTGCCGAGCCACGGCGGGATCGTCGAGGGTTTCGCCGCGGACCGCGACGCGGGGCTGCACTGGACCACGCGCGGCGAGGGGGCAGATGCGCTGCATGGTCCGGCGCGTGCGGCGGACGACAATTACGCGACGCTGTGGCGACCCAAGCCGGGTGCTCCCGCGACGCTGGTCGCCGATCTCGGGTCGGCGCGGACGGTGCGCGAGAGCCTGGTGCGGATGGAATATCCGATCCGTCGCTACGCGCTATCGATCGAGGCCTCCGCCGATGGCCGGACCTGGCGCCGCGTGGCGCAGACGACGGCGAGCGGATCGCCGATCGTGCTCCACCACGCCGCACCGACCCGCTATCTGCGGTTGACCGTGCCAACCGGTGCGGGCGTCTGGGAGTGGACGATCCGATGACGAGATACCGGCCGTTGGCGCTGGTTCTCGCGCTCGCGTTGCCCGCACTCGCATCGAGCGCGCCCCTCGCCACATCACAGCCAGCGACGCTGCGGATGCCCGATATGCCGCTCCACGATCCGTGGATCGTCGCGGACCGGGCTACGCGGACCTACCATCTCTATACGCGTAATGAGCCGAAGATGTCGGGCGACCTGCGGATCGGCATCATGGCCTATACCAGCCGCAACCTGCGCGACTGGTCGCGGCCGCGTATCGTGTCGTTGATCCCGCCCGGCGGCTGGGCGAACGATGGCGCGTGGGCGCCCGAGGTGCATCGGTGGCGCGGACGCTGGTATATGTTCGCGACCTACCACAACGAGTCGGCTGCGCTGAAGGTGCAGGGCGTGCGCAAGCTGCATCGCCGCGGCACGACGCTGGCGGTGGCGGACCGGCTCGACGGCCCGTTCCTGCCGGTTCGTGATGGCGCGCCGATCGTCGACCGCGAGACGATGACGCTCGACGGCACGCTGTACGTCGATCCGGCGAAACGCCCGTGGCTGGTCTACGCGCATGAGTGGGTCCAGACCGGCGACGGCACGATCGAGGCGATCCCGCTCGACGACCGGCTCACGGCGAACGGTCCGGCGCGCGTCCTGTTTCGGGCCTCCACGGCGCCTTGGGCGGACGGCAAGCCGCAGGAAGAGGGCGACGTGATCCGCGTGACGGACGGCCCCGAACTGTTCCGCACGCGCACCGGGCGCCTGTTGATGCTGTGGTCGAGCTACGACCGCACCGGCTATGTCCAGGGGCTCGCACGATCGCGCAGCGGGACGCTTGCGGGTCCGTGGCAGCAGCTCGATCCGCTGGTCCGGCGCGACAGCGGCCACGGGATGCTGTTCCGTCGGTTCGACGGGACGCTGATGATGGTGCTGCACCGCCCGTTCAAGAACGCGCGGGGCAAGCTCTACGTCATGCGCGACACCGGGGACCGCGTGGCGATCGTCCGCGAGGCGGCCGATCTCGATGGCGAGACCGATCCCACGCACCGCTAAGCCGGTCTCCGTTAAAGGGCCAAAAGGCGTTACGTTGACGGAATAGATCTCGGATGTATTTGCGATGCGCCTACCGCTCGACCGCGTGCCGTTCCCGCAGCGTACGGTCGATCTGCCAACCGAATGCGACACCTATAACGACGAACAACACCGTCTGCGTGGCGATCGACGCGATCCGGAATTGCCACAGCAGACTCGCGGGGAACGTCGCAGGGACCTCGTCGATCGTCGGCAGGAGCAATTGCAGCGCTGCGACCAGCGCGACATAGCCGACCACACCGCCTAGGATGGCATCGATTGCGGACGATCGCCCGCTCAGGCGCCGCCGTATCCAGACGCCCGCGACTGCGGCCAGGACCGAAAAGCCGAGCATCCCGAAATAGACGACGGTTCTCAGCCTGACGGTCTCGTGAAGACCCACCGCGGGCGGCGTCGGCGGATATTTGATCGCGGGCACGAGGACGATCACGACGACCGTCGCGAGCGCGAGCAGCAGCGATAGGCTGCGTGGTCCGATCTGCACGACGCGACCGTAGAGAACCGCGAAGACGATCGCGAACAGGCCGCCGAGCGCGGTCCCGTACATCAGCATCGCGGTGTAGAGCCCTGCGGTCTTCTGAATCGTTCGGCTGACGAGTTCCTCGTCCATGCCTGGCATGGCGTGTGCGGCGTGGGCCGCTTCGAAGGCTATCGCGGCGTCGATCTTGGGTTCGGCGAACACGAGCGCGAAGGTCGCGGCGATCAGCGCGCCGAGGATGCCCGACAGCATCCCGCGCCACAGCATGTGTTTCATCATGGTCTGGCGCCCCGGCTCAGTGGCAGGGGAAGCCCAGCAGATGACGTCCGTCATGGACGTATTCGTGCACGTACATGCCCTGGAACAGCGCAAACGCGCCCTGTTCGGTGCTGACGAAATACAGCATGATCAGCGCGATGACGGCGCCGAGCACCGCCCACGGCGCGATCTCGTCGAGCGGAATGCCGGGGGTCGTCCCGATTGCGATATACGGGTCCTGCGGGGAAAGCGCGCGTGCGGCCATGATCAGTCTCCTACCGGGATCTCGCGCCCGGCGAACGTTGAGGCGTCGGGCGGGGTCTGGCTCTCGACAGGATGGAACCCGTCGATCACAGTGGCGCGACCGCGCCGGTATCGCACCGGCTTCCCGCCCGGCTCCGATCGCTCTGCTGTGGAGCGACGGGGCAGGGGCGTCAACCGATTTGGAGTTTTGGATGGCGACCCGTCTCGTCCTGATCTGCGCTGGCGGCACGCCCTCGATGCGCGCGGGTGGTTTCCCCGATCCGGCGGAACCGCTCGACGAGGGGGGAAGGGCCAAGGCGGGTGCGGCAAAGCTGGACGGCGCGAAGCCGGCCAACGTTTGGACCAGTCCCGCGGCCGCGGCGCGCGAGACTGCGATCGCCCTGGGACTGGCCGCTACGCCGAGCGAGGTGTTGCGCGACATCGACCACGGTGCCTGGACCGGGCTGTCGTTCGAGGCGGTTCATATGCGCGCGCCTGAGGCTCTGGCGGCCTGGCTGGCGGCGCCCGAAGATGGTGCGCCGAACGGCGAAACGCTTGCCACCGTGGTGCAACGCGTCGAACCCTGGCTTCGCAGCCTGGAGCGGGTCGACCAGCCGATCGTGGCGATCACGCAGGCTAGCGTGATCCGCGCGATGATCGCCACGGCGCTGTCGATACCGGTGGCGGCGGCGCTGCGGATCGATATCGCTCCGCTGTCGCAGACGATCCTGTCGTTCAATCGCGGCTGGCGTCTTCAGGCGCTACGCGGCTGACCGGCGGCGGAGCAGGTAGGTGTCCATGATCCAGCCATGTTCGGCACGCAGCGCGGCACGTTTCGAGACGATTGTCGGTCCGACCTCGGTCAGCGGTCCTGCTGCCAGCGTTTCGTGCGGCATGCCGAGATAGGCTCCCCACCATATGTCGATGTCCTGGGCCGCGATCGTCTCGAACGCGCAGCCGCCGTCGAGCATCACCGCCAGCGTATCGATCCCCGCCGGCCAGCCCTCGTCGCGCAGCCGTCGTCCGGTCGTGACGAGCACCGGCGCGCCGAGGCTGTTGAGTGGTATCGCGTGCGCCGCGGTCAACGCCTGCAGGCTGGTGATCCCAGGGACGACATGGACCCGCAGCGAAATGCCGGCGCGGCGCAAGCGGTCGGCGATCCTCAGGCTGCTGTCGTACAGCGACGGGTCGCCCCAGACGAGCAACGCCAGTCGTCCGCCCTCCGGAAGGTGTCGCGCGACCGCATCCGCCCAGCAATCGGCGATCGCATCGTGCCAGTCGTCGACCTCGGCGAGATAGGCGCGCCCGGTGCCGCGCACGGGGAGGTCGAACTCCACGACCCGCGTGCGGCCGGTCAGGACCGTGGCGCAGATCGTCCGGCGGAGGTCAATCAGGTCGGACTTCGCATGGCCCTTGCGCGGCAGGAGGATGACGTCGGCGGCGTTCATCGCAGCCTCCGCCGCGCGAGTGAGGTGATCGGGATTGCCGGTGCCTATCCCGATCAGATGCAGATCGATCGCGCTCATCGACCATGCGCGATCAGGTGGAAGAAGGTGCCCGAGACGCGACCGCGATACGATCCGCTCTCGGCCACCAGCGTGCCCTCGGCATCCGTGACGTCGGCGAGCGGTGGGTCGGGTTGGTCGAGGATCGTCGAATAATGGAATTCGTGACCGCGCAGGTCGCTGCCCGCCATGACCCCGGCCATCGGCGCTAACAACGTCGCCCGGCGATAGCCAAGATGCATGCGACGTTTCTCATAACTCGTGACCAGACCGAGCAGTCCCGCCATGCGGTGGCGCGTGCCGTCGGCATCGATCAGCGCCTCGCCTAGCGCCATGTAGCCGCCGCACTCGCCGTGCACGGGCCGCGTGCGCGCGTGCTCGGCCAGCGCCGCGTGGAAAGTGTGCGCCTCCGACAGACGGCCGGCGTGCAGTTCCGGATAGCCGCCGGGCAACCACACCAGATCCGCGTGCGGCGCGGGGGCTTCGTCGGCGAGCGGCGAGAAGGGCAGGATCTCGGCGCCGGCGCTCCGCCATCCGGTCAGCATGTGCGGATACGCGAACGAGAACGCGGCATCTTGCGCCAACGCGATCCGCTGGGCCGGCGGCCTGAAGCTATGCGGTTCGAACTCGGCGTGCGGCGCTGCCGATGCTGCGGCGCGGATCGCCGCGAGATCGACATGCTCGCGCAAAAATGCGGCATAGTCGGCGATCCGGGTCTCAAGATCGGCGTGTTCCGACGCCTGCACCAGCCCCAGATGCCGCTCGGGCAGTTTCAGGTCGCCGCGCCGTGGCAGCGCGCCGAACACGTGGATGCCGACCGCCGCCATGCCACTGCGCGCCAGCCGTTCGTGCCGCGGGCTCGCGACCCGGTTCAGGATCACGCCGGCGATCGGCAGATCGGGGTCGTAGCGCGCAAAGCCGAGCGCCGTCGCCGCGGCCGACTGCGCCTGACCCGATACGTCGATCACCAGCACCACCGGCCAGCCAATCCGCCGCGCGATGTCCGCGCTGGCGCCGTTGCCGGTGGCACCCGGTTTCGCGACGCCGTCGAACAGCCCCATCGAGCCCTCCGCCAGCACGAAATCCGCGTCGCTCGCCTGCGCGGCCAGGCCATCGAGCATCGTGCCGCTCATCGCCCAGCTGTCGAGGTTGAACGAGGCCCGCCCGCTCGCCGCGCGGTGGAATGCGGGATCGATATAGTCGGGGCCGCTCTTGAACGGCTGCACGGCCAGCCCGTCGTCACGCAACGCGCGGAGCAGGCCGAGCATGACCGTGGTCTTGCCGGTTCCCGAGGCGGGCGCGGCGATCATCAAGCCGGGAATCATGCCGAGTCCTCCGCAAACCGCGACGTCGCATCCTGCGGTCGGAAGCGACGGTCATACCCTGTCGCATACAGGCTGCTCTCGCCGAAATCCGCCGCGGCGAGGACGCGCCCGACGAGGATCAACGCGGTCCGGTCGGGGCCATCGGCCGCGGCCTCGACGATCGTCGCCAGCGTTGCGCGGGCAATGCGTTGGTCCGGCCAGCTCGCGCGCCAGACGATCGCCACCGGACAGTCGCTCCCGTACGCGGGCGTTACCGCGGCCACCACCTGGGCAAGGTTATGGATCGACAGATGGATCGCCAGGGTCGATCCGGTGGTGGCGAACGCGGCAAGGTCCTCGGCGGGCGGCATCGCGCTCGCGCGTCCGGGCGTGCGCGTCAGCACGACCGACTGCGTCAGGCCGGGAAGCGTCAGTTCGGCTTCGAGCGCCGCCGCCGCCGCGGCGAACGCAGGCACGCCGGGCGTCACGGTGAACGGGATGTCGAGCGCACGCAGCCGACGGAGTTGCTCGCCCATCGCCGACCAGATCGACAGGTCGCCCGAATGCAGCCGAGCGATGTCGTGGCCCTGGGCATGTGCCTCAGCGATCGCCGCGACGATCTGATCGAGCGACAGCGGCGCGGTGTTGACGATCCGCGCGCCGGGCGGGCAATGCTCGAGCAGCGCCGCGGGCACCAGCGATCCGGCGTAGAGGCATACCGGCGACGCCGCGATCAGATCGCGTCCGCGCAACGTGAGCAGATCGGGCGCACCGGGGCCGGCACCGATGAAATGAACGGTCATGCGGCGGTTCCTTGGGCGATGGCACAGGTCGCCATCCGGTTGGGAGAGACGTAGCGGCGGGTCAGGAGCCGTGCGTCGGGACCTGCCGCGCCGAGCGCTGCGGCTTCCGCGACGCTGCCGGTGCCGCGTGCTTCAAGGCTGAACCGCGAGCGCGTGGGCGTGGTTATGCTGCGCAGCATTTCCGGCGTCACGGCGATCAGCGGCAGGTCGAGCGCAGTGGCGAGCGGGGCGAGCAGTGCTGCCTTGTCGTCGGGCGCGGCAAGCGCCGTCACTGGGGGACGCCCGCTCTGCGCAAGCGAGAGCGCGGCCTTGCATGCCGCTACATCGGCGGCGGCACGAAAGCCGAAACCGGCGACGATCACAGCGCGACGCTCCATTGCACGACGGGATAGTGCGCGCGCCACCCGCGTCGCGTGCCGAGTGGGGCGGCGTCCGACAGTTCGATGCGCTGGAGCGTGCCGCCCCTGGTCGCGTGCCATTGGGTCAGCAGGATTTCGGACTCCAGCGTCACGGCGTTTGCCACGAGACGCGTGCCGGAATCGAGCGTCGCGCATAACCGGTCGAGCAAGGCGTTCGACAATCCACCGCCAACGAACACGACATCGGGCGAGGGAAGCCCGTCGAGGATGTCGGGCGCACGGCCGTTGATCACCCGCAGCCGGTCGACTCCCAATTTTGCTGCATTGGCGCGGACCCGGTCGGCGCGAACCGGATCGGCCTCGAACGCGACCGCGCTCGTCGACGCGTGCGACAAGAGCCACTCGATGCCGATCGAACCCGACCCGGCGCCGATGTCCCACAACGTCTCGCCCGGCTTCGGTGCCAGCGCGGAGAGCGTCAGCGCGCGCACCGCCCGTTTCGTGATCTGTCCGTCATGGTCGAACCAGTGATCCGGACGGCCAGCGGCACCGGGCACCACCGCGCCGTCGCCCGCCACCGTCACACCGACGGCCACGGGATGTGCGATATCGGCGAAGTCGAGCGTGGCGGCGGTGCTGCGGCGAATGCGCTCGGACGGGCCGCCGAGCGCTTCGAGGATCCACAGCATGCTGGCGCCGAAACCCAGCTCGTCGAGATAGCGTGCGAGCTGACTTACCGCGGCGCCATCGCGGACCAGGACGATCGCCTGTCGCCCCGGCGCGAGGATCGGACGCAGCCGCGTCAACGGTGCGGCATGGAGTCCCAGGCAGGCGGTATCGTCGATCAGCCAACCGAGCCGCGCGGCGGCAAGCGCGAACGTGGAGACCGCCGGATGCGCCACCCATTCGTCGCGCGCGAGATGGCGCGTGATGGTCGTTCCCGCACCGAACCAGAACGGATCGCCCGAGACGAGCAGGACGACGCGCCGCCCGCGCTGTTCGAGCAACCGCGCGATGCCGTCGTCGAACGGGATCGGCCAGGGTGCGACATCGCAGCGAAGATCGGGTAGCAGCGCGAGATGCCGCGTCGCACCGGTCACCAGATCGGCGCGTTCGATCGCGGTGCGACTTGCCGGCGACAACCCCGCCGGTCCATCCTCGTTGATCCCGACGATCGTCAGCCACGGAACAGTGCGAGCCTCACCCATGCCGTCCATCCTCATTCTCGGCGGCACTACCGAAGCCAGCGCGCTCGCAATGGCACTGGCGGATTGCGGCCGGACCGCGGTGCTGAGCTATGCCGGCCGCGTTGCGAACCCGAAGCCACAGCCGGTGCCCGTGCGGATCGGCGGGTTCGGTGGTGTCGACGGCCTTGCGACCTATCTTCGTGAAACGGGCATCACGCATCTGGTCGACGCGACGCATCCGTTCGCGGCGCAGATGAGCCGGCATGCTCTCGCGGCAGCGTCCTTGGCAGGCGTCCTGCACATTGCGCTTACGCGACCGGCCTGGACGCCAGAAGACGGCGACGACTGGCACCGCGTCGGCGATATCGACGCCGCCGTCGCGGCGCTGGCACGGCCGTCGCGACGCGTCATGCTGGCGCTTGGGCGCATGCATGTCGAGGCGTTCGCAGCACAGCCGCAGCACCGCTATCTCCTGCGCTTCGTCGATCGCGCGGAGCGTGCGATCGGTTTGCCCGATCATCATCTCGTGATCGACCGTGGACCGTTTACCGTCGAGCGGGACCTGACGCTGCTGCGCGAGCACGCGATCGATCTCGTGGTGTGCAAGAATGCCGGCGGTTCGGGCGCGATGGCCAAGCTGGTCGCGGCACGGACGCTGGGGCTGCCGGTTATCATGATCGATCGTCCACCCCTTCCCGCGCGCCACGAAGTCTACGATGTCGCCGTCGTGCTTCGCTGGCTGGGTCACGACGCCGACCTCGGCGTGTAGAGAAACGGCGTGCCGGCGCGCGCGATCATCCGCGTCGTGCTCGACCCGATAATGACGACCGTCCGCATGTCCGCCATCTCGGGCCGCGCATCGGGCAGCGCGACGATCCGCAGGTCTTCGTCGGGCGTCGACACGGCACGGGCGAACAGGACCGGGCGCGCGTCGGCGCAGGTCTCGCGCAGGATCGCCAGGGCGGTGCCGAACCCGTCGGGTCTCGCCTTCGAGCGGGGGTTGTAGAACGCGATCGCGAAATCGGCCTCCGCGGCCAGCCGGATCCGGCGCTCGATCAACGCCTGCGGCTTGAGATTGTCGGACAGGTTGATCGCGCAGAAATCATGCCCGAGCGGCGCCCCGACGCGCGCGCTGGCCGCGAGCATCGCGGTGATCCCGGGCAGCACGCGGATATCGAGCGCCCGCCAGTCCGTCGGCCCGTTCTCGACTGCTTCGAACACCGCCGCCGCCATCGCGAACACACCCGGATCGCCGGAGGAGACGACGACGACCCGGTGTCCTGCGGTCGCCAGGGACAGCGCGTGCGCGGCGCGATCGAGTTCGACGCGGTTGTCGGATGCGTGCAGCGTCAGCCCGGGGCGGGGGACGACGCGCGCGACATAGGGGATGTAGCCGATGACGTCGGTAGCCTCGGCAAGCGCCTGGGTCACTTCCGGTGTGACCAACGCGGCGTCACCCGGCCCGAGCCCGGCGATCGCGAGCCATCCTGCGGGGGTCGTCACGGCCTGCGTCCCTGGCCGTGGATCAGCACGATCGCGAAATACGGCGCGATGTCGGTCGCATCGGCCAGTCGCGTGACGCGCTGGTCGGGCATCGCCGCATATTCCACCAGCCATGCGGACTCCTCGCGACCCGCCGCGATGAGCGCCCGGCGCAGCTTGGCGAGGTGTCGGCCGATCTTCATCACGACCAGCGCATCGGTGTCGCGAATGCGGCGTGTCAATTCGTCCTCGGGCAAGGTCGCGGTCAGCACCGTCAGGACGTCCTCGCCCCAGGTGATCGGCGTGCCGCTCGCGGTCCAGGCGCCCGACATGCCGGTGATCCCCGGCACGACGCAGACCGGCGCGATATCCGAGAGGCGCGAATGCAGGTGCATGAACGAGCCGTAGAAAAAGGGGTCGCCTTCACACAGCACGACGACATCTTCACCGGCGTGCGCGAGCGCCGCGAGATGTCGCGTGCACTCGGCATAGAATGTCGAAAGCCAGTCGTTGTAGCGAGGGTCGGAGATCGGGATCTCGGTCGTGACCGGGTATTCCATCGCGTATTCGATTGCGTCGGCGCGCAGCATGCCGTCGACGATGCGGCGCGCCTGGCCGGGTTTGCCCGCCTTGCGGAAGAACGCGATATGTCGTGCGCCGCGCACCAGGCGATCGGCGCGGACGCTCATCAGGTCCTGCGCGCCGGGGCCCAGACCGACGCCGTGGATCGTCCCGATCGTCATTCGGCGTAGCTTGCGAGCGCGTTGATCGCCGCGACCGTGATCGCGCTGCCGCCCATCCGGCCGTCGACGACGACGCAGGGCACGGGTTGTACCCCCCAGAGCGCGGCCTTCGATTCGACCGCGCCGACAAAGCCGACCGGGCAGCCGATGATCGCGGCGGGACGCGGGCAGTCCGGGTCTTCGAGCATGTTGAGCAGGTGGAACAAGGCGGTCGGCGCGTTGCCGATCGCCACCAGCGCGCCGGCCAGATGCGGTCGCCACAGTTCGAGCGCCGCGGCAGACCGGGTGTTGCCCATGGCGCGCGCAAGCTCGGGTGTTTCGGCGGCGTTCAGCGTGCAAAGCACCGGATTCGCTGCGGGAAGCCGGCCACGCGTAATCCCCTCGGTGACCATCCGCGCGTCGCACAGGATCGGCGCACCGGCGCGCAACGCGGCGCGGGCGTCAGCCGCGAACGTGCGCGAGAACCGGATGTGCTGGGCCAGTCCGACCAGGCCGCAGGCATGGATCATCCGGACGGCGACCGGTTCCTCCTCTGCGGAGAAGCGCGCCAGATCGGCTTCGGCGCGGATCGTCGCGAACGATTGACGATAGATCGCCGCGCCGTCGGTCTCGTAGATATGCGGCATCAGGCGGCTCCGAAATGGGCGAGGACGGCGGGGGCATCGAGACCGGCGAGCGCAGGCGGGTCGCCGGCGCGCGCGACGAAGCCGAGGTCGAACCGACCGGCATTGCCGGTGAGGACGACATCGGCGGGGGCGGACCGCGCGCATCCCTTGGCGCAGCCCGAGACGTGGAGGCGACCGACGACATGCGGCGCGAGGCGGATCGCGAGGTCGCGGGTTGCGACGCTGGCCTGCGGGCAGGCGGGGGCGCCGACGCACGCATCGACGCGGACCGTCGCGGCGTCTTCGCGGCCGAGCATGATGCCTGGCGCTCCGCCTTCGACGATGAGCGTTCGCCAAGGTGTCACGCGGATCGCGGTTGCACCGCTCGCGCGCATGAACGCCGCGAGCTCCGCTGCGTCGATCCTACCGAACGGCAGGCCGTGTGCGGTTCCGGTCCTAAAGGCGAGTGTTGTGATCGGCGCCCGCGGCCGAACGCTTGCGATCATCGGCAGGGGGGCCGCATGGCGCGCCATCCGCCCGACATCGCCGCCGCCGGTGTCGACGAACCAGTGCGCCAGCCCGATCAGCGCGTCGACCTCGCCGCCTGCGATCCGCGCCCCTGTTTCGCGACCGTCGGCGCGGAGGATCAGGTCACCATCGGTACTGCGCTCGATCCGGAAGTCGGCAGGGTCGGCGTGCAGCACGGGCGTATCGCCGGCATCGATCGCGAAGCCAACCTTGCCAGGCAGATCGGGCAGTTCGGACAGCCGCTGCATTAGCTCGCTCGCCATCCGGTGCGTGTCGTCGCCGGTGCGCCAGTCCGGTGCGACGAGGATCGCGCGTCGGGACTCCGCGACCGGATCGCGGTCGACTAGGCCCAGATCGCACAGCTCTTCGATCAGTGGTTCCCAGGCGTCGACACCGCGGATCTGGAGGTTGGCACGATTGGTCGCGTCGATCTGGCCGTTGCCATGGACGATGGCGGCCTCGCAAAGCCCGAGCACCTGCTCGCGGGTCAGGCGGCCGAGTTTCGGGCGGACGCGGACGAGCAGTCCGTCGCCCGCGGCCATCGGACGCCACGCGGTCGGGCACCAGCCGCGGATCACGCGTCGATGTCCAGTTGCGCGAGGATCGAGTTGCGGCGTGTCGTCCACAGGCCCGAGGCATGGAGCGCGGCAAATCGCGCCTCCAGTGCCGCGAGCGCCTGCGGATTGGCGTTCGCCATGAACGCGCGCACGTCCTCGCGTGCCAGTGTCGCATCATAATACAGGTCGATCGATTGCGGCGAGACGGCATCCGCGAGATGCGCGAAGGCACCGAGGTGATCGAGCGTCACGGCAATCTCGGCTGCGCCGCGGAAACTATGCCGCATCATCCCGGCGACCCAGTCGGGGTGCGCGGCGCGGGCGCGAACCACGCGCGCGATCTCCTCGCGTAGCGACCGTGCGCGCGGCTGTGCGGGATCGGTGGCGTCGAGATGGTAGAGCGCAGCGTCACCGCCCGACAGTGTCTTCGCCGCCGCGAACCCGGCTTCGTGCGCGGCATAATCCGCGGCGAGCAGCAGGTCGGTTTCGGGCAGGTCCTGGATATGGACGAAGCTGTCAGCGGCGGCGACGCGGTCGCGGATCCCGGCGGGGTCGGCCCGCTCGCCGTCGTCGAGCGCATAGGCCGACGCCGCCAGCCACGCTTCGCCGGCGGCGAGGCGCGCCTCGGGCGTGTAGGTTTCGCCGGCATCGTCCATGCCGACGCCGTAGCGGCCGGGGGCGGGGCCATAGACCCTGGGGCTCGCCGGCGCCGCGACGAACGGGTTCAGATCCGCGGGCTCGTCGCGGGCGGCCAGTGCGCGGATGGCCTGGCCGAACATCGTGCAGAGCGTGGAGAACGCGTCGCGGAAGAGCCCGGACACGCGCAACGTCACGTCGATCCTCGGCCGGTCAAGCCGCATCAGCGGCAGGATCTCGACGCCGGTGACGCGCTGCGACGCCATGTCCCAGACCGGTTCGGCGCCGAGCAGATGCAGCGCCATCGCGAACTCCTCGCCCGCAGTGCGCATCGTCGCGGATCCCCACAGATCGACGACGAGTCCCTTCGGATACTCCCCCTGGTCCTGGAGATGCCGGCGGATCAGTTCCTCGGCGAGCAGCACGCCTTGCGCATGCGCTGACCGCGACGGTACCGCGCGCGGATCGATCGCATAAAGATTGCGCCCGGTCGGCAGCACATCGGCGCGACCCCGCCACGGCGACCCCGCAGGCCCGGACGGGACGCGGCGCCCGGCAAGCGCTGCGATCAGCCCGTCACGCTCCGCGTCGCCATGAGCGCCGCGCCCGAACACATGCAGTCCGTCGCCGAACCGGCTGTCCTTCACGTCGCAGACGAACGTATCGATCCGCGTGACGACGTCCGCGGCGGATGCCGCCTGGTCGAGTGCCAGCGTGTCCTCGAGCCCGAGCGCGTTCGCCTCGTCGCGAATGTCCGCCTGCAACCGCTTCCGTCGTGCCGGATCGAGCCCGTCCGCAGTGGAAAACTCGTCGAGCAAGGCTTCGAGCCGATCCATTCCCGTGCCGGTTTTCGTGCCGATCATCGGTGGCGGGACGTGGCCGAGCGTGACGGCGCCGATCCGTCGTTTCGCTTGTGCCGCCTCACCGGGATCGTTGACGATGAACGGATAGACCACCGGCATCGCGCCGGTCAGCGCCTCGGGCCAGCAGGCGTCCGACAGCGCGACCGCCTTGCCGGGCAGCCATTCGAGCGTGCCGTGCGCGCCGACATGGACCAGCGCATCGGTGCCGCGTGACCGCAACCAGAGATAGAAGGCGACATAGCCGTGGCGCGGGCAGCGCGAGAGGTCGTGATATTCTTCGGTTCGAACGGCAGATCGTCCCCGTTCGGGCTGGAGCGCCACCAATGCGGTGCCGGTCGACAGCGCCGCGAACCGGAACGCACCGGCCTGAACGGCGGGATCGTCTTCGGGTTCGCCCCAGGCAGTGAACAGCTCGGTTCGCAGCGAGACGGGCAGGGCGACCAACGCGGCGCGGTATGCCGCGAGCGGCCATGCGATGGGGTGTGACCCGAGAGCAGTCGTTATGTCGTGCTGGGATTCAATCGCGTACCCCGCGGTCTTCAAATCCTCCAGCATCGCGTCGACCGAGGCGATCGCATCCAGTCCCACGGCATGCGCCATCTGGTGCGCCTTGCCGGGGTAGGTCGACAGGATGATCGCCAGGTTTCGCTCGGTCGGAGGCTTGGCGGCCAGTGCGATCCAGCCATCGATCCGTGCGGCGATCGCGGCGATGCGCTCTCCATCCGCGCGATGTTCGCGGCGGGCATATTGCAGATCGGGGTCGGGCGAAGCCGCTTCCTTGAAGCTGGCGACGCCTGCGAAGATCCGTCCGTCGACCTCGGGCAGGACGACGTGCATCGCGAGGTCGGCGGGGGACAGACCGCGCGGCGCATCGACCCAGGCGGTCCGGTCCGACGTTGCCAGCGCGACCTGGAAGACGGGAACGTCCGCACCGTCGAGCGGTGTCGTATCGTCGCTGCCGCGGCCCGAGAACGCCGTCGCGTTGACGATCGCGACGGGGGCCAGCGCGACGACCCAGCGGCGTAGCCAACCGCTCGCGTCGCCGTCCTTCAACGACGGTACGAACAACCCCAGGACATCGTACCCGCGCGACGTGAAGGCAGTGTGCAACGCGGCGATCGGATCGAGATCCGCCGCCGCCAGATACGATCGATAGAAGATTAGCAGGATGCGCGGCCGCGATGCGGTCATGACGGATGCCGCCGGACACGCGACGCCGGTATCCGGCAGCCACCCGCCGACCGAGGCCAAGGCTGGCGAACCCGTCTTCGGTTCGGCCCGCAACCCCGCGGCGAGAGCAAAGTGCGCCAGCGCCTCACGCGATGCGTCGGCACCGCCGATATCGCAGAGCGCCGACAACTGCCGCAACACCGCCGGAGGAACCGTGGACGCCGCATCCAGCCGGCGGTCGTACCGGCCGTCCGCGGGCAGGACCGCCAAGGCAATCCCGCGCCGCCGCGCGAGTGCTTCGACCTGCTGCAGACCGTAGGACCAATAGGCGGTGCCGCCGATCAGCCGGATCAGGATCGCCTTCGCGCCCGCCAGC
The DNA here is from genome assembly GCF_001422045.1 of Sphingomonas sp. Leaf242. Taxonomy (GTDB): domain Bacteria; phylum Pseudomonadota; class Alphaproteobacteria; order Sphingomonadales; family Sphingomonadaceae; genus Sphingomonas. The sequence goes on from NZ_LMLW01000007.1 coordinate 386,963, forward strand.
GTCTGCTCGACATAGGTGTCGACCGACAGCGGATGCGTCAGCTCGGCCAGATTGGCGAGCCGCACGCTCGGCATCGCGTCGCCATCTGCGATCGCGGCGCGCCAGCCCGTGCTGAACGCGGCGAGATCGCTGTCGGAAAACGAGAGCACGACGAGGTCGGCAGCGCTCTGCCTCAGATCCTGGGGAACAGCGCTCTCTTCCAGACCGTGGGTCTCGCGAAAGACGACGTGCATCGGGATCAGGCTCCCAGCGCTGCTCCGATTGCATCCGGATCGAGCCGGCCGCGCTCGGCGATGACGACCAGTCGGGTTCGGCGTGGCTCGTCGGCACGCCAAGGTCGATCGTAATGCGCGCGGACGCGGGCGCCGACTGCCTGCACGAGCAACCGCATCGGTTTGCCGGCGACCGCGGCATAGCCTTTCACGCGGAGGATATTGCCGCCCGCCGCCAGCGTCTCGATCCGTGTCGTCAGCGCGGCGGGATCTTCGACCGTGTCCCATTCGACGACGATGCTGTCGAAATCGTCGTGCTCGTGATCGTCCTCGCCGTCGTGATGCGAGGGACGTGCGGCGATGTCGTCTTCGGCCGCGGCGCCGAGCCCGAGCACGACGCGCGGATCGACGACGCCATCGACCAGTTCGACGATCGGCAACGGCCGTACGGTCTCGGCGGCGATCACCGCGCGTGCCGCCGCGATGCCGTCCGCGCCGGCAAGGTCGCATTTGGTGAGCAGGATCAGATCGGCACAGGCGAGTTGGTCCTCGAACACTTCCGACAAGGGCGTTTCATGATCGATGCTCGGATCGGCGGCGCGCTGCGAATCGATCGCGGCGAGATCGGGTGCGAACCGGCCCGCGGCGACGGCTTCGGCATCCGCCAGCGCGATGACCCCGTCGACGGTGATCCGCGACCGGATCGCGGGCCAGTCGAACGCCTTCAGCAAAGGCTTGGGCAGCGCGAGGCCGGACGTCTCGATCAGGATGTGGTCGGGGCGCGGATCGAGCGCGAGCAGCGTCTCGACGGTCGGGATGAAATCGTCCGCGACGGTGCAGCAGATGCAGCCATTGGCGAGTTCGACGACGTTCTCCGCCGGGCAGTCGGGGATCGCACAGCCCTTGAGGATGTCGCCATCGACGCCCAGCGTGCCGAATTCGTTGACGATCACCGCCAGGCGACGCCCGCCGGCGTTGCGGATCAGATGGCTGATCAGCGTGGTCTTGCCGGCACCGAGAAAGCCGGTGACGATGGTAACGGGGATCTTCGATAGATCGGGCATTGCAATCTCCTCGCGCCGTGCGACGACGGGCGGGAACTGCATGATCACCGGCGCGCGACGATGGACGGGCGCGAATGCCCATGCCACGCACCGATGCAGCCCCAGCCGCATAGGTTCGTCGCTCAGACGGAGAACCGTGCCGCGGCCATCCCCTGGACCAAGGCAAGAGCGACCCATCGCCGGCAGGTCTCCTGGCTCACGGGTCGTCGCTCGAATACGCGGCCTTCCCAGCGTGCGCGACAGGCGCAGCATCCAGTGGCTGTATCCCGCTTGGCGCAGGATACGTGGCATTCTCGCTCACCGCTTACAGTTGCAGGGACAGCCGCGGAGTAGGGGACGAACCCCGCACCGCATTCCCATTCAAGCCTCTCGCGAGGCACCGGCGCGATCAACGAGGTCCGGCTCAGCCGGTCCTCGCCCGTCGCTTAGCGCAAGCCTGCCGGATTGCCAATTCTCGATCGTGGGCAAAGCGGGAGGTCGCGTAACCTTACGGCGTGGACGTCGCGATCCGCGTCTGCATGGCAGAGATGAGATCGGCGCGGTTCTTTCGCGCGATCGCGGACAGAACGCGGTCGCGGCCTGCCTGCTTGGCGCGCAGCAAGGCGGCGTCGGCGGTCTGGACGATCGACGCCCAGTCGGTATGCAACGGCGCACAGGCGAGCCCGATCGATGTCGTGATCCGCCCCAGATCCTTGCCGTCGTACCGCACGCGGAGCGCGCCGATGCGCTCTCTGATCTCGTCCGCCCGCACCGCGGCGATGTCCGGCTTGGTGTCGGGCAGCAGCATCAGAAACTCCTCGCCGCCAAATCGGAAGACAAGATCGTCGCGGACGATGTCCTTCAGCAACGTGCCGACCGCGCGCAGCACTGCGTCGCCGGCATCGTGACCATGCTCGTCGTTGAACCGCTTGAAATGATCGATGTCGATCATCGCGCAGCACAGCGACGTCCCGTTGCGCTCGGCCTTGCTCACCTCGCGCGCGAGCACTTCGTCGAGTTGGCGCCGGTTGGGCAGGGTGGTGAGCGCGTCGGCCATCGCGAGCGACCGCAGCGCCTCGCGGAGCCGCAGATTGTCCAGCGCCAAGCCGATATTCTCGGCGAGCATCTGAAGATAGACGTCGCTCAGGCCGTCATCGGCGAAACCTGTGCGGCGTTCGAAATAGAGCAGGCCCAACAGGCCGTGCTGTCCGGTCAGCGGCAGGCACAGGCTGTTCGGGACGACCTCGCCGACCAGATGATCGCATGGCACGTCGAACACTGCGCCCGCGGGGCGATGGGGGGCACCCCGACGCACGCCCCAGCAGGACAAGGGCGAAAACTCGTTGGACGAATGAACGGGCTCCAGCCACGAACATGCTTCGAGCAGCGCGTTGCGGACCGGATCGAGCAGATACAGCCGCCCGGCCAGCTGCGGCGCGAGTTCGGGCACGAAACGACCGACGACGGCCTGGAGCTCGACGACGGTGTCGCAGCCCTGCATGCGCTGCGTCATCCGCGACAGCAGGTCGCGCGCCGCCCGATCGGCATCGCGCTCCTGTTCGAGCCGCTGGCGTTCGATCCCGTTTTCCCGGAAGACGCGCAGCGCCTGCGCCATGTCGCCGATCTCGTCGATCCGCTCATAGGGTGGCGGCTCGGCATCGTAATCCTGCGCGGCTAGCCGGCTGATCACATCGCTCAGCTTGACCACCGGGTGCAGCACGCGGCGCCGAAACACGAAATACAGGACGAAGAGAAAGAGCAGGCCAGTGATCGCAAGCATCGCTTCCGACGCCGACCGCCAAATCCGCGCGGTGCGTTCGGCGGCGCGCAATTCGTCGCCGGTGCGCTGGTCGAGGCGGTACTGGAAGCGTTCGACGGCGGCGCGCGAGCGGTCGAGTTCGCGTTCGTATTCGGGCGCGAACAAGATCCGGACGGCGGAGTTTCGATCGTTCTTGCGCCGCGCCAGGATCGCTTGCGCCTGTTGCGCCTGTAGCGCGTCGACCCAGCCCAGCGCGTCATGCAGGCTGCGGAGTTCGTCGCTCGCCGCGCCGGCATCGCGGATATGGCGCGTGCGCATCTCGACCGGCGCGAGGTCGGCCTGCGCGCGTCGATAGGCGAGCAGGTCCGCGGCGTCGCCGTTGATCGCGAACTGTCGGGCCAACTCGCTCAGCGCCAACGCATCGTCCTCGATCGTCGCTGTCGCGCGGTCGAGCGCATAGCGTTGATCCACCGCGGCGCGCTCGCGCTGCTGCGCCGACGATGCGAGCAGCATCGTCGTACCAGAGACAAGCGTCAGCGCGACGGTGACGCCGTAAGCCCAGTTCGTTATCGCGACCAACCGCATGCGCGGAATTTACAACGACATACCTAGCGGTTCGTTAATAGCCGGCGACGATCGCCTGCCATTACGGGTTGAATTCTGCCCCAAAACGCTCTCAAGAAACATGACATTTATGTTAGATTGATAGTGACTCGCAAAAGCGTCTCCGCTAGTCGCCCCCGTAACAAAGGGGTTCAGTATGAGTTTGATGAGCATTTTGCTGGCTGGCGCGACGCTGGTTGGAGAGCCTGGACACGCGGCGATCGCGACACCGGTGCGATCGGACGTCGCCGACGACCGCGGGGGTGAGGGGGAGCAGAAGTCGGACGAGATCCTCGTGGTCGGCAAGAGCTATGGCCGGGAGGTCGGCAAGACCGTCACGCCGCTGAAGGATACGCCCAATACCGTCACGGTGATCGAGCGCGACCAGATCGAGGCGCAGAACCTGTTCACGCTGGAAGACGCGCTGACCGCGACCAACGGGATCACCGTCAATGGCGTCGGCAGCGAGGACCCGTCGTTCCTGTCGCGCGGCTTCGTCATCAACAACTATCTGATCGACGGCGTGCCGACGTTTTCGCTGAACTTTCCCGCGGTCGTCCCCGACCTGTTCTTCTACGACCGGCTCGAGGTGTTGCGCGGCCCTGCCGGGCTGTTCAGCGGATCAGGCAACCCGGCCGGCAGCATCAACCTGGTGCGCAAACGTCCGCTCGATGCGCTGCGGGTGCAGGCGAGCGCAGGCTATGGCAGTTACGACAACGCCCGGTTCGAACTCGACGTTTCGACGCCGGTCGGTCCGAAAGCTGGCATTCGCGTCGGCGCGATGCTGCAGGATCAGGACCAGTTCTTCGACACCGCGCACCGCAACCGGCTCGGCGCATTCGCGGTCGGATCGCTCGAGATCGGCGAGCGCACGACGCTGACGGTCGGCGGGAATTACGATCGGTTCCGCCCGGCGGTCCAGTCGGGCCTGCCCGGTATCGCGGGCGGCGCCGACGGTAGCGACGGAGCCTTGCTCGCCATCGACCGGTCGACCTATCTCGGTGCGGACTGGAACCGGTTCGAGAGCAAGAGCTGGACCGGGTTCGCCGAACTCACGCACAAGGTCAGCGACCGCTGGACGCTGCGCGCGACCGGGCTGTTCACCGATGTCGATCGCGTCGACATCTACAGCTATATCGGCAACCAGCCGGTCACCGCGACCAACGGCAGCACCAACCACATCGCCTATCGCGGCGACAGCAAGCAGCGGACCCGGTCGTTCGATTTCAACGGGATCGGCAGCTTCCCGCTGTTCGGGCGCGACCAGACGCTGATCCTCGGCGGCGATTATCAGGCGAGTTCGGGGACGTCGTTCGCGACGCGGCTGTCGAACTATGCGCGGATCGACGTCTATAACCCGGTATCCCCGCTCGAACCGCCGCTCGATCCCTACGGCCCGCTGCCTTATTATCCGGTTCAAGGTACTGGGGCGACCTGTCCCACCAGCGGTACCGCGATCACGCCCGCACCGGCCAATTGCGTGCTCCAGGTCTATGGTGGCTCGGCAACCGACGTCGAACAATACGGCCTGTACGGGCAGATGCGGCTGAGCCCGGTCGCGGGGCTGACGCTGGTCGGGGGCGGACGTCTTACATGGTGGGATACCACCGTGACGACGCTCCTCACGCCCACCGGTGCGCTGCCCGCGGCCTCGCGCTACGGTTTCGACAATCGGTTCACGCCCTATGCTGGGATCGTCTGGGACGTGACGCCTGCGCTCAACATCAACGGGAGCTACGCGGACAGCTTCACGCCGCAGGCGGCGCCGGTCGGTCGGACACGACCCGACGGACGGCAGATCGAACCGTTGACCGGCAAGCAGTTCGAGGCGGGGACGAAGCTTTCGCTGATGCACGACCGGCTGTTGCTGTCGGCGGCGGCGTATCAGATCACGCAGTCGAACCGGCTGTACAACGATCCCGACCTGCCGACGAGCGTGCTCCAGATCGGCAAGGTCCGCGCGAGGGGGATCGAGACCGAGGTCAGCGGCGAGATCGTGCCGGGCTGGCGGATCAACGGCGGCTACAGCTACACGCGGACCAAGTATCTTGAGGACGCAAACCCGCTGTTCGAGGGGATCAGCCTGGTGCCGATCGTCCCGAAGCACATGGCGAAGATGTTCACCAACTATGCGCCGGTCGCCGGTCCGCTTGCAGGCCTGAGCCTTGGCGGTGGCCTGACATGGTTCGGCAGCACGTTCGGCGGCACGGGGGCGGTGTTCAATACGGACGGTACCGTCCGCACCCGGTCGAGCATCGTCCGCCAGGGGAGCTATGCGGTGCTCGATCTGCGCGCCGGCTATGCGCTGACCCCGCGGCTGGGCGTCTCGGTGAACGTCAACAACGTCCTCGACCGCGACTATTACGCGCGGATCAGCTCGACCGGGCGCGGCAATTACTACGGCAGTCCGCGCACCGCGTTCGCGACGTTGCGGTACACCTTCCGGTGACCGCAGGCGACCTGCACGCCCGCGCCCGCTGGGCACGACGCGGTGACATCGGCCTGCGGGTCGTCGCCGCCGTACCGCTCTGCTACGCGACCGCGAGCCTGTGGGCGATGGCGCTCGCGCGCATCCTGCCGGGTGAGCGGACCGAGGCGACGGTCACCGCGACGTTGATCGCGCTCGCGCTGTGCGCGGTGGCGGCGATGTGGGCCTTTGCGGCACGAAGCGGCTGGCGCGCGCTGTGGACGCTGGGGGTTGCCGCCGGGATCGCGGCGACGATCGCCTGGGTCTCGATCGATGCGACGGGCCGGCTGTGAGCAAGGGCTTTCGCCAATCGCAGGCTTTCCTGCACACCTGGTCGGGGATGCTGCTCGGGTGGATCCTGTTCCTCGTGTTCGTCGCGGGTTCGCTCGCGTTCTGGCGCGAGGGGCTCAACCGATGGACGCGCCCCGAACTCGCGCGGATCGAGCAGCCGATGCGCGTGCTGGCGGGATCGCAGGCGTTCATCGCGAAGACCGCCCCCGACGCGAAAAGCTGGTTCATCCCGATCGTGACCGACCGGATGCCCGGCGCGCAACTCTTCTGGGTGCCGCAGCCAAAGCCCGGCGAAGCTACGGGACGGCGCGGTCGCGGCCGTCGCGATACCCAGGCGCTGATCGGTGCCGACGGGCAGGTCGCGCACGCCCGTGACACCCGCGGCGGCGAGTTCTTTTACCGCTTCCATTTCGACCTCCATTACATGCCGGTGATCTGGGCGCGGTGGATCGTCGGATTTGCGACGATGATGATGCTCGTCGCGATCCTGACCGGGATCGTCACGCACAAGAAGATCTTCAAGGACTTCTTCACGCTGCGCCGCGCCAAGGGCCAGCGATCGTGGCTCGACGGGCATAATGCGACCGCGGTGCTGGCGCTGCCGTTCCACTTGATGATCACCTATACCGGGCTCGTCACGCTGATGGCGCTGCTGATGCCCTGGGCGGTCGTCGCGAACTATACCGACGAACGCGTGGTCGCGGCGGCGCTGTTCCCGAGCGCGGCGGCGGTCGAGCGGACCGGGCGGCCTGCGCCGCTGATCGACCTGCGACGGGTTGCCGCCGATGCCGAACGCCGCCTGGGTGCGCCCGCGAGTTTCATCGAGGTCAGCGATCCGGGCGATGCCGCGGCACGCGTGACGGTGAGCCAGAGCTTCGGCTCGATGCTGTCGTCGCGGACGCCACGCCTCGCCTATGACGGCGTGTCGGGTCGGCTGGTCTGGCGCTCGCCGATGCCCGGTGCAGCGGCCGAGACGGCCGGGGTGATGATCGGGCTGCATGCCGGACGGTTCGCCGGCTATGGTGGGCGCTGGCTGTATTTCCTGTGCGGGGTCGCAGGCACGCTGATGGTGGCGAGCGGTCTGGTGCTGTGGACCGTTAAGCGGCGCGAGCGATTGCCCGATCCGACGCGGCCACATTTCGGCTTCCGGTTGGTCGAGCGTCTCAACGTCGCGGTGATCGGCGGTTTTCCGCTCGGCGTCGCGGCGTTCTTCTGGGCCAACCGCGTGATGCCGGTCGATCTCGGTGGTCGCGCCGAGTGGGAGGTGAATACGCTCTTTATCGTCTGGGCGATGTCGGCGGTCCTGGCGCTCGTGGCGAAACCTCGCTTTGTCTGGTCGCTGCTGTTCGCCACGACGGGCGTGTTGCTGGTCGTGCTCCCGTTCTACGACATCGTCGCGACCGATCGCGGCATCCTCGATATGCTGGCCCGCGGCGACCTGGTCATCGCGGGTATAGACGCCACGATGGGCGTATTCGGGATCTCGTTCCTCGCAGTCGCGCACCGCGTCGCGCGCCATCGCCCGAGTGCAAAGCGCGTCCGCAAACCCCGTAGCGCCGAGGCGCGCGTGCTGGAGCCTGCCGAATGATCGTCCTGCCGTTGATCCTGTCGATCGCCGCGTTCCTGTCGCTCGGGCTGTCGACCGATGCGCATCATCGCCGTCGGTTCGGGGCCGGTCCGACGGCAGGACGGCGAAGGGCGCTGCGATCGGCCGGATGGACTGGCCTCGGCGCTGCGTTCGTACCGACGATACTGGCGCGAGGATGGGTGTTCGGGCCGATCCTGTGGGTCGCGGCGATCATGGCGGGCGCCGCAATCGCCTTTCTGGTCCTCAACCTCGTCCCGGATCCGCGGAGTCGAGCCTGAGCGTTTAGTCGCGTCCGGCGCCGGGAACGATCCGGCGCAGTTCGCGGTGGCCGTCGATCCATTCATGCTTGAGCGCCCCCGCGACGTGCAGGCCGACCAGCGCGTAGAGGACATAGGCGAGCCAGGCATGCGCGGCGCCGAACACCGCATGCAGCGTCTCGCGCGTCGCAGGATCAATCGATCCGAACGCGATCCGCGGCCACTCGACCAGGCCGTAGAGATACATCGGATGCGTCGCGGCATCCTTCCACGCGGAATCCATGATCCAGCCCGACAACGGCATCGCGAAGATGATCGCATAGAGCAGCCAGTGCGTCACGTGCGATACCGTAACCTCCCAGCGCTGGTAGCGGGTCGGCAGCGCCGGCGGGCGGTGCGTCGCCCGCCACAGCAGCCGCATGATCGCGAGGCCGAGCACGGTGATGCCGACCGACTTGTGCAAGTCGATCACGGGGCGGACATGATCGTCGGCCAGATACGGCCAGACCCACGCAAGCCCAACATTGACGACGATCCCGAGGGCGACCAGCCAATGGAGCGCAATCGCGACCCCGGTATATTTCCTGACCATCCGCCTGTGCCTCGCTCGTTGTTGCCGGCCCTTCGTCTGCGCGGGCGATTTCCGCAATAGCCCATTCATCCGTCACGCGGTACGCGCGCCGCGATGCTATCGATGACCACCATATTCACCGCGCAATCGCCGCGCCTGTCGCCGCGACAGATCCCGATCGTCAGCCGCTTGATCGGCTTTGCGGTGCCGCTCGTCTTCCTGGCGCTCGTGCTCCAGGCGTTCCTGCGCCAGGGGCTTGCGGTGTGGTCGGTCGGGATCGCGTACATCCTCTACGATACCGCGCTTCTGGTGTTCACCGCGTGGCAGATCCGCGATCTCGCTCATGCGCCGCCACCCGAGCCGAACGGCCTGCCAGCGCCGGGTTTCGGCGTGATCGTCGCGGCGCACAACGAGGCGAGCGTCATCCGCCTGACGATCGACCGGCTGCTGGCGCAGGCGCATCCCCCGGAGACGATCATGATCGCCGACGACGGATCGACCGATGCCACCCCCGCGGTGATGCGCGAGCTCTACGCGCTGGCGGTGCCGGCGCTGGGCGACGTCGCGACGGTCGATCTCGGCGGTACGCGACTCGCCTGGCTGCGGCTGCCGCATGGCGGCAAGGCCCGCGCGCTCAACGACGCGCTGCTGCGGATCGATACCGCGATCGTCCTGACCGTCGATGCCGATACGCTGCTCGAACCGGGCGCGATCGCGGCGATGCGCGCGGCGTTCGCTGCGGAGCCCGAGCTGGTGGCGGCGACCGGCGTGCTCGCGCCGATCTGCGGACCAAGCCTCGGCGGGCGGCTGTTCGAGTGGTTCCAGTCGTACGAGTATGTCCGCAATTTCCTGTCGCGCGACGCGTGGATGCGGCTAAACGGCCTGTTGCTGATCTCCGGCGCATTCGCGGCGTTCCGGCGCGATGCGGTGATCGCGGTCGGCGGCTTCGATCCCGACTGCATGGTCGAGGACTATGAGCTGATCCACCGGCTCCACCGCCACGCCCATGATACCGGGCTCGACTGGCGGGTGCGCGTGGTCGGCGGCGCACTGGCGCGCACCGATGCCCCGGCGAGCATCCCGGCGTTCCTCAAGCAGCGCCAGCGCTGGTTCGGCGGGTTCCTCCAGACGCAGCACTGGAACCGCGACATGGTCGGCAACCGCGCCTATGGCCGGCTCGGCACGCGGATGTTGCCGGTCAAGGCGCTGGACACGGTGCAACCGATCTACGGGCTGGCCGCGTTCGCGATCCTGATCGGACTGGTGATCACCGGACGGTTCGCGCTGGCGCTGCCGATCCTGATCGTGATGATCGCCAAGATCGTGATCGACCTCAGCTTCCACCTCTGGTCGCTCCGCATCTACAAGCGCTGGACCGGGCAGCGCGAAGGGCTCGGGCTTGGCCCCGCGATCATCGCCGCGATCGCCGAGCCGTTCACCTTCCAGCTGCTCCGTCACGTCGGCGCGATCTATGGCTGGGTGGCGTTCCTGCGTGGCGGACAGAGCTGGGGACGACAGACGCGCACCGCGCTCGAACATCGGGTGTCGTAGACTTTCGATCGAATGATTCCATCTGCGCCAACAGGACAAGAAGGATTTTGCCGCTATTGTCCTGCACACGTCGCGGCTGTCATGAAGCGTCGGTAGGGTTGGGGAGCGTTCGTTGGATCACCAGGATAACGGCGTGACCGAGGTGGCGCTGAAGCCGGACCGGCGGACTGTGATGCTCGGCGCGCTCGCGCTCGCCGCATTGCCGCGGTCTGCGGCAGCCGCCGGGGTTGCGCGCATCCAGCGCCTGTCGCCGGCGTTCGACCGGATGGTCGCGCCGGACGCGCGTATCTCGGTCGTTGCGAGCGGGATACGCTGGGCGGAGGGCCCTCTATGGGTCGACGCGGGTGCGTATCTCCTGTTCACCGATCCACCGGCGAACATAGTTCGTCGCTGGCAGACGGGCAGCGTTGCGAGACCGTTCCTGTCGCCGTCCGGGGCGGCCGGGACCGATCCGAAACTGGTGCGCGAACCCGGCGCGAACGGACTGGCGCTCGACCATCACGGAAGACTGCTGATCGCGAACAGCGGCGGGCGATCGATCGACCGGTTCGATCTCATTACGCGTCGCCGCCAAGTGCTGGTCGATCGGTATGAGGGCAAGCGGTTCAACAGCCCGAACGACCTGCACGTCGCGCGCGACGGGACGATCTATTTCACCGATCCACCTTACGGACTGACCAACGGCGATGCGTCCTCGCTGAAGGAGATGCCCGTCAACGGCGTCTACCGCTGGACGCCGGGCGGGGCGGTCGACCTGATCGACGGCACGTTGACGCGGCCGAACGGCGTCGCGCTGTCGCCCGATGAGACGCGGCTCTACGTCTCGGTCTCGGACGACGTTACGCCGCGGATCATGGTCTACGATCTTGACAAGACCGGGCTGCCGCGGCGGTCGCGCGTGTTGCTCGATGCCAAGCCGATGCGCGTGGGCGGTGCACCGGGACTGCCCGACGGGATGAAGGTCGCGCATGACGGCACCTTGGTCTGTTCGGTGCCGGGCGGGATGATGTTCCTGTCGCCCGATGCAGAGCCGCTCGGGCTGATATCCAACGGTGGGCCGATCGCGAACTGCGCGTTCGGCGAGCGCGGCCGTGCGCTGTTCCTGACCGCGAACGACCGCGTGCTCCGCGTGCCGTTGCGCGCGGGGTGGCAGGATCGCGGCCGACCGGCCTGAGGGTCAGCGCCGCTGCGGCAGCTTCATGCCGAGCAGCACCAGTCGATCGCCGGTGATCCCGAACCAGTGCGGCACGCCGGCCGGAATGAGCATGACGTCGCCGGGGCCCAGCGTGCGCGTCTTGCCGCCGACGATCCGCGCGCCTTCGGTCAGATCGGGTTTAACGACCACGGCGTCGGCGAGTATACCCCCCGAGATAAGCGTACCCGCGCCGGCCACGACGATCGCGTATTCTGCCTGATCGGGGTGCACGGCGGGACGGCCCGGCTTTTTCCAATATTCGAGCGCGGCATTGGTCTCACCGTCGCGGACCAGCGGTTGCCACGCAAACCCCTGTCCCGGCTTCATCGCGGCGCCCATCGCGGCGACCTTCGCCTTCACGTCGGCGTCCGATGCGAAACTCGTAGGATCGGCCGTCTGCGCCGCCGCCGGCGAGGCCGCGATCAGCGCGGCGACTACGAACGGCAGCTTCATGCGCGACCTTTCCGTGCGCCATCGAGCCGGATCGTCCGGCCTTCACGGGCCGAGCGGTAGATCGCCTCGACGATCCGCATGTCGCGCAAGCCCTCTTCGCCGGAAACGATCGGTTCGCGCCCGGTGCGGATGCTCTGGACGAGATGGTCGAGTTGCCCCGCGAACTGCGTCTTGCCGGGGCCGGGCGGTGGCGTGACCTCGCGTTCGCGGCCATCCTTGCCCCGCCACATATGATTGCCCTCGTAGCGGGTCGCGGGTTCGAGTTCGATCCGGCCGGCGTCGCCCATCAACAGGATATGGTTCTGGTTGGCGCTGTACATCGACTGGCAACCGGCCATCGCCCCCGACGGGAACTCCAGCGTCCAGTCGATGATGTCCTCGACCTCGGTAAAGCGCGGGTCGCGGCGATCGGTCGATTCGCGGGCGGTCACCGCGATCGGTTCCTCGCCGGTCATGTAGCGCGCCGCCTGCAGGCTGTAGATGCCCATGTCCATCAATGACCCGCCGCCCGACAAGGCGCGCTTCAGCCGCCATTTCGACGGATCGCGCTGGACGAAGCCGTGCTCGGACCGCACGTAGCGGATCTTGCCCGCCGCACCCGCGCGCGCCAGCCGCATCGCTTCGAGATTGGTCGGCTCGAAATGGCAGCGATAGCCGATCATCAGCTTGCGATTGGCGGTCTTGCACGCCGCGATCATCGCCTCGCACTCGGCGACCGATATCGCCATCGGCTTCTCGCACATGACGTGCTTGCCCGCCTTCGCCGCGCGGATCGTGTATTCCGCGTGCATCGAGTTGGGCAGGCAGACATAGACGATGTCGACGTCCGGATTATTCCGGATCGTATCGAAGGTCTCGTAGGAATAGATCGACCGCGCCGGCAGTCCGTGGTCGGCGGCGACTCGCTTCGCCTTGGCGGGATCGCCGCTGACCACCGCGGCGAGCCGGCTGTGCGCGCAATTCGCGAATTGCGGAATGATGACGTCCAGACCGTAGGAACCCAGTCCCACGATCGCATAGCCGAGCGGCCGATCGCCCGCTCCCGCGCCGAACGCGCGAGAGGTGAGCGTCAGCGCCGCCGCCGAAATCATCAGGTCGCGTCGTGCAATATCCATGTCGATCATCCCCGTCCTGCGCACAGGTCTGGAGCCGAAAACGACCCGGCGCAAGGTCGGTCCGAACAGGAATGGTTTCACCCGCGGGCAGCCAGACGGTATTTCCCGCCGATAAACGGACCACATCGATATCTGATCAAAATTACGCGGACGGTCGATTCCCGGCGCGAAACAAGCACCTAGCGTGCGCAGGTGGGATCCGGTGCGAAGCCGGCGCCTCAGCTGGCTATGGCGCGGCGAGACGTACCGTGCCGACTCGTGCATTACGCACCCCGCATCTGACGCGAACTCCGCCTAATCTTCTCGGGCAGCAGGCCGCTGCGCGTAAAGAAGGAAGTCGCGATGACTGTCGAATATTCACCCGTCATGTCCTCAAGCCGGGGCCAAGGCCATCATCACAGGGCGATCGAGCTGCCGGCGTCGCTTTTGACCCGCCAACCGTTCGCCTTCGCGGATCTGGAGGTCGCGTTCGATCCCGAACTCGATACCTTGTGGACGTACATGCGGCAAAAGGTCCGTCCGAGCTTCAATCCCGGGCTGCTGGCCGAGTTCAATCAGTGGCAGAACGATATCGCTGAGGCATGCTCGTCGGAGATGATGCCGATCCGCTATCTCGTGCTCGGCTCGCGCTTTCCCGGCGTGTTCTCGCTCGGCGGCGATCTCGATCTCTTCGCGGAGCATATCCGTCGCGGCGATCGGCAGGCGCTGGTCCGCTATGGCCGCGCCTGCGTTCGCATCCTGCACCGCAACATGCTCAGCCTCGACCATTCGATCATCACGATCGGGCTGGTCGAAGGCGACGCGCTCGGCGGCGGTTTCGAGGCGTTGCTGTCGTTCAACGTCGTCATCGCCGAGCGGGGTACGAACTTCGGGCTGCCGGAAACCAATTTCGGGCTGTTCCCCGGCATGGGCGCGCACTGCTTCCTGTCGCGGCGGCTGGGGTCCGCGCGGGCCGAGCAGATGATCCTGAGCGGGCGGACCTACAGCGCCGAGGAGCTGTACGATCTCGGCATCGTCCATGCGCTGGCCGATCCGGGCAAGGGGCGGGCCGAGGTCGAGCACTATATCCGCCAGAACCGCCGTCGCCACAGCGGGCATTGCGCGATCTACGAGGCGTCGCGCTCGGTCAATCCGCTGGCGCTCGCCGAGCTCGAGGCGGTCGTCGATCTCTGGGCCGACGCAGCGCTGCGGCTGAGCGAGTTCGATCTGAAACTGATGCGGCGTCTGGTCGGCGCGCAGACCCGGTTGCTGACTAAGGCGGCGGCGATCTAGGACCTCGGAGATCTCAGGAGCGCGCCTGCGCTTTCTGGGCATTGCCGGCAAGCATGGTCGCGACCATGCTTGCCGGCATCGGCCGCGCGAGCAGATAGCCCTGCACCGCATCGCACCGCGTCCGGCGGAGCTGGTTGAGTTGCGCCTGCGTCTCGACGCCCTCGGCAACCGTCCGCATGCCCAGTTTCGCGGCGAGATCTATCACGGTCTGGACGATCGCCACCGAGGCCGGGCTTTGTTCGAGATCGGTGATGAACGAACGATCGATCTTCAGCGTCTGGAACGGAAATTTCGTGAGATAGCTGAGCGAGGAATAGCCGGTGCCGAAATCGTCGAGCGTGGTCCGCACATGTAGGCGGTTGATCGCATCGAGCGCGGCCAGCGACGCTTCGATATCCTCGAGCAGCACCGACTCGGTCACCTCGAGCTCGAGCCGCTCCGCCGCGAACCCGGTGGACGCGAGCGCATTCATGATCACGGTGGTGAGATTGGCGGACCGGAGCTGGATCGGCGACAGGTTGACCGCGATCTTCACCGCTTGCGGCCACGCGCTGGCGATCCGGCACGCCTCGCGGATCACCCATCCGCCGATCGACACGATCAGCCCCGTATCCTCGGCGATCGGAATGAATTCCGCCGGCGAGATCGCACCATGCTGCCGGTTGGTCCAGCGCAGCAAGGCCTCGCAGGACAGCACGTGTTCGCCGGCGAGATCGAAGATCGGCTGGAACTCCAGATGGAACTCGCCGCGTTCCAGCGCGCCCTGCATCTCGGCGGCGAGGTCCCGCGTGCGCGAAATCTTCTCGTCCATCAGCGGTTCGTAGAAGCACATCTGACCGCGACCGCTGTCCTTGGCGCGATACAGTGCCAGATCGGCGTTCTTCAAAAGCGTATCGGCATCGCTCCCGTCCGCGGGCGCGATCGCGATACCGATCGATGCGTTCACCTGGAGCAGGCGGCCTTCGTGCAGAACCGGCTTCTCGACGAGCGCCAGGATGGTCTGACCGATCGTCATCGCGTCGGCTTCGGTATTCACCGTGCACACGACGGCGAATTCATCGCCGCCCAGTCGCGCGACGACGCCATCCTTGCCGAACGCCTGATCGAGCCGCCGCGCGATCTCCGCGAGCAGCGCGTTGCCCGCCAGATGGCCGAACGAGTCGTTGATCTCCTTGAAGCGATCGAGATCGAGCCAGTTGATCGCGAGTTGATGCTGCTCGCCCGATAACCGCTGCAACCGTGCTTCGAACTGCTCGCGGAACGCGGTGCGATTGGCGACGCCGGTCAGGTCGTCGCGGCGCGCGATGGCGGCATGATGTTCGGCGAGCGCCGCCTTCTCGCGCGACGCGACGGTCGCCTTCAGGATGACGCCGTAGGTTTGCAGCGTGATATCCATCATCGCGACGACGAACAGCAGGATCACGATGGCCAGGACGATCTTGAGCGGCTCGAGCGATACGAGCAGTCCGATCGCGAGCGGCACCGACGCGAAGCTGAGCTGCGACAGCGCGATCCACGGCCGCCCGGCATTGCGCCCCGCGATCCCCGCCGCGTAGCCGATCGTCGTCGTCACCGCGAGCAATTGCAGCACGCCGTCGTTGGTGTTGACCAGCGTCAGCAGTCCGAACGTGCCGAGCAGCGACGAATAGCCGATCGCGCCGGATCGATAGAGCCGCTCCTGGCGTCGGCCCCAAGGGCCCAGCGCGGCCTTCTTGGAGGGCTGGCGCTTCGCACTCCGTCGGCTGAGGCGCAGCGCATCGACGATCCGCGAGCCGGCGACCGCCGCGATCGCTATCGCGCACCCGGTCATCCAGGCGTTGCCGCTGACCAGCGCGACGATCATCGTGATCGCACTGCTGGTCACCGCGCCGATCACCAGCGATTGCGGCGATGCGTAGAGCGACTCGACCAGGGTCTCTTGGACGTAGGCCGCGATCGTCTGATCGGAATGGCGCAACTGCCTGAGGCGGGTAATCAGACCGATCATGACGGCCTACATGGGAGAAGAAGGTGTAAAAGAAACGAACAAACACGCGCTGAGCGACTGAAAAAGATATTTTTTATTGTACGCTGCGCGCAAGAGTTACGGGGCCGTATTGCCGGCATCGTTCGATCTGTCGTGGCATTCCGCGCGCGATCCCCGTACGCGCAGGTCATGAACGTCAAGACCGCTGACCCGTCGATGCAACCACGCGAGTTCGTTGCCTTTATTGCCGCGCTGATGGCGGTGAACGCGCTCGGCGTCGACCTGATGCTACCCGCGCTGGCGGATATCGGGCATCAGTTAAGCATCGCGACGGCCAACCACCGGCAGTGGATCATCACCGCGTACATGCTGGGGTTCGGGACGGGGCAGCTCGTCTACGGCCCGCTGGCAGATCGCTACGGACGTCGCCCGATCCTGCTCGTCACGCTGGCCGGGTTCGTGCTGGCGAGCATCTTCGCGGCCGGATCGCAGACCTTCGCGGCGCTGCTCGGCGCGCGTGTTCTGCAGGGGCTGATGTCGGCGTCGACCCGCGTACTGGCGGTCGCGATCGTGCGGGATCGCTATGCCGGACGACAGATGGCGCGGACGCTCTCGGTAGCGCAGATGATCTTCTTCCTCGTGCCGATCATGGCGCCGAGCCTTGGCCAGATGCTGCTCGCGTTCGGTCCGTGGCGCTTCATCTTCTATGCGCTCGCCGGTTTCGCCGCGCTCGTCCTGGCATGGTCGTTCACGCGGCTGCGTGAATCGCTGCCGGTCGAGAACCGCACGCCGCTGTCGCTCGCAGCGCTGCGCAACGGGTATACGCTGACGCTGACGAACCGGTTTTCCGCCGGATACGCGGTCGCGGCGTCGATGACGTTCGGCGGCATCATCGCGTTCGTCTCGTCCGCGCAACAGATCTTCGTCGACGAGTTCCACGCCGGCGCGCGGTTCACGATCCTGTTCGCGATCTGCGCGTTCTCGATGGGGTGCGCGTCGTTCGCCAACAGCCGCCTGGTCGAGCGGCTGGGCACCCGGCTAATCTCGCAGAGCGCGGTGATCGGTCTGATCGTGCTGTCGGTCTGCCATATCGGACTGATCGCGTCCGGCTTCGAAACCCTGCCGAGCTACATGGTGTTCCAGGCGTTGAGCATGACGTGCATCGGTCTGTGCGGGGCGAACTTCGGGTCGATGGCGATGGAGCCGGTCGGCGCCATCGCCGGCACGGCGTCGTCGATCCAGGGCTTCATCACCAGCGTCGGCGCGGTCATCGTCGGATCGCTGATCGGACAATCCTATGACGGCACGACCTATCCGCTGGCGATCGGCTATCTGGCGATCGGCGTCGCGGTTCTCGCCGTGGTGTACGTCGTCGAGGGCGGCAAGCTGTTCCACGCGCATCACAGCGCGTAAGGAACTGGAAGACGCTGCCGCCCGGCGGGTCAGAGGCTCTTCGGCGCACCCTTGACGACCTGGCCGCGGTGCATGACGAAATCGACATGCTCGAGGCGGGTAACGTCCTGTAACGGCGAGCCGGTCACGGCGATGATGTCCGCGGTCTTGCCAGGCACGAGCGTACCGATGTCGTCGCGCCCGAGCAGATCCGCAGCACTCACCGTCGCCGCGACGATCGCCTGCGTCGGGGTGAGGCCGTTGCGCACCAGCAGTGCGAACTCGGTCGCGTTGTCGCCGTGCTTCGAGACGCCGGTGTCGGTCCCGAACGCGACCTTCACCCCGGCGGCATAGGCGCGCCGGTGACTGGCGGCCATCGCGGCCGCAGCGGCCTCGGCCTTGACGATCGTCGCAGGGGGCAGGGCGCCACCCCGCGCCTGCGCGAGTGCGGCAACGGGTGCGATCTCGGTCGGAACGAGATAGGCGCCCCTGGTCTTGAATAGCCGGATCGTCTCGTCGTCGAGGAACGTGCCGTGCTCGATCGAGTCGACCCCGGCTTCCAGCGCCGCCTTCGTCCCTTCCGCCGCGTGACTATGCGCCGCGACCTTGCGGCCCAGACCATGCGCGGTCTCGATGATCGCGCGCATCTCGTCGGGGGTCATCGCCCGGCCAAGCCCGCCGCTGACATTCGACAGCACGCCGCCGGTCGCGGCGAACTTGATGACGCGTGCCCCCAACGCAACCTGCGCGCGGACCGCGCGTCGGCATTCGTCGGGACCGTCGCACAGGTTGATTTCCTTGGCATGCACCGCTTCGGCAAAGTCTTCGGCAAGCCCGTTGCTGCCGTCGCCATGCCCGCCGGTCACCGAGATCATCTCGCCGGCATTGGTGATCGTCGGCCCGTCGACGGTACCGGCGTCGATCGCATCGCGCAGCGCGCGGATGCCGCGGGGATCGCCACCGAGATCGCGCACCGAGGTGAACCCAGCGTTCAACGTGGTCCGCGCGTTCACGACCGCGGTCATCTCATCGTCGAACCGATCGCGCGTCATCGCCTCGAGCCGCGCGCGCATCGGGTCGCCGCCAATCCCCCAGAGATGGACGTGCATGTCGACCAGACCCGGCAGCACGAACGCATTGCGCAGGTCGACGAGCGTCGCGCCCTGTTCGGGCGGTACGAACCCGTCGCGCAATTCGGCGACCTTGCCGTCACGGACGATGACGGTGGTGTTGCCGCGCGGCGGCTGGCCGGGCCGATCGAGCAACGCGCCTGCCTGGATATACGTTGTCTTCGACGGTGGAGCCTGGGTCCCGGACGGTAAATTCTGGGCCAGCGCCGGCGCGGATACGGTGGCTGCGAGCGCGATCACACATGCTTTGAACATCGAATTCCCCCTGAGCGGGGCATGCTCGTTCAAGTGCTCGGCTTCGGCAAGTCCTTGCAACCAGTATTTTCCCCCGCGCCGAATACGCGCTGATCTTGATCAAATCGGGTTGGCGGCAGGATTGCCAACCGATCGGGGGCGGCTATGGTTCGTCAACCCTAACGCGCTAGCATCGTTGGGAGATACTCGATTTAGGATGCCATATTGCCAACCGATCCGCAGACCACCGCGATCGTATCGACCGGTATAGCCGGGCTCGACGACATTCTGGGCGGTGGCCTGACCCCCCAGCGCATGTATCTGGTCCAGGGTACGCCGGGAACCGGCAAGACGACCTTGGGGCTCGACTTCCTGCTGACCGGGGCCAAGGTCGGCGAGACCGGGCTCTACATCACGCTGGCCGAAACCGAGGTCGAACTGCGCGCCGTCGCGGCGACGCATGGCTGGTCGCTCGATCAGCTCGAGCTGTTCGAGATGGTGCCCGCCGACGGCCTGGGCGAGGATCAGGAGCAGACCTTGCTCCACCCGAGCGAAGTCGAACTCGGCGAGACGATCCGCGACATCATGACCAAGGTCGATGCGTTCAAGCCTGCCCGCGTCGTCATCGACAGCCTGTCCGAGCTGCGGTTGCTCGCGCAGAGCCCGGTCCGGTATCGGCGGCAGATCCTGGCGCTGAAGCATCTGTTCTCGACGCGGCAGGTCACCGTCCTGATCCTCGACGACAAGGGTGCGTCGGGCAGCGATCTCCAGCTTCACAGCATCGCGCACGGCGTTATCTCGCTCGAACAGACGCTGTCCGGGTTCGGATCGCAACGTCGTCGCCTTCACATCGTGAAAATGCGCGGCGTCCGCTATCGGGGCGGCTATCATGATTTCGAGATCGAGCGCGGCGGTCTTCGCGTCTACCCGCGGCTGATCGCGGCCGAACACGGCCGGACCTACAATGATGCGTCGGTGTCGACCGGATCGGAAGCGCTGGATACGCTGCTCGGCGGCGGGCTGGTTCCCGGCACGGCGACGTTGCTCACCGGCCCTGCCGGCGTCGGCAAGACGACGACGTCGGTCCAGTGCATGGTCGCGGCCCTCCAGCGTGGCGACCATGCGGCGTATTTCCTGTTCGACGAGCGCCTGCCGACGCTGATGAAGCGCAGCGCCGCGCTCAACCTCGATATCCAGCCGTTCATCGACTCCGGCCAGCTGAAGATCCGGGCGATCGACCCGGCCGAGATGTCGCCGGGCGAGTTCGCGGACTCGGTCCGCGCCGCGGTCGAGGAAGATGGCGCGCGCGTGGTCGTGATCGACAGCCTGAACGCGTATCTGCAATCGATGCCGAACGAACAGTTCCTGACGCTGCAGATGCACGAGATGCTGACGTATCTGGGGCAGGAGGGGGTCGTCAGCCTGCTGATCCTCGGCCTGCACGGCATGATGGGCGACGTCCGGCAGGACGTCGACTTGAGCTATCTGTCCGATTCCGTCGTCCAGCTCCGCTATTTCGAGGCGCAGGGCGAGGTCCGTCAGGCCATCTCGGTCATCAAAACGCGCACGGCACGGCACGAACGGACGATCCGGGAGTTTCAGATAGGGAGCAACGGTTTGCAGGTCGGCGAGCCGTTGCGCGAGTTCCAGGGCGTCCTGACCGGCGTTCCGACCTTTTCGGGCGAAGGCAAGACGTTGATGGCCAGCAAGATGGGTTCTTTGGAAGAGCATGGCTGACGTGGAAGACCGTGTTTTAATACTGGCGCCGCGCGGTCGAGATGCCACGATTGCCGCGGACCTGCTCGGCCGTAACACGATCCAATCCTATGTCTGCGCGGACCGGGCGGAGTTGCTGGCGGAAATTCGGCGGGGCGCGGGTGCGGTCATGCTGACGGAGGAAGCGCTGGCGGGGCATGACGCGTCGGGTCTGTCGGAGTGGGTCGCGACGCAGCCGACCTGGTCGGACATCCCTTTCGTGGTGCTGGCCAACGGCGCGCCCGCGCCGCGAACCACCGCCGCGAGCGATCGCCTGGCAAATCTCGGCAATGTCGTCCTGCTGCAACGGCCTTTGCATGCCGAGGCGATGCTGGGCGCGATCCGATCGTCGCTGAAGGCGCGGCGGCGCCAATATGAGGTGCGCGATGCGGCGATGACGCTGGAGCGCGCGGTGGTCGATCGCACCGCGGAGCTGGAAGCGGCGCGCGAGAGTCTCACGATCGCGCTCGACGCCGCCGGCATGGGCAGTTGGGATATCGACTTCACCACCGGCACCGCGCGGCGGACGGCGCGGCACGACGAGATATTCGGCTATCCGACGCGGCGTCCGACGTGGAACATCGATGATTTTCTCGGCTTTGTCGACGTTTCCCAGCGAGCCCGTATCCGGGCGGATTTCGACGCTGCGCTGGACTCCGGCATGCTGGATATCGAATGCTCGATCACCGCGGCGGACGGTTCGCAGAAGTGGATCGCCGCCAAGGGGCGCGTCACTTACGGACCCGACGACAAGCCGTTGCGGATGACCGGCGTCGTCTCGGACGTGACCGACAAGAAGGAGGCCGACGCGCAACTCGCGCAGGCGCACAAGATGGATGCGATCGGCCAGCTGACCGGCGGCGTTGCGCACGATTTCAACAACCTGCTGACCCCGATCGTCGGCAGTCTCGATCTCGTCCGCCGTCGGCACAAGGACGACGAGAAGACCCAGCGCATGGTCGCCGGCGCGCTGCAGGCCGCCGAACGCGCGGCGACGCTGACCCAGCGATTGCTGGCGTTCGCGCGGAAACAGGCGCTGCAGCCCAAGGCGGTCGATATCGGTGCGCTGATCGATGGCATCGTCGATCTCGTCCGGCGTTCGCTCGGGCCGACGATCACCGTGGTCCTCGAAGTGCCGCGCCATCTGTCGTCGGCGCGGGTCGATCCGAACCAGCTCGAGCTCGCGCTGCTCAACCTCGCGATCAACGCACGCGATGCGATGCCGGGTGGTGGTCGGCTGATCCTGACCGTCGCGGAAATCGTCGTCGACGACCGCAACGCCGTCGGTCTCGACGCCGGCCGTTATATCCGACTGACCGCGCAGGATACCGGCACCGGCATGGACCGCGCGACGCTCGCGCGTGCGACCGAACCCTTTTTCTCGACCAAGGGCGTCGGCAAGGGAACGGGCTTGGGCCTGTCGATGGTCCACGGTCTGGCCGCGCAATCGGGCGGCATCCTGCATCTCAGGAGCGAGCCCGGCGTCGGGACCGCGGTCGAGCTCTGGCTGCCGGCGACCGACGAAGTCGCGAGCGATGCGGCCGATAGTCACGGCGAGCCGGCACCGGCGCGGCATGCCGCCAAGATCGTGCTGGTCGACGACGAGGAACTGGTGCGATCCGCGACCGCGGAGATGCTGCGCGATCTGGGCTATGTCGTGACCGAGTTCGGGTCGGCGAGCCAGGCGTTGTCGGCGATCCGGTCGGGGATCGATGTCGACATGCTCGTCAGCGATTATCTGATGCCCGGCATGACCGGCGGCCAGCTGATTACCGAAATGCGCGCCAACGGCATCCGGCTGCCGACGTTGCTGGTCACGGGATACGCGGCGGCGGGTGACGATGTCCCGACCGATGTCATGCGGCTGGGGAAGCCGTTCCGGCAGGTCGATCTCGCCGACCGCGTCAACCAGTTGCTTCGCGTCCCGCCCGCCAAGGGACGTCGGCTGCGCGTCGTCGAATAGACGGTATTCGTCGGCCGCAAGGCACGGCTCAGACGGCCAGGCCGTTAGTCGTGACGTGATCGGCGATCGCTCCCGCCGTCGTCCACCAGATCCGCCGATCCGCCGCCTCCCGTAGCCGGGTCAGCACGCGATCGAGATCGCCAGCCGACGGCCTTCGGGCCACGAATAGTCGGGTCATCCGACGATCGGGCGGTACGCGTATGGCCCGTGCTGCGGCAGGTGTTTCAGCGGTTCGTACATGCGTGCCACTTCGTATGAGCCATGGAATTGCCTTAGCGCTATCCAAAGGGAACCGGCTTCAGCTGACCGGAATCGAGATGCCACCGCAACTGGTCGGCCGTCGCGCCGTCGACGTCGTTGACGCGGCGAACGACGTACGTGCCGCGGAAACGCTGGCGGGATCCGTCGTCCAGCGTGGACTCTACCGTGACGGGGACCGGCTGATAGATCGATCCCGCCCCGGCATCACCCGGTTGGAGCGCGCCGATGAGCACCTTGGTCGTGCGCGTATGCGCGAAACCCGCCGCGAACTCTGCGAAAGTCTGTCCCGGATGGCCGTCGCTACCCCATTGCTGCCAAGCAGTGTCGAAATCCCGTGCGTTGACAGCGGCATAGTACCGCCGAACCACCGCTGCCGCAGCCTCCGCGCTCTTGGGCGCAGGCCCGCATCCCTGCATCGGCGCGCCTTTGCCGTCGAACAGCGCACAACTGCGCGCGATCTCGTCGTCGATCATCGCGCAGCTGTTGGCGGCGTTGCAGGGCGGATGCGTCGCCGGCGAGACGTCGCGACAGATCGCTACGCGCCGCGCCGCGGCGGCGGCACCGATATCGGCAAGACACGATGTCTTCGTCAGGGCCTTTGGCGAAGACGTCGCGGGCAAGATAGAATTGCCGATCGCCGCGGGGGAGGGCGTTGACTGCCTCACTGCGACGGTGTCGCCACTCGATTGATTCCGCGCTGCGTCAGGCGTGTTCTGCGGCAGATCGTCGGATTGATCGGAGGATGCTCCGCACGCCGCCAGCGCGAACAGCGGAACAGATATCCACGGCGTCAAACTTGGCATGGTCGGAAATGTCCTCTCCTTCGCGGCGGCTTTTGCCGCGCGCGCAACACCCTTAACCGACCGGAGGCTAAGCGCTCAATCGCCGGGTAGACGTTTAAGGTCAGCCGTCGACGGTGCGATGCTTGGCCTAGGCACTTCGAACGTCGCCCAGTCGCCGTCGTCGGGGTTTGGCGGCTCTCCCGCGATTCCCGCTGGCTCGATGATATCGGCCATGCGCTGGCGGTGGAGATGGACCTTCGCGATCATGTTGGCGGAGACGGGTGTGGTAATGAACAGGAACAGCATGATCAGCAGTTCGTGCATGCTCCACGTCCCGGTTTGCAGCCGGGTCCGCAGCATCGATGCGAGCACCAGAGATCCCACCCCGAGCGTCGTCGCCATTGTCGGTCCATGCAGTCGCTCCATCGTTGACGGCAGTCGGACCAGCCCCCAACTGCCGATCAGCAGGAACGCGGCCCCGAGCAGTATCAGCCCGACCACGAGATAACCGAAAATATCGATCATTCGACGATGTCCCCCCGAAGGAGGAACTTGCAATAGGCGACGGTGCTGACGAACCCGACCATCGCCAGCACCAACGCCGCCTCGAAATACGTGCTGGAGCCACCGATCATGCCGATCACGAGGATCAGCGCGATGACGTTGATGACCCCCGTGTCGAGCGCGAGGATACGATCACCGAGCGCCGGGCCGCGGAACAGTCGCCATCCGCTGCACAGAAGCGCGAGCGCTATGGCGATCGCGGCGATGTTAAGCGCGACTTCGATCATGCGAATATCCTCAGCAGCCGCGCTTCGTACCGCCGCTTGATCCGCGCGATCTCGGTCGCTTCGTCCTCGACGTCGAGCGCGTGGACCAGCAGTGCGCGACCATCGGCGGACACGTCGGACGAGACGGTCCCGGGCGTCAGGCTGATCGTCGCCGCGAGCACCGTGATCGCCTCGGGCGTCGTGAGCTCGATCGGGATCACGAGCCAGCGCGCGCGCAGATCGCGGTTACGCCGGAACAGGATCACGCGCGCGACATGAAAATTGGCGGCGACGATGTCGAACACCACGACCGCGAGAAACGCAACCAACGTGCCGTTGAACCGCAGGCGAGGGCGATCGGGCCAGAACGGCGCGGTGACCTTTGGCAGGATGAGCGAGACCATCGCGCCAAGGGCGAGGTCGCCGCCAGTGACGCTGTTCGCCAGCAGCAGCCAGACGATCAACAACGTTGCCGAAAGGGCAGGGTGGGGCAGGAGCCACCGGATCATCGCGGAACGCTGCCGAGGACGGCGGCGATATAGCGCTGTGGCGCGAAGATCTGTGCGGCGGTTGCCTGGGCCTGCGCGGTCGCCCAGCCGGCGCCGATGGTCAGGGCGGCGAGCAGGCCAATCAGGATCGTGGGGGCGATCAGGTCCGCGTTGGATCGGTTCGGACCGTCGATCGGGTCTGCGCCGCTTGGCGATGCCTTCCAGAAGAGGATGCTGCCGGTGCGGGCGAAGCCGATGATCCCGACCAACGTCGTACCGAGGACCGTTGCCCACAAAACCATCCAGTTGGGCGTCGTGGCGGTGGTCTGGAGGATGAACAGCTTTCCGATGAAGCCCGACAGCGGCGGCAGTCCGACAGCGGCAATCGACGACGCGAGGAACAGCAACCCGGTCGCCTGCTGCCCCGCAAACCGGGGGCTCGGGACCGCTACGTCGTCATATTGGCCACGGCGACGCATGGTCACGTCGGCGACCAGGAACAGCGCGGCACCGGCCAGCGTCGCGTGAACCAGATAGAAGAGCGCCGCCGCCATCGTCGCCTGGGTCCAGCAGGAGACTGCGAGGACCAGCGTCCCCGTCGATCCGACCAGCGCGAACGCCGCCTGTTCGCGCATCGCCTGCGCCACGAACACCCCGGCAAAGCCGATAACGGCGGTCATCACGGCGGCGGGGAAGAGCCAGGGCGACGGTATCCACGCCAGCGCGCCTGCGCCCTCGCCGAAGAGCAACGGTACGATCCGGATCATCGCATAGACCCCGACCTTCGTCAGGATCGCGAACAGCGCCGCCACCGCCGGCATCGTCGCGACGTAGGTCCGCGGCAACCAGAGATGCAGCGGGACGATCGCGGCCTTGAGCGCGAAGACGGTCATCAGCAGCACGCCGGCGATCCGCAGCATGCCCTCGTCCGCTGCTCCCGATACCGCAATGCGGCGCGCGAGGTCGGCCATGTTGAGCGTCCCGGTCACGCCGTACAGCACCCCGAGCGCGATCAGGAACAGCGCGGAACCGACGATGTTCACGACGACATAGCCGACCCCCGCCTTCAGCCGTGCCGCGCCCTGGCCGTGGAGCATCAGGCCGTAGGACGCGATCAGCAGGACTTCGAAGAACACGAACAGGTTGAAGAGATCGCCGGTAAGGAACGCGCCGTTCAGCCCCAGCAGCTGGAAATGGAAGAGCGGATGGAAATGCGAACCCTGCCGATCGGCCGCGGTAAGCGTCGCATGCAGCAGGACGACCAGCGCCAATATCGAGGAGAGCGCGAGCATCGCGGCAGAAAGGCGGTCGAGCACCAGGACAATGCCGAACGGCGCCGGCCAGCCGCCGAGCGCGTAACTGCGGATCGCGTTGTCCTGGACCAGCCCAAATAGCGCGACCGCTGCCGCGAGCATGGCGACGCAGCCGGCCAGCGACAGACCGACTGCCAAAGCTCGCCGACGGGGCATGGCCAACAGCGTCAGCGGGGCAACCACCGCCGGAATCACGACTGGCGCTATCGTCAACTGATCGGCGAGTGTCATTGCTCCCCCTCACCGCGGTCGGGGTCCGCCAGACCATCGACCTGATCCGATCCGCTTTCGAGAAAACTGCGGAGCGACAGTATGACGGCCAGCGCGGTCATGCCGAATGCGATGACGATCGCGGTCAGGACCAGCGCTTGGGGTAGGGGATCGGCGTGATTGGTAACACCTGTCGCGAACAGAGGGGGGCCATCGACGACGAGCCGGCCGGTTGCGAACAGGAAGAGGTTCACGGCGTGCGACAGCAAGGTCAGCCCGAGCACGACCTGGAATGTCCGCCCTCGCAGCGACAGATACACCCCGCCTGCGGTCAGCACGGCAATGGCGCTGGCGATCAGGAATTCGAGGCTCATGGTATCGCCCGCTCGTCGGAAACCGCGCCGATGCGGGCGTCGCGCTGGGGTATATGGCTGAGTTGCGCCAGTATCAGCATCACGGCGCCGACCACGACATTGGCTACGCCGGCGTCGAACAGCGTCGCGGTCGCCAGCTCGACCTCGCCGATCAGCGGTAGATGGACATATCCAAAGCTGCTCGACAGGAACGACGCATCGAAGACGAGCGATCCGAGACCGGTTGCGGTGGCGAGCAAGATACCCACCGCGATCAAGGCATGGTCGACACCGGGCCGGCGTTCGCCGGCCGGGCCGAACCCCGACGCGAGATACTGCATGAAGATCGCGATCGAAAAGACCAGCGCAGCGACGAACCCGCCACCCGGCGCATTATGGCCGCGCAGGAAGATATGCAGGCCTACCAGCAGCGCCAGCGGCAGCAACGCGCGGGCGGTCATCGCCAGCATCATCGGATGTCGATCGGGAGAATGCGGCATGTTCGACCGCGGTATCCGCACACGCACCGCCGGTTCCAGCAGCGCGTAAATCGCGAGCCCGGCGATCCCCAGCACGATGATCTCGCCCAACGTGTCGAACGCGCGGAAGTCGACCAGCGTGACGTTCACGACGTTCCTGCCGCCGGCACCCGCATAGCTGTTCGCCCAGTGGAACGCCGACACCGTCGCCACCGCCGGACGCGTCATCACCGCCCAGGCCAGCCAGCCGGTTCCGACGCCTGCGACCATGCCGAGGAGCGCGTCCCGAGCTCTCCGAGGAATGCTCGACAGCGTGGGGGGCGACCTGGGTAACATATTGAGCGCCAGGAGCATGAGCAGGATCGTGACGACCTCGACCGCGATCTGCGTCAGCGCGAGATCGGGCGCGGACAGGTGGACGAACGCCAGCGCGATGACGAGCCCGACGACGCCGAGGAACAGCAGGGCGAGATAGCGGTGACGCTGCACGACGACGACCGCTGCAGTCGCAGCGATCAGGCCCAGCCAGGCGATGATCGCAACGGCTGATGCCGGGATGCGTGGACGCGATCCGGTATCTACGCCGCCGCTCGTCAGGCTTGCCCCGATCCCCAGCCCGATCGCGACTGCGATTAGGACGAACAGGTAGCGCTGGAGCGACGCGGCGTGCACGACGGCGATCAGCCGGCGCGTGCGGTCCAATGCCGATCGCATCGCCGCGTCGAACATCCGCTTCGCATCGGGCGCGGATCGGGTGGCAAGCCAATTGGCCACCGGACCTCGCCGCCATAGCACGAAAGCGCCACCGACGATCGCGACCACGCTCAAACCGAAGGCCGGATTGAAACCGTGCCATAGTGCGAGATGCAGGTCGGGCGAGAAACTGCCGATGACCGCACCGCTCGCGGCGGCGACCAGAGGCCCCGCGATTGTCATGGGGATCAGCCCAAGCGCGATCGCGACCATGACCAATATGATTGATGGCACGAGCATGGTGATACCCGGATCGTGCGGCGTGCTCGCTTCGGGATAGCGCGTCTGTCCGAAGAAAAGACCGATCGCGTAACGGAGTGAATATGCGACCGACAGGACCGCGGCAAGCGTGGCTAGGATCGGTACCAGCCAGGACTGACCCGCCAGGACAGCATGCGCGCTCTGGTCGAGCATCATCTCCTTCGAGATGAAACCGCCCAGCGGTGGCAGTCCGGCCATCGACGCGGCGGCGAGCGTGCCGAGCGTCGCGGTGATCGGCATGAGTGCCGCCAGGCCACCGACGCGTCGTATGTCGCGCGTGCGCGTCTCGTGATCGACGATCCCGGCGTTCATGAACAGTGCCGCCTTGAACGCCGCGTGGTTGAGGATGTGGAAGACCGCCGCGGTGGCTGCGGCGGGTGTGCCGAACCCGAGCAGCATCACCATCAGCCCCAATTGGCTGATCGTCGAATACGCCAGGATCGCCTTCAGATCGTCGCGGAACAGCGCCACCACCGCCCCGAACAACATCGTCGCGAGCCCGGTCGATGCGACGAGATAGAACCACAGTTCGGTCCCCGACAGCACCGGCCACAGCCGCGCCAACAGGAAGACGCCCGCCTTCACCATCGTCGCGGAATGCAGATAGGCGCTGACCGGAGTCGGCGCGGCCATCGCGTGCGGCAGCCAGAAGTGGAACGGGAACTGCGCCGATTTTGTGAACGCGCCGAGCAGAACCAGGATGAGGATCAGCGGATACAGCGGCGAGGCCTGGACCATGTCCGCACGCGTGAGAATGGTTGACAGTTCGTACGATCCCGCCGCCTGTCCGAGCAGCAGCATCCCTGCGATCAGCGCCAGCCCACCGCCGCCCGTCACCGCCAGCGCCATCCGCGCGCCTTGCCGCGCCTCGGGTCGATCTCGCCAAAACCCGATCAGGAGGAACGACGACAGGCTCGTCATTTCCCAGAAAACGAGCAGCAGCAGGACGTTGGCCGACAGTGCGACACCGATCATCGCGCCTTGGAACAGCATCAGGAAGGACAGGAACCGCCCGGTGGCCTCGCCCTTGGCTAGATACCCGTGCGCATAGACGACGACCAGCAGGCCGATGCCGAGGATCAGTCCGGCGAACGACAGACCGAGCGGGTCGAGCCAGAGGCTCGCGTCGAGGCCCAGCGCCGGTACCCATGTCAGATGCGCAGTCAAAGGCATCCCGGCCAGAACAGCGGGCGCCGCAACCAGCAACAGACCGAAGCCAACCGCGCTGGCCCCACCCGCAATCATCATCTGCACGACGCGACCCGCTTGCGTCCAGAGGCCCAAGATCATGGCGGCGACGAACGGCAACAGGACCAGGGTCGTCAGGACCATCGCGACCGTCTACCCAGTTGTACCATGCAGCACCCTTCGCACGATGCGGCGATCGGGTCGACGTTCCCGGCTGAAATCTCGCCGAATTCCGTCTCCCGGAACAGTGCAGGCACGTATTCCTTGGGGTTTATGCGGTTAAATCCTCGCCGTTCGCGGTCCGCTTCGTTTTCAGATCGACCTTTCATGGTCGATCGGTCATGCTGCCAAGCTTGCTTAGCTCAGACACCGATCCGGACGCGCGCCGCGCGGTATTCGCGTTCGAGGCGATCGACCCGGTCGGCTACGCTCTCGACTTCGGTGACTGCGCCGATGCCCTGGCCAGAACCCCAGATGTCGCGCCACGCCTTGGGTTTCGATCCGTTGCCGCCGCCGAAGTCCATCGCCTTCAGGTCGCCTTCGGGAAGGTTGTCCGGATCCATCCCCGCAGCCTGAATCGACGCGCGTAAATAATTGCCATGCACGCCGGTGAAGAGGTTGGAATAGATGATATCGGACGCTTTGCCCGCGACGATACCATCCTTGTACGCTTGGTCCGCATTGGCCTCGGTAGTCGCGATGAAGGGCGAGCCGATATAGCCGAAGTCCGCGCCCATCGCCTGTGCAGCGAGCACCGCGTCGCCGGTCGCGATCGAGCCCGACAGCGCGAGCGGACCGTCGAACCATTGGCGGATTTCCTGGATGATCGCGAACGGCGACAGGCGGCCGGCATGGCCACCGGCACCGGCCGCGACTGCGATCAGGCCGTCGGCCCCTTTCTCGATGGCCTTGCGCGCGAAGCGGTCGTCGATCACGTCGTGGAGCGTGATGCCGCCCCAGCCATGCACCGCGATGTTAAGATCCTCGCGCGCGCCGAGCGAGGTGATGACGATCGGCACCTGCCACTTTGCGCACGTCTCCAGATCGCTCTCGAGCCGGTCGTTCGATTTGTGGACGATCTGGTTGACCGCGAACGGCGCGGCCGGGCGATCCGGATTGGCGCGGTTGTGTGCGCTGAGTTCCTCGGTAATCCGGTGCAGCCACTCGTCGAGCATCGCCTGCGGCCGCGCGTTGAGCGCGGGGAACGAGCCGACGATGCCCGCCTTGCACTGTGCGATCACCAGCTCGGGGCCGGAAATGATGAACAGCGGCGAGCCGATGACGGGCAGGCGCAGGTTTTTTAGAATAGCGGGTACGGTCATGCCAGTTTCCTAGCGCAACCCATTCGCCCACGCCAGACCCGGTTTTGCCCTCCACTCCAGCCTACGATGCGGCGGGGTGGAGGGCAGGGTATCAGGCCATCTTGCCGATCACCTTGTCGAGCGTCAGCGGGTATTCGCGGATGCGAACGCCGCACGCGTTGTAGACCGCATTGGCAATCGCTGCGCCGACGCCGCACAGGCCGAGTTCGCCGATGCCCTTGGCCTTCATGGGCGAGGACTTCTCGTCGAGTTCGTCCATGAAGAACACGTCCTGCATCGGAATGTCGGCGTGCGCGGGCACGTGGTATTCAGCGAGGTCGTGATTAACGAAATAGCCGAACCGCGTGTCGACGATCGCGTCCTCCATCAGCGCCGCCCCGACGCCCATAGTCATCGCGCCGATCACCTGGCTGCGTGCCGATTTCGGGTTGAGGATGCGGCCCGCGGCGAATGCACCGCTCATCCGGCGGACGCGGATCTCGCCGGTCGCCGAGTCGACCCCGACCTCGACGAAATGCGCGCCGAACGTGGCTTGTGCGTACGTCTTGGTGAGGTCGCCGAACTCGATCGAGTCCTCCGCCGAGAGGCCGGCATCGCCTGCGGCTTCCGACAGCGAGACGCTGCGGTTGCCCGACTTCACCTTGCCGTCCTCGAACACGACGTCGGTCGAGTTGAACCCGAGCTTCTGCGCGACCCGCTCGCGCAACGCCATGCACGCCGCATAGACGCCCGCGGTCGAGCTGTTGCCGCCCCACTGGCCGCCCGAGCCCGACGAGGCCGGGAAGCTGCTGTCGCCGAGCAGGACGATGACCTTGTCCATCGGCACGCCCATCATCTCGGCTGCGGTCTGCGCGATTATCGTGTAGCTGCCGGTGCCGATGTCGGTCATGTCGGTGGCGACGGTGACGACGCCCTTCTGGTCGATCCCGACGCGCGCGCCCGACTTCATGGTGACGTTGTCACGGAACGCCGACGCCATGCCCATGCCGACCAGCCAGCGGCCGTCGCGAACCTGACCGGGGACGGGGTTGCGCTTGTTCCAGCCGAAGCGTTCGGCACCCGTCTTCAGACAGCCGACGAGATCACGCTGCGAGAACTGGCGTGACGGCTTTTCCGGATCGACCTGTGTGTCGTTGATGATCCGCAACTGGACTGGATCCATCTCCAGCTTCTCGGCGAGCTCGTCCATCGCCGCTTCGAGTGCGAGCAGGCCGACCGCTTCGCCGGGCGCACGCATCGCGTTGCCCTCGGGGAGGTCGAGCACGGCGAGACGCGTCGCGGTCATACGGTTGGCGCCCGCATACAGAAGACGGGTGGCGTTCGGCGCGGTCTCGGGACCACCGCCGGGTAGATCGCCCGACCAGCTCTCATGCGCGATCGCGGTGATCTTGCCGTCCTTCTGCGCGCCGATGCGCAGGCGCTGGATCGTCGCCGGGCGATGCGTGGTGTTGTTCATCACCTGAGGCCGCGCGAGCGCGAGCTTCACCGGACGGCCGCCGATCGCACGCGAGCCGAGCGCGGCCATCACCGCATCGCTCCGGACCCACAGCTTCGACCCGAACCCGCCACCGACATAGGGCGACATCACGTGGATGTTTTCCTTGGGCAGCAGCAGCGTCTCGCTCATGTCGCCGACTGCCCAGTTGATCATCTGGTTAGACGTCCAGAGCGTGAGCTTGCCGTCCTTCCATGCCGCGGTGGTGGAGTGTGGCTCCATCATCATGTGGCTCTGATCGGGCGTGGTATAGCGCTCGTCGACCTTGACCGCCGCCTTGGCGAATGCGCCTGCGAAATCGCCGACGGCGGTGTCGGGGTTACCGCTTTTGGGCTTGGTCGCCGAGCCCTGCGATGCGGCGAGATCGAAATTACCTTTCGCTCGCGCGTAATTGACTCGAAGCAGCTTGGTCGCCGCGCGTGCCTGCTCGAACGTCTCGGCGACGACGACAGCCACGGCCTGGTCGTAGTGCTGGACTTCGGGGCCGGCGAGCATCCGTGCGGTGTGGTTCTTCGCCTTGCCGAGCTTGCCGGCGTTTTCATAGGTGACGACCGCGAGCACGCCGGGTGCGGCCTTTGCGTCGGCGGTGTCGATGCTCTCGATCCGGCCTTTGGCGATCGCCGCGCCGAGGATGTAGCCGTAGGCGGCGTTCGGCGCGGCATCGTTGCGCTCATAGGCGTAGTGCGCGGTGCCGGTGGTCTTCAGCTTGCCGTCGACGCGGTCGAGCGGCTTGCCGAGCACCTTCATGCGGTCAGTCGGGTTCGCCGTTGCGGGGGTATCGAACTTCATGGCGATCAGGCCTTTGCGTCTTCGAACACGGCGCCGATGGTGCGTTCGACCAACGGCAGCTTGAACGCGTTCTGTGAAGTGGTGCGGGCGCCGGCGAGGACCGCCGATGCGGTCGCCCTGGCGCCATTCGGCATCTGTGCCTCGGCAGCTTCGACGCGCCACGGCTTGTGCGCGAGGCCGCCAAAGGCAAGCCGCCCGCGCCCGCCCGGCTGGATCACGGCGGCAACCGAGATCAGCGCGAACGCATAGGACGCGCGATCGCGCACCTTCTGGTAGATGTGCGTGCCGCCGATCGGCTTGGGCAACGTCACAGCCGTGATCAGCTCACCGGGCGCGAGCGAGGTCTCGATGTTCGGCGTCGAGCCGGGAAGACGGTGGAAGTCCGCGATCGGGATGGCGCGAGTCTGGCCTGCCGCGTTCACCGTCTCGACCGTTGCATCCAGCACGCGCATCGCGACGGCCATGTCGCTCGGGTGCGTTGCGATACACGCCTCGCTCGTGCCCATCACCGCCAGGTTGCGGTTGAATCCGCCGATAGCCGCGCAGCCGCTGCCGGGCTGGCGCTTGTTGCAGGGCTTGGTGGTGTCGTAGAAATACGGGCACCGCGTCCGTTGGAGCAGATTGCCTGCGGTCGTTGCCTTGTTGCGCAACTGGCCCGAGGCACCGGACACCAGCGCGCGGCTGAGCACGCCGTAGTCCTTCCGCACACGCGCATCGGCGGCGAGGTCGGTATTGCGGACCAGCGCGCCGACGCGGAGGCCGCCCTCGGCGGTCGGCGTGATCTTGTCGAGGCCAAGGCCGTTGACGTCGATCAGATGCTGCGGCGTCTCGATCTGGAGCTTCATCAGGTCGAGCAGGTTGGTGCCGCCAGCGATGAATTTTGCGCCCGCCGTGCGGACTGCGGCGCTGGCGGCTTCCTTGGCCGAGGTCGCGCGTTCGTAGGTGAAGGCCTTCATGCCGTGCGCTCCGTGCCGGCGACGTCGTGGATCGCGTCGATGATGTTCGCATAGGCACCGCAGCGGCAGATGTTGCCGCTCATCCGCTCGCGCAGTTCGTCGGTGGTGACGGCAGGCTTTGCAGCGATGTCGCCGGTGACATGGCTGGGGATGCCCGCCTTGATCTCGCCGAGCGTCGCGACTGCCGAGCAGATCTGGCCGGGGGTGCAATAGCCGCACTGATAGCCGTCATGCTTGACGAAGGCCGCCTGCATCGCGTGCAGCTTCTCGGGCGTGCCGAGGCCTTCGATCGTCGTGATCTCCTCGCCTTCGTGCATGACGGCGAGCGTCAGGCAGCTGTTGATACGGCGACCCTCGACGATGACCGTGCATGCACCGCACTGGCCGTGATCGCAGCCCTTCTTGGTGCCGGTGAGCTTCAAATTCTCGCGTAGTGCGTCAAGCAACGTGGTGCGCGTGTCGACGGTCAGCTTGGTGGTTCGGCCATTGACCTTGAGCGTGACGGGCATGGTCGGCGGTGCCGATTGCACGGCGCCCTGCGTCTGCGCCTGCGCGCTAGGTGCCGCCGCGAGCGTGGCCGACGCGACACCGCCGGCGATCACGCCGCGGCGCGATACCGGAAAACCTTCATCCTGATGCATATAAACCCCTGTATATGTTAACCGAACGGACGAACCCCGGCAAAGTTGCGCCCCGTCGTGTCGGTTTTGTTCCGCTGGATTTATGGGCAAGGTATTGGAATGCGTACGATCTCTTCCGCCGTTTCGGTGCGGCTGTATCACCTCGACGACAGCGGCGAGGGGGGCGCGGCGACGACGCTGTTCTACGGTCCGCTAGGCGAGGCGCTGATCATCGCCGCGCTGCAGGAGGAGGACGTGCAGGCGGGACTGTATCTGGCGACGGAAAACGACGTCGTCGCGTATCTGGATCTGGAGGGCTAGCGCCGAGTTAGCGATCTAGCGCTGCTCTACCCCAATAGCACCACCCCGGCGAAGGCCGGGGTCCAATTGGAAAGGTGGCAATAACGGATCGCGATCCATCGTTAGCAACACCTCCCAACTGGGCCCCGGCCTTCGCCGGGGTGGTACTCTTTTCTCGGGGTCGTGTGCGTTTCTCTCGGGTTCGGTTACGTCCCCGGCGTAAATCCGTCGTCACGGTCCGGCGGGGTCGGGGCATGCACTTCGCTGCAGATCGAGCGTAGCGCGCCCTTCATCCCTTCCTCGAACGTTGGATGATAAATCGGCAGGTCGAGCACCTCGGTCGCGGTCCAGCCGCTCTGGATCGCCCAGGCGATCAGGTGCGCGCTGTGCTCGACCGCCGGCCCCGCCATCGTCGCCCCGGTCAGCCGACCATCGCGGCGATCCGCATAAAAGCGCACCAGCCCTGCGTTGCACGCCTCGACCTTCGCGCGGCCCTGGTCGTCATACGACGCGGTGCCGATCACGCTGTCGGCATCGTCGTCCTCCGCAATCTTGCCGATCACCGCGACGTTGGGGTGCGTGAAGGTGATCGCGAACGGCACGGTGCGCTTTCCCGGCATCACCTCGGGATAGCTCGCCGCGTTGCGCCCGGCGATCGTTCCCTCGGCCGACGCCTCGTGGAGCACCGCGCGGTCATGGTCGGCATCGCCGGCGATGAAGATCGGCGCAGTGCCGCACTGCATCGTCTCGCGGTCGAAGTCCGGCATGCCGTGGTCATCGAGCGCAAGACCCGTCGTCTCCAGCCCGATATCCTTCACCTGAGGCGGCCGTCCGGTCGCGACGAGCAGATAGTCGAAACGTCGTTCGCCCGACGCCGACCCGGTCCAGGCCAGCTTGACGCCGTCGCCATCCGGCTCGACCGTGAGCTTGACGCCGAGCAAAATCGGCATCTCGCGCGACAGGATCGCATGATACGCTTCGGCGACGTGAGGATCCTTAAGCCCGCCGATCGTCTTGCCGGTGTCGAACACCATCGTCTCGACGCCCAGCCGCGCCATCGCCTGCGCCAGTTCGAGCCCCAGAGCGCCGGCACCGATGACACCGAGCGATTTGGGCAGATCCTCCAGTTCGAAAATGCTCTCGTTGGTCAGCACCCGGTCGCGCACCGCGTCGAACATCGCGGGGATCGCAGGGCTCGATCCGGTCGCGATCACCACGGACTTCGCGTGGACCTCGCGGCCGTCGCTGAGTGACAGGATAGTCGCGCCGGCGAATTTCGCGCGTGCCTCGATCTTCACTTCCTCGGGCAGCTTGTCGATCGAAGTCTCGACGCCCGCGACGAACGCATCGCGCTCCTTCCGCACGCGCGCCATCACCGCGACGCCATCAACTTTGCCTGACGCCTCGATCCCGAACACCGACGCTTGCTCGACCGCATGCATCGCGTTTCCCGCCGCGATCAACAGCTTCGAAGGCATGCATCCCACGCTAGCGCAGGTCGTGCCGCCAAAGCCTTCGTCAATCAGCAGCGTCTTTGCACCGTTGCGACGCGCGCTGCGTTCGGCGGCAAGACCCGCGGTCCCGGCACCGATGATTGCCACATCACAAGTCAGCGTCGTCATAAGTCTCTCCGTTGCCGGAGAATTCCGGTGCCATAGTCAACGAAACCTTCGACGCCGCCCGGCCGTTCCGCACTGCAGCACATTCCCCGACGAAGGACGCTTATGTTAACGCTCCACCACCTGAACTACTCGCGCTCGATCCGCGTGCTGTGGCTGCTCGAAGAGCTCGGTATCGAATATGACCTCGTCAAATACGAGCGCGACGAGAATTTCCGCGCGCCGGCTGCGCTGAAGGCGATCCATCCGCTCGGCAAGGCGCCGGTGCTGGTCGACGGCGACCTGACGCTGGCCGAGAGCGCGCCGATCCTGTCGTACATCGACGCGCGGTACGGCGACCGCCGCTTCTCGCCGCCGATCGATAGCGATGCCGCCGCGATCCACGACGAGTGGCTGCAATATGTCGAAAGCTCGGCCGCGCTGCCGATCATGATGACGATGTTCGGCAAGCGGATGGGCGGGCTGCCCGACGGCCTGACCAAGTTCACCGGCCTCGAAGTGACCAGGACGCTCGACTATATCGGCGCAGGCGTCGGCGACGGCCCGTATCTGATGGGCGAGCAGCTGATGCTCGCGGATATCCAGATGTGCTACATGCTGGCGATCGCGGAAAGCACGGGGTTGCTCGTCGAGCATCCGGCCGTTCAGGCGTATCTTGATCGGCTCCGTGCCCGCCCGGCCTTCGTTGCCGCTACCGAGATCGGCGGCCCGCTGATGCCCGCCCGTCGCTGATCTCCGGCCCCGACATCCCGGCCGTTCGCCGGGATGTCGGGACCTAAGCTCACCGCGCCTTCAATCGGATCGCCTCGCCACCACCAGGGGCGAGTGGCAGGGTCAAAGTGTCGCCCTTGCGGACGGTCTTCGTCTCGATCGTGATCGAATGGCGCGCATCGGTCTTGTAGTCTGCGCCCGGACCATCACGGTAAATCTGCGCGGTGTAGCTCTTGCCGGCGTCGAGGAAATCGAGTGCGACCGTCAGCGTGCGCGGGTTTTCGTCGGTGACGCTGCCGAGATACCAGTCGTTCGACTTGCGATCCTTTCGAGCGAAAGTGACGTAGTCGCCGACTTCGCCGTTCAGGACGCGCGTGTCGGACCAGTCGGTCGGCACGTCCTTGATGAACTGGAACGCGGCGGGATACTTCGCGTAATTCTCGGGCGTGTCCGCGGCCATCACGACGGGCGAATACAGCACGACGTACAGCGCGAGCTGCTTGGCGATCGTCGACAGGATGTCGCTGTTGTCCGACCCCTTGAGGCTCAGCACGCCGGGCGTGAAGTCCATCGGCCCTTCGAGCATCCGCGTGAAGGCGAGGTTGGCCTCGTGCTCGGGCGGGTTCTTGCCGGCCCAGCTGTTATATTCCATGCCCCGCGAGCCTTCGCGCGCGATCCAGTTGGGATAGGTGCGGCGCAGGCCGGTGTCCTTGACCGGCTCGTGGCTGTCGATCGAAACCTTGTACTTCGCCGCCGTCGTGACGACCCGCGTGTAATGGTTCACCATCCACTGGCCCTCGTGCCATTCGCGGTGCTGCGAGCCATCGGGGTCGACGCGTTCGATCTGGCCGGCGTCGGTGACATAGCCGGTCTTGACCGCGGGAATGCCGTGATCGCGCGCATAGCCGAACGACCGGTCGAGCTGGCTGTCGTAGTGGCTGGCCGAGCCGCCGGTCTCGTTGTGGCCGATCAGGTACACGCCCTTCGCCTCGGCGTATTTCGCGAGAACGTTGGCGTCGAAGTCGGGGGTCGGCGTGTCGAACTGCATCGCGTTGCCATCGCCGAACCAGTCGCCATCCCAGCCGACGTTCCAGCCCTCGACCAGTACGCCCGGGATCTTGTTGGCGCTCGCGAAGTCGATGTAGCTCTTCACGTGCGCGGTGGTGGCGCCGTGCTGCGGACCGGTCGCCCAGCTCCACTTGCCGGTGATCATGTTCCACCACACGCCGACGAACTTGCCGGGCTTCACCCAGCTGACGTCGCCGAGCTTGTTCGGCTCGTTGAGGTTGAGCTCCAGGTGGCTCATGTAGAGGCCGGGTGCGTCGTCCGACAGGATCAGCGTGCGCCACGGCGTCGCGAACGGCCCGGTGCGCGTGACCTTCGGCGCGCCGGCGCCGGGGGTGAGGACCGCCTTCAGCGTGTTGCCCTCGACC
The DNA here is from genome assembly GCF_001422045.1 of Sphingomonas sp. Leaf242. Classification (GTDB taxonomy): domain Bacteria; phylum Pseudomonadota; class Alphaproteobacteria; order Sphingomonadales; family Sphingomonadaceae; genus Sphingomonas. The sequence continues at coordinate 425,883 of NZ_LMLW01000007.1, forward strand.
TTGGCGACGTTCATCCCGGCATAGTCGGTCAGCGCCGCCTCGTGCAGCGCGACGTGCGTGCCGCTGGCGAGCTTCATCGTGATCGGCGTGGCGGCGGTGCCGACCCCGGTCAGCGGCGTGCGGTTGTAGAGATACTCCTCGCGGTTCCACTCGAACGCCGGCTTCCACCACGCGGTCGCATCCTCCGCGAACGCGAACTGCGTCAGTTCCTCGGCGATGTTGATCGTCTTGAAGTTCGGCTGCTGCGGAAATTCGTAGCGGAAGCCGACGCCGTCGTCCTGCAGGCGGAACACGACGTCGATCGCGCGCTTCAGGCGATCGGTCTCGACCAGGCGGACGCGCATCTCGGTATGGTTGTCGCGGATCGACTTCCACTCGCCCCAGGGCTGAGTCCAGGTCGAGTCCGCCTTGTTGCGGGTGATGCTCTCGATCTTGAGGTGACGGTCGAACTTGGGCGCGTCGGTGAAGAGGAAGCCGAGGCGCGACGGGCTGACGATCAACTCACCCTTGCGCGTGATGCTGTAGCTCGCCTTGCCCTCGCCGTCGGTCGCCACGGTGACGACGATGCTGCCGTCGGGCGAGGTTGCTATCGCGTTCGGGATCGTCGGCGCGGGCTGCGGCTTGATCGTCTCGTTGGAGGTCGGGGCAGGGGCAGCGTCCTGCGCGAAGGCGGGCGTCGCGATCAGCGCGGCGGAGAGCAGAAGGAAGGTCTTCATGATCATGCGATCCTTTCGGCGACGAGGGCCGCGTATGAGCCGAGGGTCCAGCCCTCTACAATGTTGACGGTATCGCGCACGCGCCAGCCGTCGGGCTGGGCAGGGCGCCATTCGGTGGGGTCGGCGGCCATGTTGAACACGCAGAGCATAGTCTCGCCATCGGCACGACGTTCGAACGCGAGCACGGAGGACGAGACCTCGACCAGCGTCAGGTCGCCGATCGCCAGCGCCGGGCTTGCCTTGCGCAGTGCGAGCAGGCGGCGGGTGAAGTGGAGCAGCGAGTCCGGGTCGCCTTCCTGACGATCGACTGCGAGCGCAGCATGATCGCCGCCGACTGGCAGCCAAGGCGTCGCGTTCGAGAAGCCGGCGTTGCGCGCGTCGGCGATCCACGGCATCGGCGTTCGTGCTCCGTCGCGCGACAGAGTCAGCGGCCAGTTGGCGATCGCTTCGGGATCCTGGAGCAGGTCGAACGGTACTTCGACCTGGGTCAGGCCGAGTTCCTCGCCGTAATACAGGAAGATGTTGCCGCGCAGGCAGACGAGCAGCAGCATCTTCATCCGCGCGAACGCGTCGCGGTTGCCGATGTCGACCCAGCGCGAGACGGCACGGGGGGCGTCGTGGTTCTCGAACGCCCAGCTCGGCCAGCCGAGATCGGCGTCCGCGGGCCATAGCAGGATCGCGTCCGCCACCGTCTTCGGATCGAGCGCGGAGGCGTAGAGGAAGTCGAAGCCGTACGCGCTGTTCAGCCGGGTGTTGCCCCGTGTGAAGAGCTTCATCTCGCGGTCGCTGTCCGCACCGCCGACCTCCGCCACGGTGAAACGGTCGCCGTATCCATCGATCAACCGCCGCAGTCGTTCGAGGAAAAGCGGGATGTCCGGATGGCTCTGGTTGTGGACATGCGCCTGGTAATCGAACGGCCGCGTCTTGAGGCTGTTGTCGCTCGCCGGCGGGTTATCGGTCAGCGCCGGATCATGCATCGTGAAGTTGATCGCATCGAGCCGGAAGCCGTCGACGCCGCGATCGAGCCAGAACTTCGCGGTATCGACGATCTCGTCCTGGACGTCGGCGTCGTGGACGTGAAGCTGCGGCTGTTCCTTCAGGAAATTGTGCAGGTAATATTGCCGACGGCGCGCGTCCCAGGTCCAGGCGGGGCCGCCGAACACCGACTGCCAATTCGATGGCGGGCTGCCATCGGGCTTGGCGTCGGCCCAGACGTACCAGTTCGCCTTCGGGTTGGTGCGCGACGAGCGGCTCTCGACGAACCAGGGATGTTCGTCCGACGTGTGGCTGTAGACCTGGTCGATGATGATCTTCAGCCCGAGCGCATGGGCGCGGGCGATCAGCGCGTCGAAATCGGCGAGCGTGCCGAAGATCGGGTCGACATCGCGGTAGTTCGCAACGTCATAGCCGAAATCCTTCATCGGCGACGTGAAGAACGGCGACAGCCACACGGCATCGACGCCGAGGCTGGCGACGTAGTCGAGATGGCGGGTGATGCCGGGCAGGTCGCCGATCCCGTCGTCGTTGGAATCCGCGAAACTGCGCGGATAGATCTGGTAGATCGTCGCGCCCTTCCACCACGGGCGATCCTTGGCGTGGTGATCGGCGGTAACCGGCAACAAGGCAGTGTCAGGCATCAACGAATCTCCGCGGCGCAGACGGCATAGCCGAACGCAGGCAGCGTCATCATGACACTGCCGGGTGCGGCTGCGCGTGGTGCGCAGGTGCCGGCGAGCGTGGCGAAACGGGTCGAGCCGGGCTCGACCTGCACCGGCAGTGTGAGCGGCTTGGCCGAGGTGTTGAATGCCAGCAGGATTTCCGCGCCGGTGGATGGGTCGAAGCGCGAGACGCCCAGCAGCCCCGGCGTTTCGCTCCGGCTGCGGATCAGCGTACGACCGCGCGTCAGGGCAGGGTGCGTGATGCGGACCTTCGACAGGTCCGCGATCTCGCGAAACAGCGGGTTCGTCTCGCCGAAGCTGTCGGTCGCAGTGGTCTTGGTCGTGCCGAGCAAGCGGTTGTCGTTGTAGACCGCCACCTTCGACGCGAACATGTCCTCCCGTGCGTCCTGATCGTTGCCGTCGCCGACGAAGCCCTGTTCGTCACCCGAATAGATCGTCGGCACGCCGCGCAGCGTCAGCAGCATCGCGTTCGACAGCAGGACGCGCTTGAGCACCTCGTCGTCGGACGCCTGCGGAAACGCCTTCCGCACGAACGTGGCGAAGCGGCCGTCATCGTGATTGCCGGTGAAGGTCGGCAGGATCGCCGCGGTGTCGACGCCTTTCGCGTAGAGCACGTCGCCATCAAGCAACGCCTCGAACGCGTCCGTCCCACGCGTACCGGCAACGGTCTCCACCACCGCCTGGCGGAACGCGAAGTCGAGTACCGCGGGCAGCTTGTCGACTATCGTGTGCTGCGCGAGCACCGCGGGGCGGATCTCGTGATCGGAGACTTCGCCGAAGATGTGGAAGTTGGGGATGCCGTTCGCCTGCGCCCGCGTCAGCATCGCCGGGACGAACTGCGCCCAGAATTCGGGGTTCACGTGGCGCGCGGTATCGATCCGGAAGCCGTCGACCTTGAACCGGTCGATCCACGATCCGATGATGTCGATCATGCCGCTCACGACGCGCGGGTTCTCGGTCATCACGTCGTCGAGCCCCGAGAAGTCGCCCATCGTCGAACTCTCGTTCGTGAAGGTCGAGTCACCGCGGTTGTGGTAGTAGATCGGGTCGTTGAGCCATGCCGGCACCTTCACCGTCCGCTCGGCGGCGGGCACGTAGGGCGTGTAGGCGTAGGTCGTATCGGTGAGCTTGGCGAAGTTCGCCGTTGTCTCGACGCCGTCGCCGACGAACCCGCCGTTGATCGCCTTGCCGCCAAGGCCGCCCTTGCGCTGGTACGGGTAGGTCGCGCGGTCGCGGTACGGGCAGGGCAAGCCGACCGAGCACTCGCGGTACTGGATCACGTCGGCGGTGTGGTTGATGATGATGTCCATATACACCTTCATCCCGCGCGCGTGCGCCGCGTCGACGAAGGCGGTCATGTCGGCGTTGGTGCCGAGATGCGGGTCGACCTGCGTGAAGTCGGTGATCCAGTATCCGTGATAGCCCGCGGACTCGTGGCCCGGCGAACCCTGCACCGCCTTGTTCTTGAAGATCGGCCCGAGCCAGATCGCGGTCGCGCCGAGATGCTGGATATAGTCGAGTCGCCTGGTCAGCCCCTTGAGGTCGCCGCCGTGATAGAAGCCCTTGGCGGTCGGATCATAGCCGGTCCTTAGACGATCGCCCGCGATCCCGCCGCGATCGTTACTTGGATCGGCATTCTCGAACCGATCCGGCAGGACGAAGTAGATCACCTCGTCCTGCGGCAGGCGCGCGCGATAGTCGGTTTTCGCACTCTGCGCCGTCGCTGGAATAGCGGTGGCGCACAGCAGCGCGGAGAGGATCAGCGACTTGATCATGGAGCGTCCTTTTGCGGGGATGTCGGTACTGCCCCATGATCGCCGCGCGCTGCACCCGAACCGGTGCGAAGCGCGCAGCGATCGGTCGGATCAGAACTTGAAGGTCGCACCGGCGAGGAAGCGGCGGCCATATTTCTGATAGTCGATGATCTCGTTCGTGTTGGTGCCATTGATCGTCACGAACGGCTCGTTGGTCAGGTTCTGGCCCTGCACATAGAGCGAGACGCCCTTCAGCATGCCGGTCGAGATGTCGTAGCCGAGCTGGCCGTCGATGATCATCTCACCCGCCGCGCGACGGCGAACCAGGTTCGCACCGAAGCCCGACAGCTCACCGACGAAAGTCGACCGGTAGCGCAGACTGCCGCGTGCCGAGAAACCCCATTTCTCGAAATAGGCGGTGCCGTTGGCGACCCAGCGCGAATAGCCTGGGATATCTTCCGCGCGGCCGCCCGGCGTCGGGACGATCTCGGTCTTGGTGTATGAACCACCGCCGGTCAGGCCGAAGCCGTCGAGCGCGGAGACGATCTCGCCGATCGGCAGCGTTCCCGCCAGCTCGACGCCGTAGATGTTGCCGCCAACGCCGTTGATCGGGACGGTCGCGGTGCCGATCGTCGGAACGGCGCCGGGCGCGTTCGACGGCAGCGGATAGCCCGCGTAATCGAAGCCGGGGTTCGCGATGGTGTACACGAAGCTTTTCAGCTGCTTGTAGAAGCCCTGCACCGCCAGATACCCGCGGTTGCCGAAATACTTCTCGACCGTGACGTCGTACGAGTTCGAGCGGATCGGGCGCAGATACGGGTTGCCGCCGGTGCCGGTCAGGATGCCCTGCGCGGCGTCATAGCCGTAGGCGAGCGCGACGCGCATATCGTCGAGGCGCGGACGCTGCATCTGGCGCGCCGCGGCCGCGCGGATCACGATATCGCTCGGGAAGCGCAGCGCCAGGTTCACGCTCGGCAGGATGTCGATATATTCTGCGCCGCGCGTCACCGGGATCAACCCGCCATTGGCGACGACGTTGCCCGACGACTTCTGATTGGTGAAGACTCCTTGCACGCCGGCGTTGCCGGTCAGCTCGGCCGATCCGATCGACTGTTTGATGTTCGCCTGCAGGTACGACGTCATGATCCGTTCCTGGATCGAATACCCCTTGGCGACGACATCGAGATTATTGTTGTTCGACGACAGCCGGTACACGCCGGCATCGAGCAGCGCAGTCGGATCGTAGCTCAGGATCGGGCCGAGCCCCAGATACGCCAGGTTGGTCGGCTTCAGCTGATACTGCGTCGGCAGCGTCTGCTCCAACGCACCGTTCGCGAGCTGCACGAGCGCCTCGTTCGGCGTCAGCGACTTGTTGCGATCGGTGTAGTTGAGGCCGAACTTGACGCTCGAGATCGGGCTGTCGAGTTCGCGCTCGATCTCGACGCGGTACTGCTTCAGATCGTCGACGATGTGGCGGTCGTTGTAATAGCCGGCCTGCACGTTCGCGCCGCCCCAGCCGAGCGGATCGGTCAGCCTGATCAGGCCCGGATCGGAATAGTTGAGCGTCGGGCTGAAGGCGGTCCCGGTACTGCCCGAGGTGAAGCCGATCGTGTCCTGCGCGCCGACGCCCTGACCATAGCCGGTCCCCGAATAGGTCTCGAGCACGGTCTCGTCGCGGGTCGTGCGCGACAGGCTCAGATCGATCTGCGCGTTCCAGCCATCGGCGCCTTCGTACCGACCGTTATAGCCGAACGAATAGAGCTTGGCCTTGCGTTCGAAGCTGTCGTTGCGGACGACACCCTCGACGCCGCGGAACGATCCGTTGGTGACCAGCCCGTTGGTGACCGTCGTTACCGACGGAATCGTCGTCGCTGCGCCGAAACCGAGCGGCAGTTCGATGCCGCGCTTGATCTGGTCGTCGTTGAAATCGGAGTAGAAGCCATCGAGCGTGGCGGTGAACTCGGGCACCGGCTTCCATTCCACCGTGCCCTGCAACCCGAGGCGCTTCAGGTTGGTCGAGGTCACGTAGGACTTGGAGCCGCCGATGATGTCGACGGGCTGATTGTTGAAGGTGCCGCCGGCATAACCCCAGGCGTTGAACTCCTGGATCTGGTACGGCTCGTCGAGATACGAGGCGGACAGCGCGACGCCGAGCGTGTCGTTGAAGAACTGATCGACGTAGGTGCCCGTGACGCGGTAGCCCTTGTCCTTCGAGCCCGCATTGAGCTTGCCGATATCGGCGTAGGTGCCGCGGCCGCCGACCGAGATCACGCGCTTGCCGTATTCGATCGGGCGGATCGTGCGAAGGTCGACGGTGCCCGACAGGCCCTGGCCGATCAGCGACGCGTTAGCGGTCTTGTAGACCAGCACCTGGTTGATGACCTCGGCGGGGTATTGATCATATTCGACCGCGCGGTTGTCGCCGGTCGACGTCTGCTCGCGACCGTTCAGCAGCGTGGTCGAGAAGTCGGGCGAGAAGCCGCGGATCGAGATGCTGTTCGAGCGACCGTTGACCCGCTGCGAGGTGAGACCGGGCAGGCGGGCGATCGACTCCGCGATCGAGGCGTCGGGCAGCTTGCCGATGTCTTCCGCCGAGATCGACTCGACGACCTGATCGCGGGACTTCTTTTCGGCGACTGCGTTTTCGAGGCTGCGACGGAAACCGGTGACGACGATTGCGGCATCTTCAGGCGTCCCGCCCGCATCCTGCACGGCGCCCGATACGGCCTGTGCGGTCGCTTCGTTCTGCGCCGGTGTTACGTCACCGGTCACGGCAGCGTTGTCGGCACGGCGCTGGGCGGCACCGGGTGCCTCGTTGGGATTGGCGGCGGTCGACGAACTCGCGGCAGGGTCGGGAACCTTGGTCCCGGCGTTCACGTCCTGCGCGAACGCGGTACCGGCGAACAATATCGCGACGCCAAGCGACGCGCTGCTGGCCGAAAGCTTCAGGATGGCGCGTGCGGCAGTAGCCGACGCACGAGTGCGAGCCGTCATGGTATTCCTCCCCTGGTCCCGGTTGGCGTCTTCGAGCGCCTCGGGCATGTAACTGTACCGTCATTGGAATTTTGTCGGGTCGAAGGGAAGTCGACTACATACGTATTCAATACGGCCGTTGCGGACGTGTTGCCCGCGCGCCACATATTCGATGGGGCCGAGGATGAAACCGACCGGCGTTGACGGCGCGTGCGTTCTGCGCTGTGTCTTGCCGGTACCGCCCGCCGATCGAGCGAGCACACCGAGGATGCCCGTCACGTGACCGCCCAGCGAAAGCTTCATGGCAAGCCGACATCGTTCGACATCGCGCAGCTCGCCGGCGTGTCGCAACCGACGGTGTCGCGTGCGTTGCGCGGCAGCCCCAGCGTCAACGCCGCGACCCGGCAGCGGATCGAGGCGATCGCCAGGCAACTAAACTATACCGTCGATCGCAGCGCCTCGAACCTGCGCAGCGGCACGACGCGGACGCTCGCGCTGCTGCTGTTCCGCGATCCGGCGCCCGACGAAACCGTCGTCAACCCGTTCTTCCTCGGCATGCTCGGATCGATGATGGGGGCGTGTGCCGAACATGGCTACGACCTGCTCGTGTCGTTCCAGCAATTCTCGAGCGACTGGCACATGGACTATGAGGATAGCCACCGCGCGGACGGGCTGATCCTGCTGGGCTACGGCGATTATGCCGATTACGAAGCGCGGCTGGTGCAACTGGTCGAGCAGGGCACGCACTTCATCCGCTGGGGATCGGTGCGGCCGGGCCAGCCGGGGCTGACGATCGGCTGCGACAATGTGGCGGGCGGTGCGGCAGCAGCGCGCCATCTGATCGAGCGTGGCCGGCGGAGGATCGCGTTTCTCGGCAGCGCGACCGATCATTATCCCGAGTTCAACGACCGGTATCGAGGATATGCTGCAGTACTGGGCGAGCATGGGCTGACGGTCGATCCGCGGCTTCAGGTCGAGGCGATCTCGACCGAGGACGACGGTACGCGGGCGGCGCGCGAACTTCTGCAACGCGGCGTAGCGTTCGATGCGATCGTCGCGGCGAGCGATCTGATCGCGCTGGCGGCGATGCGCGTGCTGGCGGGGGCGGGATTGAACGTGCCGTACGACGTCGCGATCGTCGGGTTTGACGATATCCCCGCCGCCAGTCTCGCCAACCCGCCGCTGACCACGGTCGCACAGGATACCGCACTCGCGGGGCGGCGGCTGGTCGAGATGTTGCTCGCGCGGATCGGCGATCGTTCGGTCGCCAGCACCGTGCTGCCCACCCAACTCGTGATCCGGCGGTCGTCGGGCGAAGGACCCAACTGAATGTCGACCGCTGCAAGGCAAAAGCCACGCCAGGGGTTCTGGGGCCTGTGGAACATCTCGTTCGGGTTCTTCGGGATCCAGATCGGCTTCGCGTTGCAGAACGCCAACGTCAGTAGAATCTTCCAGTCGCTGGGAACGAGCGTCGACGATCTCGCCTTCCTTTGGATCGCCGCGCCGCTGACCGGGCTGCTCGTCCAGCCGGTGATCGGCCATTACAGCGACCGGACCTGGGGGCGGCTCGGACGCCGGCGGCCGTATTTCCTGGCAGGCGCGATGCTCGCGACGATCGCGCTGCTCGCGATGCCGAACGCGCCGGTGCTGTGGGTAGCCGCCATCTTGCTGTGGATGCTCGACGGGTCGCTCAACGTCGCGATGGAGCCGTTCCGCGCGTTCGTCGGCGACATGCTCGGCAGCCGCCAGCGCACTGCCGGGTTCGCGTTCCAGACCGGTTTCATCGGCGCTGGCGCGGTGATCGGCAGCCTCGCACCGATCATCCTGACTGACGTGTTTCAGGTCGCCAACACCGCGCCGGCGGGCGGCATCCCGCTGTCGGTGCAATACGGCTTCTACATCGGCGCGCTGGCGCTGTTCTTCGCGGTGCTCTGGACCGTGCTGACCACTCGCGAATATTCGCCGGCGCAGATGGCCGCGTTCGAGGACGAAGGTGAGGTCGCGCCGCGCGACACGATCGTCGGGTCCAGCGCGAAGCTCGCGCCCGTCTGGATCGCGCTAGGCGCCATCGTGATCGCGGCCGTGGCTAAGTTCGGGCTCGACAAGCCGGTCTATCTGCTCGGCGGCGGGCTCATCGCGTTCGGCGCGGCGCTGCTGGTCAGTGCCGCGCTCGTCAGGTCCGGCCGGGAGGGCAACGTCCTAAGCCAGATCATCGGCGATCTCGGCACCATGCCGACCACGATGAAACAACTCGCACTTGTCCAGTTCTTCACTTGGTCGGCGCTGTTCATCATGTGGATTTACACCACGCCGATCGTCACGCAGCACGTGTTCGGGACGACCGACACGACCAGCGCCGCGTATAACGACGGCGCGAACTGGGTCGGCGTGCTGTTCGCGGTCTACAACGGCGTGGCGACGCTGTGGGCGTTCGTGATGCCGTCGCTGGCAGCGCGGATCGGTCGCCGGGATGCGCACATCCTCGGGTTGCTCTGCGGCGCGGCGGGGTTCGCGTCGTTCCTCGTGGTGCGCGACCAGTATCTGTTGATCGTATCGATGGTGCTGATCGGGATCGCCTGGTCGTCAATCCTGACGATGCCCTATGCAATCCTGTCCAACGCGCTGCCGCAGGCCAAGCTCGGCGTGTACATGGGCCTGTTCAACATCTTCATCGTCCTGCCGCAGCTAATCGTGTCGTCGGTGATGGGGCAGGTGGTCCGCACGTTCTTTCCCGGCGATGCGGTGTGGGCGATGCTGATCGCCGCGGGGGTGATGGGCGTGGCGGCGCTGGCGATGCTGCGGGTTCCGCGGAACGCCTGACGCCCTCCGTGATGCTGGGCTTGTTCCCGCATCCACTGTGCCGCGGGCTCACGGGCCGATCGATGCGCGGAACGGTGGATCCCGGAACTAGTCCGGGGCGACGGGATGCTAGCCGCCGAAGCTCCGCCCGCCGAAGCCGCCACCGAACCCGCCGCGCGAGATCACCGAACTGCGCGACTGGACGCGGGCAGGGGCCCTTGCCGTGGTCGGCGTGAACGCATCCGAACCTACCCGCGTCCGGCCGGTGACATAGTCGCGGTTGATGCGGCCACCTGCGCCACCATAATAATTGCCGTCGCGATCGCGGTACATCGGCGCACCGCGCGCGCCGAAGCCGCCGTTGAGCGCCTGTCCGACCAGGAACCCGGTCAGCAACGGCGTGAAGAAGCTCCCGCCGCTGCCGTTGTTGCGCGGCTCGCACTGTGCGGCGCCATATTGCTCCTCGCAGGTCTGGCGATCCTCGAACCGAGGCCCGGTCTTCGCCGCGTCGGCCTTGGCCTGCTCGAACGCGGTGTCGCACTGGACTGCCGACAACGCGCCTGCCGCGCGGCACTCCTGCACCGACGCATAGCTCTGCGCCTCGACGGGTTTGCCGCCAACATCGCCGTCGCACGCGGTCAGCGAGATGCCAGAGCCTGCGATCAGGCTGGTAAGGACGATCGATCTGGAACGCTTCATCGCTATGCCCCTCAGTTCGTCATGCAGGCGGCGTTGAGGATGCCGACGCACAGCGAGATGCTGCCCATATAGGTCGCCGCCGCGATTTCACCGCGGACGATCCGGTCGTTGAAGTCGCGCATCACGAAATGCTGGACCACCTGGAACGTGACGATCTGGATCACGCCGGCGAGCAGCGCCCACACCGCGAACTCGACCAGCGAAACCGTATGCGTCAGCGCGGACGCGAGTGGCAGGACATAGCCGAGCAGCGCTGCACCCAGCGTGATCGCCGCAGCGGTGTTGCCTTCGCGGATCAACGACTTCTCGTGATACGGCGTCGCGACCTGATAGACGATCTTGAACAGTATCGTGAACGCCCCGGCTGCGACGAACGCGATCAGGAAGGCGAGCGCACTGGCGCCGAAGCTGTATTGGTCGATCATGGCATTTCCCCCGGAGCCGTCTGCGCGCGACGCTAGGCCCTGAACTCGCCGAGTTCCAGTGCCATGCCCAGCATGATCTCGAACGAGACGTCGCCGGACTCGGTCTCCATGTCGATCGCGAGCAGCAATTCGCGGCCGTCATCGCCCGGCAGGTCGCGGCTGAACAGCATGCAGGTCTGGAAGATGCGGCGGTCGACGATCCCGTCGCGGTCGTCGTGAAGTTCCTCCCAGAACGTCACGGGCTCCTGCTCGCTCGCTTCGGGGCCGAACCATGCGCGGCTGTATTCTGGCAGTCCTTCGGCGGTGAAGGTGCGTACCTTGAGCCGGCTTTTCCACGCCGGACGCTCGGCGGCGGACGACGGATAGCTGCTGTCCCACGGTGCGAACAGCGTGACATCCGTCACGTCCTGCCCGTCGCGGTCGTTCGACACCGCCTGGAACATGATGTCGTCGTCGGTGTAGAACCGGTGGACGAAGCCGCCCTCGTTGAGGTCGATCAGCCCCTGCGCGACGATCACCAGCGTATCGCGGTCGAAAGGGAACAGGAGTTCGGACCCGAACCGGCGCCATGCGAGCGGATCGACCGTCACCGTCCGCCCCAGCGTGACGTTGCGGACGACGGGCAGGGCGTTGCCGTCAAGCGCTGGCTTGCGGCCGAACAGGCGATCGAACATGCAATCCTCGCGTCTCTTTGGTTGGCCTGCCTCTTAGGGCAAAGCGGGCGGGCTCGCAAAGCGCAACCCCCGTCATCCTGACGAAAGTCAGGACCCAGAGCCAACAGCGCCGCCCTCCGTGACCCTGGCTCCTGACTTTCGTCAGGATGACGGAAGTGGGGAGGGTGGCAGGCGCTCGCGAAAAGCCTATGTGTGCGGTCGAGCGACAAGCACGGGAGTTCTTGCATTGACCGACATCTGGACCGTCCGCAGCCTGAAGGCCGCGCTCGACACGTCCGAGCCCGCGAAAGCCGGCGAGTTTTCCGCGCGGATCCTGGAGGGCGCGGACCCGGTGCTGCTGGTGACGATGCACCACCACGGCGACCTCGAACTGTTCGTCAACGTCAGCGAGGCGCAGATCGCGTGCTCGACGTTGCTGTGGCCGTGTGACGAGCAGGAGGACCAGTTGGCGTTCAACACCTTCCTGCTGAAGTCGCAGAAGCTGGTGCCGCTGTCGAACTTCGGGATCGGCATCGTCGATGGCCGCGATTATTACGAGCTGTTCGGCGAACTCGCGACGTCGAGCCCGCTCGATACCGTGATCATCGAACTGCGCACGCTTGCCGAGAATGCGATCGATGCGGCCACCGACCTGCGCCACGCGCAGATTCCAGCCGCCTGATTTAGATACAAACGGAGAGACTGGCATGGCCATCTGGAGCAAGCTTTTCACCCTCGGTCGTGCCGGCGCGCACGAAGCCGGGGCGGCGGTCGTCGATGCGAACGCGCTGCGTATCCTCGACCAGGAAATCCGCGATGCCGACAAGGCGCAAGGCAAGGCACGCGACGATCTCGCGGGGCTGGTAGCGCGTCGCCGCATCCTCGAAACCGAGGTCGAGAGCTTCCGCGCGCAGGCGACCAAGTACGAGGCCTCGGCGCGGATCGCGGTCGAGAAGGGCAACATGGATCTCGCGCGCCAGGTCGCACAGCGGATCGCCGACCTTGAGCAGGACATCGCGCTGAAGTCCCCGCAGGTCGAGGACATGCGCGCCGCCGAGGAGCAGATCCACACCGCCGTCGCGCAGACCGATCGGAAAATCGAACAGCTCCGCCGCGAGGTCGAGGTCGTCAAGGTCAACGAGTCGGTGCAGAAGGCGCAGGCCTCGGTCGCGTCGGGCAGCATGGGTGCGGGCAACAAGCTGGGCTCGGCGGCGGACAGCCTCGCGCGTATTCGTGAACGCCAGGCGATCCGTGGCGAGCGGATCAAGGCGGCAGGCGAACTGGAAGACCGCCGCACCGGTGCCGATCTCGACGAGAAGCTGCGGCTCGCGGGCATCGGCCCCGGCCAGTCGTCCGCGGACGACGTGCTCGCACGCCTGACCGCACCGAAGACGCCAGAACTCGGCCAGACGCTGCAGATCGGGCAGCGCGACGACTCCAAGACGTCGGACTCCTGATGCGCCGGATCGCGGTCGACCCGCGCGGCGATTGGCGCGAGCGGGCCGACGCGATCGGGTTCGTCTATCACGACACGGATGGTGAACCATACTGGGACGAGGGCGCGGCATACGCCTTCACGCTGGCGGAGATCGAGGAGGACCTCGAGCCCGCCGCCGAACAGCTGCACGCGATGTGCCTCGATCTGGTTGACGAGGTGGTCCGCGACCAGCAATTGATGGAACGCCTCGCGATCCCGCGCGAGCAATGGAACTACGTTGCGGAGACGTGGCGGACGCGCCAGCCGTCGCTCTATGGGCGGTTCGACTTTGCCTATGACGGCACCGGACCGGCCAAGCTTTACGAGTATAACGCCGACACGCCGACCTCGGTGTTCGAATGCGCGACGTTCCAGTGGATGTGGCTGGAGGATCTGCTCGCGAGCGGTGCGTTGCCGGCCGGGACGGACCAGTTCAACAGCCTGTTCGACAAGCTGCGCGAACGCTTCCGTGCGCTGTTCCCGAGCGGCGGCTTCGTCCATTTCGCGGCGGACGCGTCGGCGATCGAGGATCGCCAGACCGTGCGGTTCTTCGAGGATCTGGCTTCGCAGGTCGGGATCGAGCCGAAGTTCGTCGAGATGAAGGACATCGGCCTCGCTGCCGACGGGCGCTTCGTCGATACCGATGGCTTCGAGGTGCAGGCCGCGTTCAAGCTGTATCCCTGGGAATTCATGCTCCGCGAGCCCTATGCGCCGAACCTGTCGCGCGCCGACGTGCGTTGGATCGAGCCGGCGTGGAAGTCGATCCTGTCGAACAAGGGCATCCTCCCGCTGCTGTGGGAGCGCCAACCCGAGCATCCGAACCTGCTCCCCGCGTTCTTCGACGACGATCCCGCCGCGAAGATCCTCGGGCCTAAGTATGTCCGCAAACCTTTGTTCTCGCGCGAGGGTGCGAACGTCGAGGTGATCGGCGATAGCAGCTACGCGGTGCTCGACCAGGGTTACGGGGCGGAGGGTGCGATCCGCCAGGCCTATGCACCGCCACCCGTGTTCGACGGCCGCCATCCGGTGATCGGCGCGTGGATGGTCGGCAACGAAGCCGCCGGGATCGGCGTTCGGGAGGACGACACGGTCGTGACGCGCAATCTCGCGCGGTTCGTGCCGCATATCATCGAGGCAAATGATGACTGAGTCGCGAGACCTGCCCCCGTTGCCGCCGATGGAGCGGCTGGTCGAACTGATGTTCGACGCCGCGCGGACGGGGCGGGACGAGATGATCCCGGCATTGTTGCAGGCGGGCGTCGACATCGAGGTGACCGATGCGAAAGGCTACACGCCGCTGGTGATCGCCAGCTACAACGGCCAAGCCGAAGCCACCGCGGCTCTCCTGGCGGCTGGAGCACAGGTTGATGGCGCAGCGGATGCGCGCGGCAACACCGCCCTGATGGGCGTCTGCTTTAAAGGTTACGGCGAAATCGCTCAGATCCTGCTTGATGCGGGCGCTGACGTGAACCGGCGGAACGGCGTCGGCCAGACCGCGCTGATGATGGCCGCGCTGGTAAACAAGACGACGATGATCGATCTGTTGTTAGAACACGGCGCGGACCCGGCGATCGTCGATGCGGCAGGGAACAGCGTGCATTCGCTATCGGTTTCGCAGGGTAACGCGGCGTTGGCCGCACGTTTCGCAACGACGGGTTAGCCCCCTACGCCACCACCCCGGCGAAGGCCGGGGTCCAATTGGAAAGGTTGCAGTAACGGCAAACTGCGCTTCGTTAGCGCCGTTCCCCAATTGGACCCCGGCCTTCGCCGGGGTGGTGAAGCCGGTCAAGGCGGTGCGGATCAATCCGCCCCATGCGTCTTTGGCAAAACCGCCCCGACATGCGTCTCGCCCCGAGCCTCGGCCAACCGCATCTGCCGCTCGCGCTCGGCATAGCCCGCGCGCTGCACCTCATCCCGCGCATCATGACACGCTGGGCAACTCACCCCCTCGACATACAGCGGCGAGCCACGATTCTCCACGCTCACCGGCATCCGGCACGCGTGGCACAGGACATGACTTCCCAACGCGAGCCCATGTCCAACCGTAACCCGCTGATCGAACACGAAACACTCGCCCTCCCAAAGGCTCTCCGCCGCGGGCACGGTTTCCAGATACTTCAGGATGCCGCCCTTGAGGTGATACACCTCGTCGAGCCCCTCGGCCTTCAGGAACGCGGTCGACTTCTCGCAGCGTATCCCCCCGGTGCAGAACATCGCGATCTTAGGCGGCGGGCCGTCCCCGACCAACTCGTTGCGATGCTCGCGAAACCACGCCGGAAAATCCCGGAATGTCCGCGTCTGCGGATCGACCGCGCCGGCAAACGTCCCGACCGCGACCTCATAGTCGTTGCGCGTATCGATCATGATCGTCCCCGGCTCGGCGATCAGCGCGTTCCAGTCCTCCGGCTCGACATAATGGCCGACGCCCTCCAGCGGATCGATCGCAGGCTCGCCCATCGTCACGATCTCGCGCTTCAGCCGCACCTTCATCCGATGGAACGGCATGCTCTCGGCGCGCGATTCCTTGACGTCGAGGTCGGCGCATCCCGGCAGCGCGCGGATATGCGCAAGCACGGCATCGATCCCCGCCTCGGACCCCGCGATCGTCCCGTTTATCCCCTCGGCGGCGAGCAGCAGCGTCCCCTTCACCCCGTTGGAACAGCACACGAGCGCAAGCGGCGGCTGGATCGCGGCGATGTCGGCGAACGGCGTGAAGCGGTACAGCGCCACGACGCGGATGGGGAGGGTTTCGGTCATCGGTTCATCGTGCAGGGAAGGAGGTGCGCTCCCTTAGCGCAAGTCGCCCCCCGCGTCAGCCTGCGGTAACGATCATCCCGTCGACCACCGCAACGGGCCAGGGTGTCAGTCGCGTTCCCCCGCACGGTCCGCCGACGCACACGCCGCTGTCGATCTCGAACAGTGCGGAATGCCAGCTACACGCGATCAGGTCCCCGCGCGGCGTGAGATACTGGTCGAGCACCTGCGCGAGCGGCAGTCCCATGTGCGGGCAGCGATCGACATAGCCGAACACCGCGTCGTCCTTGCGTATGACGAAGCCGTGGAAGCGGCCGGCGCGCATCTGCAGCACGAAGTTGCGGGCCTTGCCGTCCGCGATCGCGTCGAGCGGCGCGAGCTTAATGCCGCCGGGCGTCGCGGTCAGCCGTTCGCCGTCGCTCATGCGCGGTCGGCGTCCGGCTGCCGATCTGGGTGTGCAGCGGTGAAGGCGGGTAGGGCGCGGGCGTTCTCTGCTGCCGCCTTGAGCTTCGGGTAAGGCGAAAGATCGACCCCAAATCGCTCGGCCGAATACACTTGCGGCACGAGATGACAATCGGCGATCGTCGGTGTCTCGCCGAACGCGAATCCGTCACCATAGCGCGCGATCTGCGTCTCGAGCGCGGCGAAACCGTCGCCGATCCAGCGTGCGATCCAGCGGTTTACCGCTGCCTCGTCGGCCCCGAACTCGGTCCGCAAGGCGTTCAGAATACGAAGATTGTTCACCGGATGAATGTCGCAGGCGATCGTCGCGGCCATCGCACGGACGATCGCCCGGTCGTTGGCGCCAACGGGGAGCAGCGGTGGATCGGGATACGTCTCGTCGATCCATTCGAGAATCGCGGGGCTCTGCGTCAAGATCCGGTCGTCAGTCTCCAGCGCCGGAACGAGCTCCTGAGGATTGAGCGTGCGATACCCCGCCTCGCGTTGCGCGCCTTTGCGAAGGTCATGCGTGACCTGCGCATACGCCACGCCCTTCAGCGCCAGCGCGATGCGGACGCGGTAGGCAGTGGTCGAGCGCCAATAGCCGTGCAGCGTCAGGCTCACTTGGGCAGGATCGCTTTCGGGAAGTCGGACCAGACCGCGTCGTAATCCAGCTGCGAATGCTCGAGCGCAAAGGCGGTCGGCTTGTACGGCCAGCAGCTCTCCAGCATGAACGCCATCGTCCCGTCGATCTTGTGTGGCTTCAGGTCGGCCGCGCTCGCACCCTGCCAGCTCGCCAGATCCGGCCCGTGGCCCGACATCAGATTGTGCAGCGAAATGCCGCCCGGCGCGAACCCTTCGGCCTTCGCATCATACGCGCCGGTGATCAGCCCCATAGCCTCGGACATAATGTTGCGGTGGAACCACGGCGGGCGGAAGGTGCCTTCGGCGACCATCCAGCGTGGCGGAAAGATCACGAAGTCGGCGTTTGCGCGGCCGGGCACGTCGCTCGGCGAGGTCAGCAGCGTGAAGATCGACGGATCGGGATGATCGAAGCTGACGGTATTGATCGTGTTGAACCGCGACAGATCGTACCGCCACGGCGCAAGATTGCCGTGCCACGCGACGACGTCGAGCGGCGAGTGATCGAGCGTGGTGGTCCACAACGACCCCATGAACTTCTGGACGACCTCGACCGGCTCGTCACGGTCCTCGAACCACGCAACCGGCGTCTCGAAATCGCGCGGGTTGGCGAGGCCATTGGCGCCGATCGGACCGAGATCGGGCAGGCGGAACAGCGCGCCGTGATTCTCCGCGACATAGCCGCGCGCTTCGCCATCGGGGAGTTCGGCGCGGAAGCGGACGCCGCGCGGCACGAGCGCGATCTGGCCGGGGGCGATGTCGATCCGGCCGAGTTCGGTCAGCAACCGGAGCCGTCCGGCTTGGGGGATGAACAGCAGTTCGCCGTCCGCATCCATGAAGACGCGCGAAAGCATGTTAGTGTTGGCGGCGTAGACATGCAGCGCCACGCCTTCGAGATCGGCGGGATCGCGGTTGGCCAGCATCGTCGTCATGCCGTCGATTAAATCAGTGCCGGGGGCGGGCACCTCGATCGGGTCCCAGCGCAAGCGGTTGGGTGCTAGCGGCGCGTCGGTCGTGCCGGGCGCGAACCGCTTGGCGCCGGCATAGCGCTCGAACGGCGGATGCTCCGCGGTCGGGCGCATCCGGTAGAGCCAGCTGCGGCGGTTCTCGTGTCGGGGCGCGGTGAACGCGGTGCCGGAGAGCTGCTCGGTATAGAGACCGAACGCGGGGCGCTGCGGCGAATTGCGACCGATCGGCAGCGCCCCGGGGATTGCCTCGGTCGATACGTGGTTGCCGAAGCCGGGCTGGTACGCCGCTTTGTCTTCAGTCTGGCCGGCGGTTTCATTGGCTGCGTCGACTGGCTGGTGAATTGTCATGGCTTCCTCTCCGTCACCTGTTCCGATCAACGCCCGAACCGCCGGCCGTTCAAACTCTTATTTGCCCTCTCCCCTCGGGGGAGAGAGGGGGAGACGCGCTCTTGCGCGGCGGAAGGGTGAGGGCACGTGCTGGCGTGGCGCGTGCCCTCACCCTCGGCGCTAACGCGCCTTTCCCTCTCCCCTGAGGGGAGAGGGTTTTAAGCACTCAGGCGTCGACCGTGATCACGCCACGCCGGATCTGGTCCAACTCGATGCTCTCATACAACGCCTGGAAATTGCCGTTGCCGAAGCCCTCATTCCCCTTGCGCTGGATGATCTCGAAGAAGATCGGCCCGAACATGTTCTCGGTAAAGATCTGCAACAACAACCCCTCCTCGCCGACATTACCGTCGATCAGGATGCGGTTGCGGCGCAGGCGTTCGAGGTCGTGGCCGTGGTTCGGCACGCGCTTGTCGACCAGTTCATAATAGGTCTCGATCGTGTCCTGCAGCTTGACGCCGCGCGCGCGCAGCTTCTCGACCGTCTCGAAGATGTCGTCGGTGGTCAGCGCGAGATGCTGAATACCCTCGCCGTTGTAATCCTTGATGAATTCCTCGATCTGGCTCTTGTCGTCCTGACTCTCGTTCAGCGGAATGCGGATCGCGCGGTCGGGCGCGATCATCGCCTGGCTGAACAGCCCGGTCGCCTTGCCCTTGATGTCGAAATACTTCTGCTCCTCGAAGCCGAAGATCTGCCCATAGAATTCGGCCCAGGTCCGCATCTGGCCACGCTTCACGTTGTGCGTGAGGTGATCGAGCAGGTCGAGCCCAACGTTGTTCTGTGCCTCGGCTTCGGCCGCGCTCGGAACCGCATTCCAGTCGTCGTACAGACTGCCGGCCGCGCCATGCTTGTCGACCAAATACAGCAGCGATCCACCGATCCCTTCGAGCACATAGCTGCCCTCACCGAGCGCACCCATGCTGGCATCGGCCGCCTTGGCGCCGCGGGCGAGCGCCGCGTCGAAGGCTTCCTTGGCGTCATGGACGCGGAACGCCATGCCGCTCGCCGACGGGCCATGATCCGCGCGGAATGCCGCCGCGTGGCCACCGTCTTCGCGGTTGAGCAGCAGGTTGATGCGGCCCTGCTTGTAGCGCGTGACGGCCTTGGTCGGGTGGGTCGAGGCGGCGACGAAGCCGAACTGCTCGAACTGCGCGGCCATCCGGTCGGGATCGGGCGAGGTGAATTCGGCGAACTCGAACCCGTCGAGACCCATCGGGTTTACGTCCATATGGTCCATGATCACATCCTGACAGTTGGTATCCGTTGTTACCAATCTGGCGGGTTGAACAACTGGTGTCAATCGTTACGATTTCCATATGGCTGACCGCGCACTCGTCTTGGACGATTTCATCCCGTATCGCCTGTCGATCACCTCGAACCTCGTCAGCGAGGCGGTGGCGGATACGTATGAGGCACTGTTCGGGCTGACGATCCCGGAGTGGCGGCTGGTCGCTGTGGTCGCCGAAGCGGACGGCATCACGCAGCAGCAGGTCGGCCAGCAGACCCGGATGGACAAGGTGACCGTCAGCCGCGCGGCGATCGCCCTGGTCGAGCGCGGGCTGATGCAGCGGCATGCGAACCCCGAGGATCGCCGCTCGCATCTGTTGAAGCTCACAGGTGATGGTCACACGCTTTACGCCTCGGTCGCGCCAAAAGCGCTCGATCTGGAGCGCCGGATCTTCGCCGGGTTCTCAGGCGCAGAGGTCGAGCAGTTCGTGGCGATGCTGAGACGGATCGATGCCGTGACGATCGACCTCGTTCAGGACTCCCACGGCGGCGTCGGCGACCAGAGACCGCGCAGATGATCGAGCAGCGCGGTGGTACCGGACGACACCGGGCCGCGCGCGTGCACCGCATAGATGCCGACGTCTGCCGAACCGGCGAGTTCCGGGAGGACACGCACGAGGCGACCGCACGCCAAGTCCGCGCTGACATCCCATAGCGAGCGCAGCGCGATGCCGACGCCAGCCAGCGTGAGTTCGCGCACGACCTCGCTGGAGTTGGTCGCGACGTAGCTCGGGCGATCGATCGTAACGTCGCCATCTGGTCCGGCTAGGCGCCAAGGCATCTGGCCCTTCGCTGCGAGCAGGCGGTGTTCCGTAAGATCGGCCGCGTCGCACGGCGCGCTGTAGCTCGGTGCAGCGCAGAGGACGCGACGGCTGTCGGCTAGGCGATGACCGGTCAGACTTGGCGGCACGGCTGGAGCTATCCGGATCGCGAGGTCCAGCCGATCGCCGATCACATCCGAGAATCCGTCCGACAGGTCGAGATCGAGTCCAATCGCCGGATAGGCGTCGAGGAACGGCTTGAGGTGCGGCGCGATGTGGAGGCGGCCGAACGACGTAGGTGCGCTGACCCGTAATGGTCCGGCCGGCGTATCCGTACGGTCCGACACGCGCGCCTCTGCGTCGCGGATCGCCGCGAGGATCTCCACCATGTCGCGGTGATACGCTGCGCCGCGTGCGGTGAGGTCGAGCCGCCGCGTCGTCCGGTTGAGCAACCGCACGCCCAGCCGGGCCTCCAGCCGCGCGATGCGTTTCGAGACCATCGCCGGCGAGATACCCATCGAACGCCCCGCCGCGCTGAGGCTGGCGGTGCGGACGACCTCGGCGAAGAGGACGATGTCGGGATCCATTCGTTCTCCAGGCGATCAACAGCTTTCGGTTTATGATGTCTAGTGGCGAAGGTGGCGGGCGTCTATCGTGCTACCAGAGCATAGGAGAGCAGCATGGCCGAGATGATCGAAAAGGCAGGTCTGAAGATCGCCGCATCGCTGGCGGACTTCATCGAGACACAGGCGTTGCCGGGGACGGGTCTCGATCCCGCCGCGTTCTGGCAAGGCGTGTCCGATGTCTACGCCCGGTTCGCGCCAGAGAACGCCGCGCTGCTCGCTATCCGCGATAACCTTCAGGCTAAGATCGACGCGTGGCACGAAGCCCGCGCCGGCAAGCCGATCGACCAGATGGAGTATCAGGCGTTCCTGCGCGAGATCGGCTATCTCGTCGACGAGCCTGCGCCGTTCTCGGTTGCACCGGCCAACGTCGATGCGGAGGTCGCCTCGCTCGCCGGCGCGCAATTGGTGGTGCCGATCCTCAACGCCCGCTTCCTGCTGAACGCCGCGAACGCTCGGTGGGGGAGCTTGTACGACGCGCTCTACGGCACCGATGCGATCCCGGGCGCAGCGTCTGGTAAGGGCTATGACGCCGCGCGAGGCGCAAAGGTGATTGCCTGGGCAAAGGCGTTCCTCGACGATGCGGTGCCGTTGGCGAACGAATCGTGGACCGACTGGACGGGTAGCAAGCCTGAGCTCGCCGAGCCGAGCCAGCTGATCGGGCATGCAGGCGACAACATTCTGTTGCGTCACAATGGCCTGCACATTGAGCTTGTGATCGATCCTCAGCATCCGATCGGTCGTGACGACCCCGCGAACCTCGCCGACGTCGTCCTCGAATCCGCACTCAGCACGATTGCCGATCTCGAGGATTCGATCGCCGCAGTCGATGCCGAAGACAAGGTTGCCGCCTATGCCAATTGGCTTGGGCTGATGAAGGGCGACCTGACCGCCAGCTTCGAAAAGGGCGGCCGCACGGTTACGCGGGCGCTCGAACCTGACCGACAGTACACCGCCCCCGATGGCAGCGCGTTCACGCTCCCCGGCCGCAGCCTGATGTTCGTGCGCAACGTCGGACACCTGATGACCACGCCCGCGATCTTACTTGCCGACGGCAGCGAGGCACCCGAAGGCATCCTCGACGGCATCGTCACGTCGCTGATCGGGTTGCACGATCTCAAAGGCGTGGGCGCGATCCGCAACAGCCGCGCAGGCTCGATCTACATCGTCAAACCGAAGATGCACGGCACCGACGAGGCCGCCTTCACCAACCGCCTGTTCGACGCGATCGAGGACCTGCTCGGCCTCACGCGCCATACGATCAAGGTCGGCGTGATGGACGAGGAGCGCCGTACGTCGGCCAATCTCGCCGCGTGCATCGCCGCGGTGAAGGACCGCGTCGTGTTCATCAACACCGGCTTCCTCGATCGCACCGGCGACGAGATGCACACCTCGATGCGTGTCGGCCCGATGATCCGAAAGGGCGACATGAAGGCCTCGTCGTGGATCAAGGCGTATGAGGATCGCAACGTCCAGATCGGGCTCGCCTGCGGGCTCAGCGGCAAGGCGCAGATCGGCAAGGGCATGTGGGCCGCGCCGGACCGGATGGCGGACATGCTCAAGCAGAAGATCGCGCATCCGATGACCGGCGCGAACACCGCCTGGGTGCCGTCGCCGACCGCCGCGACACTGCACGCGACGCACTACCATCGCATCGACGTGTTCGCGCGGCAGGCGGAGCGGAAGGCCGAGCCGATCGCCTCGCTCGATGCGCTGCTGACGATCCCGGTTGCGACCGGACACAATTGGCAGCCGGACGAGGTGCGCGAGGAACTGGAGAACAACGCGCAGGGTATCCTCGGCTACGTGGTGCGCTGGGTTGACCAAGGCGTCGGCTGTTCGAAGGTGCCCGATATCCACGACATCGGCCTGATGGAGGATCGCGCGACGCTGCGGATCAGTTCGCAGCACATGGCGAACTGGCTGCTCCACGGGGTCGCGACGCCAGACGAGGCGGACGCGGCGCTGCGGCGGATGGCGGCGAAGGTCGATGCGCAGAATGCGGGCGATCCGCTGTACCGGCCGATGGCGGGGCACGAGGACGAGAGCCTCGCGTTCCAGGCCGCTCGGGCACTCGTCTTCGATGGTCTCACGCAGCCGAGCGGCTATACCGAGCCGCTGCTCCACGCGTTCCGTAAGCGGGTTAAGGAAAGGGATGCCGATGCCGCTCTACGCGATCGAGGGTAAACGACCGACGTTGGCCGACGACGTCTGGGTCGCGCCGTCCGCCGACGTGATCGGTGACGCGCGACTAGGGGAGGGGGCAAGCGTCTGGTTCGGTGCGGTGATCCGCGCCGACAACACGCCGATCCTCGTCGGTGCGCAGACCAACATCCAGGAAGGCGCGATGCTGCATTCCGATCCCGACGCGCCGCTGACCGTTGGCGAAGGCTGCACGATCGGCCATCACGCGATTCTTCACGGCTGCACGGTCGGCGACAACGTGCTGGTCGGGATGGGCGCGACGATTCTCAACAACGCGGTGATCGGCGAGAATTGCCTGATCGGTGCGAACGCGCTGGTGACGGAGGGGAAGGTGTTCCCGGCCGGCAGCCTGATCGTCGGCGCGCCTGCCAAGGCTGTACGGGAATTGTCGCCGGAAGCGATTGCCGCGCTGAAGACGTCGGCTTCGGCGTACGCGGCCAAGCAGCGCATCTATGCCGAGGGCCTGAGACTGATCGAAGTATAAGATCCTCCCCTGCCAGGGGGAGGATCTTGAAGGCGGACGCTATCAGAAGGTGACCCGGCCACCCAGCGACAGCACGACCGCGTGCGCGTTCTGCAGGAAGCCGTTGGTGATGATCGGCGTCTGCGCTGCGGTTCCCGCATAGGCTGCGGTTACCCGGTCGATCGTCGTATCCGAGAAGTCGACATAGCTCGCTGCCGCGTCGAGCGCGATGTGCGAGGTCAGCTGGTACGAACCACCCGCGGCATAGGTCCAGCGGTCCGCGTCCGGCACGCGCGCATCGCGCAGGCCGTTCTGGGTCGGCGTCTTGGTCCGCTGTACGCCAGCGCGGATCGTCGCCTTGGGGGTGACGTCATAATCGAAACCGCCCGCGAGGCTCCAGCTATCGCGATAGTTCTCCGGGATCGCAGTGTTCAGCGGCGCGCCCAGATCGATCGTGTCGAACTTGCTCCAGTTGTACGCGACCACCTGTGCGTTCAGCGTCAGCGCGTTGGTGGCGCGGACACGGCCGGCGACGATGACCTGGCCCGGGGTGTTGAAGCTCGCTTTCGCGCCGTCGAGCGACACGTTCGACCCCGCCAGCGGGCCGACCAGCCCGGAGATGTCGAGGCTCCCCTTCAGATTGTGGCGGATGCTCGACTTGTAGCTGATGCCGACGGTGGCGAAGTCGTTATGCAGCTGTACGCCGGCGGTCCAACCGAAATCCCAACCATCGCCCTTGAGCTGCTGGAAGCCGTCCGGCAGCGCCGCCGACACGTTGGGCAGCGCATTGTTGAGGGTGGCGTCGGTATACTCGACGTTCAGTGCACCACCGACGCGGAGCCAGTCGGTCACCGCGACGCCGATCGACGGCTGGATGTCGATCGTCCGCAAGCGGGTCTTGTCCGCGCTGTACCGAGCCCAGCTGTTCTTCTCGTAGTTCGTCGTGAAGCTGAACGGCGACGTCACGGACACGCCGATCGCGATCCGGTCGGTCAGCGGATAGGCGACCGCGCCCGACGGCACGACACCGTTGTTGATCGGATCGCGCGATGTGCCGTTGCCGCCGACGGGGGCGAAGGCCTGCCCTGGACGGCGGATCACCGTGCCGTTGTCGATCACGTCGCCCTTGGGAAGGATCGCAGTAGCGCTGATCGCAGCGCTGCCATCGCGGATGCCGGCGATCGCGGCGGGGTTCCACCACAGCGACGAAGGGCCGGTATCGGCGCCTTCACCGGAGAAGGCGCGCCCTGCGCCACGCGCCGACTGCGCTTCGAGATAGAACGCATCGGCATATGCAGTGCTGGCAAACCCGAAGGCGGATACGAGCGCGGAAACCGCGAGAAGTGGAGCTTTGGTGCGAAACGTCATGGATAAAATCCTGAAAGCTATACTGATAGTGGAAGACGGAACAGTGCGACTCAGCGCACGCGCGTCCAGGTCTGGGTCTTGCAGAGCGGGAAGAAGACGCAGCCGCGCAACTTGAGCTGGTTCGCGCCGAGTGGGGTGATCTTGCCACTATAGGTCTTGCCGTCCTCGGCATTGTAGACCTGCCCGCTGCTCCAGACGCCGTCCTTGTCGGGCTTGAACCCGCTCAGCATCTGCATGCCTTGGATCGGGCGATTGCGCAGCGCGGTGTTGGAATTGTTCGCATCCTTCATCGAAGGATTGGCGCGCAGCGCATCGGAGGTGAGAATCTTGCCGCAGATCGACGGGCCACAGCGGCTGATCTCGACGATCGCGTTGTGGGTTTCGGTCTTCCAGCGGCCGATGACGGTCTCGGCGGTGGCGGGCGCGCCCGCTAGAAATGCGCCGATAATCAACAGGGACATCTTCTATCCTCTCCTTGGATGTAGGGACGCCGTATCTGTACGGTCGTTAAAATCTTGTCAGGCTAGCGACGTTACCGCGAGCTTGCTGCCGTATACGGCATGTATCGTTTCGCCGTAGAATTGTACGAAGACAAGTCAAGTCTTCTTACTGATTCCGGGCGGTGAAAAAGTGTTCATGAGCCCACTCCGTCATGCTGCGGGCGCCTCCGTCATGCCGGGCTCGTTCCGGCATCCACCGTTCCGCCCCCTCGAAGGTATCGAGCTCGCGGAACGGTGGCCCCCGGAACTAGTCCGGGGTGACGGAGTAAGTGGCTGCTCAGTTCCGCAGCGGCTTCCCAGTCTGCAGCATGTGGACGACGCGCGCCTGCGTCCGCGGATCCTTGACGCTCGCCATGAATGCCGCGCGCTCCAGGTCGAGCAACTGATCCTCGGTCACCGTGTCGACCAGATCCGCCTCACCGCCGGTCAGCACCTCGGCGAGACGATCCGCGACGACGAGGTCGTAGTCGGTCGCCATGCCCTTCTTGTGAAAGTCCGCAACCGCCATGTTCAGCCCCGTCCGGCCGCTCGCGCCCGCCAGACGAAACGTCGGCTTCTCCGGCGCTACATAGCCCTCGACCAGCGACAGCGCCTTGGCTTTCGCATCCGCCAGCAACCGATCACGGTTCATCGTGATGCCGTCGGCCTTGCGCAGGATCATCATCTCCTTCGCCTCCGCTGCCGACTTGGCGACCTGCGCGGTGGAGACCGCCTGGAACACCTTGGTCAGCACCGGCATCGGCCCGTTCGGGAGCGTGCGCGACTTGGTCCAGCGGTCGAGCATCTCGCCATTGCCGCCCCAGCCGGGAACGAGCCCGACGCCGCACTCGACGAGGCCTGCATAGGTCTCGGCATGCGCCTGCACCGCGTCCGAGTGGAGCAGGATCTCGCACCCGCCACCCAGCGCGAGCCCGGCCGGTGCGCTGACGACCGGGAAGGGCGCGTATTTGAGCGCCTTGTACACCTGCTGACCGCCCGAGACGCTGGCCTCGACCATGTCCCACAGGCCCGCGCCGACCGCGAACATCGCTGCGCCGAGGTTCGCGCCCGCCGAGAAGTTCGACGCCTCGTTATACACCACCAGCGCCTTGAAGCGCTCGCGGACGACCGGGATAGTTTCGTTGATGAGCGCCACGACCTGGTCGTCGAGCGCATTCATCTTGGTGTGGAACTCGAGCGCCGCGACGCCGTCGCCGACGTCCCAGAGCGACGCCGACAGGTTCGTGAGGATCGGCTGTGAACGGAGCTTGATGTCCTCCAGCAGTTCGACACCGTCCGCGCGGGGGACATCGGCGTATTCACCGCCAGCTGTGAGATACTGACGCTGGCCGTTCTCGACGCGGTAGAACGGACGGTCGCCCGCGGTCGTCAGGATCGCAGGAACGTCGCGACCTTCCTCGGTAAGGCGGGCGGCGAGCACGCCCGGCCCCATCCGGTCGATCAGTTCGAACGGCCCGTATTTCCAGTTGTAGCCGAGCTTCATCGCATCATCGATCGCGACGACATCGTCTGCTGCTTCGCCGACGAGCATCGCCGCATAGGACAGCGTGTTCCCGAGGATCGACCAAGCATAGGTGCCGATCTTGCCCGGCTCAGCGATTAGCGCCGCGAGGTCCTTGCCTGTCTTGCCCGGCAATTCAGCGGGCTTGGCTTCAGCACGGTACTCGCCGGTCGCGAGGTCGAGCGAGAGCTTGGTCCGCGTCGCCTTGTCGAAGCGGTAGAACCCGCCCTTGCCCTTGCGGCCGGTGAACCCTTCCGCGATCATCTTGTCGACCAGCGGCAGCGGACGCACCGTATCGAAATACGGATCGCCAGCCGGCAGCGTAGAAGAAAGGCTCTTCGACAGCAGCGGCATCAGATCGACGCCGACGAGATCCACCAGCCCGAAGATCCCGGTTTTCGGCACGCCCATCGGACGTCCGCCGATCTGGTCAGCTTCCTCGACGGTCAGCCCCTGGTCCATCGCCGCGTTGATCGCGATCGCCAGCCAGTAGGTGCCGATGCGGTTGGCGATGAAGCCCGGCGTGTCCTTCGCGCGGACGATGCGCTTGCCCATGAAACGATCGACGAAATCCTCGACCTTCTCGGCGACCGCGACGTCGGTGTGCTCACCGCGGACGATCTCGACCAGCCGCATGTAACGCGGCGGGTTGAAGAAGTGCGTGATCAGGAAGTCGGCCTTGAACTGATCCGAACGCCCCTCGACGAGGTTGCCGAGAGGGATCGTCGAGGTGTTCGATGACACCGCAGTGCCGGGGCGCTTCAAAGCCTCGAGCTTGGCATACAGCGCCTGCTTGATGTCGAGCCGCTCGACGATCGCCTCGACGATCCAGTCGCACTCGGCGACCCGGTCGAGGTGATCGTCGATGTTGCCCGTCTCGACCAGCTTGGCCGCACGCTTCGACATGAAGGGGGCCGGGTCGGTCTTGAGCATCTTCGCGACCGCGCCCTTTGCCACTGCATCGCGGTCGTCACCCTCTCGGGGTACGATATCGAGCAGCAACACGGGGATCCCGGCATTGGCGACCTGCGCCGCGATGCCCGCACCCATCACGCCTGCGCCGATGACGCAGACCTTCTTGACCTGATCGACCATCATGCGCGCTCCAGCACCGTAGCGATGCCCTGACCGCCGCCGATGCACTGGGTAGCCAGCGCATAGCGGCCGCCCTCGCGCGACAGCAGCGCGGCCGCCTTGCCGACGATCCGCGCGCCGGTCGCGCCGAGCGGATGGCCGATCGCGATCGCGCCGCCGTCGAGGTTGATCGTCTCGTCCTTCAGGCCGAGATCGCGGATGCAGGCGATCGCCTGGCTCGCGAACGCCTCGTTGATCTCGACCACGTCGAGGTCCGCGACGGTGATCCCGGCCCGCTCCAGCGCCTTCTTCGAAGCACCGATCGGGCCGAGCCCCATCGTCTCGGGCGCGCAGCCCGACACGCCGATTGACTTGATCCGCGCGAGGATCGTCAGGCCGTGCTTCTTGGCGAACTCCTCAGAGGTGACCAGCACGGCAGACGCACCATCGGTCAGCGGCGAGGACGTACCGGCGGTCACCGAACCGTCCGCGCTGAACGCAGGCTTCAGTCCGGCGAGCGCCTCGGTGGTCGTGCCGGCGCGGATTGTGCCGTCCTGGCTGACCGGGCCCGCCTTGGTCTGGATCGTCACGATCTCGTCGGACAAGCGGCCATCGGCGCGCGCGGCGGCGGCCTTGTCCTGGCTCTTCACCGCGAACGCGTCCTGCTCGGCGCGCGTAATCTGGTATTGGCGCGCGACGTTCTCGGCGGTCTCGCCCATGCCCATGTACGCGCCGGCGCTCTTCTTCGCGAGCTCGGGGTTGGGGAGGGGGTTGTAGCCGCCCATCGGCACGCGGCTCATCGATTCGAGGCCCGCGCAGATGAACGCCTCGCCCGCGCCGACCGCGATTTGGCCATAGGCGATGTGGATCGCGCTCATCGACGAGCCGCAGAACCGGTTGACCGTCATGCCGCCGACCGAGATCGGCAGGTCGGCGATCTGTGCGATCAGCTTGGCGACATTGAGGCCCTGCTCGCCCTCGGGGAAGGCGCAACCGAGGATGATGTCCTCGATCTCGGCGGGATCGACGCCGGTCTTGTCGAGCAACCCGCGAATCGTCTGCGCGGCGAGATCGTCCGGACGGACGCGGGCGAGCTCGCCCTTGCCGGCGAGGTGGAACGGCGAACGGGCGTACCCGGCGATGACGACGTTGGTCACGATGATCCTCTCATATTGCGGTCGACCCGGTTAACGCTTGCGGGTTACCCTTAAGGTGCGATACCTCACCTTTACGTCAAGGTGAAGCGGCCGACAATATGGCTTACGCACACCATGTTATGGAGAGCGAGATGCAGGACACTTCCGGGGGCAAGGCGATCGGCGTCCCGTTGCTGGGCGAGCCGCGGCTGCTGGGCGACATGCTCGACCTTTCGGTGCGCCGGTTCGGGTCGCGCAACGTGCTCGATTTCATGGGTCGGACGCTGACCTATGCCGCGCTCGGCGAGTCGGTCGACCGGGCAGCACGCGGACTCCAGGACATGGGCGTCGCGAAGGGCACGCGCGTCGCGCTCTGCCTGCCGAACACGCCCTATTATCCGATCCTGTTCTTCGCGATCCTCAAGGCCGGCGGCGTCGTCGTCAACGTAAACCCGCTCTATGTCGAGCGCGAGCTGGCGCATCTGCTTGAGGATTCGGGCGCAACGATCATCGCCACCTGCGACATCGCCGAAATCCACGCGCGCGTCCTCAAGGTCGCGGGGCAGATGGGCGTGAAGCACGTTATAACCTGTCCGATCGCAGGCGCTCTGCCGACGCTGAAGTCGATCGCCTACCGGATCTTCAAGCGCGCCGAGATTGGCCATGCACCGAGCGATGCGCGCCACTCGACGTTCGACGCGCTGCTCAAGGCGAAGGGTGCGCCGTCCCCGGTCGCGGTCGCCCCGGACGATGTCGCGGTGCTGCAATATACCGGGGGCACGACGGGCGAGCCCAAGGCGGCGATGCTCAGTCACGCCAATCTCGTCGCGAACGCGGATGCGATGGTCGTGTTCGTCGGTGGCGAGCAGCCCCACCAGGACCGCGTGCTCGGCGCGCTGCCGCTATTCCACGTCTTCGCGCTGACCACGGTGCTGACCTATTCGATCCGCACCGGCGCCGAGATGATCCTGATGCCGCGCTTCGAACTCGGAGCGCTGCTGAAAACGATCGCGCGCACCAAGCCCAGCTATTTCCCCG
Organism: Sphingomonas sp. Leaf242; assembly: GCF_001422045.1. Lineage (GTDB taxonomy): Bacteria > Pseudomonadota > Alphaproteobacteria > Sphingomonadales > Sphingomonadaceae > Sphingomonas. Next base: position 456,206 of record NZ_LMLW01000007.1, read on the forward strand.
CGGTGCCGACGATCTACGCCGCGATCACCACCGCGGCCGAGTCGCAGAAGATCGACTTGTCCTCGATCCACGCCTGCATTTCCGGCGGCGCACCGCTGCCGGCGGAGGTGCGGATCGCGTTCGAGGCGGCGACCGGTGCGAAGTTATGCGAGGGGTATGGTCTGTCGGAAGCTTCGCCGATCATCACCTGCAACCCGATCGATGGCCTCAACAAGCCGGGCTCCGCGGGGCTGCCCTTTCCGGGCACGACGATCGAGATCCGCGACCGCGAAGATCCGACGCGCCTGTTGCCGATCAGTGAGAATGGCGAGATCTGCGCGCGTGGGCCGCAGATTACGCAAGGCTATTGGCATAATCCCGCCGCCACCGCGGACCTGTTCGCGGACGGCGCGCTGCGCACCGGCGACGTCGGGCATCTCGATGCGGACGGCTATCTGTTCATCGTCGACCGGATCAAGGACTTGATCCTCGCCGGCGGCTACAACGTCTATCCGCGCGTGATCGAGGAGGCATTGTACGAACATCCCGCGGTGCTCGAAGCGGTCGTCATCGGCGTGCCCGACAAATATCGCGGCCAGGCCCCCAAGGCGTTCGTCGTGCTGGCCGAAGGTACGGTCGCTACCCCGCTAGAACTGCGCGATTTTCTGCGCGACAAGATCAGCAAGATCGAGCTTCCCCGCGAGGTAGAAATCCGCGACAGTCTGCCCAAGACGCTGATCGGCAAGCTATCCAAAAAGGAACTTGTCGCTGAAGAGACCGCAAAGGCGGCGGCGTCGGAGGCGAGGGGAGTGGACGCGTGAACGACCGACAGGACGATCTGACCGGCATACAGGAGGTCTCGCGCATGCTCGGCGTGAGCGCGCGGACGCTCCGCTTCTACGAGGACAAGGGGCTGATCGAGCCCTGCCGGATCGGCACGACGCGGGTCTACACGCGGCGCGAAGTCGCCCGGATGCAGCTGATCCTGCGCGGCAAACGTCTCGGTTTCACGCTGCGCGACATCGAGGAGTTCCTCGACCTCTACGACGCCGACCCGCAGCATGTGGAGCAGATGCGCGCGCTCGCCGAACGCTGTCGCCAGCGGATCGATCTGCTCGACGCGCAGCGCGAGGCGATTGTGCAGACGCGGGATGAGCTGGAGAAGATCGAGCAGGAGGCTCTTGCGCGGATTCCGGCTGGGTTGGTCTGATAGCTACCGCTGCTCGTGAGAGACGAGTCCCAAGCCTATGACAACGATACCATTTGGCGAGAATGCACCACCCCGGCGAAGGCCGGGGCCCAATTGGGAAAGCCGAGGTAACGACGCACAGCGCTGATGAGCGACGTCCCCCAATTGGGCCCCGGCCTTCGCCGGGGTGGTGCGTTAGTCGATCCTCCCCCTCGCGGGGGAGGATCAGCAAACTCCGAAGCTTAAAGCCCCACCACACCCCCGTCGGTCTTCGTGATCACGATCGTCGCCGACCGCGGCCGTGACGGAGCTGCCACCGCGCCCGCCTGGTTGGCAGGCCAGCTGCTGGTGATGTTCGTCGGCCCGCCATTCTCGCCGGGATGCTGGATGTTGACGAACAGCGACCGGCCGTCCGGCGTCGAATGAATGCCCGTGATCTCACACTCCTTCGGCCCGACCAGGAAGCGGCGCAGTGCCGCCCCCGGTGCCTTGCCAATCCGCGTCGTCACCGAGCCGGTTGCCGCGCCGATCGTGTTCGTCACCGTTCGCGTACCGCCATCGTTGACGATTCCCGGCACCGAGGCGAGTAGCATGCAGTTGGTCACGTCGGTGTACGCGCTGTCGTCGGTCTCGATCCACATCACCGGCGCGATCGTCCCCGACGCATTGCTCGGCAGGCCGAACCACAAGCCGTCCGGCGACGAGAAGTCGTTGGTCGCCTCGAGGCCCGAAAGGTTGATGTTGGTCGCATCGAGATCGGAACCGGCCCCGAACGCGTAGATGTCCCATGCGAACGCCACCGCCTCGGACGTGTCGCCGGTCTCGCGCAGGCGGATGATGTGCCCATTGGCGTTGCCCGTGGTCTGGCCGCCGGTCGTCTTCGGATCGACATAGGCGCGCGGATTGGACGCATCCGCGGTCGGGACGGTCCGCGACGAGTTGTTGGTGAGCGTGCAATACATCTCGCCGGTCGCCGGGTTCACCGCCGTCCATTCCGGACGATCCATCCGCGTCGCACCGAGCGCATCCGCGGCAAGTCGCGTATTGATCAGCACATCGATCTGGCTCGAGAACGGATACGCCGCATTGGCCGAGGTGAGAGGTCCCTGACCGAACACCAGCGGCAGCCACTGTCCGCTACCGTCCGCCGCGAACTTCGCAACGTAAAGCGTTCCGGTATCGAGATATTTGTCACCGATCGCCAGCCGGTTCGCCGCCGTTGCATCGCTTGCCGACCAGGGCGTCGCCGACACGAACTTGTAGATATATTCGTTCTGCGCATCGTCGCCCATATAGAACGCCGGCTTCACGCCCGCGATCGTCCGGCCGATCTGGCAGCCCTCATGGTTCATCCGGCCCAGCGCGGTACGCTTGCGCGGCGTCGACGCTGCATCGAACGGATCGATCTCGACGACCCAGCCGTACTGGAAGATCTCGTTGCGGAAATCGCCCGTGCCGTCGGCGGGGGCGCCGGCCTGCGCGGTGATGTTCCAGCGCGAATAGACCGTGCTGGTCGTGTCCGCCGGCGTGACCGACCACCAGCCATAGTTGCCAGCCGTGCTGCTGCTGCTCTCGGTCTTGCCATACCGCGCGAGCGACGTGTTGGCTTTTACACCGATCGGGCCGCTCGCTGCACGACGTGCACCGTCGCCGACCTCGCGGCGGAAATAGCCGACCCAGTTCTCTTCGTTCGTCAGGTATGTATGCCAAGGCATTGTACCATTGGCGCAATTGTTGATCGTGCCGCGTCCCGTCGTGGCGTCGGGCGCGTAGCGTGTCTTGAGGCTGTCGGCGCCGCGCACCGGCCCCGAGAAGCTCATCGGCGTCAGCGGGGTGATGCGGCGGTTGAACGACGAGGTGGTGACATAGCTCCATGCGGCGGCGCGGCTGATCTCGATCACCGACACCCCGTGGCACTCCATCTCCTTCAGCGCTTCGGCTTCGGGACGGACGCCGCCGGTCGTGGTCGGGCCGTTCGGATGCAGATAGGCCTGCGTGATGTTTTCGTGGTTGAGCACGAGCAATCCGCGCGTGTTGCCGTCGGCATCGGGCGTGCCGGCAGCTGATAACCCAAAATAGCTCATGCCGTCATGGTGATCGCCGGCGCGCTTGGAAAATGTCGTGTCGCTGCCGTCATTGGCATAAGCGCCGACGCCGCTGCCGATCGGATCGCCGAGGCGGTAGAGCACCGTCACCGCATAGCCGGTCGGTACCGCGACGACATCGGCGAGGCTCTTCGCAACCGCAGTGAAGCCGAGCGAGGCGGCACCCACCGTCACGCTGGTCGAGGCGGTGACCGATCCGCGCGCCGATACGGCGGTGAACAGGAAGGTCAGGACGGTGCCGGCGGCTGCCCCCGGCACGACGAACGTCGCGGTGCTCGTGGTTGCGCCGGCGAGCGTGACGCTCGGGCCGGCGGTCTGCGTCCAGCTGACGCTGTCGACCTGGCCGATCGCGGCGCCGGTCAGCGTCGCCACGCGGCCGGCCGATGCACTCCCGCCTGCGGTCGCGGTGACCGTGACGGGGCTCGCGCCGCTGTCGCTGTCGTCGTCGCAGCCGGTCAGCAGCATGCCGCCGAACACCGCCGCGGCGGTTGCCGACATCCCGCCCATCAACGTCTGGCGGCGCGAATACCGCACCTCGATCAGGTCGTTGAGGTGCGGATTGGCGGTCGGATTGGTGTCGATATCGCCGTCGGTATAGATGGTTTCGAACGTCATGGATGGTCCCCCCGGGGATGAATGGTCGGTGCGGTCGCGGCTAGTGGCGGATCAGAACTTCGCGCCCAGTTCGATGCCGTAGAAGCGCGGTTCGCCGGCGATGTAGGTCGGGATGCCGAAGCCCCCGCCGGTGTTGCCCGCGTCGATCAGATAGCGCTTGTTGGTCGCATTGCGGACGAACCCGCCGACGCTGTAGCGGCCTTCCGCGAACTCGAGCCCGGCGCGCGCGTTGACGAGCGTGTAGCCCGGCGTGCTGACCGCCTGGCTGTTCGGCAGCTCGAAGAACACCTTGGTCCGGTAGTTGATGCTCGGCGTCGCATAGAGCGTCGCGCCACCCACTGGCAGCCGCAGCATCAGGCCGCCCGATGCGGTCGTCTCCGGCTGGAGACGGAAGCGATTGCCCGCGAACACGCCGTTCGCCGCCTCGTCGCCGATGCCGCCATCGATATAGGCAAATGTCGCGAAGGCAGAGAGATACGAGGCGAGCTTCAGAGTACCTTCGAGCTCGACGCCGAGGTTCTTGGCCGATCCGGCGCTCTGCGTGGTGGTGACGCCGTTGTTGGTGATCGACACCTGGAAGCCGTCATAGGTCTGGTAGAACACCGACGCAGCGCCGGTGAACGGTCCGACCCGCCCCTTGATGCCGCCTTCGTAGTTCCAGACATTTTCCTGCGGCACGACTTGCAGGTTAGGCCCGACCCCGAACGCGGTGTTCTGTGCGGCCAGCTGGACGACCGGCGAGCGGCGACCCTTGCTGATCGTGGCGTAGAGGTTGACGTAGTCGTTGAGCTTCAGCAGCGCATTGAAGCGCGGCAGGATCGCGGTGAAGCTCTTCTCGGCAACGAACTTGTTGCCGTTGGTATTCGCGGTGCCGAGCAGGCTGGTCCGGATGTTCAGCGATGCCAGGATCACCGAGTTCGGCTGGATCGACGAATAGCCCGACTGGCGATCCTCGATCAGGATGCGCGCCCCTGCGGTCAGTTCGAGCGCGGGGACCGGGATATAGGTCGCATCGGCGAACACCGAGTAGGTGTTGTTCCTGCCATAGTTCGTGAACTCTGCGGCGTAAGGTATTGCGGTTGCACGGCCACCGGTGAGCGCCGCGGTCGCCCGCGTGGCCGGGATCGTACCGTTCGGTGCGACGCAGGACGTACCTGTGGTGATGCCCGCACCGTTGAGCGCCGTGCGGATCGGCGCATAGGCGGCTGCGACCGAGCAGGCGAGATACGTGCCCTCTTCGGTTGCGAACGGGACGCGCTGATGCCCGTTCTCGAAGAATGCGTTCCAGCCTACCGAGGCGCGGTATTTCGGCCCTTCGAACGCGAAGCGACTCTCATGGCTCCACTGGTCGCCCTTGGCATCCTCGGCGAACTCCAGATACGCGGCCGGGCCACCGTCGGCGTCGAACACTTCGAGAGCGTCGAACCGGCGATACCCGTTGACCGTCGTGAAGGTGATCCCGGGCGACAGGTCTGCGGTGATCGTCAGGTTTGCGTCATAGACGTTGCGGTCGAGGCCAAGCTTGCGTGCGCCGAGAACCGCGGCGCTGTACGGCGAGCCCGAGAGTTCGGCGTAGCCATAGTCGCCGGTCTGCCCGCCGGTCGGGGCGTGCGCACGGCTCTTGAACGCAGTACCGGGGTTGCGCTGGCCGTCATAGGTGAGGACGAGATCGGCGGTGATGCTATCGCTAGGGCGATAGCGCAGCGAGCCGCGCAGGCCGCGCTGGTCCTGGCCGTTCAGATCGTCCTGGTCGACGAGGCCCTGGTTCTGGTTCGGGACCTTCGGATCGCCGGCGATGTTGCGGACATAGCCATCGCGGTATTTGTACGCGAACGCGATCCGCCCGGCGAGCACGTCGTTGCCGGCGTTGAGGAAGCCAGACACCTGCGTCCGGTTGAAATTGCCGTAGGAGCCGTTGATCGCGCCCGACACGCCGGGCTGCGGTTTCGCCGAGATGACGCTGATCGCGCCGACTGCCGCGGCTGTGCCGAACAGCGTCGCCTGCGGGCCCTTCACGACCTCGATCCGCTCGAGATCGAACAGGTCCTGATACGCACCGCGCGACCGGCTGATGTCGATGCCGTTGTAATACAGCGTGACGCGCGCGCCCTGCTGCGACGAGCCGTTGTCCGAGGTGATGCCGCGGATCACGAAGCCCGGGTTGTTCGCGCTCTGCTCCTGGATCTGCAGGCCGGGAATATACGCTGCGACCTCGCTCAGCGAATTGACGCCGATCGATGCCATCTTCGCGCCGGTGATCGCGGTGACGGTGACGGGAACGTCGGCGATCCGCTGTTCGCGCTTCTGCGCGGTGACGACGATCTCGTCGTTCGGGGTGGTGGAAGCCGTGGCTTCCGTGCCGGGCTCCGCTGTCGCCTGGGCCAGTGCCGCGGTCGAGCAGGTCGTGGCGAGCGTCGCAAGCGCGAGCCGCGTAAAGATGCGTGTCATTGTGTCCCCCGTGTTCGTGCATCGGCACTAGGCAGGGAACGTGACGGTTAAACGGCGTCTTCATGAAAGCAAGATGACAGTCCAGTCACGCCACTGTCACAGGGTTGCCACCGGAGTGTCGCGGAGTGCGCCTACCGCGGCGGTGCCTAATAACGAAAGCCCTGTTCAATGACGATCAACCGCCGCGATGCTTTGAAGACTGCGCTGAAACTCGCCGGTTCGGGTGCGACGCTCGCGCTGCCCTCGGCCGCGACGCACGCAGCGGGGGCGGCCAAGAGCCGCTTCGATCACGGCGTGGCGAGCGGCGATCCCTCGCTCGACGGTGCCATCCTGTGGACCCGCGCCACCCCGGTCGAGGCGGGCCAGGCCGGCGACATCGCGCTGACATGGCACGTCGCCGAAACCGAGAACGGCAAACCGCTCCGCTCGGGCAGGGTCAAGGCGCGGGCGGCGCGCGACTTCACCGCGAAGGTCGAGGCGACCGGGCTCCAGCCGGGCCGCGAATATCGCTACTGGTTCGACGCTGCCGACGGCACGCGCTCGCCGGTTGGCCGGTTCCGCACGCTGCCCAAGGGCAAGGTCGCCGACGTCGTCATGGCGGTCGTCTCATGCCAGCTCTACGCGGGCGGCCTGTTCAACGCCTATGACGCGATCGCCAAGCTCGACCGCGTCGACACGGTGTTGCACCTCGGCGACTATATCTACGAATACGGCGTCGACGGTTACGGCGCGGACATCGCCAAGAAGATCGATCGCTTGGTCGAGCCACGTCACGAGATCGTCAGCCTCGCCGATTACCGCATGCGCCACGCGCAGGTGAAGCGCGACGCCGACATGCAGGCCGCGCACGCGCGCGCCGCGTTCATTTGTGTGTGGGACGATCACGAGGTCGCCAATGACGACTGGATGCACGGCGCCGAGAACCACGATCCCAAGACCGAAGGCGACTGGGATGCGCGGAAAGCGGCGGCGATGCAGGCGTATTTCGAATGGATGCCGATCCGCGATCCCAAGCCTGGCCAGCCCTGGGCGGCGATCAACCGCAGCTTCGAGTTCGGCGATCTCGCGACGCTGGTGATGGTCGAGACGCGGCTGCTCGCGCGCAGCCATCAGGTAGTGTCGAAGGGCGAGGAGATCACACAGGCCGAATACGCGCCGATGCTCGCCGAGCGCGCGCGGACCGATCGCGAACTGCTCGGGCCCGCGCAGCTCGCCTGGGTCGAGAAGACGATGGCGTCCTCGGTCGCGGCGGGCAAGCCGTGGCAGGTGCTCGGCAACCAGGTGGTGATGGCGAAGGTCGCAGGGCCCGATATGGAGCGCCAGCTCGGGCCGGTGAAGTTCGCAGAGACGATGGCGAAGCTGCCCGCGATGTGGCGCGAGCGTCTGACCGCGAGCATCGCCTCGTACCGCGCCGGCCTGCCGTTCGGGTTCGACAGCTGGGACGGCTATCCGCCCGCCCGCGAGCGACTCTATGCGGCGTTCAAGCGCGCGAAGTCGCGGCCGATCGTGCTGTCGGGCGACAGCCACGCGGCGTGGGCGAACGACCTGCACGATGCGTCGGGCAAACTGGTTGCCGCGGAATTCGGCTGCACCGCGATCACCAGCCCGTCCTACGGCTCGCTGCTGCCCGGCATCGGCACGCTGATCGCCGACGCCAACAAGGGCGAGGTCCGGTTCTGCGACCAGGATCTGAAGGGGTTCACGCTGCTGACCCTGACGCCGGAGCATGCGACCGGTGATTCGGTGACGGTGTCGACGGTGTTCGCCAAGCCCTACACGCAAGGCAGCGCGGCGCGCTTCCGCGCCTATGCCGATCGACCGAACCAGCCGCTCGAAAAGATCGTCTGACGGGAGCGCGGCATAGGACCAGCGGGGCGGCATGGTCGATGCCGTCCCGCGGGCCTTGGGGATATCGGGCGAGGGCTAATTGAGACATTGTAACGCTGCGACGGTCCATGCAAGAAGCGCGTCATCACTCCTGTCTTTGTGAGACACCGATGCTGCGTTCCACTTTGCTTCGCTCCGCCGCCATACTCTGCTGTTTCGCGGGATTGACGCCCGTCCAGGCGGCGCGCGTCAATCCGCTGACCGTCCCCAGCACGCTGCCGTTCCAGGCACCGCGCTTCGACCAGATCAAGGACACCGATTACCAGCCCGCGCTGGAGCAGGGCATGGCCGAACAGATCGCCGAGATGAAGGCGATCGCGAATAACTCCGCAGCGCCGACCTTCGCCAACACGATCGAGGCGATGGAGCGCTCGGGCCGGACGCTCGACCGCGCGAGCCAGGCGTTCTTCGGCGTGTCGCAGGCCAACACCAACGACGCGCTCGACGCGGTACGGTCCGCCGAGGCACCCAAGCTCGCGCAGCACAGCGACGCGATCTACCTCGATCCGAAGCTCTTCGCGCGCGTCCAGGCGCTGTACGCGAAGAAGGACTCGCTGGGCCTCGATGCCGAGCAGAAGCAGGTCCTCGAGATCTATCACAGCGATTTCCTCCATGCCGGCGCGCAATTGAACGATGCCGACAAGGCCAAGCTGCGGTTGCTCAACACGCAAATCTCGACCGCGACAACCGACTTCCAGCAGAAGCTGCTTGCCGGCACCAAGGCGGGGGCGCTGGTGGTCGACGACAAGGCCAAGCTCGCCGGCCTGAGCGATGCGGAGATCGCCGCCGCCGCGGAGGGCGCCAAGGAGCGCGGGATGCCCGGCAAATACGTGCTGTCGCTGCAGAACACGACGCAGCAGCCCGCGCTCGCCTCGCTCTCCGATCGTGCAACGCGTGCGGCGCTCTTCGACAAGAGCTGGACCCGCTCGGAGAAGGGTGACGCCAACGATACGCGCGCGCTGATCCAGAAGATCGCGCAGTTGCGTGCGCAGAAGGCGCAGTTGCTCGGCTATCCGAACTATGCCGCCTATTCGCTGTACGATCAGATGGCGAAGACCCCGGCGGCGGCGAAGGGCTTCATGACGCAGCTCGTCCCCGCGACGGCGGCCGAACAGCGTCGCGAGGCCGCCGAGTTGCAGAAGACGATCGACGCGACCGGCGCCTCGTTCCCGCTCGCGCCGTCCGACTGGGATTTCTATTCGGACAAGGTGCGCAAGGCCAAGTACGACCTCGACCAGAACGAGCTGAAGCCGTATTTCGAGATCAGCCGCGTGCTGACCGACGGCGTGTTCTTCGCCGCCAACCAGCTCTACGGCGTCACGTTCAAGGAACGCCGCGACATCCCGACCTATCAGCCGGACATCCGTGTGTTCACGGTGTTCGACAAGGACGGCTCCGAACTCGGCCTGATGTATTTCGATTATTGGAAGCGCGACAACAAGGCGGGCGGCGCCTGGATGTCGAACTTCGTCGGCCAGTCGAAGCTGCTGAAAACCAAGCCGGTCGTCTATAACGTCGGCAACTTCACCAAGCCCGCACCGGGCCAGCCCGCGCTGATCACGTTCGACGACGTGACGACGATGTTCCACGAGTTCGGCCATGCGCTGCACGGGCTGTTCGCGAACCAGACCTATCCTCTGGTCTCGGGCACCAACACCGCGCGCGACTGGGTCGAGTTTCCGTCGCAGTTCAACGAGCATTGGGCGCTCGATCCCAAGGTGTTCGCGAACTATGCCAAGGATTATCGCACCGGTGCGGTGATGCCGCAGGCGCTCGTCACGAAGATCAAGAATGCGGCGAAGTTCAACCAGGGGTATGAACTGGGCGAACTAGTCGCGGCGGCGACGCTCGATCAGGACTGGCATTCGCTGCCGGCGTCGGCCGGGCCGCAGAATGTCGACTCGTTCGAAACCAAGGCGTTGAACTCGATGGGCCTCGACACGAAGGACGTGCCGCCGCGCTATCGCACCAGCTATTTCGCGCACATCTGGGCGGGTGGCTATGCGGCGGGCTATTACGCGTATCTGTGGACGCAGATGCTCGATAACGACGCCTATGCTTGGTTCATGGCTCATGGCGGGCCGACGCGTGCGAACGGCCAGCGCTTCCGCGACATGATCCTGTCGAAGGGCCATACCGAGGATTACGGTCCGATGTTCAAGGCGTTCTACGGCAAGAACCCGGATATCGGTCCGATGCTCGAAGACCGTGGACTTTCCGCTTCGGCAAAATGATGTGGTGACGAACCCTGAGCGGCGATCGACGACGATCGCCGCTCAGGAGGCGTGCTCCGGAAAGATGGTTGGTGGATCGCCGTCGGTCCACGGCGGAGGGCGGACCATGATCCGTTCGAAAAGCCGCGACGACAGATGCCGCGTCAGCCAGGCCTGCAAACCCGGCATCGGCAGACCGTCGAAATACGATCGATCGGTTTCCGCGAACTGGCGTACGAACGGCATGATCGCCAGGTCGACGAGGGACAGCGCGTCGCGTCCCAGATGATCGGCGACCCGCAGCCGTTGGTCGAGGTTGGCGAGGATGTCCGTGGCGTCCGCGCGATGTTCCAGACGGTTCACCCCATAGCGGTCGGCATATTTGTACCGATCGAGGTGATATTTGAACGCGCCGTCATTCGTGGCGATCAACGCATCCGGATCCGTCTCGCCATTTCGCGCGACGTCGCCGGAGGCGAACGCCCACCGCATGATCGCGAGGCTCTCGTCGATCACCGACCCGTCTGGCAGGATCAGCACCGGCACCGTACCCTTGGGTGACGCCGCAAGCATCGCGGGCGGCTTCGCGCGCAGGACGATCTCGCGCAGTTCGACACCGCGCGCGCGCACCACGATCGCAAGCCGCGCCCGCATCGCATAGGGGCATCGTCGAAAACTGTAGAGGATCGGCAGCATTGGCCGACCATACCGGATCGCTACGCTGACGTCGTCACTCCGACAGCTTCGTCGCTCCCGACCGATGACCGAATGTCGATCGGCCGGGATGTCTCGTTGTTACCGCATTAGAAGCGATAGCCGATCGTCGCCTGGACGGTGCGGCGGTTGCCGTACCAGCACCAGTTGTAGTTGGCGAAGCACGACGTCAGATACTTCTTGTCGAAGAGGTTGGCGCCGTTGACCGCCAGGCTCAGGCCGTGGAGCGAGGGGGCGAACTTCGCCAGGTCGTAGCGGATGAGCGCGTCGTACACGGTGTAGGACGGGCTGTTGCGCCCGACGGTTTCGCCCGGCGTGACGCCTGCATAGACCTGGTCGACATGGCGCAGTGCGCCGCCGATCGTCAGTCCGGCCAGGCCACCCTCGGGCGGGGACCAATTCAGCGCGAGCGTCGTACCGCCACGCCCGACTGTCTCGAGCCCGCGACCGACACGCGACGGATCGTCGGCGTCGCTCGTAACCTTAACGCGCTGGCGGCTATAGGCGACGCGCGCGTCGAACCCGTAGGGCAGGGGGGCGGTCCCTTCGAACTCGACGCCCTGCGAGCGAACGCCGCCGGTCTGCCGAGACACGCTGAAATTTGGTGTGCTTGTCAGGACATTGGTCTGGTTGATCCGGAACCACGCACCCGAGAGCAGGATCTGGGTGCCGGGAACGGTGAACTTCGCACCGGCCTCAAGTTGCTTACCCAGCGATGGGTCCGCGAGTCCCGCTGTTCCGTCGCTTCTCGTGACTGGGCTAGCTTGCTGTTCGAACGAGGTCGAATAGCTGACGTACGGCGCAAGACCGAACGGAAGTGTGTAAAGGGCGGCGGCACGATACGTGAACTTCTCATCGTGCTTGACGTCCTGCCCGTCCCGATGCGCACGCGCCCAATCCTGGCGCCCGCTCAGGATCACGCGAAGGTCGCCGAGCGACATCTGATCCTGCGCATAGACGCCCTGCTGACGCTGCTGCACGTTGATCGGAGGCTGGCTACCGATCGCTTCCGGCGTGGTCGGTACCACCACCGTGCCATAGACCGGGGCAAACCCATTCAGCGACGGCGCGGTGCCGAACGCGCCGACTTCGGCCGAATGCGCGACCTGGCGGTCGGCCCCGAACAACAGCGTGTGCTTGACCGGGCCGGTCTGCACCGTGCCGGTCAACTGGTTGTCGAACGTCCAGTTGTTGAGCTGCTCGCGGGTCGCATAGGAGGCGCGGCTATAGGTCTGCTGGGTCGGGTCGGTCGCATCGAGGGCGCCGGCGGTATAGATCAGGCCGAGGTTCGACTTCACGTATTGATACCGGCCTGACGAGCGGAACGCCCAGCCGCCGCCGAAATCGTGGCGGAAGATGTAAGTGAGCGCGGCCTGTTCGCGGCTGAACCGGTTGCCCGCTTCGCCACCGTCGAAGCTGGTCGGCAGCTTGCCGTTGGGGTTGGCGATCAACGTGCCGCTGGCCGGGAACACGCCGTAATCGCCGTTGTACGGATCGTGCGAATAGGCGCCGAGCAGCGTGAAGCTGGTCGAGGTGCCCGCGCCGACGGTCACCGCGCCCGAGATCGTCTGGCGCTCGCGCTTGCCGAATTTCTGCTGCGTGTCGGCCCCGTTAACGCTTCCGTTGATCCGCCATAGGACGCCGGCCCCGGCACGGCCGCCGATATCGGCATCGACGCGGTAGAGATCGTAATTGCCGTAGGTCCCGCCAATCGCGCCGTACAACGCCTGGTCGAGCGGCAGCTTGCTCGACTCCGCGACGAGCCCGCCGGGGCTGGACTGGCCGTAGAGTACGGAAGCGGGGCCCTTGATGACTTCGATCCGATCGAGCCGCGAGACGTCGATCTGCGGGACCGCGTAGCCGGACGCGCTGCCGAACTGCTTCAGCCCGTCGAGATAGACCGGCGCGTCGAACCCACGCAGCTTGAACTGGTCGTAGACCTCGCCGCTCGAGCCGCGCGTTTCCGGTGTGACGCCGGCGACGAAGCGCAGCGCCTGGTTGAGATTCTGGAGACTGCGCCCGGCAATGTCGTCGGCGGTGATGACGCTGATCGACTGCGGCGTCTCGGCGAGCGGCGTGTCCGTCTTGGTACCCGAAGAAGCCTGACCACGCGCATGCTGCCCCGTCACGACGATGGCGCCGGTTTCGCCGTCCTCGGTGCGGACTTGCCCCTGCACCGGCAATGCGGCCAGCGTAGAACCAAGCAAAAGGGCGGTGCCGAAGCGACGACGTGTCATGGGGTTTCCTTATCGAGAACCATCCCGCTAATGTTTATGATAACTATTATCAATAGTAAGTTGGCTCTTGGGATTTTCTGGCTTGCATCTGTGGTGGTGCGGCAACACCGCGTCGCTATGATCGGCGATACCGGTCGATGTGAGGAAGCGGCATGAATGGACAGACGATAGCGGTGCAGATCGCCGCCGCGGGCGACGATGCGTGGTTTGCCAAGCGTACGGACCGTCGGTTGCGACTCCGGAACACGATCCCGGGCGAATTCAACGACGTCGACGGCGAACCGCCGGTCGGGATGGCCTGGCGGACGATCGTGATCGAAGCACAACCCGGCGCGCGCAGCCGGCAAGCCATCGCCTTGCCGCTTGGCACCGACATCGAGCAGTTCACCGACGAGGCACTGTTCGAGCTATTCGTTCAGGTGGCACCGCCAGGTGCACGGCAGGTGATCGCCTCACTCCGCAAGGTCAAGCTTCCCGCCGCGACCGGTGCCTCTTAAGGTCAGGGTCCAGGGGATCATCGGCATACCGGGCAATAATCGGGATGGACGACCGCCAAACTGGACGAACGGAAGTTTTCAACGGCGTCGGCCGTGTTAGCTTGCCCATAGAGACGCGCGTCGATCGATGAAGCGTCCACGGCGCCCCGCCCGGATACGAGAGTGTCGCACGGACGGGCGGGGCGCTTCTCCCTAGTAACGCTCAGACTTCGTCGGGGCCGAAGCCAAGCGCTCGGGTTAGCGTGGCGCGCGCGCGCGTGCAGCGTTCCCAAAGTCGCGGATCGCCGAGGTCATCAGAGCCGATCGCCTCCGGCCATTCGCGGGCGACGACGTCTTCGATCCGGGTGCAGATCGTTTCGTCGAGCAGGAACCGGGGATCGATCGACGCCAGCGCGTCCTCGTCGACCTGGACGCGCAACCGCAGGCAGGCGGGGCCGCCGCCGTTGCGCATCGATTCCCGGACATCGACCACTTCAAGCCGGCGGATCGGACCGCCATCCGCGATCTGCTCGGTCAACCACGTCCATACCGCGGCATCCTCCCGCGCTTCGGCTGGAAGCACGAGGGTCATCGTACCGTCAGTCGCAGTGACGAGTTGCGAGTTGAACAGATAGGTCCCGATAGCGGTCTTCAGGCTGACCCTGTCGGCGGGCACGGCTAGGATCACCACGTCCGGCACGAGCCGGTGCAGGTCGCTATAGAACGCCTGCGGGTCGGCGAAGGCATGCTCGTGGGTGAAGAGAACGTGCCCGTTAGCGACCGCGACGACGTCGTTGTGGAATGCACCGGCTGCGATCGCGGCGTCGCTTTGCCGGACCATCAGCGTGCGCGCGGGATCGAGGCCGTGGCGACGCGCGACCGCTTCGCTTGCGGTGCGTGACTGGCGAGACGGGAAGCCGCCGGCGTGTCCCTCACCATAGACGAAGATCTCGACGCCACTGCCGCCCGCTTGCTGCACGATCCGCATGAAGTTCGCCGCGCCTTCGTCGCCGAAGGCAGCGGGGACGGGAGCATGGACGCGGAAGAAGCGCGCATCGCCAAACGCGAGCCGCAGCTGACGCTCGGTCTGTCCACACTCGCTCGCGCGATGCGGCATGGTCGACAGGTTCGCCACCGAGATATGGCAAAGCCCATTGGCGGTGTCGGGGGCGGGCGATACCGTCCCGGCATTCGCGGTCCACATCGCCGACGCGGAGAAGGCGTTGGCGACTAGCGCTCGGTCGGCGTTCCAGGCCGAGGCAAGCACCTCGGCATCGCTGCCGACAAAGCCCAGCGCGCGGAGCCAGTCGATATTCGGGCGGACGTGTGGGAGAAAGAGGCCCTGCCTGAATCCCAACGCGATCAGCCGGCGCATCTTCACGACGCCCTGGAGCGCGGCAAGCCGAGGCGCCGACACGGCACCCGCATTGTTCGCCGACGCCAGATTGCCGATCGAGAGCCCCGCGTAATTGTGCGTCGGGCCGACCAGCCCGTCGAAATTGACCTCGATCACGACAATCCTCTCCCGTACTGTCCGCGTCATACGACTGAACAGTAGCGCGTCGGACCGCGATCACGCCAGCCGGCGCGCTGAGAAATCAGACGATTTGCGCAAGCGTCACAGCCGGGCCCGCGACGGCGGAGATCGCAGCGTAGGATGCAAAATGTTCGGGGAAAGCAGGGCTGAACCCCGAAAAATCGGCAATGGTCGGGGCGATAGGATTCGAACCTACGACCCCTGGACCCCGAGACCAGTGCGCTACCAGACTGCGCCACGCCCCGACAACATTGCCGGTGAGCGCCCTAGCCGCGACATCTCGAACGTTCAAGACAAATATCCTGCTACGATCGATTGGAAGAGCTCGTAGCGGGAAGCTGCACCGGGATGGCGGTTCTTTTATCGGGGCCGGCCGGTAACCTGGATCAAGCCTGCACATCGAGAACTCGTTTTGCCGCCGAAACGGATTGTGCGGCGATTGTCCGGGGTATCGCAAGAGCGCAGCGTCGTTGGAACGCGGATTGCCGATACGAAACAGCCGCCGCGTTTTCTCGAAACTCCAGGAGAGCAGACATGCCTAGCGAACAGGAAATCAACGACATCGTCGCCCGCGTTTCGGCGCAGGTGCTGCGCGAAGTGAAAAGCAGCGAGCAAGTGTTCCGGATCGGCGACCTCAGCACGCATGTGATCGACCTCGGCAAGGGCGGCGATGCGGCCTGGACGATTTCGTACAGCACCGCGGCCGCAACGCTCGACGGCGGGACGCGCATCCGCACGCTCGACGAGGTCGCATGGACGATCAGCTACAGCACCTCGAAGCCGACGCTTACCGAGCGCGGTATCGAACAGAAGAACTAGGGCGATGGACGGGAAGATCTGGCGCGGGGTTCAGTCCCTGCTGGACGCCTATGTCCGGATCGCCGGCGGCGACACCGCGGTCATCCTCTATACGAGCGATAGCCAACGGTCCGCCGCCCTAGTCTGCGCCGCGCTCGAGATGCGCGCCATCCCCACGATACGCGTGTGGATGGCGCCGCTCGTCGACGAGACGTTCGAGGAGAGGCTCATTGCGGTCTTGCCCGCGGTCGATGCGTTCGCGGGGCGGCTGATCCTGTTGTCGTTCGAACGCGATACCTTTTCGCATACCGGCGCGCTGACCCGCGCGTTGTCGGTATATCCGCCGGAACGCCTGCGGATATACCGCTCGATCAGCGCCAGCGACAGCCTGTTCGCGGATGCTCTGCTCGCGACCCCCGACGAACTTTCGCGACGCAACGTCGCGATCCTCGAACGGTTGACGCGCGCGTCGCACCTGCGGATCACGACGCGGGGCGGCGCCGATCTTGAGGTCACGCTTGATGCCAGGCACCGCTGGATCAGCAACCGCGGCCGTGCGCGCGAGGGCGGCACGGTGATCCTGCCGGCGGGTGAGGTTGCGACATTTCCAGCGGAGATTTCGGGCATTCACGTCGCGGACTTCGCCTATAACGTGAACGCGATCACCGAAGACGACGTGCGGCTGGAGACCTTTCCGGTAACGATCGAAATTGAAGGCGGGCGGGTCGTCGCGCATCGCTGCGAGGATCCGCGGACGATGCGGTTCCTCGACTCTGCATTGACCACGCATTGCGCCTACAATGTCGGCGAGCTTGGTTTCGGCACGAACTTCGGCATCGGTGAGCCGATCGCGATGAATTCGCACATCAACGAGCGTCGGCCAGGCGTCCATATCGGGCTCGGCCAGCATAACCAGGACCCGGGCGTGGTCGGCTATCAATGTGCGATCCACCTCGACCTTATCGCGCGCGGCGGGATCGTCGAGGTCGACGGGAGCGGTGATGTCATCGATCTCGAGCATCTGTTGCCGTCGGACGCACCGCATCCCGAAAGCACGCGCGACGAAGACGTGTTTTCGCCCGACACGTTGCAGATCGAGGACGGCGACTGCTGCGGGTTGTTGTCGGACGGCGTGCTCACGCCGTGCCCTGCGCCACTGGTCGCGGCATGAACTACTGGACCGCAGCGCCAGACATCGTCGACGCGTTCGTGCAGCCGGGTGGGCATGGAGGCGCCAGTATCCCGCTCGAACTGATGCTGCGTACGCTGACCGCGGTGTTGCCCGAGCGGCCATTGCGCTTGGTCGATCTCGGGGGTGGCGACGCAACGCTGGCGGTTCGGCTGGCGATGGCGGGGCATGAGGTCGTGGTCCAGGATATCGACCCGCAGATGATCGCGCTCGGCGAGCAGCGACTCGCGCGCGGCCCCGGCGCGATCCGCGACCGGGTCCGGCTGATCTGCGCGGATGGCGCGACGATGGCGGCGGACCAGGCGGAAGTCGCCGATCTCGTCTGCTGCCATAGCGTCTTGATGTACGAGGATGATCCCGCGCCGCTGGTCCGCACCGCGGTCGCGCTGTGCAAGACGGGCGGTCTCGTGTCGATCGTAGCGATCAACCCGGCGGCGGCGGCGATGCGATCGGGACTGGCGCAGCGGTGGGCCGAGGCGCGCATCGCGCTGGAGACGGGCAGCGACGCGCATGGTCCCTATGCCGCGAGTCGTAATCATACGCGTGCAACGGTCGAGGGGCTGCTGAGCGAGGCGGGTGCCGGGATCGTCGAATGGTCGGGTATCGGCATCTTTACCGATCACCACACTGGCCCGATCTTGGCGGACGAACCCGAGGACGTGTTGCGCGCCGAATGGCTGGCGGGCCGGCTGGACCCGTATCGGCAGGTCGCGCGCTGCTATCATCTCATCGCGCGCAAGCTTTAGGTCGGCCGTCTATCCCCCGCGCGGCGTCGCTGCTAGGAGCGCGCCATGACTCCGCTCGACCGCATCCGCAATTTTTCCATCATCGCCCATATCGACCATGGCAAGTCGACGCTCGCCGACCGGCTGATCCAGGAAACTGGCGGCCTCACCGCGCGCGAAATGTCCGAGCAGGTGCTCGACAACATGGACATCGAGAAGGAGCGCGGGATCACGATCAAGGCGCAGACCGTGCGCCTTGCGTATCACGCGAAGGACGGCCTCGATTACGTCCTCAACCTGATGGACACGCCGGGCCATGTCGACTTCGCCTATGAGGTGAGCCGCAGCCTGGCCGCGTGCGAAGGCGCGCTCCTGGTGGTCGATGCCGCGCAGGGCGTCGAGGCGCAGACGCTCGCGAACGTGTACCAGTCGATCGAGCACGACCACGAGATCGTGCCGGTGATCAACAAAATCGACCTTCCAGCCGCCGAGCCCGAGAAGGTCCGCAAGGAAATCGAGGACGTGATCGGCATCGACGCGTCCGAGGCGGTGCTCGCGTCGGCGAAGTCCGGGATCGGCATCGTCGAGATCCTCGAGGCGATCGTCACCAAGATCCCGCCACCCAGCGGCGACCCGGAGGCGCCGCTGAAGGCGATGCTGGTCGACAGCTGGTACGACCCGTATCTCGGCGTCGTTATCCTGGTGCGCGTGATCGATGGCGTCCTGAAAAAGGGCCAGCAGATCAAGTTCATGCAGACCGGCACGATGCATCTGGTCGACCGGGTCGGTTGTTTCCGCCCGAAAATCGAGCAGCTGACTGAGCTCGGCACCGGCGAGATGGGCTTCATCACCGCGCAGATCAAAGAGGTCGCGCAGACGCGCGTCGGCGACACGATCACCGATGCCAAGCGGCCTGCGCTCGAAGCGCTCGCGGGCTTCAAGGAAGTCCAGCCGGTCGTGTTCTGCGGGATGTTCCCGGTCGATGCCGCCGAGTTCGAGAAGCTGCGCGAGAGCATCAGTAAGCTGCGGCTGAACGATGCGAGCTTCTCGTTCGAGATGGAGACGTCGGCGGCATTGGGCTTCGGCTTCCGCTGCGGGTTCCTCGGGCTGCTGCATCTGGAGATCATCCAGGAGCGGCTGACGCGCGAATATGATCTGGACCTGATCACCACCGCGCCGTCCGTCGTCTATGAGATCGAACTGACCCACCCCGATCCGTCCGGCACGACGCATATCGAGCTGCACAACCCCGCCGACATGCCCGAGCCGAACAAGATCGCGACGATCAGCGAACCGTGGATCGAGGCGACGATCTATGTTCCCGACGAGTATCTCGGCAGCGTCCTGAAGCTCTGTCAGGACCGCCGCGGCATCCAGAAGAACCTGACCTATGTTGGCGGTCGCGCGCAGGCGACCTACGAACTGCCGCTGAACGAGGTCGTGTTCGATTTCTACGATCGGCTGAAGTCGATGTCGAAGGGATATGCGAGCTTCGATTATCACCAGATCGGCTACCGCGAGGGCGACCTCGTCAAGATGGGTATCCTGGTCAACGAGGAGCCAGTCGACGCGCTCAGCATGATCGTCCACCGCGGCACCGCCGAAGTGCGCGGCCGGGGCATGGTCGAGCGGCTCAAGGAACTGATTCCGCGCCATCTGTTCAAGATTCCGATCCAGGCGGCGATCGGCGGCAAGGTGATCGCGCGCGAGACGATCAGCGCGATGCGCAAGGACGTGACCGCGAAGTGTTACGGTGGCGACGCGAGCCGCAAGAAGAAGCTTCTGGAAAAGCAGAAGAAGGGCAAGCTGAAGATGCGCGAATATGGTTCGGTCAGCATCCCTCAGGAGGCGTTCATTGCCGCGCTGAGGATGGGCGACGACGCCTGAGACCAAGCTCTGCTTGGACGAGGATAAGCGTCGAGCCGGACGGCGACCGGCCGAGCTTGTCTTCGGTCGTGTCGTCCGACGACGCGGCTTTGCCGCGGCGCGGCTACGTTGCATTCGGCAGCGATAGGCGTAGGCTCGCGTGATGGCGCAAGTCTCATCCAAACCCTTCGAGTCCGGGTCCTCGATCTCGGCAGAAGCTTATGATCGCTGGATACGCGAAAAGGTCGCGCGGTCGTTGGCAGATCCTCGTCCATCGATTTCACACGAAGATGCCGTCGCCGCAATGAGATCGGTTTTAGCCCCCACCGATCGATCAGGCGGAGATCGCTGAAGCTCATCTGGCGCCCTGAGGCGGTCGAAGATGCCACTACAATTCTCGATTATGTCGCCGATCGAAATAGGGACGCAGCCGAGCGGCTGTCGACATCGATCGCGGCATGCGCTGACCGTCTTGCCGATCACCCATTCATGTACCGACCAGGCAGGGCTGACGGTACGCGCGAAGCTGTCGTGCACCCCAACTATCTTCTCATCTATCGAGTCGTGCCGGGCATGATCGAGATCGTCAACGTCGTGCATGCGCGCCGGGATTATCCGTGATCTCTGTAACCAACTGTCATCATACCAACACAATCCCCGCCTAACCGCCGGATCGGGGAGTGAGCGTCGCGAGGCGTCGTCGAGCCGTCCGGGGAGGGCGGTCGAGGACAAGCCGCGACGTTGTATTTTTGGGATGTGCGGTCGGTCGTCAGGGACGGCGCCGCATTATTGGGGAATAGAATTTTGAAGATTTCGGTCGTTAAGTCGGCGCTGATGCTTAGCGTCGCGTTCGGTTCGGTGCTGGCTGGTTCGGCGGCGTTCGCGCAGGATGCGGTGCCCGTCCAGGAGCAGGCTGCTCCGGCGGACGGTCTCGGCGATATCGTCGTTACCGCGGAGCGTCGTTCGGAAAACCTCCAGAAGGTGCCGCTGTCGGTTGGCGTCGCATCGGGCGATGCATTGCGCGCCTATACCGCAGGCGGCGACGACACGTTGCTCGCTCTGTCGGGCCGCGTCCCCGGCCTGTACGTCGAATCGACGACCGGCCGCATCTTCCCGCGTTTTTACATCCGCGGTCTCGGCAACATCGATTTCTACCTTGGCGCATCGCAGCCGGTCACGATCATCCAGGACGACGTGATCCTCGAGCATGTCGTGCTGAAGTCGAACCCGGTGTTCGACGTCCGCCAGGTCGAAGTGCTGCGCGGTCCGCAGGGCTCGCTGTTCGGTCGCAACACCACCGCCGGCATCATCAAGTTCGATACCAACAAGCCGACCAACGACTTCGACAGCCGTGCTTCGGCGTCGGTCGGTTCGTACAATAGCGTCAGCCTCGATGCCGGTGTGGGTGGCCCGCTGATCAAGGACCTCCTGGCCATCCGCCTGTCGACTTTGATCCAGCACCGCGAGAACTATGTCGACAACCGGTTCGCGGGTGTCAGTGCCGACAATACCGCGACGCCGCGCAAGGACGCGATGGGCGGCTTCGACGATCGCAACGTCCGCGTGCAGCTTGCGCTGACGCCGGGCGAGCGTTTCACGCTGGACCTGTCGGGCCACGCCCGCTGGTATGACGGCACCTCGACGTTGTTCCACCGCGGTGCCCTCAAGAAGGGCTCGAACGACGTATCGGCCGAGCCGCGCAACGTGGTCTCGTACGACGAGGGGAACGACAACCCGCAGAGCTACAACACCTATGGTGGTTCGGCCCGCGGGACCTACGACTTTGGTCCCGCCGCGCTGACCTCGATCACCGCGTACGAGACGACCTCGGGGTTCAGCCGCGGCGACACCGATGGCGGTGCGGGCGCGAACTTCCCGGTCGGCGGCATCGCGAACGGCTTCGGGCAGTCGCAGGGCCAGATCCGCGATCTCGATCAGTGGTCACAGGAAGTCCGGCTTGCAGGCACCCCCGGCGGTCGCTTCAATTGGCAGGTCGGCGGCCTGTATTTCGATACGCGCGACATCACCGATTTCTATCAGCGCGGGTTCTTCCTGACGACGGCCGCGCGCAACCCCAACAACTGGGTACGCCTGCACGACGTCAACACGTCCTGGGCGGGCTTCGGGCAGGTCAGCTATGAGCTGGTCGACAAGCTGACGCTGACCGTCGGCGGTCGCGTCACCGAGGACAAGAAGCGCACGCAGCTTCTGAAGACGGCGGACCAAGCCGATGGTAGCGTAACGTATCGCGGCCGCCGCGACGTGACGTTGAAGGCGACCAAGCCAAGCTGGGACGCGAGCCTGTTGTATCAGGCGAGCCCCGACGTCAGCCTCTACACGCGCGTCGCCGAGGGCTTCCGCGGGCCGACGATCCAGGGTCGCTCGGCCGTGTTCAACTCCGACTTCACGACCGCCAAGTCGGAGACGATCCTGTCGTGGGAGGGTGGCGTCAAGAGCCGCCTGCTGAACAACACGCTGAGCCTGAACGCCACGGTCTTCGCCTACCGTGTCAAGGACATCCAGCTCAACGGCAACGACGTGAACGGCAACGGCGTGCTGTTCAACGCCGACAAGGCCGACGCATACGGCATGGAAGCCGAGGCGAACTGGAAGCCGGTGCCGAACCTGACGCTCGGCGCGGGGCTCAGCCTGTTGCACAGCAAGATTCGCGACAAGAACGTCTATGCGCAGGTCTGCATCCTGAACGGCGTCGTGGTCTGCACGGTCGAGGATCCGACGATCAAGGTCGGCGCCAACACGTTCGCGCAGATCAATGGCAACCCACTGCCGAACGCGCCCGAGTATAACGTCGACCTCAACGCGCGCTATGACCAGCCGCTCGGCAATGGCGGTCGCGCGTTCATCGCGGGCGACTTCAACATCCAGGGCTACACGCAGTTCGTGCTGTACAAGACCAAGGAGTTCACCGCGAACGGCAACTTCGAGGGTGGCCTGAAGATCGGCTACGCCGCGCCCGACGATGCGTATGAGCTGGCCGTGTTCGCGCGTAACATAACCGGCGAGAAGAACCTCAAGGGCGTGATCGAGAACTACATGGCGGCGGTGTTCAACGAGCCGCGGATCATCGGCGTATCGCTCAGCGGCAAGTTCCGTTGATCTGACTTCGCCCCTCCCGCATGCGGGAGGGGTAGGGGGTGGGCTCGCGCCATCACCGGACGCAACGCTGAAGCAAGCAGGGTGCCCACCCCACGGTCCCCTTCCGCGTGCGGGAGGGGATGCAGGGATTACGGGTTCATCCCACCGCAGCGTGACGGATTTTTCAGCAGCGTCCGCCGGAACCGCGCTGTAGCGGCCTAAAATAGAAATTTGCCGTTTTCCTTCCGTCGGTTGATACTCCCCCTCATGTCGCTCAATCCTGTCTTCTATGATGCAAGCGGCCGTCGTCGGCGGCGGTTCACCTTTGGCGTCGCGGCGTTCGTCGCGCTGCTGCTGCTATCGATCGCGATGTTCGCCGTTTCGATCGGTGCGGTGCCCACCGCGCCGCTGCTGCCGATCGAGCCCGAGCACCCCGCGCTCCACAAGCTGCCCGCGCCGCGCGGTGGCATCCTTCGCGAAACGCGGCGCGACCTGAATTACTATGCCAAGCAGCTGTTCGGCACGAGCGCGGCGAAGCCCGGTGTCGGCAACGGCGCCAACCCGGCACTTGCGATCGCCTTTCACGCGCCGTGGGACGAGGCGAGCACCGCCAGCCTCGCGCGGCATGTCGAACAGCTCGACTGGCTGATCCCCGGCTGGGTCTCGATCACCGGCAAGGATCACCACATCACCGTGTTCCGCGACCAGGCAGGTCGCGATATCCTCAACAAGGCGGTCCACCGGCCAGTGATCCTGCCGATGGTGCAGAACGCTGTCGACGGGAACTGGGACGGCGCGGGCAGCGCGGCACTGTTCGCCGATCCGAAGGCACGCGCGGCCTTCCTCGACAAGCTCGTGCCGTTCCTGGCCGCCAACCGCGCCGGCGGCGTGTTCTACGATTTCGAGGATCTGCCCGCGTCGGCACAGCCCAAATACCGCGCGTTCCTCGCCGAGACGCGCGCGCGGTTCGCGAGCCGCGGCTGGGTAGTCGCGATCGCCGCGCCGGTCGCCAACCCCGACTGGAACCTGCCCGCCTATGCCAAGGTGACCGACAAGATCTTCCTGATGGCGTATGACGAGCACGAAACGAGCGGTGCGCCAGGGCCGATCGCATCGCAGCGCTGGTTCGCGCACATGGTGGCCGATGCGGCACGTGGCATCCCCCCCGCCAAGCTGGTCGTGGCGATCGGCTCCTATGCCTATGACTGGCATGCGGGGGCCGATGCCGGCAACGGCGATGCGCTCGATGTCGAGGAAGCGTGGCAGAACGCAGCGGACTCGGGCACGGTGCCGACCTTCGACAAGACCAGTGGCAACAGCAGCTTCGCCTATTCCGAGGGTGGCGTGAAGCATCAGGTGTGGCTGCTCGATGCGGCGTCGGCGTACAATCAGATCGCGTTCCTGCAAAAGGCTGGCCTCGGTAGCGTCGCGCTCTGGCGTCTCGGGTCGGAGGATCCCGGGCTCTGGTCGATCTGGGGTCGCGATCATCGCAAGCTGCCGATCCCCGATTCGATCGACAAGATGCCGGCCGGCACCAATGTCGATATCGAGGGCAGCGGCGAAATCCTCAAGATCGCCGCCGAGCCGGTCACCGGCATTCGCGATGCGGTGCCGGCGAAGGACGGCACGATCGCCGACGTGAACTTCACGCGGATGCCGTCGCCCTATGTCGTGGTGCGAACCGGCTATCGTCCGAAACAACTCGCGCTGACCTTCGACGACGGGCCCGATCCCGAATGGACGCCGCAGATCCTCGACGTCCTCAAGCGCGAGCATGCGCCGGCGACGTTCTTCGTGATCGGCGAGAATGCGCTGACCGAACGCCCTCTTCTCGAGCGCATGGTCAACGAAGGCCATGAGATCGGCAGCCACACGTACACGCACCCCAACCTCGCCAACGTCTCGCAGCGGCAGGTGAAGTACGAGTTGAACACTACGCAGCGGCTGTTCCAGGCGTTCACCGGGCGGTCGTTGCGGCTGTTCCGCGCGCCCTATTTCGGCGATGCCGAGCCGAGCACCGCGGACGAAATCCTGCCTGCGCTCGAAGCACAGAAGCGCGGCTATATCTCGGTCGGCCTCCACGTCGATCCCGACGACTGGAAGCGCCCCGGCGTGCGGGCGATCATCGACCGGACCATCGCCGGCGTCGAGGCGGGCAATCCCGAGCGCAGCGGCAACATCATCCTTCTCCACGACGCCGGTGGCAACCGCGCTGAGACCGTCGCCGCGCTGCCGATCATCATCGAGCGGCTGCGGGCGATGGGCTACAGCTTCGTCCCCGTGTCGACGCTTGCCGGGCTGTCGCGCAACCAGTCGATGCCGGTCATCTCGTCGAGCGACCGCGTCGCCGCTGTCGCCGACCTCGCACTGTTCAGCACGCTCGGCGGCATCGTCGTTGCGCTCCGCTGGATCTTCGGAATCGCGATCACGATCGGCATCCTCCGCGCGCTCGCCTTGTCTGCGCTCGCGCTTATCCAGGCGCGGCGCGAACTGAAGACGGTGTTCCCGGCGATCGATCCGTCGCGGTTCGTGACGGTGATGATTCCCGCGTTCAACGAGGAGCGCGTGATCGTGCGCGCCGTGGAGGGCGTGCTGGCGTCGAAGGACGTCTCGATCGAGGTGATCGTGATCGATGACGGGTCGAGCGACGGCACCAGTCGCGTCGTCGCCGAAGCGTTCGCCGGCGACGACCGCGTCCGCCTGCTGACGCTGGAGAACGGCGGCAAGGCGCGCGCGCTCAACCGCGGGCTCGAACTGGCACGCGGCGAGATCGTGATCGCGCTCGACGCCGATACGCAGTTCGAACCGATGACGATCGCCCGCCTTGCGCGGTGGTTCGTCGATCCCGAACTGGGCGCGGTCGCGGGTAATGCGAAGGTCGGCAACCGCGTCAATCTGATCACCAAATGGCAGGCGCTCGAGTACATCACCGCGCAGAATCTCGAACGGCGTGCGCTCGCGCGGCTGAACGCGATGACCGTCGTGCCGGGTGCGGTCGGCGCGTGGCGGCTCGAGGCGATCCGCAGCGTCGGCGGCTATCCCGACGACACGCTCGCCGAGGACCAGGACCTTACGATCGCAATCCAGCGGCATGGCTGGACCGTCCAGTACGACCAGTTTGCGATTGCCTGGACCGAGGCGCCAGAGACGATGCGCGCGCTTGCCAAGCAGCGGTTCCGCTGGGCGTTCGGGACGTTGCAGTGTCTCTACAAGCACCGCTCGGCGATCGGCCGGTCGCACCCGCGCGGGCTCGGCTGGGTCGGCTTGCCGCAGGCGATCGTGTTCCAGATCATCCTGGCGTCGATCTCACCGATCATCGACCTCGCGCTGCTGGTCAGCTTCGCCTCGACCTATCTGTCGGTGCAGGCGCATGGCTGGGAGCAGACCAGCCACGACGTCTATACGATGCTCGCCTACTGGCTGATCTTCACCGCGATCGACCTGTTAGCCGCGACGATCGCGTTCGCGCTGGAGCGGAAGGAACGATGGCGGTTGCTGTGGCTGCTGATCCCGCAGCGGATCGGCTATCGTCAGGTGATGTATTACGTCGTGCTGAAGGCGATTGCGCAGGCGTTGCGTGGACCTTTGGTCGGCTGGGGCAAGCTGGCGCGAACCGGGCGGGTCACGGCGAACTAACGCGCAACGCATTGCCGCGCGCGACGTTACCGTGTCTGCTGGCGTTCGCCGGTCGAAATTATGGGGTCTCTGTATGCGGTATCTGATGGCGGCACTGGCAATCCCGGTGGGCCTTGCGAGCGGCACCGCATATGCGCAACGTGCACCGCTCGTGCTGGCGGCCGCATCGCTGCAGGAATCGCTGACCGCCGCGGCCGATGCCTGGGCCAAGAATGGCCATATCAAGCCGACCATCTCCTTCGCCGCATCATCGGCTTTGGCCCGGCAAGTCGAATCCGGTGCGCCCGCCGATCTGTTCGTCTCCGCCGACGAAGACTGGATGAACGAGCTCGCGAAGAAGAACCTGATCGTCGCATCGACCCGCGTGACGTTCCTCGGCAATCGCCTCGTCGTCGCCGCCCCCGCGGGCAGCAAGGTCCGGATACCGGTGCGCCCGCCCGCGGCACTCGCGCGCGTGCTGACTGCTGGGCCGCTGGCGATGGCGGACACAGCGGTGCCCGCGGGTAAATACGGGCAGGCGTCGCTGGAGAAGCTCGGCGTTTGGGCGCAGGTCTCGCCGAAGGTGGTGCGCGCTGAGAATGTTCGGGCGACGCTGGCCCTGGTCGAGCGCGGCGCGGCACCGCTCGGGATCGTCTATGCGACCGATGCGAAGGCGTCCGCCAAGGTCCGCATCGCGGGTGTCTTCCCCGAAAACACGCATCCCGCGATCACCTACCCGGTCGCGCGATTGAAGGCCTCGACCAATCCCGATGCCGAGGCGTTCCGGCGATTCCTCGTTTCGCGCGAGGGCAAGGCGATCTTCGTGCGCTACGGGTTCTCCGCGCGCTAGATGCTTGACGCGGCCGAATGGGGGATCGTCGCGCTCTCGCTGAAGGTCGGCGGCGTGGCGATGCTGGTGACCCTGCCGGTCGCTTTCGCGCTGGCCTGGCTGCTCGCGCGCGTCCGCTTCCCGGGCAAGGTGATCGTCGATGCGGCGATCCATCTGCCGCTGGTGGTGCCGCCTGTGGTGACCGGCTGGCTGCTACTGCTCGCGTTCGGACCGAATGGCCCGATCGGCGCGTGGCTCCAGGACTGGTTCGGGATCACCGTGCTGTTCCGCTGGACCGGCGCGGCGATCGCGGCGGGGGTGATGGCGTTGCCGCTGATGGTGCGCGCGATGCGGATCTCGATCGAAGCGGTCGACCGGCGGCTGGAGAATGCCGCGCGGACGCTGGGCGCGGGGCCCTGGCGTGTGTTCTGGACGCTCACGCTGCCGCTCAGCATCCCCGGCGTGCTGGCCGGCGCGGTGCTCGGCTTCGCGCGATCGATCGGCGAGTTCGGCGCGACGATCACCTTCGTGTCCAACGTCCCGGGTGAAACGCAGACCTTGCCGCTGGCGATCTACTCCGCATTGCAACAGCCGGGGGCGAACGCGATGGTGTGGCGATTGTCATGCGTGTCCGTGGGCTTGTCGCTCGTTGCTCTGATCGCCTCGGAACTGCTGACGCGGCGCGCTGGACGGGGGCTTCATGTCCTTTGAAATCGATGTCGAGAAGCGGCTCGGCGATACGCGGGTATCGCTGACGCTCGACGCAGGCGGGGGGGCTACCGTGCTGTTCGGTCCCTCGGGCGTCGGCAAGTCGAGCGTCCTGAACATGGTCGCCGGACTGCTCCGGCCCGATCGCGGACGGATCGCCGTCGACAGCGAGACGCTGTTCGGCGACGGCATCGACGTGCCTCCCGAACGCCGCCGCGCGGGTTATGTCTTCCAGGAAGCGCGGCTGTTCCCGCACATGCGCGTCCGCGCGAACCTGCTCTACGGCGTACGCGGCGAGGCGGAGCGGTTCGAGGACATCGTCGGCTTTCTCGGCATCGGCCATCTGCTCGAACGCTGGCCCCGCACGCTGTCGGGCGGGGAAGCACAGCGGGTGGCGATCGGTCGCGCGCTACTCAGCCGGCCTCGCTTCCTGCTGCTCGACGAGCCGCTGTCGTCGCTCGATCGCGCGCGGCGGGAAGAGATCATGCTGGCGATCGAGCATGTCCGCGACGTGCTCAAGCTGCCGATCCTGATGGTCACGCACGACCCCGAGGAAGCCGAGCGGATCGGAAACCGGGTCGTGCGGATGTAGCGTGTTCCCCCGCCGAGGCGGGAGAACAGCTTATACGAGTTCGAAGCTCTGTTTCTCGCCGGCGACCGAACTCGTCGCGACCCAGAGGTCGAACATACCAGGCTCGATCACCCAATCGCCGTCGCCCCAGAAGCGGAGGTCTTCGCGCTTCAAGGTCAGCGTCACGCGTTTCGATGCGCCCGGTGCCAGCGAGACGCGCGCGAACTCCTTGAGTTCGCGAACGGGCCGCGTGCGGCTGGCGACCCGGTCGTGGATGTAGAGCTGCACGACTTCGTCGCCGGCCCGCGCGCCGGTGTTGGTGACGGTGGCGGTGACGGCGAGCGTATCGGTCATTTGCGCCGGCACGACGACGTTCGAGACCGAAAAGCTGGTGTAGCTCAGGCCGTGCCCGAACGGGTAGAGCGCTTCGTTCTTCGTCTCGCGGTAGCGCGATTTGTATTCCTGGCTGCCCGTATCCGGTGCCGGGCGACCGGTGTTCTTGTGGTTGTAGAAATAGGGTTCCTGGCCGCTCTCGTTGGGGAAGCTCGCGGACAGCTTGGCGGACGGGTTGACGTCGCCGAACAGCACGTCGGCGATCGCGTTGCCGCTTTCGGACCCGAGAAACCACGTCGCCAGGATCGCCGGCGCATCCTTGACGGCACCGTGCAAGGCGAGCGCGCGGCCGTGGCGGAGCAGCACGATGACCGGCTTGCCCGTCGCCGCGACGGCTTCGGCGAGCGCCATCTGCGGGGCAGGGATCGTGATCTCGGTGCGCGATTGCGCTTCGCCCGACATGAGCTGCGATTCGCCGACCGCGAGCAGGACGATATCCGCAGCGTTCGCAGCGGCGACCGCTGTCGCGATCCCGCCGGGCAGGGGGGCTTCGATCTCGGAGCCCTGCGCCGTCGTCACGGTCAGCCCGCGTGCGCGAAGTCCTTGCGCGATCGAGACGTTGAGCTTTTCGTCGGCCATGAACGCCCAGGTGCCGACGACGTTCTTGCGGTCCTCGGCGAACGGCCCGATCACCGCGATCCGGCCGGGGTTCTTCTTCAACGGCAACAGGTTGCTGTCGTTCTTTAGCAAAACGATCGAGCGCGCGCCGGCCTCACGGCTGAGCTTCAGCATGGCGGGCGTCGAGACGCTGGTGCGTTCGGCCTTCCGGCTGACCGAGCGATAGGGGTTGTCGAACAACCCGATCGCATCCTTCAGGTGGAGCACGCGGCGCACGCCTTCGTCGAGCCGCGCGACCGGGACTTCGCCCTTCTCGACGAGGTCGGGCAGCCACAGATTGAACAGGTTCGACTGCATGGCCATGTCCATGCCCGCTATGAACGCCTTCTTCGCGGCGTCGCGGCCGTCCTTGGCATAGCCGTGCGCGATCAGTTCCTCATCGGCCGTGTAGTCGCCGACGACCATCCCGCGGAACCGCCATTGCCCGCGCAGGAGGTCGGTCATCAGCCAGTGATTGCCGCTGGAAGGAACGCCGTCGATATCGTTGAACGCGCTCATCAACGTCGCGATCCCTGCGTCGACCGCGGCCTTGAACGGCGCGAGATGGACCTCGTGCAGCGTAGCGGGGGAGATCTCGGTAAAATTGTAATCCTGGCCGCCCGAGACCGCGCCATATGCGGCGAAATGCTTGGCGCAGGCCGCAACGCGGGTCGGATCGCGCAGATCGTCCCCCTGGAAACCGCGCACGCGCGCCTTGGCCAGCTGGATGCCCAAATACGGGTCCTCGCCGGAGCCTTCCGCGACGCGGCCCCAGCGCTGGTCGCGCGCGACGTCGACCATCGGCGCGAAGGTCCAGTGAATGCCGAGCGCGGTGGTTTCCAGTGCCGCAGCGCGCGCGGTGCGCTCGGCGAGGTCGGGATCGAACGCGCAGGCCTCGGCGATCGGCAGCGGGTAGGCGGTGCGCAGGCCGTGGATCACGTCGCCGGCGAAGATCAGCGGGATCTTGAGCCGCGTGGCCATCGCCGCATCCTGCGCAGCCTTCGCGCCGGTGTAGCCGACGCCGTTGAACAGCATGCCGATCTGGCCGGTCTTGATCCGGGCGATCTGCTCGGCCGCGCCGCCGGTCGCGAGACCGGGATTGAACGGCACGCCGATCGGGCGGATCTGATCGGAGAAGCAGCTGAGCTGGCCCGCCTTTTCGGCCGGGGTCATCTTCGCGATGAGGCTCTCGATCCGGTCGTTCTGCGCGAGTGCGGCGGTCGAGCCGAGCGAGAGGCCAGCGATGGCCGCGCCGCCGGTCAGTATCTGGCGGCGATCTAGAATGGGCGACATGTCCTGCTCCTCAGTCTTTGAAGCGGACTAGTCGCTGGACCACGGTTCCGCAAATCCGCGGAACCGTGGTCGAGGTCGCTCAGCCCAACGCGCGCGTGAACAGCCGCGACAGGCGGGCGGAGAAGGCGCGGGCATCGACCGGGCGCTCGCCATCGGCGATCTGCGCTTCGTCGAACAGCAGGTGCGCGGCGTCCTCGCGCAGCGCCGTCTCGTCCTCGCCGAGCGCGGCCAGCTTGGCGATCAGCGCAGAACGCGGGTTGATCTCCAGCACCGGCTTGGCGGCGGGCATCGCCTGACCGCTTGCGGCGAGGATCCGCTCGAGCTGACGGTCCATGCCGCTATCGGCCGCGACCAGGCAGACCGCGCTGTCGGTCAGACGCTCCGACGCGCGGACCTCCGAGACCGCATCGGCGAGCGTCGTCTTCACGAACGCGATGAAGTCCGCGACTTGCGGCGTGGTGTCGGCCGTCGGTGCTTCGATACCGTCGACCAGCGGGATCAGGCCGAGATCGGCAGCGCCCTGCGTCACCGACTTGAACGGCTTGCCGTCGTGATCGATACCCGCCGTCACCCAGAAGCCGTCGACCGAGTCCGGCAGCAACAGCACTTCGATCCCACGCGCGCGGAACCCTTCGAGCTGCGGCGAGGCCTCTAGTCGGTCGAGATCGGTACCGACCGCGTAATAGATCGCGGTCTGGTTGTCCTTCATCGCCGCGACATAGTCGGCGACAGAACGCCATGCGCCGGCCGACGTCGTGGTCTTGAACCGTGCGAGTTTCAGCAGGGCCTCGCGCCGTTCGAAATCCTCGTACAGCCCTTCCTTCAGGACCGCGCCGAAATTCTCCCAGATCTTCGCATAGGCATCCGCATCGCGGGTCGCGAGCTTGTCGAATTCGCCGAGCACGCGGCCGGTGACGCCCTTGCGGATCGCGGCGAGCATCGGGCTCTCCTGGATCATCTCGCGCGAGACGTTGAGCGGCAGGTCTGACGAATCCACCAGCCCGCGCATGAAGCGGAGATAGCGCGGCAAAACCTCGGCGTCGTCGGTGATGAAGACGCGCTTCACGTACAGCTTCATACGGCCGTTGCGGTCGGGATCGAACAGGTCGAACGGCTTTGCGCCGGGGACATAGGCGAGCACCGAATATTCGTGCAGCCCCTCCGCGCGGTAGTGCAGCGTCAGCGCGGGCTCGTCGAACTGGCCGGAGACGCTGCGATAGAAATCGGCATAGTCCTCCGTGCTGATCTCGGACTTCGGCTTGGTCCAGAGCGCGGCGCCGTCGGCGATCTCGACCGGCTCGGCGTCGGGCGTTTCGCGGAGCGTGATGGGGACGGGGACATGGCCCGACTGGTCCTTGATCAGCCGTTCGACGGTATAACGCTCGGTGAAGGACGTCGCGTCTTCCAACAGATGGAGCACGACGCGGGTCCCGCGAGCGGGCGCCTCGGCAGGGTCGATCGGCGCGATCGTGTAGGTGCCGAGGCCGTCCGACGACCAGACCGACGCGGTGTCGGCGCCAGCGCGGCGCGATATCACGTCGACCTTCGATGCGACCATGAACGCGGAATAGAAGCCGACGCCGAACTGGCCGATCAACTGCGCACCGTCCGAGCCGGTCGAGGCGGCGATACGGTCCATGAACGCCTTGGTGCCCGAGCGCGCGATCGTGCCGAGCGCCTCGGCCATGTCGTCGGCGGTCATGCCGATGCCGTTGTCCTCGATCGTCAGCGTCTTGGCGTCGGGATCGAGCGTTATGGCGATCTGCGTGCGGGCTTCGTCGCCCAGCAATTCGGGGGCACTCAACGCCTCATAGCGCAGCTTCTCGCACGCATCGGCCGCATTCGAGATCAGCTCGCGCAGGAACACGGTCTTATCAGAATAGACCGAGTGCACCATCATGTGCAGCAATCGCGAGACATCCGCTTCGAACGCGTGCGTTTCGGCAGGCTGCGTTTCCGCGGCTTGAACGGTTTCGTTGGTCATGGGCTGTTACGGCTCTCTTATGGGTAATGACGGTCGAGAGTTGGCCGGCTCGGAGGGTGATTTCAAGAGCGCGTCGTCGTCGGACAGGGTGCCTCAAGCCGGCCGATGTTGCGTCGGCAGCGCTTGGCGGTTAGCGGGCCTCGATCAGCCGCTATGGGAATGATCGACATGCGCCGTTTTATCATCGGGTTGGCGGGGGTGTTGAGCCTCACGACCGCGGTCGGGGCGCAGCCTGCGTCGCGCGGCACATCGGTCACCAGGCCCGGGATCGTGCGGGTCCGGATCGTTACATCGGAAGGGCCGATCCTGCTGGCGCTTGACGCGCGTCATGCGCCCAAGACGACGCAGAATTTCCTCGAATATGTCGACGACGGGCGCTTGGACGGGACCGACTTCTACCGCGCAAGCCGGCAGAAATCGGCGCCGAAAACGGGGTTCATCCAGGCGGGAATCCGCACCGACGCACGGCGGATCCTGCCGCCGTTCCCGCTCGAGACGACGGCGATGACCGGGATCAAGCACGGCGATGCGACGATTTCTATGGCGCGCGGGATGAACCCGGCTTCGGCAGGGGGTAATTTCTTCATAACCGTCGGCCCGGCGCCGGCGATGGACGCGCGTGCGGGATATCCGGGGTATGCGGCGTTCGGGCACGTCATCGCCGGGATGGACGTGGTGAAGCGCATCCTCGCCAAGCCGACCGGTGGCGGGATGGATGCGTTCAAGGACCAGATGATCCTGAAGCGCGTGGCGCTGGTCAGCGCGCAACGGCTCGACGGCGTGGCGAAGCCGACCGGGTTGCCGAAGGCGTGGCTGATCAGGGTGCGGCCTGATCGGCGGAGATGAATGCTTCGTCGTCCCTTGCTGGTTCCGCGCCGATCGGTGCGACCGTGTCAACCGCCCGGCGGAGGCCGGGGTCCAATGGGAAAGGTCGCGGTAACGGAGGGTAGTCCTCTGCTATCGACGTCCCCCAATCGAACCCCGGTCTTCGCTGGGGTGGTATTTTGGGAGCTCGTCTCGGACGTCACGCAGTCAGGCTGAGCGCGACCGCCTCCGCCACCTTGATACCGTCCACCGCCGCCGAGAGAATCCCCCCCGCATAGCCAGCGCCTTCGCCCGCAGGGAAAAGCCCGGCGGTGTTAAGACTCACGAAATCGTCGCCGCGGGTGATGCGCACCGGCGACGACGTACGCGTCTCCACTCCCGTCAGCACCGCGTCCGGATGATCGTAACCGGGAATCTCGCGACCGAACGCCGGCAATGCTTCGCGGAGCGCGGTGATTGCGAACTCGGGTAGGCATTCGGAGAGGTCGGTCATGTGCACGCCCGGCTTGTAGGACGGTATCACCGAGCCCAGCGCGGTCGACGCGCGGCCGGCGAGCAGATCGCCGATGCGTTGTGCGGGCGCCTTGTAGTTCGAGCCGCCGGCGACGTAGGCGCGCGATTCCCAGTGGCGTTGCAGTTCGATGCCAGCGAGCGGGTGGCCGGGATAGTCGCGCTCCGGGTCGATGCCGATGACGATCCCCGAGTTCGCATTGCGTTCGTTGCGCGAATACTGGCTCATGCCGTTGGTCGCGACGCGGCCCTCCTCGGAGGTCGCGGCGACGACGGTGCCGCCTGGGCACATGCAGAAGCTGTAGACGGTCCGCCCGTTCTTGCAGTGGTGCGACAGGCTGTACGCCGCTGCACCGAGATCGGGATGGCCGGCGCACGGCCCGAACCGTGCTTCGTCGATCCACGATTGCGGATGCTCGATGCGGACGCCGATCGAGAACGGCTTGGCTTCGACATGGACGCCCTTCGCATGGAGCATCTCGAACGTGTCGCGCGCGCTGTGGCCGACCGCGAAGACGACGTGGTTGGCTTCGAGATAGTCGCCGGTGCTCAGGTGGAGGCCGCGTAGCTGGCGGGTGCCTGACTCTTCGGCGATGTCGAGACCGTCGACGCGCGTCGAGAAGCGGTATTCGCCGCCGAGCGCCTCGATCGTCTCGCGCATGCTCTCGACCATCGTGACGAGGCGGAAAGTGCCGATATGCGGATGTGCTTCGGTCAGGATTTCGGGTGGCGCACCGGCTTTCACGAACTCGGTCAGAACTTTACGGCCGAGGTGGCGCGGGTCCTTGATCTGGCTCCAGAGCTTGCCGTCGGAGAAGGTGCCGGCGCCGCCCTCGCCGAACTGAACGTTGGATTCGGGGTTGAGGACGCTTTTGCGCCACAAGCCCCAGGTGTCCTTGGTGCGCTCGCGGACGACTTTACCGCGGTCGAGAATGATCGGGCGGAACCCCATCTGCGCGAGGATCAGGCCCGCGAATAGTCCGCACGGGCCTGCACCGACCACGACCGGGCGGGGGCCGGTGTAGCTCGCGCCGCCCTTGGTGACGAAACGGTAGCCGGTAACCGGCGTGCGCTGGACGTGGCGATCCTTGCGGAAGCGCGTGAGGACGGTGTCCTCGTTCTTCAGCGTGACGTCGACCGAATAGACGAGCTGGATGTCCATCTTGTCGCGGGCATCATGCGCACGGCGCGCCACGGTGTAACGGATCAGGTCGCGCGGGGTGACGCGCAGGCGGTCGCGGATCGCGGCGGGAAGCGCTTCGTCGGCGTGGTTGAGCGGCAGCTTGAGGTCGGTAATGCGGAGCATGTCGGTCGCTCTAGCGCCGCGCGGCGCGATCCGCCATCGGGAGCGCGAGAGGACTTGATGATGCGAACCGACGAAGAACAGAATGCCAAGAGCGCTAAGCGCAAGGAGGTCCATGATAAGATCGTCGCGAGCAAGACGATCGAGAAAGGCCTCATCATCGTCCACACCGGCAAGGGCAAGGGCAAGTCGACCGCCGCGTTCGGCATGGCGGTGCGGATGATCGGGCATGGGCGCAAGGTGGGCGTGGTGCAGTTCGTCAAGGGTGCGATGACGACCGGCGAGAAGGCGATCTTCGATGCGTTCCCGGAGCTGTGCGAGTTCAAGCCGATGGGGGAGGGCTTCACCTGGGACACGCAGGATCGCGCGCGCGATATCGCGGTGGCGCGCGAGGCTTGGGACGAGGTGAAGCGGATGGTTGCCGATCCGTCGTACGCGATGGTGGTGGCGGACGAGCTGAACATCGTTTTGCGGTATGAGTATCTGCCGGTCGACGAGGTGCTGGCGGTGTTGGCGGCGAAGCCCGAGATGACGCATGTCGTGGTGACCGGGCGGAACGCGCCGGATGCGCTGATCGAGGTGGCGGATCTGGTAACCGAGATGACGCAGGTGAAGCATCCGTTCCGGTCGGGGGTCAAGGCGCAGGCGGGTGTGGAGTTCTAGGCGCGTTTCAGACGGCGGTTGGGTCGGTCGCGCTGCCGACCCAACCGCCGTCATCCTGACGAAAGTCAGGACCCAGAGCCACGAAGGCTGCCGCCCGTAACCCTGGGTCCTGACTTTCGTCAGGATGACGGGCGGGCGGTTGACCTGCTGGTGAGAACGCCCAACTGCGCACCGCCGTCTTGCGTCCCCCAAGCCTCCCGCCTATCGCTCCCCCCGCGACAGGTTCCCCCGATGCTGGCGCGGAGGGGGATGAAAATGGGAACGGGAAACACCCGGCTGCCCCTGCAACTGTACGCGGCGAGCCATCGTGCCTCATGCCATTGGGATATTCCCGAGAAGGCGGCGCGGACGGCGTTGACCCGCGAGCCAGGAGACCTGCCCGTCGCGGTCGTCTTTCGTCCGGCCAGGGTGCGCCGAACGGACGGGTAACACCCCGAGCGACGACATCGCTTCGCGTCGCGCGGAGGCTGGAGGCGCGCGCCTTTGGCCCTTCGCGTGGTGCGGGACCGACTGTCTGAAGGGGTTCCTATGCCAAGCTTACATCATTTTAAGATCGTCCGGGAGCGGACATGCTGAACCCGGTCGAAGACGGCGTCGCGGTGGTCGCGTGCAACACGTGTCGCCATTCCACCGACGCGCGCGATGACGAGCACGGTCAGCGCGGCGGCGCGCGGCTGGTCAGCGCGCTGAAGGCGGTGCAGGCGAGCGATCCCGCTTATGCCGACGTCGCGGTGCAGGAGATGCCGTGCCTGTTCGCGTGCCAGGATTTCTGCACCATCCATCTGCGCGCACCCGCCAAGGTTGGCTATGTGCTCGGCAGGTTCGAGCCGACCGAAGACGCCGCGCGTGCGATCCTCGAGTACGCGCGTCTCTACGGCGAGAGCGCGTTCGGGCAGGTGCCGTTCAAGCAATGGCCGCAGGGGGTGAAGGGTCACTTCATCACGCGCACGCCGCCCGCCGGGTTCGTCGTCGAATGACCGCCTTCGCGACGCCCGCTGCGTTTCTGGCGGCCTTGCGCGGCTTGCCGCAGGCGGACGCCGCGGCGCGATCCGCTGCGATCGCACGACAGGGGGAACTGACCAAGCCACCGGGCTCGCTCGGTCGGCTGGAGGATATCGCGGTGTTCATGGCCGGCTGGCAGGGCAACCCGCTGCCCCGGCTCGATCGTGGCAGCGCGGTCGTGTTCGCGGGCAACCACGGCATCGTCGCGCGCGGCGTGAGCGCGTTCCCGGCCTCGGTCACAGCGCAGATGGTGGCCAATTTCGAGCATGGTGGCGCGGCGATCAACGCATTGTCGCGCGCGGCTGGCCTAGATCTCAAGATCGTGTCGCTCGACCTCGACCGGCCGACGGCGGATTTTACCGAAGCCCCGGCGATGTCTGAGGATGAGTGCCTTGCCGCGATCAACGCGGGCGCGGCGGCGGTCGCGGATGCGCCGGACCTAGTTGTGCTCGGCGAGATGGGCATTGGCAATTCCACCACCGCTGCCGCGCTGTGTCTGGCGAGCTTCGGCGGGTCGGCAAGCGACTGGGTCGGGCCCGGCACCGGGGTCGATGGCGAGGGTATTGGGCGCAAGATCGCGGTCGTCGAGGCGGGAATCGCGTTGCACCGGGATGCTCTCACCGCGCCGTTCGAGATCTTGCGAAGGCTCGGCGGGCGTGAACTGGCGGCGATTGCGGGCGCGGTAGTAGCGGCGCGACTGGCGGGCGTACCGGTGATGCTCGACGGGTTCATCTGCTGTGCGGCGGTCGCGCCGTTGGCGGCGGCCTGTCCTGACATCCTCGCGCATTGCCTGGCCGGGCATGTCTCGGCCGAAGCGGGGCACCGGCGTCTTCTCGACCGCATGCGTCTCGAGCCGCTCCTGTCGCTCGGGATGCGGCTGGGCGAAGCGAGTGGTGCAGCGACGGCGACGTTGCTCGTGCGGGCGGCACTCGCGGTGCATGCCGAGATGGCGACGTTCGCCGAGGCGGGCGTTTCGGCGGCGTGAGCGCCCACATGCTGTATCTGATGCGGCATGGCGCGCCCGAGGTTCCGGGGCGGTTGCTCGGGCGGACCGACGACCCGGTGACCGAAGCGGGGATCGCCGCCTGCGTCGCGCGGGCGGACGGCCTCGCCGTGGACCGGATCGAGGCGTCTGATCTGATCCGCGCGCACGCTTGTGCGAAGGCGATCGGAGGCCCGCGAGGCATTGCCGTCGAGGTCGATCCAAGCTGGCGGGAACTCGATTTCGGCGTCTGGGACGGGTTAGCTCCCGCGGCCATCGACTGCTCAGCGTTGTCCGCGTTCTACGACGATCCCGACGCGTCGCCGCCGCCGAATGGTGAACGCTTGTCCGCGCTACAAAGCCGTGTCGCGCGCGCATTGGCGGAAATGCCGCCGGTCTCGACACTGGTCGTGACGCATGGCGGCGCGATCCGGGCGGCGCTCGCGGACTTGTGCGGGTTCGATCGGCGGCAGGTCTGGGCGTTTGATCTGCCCTATGCCGCGCTTGTCTCGCTACGCATTTGGCCGGGCCAGCCACGGACGGTGCAGATCGTCGGGCTGGCGCTGTGAAGCGGCTGATCGTCGCGTTCGGGTTCCTGACGCGCTTGCCGATGCCCCGCATCGATGTCGGCGCTGAGGATTTCGCGACGGCGATCCGCCTTTACCCGATCGTTGGCCTCGCGATCGGTGCGCTCGTCGCAGCGGCCGGCTGGCTCGGTGCACTCGTCGATCCGTGGACGGGCGCCTGTGCCGCGCTGCTGACCTGGATCGCAGTTACTGGCGCGCTGCATCTCGACGGCCTTGCCGACCTCGCCGATGGTCTCGGCGCCGCGCATGGCGATCGGACACGGTTGCTTGCGGTCATGGCCGATCCGCATATCGGCAGCTTCGGCGTCGTCACGATTTCCGGTCAGATGCTCGCCAAGCTGGTGCTGCTGCATGCGGTGGGAGCGAGCTGCGTGTTGATCCTCGTGCCGTTCGCCGCGAGGATGGGACCGCTCGTCTGGGCTAGGCTGCTGCCACCGCTGCGTCCCGGCGGCCTCGGCGCAGCGGTTGCCGGTGCGGTGCGTGGGCGTGACCTTCTGGGGTGGGGGCTGCTGCTCGCGCTTGCCGCTGCCGTGGTGCCGGCGCTTGTCGCCCTGCCGCTGCTCCTGCTCGGCGTCGCGACCTGGCTGCGGCGGACGCTCGGCGGGGTGACCGGCGATGCGCACGGCGCCGGGATCGAGATCGTCGAGACGGGGTTGCTAGTCGCGCTCGCGGTGGCCGGCGCGCTCGCTTAGCGCCAGCAGCGCGTCGAGATCGACATGACGTTCGAGCGTCGCGGCGATCGCATCGAGTGCGGCATCGATCGACGCGCCGTGATCGGGCCCGCTGGCGGCGACGCCGAGCCGCGACAGCCACGCCGCACGCTGCTCCGCGAGGGCGAGTAGACCGTGGATATAGCTCCCCGCCACCAGTCCGTCCGCACTCGTCGCGCCCTCGGGACTGCCATCGGCGCGGTGCCCGACCGGGCGCGCGGTGGCCGGCCCGGTCGTCGCGCCCATGTGCATCTCGTATCCCTCGAACGCCGCACCCTGCGACCGCCCGCGGACCCGGTCGAGCGTCTTGCGGCCGGTGAGGATCGTGTCGACGTCGAGCAGCCCCAGCCCGTCGACGCGCCCCGCCGGCCCCTCGATTCCATCTGGATCGGCGATGCTGCGGCCGAGCATCTGATAGCCGCCACAGAGCCCGAGCACCGGCTTGCCGCGGCGATGATGCGCGCGGATATCGATGTCCCAGCCCTGCGCGCGGACGAAGGCGAGATCGGGGATCGTCGCCTTCGACCCGGCGAGCACGATCATGTCGACGTCGGGGATCGGCGAGCCCGGCGGCACCATCACCAGCGCGACGCCGGGTTCGAGCCGGAGCGGATCGAGGTCGTCGAAATTGGCGATTCGTGGCGTGATCGGGCAGGCGATCGTGACGCGGCGCTGCACACTGGCGACTGGGCGTTCGAGGATCACCGCATCCTCGCTCGGCAGCCGCATCGCGTCGGTCAGCCACGGCACGACGCCGTACCCGCGCCATCCGCTGCGTGCCTCGATCGCGCGATAGCCGTCGTCGAACAGCACAGGGTCGCCGCGGAACTTGTTGATCAGGAAGCCGTGGATCATCGCGGCGTCGGCCGGATCGATGACCGCGCGCGTGCCGACGATCGCCGCGATCACGCCGCCACGGTCGATGTCGCCGACCAGCACCACGGGCACGTCGGCTGCACGGGCGAACCCCATGTTGGCGATGTCGCTGGCGCGCAGGTTGATCTCCGCGGGGCTGCCCGCGCCTTCGACGACGACAAGGTCGCAGCCGGCCGACAGTCGCTCGAAGCTGTCGAGCACGTCGACCAGCAGTCCTTCGCGCCCCTCGCGCCAGCGTGCGGCGGCAAGCGTACCACGGACCTGCCCGCGGACGATCAACTGCGAGGTGCGGTCGCCCTGCGGCTTGAGCAGCACCGGATTCATGTCGACGCTGGGCTCGACGCGGCACGCAATCGCCTGCGTTGCCTGCGCCCGGCCGATCTCGCCACCATCGGCGGTGACGGCGGCATTGTTCGACATGTTCTGCGGCTTGAACGGTCGCACCGACAGCCCGCGATTGGCGAACGCGCGACACAGCCCCGCGACGAGCACCGATTTGCCGACGTCCGAACCGGTTCCCTGCAACATCAGAGCGCCCATGCAATCCCTCCGGCAATCATGAGAAGAAGGACGCACACCCGGCGATAGACGCCAAGCGCAGCGCGAAGGTCGACTGCGGTGGCGTCGCGGCGGCCATCGCCGATATAGGGTTTGGCAAGGGTCAGCCCGTCATAGGCGATCGGTCCGGCGAGGCGAAGACCGAGCACGCCGGCCATCGCCGCTTCGGGCCAGCCGGCGTTGGGTGAGGCGTGATTGCCGGCGTCGCGCCACATCGTTCGCCACCCACCGAGCCCCGCGACGCAGACCAGGACGCCGCTCAGCCGCGCCGGAATCAGATTGACCAGGTCGTCGGTCCGCGCGGCGGCCCAGCCGAACGCGCGCCAGCGGTCCTCGCGGTGGCCGATCAGGCTGTCCGCCGTGTTGATCGCCTTGTACGCCCACAGCCCGGGGACGCCCGCCACGAGCAGCCAGAACAGCGGTGCCACCACCCCATCGCATAGGCTTTCCGCCAAGCTCTCGATCGCGGCGCTCGCGACGCCACTCTCGTCGAGCGATGCGACGTCGCGCCCGACGATCATCCCGACGCGGGATCGTGCGGCTGGGAGGTCGCCGGCTTCGAGCGCCGTCGCACACGGCACGACATGATCGTACAGGCTGCGGATCGCCAGCCCGGGTGCCGCCAGCAGGCCCAGCCCGAGCCAGGCGATCGGACCAAGCGCAAAGCGGGCAAGCGCGACGAGCGCCAGGGCGGTGGCAATCGTCACGCTGAGCAGCAGGACCAGCGCCAGAACGCCGGCAATGCGCCGTCTCGCGAACGACCAGGACGTCCTGTTCCAGTTTTTTTCGGTGTATCCGATGAGGCGGGCGAAGCCGCCGACGGGGTGGCCGATCCGTGCATAGACCCACGAGGGCCAGCCGATCGCGATGTCCAGTACCAGCGCGACCAGAGCGACGGGTTCAGCCATGCGCGAGGGCCGCATCGAGGCGGGCGAATGCGGCATCATCGCCCGGCACGCCCAGTCTCAGCCATCGCGGCGCATAATCGAAGCGGCGGGTTAGGATGCCGGCGTGCGCGAGACGCTCGAATATCGCGTCGGCCGCATCGTGTTCGATCAGGCGAAACAGCGGGCATTCGCCCGATACGGCGATGCCATGACCGCGCAAGAGCGCGTCGAGGCGATCGGCGCGCGCACCAATCGATTGGCGCGCCTCGGTTTGCCAAGCGGTATCACGATAGGCCGCGCACCCATAAGCGATCGCCTGCGCGGATACGGGCCAGCTCCCCAGCCTGCGCCGCATCGCCGTCGCGAGATCCGCCGGCGCGATCATGAAGCCCAGGCGGAGGCCGGCAAGCCCGAAAAACTTGCCGAACGAACGGAACACGACCGCGCGGTCGTCGGCGGCGAGATGCGGCACGATGCTGGTCTCGGGCAGGACATCGGCAAACGCCTCGTCGACGACCAGCCACGTGCCGCGTCGGGCGAGGCCAACGAGACGTTCGGGCACATCGCGCCGACCATCGGGATTGTTGGGGTTCGCGAGCAACACGGTTCCGTTCGTGACGCCGTCGATCGCCGCGCGCTCGATATACTGGGCATTCGCAAAAGCTTCTGCATGCGTGCCGTAACTCGGGACGACGACCCGGAGCGGGGAGGGGAGGTCGAGCGCGTCCAGCGACCGCAGCCCGATCTCGCTGCCCGGCAGCGCGACGACGCGATCAGGGGTGGTGCCGAACACATCCGCCGCCACCGCCTCGAGATCCAGCAGCGCATCGGGCGAAGGCAGCGCGTGCGTATCGACCTCGATCCCGGAGGGGGGCACCCAGGGTCGGGGATTGATCCCGGTCGAAAGATCCAGCCACGGCCGCGGCGCGTCGGGATAAAGTCGCACGGCAATGTCGACCCTTCCTCCATGAACGCGCAGTGCCGACATATCATCTTTCACACGATCAGACGGGCTTTCGCTTGATCTTCCGGGCGTCATCGTCATTCCGCTGACGCGCTGCAAGCGCGAAGGGGTGGAAATGTATTCAGTGGACGCGTCGTTCGGCAAAAGCCTGTTCGTCCTGGGGGGGGCGCGCTCTGGCAAGAGTCGCCATGCGCAGGGGATGGCCGAACAGGCCGCCGAACACGCCG
The DNA here is from genome assembly GCF_001422045.1 of Sphingomonas sp. Leaf242. Classification (GTDB taxonomy): domain Bacteria; phylum Pseudomonadota; class Alphaproteobacteria; order Sphingomonadales; family Sphingomonadaceae; genus Sphingomonas. Next base: position 499,364 of record NZ_LMLW01000007.1, read on the forward strand.
CAGCACAGGGCGGTGATCTGGTCTATGTTGCGACGGCGCAAGCCTTTGACGACGAGATGGTCGATCGTATCGTCCGTCATCGCGCGGACCGCGACGCGCGCTGGCGCACCGTGGAGGCGCCGATCGCGCTCTCCGAGGCGTTGGCGGACGCCGATGGCGCGGGCAGCGTCATCTTGGTCGACTGTCTGACGCTCTGGATGACGAACCTTCTGCTCGGCGACCACGATATCGAGGCGCGAACCGTCGACTTGCTGGCGGTGATCGCCAGCATGCGGGGCCGGGCGGTGTTCGTGTCGAACGAGGTGGGGATGGGAATCGTCCCCGATAATGCCCTTGCCCGGCGGTTCCGCGACGAAGCCGGCCGGCTGCATCAGCGCCTCGCTGCGCAGGTCGACTCCGTCGATATGGTATTCGCGGGACTGGTCCAGCGGTGGAAGGGCGTTTCGCCCGCGCAATCATTTCATCGATAATCCACGATCTTTCGGGATGAATGATCAGACCGAAATCGTGACGCCCTCAACGAAAATGGAGCCCAAATAAGGGCTGTGCGTCACGATATATCGCGCTTAAATTCCATAATTACGCGATTATCGTAACAGTGATTCGCCTCTATAATTTGATCTGATCGCAGAGAATCCTAAAGCCAGCCCGCGCGATATTTATTTTGGTAATATTTATATTTCGTAAGATATGTGTGAATAGCGGGCGTCCTTCTATGTTATTATCGTTTATCGTCAGCCGATGCTTGGGCTCTGACGACCGAGAGAGGCTTGTGCTCCCGCCCCGATTTTTGCGGGAATACGTTTATGAGTTCAACCTCCGGACCGCTGTCGCTGTTGGTCCGCAAACTCGAGACGCACGCGGTCCTCGATGCCGCCGATCGGTCGGCGCTGCTCGCGCTTCCCTACACCTGCCGGACCTACGAGGCCTCGTCGTATCTGGTGCGCGAGGGCGATGCGCCGGCGCAATGCGCGGTGTTGTTGACGGGGTTCGCCTATCGCCAGAAACTCACGGGGTCGGGCATGCGACAGATCGTGTCGATGCACATTCCAGGCGAGGCGCTCGATTTTCAGCACCTCTTTCTCGATGTTGCGGATCACAACGTCCAGACGCTGACCCGTGCGGATGTCGCGACGATCCCGCGGCCCGCGCTGCGCGAGCTGGCGCGCTCGCGCGCGTCGATCGGCAATGCGATCTTCATCAACACGCTGGTCGAGGCGTCGATCTTTCGCGAATGGATCCTGAACGTGGGCCGCCGCGATGCACGGTCACGGCTCGCACACTTCCTTTGCGAGTTTGCGATCCGCCTCGATATGCAGGGGCTGACGGGGCCCGAGGGCTATGAATTGCCGATGAGCCAGGAGCAGCTAGGCGATGCGCTGGGTTTGACCGCGGTGCATGTAAACCGGACGATCAAGTCGCTCGAATCCGATGGATTGATCTCGCGAAACCGACGCCGGATCAGCTTTCCGCGCTGGGATGCGTTGCGCGAGCTTGCTGATTTCTCGACGCGCTATCTGCACCTATCCCAGCAGCGCGGTTAGCGATCGCGCGACGGGTCCACCGAGTCGATCAACCGCCCGCCGGCCATGAAGACCGCGATGGGGCAGGCTGCGAATAACAGCCAACCACCATAACCAGGGTATTGCTGGAGGTAATGCATCCCGCGCTCGACCGCGCCGAGCCCCAGCCCATAGATGACGAGGAACGCCTCGAACTTGGTCTTGACGACGAACAGGCGGGCAAATTTGGTCCACATGTCGCGAAAACAGCAAGAGCCGTGCCAGTGGCCGAATTCTGTCGATCCCAAGCGGAATCAGATGGTTAATTGTAAATTAACCCGACGCATTGGCGATCGTCGCAAGGTCAGATGCGGCTGACGTGCAGGACCGTATCGCCCTCGCCAACCGCTAGCGCTTCGGCGCAGTCTCCGGCCAACACGATCCCGTCGTCAGCCTCGCGCACATCGCCGAAGGCTGCACGAAAATCCGCGAGGTGTCCGGTAGCGACCAGATCCTGCTCACCGCCGCCGCCATCTATCGCGGCAATCCGGCTTTGACGCGCTTCGGCGATGGTGCGGACCCGGTCGGTGCGCGCGGTCATCGTCGGGCCACCGTCGAAGATGTCGACATAGTTTTCGAACGCGAAGCCTTCGTTCTCGAGCATCCGCATCGCCGCACGACCTGAAGGGTGGGGAAGGCCGATCGCGGCGCGCGCGCTTTCGGTGAGCATCGCGGTGTAGATCGGGTGCTTGGGCATCAGGTCGGCGATGAACTGGTGGCCGTTGATCGCATTGAACTGGTCGGCGTCCTGGAAATTCATCCCGAAGAACCGCCCGGCGAGACCGTCCCAGAACGGCGAACCGCCCGCTTCGTCGATCACCCCACGCAGTTCGGCGAGGATGCGGTCGGCGAAGCGCGCGCGGTGCATCTTGATGAACAAATAACGGCTGCGCGCGAGCAACAGGCCCAGGCCACCGGCGCGTTCGCCCGGGTGGAGGAACAGCCCGCCGACTTCGCTTGCACCCTCCAGGTCGGTGGCGAGCGTCAGCATGTCGGCGCGGAACGTGCGGTTCAACTCGCGGCTGTGCTGCGTGAGCTGGCCGATCCGGTAGCTGTAGAACGGGTAGCTCTGGCCGACCTGCGTGAAGATCTGGCAGGTGCCGCGGACTTCCTTCGTCGCGACATTCTCGAGCACCAGCACGAACAGTTCGTCCTGGACCGGGCCGTCGGTCCGCGCGAACGCGGCGTGGCTGCGTTCGAGCTTGGCGGTCAGCGCGCGCCGATCGGGGGGCAGGTTGGTGAATCCGCCGCCCGTGAGCTTGGCCATTTCGTAGAGATGCTGGAGATCGTCGTCGACCGCGGCCCGGATCCTGAAACTCACAAACGGCCCTCCGCGATACGTAATATGGTGACGGCCGATAGCGCCGCGCGCTCGGCCAGACTGTCGGGGATCATGAATTCGTCCACCGAATGGATCGCGCCGCCGCGCACGCCCATCGTGTCGACCACCGGCACGCCCGCCGCGGCGATGTTGTTGCCGTCGCAGACGCCGCCGGTCGCTTTCCATGCGATGTCGAGGCCGAGATCGCTGCCGGAGCCCTTCACCAGCTCGAACAATCGCGCGGCGCCGGCATCGATCGGTTTGGGTGGGCGGTTGAAACCGCCATGAACCTCGATCCGGACGTCGTGTTCGGCGGCGACCATCGCGACCGCGGACTCGATATGCGATTGCGCGCGCGCGATCTCGTCGAGCGTCGCGGGGCGGAAATTGATGCGGAGGATGGCGAGGTCGGGGACGACGTTGTTAGGCCCGCCGCCCTCGATCCGTGCCGGATTGACCGCCAGACGCGGACCGCGGACCTTCGCCAGCCGTACCGCGATATCGGCGGCGGCGACGATCGCGTTGCGGCCATCGTCCGGGTTGCGGCCGGCGTGCGCGCTCCGGCCGCGGACGATGATCGAGAAATTGCCCGTACCGCCGCGCGCGCCTGCCAGCGTACCGTCGGCGAGCGCGGGTTCGTAGGTGAGCGCCGCCACCTTACCCTGCGCGGCGGTGGCGAGCAGCGCGGCGGACGAGAACGAGCCGGTCTCCTCGTCCGAGTTGATCACCACGTCGTAACCGATCCGCACCGCCGCCGGGCTCGCCTCGACCGCGGTGAGTGCGGCGAGCATCACCGCGAGGCCACCCTTCATGTCGGCGACGCCGGGACCGTTGAGACTGCCATCGTCCTGCCAGCGAAGCGACTGGAACGCGTGATCGATCGGATAGACCGTGTCCATGTGCCCGGTGAACAGCATCCGCACCGGCGCTTCAGGCCTTACGACCAAATGCAGATGCTTGCCGTGCTGGAGCGAGGATACGACGCCGTCCGATCCGACGCTGTCGACCGGGGTCGGCTTGACCAGCGTGACCTCGCCCGGCAATCGCGCGAAGGCGTCGCCGAGCAGGGCCGCCATTGTCGCCAGCCCCGCCAGATTGCGCGTGCCGCTGTTTACCGCCGCCCAGGCCTCGACCTGCGCGAGCATCGGTGCCGCGCGCGCCGCGTCCACGGCATCGCGCTCGATAGTTGAAAGTCCCCTCATCGCGCGACCCTAGCGAGGCCAGGGGCGTGTGGGAACAGCGTCAGAAGCTGTAGACCAGCGAGGCGCGGCTGGTGGTGTCGGTCGAAACCGAGCCGAGCGGCGGTTCGCTTTCATATTGGACGTTGTACGACAGTGCGGCGGAGAGCGGACCGATCAGCTTGGCGGTCAGCGCCGTCGTGCCGCTCAGCGTGCTGTTGTAGCGCTGAACATAGGCGGACGCTACCTGGCTGACCGACAGCCCGCTGAGAATCCGGATGCTGAAGTTCGCGGTGCCGCGCGCGGCGATGCTGCTCTGCTCGGTATTGTCGGTGAATTCGGTGTAGCGATAGGCCGGCCCGAGCTCAAGATCGAGCTTGGTCCCGGCGGTCTTGATCACGCTGTAACCGGCACCGACCGACGTCGAATAGCGGTTGAAATAGCCGAGGAACCGATCGCCTTCATACTGCGCGACGCCGTAGATATAGGCGCGTTCGTCGATCTTGTAGTTGGGCTCGTACGAGGCGAGGTAGTGCTCGCGCGTCGTGATGTTGAGATTTTCCTGATAATCGGCCTGGGCGTGGAATTTCTGACGCCAGCGCAGGCCTTCGCGGGCGAGATCGATCACCGCGGTGCCGCCTGCCGTGTTCGAATTGCCCGTCGTCAGATAGCCGCCGACCTCCGCCTTGCCGCTCCACAGGTCGAGAAAGCTGGCTTGGCGGATCACCTGAGTTCGCTGTTCGGCGCGATCGGCCTTCCACTTTTCCGCGACCGCGAGCACCGCGTCGCCGCTGAGCGGGTCGGCGGCGCGTGCATATTTCGCGATCGTCGCGACGTCGGCCTCGTTGCCCGCCTCCAGCGCGGCGTCCAGCATCGCGCGGATCGTCTCGGGAATCATGACCGATTGCGGATCGGGCGCGTTGGCGAGCAACAGCGGGGCGAGGATGAGGCAGAGTAAGCGACGCACGCCGGTTTCCGTAACGGCCGCGCAACCGATTGGGAACTGCGCAACGACGCGGTTATGCGCCGAGATGTGGCGCGAAGGCGGCGAGTACCTGTTCGTAGAGCGCCTTCTTGAACGGCACGATCAGCCGCGGCAGGTCGGCGGGATCGCTCCAGCGCCACGCACGAAATTCCTCGTGGTCGGTGGCGATGTTCACGTCTGCGTCGGTGCCGAGGAAGCGGTAGAGGAACCAGCGCTGCGTCTGGCCACGCCATTTGCCTTTCCACACCTTGCCGAGCAACTCGGGGGGGAGGTCGTAGACGAAATCGCCGGGCGCTTCGGCGATCAGTTCGACCTTGTCCGGCATGACTCCGGTTTCCTCGCCGAGCTCGCGCAGCGCGGCGGCTTCGGCGTCCTCGCCGGGGTCGATCCCACCCTGCGGCATCTGCCATGCCTCCAGCGGCGAATCGTTGCGTTGACCGACGAAGATCTTGCCGTCCGCGTTCATGAGCATGATGCCGGCGCAGGGACGGTAGGGCAGGGTCGAAACGTCGGTCAAAATAGTCTCCGCAACGCAGGTGCTTGGGGGTCGGGCAACTTGGGGGTCGGGCAGCGCGCTCCTACCTACGGAGCATGATCCATGTCGTCCACCATCCCGACTATGTCACGCCATCGCCCGCGCGCTCGACCTATCGCTGGAACAAGAACGGGCTAATCCGCGACCTGTTGCTCGAAAAGGGAGATGCTGTCGCATGGCACCGCGCCGAGACGACGCCGACCGCGTGGCTGGAAGCGGTGCATGACGAAGACTACGTCGCTGAGGTGCTCCGGGCGGACGTGCCTAAGGATAAGGAGCGGCGGATCGGGTTTCCGGTGACGGCGGCGGTGGCGTCGCGTGCGGCGATCGTGCCACACGGGACCTGGCTTGCGGCATGTCTCGCGCTGGAGCACGGGTTTGCGGCGAATACGGCGGGTGGGAGCCATCATGCGTTGGCGAATACTGGCGCGGGGTTCTGCGTGTTCAATGATCTCGCGGTGGCGGCGGCGCGGCTGATCGACGAGGGGCGGGTGGCGCGTGTGCTCGTCGTCGATTGCGATGTGCATCAGGGCGACGGGACTGCGGCGCTGCTTGCGGGACGGCCGGAGATCGCGACCTATTCGATCCACGCGGAGAAGAACTTTCCGGTGCGGAAGGCGCGTTCGACGGTCGACGTGCCGTTGCCGGACAAGGTGGGCGACGAGGCGTATCTGGCGACGCTGGAGACGACCCTGGTGCCTTTGCTCGACGAGTTCCGGCCGGAGTTGATTCTGTATCAGGCTGGCGTGGATCCGTTCGAGGGCGATCGGCTCGGGCGGTTGGCGCTGACCTTGGATGGTCTGGCGCAGCGGGAACGGCTCGTCGCTCGCCTCGCGATTGCGCGCGGCGTGCCGCTCGCGAGCACCGTCGGCGGCGGATATGGGGAGGACGCGCTGGCGATCGCCGAGCGGCATGTGGCGGCGATCATGACGCTGGGGGAAACTTTCGCAGCGGCGTGATGCTGGATCGCGGGTTGCTGCGTTGGGGATGCGATGACGACTCCAACGCTTCTCTGGCTGCGCCAGGATCTCCGCCTTCACGATCAACCCGCGCTGATCGCCGCCGCGCATGCGGGGCCGGTGATCCCGGTCTATGTCATCGACGACGACGCGCCGGGCAAATGGAAGATGGGCGGCGCGCAACGCTGGTGGCTGCATCACACGCTTGACGCGTTCGCCAAGGCGCTTGCCGACAAGGGATCGAAGCTGATCCTGCGGCGCGGGAACGCGGTCGAGGTGCTGACGGCGCTCATGGAAGAAACCGGCGCGGAACACGTGCATGCGATCCGCCATTACGAGCCATGGTGGCGCAAGGCCGAGGCAGCGCTCGGCGATCGACTGTGCCTGCATGACGGCAACCATCTTGCTAGCGTCGAGGACGTGAAGACGGGGTCGGGCGGACAGTTCAAGGTGTATTCGTCGTTCTGGAAGGCACTGAACCAGATGATGCCGCCGGGCGACCCCGAGCCTGCGCCGCGCACTATCCTGGCGCCGTCGAAATGGCCGAAGAGCGAGACGCTCGCGGACTGGGATCTGCTGCCGACCAAGCCGGACTGGTCGACTGGGTTCGGCGACTGGACGCCGGGCGAGGCTCAGGCGCTGAAGAATGCGAAGGCGATGGTGCCGATCGTCGAAGCCTATGACGTCGATCGCAACATGCCGTCGATCGAGGGCACCTCGCGCCTGTCGCCGCATCTCCATTTCGGCGAGATTTCGCCGCGTGCGGTGTGGCATGCGGTCGACGGGCACGGCGATGCGACGACGTTCCGTAAGGAACTGGCGTGGCGCGATTTCACCGATGGCGTCGTGCTGACGATGCCGGATTACGGCGATACGAACGGTCGGCCCAAGTTCGACAAGCTTCCTTGGCGGTCTGGCAAGGAGGCCGAGGCGGACCTGAAGGCGTGGCAGGAGGGCAAGACCGGCTATCCGATCGTCGATGCCGGGATGCGCCAGCTCTGGGCGACCGGCTGGATGCACAATCGTGTGCGGATGATCACGGCGAGCTTCCTGGTGAAGCATCTGCTGATCGACTGGCGCGAGGGCGAGCGCTGGTTCTGGGACTGCCTCGTCGATGCGGATTATGGGAATAATTCGGTGAACTGGCAGTGGGTCGCCGGGACCGGAGTGGATTCGAACATGTTCGGGCGGATCATGGCGCCGCTGTCGCAGTCGGAGAAGTTCGATGCAGGGGACTATATTCGCGAGTGGGTGCCGGAACTGGCGAAGGTGACCGGCGAAGCGATTCATGATCCTGACGAGTCCGGTTGCCGGCCGAAGGCGTACCCAGCGAAGATCGTCGGCCACCGCGAAGGGCGGGAGCGGGCGCTCGAAGCTGGGCGGCACGCACGCTAGGGTCGCATCTGCTCCCCTCCTGGAAGAGGGGTTGGGGGTGGGTTGGGGTCCGCCTGGTCGACCGTCGCTTGCAAGAACCGGCCTACCCACCCCCGTCCCCTCCCTTTCAGGGAGGGGGGAACGTTGCGAGGTTGGCGAGGTGATCGCGTTCCAGCCGTTTCCGCGCCGACGCCTCTTTCCTCGCCGCGGCCCCTGTTGCATGGAGCGCCGCGATGACTGCCGTTCCCGCTTTTGAAGATGTGCCCGCCGCGCAAGGTTCCACGGTCGCGCGCCTCGTCGCGCCGGTGTTTCACCGTTTGCTCGACCGGATCGACGCGGGGCTGGAGAGCGGCGGCATAGACGCGCACTTGCCCGACGGCACGCGGCGGCTGATCGGCGGTCGGGCTCCGGGGCCTTTGCCCGTCGTGACCGTGCACCGCTGGCGCGCGCTGGTCCGTCTGACGACTGCGGGATCGGTCGGCTGGTACGAAGGCTGGGCGGCAGGCGATTGGTCGAGCCCCGATCCGGTGCCGCTATTCGACCTGTTCATGCGCAACCGCCGCTCGCTCGGGAGTTCGGCACGGTCGGGCGGCGTGGCGCGGCTGGCAGCGCGAGCGTGGCACCGGATGCGACGCAACGATCCGACCGGCTCGCGTCGGAATATCGCCGCGCATTATGACCTTGGCAACGACTTCTACGAGACATGGCTAGATCTCAGCCTGACCTATTCTAGCGCGATCTTCGCTGAGCCGATGGACGATGCCGAACCGCATGAGGCGGCACAGGCGACCAAGCTGCGTGCGATCCTCGACCGGACCGGGGCGCGGGCGGGCGATACGATCCTGGAGATCGGCTGCGGTTGGGGATCTTTCGCCGAAATGGCGGCGCGCGTAGGTGTCGGTGTGCACGCGCTGACGTTGTCGACCGAGCAGAAGCGGCAAGTCGACGACCGGATCGCAGCGGCAGGCCTCGGCGGTGTTCGCGTTGCACTGACCGACTACCGCGACGTCACCGGGACCTATGATGCGGTGGCGAGTATCGAGATGGTCGAGGCGGTGGGCGAGGAATATTGGCCGGTGTATCTCGACGCGATCGCGCGCGCATTGAAGCCGGGCGGGCGGGCGGCGTTGCAGTATATCTCCATCGACGACGCGATCTTCGACTCCTATTCACGGAGTGTCGACTTCATCCAGCGCTACGTGTTTCCGGGCGGGATGCTGTTGTCCGAGCCGCGGTTTCGCGCGCTTGCGGAGGCGCGGGGGCTCGTGTGGGAGGACCGGCGCGGGTTCGGGCTGCATTATGCCGAGACGTTGCGGCGGTGGCGAGTTGCGTTCGATGCCGCGGTTGCGGAAGGGCGGTTGCCGGCGCGGTTCGATGCGCGGTTCGTAGCGTTATGGCGCTATTACCTAATGTACTGCGAGGGAGGGTTTCTCGGCGGCGGGATCGATGTCGCGCAGGTTACGCTGGTGAAGCGGTAGTGTTTTCCTGCGAACGCAGGAACCCAGGGTAACAGGCGGTGGCGGTTGTGATCCTGGGCTCCTGCTTGCGCAGGAGAACGCTTAGCCGACCCGCTCGAAGTGACCGGCTTCGAAGCCTTCGATCGCCAGCGCAACGATGCGGTCGGCCACGACAGTCGGTTCCTTGACCGAGTTCGGATCTTCGCCCGGATAAGCGCGCGCGCGCATCTTCGTCCGCGTTGCGCCGGGATCGACGATCGCAGTGCGGATTGCGCTGATCTCGGCCATCTCGTCGCCATACGCACCGAGCAGCGTCTCGAATGCAGCCTTCGAAGCGCCGTAGAGGCCCCAATACGCGCGAGGCTTGCGCCCTACGCTGGAGGTCACACCGATCACCCGCGCAGACTTTGCCTTCTTCAGCATCGTGTCGAACGCTGCAATCATGGCCGCCTGCGCGCTGACGTTGAGCGTCAGGACTTGCGCCATCTCCTTCGGATCGATCGCGGGGACCGACGACAGCGAACCGAGCATGCCCGCGTTGAGCACGAGGATGTCGAGCGCATCCCAGCGGTCGCTGATCGCCGTCGCCAGCCGCGCGATGGCTTCGCTCTCGGCCAGATCGAGCGGGGCGATGGTCGCCGAGCCGCCGGCCGCGTGGATCGTCGCCTCGACCTCTTCTAGACCACCCGGCGTGCGCGCGGTCAGGACGACATGCGCGCCCTTTGCCGCGAGCGCGATCGCGGTTGCGGCGCCGATGCCGCGGCTGGCACCGGTGACCAGCGCCAGCCGGCCTTCGAGAGGCTTGTCCGTCATATACGCTCCGCGAGTATCAGATGACGCGTTCGGCGAGCATCGCGAACTGATCGACTTCCGAGCCTTCGTCATGGTCGGTCAGCGTAGTCGGATAGTCGCCGGTGAAGCACGCGTCGCAATATTTCGGGCGGACATCCGCGCGCTTCGCCTCGCCGAGTGCCTTGTACAGGCCGTCGATCGAGATGAAGTTAAGGCTGTCGGCATGGATGAAGCCGGTCATGCCGCCGAGATCGAGCTTGGCCGCGAGCAGCTTCTCGCGCTCGGGCGTGTCGACGCCGTAGAAGCACGAATGCCGCGTCGGTGGGCTGGCGATCCGCATATGGACTTCGGCCGCACCGGCTTCGCGCATCATCTCGACGATCTTGAGCGAGGTCGTGCCGCGGACGATCGAATCGTCGACGAGGATGACCCGCTTGCCCTTGATCAGCGCGCGATTGGCGTTGTGCTTCAGCTTCACGCCGAGATGGCGGACCTTGTCGCCGGGCGAGATGAACGTGCGCCCGACATAATGCGAGCGGATGATGCCGAGCTCGAACGGGATGCCCGACTGCTGCGCATAGCCGATCGCGGCCGGCGTGCCCGAATCGGGGACTGGGATCACGAGGTCGGCATCGACCGGCGATTCGATCGCGAGCTGCGCGCCGATCGCTTTGCGCACCGAATAGATCGAGTGATCGTCGACGATCGAATCGGGGCGCGAGAAATACACCCATTCGAAAATGCACGGCCGCGCCGCCATCGGTGCGAACGGGCGGATCGAGCGAATCTCGGAGCCCTGGACGATAACCAGTTCGCCCGGCTCGATCGCACGGACGAAGGTGGCGCCGACGACGTCGAGCGCGACCGTCTCGGAGGCGAAGATCACCGCGTCGCCGAGCTTGCCCATGACGAGGGGGCGAATACCGAGCGGATCGCGACAGGCGATCATGCCCTCCGGCGTCATCACGATCAGTGAATACGCCCCCTCGATCTGCTTCAGCGCGTCGATGAAGCGGTCGAGCAGCGTGCGGTAGTTCGAGGTCGCGACGAGGTGGATGATCGTCTCGGTATCGCTGGTCGACTGGAAGATCGAGCCGCGCCGTACGAGTTCGCGCCGCAGTCGCATCGCGTTCGAGATGTTGCCGTTATGCGCGATCGCGAAGCCGCCGGTCGACAGCTCAGCATAGAGCGGCTGGACGTTGCGCAGCGCGGTCTCGCCAGTCGTCGAATAGCGGACATGCCCGCAGGCGACGGTGCCCGGCAGCGAGCGGATGACGTCGTCGCGGTCGAAGTTGCCGGCGACGTGCCCCATCGCTCGGTGCGTGTGAAAATGTGCGCCGTCGAAGGTCGTGATTCCGGCAGCTTCCTGGCCGCGGTGCTGCAACGCGTGCAGCCCCAGGGCTACGAGCGCGGCTGCGCCATCGGTGGCCGAAACGCCGAACACCCCGCATTCTTCGCGGAGTTTGTCGTCATCATAAGGGTTTGTCGTCAGCATGCCGGTTCTCACGTCGTGCGGAAGCTGCCCTATACGAGCGGATCGCCGGCTTGTCGCCTGTTTGTAATAACATTGCGCGCCGCTGGTCGCATCGGGCCGGGTTTCGGGTATATCCAGGCCATGACACACAGCCGCGACACGGGCCTGACGCTCGATCCGAAATTCGATTCCGCCGGACTCCTGACCGCGGTCGTCACCGATCGCGTATCGGGCGACGTGCTGATGGTCGCACATATGAATGCGGAGGCGCTGGCGGAGACGCAGGCGACCGGCGAGGCGCATTTCTGGTCGCGCAGTCGGGAAAAGCTCTGGAAGAAAGGTGAGACGTCGGGGAACGTGCTTCGCGTCGCCGAGCTTCGGATCGATTGCGACCAGGATGCGGTGTGGGTGATCGCCGATGCGGCGGGGCCGGCGTGCCATACCGGCGAGCGGACGTGCTTCTTCCGGCGGATCGAAGGGGGCAGACTGGTGCCGGCCGAATGAAGCGCGTGCTGCTGCTCGCGCTGATGCTCGACGGGTGTGGGCGGGAGCCGGCGACTGCTGTGGCGGACAGCGCGGGGGCTCGGCTCGAGGCTGCGGCCGAGACGGCGGGGATCGTGCCCGACCCGAACGCGCCGCTGCAAGGATCGTGGGCGCGCGATACGGACCGGGTCTGCGTCGTCGGCGCCGAGAAGACCGCACGGATCGGCGTTAGCGTCGACTATGGCGAGGACCAAACGTGTGCCGGATCGGGGACGGTCGAGCGCGCGGGCGATGCGCTGAAACTCGCGTTCGGCGCGTGCAAGTTCGACGCACAGTTCGACGGCGATCGGATCGTCTTCCCGGCCGAAGTCCCCGAAGCCTGCGAGTCCCTCTGCACCGGCCGCGCGTCGCTCGCGGCACTGACCGTCGGCCGGCTCAGCGAATCGCGATCGGAGGCGGCGACGCTACGGTCAACTAAGGGAAAGTTGCTTTGCGGCAATTGACGTTGACGTAAACGAGAGTTATTTCTCCGGGGATGGCGACACAAGCATCCCCTCGATTGCAGGCGACCCCGCAATCCTACGCGGTGATCGAGCCGCGGCATGATCGCGAGAGCTTCACGATCTCCGACCTGTCGGCCGAGTTCGACGTCACCGCGCGGGCGTTGCGGTTCTACGAGGACGAGGGCCTGATCGCGCCCGAGCGTCGCGGGACGCAGCGCATCTATTCGCACCGTGATCGCGCGCGGCTCGCGTGGATCCTGCGCGGTAAGCGCGTCGGGTTCAGCCTCGGCGAGATCCGCGAGATGATCGACCTCTACGATCTCGGCGATGGCCGCCGTGCGCAGCGCCAGGTCGTGATCGAGCGCAGCCAGGCGCGGATCGCGCTGCTGACCGCACAGAAGCGCGACATCGATCTCGCCATCGACGAACTCACCAGTTTCGTGGCCCTCCTCGAAGTGAGCCGCGCCCAGGACAACCAAGGATAAACCATGCCCCAGTATACGCCCCCCGTCCGCGACACGCGTTTCGTCCTCGAGCATGTCGTCGGTCTCGATCGCTACAATAACCTCCCCGGCTTCGATGCGGCCTCGCCCGACGTCGTCGACGCGGTGCTCGAAGAAGGCGGCAAGTTCGTCGCCGAAGTGCTGTTCCCGCTCAACCTGTCGGGCGACCAGCAGGGTTGCACGCGGCACGAGGACGGCTCGGTAACGACGCCGGACGGCTTCAAGGAAGCGTACAAGCAGTATGTCGAGAGCGGCTGGGCGACGCTCGGCAACCAGCCCGAATATGGCGGGCAGGGCATGCCGCACGTCGTGTCGACCGCGTTTCAGGAATACATGATCTCGTCGAACATGGCGTTCGCGATGTACCCCGGCCTGACGCACGGCGCGATCGCCGCGCTGATCGCCAAGGGGTCTGACGCGCAGAAGGCGATGTACGTGCCGAAGATGGTGTCGGGCGAATGGGGCGGGACGATGAACCTTACCGAGCCGCAGTGCGGCACCGATCTCGGCCTGATCCGTACCAAGGCCGAGCCGCAGGCGGATGGATCGTACGCGATCACCGGCACCAAGATCTTCATTTCGTCGGGCGAGCATGACCTGACCGAGAACATCATCCACCTCGTGCTGGCCAAGACGCCGGGCGCGCCGGACAGCTCGAAGGGCATTTCGCTGTTCGTCGTGCCGAAGTTCCTGGTCGAGGAAGACGGTTCGCTCGGTGCGCGTAACGGCGTCACGTGCGGGTCGATCGAGCAAAAGATGGGCATCCACGCGAACTCGACCTGCGTGATGAACTATGACTCGGCGACCGGCTGGCTCGTCGGCGAGGAGATGAAGGGCCTCGCCGCGATGTTCATCATGATGAACGCAGCGCGTCTCGGCGTTGGTCTCCAGGGGCTTGGGGTGGCGGAAGTCGCCTACCAGAACGCCGTCCAGTATGCGCAGGACCGCCGCCAGGGTCGCGCGCTGACCGGGCCGAAGGAGCCACAGGAGAAGGCAGACACGCTGTTCGTTCATCCTGACATCCGCCGCATGCTGATGGAGGGCAAGTCGCTGACCGAGGGTCTGCGCGCGCTGATCCTGTGGACTGCGCTCCAGGCCGATCTCGAACATCACGCCGAGACCGAGGAAGAGCGTCAGCTCGCTGGCGACATCATCAGCCTGCTGACCCCGGTCATCAAGGGATACGGCACCGACATGGGCTATGCGATCGCGACCAACGCGCAGCAGGTGTACGGCGGCCATGGCTATATCGCCGAGTGGGGCATGGAGCAGTATGTCCGCGATGCGCGGATCGCGATGATCTACGAGGGCACCAACGGCGTCCAGGCGATGGATCTGGTCGGACGGAAGCTCGCGCAGAATGGCGGGCGTGGGATCCAGGCGTTCTTCAAGCTGGTGGCGGACGACGTCGCCGCGGCGAAGGCTGATCCGGCGACGGCTGTATTCGCGGAGGCGCTGGAGAAGGCGAACGGCCAGCTTCAGGCGGCGACGATGTGGTTCATGGCGAACGGCATGAAGAACCCCGAGAACGTCGGCGCCGGCGCGGTCAGCTACATGCACCTGATGGGGATCGTCGCGGTCGGCACGATGTGGCTGCGGATGGCGGTCGCTGCGACCAAGCTGAAGGCGGCGGGCGAGGGCGAGGCCGCGTTCCTCGATGCCAAGCTGGTGACCGCGCGCTTCTACGCCGAGCGGATCCTGCCGGATGCGGGCGCGCTGCGTCGGAAGATCGAGGGCGGGGCGGAGTCGCTGATGGCGCTGCCGCCCGAGATGTTCATGGCGGCCTGATCGCCGTGATCGGCCTGGGCTCGCGGATGCGGCCCAGGGCTGACACGAAAACGGCCTGCCACCCTTCGGGGTGAGCAGGCCGTATTCGTATCAGTCGCAGCGCAGACAGCGCTACGATCACCCGGTGAGCCGCCATGCCGCGACTGCCGGCTTATTCCAGATCGTTCTCGTCAACGACGACGGTGGTTGCCGACGGCTTGCGCTCGATCGCGGCAAGGCAGGCGTCGATGATGTCGTCGTTGAAGCGGTTGAACAGCTCGATGCCGTCGTCCTCGGGCTCGTCGCCACTGAGTTCCTTGAGAACTGCGTATTTCACCGCGAACTCATATTCGTCGCCGTCGAACTCGCCGGTAAATTCGATCTGCTTCTCGACGTCGTTATCGACGACGCTCGACTGGTCGATTTCGAGACTGTTTGCCATGCTGGAACTCCTTGGATTCACGCGTCTACTGCCTGCCCTCGGGCGACAGCGCAAGCCGTCGTCTGCCATCGCGAACGTCGATGACCGATCGCAATCGATGTCACCGCCTTCGGCTGGATGCGAAGGCGCTCAGATCGACAGATCGCGGCGCCTGATCTCGCCCAACACCGCCTCGGCAACGGGGTTGCCGATGTCGCCACCCGACTGCCGATACGCGTCGAGCAACTCCGCATCCGACGCGCCGTGCAACAAGGCGTCGGTCTCGGCCGTGAACGTGGCGGCTTCCTGCGCCGCCATCTCGGCCGCATCGTCACTCGACACCGTTGGCGCGGCACCCGGATCGGGCGCGTGCGCCATCGCAGCATCCTGCTTGAAGACGTCGAAAGCCTCGGCGGCTTCGTTACGCTCCACGATGGCGATCTCTAGACGCGTGAACAGGTCGAGCGGCGATACAGTATTTTCCATGCGAACAGCTTATCCGCACTTCGTGGGTCCGAGTAAATGGTTTGCGAGCCTCCCATCCGGCAGTGACGGCCGAAAGTGAGACCACCGCATCCAACGCACGCGCGCGTCCGTAGCTAGGAATCGGAGGAGGATCGTCATGGGACATGAATGCTGGCTTCCAGAAGCCGATCGGCAGCTTGTTCAACAATATAAGTCGGGTGTCGACGTCGCCGAAATAGCCGAGTCCTTCGGCAGGACGGTCAGCGCGGTGCGCACGCGGGTGGGGACGCTTGGCTTGCAGAGGCGCAAAACGACGAAGAGTTGAACCTTCGAGGCGCGCCTTATTCGAGCGCGATCCTTTTCGCGCGATCGGCCACATGGGGGGCGATCGCCAGTGCCGCGGCCTTGTTGCTTGCGGCCTCGCTCGCTCTGCCGGCCTTCGCGGCGGCCACGCCACGCGAATAGAGCGACCAGGCGTTGCGGGGACTGATCTTCAACGCGGCGTCATAGTCCGCGAGCGCGGCGTCGAACTCGCCGCGACGCAGTCGGACTAGCCCCCGGCTGTCCAGATACGCCGCATTGCCGGGAATCAGCCTGAGTGCGGCGTTGCAGTCCGACAGCGCCTTGTCGAGTTCGCGATTAAGCTGGCCACGCGCCCAACACCGTCCGTTCAACGCCGTCGATCGCGCAGCGTCCTCGGGATGTGCTCGAAACCACTGATCGTAATTCACCAGCGCGGCCGCCGGCATCTCGATCCGGTCATACAGTCCCCCAAGTGCCAGCCGACGATCGGAGGAGGGCGCGAGCGACGCATCCGCCGCCTTGATATCCGCGGTCGCGCCATCGCGATCGCCACCACTCAACCGCAGCCCGGCACGGACAATACGCGCGTCTCCATCGCCTGGCGCGAGCGTGATGGCATGATCGAGGTCCGACAAGGCTGGCAGCATCTGCCGATTGGCGAGACGGGCCATCGCACGTTGCTGATAATACCGGGCTTCGTTCGGCGCCATCGCGACCGCCTTGTCGAAGTCGGCAAGCGCCTCGGTGAGTTTCCGGTTCGACGCCAGGACCGCGCCCCGCCGGCTGTATCCAGCCGCATCGGTCGGTTCGGCCCCCTTGTCGGCCAGATCGATTGCCTTGCCGTCGGCGCTGCGCGCGCCGGACGGCGACAGGCCGAACACGGGTCCGCCTTCATAGGTGAAGAACATCGTCCGGATCGCGTTCGACACGAAGACCCGGTGCGTCAGGAAGAAGTCGGCGCCGATCAGCATGTCGGCATCGACCAGGGTCAGTTCGGCGATACGGATCTTGGGTTTCCTGATGAGTTCGCCACCAATATCGATCGTGTCGAACGGCGCGTACCACGAGCGCAGCTGGCGTGATCCGATCCCGCTGCTCATGCCATCCGCAACGACATCCGGCGAGTTCGGGGTCACGCCCAGGCGCTTGGCCGCCGCCAGGGTCATGACCGACGATGGCGCCCCGGTATCGAACACCGCGCGAACTGCGTGGCCGTTGATGAGGACGGTGCCGATGGTGTGCGGCTTGAACGGCCCGGTCTCCGACCCGCTGAGCTTCACCGTCGATACCGGCCTGTCGCCGGACCAATAGGCGAGGTTCGCCTTGCCGCAATCCTTCGCCACCATCAGCCGGACCATCCCGTGGGGCAGGTCGTATTCGACATCGCGCAGACCGAGGATGTTCTGGCCGAGCAAACCCGCCGTTCCGGTGTCGCTGCCACCGACGACGAACGAGATTTTGGGGACCGTCACGCCACCCAGTGTCAGGTTCTGGACCATGGCATATCCAGCGGATGCGTCGCCGTTGATGCCTTTCAACCGGAAATTGCCGGGAAGCGAATCGACTTTCAGTCCGAACTCCGTGGCGGTCGCACGCGCGATCATGCTGTAGAACGCACCGCTGTCGAGGATCATGCGCGCATCGCGTCCGCCGAATTGTGCGGTCACCATCGGCCGACGGCCTGCCATCGTCACCGGCAGTTCCAGCATCTTGCCAATCTGACATGCGGCGGATGCAGGGGCAGGGGCCAGAAGCACGAAAGCAGCAAACGCCAAGGTTTTGAATGCCATACACCGCCCCTGAAAGACACGCCTGCCGTCGGAATTGACCGATGGTGCGCGTGTCATCGCGCGACGACTTCGCAAATGCAATCGGCAGTTTCGCGTGTCTGAAAACGCAGCGACAGGATGAGATCGTGGGTTTTCGAGCCTGCAACGGGGCTTGCTCGTCTCGGCTATGGCCGAAAGCGTCTCGGTACAGGATGTTCCGAAAACGATGGTCGGGGAGACAGGATTCGAACCTGCGACCCCCTGGTCCCAAACCAGGTGCGCTACCAGCCTGCGCCACTCCCCGACGGCGCTGCGGTTAGGCGTAGTCGGCGGGATGCGCAAGCGCGTTATGATCTTTGTGTGACACGCCGGTGGCGGATCGCGCAGGAATTGCGCAGGCGGGGGATCCGGGTGTGCGAGGTTGAACGTGTCGATCGCGCGACGATACGAGGTTCCGATCGCGATCTCCCTGTGGCACAGCCGGCCAATGGGTGGCTCATCGACAGCAGCGGCGCGGATGCGCAGGATTTTCATCGGCGTTATCGCCATGATGGCGGGGAGCAGCCCCGCGCTGGCGCAGGACGATGCCGGGTTCCAGGCGTATATGACAACGCTTCGTCAGCAGGCGCTGGCTGACGGCGTGAGCGCGCGGACCGCCGCCGCGGTGTTTCCCACGCTGACGCTCAACCAGCGGGTGATCGATCTCGACCGCCAGCAGCCGGGTGCCGCGAACCCCAGCGCAGTGCCGGCGTTCGCTCCCTATCGGATCCAGCATGTCGACGCGGCGCGGATCGCACGCGGTCGCCAGAACTATCTCGCACAACGCTCGCGGTTGCAGCGGATCGAACAGACGACGGGGGTACCCGAATCGATCATGGTCGCGATCTGGGGGCATGAGACGAATTACGGCAGCTATACCGGCGATTTCGATCTGCTGCGCTCGCTCGCCAGCCTCGCCTATGAGGGGCGGCGCCGGTCGCTGTTCGCAGGCGAGTTCATCGCCGGGCTCAAGATGCTCGATCGCGGCGTGACGCGCGACCAGTTGAAGGGGAGCTGGGCAGGCGCCACCGGCAATCCGCAATTCCTGCCTTCGATCTATCTCCGCCTCGCCCGCGACGGCGATGGCGACGGGCGCGCGGACATCTGGAACAGCCCGGCGGATACGCTGGCATCGATCGGCAACTACTTCGTCGACGCCGGATGGCGTGCAGGCCAGCCTTGGGGTGTCGCCGTGAACGTACCGGCCGGGTTCGACCGATCGGAAGTCCGCAACCGCTTGGTATCGCCGCGCTGCCCGCGCGTGTTCGAGCGGCACAGCGGCTGGCGGACGATCGCCGAATGGCGTGCACTCGGGATCTCGCCGCAGGGCCGCAGCCTGCCCGCCGACAGCGTGATGGCGACGCTGCTCGAGCCGGACGGGCAGGGGGCGACCGCGTATCTGCTCACCAGCAACTACCGCGTGATCCTCGATTACAACTGCTCGAATTTCTACGCGTTGTCGGTCGGGCTGCTCGCCGACGCGGTCGAACGCTAGGAATTTGCGCGCAACGGATACGTGACGCGGTCGCCGGGCGCGGCTATGACCTGCATCACATCCTGCCCACGGACCGCCCTTTTGCTCACGGAATACCCCATGAAGAAGCTGATCGTCGCACCGCTCGTTGCCCTTGCGCTCGCGCACCCGTCCATCGCCGCTGCGCCGCAGTTCCAGACCGCAGCGCCGATTGCGTATATGGAGGATCTGTCGTCGGGCGCCGTGCTGTTCGAGCGTGACGCCAATCGCCGCATGCCGCCGGCGTCGCTCGCCAAGATGATGACCGTCTATGTCGCGTTCGACATGGTCAAGAAGGGCGAACTGAAGCTCGACCAGATGATGCCCGTCCGCCCTGAGACGTGGGCAAAATGGCATGGTCCCTCCGCAGGTTCGACGATGTTCCTGTCGTCGGGTGAGAACGTCAGCGTCGCCAATCTGCTGTACGGCATCGTCACGCTGTCGGGCAACGACGCGTGCATCGTGCTCGCCGAGGGTATCTCCGGGTCGGAGCAGGCGTTCACCGAGCGGATGAACCGCAAGGCCGCCGAACTAGGGCTCAAGGACAGCCATTTCGGCACCGCCAACGGCTGGCCCGACAACGGCGTCACCTATGTCACCGCGCACGATCTCGCCAAGCTCGCTGCGGCCACGATCACCAACTATCCCGATCTCTACAAGCAATTCTATTCGAAGCGCGATTTCACCTGGGGCAAGACGATGGGCGGCAGCGCCATCACCCAGGCGAACCGCGACCCGATCCTCGGTCGCGTCGCTGGCGCCGACGGGCTGAAGACCGGCCACACCGAGGAGGCCGGTTACGGCTTCACCGGGTCCGCGATCCAGAACGGCCGCCGCCTGGTGATGGTCGTCGCCGGCCTGACCAGCGCCGGCCAGCGCGCGGAAGAGTCCGTCCGCTTCATGGAATGGGGCTTCCGTGCATGGCAGTCGAAGCCAATCGTCGCGAAGGGCAAGAAGATCGAGACCGCCGCGGTCCAGCTCGGCGACGCGTCGTCGGTCGGGCTCGTCGCCCCCAAGGCGCTGACCGTAACGCTGCCAGCCGGCACCTCGCCGACGATGACCGCCAAAGTGGTCTATGAGGGTCCGATCAAGGCGCCGATCAAGGCCGGCCAGCATATCGCCGATCTCGTCGTGACGACGTCCGACGGTCTCCAGCAGACGATGCCGCTGGTCGCCGAGAAGGACGTCGCGGTCGCTGGCTTCTTCGGTCGCGCATGGGCAGGGCTGACCGGCTTCTTTGGCTGATGACTCCGGCGCCGACGGCGTTGCCGGCATGACGCCGATCATCGGCAATACCGCCGCGCAGGCTGCCTTCATGGCGGCGATGCGCGGCGGTTCGCTGCATCACGCGTGGCTGATCGCCGGACCGCAGGGCGTCGGCAAGGCGAGTTTCGCACGCGCCGCAGCCATGCGGATGCTGGCGGACGCTGCCGAGCCCGATGGCGGCTCGACCGACCTTGCGGTTCCCGAGGGGAACAGGACGCGGTCGCTGATGGAGGCCGGGTCGCATCCCGACTTCCGCGTGCTGGCGCGCCTGCCGAAGGATCCCGAGAAGCCCGACCAGGATCTCGCCCGCAGCATCACGATCGCGCAGGTCCGCACGCTGCAACCGTTGTTTGCGACCACCCCGTCGATGAGCCCCCGCCGCGTGGTCGTGATCGATGCGATCGACGATCTCGAGCGGGGCGGGGCGAATGCGCTGCTCAAGAATCTTGAGGAACCGCCGGCGGGAACGATCTTCCTGCTGGTCAGCCATGCGCCGGGGCGGTTGCTGCCGACGATCCGCTCGCGCTGTCGTCTGCTGCGGTTCGAGGCGCTCTCGGACGGCGAGGTCGCGACCGCGATCCGGACGTTGCAGCCCGATGCGGACGAGAACGAGGTCGCGGCGCTGGTCCGTGCCAGCGACGGCGCGCCCGGACGCGCGCTGCGCTATGCAGGGCTCGACATCGCCGCGATCGACGATGCCATCGCCGCGATCGCGCAGGACGGCGACCGCGACAATGGACGCCGGCTGAAGCTGGCCAAGGCTCTGGGACTCAAGACCGCGCAACCCCGCTACGAGGCGTTCCTGGATCGCGCCCCCGCGTTCATCGCCGACGCCGCACGGACGCGGTCGGGGCCGGCGCTGCGATCCGCGCTCGACGCACACACCGCGGCGCGCGAACTGGCCGGCGCTGCGATCGGCCTGTCGCTCGATGCGCAGGCCACCGTGTTCGAGATGGCCGGGATCGTCGCGACATTGCGCCATTGATCCGCCCGCGCAGGCTTCACCTGATCGGGGTGATGCTCTAGGAGCGCGGCATGGCCGACCCTTTCTATATCACCACCGCGATCCACTATCCCAATGGCCGTCCGCATATCGGCCATGCGTACGAGATGATCGCCGCCGATGCGATCGCGCGCTTCCAGCGCCAGGCCGGGCGTGACGTCCTGTTCCAGACCGGCACCGACGAACACGGTCTGAAGATGGTCCAGGCCGCGCGTGACCGCGATATGCCCGTGCGCGAACTCGCCAACGAAATGTCGTCGTATTTCAACGAGATGGCCGACCGTCTTGGCATCTCGTATGATCGTTTCATCCGCACCGTCGACGAGGATCATTACGCCGCGAGCGCCGCGATCTGGCAGGCGATGGCGGACGCGGGCGATCTGTATCTTGACCGCTACGAGGGCTGGTATTCGGTCCGCGACGAGGCGTTCTACGACGAGTCAGAGCTGACCGGGGAGGGCGACGATCGCCGCTCACCGCAAGGTACGCCGGTCGAATGGACCGCGGAGGAAACCTGGTTCTTCCGCCTGTCGAAATATCAGCAACCCTTGCTCGATCTCTTCGCCGCCAACCCCGATTTCATCCGCCCCGAAAGCCGCCGCAACGAGGTGATGCGCTTCGTCGAGGGTGGCCTGAAGGATCTGTCCGTTTCGCGGACCAGCTTCGACTGGGGCGTGCCGGTGCCGGGCAGCCCCGGCCACGTCATGTACGTGTGGGTCGATGCGCTGACCAATTACCTGACCGGGATCGGCTATCCCGACATGACCGGCGACAAGGCGAAACACTGGCCGGCAGATATTCATCTGATCGGCAAGGACATCGTCCGCTTCCACGCGGTCTATTGGCCGGCGTTCCTGCTCTCGGCGGGCATCCCGCTGCCGAAGAGCGTGTTCGGCCACGGCTTCCTTCTCACGCGCGGCGAGAAGATGTCGAAGTCGGTCGGCAACGTCGTCGATCCGATGGCGCTCGCGGATGCGTTCGGCGTCGATGCGCTGCGCTATTTCTTCTTGCGCGACGTGAGCTTCGGCCAGGACGGCAGCTACTCGCCCGAGGCGATCGTGACCCGCGTCAACGCCGAGCTGGCGAACAGCTTCGGCAACCTTGCGCAGAGGACATTGTCGTTCATCGCCAAGAACTTGGGCGGTGAGTTTCCCACGCCTGGTACGGTCCAGGATGCCGACGGGATACTGATCGAGGAGGTCGTCGTCGCCTGTGCGGGGTTCAAGTCCGCTTTCACCGATCTCGCGCTGTCGCAGGGCATCGAGGCGTGGATGCGCGGTGTGTTCGCGTGCAACCAGTATATCGACGCGCAGGCACCCTGGGCGCTGCGCAAGACCGATCCCGAGCGGATGAACGCGGTGCTCCGTACGCTGGTCCGCGCGATCCGCATGCTCGCGATCGCGATCCTGCCGGTGGTTCCGGATTCCGCTGGGAAAGTGCTCGAGCAGATCGGCGCGACCGAGCGCGACCATGCCGCGATAGACGACGACGGCTGGTATGATCGTGTGGCTGCTTCCGATTTCCGGATCGCACCGCCGGCACCCGTGTTCCCGCGTCTCGAACTGCCTGCGGAGGCCTGATGCTCGCCGACAGCCATTGCCACCTGAACTACAAGGGCCTCGTCGAGGACCAGCAGGCGGTGCTCGCGCGGGCTAGGGCGCGCGGCGTCACGGCGATGCTCAACATCTCGACGCGCGAGAGCGAATGGGACGATATCGTCGCCACCGCCGAGCGCGAGCCTGACGTCTGGGCAACGATCGGCATCCACCCGAACGAGGCTGACGTGTATCCCGACGTGGACGCCGCCAAGCTGATCGAGCGCGCACGGCATCCACGTGTGGTAGGGCTCGGCGAAAGCGGCCTCGACTATTTCCGCGACACCTCGGACCGCGCCCGCCAGCAGGCGAGCTTCCGCGCGCACATCGCCGCGTCGCGCGAGACCGGTCTGCCGATCGTCGTCCATACGCGCGATGCCGAGGATGATACTGCCGCGATCATGGCCGAAGAGATGGGGAAGGGGGCCTATCCCGGCGTCATCCACTGCTTCACCGCGAGTGGAGCTTTCGCCGACAAGGCGCTGGATATGGGGCTTTATATCTCGATCTCGGGGATCGTGACGTTCAAG
Organism: Sphingomonas sp. Leaf242; assembly: GCF_001422045.1. Taxonomy (GTDB): domain Bacteria; phylum Pseudomonadota; class Alphaproteobacteria; order Sphingomonadales; family Sphingomonadaceae; genus Sphingomonas. The sequence continues at coordinate 523,161 of NZ_LMLW01000007.1, forward strand.
AACGCGCGGGACCTTCAGGAGACCGCCGCACGCCTGCCGATCGAACGACTGCTGATCGAGACCGACGCGCCGTTCCTCGCGCCGGTGCCGCATCGCGGAAAGACCGGCGAACCTGGGTTCGTTGCCGACACCGCTGCGTTTCTCGCCAACCTTCGCGGCGAAAATGTCGAGGAACTGTCGCGCCGTACGGCCGAGAACTTCCACACGCTGTTCGGCAAGACGCGGGTGTCAGGGGCGGCGGCATGAAGATCACGATCCTCGGCTCCGGCACATCCTCCGGCGTGCCGAGGATCGGCAACGACTGGGGCGAATGCGATCCGACCGAGCCGCGCAACCGGCGCACGCGTGCGTCCGCGATCGTCGAGCATGACGGTACGCGGATCCTGATCGATACAAGTCCGGACATGCGCGAGCAGTTGCTGGCAGCCGATGTAGACCGGGTCGATGCGGTGATCTGGACGCACGATCACGCCGATCATTGCCACGGCATCGACGATCTCCGCCAACTTTTCCACGCAGCCGGAGAGCCTGTTCGTGGCTACGCCCGGTCGTTCACGCTGGCAGCGCTCGACGCGCGCTTTACCTACGCCTTTCACGGTCGCCCCGGCTATCCGCCGACGATCGCCGCCGAAGTCCTGCCTGATCGGTTAACGATCGGTGGGATCGATATTTCGGTGACCGACCAGCCGCACGGTAGTATCCATGCCGCCGGCCTGCGGTTCGAGGCAGCCGGAGTCTCGATCGGATACGCGACCGATTTTAACCTGATGACCGACGACATGGCCAGCCTGTATCAGGATCTGGACATCTGGGTGGTCGACGCACTCCGCCGGCGACCGCATCCGACCCACATGGAACTTCCCGCCGTGCTTGCTTGGGTGGAGCGCCTGACGCCGAAGCGGACCGCGTTGATCCATATGGACAACACGATGGATTATGCGACGTTGCGTCATGAACTGCCGACCGGCGTCGAGCCTGGCTATGACGGGCTGATCCTGACCGCATGACCGACGACCGCGCAGCCCAGTTTGCGCTGTACGCAGTCATGCTGATCCTGCCGCTGTCGGCCTTGGTCGCGCGCCGATTGCCGTTGAAGCCGGTGCTGAAGATGGCGCTGGCCTGGGTCGCGATCTTCGCGGTTGGCCTGCTGATCGCGAGCCAGCGGGACCGGCTGTCTGGCTTGAAGTCCATGTTTTCCGACCAGCAGGTGAGCGGAACCGAAACCCGGATTCACATGGCGGACGACGGGCATTTCTGGGCGGATGTCGATATCGACGGTATCCGCCGCCGGATGCTGATCGATAGTGGTGCGACGACGACTGCCTTGTCGTCCGCTACGGCCAAGGCCGCCGGTCTGGATAGCGAGAAAAGCCCGTTTCCAGCGATCATCGAGACCGCCAACGGTACGGTATCGGCGCGCACCGCGACTGCAAAAAGCGTGACGATCGGCACTGTCACCGCAACAAACCTCGGCATCGTCACCTCGCCGGCGTTCGGCGAGACCGACGTGATCGGCATGAACTTCCTGTCGAGGCTGGGATCGTGGCGGGTCGAAAATGCCACGCTCGTTCTTACGCCGAACAAACAGTAAGTTTTACATAATGTATATTATCGATCTAGCATTATGCGTTAGATCGCGTGCTATCAATCGGAGTTCCTGATGATCGAACGGCTCGTTTCCATCATGGCGCGACTGCGTCATCCGGTCGAAGGTTGCGAATGGGATCGCGTTCAGACCTGGTCGACCATCGCGCCCTACACGATCGAGGAAGCCTATGAGGTCGCGGACGCGATCGCGCGCGATGACCCGGCGGACCTCAAGGACGAACTCGGCGACCTGCTGCTCCAGGTGGTGTTCCACAGCCGTATCGCCGAGGAGTCCGGCGCGTTCACCTTGGCCGATGTCGTCGCCGCTATCAGCGACAAGATGGAGCGTCGTCACCCTCACATATTCGGCGACGCAACCTCCTCGCCAGGTTGGGAAACGATCAAGGCCACCGAGCGCGCGGAGAAATCCGATCACAGCGCTCTCGCCGGCGTGGCGATCGGCCTGCCCGCCTTGGCTCGTGCGGAAAAATTGCAGAAGCGTGCCGCCCGTGTCGGATTCGACTGGCCGGATGCGGCTGGGCCTCTCGCCAAGGTTGTCGAGGAAATAGAAGAGGTTCGCGAGGCCGGCTTAGACACGGTAGAAGAGGAAATCGGCGATCTGCTGTTTGCCGTGACCAACTGGGCGCGGCATCTAGGTGTCGATCCAGAAGCCGCGCTCAGGGCCGGCAACGCCAAGTTCGAAGCACGTTTCCGGGCAATCGAGGTCGATGGCGGCGACGCGTTCGCCGCCATGACACTCGATCAGAAGGAAACGCTATGGCAGGTGGTCAAGCATCGCGGCGGCTGAATCGGTCGTAGTCGGTCTCGGACAGCCGGACATCGTACGTCGTATCGAGCTCGTCGCTGACGCTGCCCAGCACATCGCCGTGCGCATGGAGCCACGCCGCCCCCGCTCCGTCGCTAGCCTCGATCGTGATGCTGTAGCGTCGGTGGGCGCCGGTGAGCTTCGCCGCCACCTGCTCGATGAGATGCTGGACCCCTTCCCCGCTCAGCGCGGAGATCGCCACGACGTCGTCACGATGTGCTGCCTGCCCGGCGATCTCGTCATGCGTGTCGGCATCGAGAAGATCGAGCTTGTTCCACACTTCGAAGCGCGGCGTGTTTTCATCGACGCCGATCTCCGCGAGCACGGTCTCGACGTCGACCCGCTGGGCTTCGGAATCGGGGTGTGCGATGTCGCGGATATGGACGAGCAGGTCGGCCGACACCACCTCCTCCAGCGTCGCCTTGAACGCCGCGACAAGCTGCGTCGGCAGGTCGGAGACGAACCCGACCGTGTCCGAGAGGATAGCCTTGTCAATGCCGGGTAGTTGGATCTGCCGCAGCGTCGGATCCAGCGTCGCGAACAGCAGGTCCTCCGCCATCACGTCGGCGCCGGTCAGCCGATTGAACAGCGTCGACTTGCCAGCATTGGTGTACCCGACCAGAGCTATGACCGGCCAGGGCGCGCGCTGACGGCGTTCGCGATGCAGGCCACGCGTGCGACTGACCTGCTCCAGCTCGCGCTTGAGCCGGGCCATGCGGTCGCGGATCAGGCGACGATCGGCCTCGATCTGCGTTTCGCCCGGGCCACCGAGGAAGCCGAAACCGCCCCGCTGACGCTCGAGATGCGTCCAACTGCGGACCAGACGCCCTGCCTGATAGTCGAGATGCGCGAGTTCGACCTGTAACCGGCCTTCGGCGGTCGCCGCGCGCTCGCCGAAGATCTCGAGGATCAGTCCGGTCCGGTCGATGACCTTGGTTTCGAGCGCTTTTTCCAGGTTGCGCTGCTGAATCGGAGTAAGGCTCGCATCGAACACAACGAGCCCCGCCTCCTCCATGCGCACCTGCGTGGCAAGTAGTTCGACCTGCCCGCTACCGATCAGCGTCGCAGGTTTGGGCTGGCGCACACGATAGGCGATCCGCTCGACGACCTCGACGCCGATCGCCCCGGCAAGTCCCGCGGTTTCCTCCAGACGCGCATCGACGTCACGTGACGCGTTGCCCTGGTCGGGTAGTACGACGATCGCACGCGTACCGCGGGTGAACTCGTCCCGATCGCGTTCGAACCCGCTACTCAATCGTCACCGTCCGCGTCATCTTCGTCATCCGTGTCGGTCGGCTCTTCGGCGAGGTTCAGCGGGCGGGCCGGCTGGATCGTCGAGACCGCATGCTTATAGACGAGCTGCGCCATGCCCTCGCGCTGAAGCAGCATGCAGAACAGGTCGAAGCCCGCGATCTGGCCCTGCAGCATGACGCCGTTGATCAGGAACATCGTCACGCTGTCTTCGGATTTCCGCACGGCGTTGAGGAAGATATCCTGCAACAATGGGTGCTTCTTCTGGCTTTCTCCCACCGCGTCGACGATTGCCGACACGTCCATGGGGCCAGCTGGCATGATCGTCGAGATGGCATGCTTGTAGATCAGCTGCGACTGACCGTCGCGGCGGAGCAGAACGGAAAAATTATCGAACCACGTGACGATGCCCTGGAGCTTCACGCCCTTGACGAGGAACATGGTGACCGGCGTCTTGGAGCGCCGGAGTGCGTTCAGAAACAGATCCTGAAGCGAGCCTGGTTTTTCGGCCAATGGGATAACCCTTTGTTTTTGGCGGGACTTTGCCCGCGAGGCGCTGTTTCCCAGCGTCGGAGATGCACCCGGTTACCGGGCGCCTTGTGTGATCTATGATCGATGCGGCCATAGTTCCAGAGGGCGGCGAAATTACGGCGCTCTATTCGTCGCGTGTTTCGGTGATCCCGAGCAGTTTCAGTTTCCGATGCAAGGCCGATCGCTCCATGCCGATGAAGCTCGCCGTGCGCGAGATGTTGCCCGAAAACCGCCGGATCTGGACGCGCAGATATTCGCGCTCGAACGTCTCGCGCGCTTCCCGCAGCGGCGATCCCATGATCGCGGTCGATCCCGCCGACCCGATATCCCCCTGATCGCCGAGCACTTCCGCAGGCAGCAGATCGAGATCGATCCGGCCGATCCGATCGCCCGGCGCGAGGATGATTGTACGCTCAACGACGTTGCGAAGCTGGCGGACGTTGCCGGGCCAGTCGTACGACTGCAACGCGACCATCGCATCGGGCGCGATCTCCGGTGTAGGGACGCGGCGCTCCGACGCATAATGCGCGATAAAATGCTGGACGAGCGCCGGGATGTCCTCGCGGCGGTCGGACAGTGGCGGGATCGTGACGGGCACGACGTTCAGCCGGTAATAGAGGTCTTCGCGGAAGCGTCCCTCCGCGATCTCGAACACGAGGTCGCGCGCTGTGGCCGATACGACCCTGACGTCGACCTTCACCACCCGCGTGCCGCCGACCCGCGTGAAAGCCTGATCGGTGAGCGCACGCAGGATACGCGCCTGGGTCGCAATCGGCATGTCGGCGATCTCATCGAGGAACAGCGTCCCGCCATGCGCCTGTTCAAACAGCCCAGGGCGCACCAGATCGCCCGCCTCCTCGACGCCGAACAGCTCCTCGTCCATCCGCTCGGGCGTCATCCGCGCCGCGCTGACGATGATGAACGGCGCATCGGTGCGCAGACTCCAGCCATGCAGCAGCCGCGCCGCCACTTCCTTGCCAACGCCGGCCGCCCCCATGATCAGGACGCGGCTACCGGTCGATGCGACCCGCTTCAACGTCGCGCGAACCCCGTTGATCGAGCCCGAATTGCCGGTCAGATCGGTCTCGCGGCCGACCGTCGCACGCAACGACGCGACTTCACGGCGGAGGCGTTCGGTCTCGGTCGCGCGCGCGACCATGATGAGCAGGCGTTCCGCCTCGAACGGCTTTTCGATGAAGTCGGAGGCGCCGCGGCGGATGGCGGCGACAGCGGTGTCTAGATTGCCGTGGCCGGAGATCACCAGGACCGGGATCGACGGATCGCGGCGCTTGATCTCGTCGAGCAGTTCGAGCCCGTCGAGCCGCGATCCCTGCAGCCAGACGTCGAGCAGCACGAGCGACGGACGACGCGCGGCGATCGCCTCCAATGCGGAATCGCTGTCGCCAGCGTCGCGCGTCTCATAGCCTTCGTCCTCGAGGACCCCTGCCACGAGTTCGCGAATGTCACGTTCGTCGTCCACGACGAGAATATCGAGCGCCATCAAATCATATCCGGTTGCGGGTCATCGTGGCGAGCTGGCCCTCCCCTGCCAACTCGGGTGCCGATGCCCCTTGGTCGAGCGCGTCCAGCGCCTTGGCGTCGAAGGTCATGGTGACGATTGTACCGCCACCGGGCCGATCGGAAAAGCCGATCGTACCACAATGCTCCTCGATGATCTTCTTGACGATGGCAAGCCCGAGCCCCGTCCCCCGAGCCCGGGTCGTCACATAGGGTTCCATGATCCGGTCGCGATCCGGCGGCAGACCGATGCCGGTATCCGCCACCGCGATGCTGACGCTGCGGCCTGGATCCTGGCTGAGCGTCATCGTCACCGAGCCTCCGGGTTCGCCGCGCGCTTCAACGGCTTCCACCGCGTTCTTGACGATATTGGTGAGCGCCTGACCGATCTGACGGCGGTCGCAGACCAGCGCCAGGCCCGGGTCGTCGTTGACCAGGTGGAAGCCGATCGCGGGGTGCGCCACCTCATGCAGAAACAGCGCCTGCCGCGCGGCATCGACCAGCGATTCCTCGCGGAACACGGGCTTGGGCATACGCGCGAACGAGGAGAACTCGTCGACCATCCGGCGGAGATCGCCAACCTGGCGGATGATCGTGTCGGTCAGCCGCGAGAACGTGCCGTCCTGCATCTCGGCCTTGGCACCATAGCGGCGCTGGAGCCGTTCGGCGGCAAGCTGGATCGGTGTCAGCGGGTTCTTGATCTCGTGCGCGATCCGTCGCGCCACATCGGACCATGCCGCCCGACGCTGGTCTAGCAGCTGCTGCGTGATGTCGTCGAACGTCAGGATCGGGCCGGTGGTCGGTCGCGCGATCCGCACGGCAAGTGTCCGCATATCGCCTGCCGGCCCGACTTCGACGATCGCCTCGCGATCGCCGCTGTCTAGCATCGCATCGAGTTCGGGAGCGACATCGACCAGTCGACGACCGACCAGGCTATCCGTCCCGACGACCGTCGCCAGCAACCCCGTAGCGGAATCGTTCGCGATCGTGATCGTCCGATCTCGGCTCGTCGCGACGACGCCGGCGGAGACGCCCGCCATCACCGCCTCGATCAACGCGCGGCGGTTCTCCAGCTGACCGTTTGCGGTGACGAGTTCGGTATTCTGTTCTTCCAGCCGCCCCGTCATCTGGTTGAAGGCGTTGGCCAGCGTGCCGACCTCGTCGCGGCTGCGCGGGTCCGGCACGCGCGCGGTCAGGTCGCCCTCGGCGACCCGGCGCGCCGCATCGACCAGCTCGCCGACCGGCCGCACCAGACGATCCGCCACCGCCAGCGCAATCCAGACCGCAACGCCGACGATCAGCAGTGAAATCAGCAGCAGCGCGGCGTTGAACCGCAATTGCAAGCTGCGGGCCCGTGCGAGCAGCGATCGGTAACTCGTCAGCACCTCATTCGCGCGCGTGGTCTGCTCGGACAGCGATTTGGTATCCTCAACGCGGCCCGCGTAGAGGAACAGCTCGTCGGACCCCGGCAGCATCGTGATCGTCTGGATGCGATCGCCGGTGACCGCGACGACCGCGCTCTTGCCCGATCGCAGCTCGGCGATCGCCGAGGGGGTGACCCGACGCGTGAAATCGATCTCATACGGATTGACGATCGCCAGCGTTTGGATTCCGCGCTGCGGCGACAGCTTGAACAATGCAGCTTCAGACAGGCTGCGATAATAGACCTGCTGGAGGAACCAGCCGGAGAAGTCAGGGCTCTGGAGCGAGCGTTCGCGAAGATAGGCGGACATGTCGCTCGCCATCGTCACGGTCGCTTCCTGCCAGCGGTTGAGCTGGCGGGCGTAGGACGACTGGGCGAGGCCGGTCGCGTTCTCAAGCATCCCGCGTGCCTGATCGGAATACCAGAACTGTACGCCGTACTGGAACAGCAGCGACGCGAAGATCGTGACGAGCAGCATCGGCACCGCGGCGACGATCGAGAACAGCGCGACAAGCCGGACGTGGAGACGCCCGCCGCCGCCGACGGGCGACCGCGCGGCGCGGCGCATCGCGACACGGCGGCCGAGCAACATCAGGAGCGCGATACCGGGGACGAGATTCGCGACCAGCAGCAACGCGACGAGCGGCGGCGCGAGGAGACGCTGCGGCGCGTCCGTCCCGGTGATCGTGAAGTAGCTTGCGACGCCGATCGCGACCGCCACGGCCACCACCAGCCCCTCGATCGCGGGCGTCACGGCAAACCGGGTCGGAAGCCCGTCTTCATCCATAGGTAGCGCCGCGGAAGCGATCATCGATGCCCCGATACAACGTCAACCGTTGCCTTTAAACCACATAATGACTGGAAGATTGCCGTTTCGGTGCAATCAGGCGACCGATTCACCGCCGAGATCGATCCCCAGCGTGTCGAGCCGCTTGCGGAGCGTGTTGCGATTGATCCCCAGCGCGCGGGCCGCGCGCAGCTGATTCTGGCCGTGGCGCGCGAGCATCACCTCGATCAGCGGCCGTTCGACTTCGCCGATCACGCGGTCGTACAGGGTGCCATCATCGAGCGCAGCGGGATCCTGGCGCGCGATCCGCTCGATCATCGCGCGGACCGCCTGCGCGATGTCGATATCGGGCGCCTCGCTCGCATCGACCTGCGTGCCGAGCATCGTCCGGATCGCCTCGGCGTCGATCACTTCGTCGCGCGCAAGGACCGCGAGCCGGCGCATGAGGTTCTCGAGCTCGCGCACGTTGCCGGGCCAGGCATGCGCACCGAGCGCGGTGATCGCGTCGGTGGCAAGCTGACGACGCGGCAATCCCTGGATCGCGGCGTGATCGAGGAAGTGGCGCGCGAGCAAGGCGATATCCTGCCGGCGTTCGCGCAATGCAGGTAGCGCGATCGGCACGACGTTGAGGCGGTAGAACAAGTCCTCGCGGAACTGGCCGGTCGCGACCTGCGCGGACAGGTCGCGGTTGGTGGCGGCGACGATGCGGACGTCAACGCGGATCGTCCGGGCGCCACCGACGCTGGTGAACTCACCCGACTGGAGCACGCGGAGCAAACGGGTCTGCGCTTCCATCGGCATGTCGCCGATCTCGTCGAGGAACAGCGTGCCACCCGACGCCTGCTCGAACCGGCCCGCATTACGCGTCGCCGCGCCGGTGAAGGCGCCGCGTTCGTGCCCGAACAGTTCGGCCTCGATCAGTTCGCGCGGGATCGCCGCCATGTTGATCGCGACGAACGGGGCTGCGCTGCGTGGGCCCAGATCATGGATCGCGCGCGCGACGAGTTCCTTGCCGGTGCCCGATTCGCCCGAGATCAGCACGGTCAGGTCGTTCGAAACGACGCGCGCGATGATCCGGTACACGTCCTGCATCGCCGCGGAGCGACCGATCAGCGGGAGCGCGCGGTCCTCGTCGTGGAGCGCGTCCTCCGACACCATACCGCCGCGCGCGAGTGCACCCGTCACGGCGCTGGTCAGGACGTCGAGATCGAACGGCTTGGGGAGGTACTCGTACGCGCCGACCTCGGCCGCGCGGACCGCGGTGGTCAGCGTGTTCTGTGCGGAGAGGACGATGATCGGCAGCAGCGGGAAGCGCGCGGCGACGCTGCGGACGTGATCGATGCCGTCGCCATCGGGCAGGATGACGTCGGTGATGAGGACGTCGGGCAGAGACACGGCGAGTGCGCGTTCGAGTTGCGTCAGGCTGTCGGCGACGGTGACGTCATGGCCGGCGCGGCGCAGCGCCTGCGCGACGACGGTGCGGATCGCGGCGTCGTCGTCGACGACCAGGACGGTGCTCATGATGCCGCTCTCGGAAGTAACAGGCGGAGGACGGTCATTTCCGGCGTACCTTCCCGGGCGTATTGGACGATGCCGCCCATGTCTCGGGTGAGCTTGTCGACGAGCGCGAGACCAAGCCCCTGCCCTTCGCGACGGCCCGACACGAACGGATCGAACAGATGGTCGGCAATGTCGGCAGGCGCGCCTGGGCCGTTATCGAAGATGCAGATCTCGATCGGGAGCGGCACGCGGGGCTTGCCCGGCGCGGCGCTGACGGTGATGCCGTGGCGGTAGGCAGTGGTCATCACGAGCCGCGGTTCGCGTTCGTTTCTAACAGCTTCGCGCGCGTTCTTGAGTAGGTTTATGACAATCTGGAGCAGGGCGTCGCGGTTGATCTGCGCCGGCGGGAGCGAGGGATCGAAGCGTTCCTCGATCGTAATTCCGCGCGCGAACCCGGCGAGCGCAAGCCGGCGGGCGTGACCGAGCAGCGGATAGATGTTCTCGCTGGCGAGTGGCAGCGGCCGCGTGTCGCTGAAGTCCTGCATGCGGTCGATCAGCGCGGCGATGCGATCGACCTCGGTCACGATCAGCGTAGTGAGTTCGCCTGCGCCAAGTAGTTGGGCGGCACCGCGGATGCCGGACAGGGGGTTCTTGATCTCGTGGGCGAGCATCGCGGCCGCACCGACCGCCGCTCTGGCCCCGGCAGCACGATCTGCTGAATGCCCCAGTCGCCGAGACGTCGCCGCGGCGTGGAGCGTGATAGCTCGCCAGCCGGGATAGTCGGCAATCTGCGTTTCGGCGAAATCGACGCGGATCTTCACGCCGCGTGCGGTCGATATCTCGGTGTCGTAGACCGCCAGGCCGTGACCGTCGCGGTTTCGCGGATCGTCAGGCGGCGGGATGATCGCATCGAGCGGTTGGCCGATCATCAGCCGCTCGGAGAGGTTCAGCAATTGCTCGGCGAGCGCGTTGGCATGCGCGACGCGGTGGTCGGGATCGACGACGACGACCGCGACCGGGAGTGCGGCGAACAGCTCCGCAAAGCCTGGCCGCCCCCGGGATTGCGTATCAGGCAGCTGCAAGTTCGCGCCAGGGAGCGTAGAACTCGGCCAGCATCGCCTTGACCTGCTTGGGATCGGGAACCTGGTTCACCTTGTTGCGGAACTCGGCCGAACCCGGCAGCCCCTTGGTATACCAGCCGATGTGCTTCCGGGCCATGTTCACGCCGGTCTCGATCCCGTAATGTTCGAGCATCGCCTCGTAATGCCCTGCGATCGCGTCATATTGCTCGGTGATCGACGGATCTTCGATGCGACGGCCGGTGGCGAACCACTCCATCACCTGGCCGAGTACCCACGGGCGGCCGTAGCTGCCCCGACCGATCATCAGGCCATCGGCGCCGGACTGGTCCATCGCGGCTTCGGCGTCCTCGATTCCGCAGATGTCGCCGTTGACGATAACCGGGACGGTGACCGCGTCCTTGACCTTGCGGACGAAGCCCCAATCGGCGCTGCCCTTGTACATCTGGTTGCGTGTGCGGCCGTGGACGGTGATCAGCTTGATGCCGAGGTCTTCGGCGATGCGCGCGAGATCGGGCGCGTTGAGGCTGTCGTGGCACCAGCCCATCCGCATCTTCAGCGTCACGGGGACGTCAACCGCCTTGACCGTCGCCTCGATGATCGCGCTGGCGAGCTTGGTGTCGCGCATCAGCGCCGAGCCCGCGTCGCCGTTGACGACTTTGCGCACCGGGCAGCCCATGTTGATGTCGATGATCGCGGCGCCACGATCCTGGCTGAGCTTGGCGGCCTCGCCCATCTCGTACGGGGTGCAGCCGATCAGTTGCATCGACACCGGTTCTTCCAGCCGATCCCATGCCGCCTTCTGCAACGACTGGCGCGTCTCGCGGATCGCCGCCTGGCTGGCGACCATTTCGGTGACGTTGAGGCCCGAGCCATAGCGTCGCACCAATGTACGGAACGGCATGTCGGTGACGCCGGTCATCGGTGCGAGCACGACGGGGCTTTCGATCCGGACGGGACCGATCTGGATAGGGGCAAGGTTGCGCATGAATGTGCCTGAAAAAGAGGCATCCCCCTACCCTACCCCGCCAAATCAGGCAAGGCTGGCGAGCGCTCGGACGAAGCGCTAGGTGGCAGGCATGGCATCAGCACAGCGTATCGTCGCGATCATCGTCGCCGCCGGAACTGGCGCGCGCGCGGGTGGATCAGTTCCCAAGCAGTTCGCGTCGATCGCTGGTCAGCCGATGATCGCCTATTCCCACGACGCGTTCGTGACGCATCCGGCGATCGCCGAAACGATCGTCGTCGTCGCCGAGGGCCAGCAGGGCTTGGCGACCGCAGCATTGGGGGACGCGTCGATCGTGGTGGGCGGACTGACCCGGCGCGAGTCGGTTACCAACGGCCTCGCGGCGGTCGGTGATGCGACGCATGTGCTGATCCACGACGCCGCCCGCCCCTTCCCGTCGCACGCCGTCATCGATTCGCTTGTCGCTGCCTTGAAGACTCGGGACGCGGCCGTTCCGGTGCTGCCGGTGACCGATACGCTCGCGCGCGGCAACGTCCTGCTCGGCGACATCGTGCCGCGCGCGGACCTCAACCGGGTGCAGACTCCCCAGGCGTTTGCGGTGGAGGCCCTGCGCGCCGCGCATGCCGTCTGGCCCGCGGACGAAGAAGCGACCGACGACGCGCAGATGGTGCGACGACTTGGCGTCGGCGTCGCGTTGGTGCAGGGCTCGGCGATGCTCGAGAAAGTCACGCACCCAGAAGATTTCGCGGCCGCCGAAGCGCGTGTCGCGTACGAAACCCGTACCGCGATGGGCTTCGACGTCCACCGGCTTGAAACCGGCGAGGAGCTCTGGCTCGGTGGCGTCCTGATCCCGCACGACAAGGGCCTGTCGGGGCATAGCGACGCCGACGTCGCGCTCCACGCGCTGACCGACGCGTTGCTGGGCACGATCGCGGCGGGCGATATCGGCACGCATTTCCCGCCGAGCGACCCGCAGTGGAAGGGCGCAGACTCCGCGCAGTTCCTCCAGCACGCCGCCAAGCTGATTGCCGACAAGCGCGGCCGGATCGATTTCGTCGACCTGACGATCATGTGCGAGGCGCCGAAGATCGGGCCGCATCGTGCGGCTATGACCGCGCGGATCGCCGACCTGCTCGGGCTGACGCTCGACCGGGTCAGCGTCAAGGCGACGACGACCGAACGGCTCGGCTTCACCGGGCGCGGCGAAGGCATTGCCGCACAGGCGGTTGCGACCATTCGGCTGCCCGGATCGCCGCTTTGAAGATCGTCGCCGCGCTTGCCGCGATCGCGCTCCTTGCCAGCCCGGCCGTCGCGCAACAGCGCTGCATCACCGGACCCGAGGCCGAGTCGCTGACGCTCGTCGCGATGCCCGACATCCTGCGCGAGACCGGACGTGTCTGCGCGGCACAGCTTCCCGCCGCAAGCCTCATCCGGTCGCAGTCGAGTGCGCTGATCGACCGGTATCAGATCGAGTCCGACCGGGCCTGGCCGGCGGCCCGCGCGGCGATCGTCAAGCTCAGCGATCCGGCCGTGGACGCGATGCTTGATTCGGAGTTTGCGCGACCACTGCTGACGACGCTGCTGGTGCCGCAGATCGTCGGGCGGATTGCGACGCGCGATTGCGGGACGATCGACCGGATGGTCACGCTGCTCCAGCCCTTGCCACCGCGCAACACCGCGGGCATCGTCGTCGAGACGTTGCGGTACCTCAAATCCCAGAAGTCGCGCAGCGGTGATATCGCCGCGGTGGCGACGCTGCTCTGCCCGGTGGAGACTCGCTGATGGATACGATCCTTCCCGCCGAACTGGTCGACGCCGCGCGTAAAGTTGTCGAGCAGAACCGTGCGATCGGCCGCAGGGTCGCGGTTGCGGAAAGCTGCACCGGAGGACTAGTCGCTGCCGCATTGACCGAGATCCCCGGATCGTCCGACGTGTTCGAGGTAGGCTTCGTCACCTATTCCAACGCAGCCAAGCTCGGAGTGCTGAAGATCAGTTCGGACGTGCTCGAAACGTTCGGCGCGGTCTCGATCGCGGTCGCGTGGAGCATGGCGCAGGCCGCCCTCAAGCAGTCGGGCGCTGATATCGCCGTGGCCATCACCGGCGTTGCAGGCCCCGGTGGCGGTTCGCTCAAGAAGCCGGTCGGCACTGTCGTGTTCGGCCGTGCCGAAAAGGGCCGCGACCCGTCCGACGTCCACGCCGATCGCAAGGATTTCGGCGATCTCGGCCGTGGTGGTATCCGGCTTCAGGCGGCTTTGTGCGCGCTCGAACTCTTGCTTCCGGACGCTTCGGCCCCGTAAAGTTCGGCGGCGCGCGTCTCGAACGCCCCGATCATCTTCCGGAGTGCAGCGCCGAACACCTGTCCGGCGATCATCTCGAACATCCGGTTCTTGAACGCGAAGTCGACGGTGAAATCGACCGCGCAGCCCTGCGGCTCGGGACGGAAATGCCACTCGTTGCGCAGATACTTGAGCGGGCCATCGACGTAATCGACGGTGAGTTCGCTCGGCCGGACCTTCTGCACGCGCGACGTGAACGTCTCGCGCAGGCCCTTGAAGCCGACGATCATGTCGGCGAGCGTCTCCGTCTCGCTGTTCGAGCGCACGCGCATCGCGCTGACCCAGGGCAGGAATTCGGCATAGCGACCGACATCGGCGACCAGGTCGAACATCTGCTCAGGCGTGTAGGGCAAATGGCGCGTTTCCGAATGCTTCGGCATCAGATGCGCGCGACGCCCAGCTTGGCATCGCGGTTTTCGCGCAACCGCTCGAAGTCATCCCCAGCATGATAACTCGACCGCGTCAGCGGCGACGATGCGACCAGCAGGAACCCCTTCGCGCGCGCGATCGAGGCATAGGCATCGAACGCCTTGGGCGGCACGAACTCGGCAACCTTGGCATGGCGCGGCGTCGGCTGCAGATACTGGCCCATCGTCAGGAAATCGATGTCGGCGCAGCGCATGTCGTCCATCACCTGATGGATCTCGAGACGCTCCTCGCCGAGCCCGAGCATAACGCCCGACTTGGTGAAGATCGACGGATCGTGGCGCTTGACGCTCTCCAGCAATCGCAGCGACGCGTAGTAGCGCGCACCTGGGCGGATCGTCGGATACAGCCGCGGCACCGTCTCGAGATTGTGATTGTAGACGTCGGGACGCGCCTCGACGATCGACTCGATCGCAGCCTGCGCCTTGTTGCGGAAGTCGGGCGTGAGGATCTCGATCGTCGTCGTCGGGTTCGACGCGCGGATCGCCTGGATGACCTTTACGAATTGCGACGCGCCGCCATCGGGGAGGTCGTCGCGATCGACCGAGGTGATGACGATGTGGTTGAGGCCCATCTGCGCGGCCGCATCGGCCACGTTCTGCGGCTCCATCCGATCGACCGCGCGTGGCATGCCGGTCTTGACGTTGCAGAACGCGCACGCCCGCGTGCAGGTGTCGCCGAGGATCATGACCGTCGCGTGCTTCTTCGACCAGCATTCGCCGATGTTCGGGCAAGCCGCCTCTTCGCACACCGTCGTGAGGCTTTTGGAGCGCATCAACTCTCGCGTCTTTGCGAAGCCAGCGGAGGTCGGCGCCTTGACGCGGATCCAGTCGGGCTTGCGCGCACGGACCGGCGCAGCCATCGGGGTCATGTCGTTCATGCACGCCAGATAGCCCCGCCCTGCCGTTGAGACAATGGCGGCGGACGCCGTCGGCGGGTTGGAACCATCGGACGAACCGGATAAAATCATGGAACCAGTTTCAACATGACAAGTTTTTCATGTTGCATCGCAAACTGATATGGAAGGCTAACCGTGCCAACTCACTTTCCGGAAATGATCGAAGGCTATCACCGCTTCAAGGACGGCCCCTGGGAAGCGCAGCGCGAGCGCTGGAAGGAACTGCAGGAAGGCCAGAGCCCGAAGGTGATGATCATCGCGTGTTCCGACAGCCGCGTCGAACCCGCGCAGATCTTCGACACGCTCCCCGGCGAGGTGTTCGTCGTCCGCAACGTCGCCAATCTGGTCCCGCCCTACGAGACCGGTGGCGGCCATCACGGCGTGTCGGCGGCCATCGAGTTCGCCGTTACGCAGCTGAAGGTCGAAGAGATCGTCGTGATGGGCCATGAGAAGTGCGGCGGCTGCAAGGCCGCGCTGACGCAGGCCTTTGCCGACGCGGACCATGGCGCTGGCGGCTTCGTGTCTGACTGGGTGAGCTTGCTCGACGGCGCGCGCGAGAAGGTCATCGCCAAGTATGGCGACAGCGACCAGGCGGGCCGTGAGATGGAACTCGAGTCCGTTCGAACCTCGATCGCCAATCTGCGCACCTTCCCGTTCGTCAGAAGGGCCGAGGCCGCCGGCAGGCTGGCGCTCCGCGGTGCCTATTTCGGCATCGACAAGGGCCAGATGCTGCTGCTCAACGCGGACGACGAGTTCATCCAGGCCGATGCACCAGAGGCCAAATCCGCGAAAGCCTGACGCGTCAGCGAAGGCCTAACGCCTTCTCCGCCACGCGCTTGACCTTCGGGTCGAGCGGTGGCGGCACCATCGAAACCCCCGCTTCGAGGCGGTCCGCGATCAGCGTCAGCGCGGCGATTCGGGCCGCCTTCTTGTCGTTGCCGTCGATCACCGTCCAGGGCGCGGTCGCGGTGTCGGTGCGCGCGAACATCTCGGCCATCGCCTCCAGATAGTCTTCACGGCGCGACCGGTTGTGGAAATCGTCGAGCCCGGTCTTCCAGTGCTTCCACGGATCGTCGAGCCGCGCCTTCAATCGCCGGTCCTGCTCCTTCTGCGTGGTGTGGATGAACAGCTTGATGAGGGTAGTACCGCTCTCGACCTGCTGTGCCTCGAACGCGTTGATCTCGTCATAGCCGTGGCGCCATTCGGTCTCGCTGGCGAACCCCTCAACACGCTCGACCAGCACGCGGCCGTACCAGCTGCGATCGAACACCGCGATGTTGCCGTTGGCGGGCAGACGGTTCCAGAAGCGCCAGAGGAAATGGTGCGCCTTCTCGTCCGCGGTTGGCGCCGAGATCGGCCAGACCTTGTAGTTGCGCGGATCCCATTCGGCCGACAGTCGCTGGATGATGCCGCCCTTCCCCGCCGCGTCCCAGCCCTCGAACATCACGATCGCGCGCGTACCGCCGACGATGTGCGCGACCTGAATATGCTCGAGCCGCTTTTGCAGCGCGGCGAGGTCGTGCTTGTACTTGCCGTCGTATTCGTCGCCAGCTTCGTAATCGGCCAGGTGTATCGTCATGCATCACGCTCCGTCGTAAGGGTCGGGATCTGAACGTTCCAGGCGCCGCGACGACGCAGGACGAACCAATAATAGGCGATCGACAACAGGATTTGCGCGCCCGTCATGATCAGACCGGGGCGCCCCTCCTCGAGATCGAGCCAGCTCGTCCAGCATACATAGCCGAGCGCGAGTAGCGTTACGGCCGGAGCGAGTGGGTAGAGCGGCATCTGGTAGGGAGCGTGGCCCGTCTTGCCGGTTCGCCTGCCGACCATCGCCGCGACGCAGATGCCCGCGTAGATCGCGACGAGGCCAGTACCGCTGAGCACCAGCAGCAACTGGAGCGGCAGAAAGCACGCGACGATCCCGAACCCGCCGACCAGCACTGTGCCGACCCAGGGGGAGCCGAACTTCGGGTGGACCTGCGTCATCCACCGATCGAGCGGGCGCCCCCAGCTCCCGTCGCGCGCGGTGCCGTAGAAGAAGCGCGCGCAGGCGAGGATGCAGGCGATCACCGCGTTGACGATCGCGACGACGACGCCGATCGAGATCCAGTTCGCGGTCGTGGTGCCGCTGCGTAGGGCGACGAGCAGGCCGAACGGGTCGCCGGCGGTGAGAGTGGCGTGGAGATCCGGCGCGCCGGCCAGGACCGCGACGATCGGGATGCCCTCGAACAGCAGCGTCAGCGCGAGCGAGGCCATGATCGCGCGCGCGATCAGTCGGGGTGCGTCGAGCATCTCCTCGCCGAAATACACCGCCGCGCCATAGCCATTGAGCGCGAAGATCGCGATCGAGGTAGCGAGGCCGATCGAAGCGGCGGACGCGGGAACGAGATTGGCTCCTTGCGGCATTACCGGGTGGAGGAGCAGGTCGCCGATCGGGCGGACGGTATCGGCGAACCCGAGCCAGACGACCGCGAGGATGGCGAGCATCTCGACCAGCAGGAAGAGCCCGGTAAGCCAGGCATTCACCTTGATCTGGAGGATCGCGACGAGCGTCGACCCTGCGACCACGGCGATCGCGACGGGGATCTGCGGCAGGCCGGGGACCAACGTGCCGAGCACCGCGCTGACGCCCAGGCCTGCGACCGGGGGGAAGAGCAGGTTGTTGAAAACGTTGACGCCGAGCATGACGAACCCCGCCATCGGTCCGAGCGTATGCGCGACCGCGACATACTCGCCACCTGCGACCGGCCAGGCGGAGGATAGCTCGGCGTAGACAAATGCGGTGGCGACGCAGACGAGTCCGGCGAGCAGCGTTGCCCACACCGCGCCGGTGCCGGCGACCTGGAGCATGCCGGGGACGATGACGAACACCGACGATGCCGGGGTCGCGACGGAGAGGGTGAGGAACAGGACGCCCGTGACGCCGAGGCTGCGGACGAGGCTTGGCGCAGCCGCCGGTGTCATCTGATCGTCGCGCATGCCAACCCCTTATCGTGCAGGGGTATTTGCACGGTTGAGGGGGTTGAGGAAGCGTAGGTCGTCTTTCCCTCGCCCCTTCGGGGAGAGGGAGGGGCACGCCCGCGCTTGCGGGTGGGAGGGTGAGGGGAAGTTGGCGCGCACCAACCGCCCCTAACCCTCCCGTTGCCAAGCGGTTCCTCCTTCCCTCTCCCCGTAGGGGCGAGGGACAGAGAGACGTTACCCAGCGCTCGGCGCGACCACCTTTGTCGCGTCCTTCGGGCCATCGACCGTCAGGCGGATGTTGAGTTCCTTCAGCTGCTTGGCGCTGACCGGGCTCGGCGCGCCCATCATCAGGTCCTCGGCCTTCTGGTTCATCGGGAACAGCACGACCTCACGAATGTTCGGCTCGCCGGCTAGCAGCATCACCATCCGGTCGATCCCCGGTGCCGAGCCACCATGCGGCGGCGCGCCGACCTTGAACGCGTTGATCATGCCCGCGAAGTTCGTGTCGACGTCGGCCTGCGTGTAGCCGGCGATCTCGAACGCCTTGTACATGATCTCGGGCCGGTGGTTCCGGATCGCGCCCGACGACAGCTCGACGCCGTTGCAGACGATATCGTACTGATAGGCGAGGATATCGAGCGGATCCTTGTTTTCCAGCGCGTCCATCTCGCCCTGCGGCATCGAGAACGGGTTGTGGCTGAAATCGACCTTCTTCGCGTCCTCGTCATATTCGAACATCGGGAAGTCGACGATCCAGCAGAACTCGAACCGGTTCTCGTCGATCAGGCCGAGGTCGGCACCGATCCGCGCCCGGGCGGCGCCCGCGAGCTTCGAGGCGGGCAGCTCCTTGCCAGCCGCGAAGAAGATGCCGTCGTTCGGGCCGAGGCCCATCTCGGCGATCAGCTTCCGCGTCGCCTCTTCGCCGTGGTTCTTGGCGATCGGGCCACCAAGTTCGCCATTTTTCTGCGTGATGTAGCCGAGCCCGGCATGCCCCTCGGCGCGTGCCCAGTCGTTCATGTCGGTAAAGAACTTGCGGCTCTTGTCGGCGGTGTTCGGCGCGGGGATCGCGCGGACCACGTCACCGCCGGCGACGATGCCCGCGAACAGGCCGAAGCCCGAATCGACGAAGTGGTGGCCGACGTCGTGGATCAGGATCGGGTTGCGCAGGTCGGGCTTGTCGCTGCCGTACTTGAGCATCGATTCGCGGTACGGGATGCGCTTGAACGGCAATGCCGAGACCTGGCGACCCTTGCCCTGCCAGTCCGCGAACTCCTCGAACACGCCGTGCAACACAGGCTCGATCGCATTGAACACGTCGTCCTGCGTGACGAAGCTCATCTCGAAGTCGAGTTGGTAGAACTCGCCCGGCGAGCGATCGGCGCGTGCGTCCTCGTCGCGGAAGCAGGGCGCGATCTGGAAATAGCGGTCGAAGCCGGCCACCATCAGCAGCTGTTTGAACATCTGCGGTGCCTGCGGGAGCGCGTAGAACTTGCCCGGATGGACGCGGCTCGGCACCAGATAATCGCGCGCGCCCTCGGGCGACGACGCGGTCAGGATCGGCGTCTGGAATTCGGTGAACCCTTGCGAATTCATCCGGTTGCGCAGCGACGTGATCACCTGGCTGCGGAGCATGATGTTCGCGTGCAGCCGCTCGCGACGCAGGTCGAGATAACGATAGCGCAGGCGGATATCCTCGGGATATTCGGCCTCGCCCGCGACCGGCATCGGCAGCTCGCCGGCCATCGACTGGACGGTCGCGGCGGTCGCGCGGATCTCGATCCCGCCGGTCGGCAGGTTCGGGTTCACGGCTTCCGGCGCCCGGGCCGTGACCTTGCCGGTGATCGTCACCACGCTTTCGCTCTTCAGACCTTCGATGACCTTGAAGACCGGGCCGCTGACGTCGGTGACGATCTGCGTGATGCCGTAGTGATCGCGCAGATCGATGAAGACGAGGTCGCCGTGATCGCGCTTCTTGTGGACCCAGCCGGAGACGCGGACCTCTTCGCCGACCTGTTCGGGGCGGAGGGCGGCGCAGTTGTGGGTGCGATAGGCGTGCATGATGGGTCTTCTCGGACGATAAACAGGTGGTCCGCGCTTCCCTTCCCTTCCGGGCTTTGTCAACCCGAACGAGGCTCGCTATGGACGGGCGATGCATATCCACCCGCTTATCTCCGACAGTGCCACGCTCGCCAATCTGTGCGCGCGCATGGCCGACGCCGACTATGTGTGCGTCGACACCGAATTCATGCGCGAGAGCACCTATTACCCGGAGCTCTGCCTGATCCAGATCGCCGACGACAAGGAAGCCGCCGCGATCGATCCGATGGCGCCTGGGATCGACCTGAAGCCGCTGCTCGACCTGCTCGTCGAGAATCACGACGTGCTGAAGGTCGTCCATGCCGGCGGGCAGGATATCGAGATCGTCTACAACCTGACAGGCAAGACACCCTTCCCGCTGTTCGACACGCAGGTCGCGGCGATGGCGCTCGGGCAGGGCGAGCAGATCGGCTATTCGAACCTGGTCGACAGTTGGCTCGGCATTGCGGTCGACAAGGGTGCTAGGTTTACCGACTGGGCGCGCAGGCCGCTCGACGCGCGGCAAATCGAATATGCGATCGGCGACGTCACGCATCTGTCGAAGATCTTTCCGAAGATGCTGGAGCGGTTGCGCAAGACCGGGCGCGGCGTTTGGCTCGACCAAGAGATGGAGCGACTCGGCGATACCGCCAATTACGCGAACGATCCCGATCTGGCGTGGAAGCGCGTTCGGATCTCGGGGCGCAAGCCTGATGTGCTGGGGCGGTTGAAGGCACTGGCCCGGTGGCGTGAGTTGGAGGCGCAGGCGAAGGACCTGCCGCGCGGGCGGATCGTCAAGGACGAGACTCTCGGCGACATGGCGGGGCATCCGCCGCGGAAGCAAGCGGACTTGGCGCGGGTGCGCGGGCTGTCGGCGACCTGGGCCGGTAACGACATCGGTGGCCGCTTGATGGCGGCGATTGAGGGGGCACAGCCGCTCGGTGACGACGAATTGCCGCCGCGGGACGATCGCAAACCCGGGCTTGGCAAGGAGGGTTCGCTGGTCGCGGATCTCCTCAAGCTGTTGCTCAAGATCCGCTCGCGAGACATTGATGTCGCGTCGAAACTGCTCGCGCGGACCGATGAACTCGAGGCGCTGGCGGCGGGCGTTCGCACTGGGCTGCCGATGCTCGAAGGCTGGCGGTTCGATCAGTTCGGGCGCGATGCACTGGATCTGGTCGAGGGGCGACTGGCGTTTGCAGTGATCGGCGGGAAGCTGAAGATGACCCGTACGGAGGATGCCGCATGAGGATCGTTCTGGTTGCAGTCTTGCTCGGGTCGGCGGCGTGTACGCCGGTCGAGATGCGCGGCGAGACGCCTGCCGCTTTGCCGGTTGCTGCGGCTTGCAATGCCGAGTCGTTGGGCGATCTTGTGGGCAAGCGGGCTAGCGATGCTCGGGCTGACGTCATGCAGAAGCGGTCGGGTGCACGCACGCTCCGCTGGATCGCGCCGAATACCGCGGTGACGATGGATTTCCGCGCCGATCGCCTGAACGTCTATGTGGACGCCAAAGGCCGGATCGAACGCTTTACTTGCGCCTAAACCCGCTCGCTTAAATCCTCCCCCTGCGGGGGAGGTGGCTGGCACTTGCCAGACGGAGGGGTGTGTCCCTTCGATAGCGTGATACCCCTCCGTCAGTCCTGCGGACTGCCACCTCCCCTTGCAGGGGAGGATTTAGGCAAGAGCCAGTTGGGGTTTGCGTCCCAAGGCGGAGGCTAGCGCTGCGTGGCGACGTTCCACGGCCTCACCGTAGAGACCGCGATCGTCCGAACGCAGCGTCAACGTGAGCGATACGCCATCGTCCGCGAGTTGCGAGCGCTTCAGCGGTCCGGCTAGACCGCCGCTCATCCTCTGGCCGAGCCGCATCGCCATGCCCCAGGCCGTAGCGCTCTTCAGCGCGGCAGGCGTTGCCAGCCGCCCTACAGGATCTGCCGCCGCCAGATCGCCACCAAGGCTGGTGTAAAGAGCTTGCGCCAGCATCCCCCGGCCGGGCGCGTCAATCGCGACCCAATTGCCGTGCAGCGCGACCTCGACGCCGCGTTCGGCACGGAACTCGGGGTTCGCGCGCCAGCCGACGTCGGCGAGCAAGCATGCCGTGTGGCGGATTCGCGCCATTGCGGGCGGCTCGGTGGCGAACAGCGGTGCGATCCAGCGGTCGAGCAGATCGCCGTGCTCGGGGAAGCGGCCGAGCAGGCGCCCCTCTTCGCGTGCTGCTACGATCAGCGGATCGAGCGTGCGGTCTGCGGGCTTCAGGTCTTCGTAGAGCAGACCTTCGCGCAGGCCATAGGCGGATACGATCGTCGTCCGGCTGCCGAGCTGGCGCATCAGCACGCCGAGCAACGCTGCGGCGTCGGCGAGCGTTGCCGTGCGGCCCGACGACAGCCCCGGAATCGCCTTCAGGCGCGGCTTCGACAGTTGCGGGATCGTCCGGCTGAGCCGGGTGATCGTCGCCGCGGTCATCGAATATTGGTGGATGATCGGCAGCGGATAGTCCGACAGCTCCATGTCGAGCCGTGCCAGCGCGCGCCACGATCCACCGACCAGATACAGCGGCAGCCCCTGCCCCTTCGCGGTCCAGCCGGCCTCGCGAACCAGACGTGCCACGTAGCGGGCGAGCACCTTGCCGCGCTTGGCGCGGATCGGGCCGATCCGCAGGACGCCTAGCGGAAACGAGACACGGTCCTCGATCTTGCCGCGACGAACGCGGACGAGTTCGAGACTGCCGCCACCGAGATCGCCAACAATGCCGTCTGCTTCGGGGATAGCGGACAAGACACCGTAGCCGGCCGCGCTGGCTTCCTGCTCGCCGGACAGCGTCTCGACGGTCAGGCCGAGTTGTTCAGCCGCGGCAATGAGTTCGCCGCCGTTCTTCGCATCGCGTACCGCCGCAGTCGCGACCGTGCGGAGCGTCGAGCATTCCATTTCCTTCGCCACCGCCGCGAACCGCGCGAGCGCAACGCGTGCGGTCTTCAGCGCGGACTTCTCGATCGCGCCAGTCGCGGCGAGGCCACGACCGAGCCCCGCCAACACCTTCTCATTGAACCGGATCGCGGGGAGCCGTGGCGGCCCCTGATACACCACCAGACGGATCGAGTTCGAGCCGATATCGATGATCCCGGTGCGCGGGTGATCGTCGGTCTCGGCCTTGGGCGGGGAATTGCCGAACAGGATATTGGTAACGCTCATCGTTTTCGACGGAGCGACAGCGTCGGTACGGCATTGCTGGTCGCGAGCGAGGCGCCGCGGCCGGAGAGCGAAGGATTCGTCATGAAATACCGATGCAGGTTGAATGGGCGGTCGCCGGGATCGACGCGGCTATATTCGCCGTCGGGGCCTAGCTCCCAACTCTGCTCGTTGTCGATCAGGTTCGCGACCATGACCTGATCGAGGATCTGGTCGTGAACGGTCGGGTTGAGGATCGGCAGCATGTATTCGACGCGGCGGTCGAAATTCCGCGGCATCCAGTCAGCCGACGAGATGAATAGCTTCGCACCGTCGTTGGGGAGCGCCTTGCCGTTGCCGAACGCCCAGATCCGGCTGTGCTCCAGAAAGCGCCCGATCACCGACTTCACGCGGATCGTCTCGGACAGACCGGGAACACCCGGGCGCAGGCAGCAGATGCCGCGGATGATGAGGTCGATCTCGACCCCTGCCCCGCTCGCTTCGTACAGCTTCTCGATCACCGCAGGGTCGACCAGCGAGTTCATCTTCGCCCAGACGCCGGCGGGCTTGCCCGCGCGTGCGTTGGCGATCTCGACGTCGATCAGGTTCATCAAATTCTGGCGGAGGTCGCGTGGGCTCAAGCTGACACGCGCCATGTCGGTCGGTTCGACATAGCCGGTGATGTAGTTGAACATCTGCGCCGCATCGCGCCCGACCGCGGCGTCGGCGGTGAAAAAGCTGAGGTCGGTGTAGATCTTGGCCGTGACCGGGTGATAATTGCCCGTGCCGAAATGGCAGTAGGTGCGGAACGCCTGGCCTTCGCGGCGGACGACCAGCGAAACCTTGGCGTGCGTCTTCCAGTCGATGAACCCGTAGACGACCTGCACGCCCGCGCGCTCCAGCGCGGAGGCCCAGACCATGTTCTGCTCTTCGTCGAACCGCGCCTTCAGCTCGACGACCGCTGTGACGGACTTGCCCGCCTCGGCCGCGGTGATCAGCGCGTTGATGACCGCAGGCTGTTTGCCGGCGCGGTAAAGCGTTTGCTTGATCGCCACCACATCCGGGTCGTTCGCCGCCTGTTTCAGGAAGGCGAGCACCACTTCGAACGTCTCGTAAGGGTGGTGGACGACGATGTCCTTGGCCTTGATCGCCGCAAAGCAGTCGCCGCCGAATTCGCGGATGCGTTCGGGGAAGCGCGGCGTGAAGGGCGGGAATTTCAGGTCGGGACGATCCTCATCGACCAGCCCGTCGAGGTCGACGATGCCGAGTAGGTTGCCGCTCTCGGTGATGATCGCGTCGGCACCGCCGAGCTCATCCTTGAGCACAGCCGCCAGCACGTCCGGGATGCCGGTTTCGAGTTCGAGGCGGATCACGCGGCCGCGGCGACGGCGCTTGATCGCGTTGGCGAAGTAGCGGACGAGGTCCTCGGCCTCCTCCTCGATCTCCATGTCGCTGTCTCGCAGGACGCGGAAGCTGGCGGCGGCGAGGACTTCGTAGCCGGGGAAGAGGACGGGTGCGAACCGCTTCAGGATCGATTCGATCGAGATATAGCGCGCAGGCTCGCCAGGGAGGCGAACGAAACGCGTCATGGTGTGCGGCAGCATCACCAGTTCGCGGACCGGCTCGTTATCCGAACGGCGGACGAGGTCGAAGATCACCGACAGCCCGCGATTCGGGATGAACGGGAACGGATGCGCGGGGTCGAGCGCCTGCGGGGTCAGGATCGGGAAGATCTGATCGCGGAAATGCGTTTCGAGCCACTCGTCGGCCTCACCTTCGACCGCCTCGCGCCGCAGGACGAACAGCCCTGCTTCGTCGAGCAGCACGCGCAGGTCGCCCCACACCGCCTGCTGGCTGGCCATCAGTTCGTCGGCCTCGCGGACGATCGCCGTCAGCTGCTGGCCGGCGGTGAGGCCGTCCGCCGATCGCCGATCGACATCCTGCGTCTGCTGTCCCTTCAGACCGGCGACGCGGACCATGAAGAACTCGTCTAGGTTGGAGCCCGAGATCGACAGGAAGCGAAGCCGCTCGAGCAGTGGGTGCGCGGGGTTGCACGCCTCCTCCAGCACGCGGCGGTTGAACGCCAGCCAGGACAGCTCGCGGTTGAAAAACCGGTCGTTCGGCTCTGCGCCGATGGGATCGTCGTCGTCTTCCGATTGGCGGACGATATGGGCTGGACGGTTCATCGGGCCTCTTGGGGGCTTATGGTGGCGTGAAGAGCGGGAGGTCGAGAGCGAGTTGCGGCCGGAGGATCAACCCGGCCTCGGTGAGTGTGGTTCGTGCAAGAGGAATGGACAAGCGCTTGCGACGTTCCATCGCCTCCTGATCGAGCGCATCCACGGTTCGCGTTACGGTAATATGACTGCGCTCGATTCTGGTCGCGAGCCAGTCGATCAGATCGGGCCGCGCATCGAGGCTGCGGCGCTCGAACAGATGCGCCAGCAGCAGCCGCATGAGTTCGTCATCGGGCGCACCGATCGCGGCGATCGGGCTGGCGGCGAGACGGGAGCGGAGATCGGGGAGCTTGACCTTCCATTCGGGCGGCGCGGCGTCGGCGACGATCAGCAGCGGCCTGTGCTCCTCCTGCGCGCGGTTCCAGGCGTGGAACAGCTGCGCCTCGGGCACGCGCTCGGCATCGTCGATGATCGTCCCGCCGCTCTTCGCCGCGAAGATCCGCGCGAGCAGGCTGCGGCCCGATTTGCGCGGGCCGGTGAGGATGGCGGTCATCACGGGCCAGGTGGCAGTGTGCTCCAGCGTGTGGACGGCGCGCGAGTTGGAGGGGGTAACCAGGAAGGCATCGTCGCGAGGGTCCGCCGGCCACCCGAGTGGCAGCGCAATTTGAGTCATCTTGGTCGCGCTCACCCTGTCGTCGCATTATCCGCCGGCAAATCCGGCGGAAGAAGTTGGGCGACCCGGCGGATGCGGATCGTCTGGCCGGAGCCGAATACCTGATAGCCGCGGGCTTCTAGCGCGGTCTTCAGCGCCGCGGGGTCGCCGTCGTACGCGACGCGCATCAGTGAGACGCCGCCGAGCGCAAGGCTGGTGGTAGCCGCCGAGCGGACGCCGGGGATCGCGCGGAGTGCGGCTTCCGTAGACGAGACGGCCGTGGCTGCGGGCGTGTCGAACTGGACGATTACGGAGATGCCTTCGCCGCCGGTCAGCGCCGCGGTATTGGCGTCGGCGGTCTCGTCTGTGGGCAGGTCGTCTATCGTTGCGGCTTCGGGCGGCGGCGGTGGCGAGAGGCTGTAGTCGACGCGGAGCGAACCGTTGCGGCGGGCCTGCTGGTACAGGTCGTCGATCCGCTTCACGCCGGTATCGAGTAGCTGCGCGATGCCGTCGGGCGTACCGACTCGCAACGTGAAACTGCGGATCAGCTCGTTGTCGGGGCCGTGGCGCGCTTCGAACACGCCGATCACCGGGCCGCCGGGCCATTGGCGGTAGAGCTTCACGACCGGGGTCAGCACGTCGCTCGCGCCATATTGGTCGAGGATCGTCCGCCACCAGCCGCGGCCGGGACGCTGCGTCTGGCCGACGTTGAGCAGCAGCGCGTCGGGGCCGGAGCCTGACGGGCGGACATAGTCGATACTGCTGTTGCCGGTGCGATAGCGTGCCCAGGCCTGCTGCCACTGCGTGCTCTGCTCAAACGCCTGGCCGACGCCGCCCGAATATTGGACGGGGATGACGAGCATTGGCTGCGAACGATCGGCATATGTCGAGATGCCGAGGATCGATCCGGCGCGGCCGCGATCGAACAGCACGCCGAGCTTGGCGATGTAGCGCTGCGGGCCGATCTGTTCGTTCTCGACGACGATGCCGGAGACGAGCGAATCGAGCGTGCCGTCGGAGACGAGACCGCCTCCACCGCCAAGTCGGTTCGACAATTGCACCCAGGCTTTTCGCTGGGCGAGCCGCCAGCCGCTGTAGCGCGCGGCGTCGGCGGTCTTGCCGGCTACGTCGACCGTGACGCCGCTCACCTCGTACGCGCTGCCGCTGTCGACTGGAGCCGCGCCTCGGCTGCCGCCTTCGATTTGCGCGAGCACTGTGCCGCCGCTCAATAGCAGAGCAGCGCCGGCGAGGGCGGCAGGAAGGGCTTTGATACGCGTCACGCGGGCCTTTTGGCGAAGCAGACGTGGAAATCCAAGCGCGATGTGGCTAGCAGCACCGATCATGACCGATACGCCAGACTCCGCCGCTCCCGCTTCGGGCCCTTACACCTACGCTCAGGCGGGCGTTTCGATCGCCGCGGGCAATGCGCTGGTGCGGGCGATCGCGCCGCTCGCGCGCTCGACGCGGCGGCCGGGCGCGGATGCCGATCTTGGTGGCTTTGGCGGGATGTTCGACCTCAAGGCGGCAGGGTTCGTCGATCCGTTGCTGGTCGCGGCGAACGACGGCGTGGGTACCAAGCTGAAGCTGGCGATCGAGTGGGATCGGCATGAGGGTGTCGGCGTCGACCTCGTCGCGATGTGCGTCAACGACCTGATCGTCCAAGGCGCCGAGCCGCTGTTTTTCCTCGATTATTATGCGAGCGGGAAGCTCGATGCGGCGGTCGCCGAGCGCGTCGTCGCCTCGATTGCGGAAGGCTGCAAGACCGCCGGCTGCGCACTGATCGGGGGCGAGACCGCCGAGATGCCGGGCATGTATGCGGACGGCGATTATGATCTGGCGGGCTTCTGCGTCGGCGCGGTCGAGCGGACCAACGTGCTGACCGGGCGCGAGATTGCTTCGGGTGACGTGATGCTTGGACTGGCGTCGTCGGGCGTGCATTCGAATGGGTTCTCGCTGGTTCGGCGCCTTTCCGCCGATCGTGGCTGGAAGCTCGATCGGCCTGCGTTGTTCGATCAGGACAAGTTGCTGATCGATCATCTGATGGCGCCGACTCGCATCTATGTCGCGAGCCTGCTGCCGTTGCTGCGCGAGCGGAAGATCAAGGGGCTGGCGCATATCACCGGTGGCGGCTTGCTGGAGAACATCCCGCGCGTGCTGCCCGAGGGCGTGCATGCGGTGGTCGATGCGGATGCCTGGGAGCAGTCGCGGTTGATGGCGTTCCTGCAGGCTCAGGGCGCGATCGAGCCAGAGGAGATGGCGCGGACGTTCAACTGCGGGATCGGCATGGTCGTGATAGTGAGTGCCGACGAGGCCGAGGCGGTGACCGCGGCGCTTGAGGCGGCGGACGAGACGGTGTTCACGATCGGGCGGATCGAGACCGGGGCGCAAGGCTGCACGGTTCGTGGGTCGGCGGGGACGTGGAGCGCGCGCGAGGACTGGACCGCGACGCATGGCTGACAAGACGCGCGTCGGCGTGCTGATCTCGGGGCGCGGATCGAACATGATGGCGCTGGTCGGCGCATCGCGCGCGGCGGGGTGTCCGTACGAGATCGCTGTGGTTGCTTCTGACAAGCCGGACGCGGCCGGGCTCGAATGGGCTCGGTCGGAGGGGGTGGCAACGTTCGCGCTCTCGCCGAAAGGTCTGGGGAAGCCGGCCTATGAGGCGGCGATCGACGCGGCGTTGCGCGAGGCTGGTGTCGAGGTCGTTGCGCTCGCCGGGTATATGCGGTTGCTGTCGGACGGGTTCGTCGCCGCGTGGCGGGACCGGATCGTCAACATCCATCCGTCGCTGCTGCCCAAGTACAAGGGCCTCGACACGCATGCGCGGGCGATCGCGGCGGGCGATGCGGTTGGCGGTTGCTCGGTGCATGTCGTGACCGAGGAACTCGATGGCGGCGTGGTGCTGGGTCAGGCCGAGGTGCCGATCCATGCCGGCGACGATGCGGATGCGCTTGCGCGTCGCGTTCTGGCGGCCGAACATGCTTTGTACCCGAAGACCTTGGCGGAGTTCGTGACGCGATGACCGATCTGTCCCCCCTCGGCCGCGTTCGCGCGGCGGCTTTGGCGCTGCCGGAGACCGAGGAAAAGGTTTCGCATGGCCAGCCGACCTTCTTCGTGGCCGACAAGCAGTTCGCGCAGTTCCGGGCGGATCATCACGGCGATGGATTGACCATGGTGTGCGTGAAGACCAGCGGCACCGATGAACAGACGACGCTGATCGAGGCGAACCCGGCCGTGTATTCGCGGCCGGCGTATCTTGGCGCGACCGGCTGGGTCGGGATGAATGTCGCCGACGATCCGGACTGGGCGCTGGTGGAGGACCGGATCGCGCGGAGTTGGGAACTGGCGGCCCCTGCCCGCTTGCTGGAGGCTGGCGGGCGATGAGCACCGAGACACCGACCGAACGGCGCGAGGCTGCGGCGACGCGGCGGCGTTGGGTGACGCTGGCCGAGGTCGTAGCCGTTGCGGGCGTACTCATCGCGGCGCTGACGCTGTGGACCAACTGGTCGGATCACCGTGCGAACGAGGCTGACAAGATCGCTGCGCAGTCGAGTGCGGCGCGCGAGCGGACGAAGATCGATCTGTCGGCGATCGTGCAGGATGGCGGCAACACGCTGTTGCTTAAGGATGCGCGGCATGACCTCCAGGACGTGACGATCACGTTCCCGCGTGCGCTCGGCGTCTCGCCGCAGCGGCCGCCGGCTGAACCGATCATCGACGGGTCATGGGTTTCGGATGCGATGTTGAAGCTGACCGATGGTGGGTCGGACGATCGTGCGGGGCGGCTGCCGGTGCTGGTCAGCGTGCAGTATTTCGACGGGGATACGACGCGGACCGCTAGCGGGATTTACGATGTGATCTGGAAGACACATGGTCGCAGGTGGCGTAGTCGGGCATTCCAGCTGGAGGGCTTGCAGGTTCGCCAGCGTGGTGGAGATCAGGCGAAGCTTGATGCGATTTGGGTGAAAGAGAAGCCGACAGCTTAGACACCACCCCGGCGGAGGCCAGGGTCCAATTGGGGAACGTTGCTAAGGGAGGGCCGCGTTCCGTTACTGCGACATATCCAATTGGGCTCCGGCCTTCGCCGGGGTGGTAGTGATGCTGTGCAGTGCGGAGCTTTCGCCGGGGAAACTCACACCGTTCGTGCGTAGACCGGGTCGTCGTGGAGGGTGGTGCCGACCGTGAACTGGCGGGTGCCAATCACCTTGAAGCCTTGGCGTTCGTAGAAGGCTCGGGCGCGGGTGTTTTGGTCCCATACGCCCAGCAGGACTCGGATTCGGCCTGCCGCCGTGGCGTCTTCGAGGGCGCGGGCCATCAGGGCGGCGCCCAGGCCTGAGCCTTGGGCCTGCTTCATCAGGTATATGCGGCGGAGTTCGATGTCCGCGGGGCCGGGCTCGATCGGAAAGTCCGGCGCGGTCAGCACCGTGTAGCCGATCGGCGCATGGCCGGGCTCGTGCTCGGCGAGCGTGACGATCGTCGCGGGATCGGACAGCCACGTCTCGAACGTGGCGATGCTGTTCTTCGTCGTGCAGTGGGCGACGATGTCCGCCCCCGTCAGCACGGTCGCATAGGTATCGAGGAACGTGGCGGATGCGACGAGCGATAGCGCGGGCGCATCGCCCGGCTCAGCCCGTCGCAGCCGCCAGGTCATCAGCCGACGATTTCTTCGGGCTTGAAGAAGTACGCGATCTCGATCTTGGCGTTCTCGTCCGAATCCGAACCGTGAACCGAGTTGGCTTCGATCGACTCGGCGAGTTCCTTGCGGATCGTGCCGGCATCGGCATTGGCGGGGTTGGTGGCGCCCATGATGTCGCGGTTGCGCTGCATCGCGTTCTCGCCTTCGAGAACCTGGACGACGACCGGGCCCGAGATCATGAACGAGACGAGCTCACCGAAGAACGGACGCTCCTTGTGGACCGCGTAGAAGCCTTCGGCCTGCTCGCGGGTCATCTGGATGCGCTTCGAGGCGACGACGCGCAGGCCGGCTTCCTCAAGCATCTTGGTGACCGCACCGGTCAGGTTGCGGCGGGTTGCGTCGGGCTTGATGATCGAAAAGGTACGGTTCGCGGCCATGATGGTCACGGGCTCCTGTGTTGACGGTAATCGGATGCGCGGCGCTTAGGCGGGGCGCGGCGCTAAAGCAACCTATGCGGCCTGTTCCCAGCGGCCGGAGTCGTTCTGCTTCCAGTAGCGGCGTTCGACGTCGTCTCGGTCTGCCAGTGCCTTCCACGCCAAGCGCGCTTCCTGGATCGCTTCGTCGTCGAAGAGGTGGAAGGCTCGGTCAAAGGTTAGGATAAGGTCACGCCAACGTCCGTCTACCACCGCGACGTTGCGAGCGGCGTTGGCGGGGGCCGATTCCTGGATATCTTGAGTGATTAGAATGGGTTGGGCGGTGTCGTCGGTGCTGCCGGCCTGGGCGTGGGGGAGGAAGCTCTCAGGGGCGTAGGACCATAGCAGGCGGTCGAGCGCGACGCGCTGTTCCTCGGATTCGGCGACGATCAGGAGGCGGCCGCCGGTTTGGACGACGCGCTCAGCGATGCGCGGGAGGACGCGGTCGAGGGGGCTGGTTAGGTGGTAGAAATCGACCTGCATAGTTTCCATCCCCCTGGCCAACCCATTCCGTCATCCTGACGAAAGTCAGGATCCAGAGCAACGGAGCGCATCGTTTGGTATCCTGGGTCCTGACTTTCGTCAGGATGACGAAGAACAAGATGACGGGAGGGGGTCGGCGTTCCCCCTCCCCGTCGTTCAGCTCTCGAAATTGTCGGCGACGAACTGGTCGAGCAGGCGTACGCCGTAGCCGGTTGCGCCCTTGTCGTGGTTGGTGCCGGGCTTGTCGGACCAGACCATGCCGGCGATGTCGAGATGCGCCCACTTCACACCCTCGTCGACGAAGCGCTTGATGAACTGGGCGGCGGTGATCGAACCGGCACCGCGGGGGCCGACGTTCTTCATGTCGGCGATCGGCGAGTCGATCAGCTTGTCGTAGGCGGGCGACAGCGGGAAGCGCCACAGCGTGTCGCCGGTGGTCTTGCCGGCCGCGATCAGCTGATCGGCAAGCGCATCGTCGTTGGCGAAGATGCCGCCATTCTCGGTGCCGAGCGCGACGATCATCGCCCCCGTGAGCGTGGCGAGATCGACGATCGTGGTCGGCTTGTGCGCCTGCTGCACCCAGGTCACGCAATCGCACAGCACGAGGCGACCCTCGGCGTCGGTGTTGAGCACTTCGATCGTCTGGCCGGACATCGAGGTGATGACGTCGCTCGGACGCAGCGCAGCTCCATCGGGCATGTTCTCGACCAGGCCCATCACACCGACGACGTTCGCCTTGGCCTTGCGGCTGGCGAGTGCCTTCATCGCGCCAGCGACCGCGCCAGCGCCGCCCATGTCCCACTTCATGTCTTCCATGCCCGCGCCGGGCTTGATCGAGATGCCGCCCGAATCGAACGTCACGCCCTTGCCGACGAACGCGAGCGTCGGCGCATCGGCCCCTGCCCCGTTCCACTTGAGCGCAAGGATGCGTGCTTCACGGCGCGAGCCCTGGCTGACGCCGAGCAGCGAGCCCATGCCGAGCTCGGTCATCTGCGCTTCGTCAAGCACCGTGATCTCGAGCCCGAGACCCTCGACGTCCTTCGTCACCTTCTCGACGAAGCTCTCGGGATAGACCACGTTCGGCGGCGACGTCACGAGCCAGCGCGTCAGGTCGAGCCCGCCGGTGACTGCGGCCGCCTCGTTCCAGGCAGCATCGGTGCCGTCCGGTGCGCCCGCGATGGTGATCTCGGTCAGCGTCGGCTTCGACTTCTCCGCCAGCTTGGTGCGGTACGCGTCGTAGCGCCATGCGCGCTGAGCAGCGGCAGCGGCGAAGTGTGCGGCGGCCTTGGCGGTCGGCGTGGTACCAGCCGATAGGTCGGCGACTACCGACGTTGCGCCCGAGGTCAGCAGACGTGCGGTGATCGCACCGCCAGCCTTCTCCCAATCAGCGGTCTCGCCCGCACCGACTCCGACGAGCAGGACCTGGCGAACCGCGCCGTCGACCGGCACGAACAGCTCGATCACCGAGCCTGCTTCACCCACAAAGCGTGCCGCAGTCGCTGCGCTGGTCGCCACTGCCTCGCCATCGCCGCCGATCGCGCTCCAATTGATCTTCGCCAAGCCGTCCTTGGCGACGGGGACGGCTAGGATCGGGGCGTTGGCCGGAACGGTCGGGGCGAAGACGATCTGCATGAAGAAACCTCGGGAAGCTTTGAACGGTAGGATGGGCTTGGCCCTAAGTTGATGCCGCGGGCTTGGCAAAGCAAGGTGGCGGCCTGTCATCTCACGGCGATTGCAGCGAAGCGCCGGTGGTGCGATAGGCGGGCGATAGGGCGGCAAACGGCTGCCGAATGCCAAAGGGGTTGGTTCGAATCGTGTTGCGTATCGACCTTTTGACGGGTTGTGCCGTTTCGCTCGCCTTGGCGTGCGGACTGGCGAGCTCGCCCGTGCATGCCCAGGATTTCCAGAGCCGTCCGGTCCCGCCCCCCGTGCAGGACGCACCGGTCGCCAACGCGCCCGCTGCGACTCCTGCCGAAGACCAGGTGCAGTTCAGCGCCAACGGACTCGAATACGACACCAACACGCAGATCGTCACGGCGACCGGCGAGGTCCGGATGTTCCGTCAGGGCAACCGTCTGCGCGCCGACAAGGTCGTGTGGAACCGGCAGACCGGCAAGGTCGTCGCGTCCGGCAACATCGCGGTCACCAACCCGCAAGGCGACATCGCCTATGGTGACGAGATCAACCTGACCGATTCGCTGAAGGACGGCGTGGTCGACAACATGCTCGTCGTGCTCGAACAGGGCGGTCGGCTCGCAGCCAAGCAGGGTACGCGCGACGCCGACGGTACGGTCAACTTGAAGACCGCCGCCTATACGCCGTGCGCGGTCGGCAGCTCGGCGGGGTGTCCGAAGGAACCGACGTGGAAGATCACCGCGGTTCGCGTCACCTATCGCCCCGAGCGCAAGCGCATCTATTACGCCGGCGCGCGCCTGCATCTGTTCGGTCTGCCAAGCCTGCCGCTGCCCAAATTCTCGAACCCGGTCGGTGGCGACAGTGACAGCGGGCTGCTTTCGCCGAACGGCGGCTACAGCCGCGTCAACGGCCTCGAAGTCAGCGTACCCTATTATTTCAAGCTCGCCCCCAACCAGGGGCTGATCGTCACGCCGCACATCTACAGCAGCGTGCTGCCGATGGCGCAGGTCGATTATTCCGCGCTCAGCACCAAGGGGGCGTTCAGCGTCCGCGCCTATGCAACCGAGAGCCGGCGCAGCGACGACCTCAACACCGCCAACCCGACCGATACCGAGATGGCGTTCCGTGGCTATGTCGACGGCATGGCGCGCTATCAGCTCTCACCGAACTGGACCGCGAGCGGATCGCTTCGCCTGACCACCGATCGCACGTTCCTGCGCCGCTACGATATCTCGCGCGACGACCGGCTGCGCACCACCGCCAGCCTCGAACGGATCGACGACACCAGCTATTTCGCGGTCAGCGGCTGGTATGCGCAAACCCTGCGCGTCAAGGACAGCCAGGGCCAGCAACCGATCGCGCTGCCCGAGATCGATTACCGCAAGCGCTTCGACGACGGC
Organism: Sphingomonas sp. Leaf242; assembly: GCF_001422045.1. Lineage (GTDB taxonomy): Bacteria > Pseudomonadota > Alphaproteobacteria > Sphingomonadales > Sphingomonadaceae > Sphingomonas. The sequence goes on from NZ_LMLW01000007.1 coordinate 557,945, forward strand.
CTGATCGGCGGCAAGTTCCAGCTTCAGCTCAACACGCTCGCGCTGACCAGGACCGATGGGCAGGACACGCAGCGCGCGTTCGCCAGCCTGCAATGGGATCTGCGGCGGCTGACCAACTGGGGGCAGGAAGTCACGTTCACGGCGTTCGCGCGCGGCGACCTGTATAATACGAACGATACGCTGGCGACGACCAACCTCAGCTACCGCGGGCTCGAAGGGTTCAGCCAGCGCGCGATCGGCGCGGTCGCGGTCGATGTGAAATGGCCGTTCATCGGGACGTTCCTCGGCGGTACGCAGCGCTTCACGCCGCGCATTCAGCTGGTCGCGGCGCCGAAGTTCGCGAACATCACGCTGCCGAACGAGGATTCGCGCGCAGTCGATCTCGACGACACCAATCTGTTCTCGCTCAACCGGTTCGCCGGCTATGACCGCTTCGAGGATTCGTCGCGCGCGACCTATGGCGGCGAATGGGCGTTCGATCTGCCGGGGATCAGCTTCACGACCAATGTCGGCCAGAGCTATCGGTTGAGCACGCGTCCGACGATCCTGCCCGATGGCACCGGGCTCAGTGATCGCTTCTCCGATATCGTTGGTCGTACCGAGCTGCGGTTCCGGGACTTCGTCTCGATCGTCCATCGCTATCGGCTCGACAAGGACGGGTTCGCGATCCGCCGCAATGAGATCGACGCGACGATCGGATCGCGCGCGACCTATGTGCTGGTCGGCTACCTGAAGCTGAACCGCAACATCGACGCCTCGATCGAGGATCTGCGCGATCGCGAGGAAATCCGTGCAGCCGGCCGCGTCCAGTTCGCGCGCTTCTGGTCGGCGTTCGGGTCGGCGGTGGTCGATCTCACGAACAAGTCGGAGGACCCGCTGTCGGCCAGCGACGGCTTCACGCCGATCCGCCACCGCGTCGGCTTCCAGTACGAGGACGACTGCCTCCGCCTTGGCGCGACCTGGCGGCGGACCTACAATAACACGGGCGACGCGCGGAAGGGCAACAGCTACCTGTTGACGCTGGCCTTCACCAATCTCGGCCGCTAAGCCCGCATTCAGCTACGATGAGGCAAGCCTTGCCGGATGCGCCGCCATGACGTGGCGACGCGGTCCGCTAGGCCGATGATGGGATATCGACACTTGAAGCATGATGTTCGACTGGCGGCGCGTGGCGGCCGTATGATCGGGACCGTCGTCCTGGCGGCACTCGCCGCGAGCACGATCGCGCAGACTGCGCCGCGCCGGGCGGCGCCCAAGCCGGCTGCGTCGCGGGCTGCTCCATCGAAGGCTGCTGCTGCTCAGCCTGCTCCGTCCCAGCAGGCTCCATCTCAGCCGAATGCGGATCAGGCCAACTCGGGCCAGACGGTCCAGGACCAGAGCGTGCCGGACAATACCGGCCTTGATATCCCGACCAACCTCCAGATTTTCGGCAAGCTCGACCCCAACGTCCGCAAGCCGACCGCGGTCGTCAACGACACGGTGATCACCGGCACCGATGTCGACCAGCGGGTCGCGCTGGTGGCGATGGCGAACGAGGCGAAGCTGTCGCCCGAGGATCGCGATCGGCTCAAGCTGCAGGTGCTCCGCCAGCTGATCGACGAGACGCTCGAGATCCAGGAGGCGAAGACCGCCGACGTCGTCATCACGCCCGCCGAGATGACGCAGAGCTTCGCCGGCGTATCGAAGCGCTTCAACCGCACCCCCGAGGCGATGCGCGCCTATCTGCGCGAATCCGGATCGTCCGAACGGTCGCTCAAGCGGCAGATCGAGGGCGAACTCGCCTGGCAGCGCTATCTGCGCAAGCGCGTCGAGCCGTTCGTCAACGTCGGCGACGAGGAGGTGAAGTCGATCATCGACCGTCTCCAGGCCGCGAAGGGCACCGACGAGTTCAACCTGAAGGAAATCTATCTCGCGGCGACGCCGGCGAACAGCCAGCAGGTCTATGCGAACGCCAAGCAGATCCTGCAGGAGATCCAGAAGGGCGCGCAGCCGTTCGAGTATTTCGCGCGGCAGTTCTCGGAAGCGTCGACGCGTGCGGTCGGCGGCGATCTCGGCTGGATCCGTGCGGCGACTCTGCCGGGTCCGCTGTCCGAAGCCGCGACCTCGATGCAGGTCGGTCAGGTCGCCGGACCGATCGAGGTGCCAGGCGGCTATTCGATCCTGTATCTCACCGACAAGCGCCAGGTGCTGACCGCCGACCCGCGCGATGCCAAGCTCAGCCTGAAGCAGCTGACGTTGCGGTTCCCGCCGAACACGACGCAGGCGCAGGCGAGCACGCGTGCGCAGGCCTTTGCCAAGGCGACGCAGGACCTACGCGGTTGCGGCACCGTCGAGAAGGTCGCGGCCGGTATCGGCGCCGACGTGGTCGACAACGATACGGTCCGGATCCGCGACCTGCCGCCGCAGTTGCAGGAGATCATGCTGAAGCTCCAGGTCGGCCAGTCGACGCCGCCGTTCGGGTCTGCAGAACAGGGTGTGCGTGCGCTGGTATTGTGCGGCCGCGACGAAGCCGCCGGTGGATCGGTGCCGAATTCGGAGCAGATCCAGGGCCAGCTCGAACAGCAGCGCGTCAACCTGCGCGCGCAGCAGAAGCTGCGCGATCTGCGGCGCGATGCGATCGTCGACTATCGTTGAGCGCGACATGACCGCCACGCCGCCAATCGCGATCTCGATGGGCGATCCTGCCGGTATCGGGCCGGAGATCATCGCCAAGGCGTGGGACGCGCGGGTCACGCATCACCTGCCGCCGTTCGTCGCGGTCGGCGATGCGCGCGCGATCGAGCGGGTCTGGGCGGGGCCGATCGCGCGCGTTGCCGATCTGGCCGAGGCGGTCGCGGCGTTTCCCTCCACCCTGCCGGTGTTGTCGATCGGCGATGGCGGCGCGATCGTCCCGGGACAGCCCGATGCGGGCGGTGCGCGCTCTGCGTTGCATGCGCTGGAACTGGCGGTCGGACTGGTTCGGAACGGCGCAGCGCGCGCGCTGGTGACCGGGCCGGTGTCGAAGGCGCAGCTCTATGCGATCGGCTTCACGCATCCGGGACAGACCGAATTCGTCGCCGAGCGCTCCGGTGTCGCCGCCGATAACGCGGTGATGATGCTGGCCGGGCCGTCGCTGAAGGTGGTGCCGATCACCACGCATATCCCGCTGAACGCGGTCTCGGGGGCGCTGTCGATCGAGTTGATCGTTGCGAAGTCGCGCGTGACCGCCCGCGGTCTGCTCAGGAATTTCGGGATCGAGAACCCGCGGCTCGCCTTTGCCGGGCTCAATCCGCATGCCGGCGAACAGGGCGCACTTGGCCGCGAGGAGATCGAGATCATCGCCCCGGCGATCGCGATCCTGCGCGACGAAGGTATCGATGCGACCGGGCCGTTCGCGGCGGACACGATGTTCCATCCAAGGGCGCGGGCGACCTATGACGTCGTCATGTGCTGCTATCACGATCAGGCGCTGGTGCCGTTGAAGACGATCCATTTCGACGAGGGCGTGAACATGACGCTGGGCCTGCCGATCGTGCGGACCTCGCCCGATCACGGCACCGCGTTCGCGATCGCCGGCAAGAATATAGCCGAGCCGGGTGCGATGATCGCGGCAATCGCGATGGCGGGTGAAGCGGCGGACCGGCGCGCTCAGACCGCTGCCCAGTCGTGAGCGAGGCTGCATTGACGGAGCTTCCCCCGCTGCGCGAGGTGATCGCGCGATATGGGCTGAACGCGAGCAAGGCGCTTGGGCAGAACTTTCTGTTCGACGGGCAGTTGCTCAAGCGGATCGCAGCGGTGCCGGGCGATCTTCAGGATGACGAGGTGCTCGAAGTGGGGCCCGGCCCGGGCGGCCTGACGCGCGCATTGCTCGCGGCGGGTGCGCGGGTGACTGCGATCGAGCGCGACCGGCGGTGCATTCCTGCGCTGACGGAGCTTGGCGAGGCGTATCCGGGGCGGCTGCGGGTCATCGAGGGCGACGCGATGGAGGTCGACGCGCCGGCGCTGTTCGAGGGCAAGCCGCATATCGTGTCGAACCTGCCGTACAACATCGGCACGGCGTTGCTGGTCGGGTGGCTGTCGACGTCCTGGCTGCCGTGGTGGCAATCGTGCACGCTAATGTTCCAGAAGGAAGTCGCCGAGCGGATCGTCGCGAAGACCAACGACGATCATTACGGACGGCTTGCGGTGCTGGCGCAGTGGCGCTCGACCGCGCGGATCGCGATGCCGGTGCACCGATCGGCGTTCACGCCGCCGCCGAAGGTGATGTCGGCGGTGGTGCATCTCACGCCGGTCAAAGCGCCCGAGGGCGTGAACTTCGCGGTGCTGGAGCGACTGACGGGCGCGGCGTTCGGGCAGCGGCGCAAGATGTTGCGACAAAGTTTGAAGGGCGTGCCGGGGGCGCTTGATGGACTGGAGCGGATCGGAGTGGAGGCTACGCGGCGGGCGGAGACGCTGTCCGTTGCGGATTTCGTGGCGTTGGCGAAAGCCGTCGGCTCACCGGTACGCACCTAAGCGGACTGCATTCGACGTAGGACCATGGTGCACCACCCCGGCGTAGGCCGGGGCCCAATTGGAGAGGTGGCAGTAACCTCGCGCCGTCCGCACTTAGCACCGTTCCCCAATTGGACCCCGGCCTTCGCCGGGGTGGTGAAATGGCGATGTATCCGCTGGTATCTCAGTCCTTGGCGGCTACCGGTGTCTTCTCGATCTGCGCGGTCGCAATCGGCGGCCCCTTGGCGATCACTGCCGCGAGTTGCGTCGCTTCGGGGCAGACACCCTTGCAAAGCGTGCGGATCTTCACGAGATTGTCCTTCGCGCGGACAACGGCGCCCTTGGCGACCAGAGCCTCGCCCTGCCCCTTCAACGCCGCGACGTCGTTCGGCTCCAGCAACAAGGCCTCGCGGTACAGGCGGATCGCCTTGCCTGGCAGGTCACGCGTTTCCGCGACGCGTGCCAGCAGGAGGAACGCGGCTCGGTTGCGCGGATCGACCGCGACCGACGTTTCGAGCACATCCGTCGCGCCGTCGAGGTTGCCCGCCGTCATCAACGAACGGCCCTGCGCCAACAATTGCATCGAGCGCGCGTCGATCTGGGCGTCGGGACGCTGCCCGCTGAGCGAAGTCGACACGCATACGACGGTCAGCGCAGCGGCAAGGGCAACGGACGAAAAACGCATCATCGTCTCCAGGCGGGATACAGGTTTGGCCGTGAGTTGAGCCATAGGTCGGCTGGCTAGCACGCAGCCCGGAGGCGCGCGACAAAAAAGCCGTCGGTGCCGTCGCGGCCGGGTTCGAGGCGGACGCCGTGGCCGTGCTTCGCGCCGGCGGGGAGCGACAGGGGCTCGGTCGTCCAGCCGGGGTGCGCGTTCAGGAACCAGCTGACCTGGTCGGTGCCCTCGGCGTCGAGCAGCGAGCAGACGATATAGACGAGCGCACCGCCGGGCTTGACCAGCGTGGCGGCGACGGAGAGCACCTGCTGCTGCGTCGATTGCAGCCGTGAGACGCGGTCGGGGGTGAGCCGCCAGCGGGCCTCGGGATTGCGCCGCCAGGTGCCGGTGCCCGAACACGGCGCGTCGACCAGCACGCCGTCGGCGCGACCGGCCCATTCGCTGAGCACTTCGATCTCACGCGTCGGGTTGAGCAGGCGGCTTTCGACGATCGTCGCGCCGGCGCGGGTTGCGCGCGGGGCGAGGCGCGAGAGGCGGTTGCGGTCGGTGTCGCAGGCGAGGATCACGCCTTCGTTCTTCATCGTTGCGGCCAACGCGAGCGTCTTGCCGCCGGCGCCGGCGCAGAGATCGACGATCCGTTCGCCGGGCTTTGCCTGCATCGCGAGGCCGACAAGCTGACTGCCTTCGTCCTGCACTTCGAGCGCGCCTTCGTTGAAGAGCGGGAGCGCTTCGACGTTGGTGCCGGTGGGGAGGCGGATGCCGTCGGGGGCATGCGGAGTGGCTTCGGTGTCGGGAAGTGCTGCTAGGACGGTCGCGCGGTCGGCGATCAGCGTGTTGACGCGGAGATCGAGCGTGGCGCGGCCGGCTAGGTCTGTAAGGGCGGCGCCGTCGAGGCCTGAAGCGCGGAGGGCCTTGCTCAGCCACTGCGGCGCGACGCCGGCGCGAGCGCGCGGTTCATCCTTGGTTATCGGCGCGGGCGCGTGGGTGGAGCCGTCGAAGGTTGCCGCGACTTCCGGATCGGCGTCGGCGACGAGGAGCATCGCGGTGCGACCGTTTTCGGGGCGGTCTCCGGCCTTGCGGATCGCGGCGTAGACGAGTTCGCGGACGGCGCGGCGGTCCTTCGAGCCGGCGTAGCGGCGGGTGGCGAAATAGCGGGCGATCAGCGTGTCTGCGGCGGCGCCGGACTCGCGGGCGGCGGCGATGATCTGGTCAAGGAGCTCGATCGCGGCTTGGGTGCGTGCGGGAGGAGTCACTTGTTGGCTCCCGACTTCGCGTGGGTTCGGGGGGAGGCTTGGTAGGGAGTGTTCGTCATCATCCCCTCCCCTAGCCCCTCCCGAGGGCGGGAGGGGAATAATTTCAGGGCTCTGGTTCGGATCGTAGTGGCCGCTATCCTTCCCCCCGTCATCCCGGCGAACGCCGGGACCCATGGACACGGTGGATCCGGCGATAGCGTTCAACCATCACCCGATCCGCAACCATGGGTCCCGGCGTTCGCCGGGATGACGGAGGGGGCGGCGGGACGACGGATGGCGGCGGCGGTCTGTGAGTTAGCCTGCGGTCTGTCGAGGATCGCCACGGCACATATCGTCCGTCATCCCCGCGCGGGCGGGCATCCATATTCTCGAACGGTTGCGATCTTAGCGCAACGTTAGCCAGTATGGATTCCCGCCTGCGCGGGAATGACGGGGAGCGTGGGAGCGAGCCGCGACCCGCTCCCATCCCTCAAAGAGAGGGGGTGGGGGTGGGTTGGCTCGTTTTAGCCACTGGCAGACGAGCTTGGGGAAACCGACCCACCCCCGGCCCCTCCCCTTCAGGGAGCGGAGAAGTTCCCGCCCTTACCGCGTTGGATAGTTCGGCGCTTCCCGCGTAATCGTCACGTCGTGGACATGGCTCTCCATCAAGCCTGCACCCGTGATCTGCACGAACTCCGCACGAGCCTGGAGATCCGGAATCGTCGCCGAGCCGGTATAGCCCATTGCCGCCTTGATGCCGCCGACCAGCTGATGAACGACATCCCTCGCCGGGCCCTTGTACGCGACCTGACCCTCGATACCTTCGGGGACGAGCTTCAACTGGTCCTTGATGTCGCCCTGAAAATAGCGGTCCGCCGACCCGCGCCCCATCGCGCCGACCGAGCCCATGCCCCGGTACGATTTGTACGCACGGCCCTGGTACAGGAACGTCTCGCCGGGTGCCTCGTCGGTGCCGGCGAGCAGCGAGCCGATCATCACGGTCGAGGCGCCGGCGGCGAGCGCCTTGGCCATGTCGCCCGAGGTGCGGATGCCGCCGTCGGCGATCACCGGCACGCCGGCCTTGTGGCCCGCCTCGGCGCAATCCATGACCGCGGTCAGCTGGGGCACGCCGACGCCCGCCACCACCCGCGTGGTGCAGATCGAGCCTGGGCCGATGCCGACCTTGATCCCGTCTGCGCCCGCGCCGATCAGCGCGCGCGTCGCTTCGCCGGTCGCGACGTTGCCCGCCACCACTTGCACCGAGTTGGAGAGCTTCTTCACGCGCTCGACCGCGCGCCCGACGTCGCGGTTATGGCCGTGCGCGGTGTCGATCACGATCAGGTCGCAGCCCGCGTCGACCAGCTGTTCGGTCCGGTCGAAGCCCTTGTCGCCGACCGTCGTCGCCGCCGCCACACGCAGCCGCCCCGCCTCGTCCTTGGTAGCATCCGGGAACATCACCGCCTTCTCGATGTCCTTGACGGTGATCAGGCCGACGCAGCGATACTGCGCGTCGACCACCAGCAGCTTCTCGATGCGGCGGGCGTGGAGCAGGCGGCGCGCCTCTTCCTTGCCGACTTCGGTCGAGACGGTGGCGAGGTTCTCGTGTGTCATCAGCTCGCTGACGGGCTGTTTCGGATCGCCCGCGAAACGCACGTCGCGATTGGTGAGGATACCGACGAGCTTGCCGTCCGCCTCGACAACCGGGATGCCGCTGATGCGGTGGCCCGACATGAGGGCCTGCGCTTCGGCGAGGGTGGCGGTCGGCTTGATCGTGATCGGGTTGACCACCATGCCCGACTCGAACCGCTTGACCTGACGGACTGCGATGACCTGCTCCTCGACGGTCAGGTTGCGGTGGAGCACGCCGATCCCGCCGAGCTGTGCCATGACGATGGCCATGTCGGCTTCGGTGACGGTGTCCATCGCGGACGAGAGGATCGGGATGTTGAGCGCGATGCCGCGCGTCAGCTGCGTCCGGGTATCGGCCTGGCTTGGCAGCACGTCCGATTCCCCCGGATACAGGAGGACGTCGTCGAAAGTGAGGCCGAGGCGGATATCCATGAGAGCTGCCGTTCCTTGGTGTGAGGTGGCGCGCCATGTAACCAAAGGCGCGGCGTACGGCTAGGCCCCACCTTCGCGGACGTGCTATAGCGGTGCGATACACGGATGGGGGATTGTTCGATGGGCCTGATCGTTGCCGCGCTCCTGCTGGCGCTGGTGCTGCTGTACCTCTTCACCAGCATCAAGATCGTCCATCAAGGCTATCAATACACGATCGAGCATTTCGGGCGCTTCACCACGGTCGCGCGGCCGGGCTTCAATTTCTATCCGGCGTTTTTCTACCGTGTCGGGCGGAAGGTGAACATGATGGAGCAGGTGATCGACATCCCCGGCCAGGAGATCATCACCAAGGACAATGCGATGATCTCGACCGACGGGGTCGTGTTCTTCCAGGTGCTGGACTCGGCCAAGGCGGCGTACGAGGTGTCGGACCTGTACCAGGCGCTGTTGCAGCTCACGACGACCAATTTGCGGACGGTGATGGGGTCGATGGACCTCGACGAGACGCTGTCGAAGCGTGATGAGATCAACGCGCGGCTGTTGAACGTGGTGGATCACGCGACGACGCCGTGGGGCGTGAAGATCACGCGCGTTGAGATCAAGGACATTCGCCCGCCGGCGGATATCGTCAACGCGATGGGGCGGCAGATGAAGGCCGAGCGCGAGAAGCGGGCCAACATTCTGGATGCGGAGGGTTCGCGGGCTTCGGAAATCCTGCGCGCCGAGGGGCAGAAGCAGGCGCGAATCCTCGAGTCCGAGGGGCGCAAGGAGTCGGCGTTCCGTGATGCCGAGGCGCGTGAGCGGGCGGCGGTTGCGGAGGCTTCGGCGACGCGTGCGGTGTCGCAGGCGATCGAGGAGGGTGGCGCGCAGGCGATCAACTACTTCATCGCGCAGAAATACGTCGAGGCGATTGGCAAGTTCGCCACCTCGCCAAATGCGAAGACGATCCTGTTTCCGGTCGAGGCTACGCAGCTGATGGGGACGCTTGGGGGGATTGGCGAGCTGGCTAAGGATGCGCTGCGCGATGCCGTTGCGTCGCCGGCGGCCAAGCCTGCGGCTCGTGGGCCGTTCGAGCTGTCCAAGTCGACTGAGGTTCCGAAAAGCTGATGGACGTGATCGGGGCGGCTGGTGCTTGGTTGATCGCGGCGCTCGTGCTGGGGATTGCCGAACTGGCGGTGCCGGGGGTGTTCCTGGTGTTCCTCGCGATTGCAGCAGCGGTGACGGGCGTGGCGGTGTTCGTGTTGCCGGATTTGCCGGTGGCGGCGCAACTGGCTGCCTTTGGCGTTTGGAGCGCGGTGACGGTGCTGATCGGGAAGCGCTGGTACCGGGATTACCCGGTCGAGGGTGGGGATCCGATGTTGAACGATCGCTCTGCGCGGCTGGTGGGTCAGGTTGTCGTTGTCGAGACTGCGCTGTTTGGCGGGCGTGGCCGGGTTCTGGTGGGCGACGGGAGCTGGCCGGCGCGGGGTGCGGATGCCGCGGTTGGAACGCGCCTTCGGGTAACGGCGGTTGTCGATGGCGAAGTCGTAGTGGAGGCGCTCTAAACCCTCTCCCTTCAGGGGAGAGGGAAGCCGCGTAGCGGCGCGGGTGAGGGCACGCCAAGCAGGACCGTGCCCTCACCTTCCCACCCGACTTCGTCGTGTGGGCCCCTTCCTCTCCCCGAGGGGAGAGGAGTTTTACGCCGCCTCTTTCACTCTGGGCGCCGCTTGCCGGACACCCTCATCGACATGCTCGGCGAACTGGGCGAAGTTCTCGACGAACAGGTCGACCAGCTTCGCCGCCGTGGCGTCGTACGCATCCTTGTCCGCCCAGGTCGTGCGGGGATCGAGGATCGCGGTGTCGACACCCGGTACGCTCACCGGCACCTGGAATCCGAAGTTCGGATCCGTCCGGAACTCGGCATCGTTCAGGCTTCCGTCGAGCGCCGCATTCAGCAGAGCTCGCGTCGCCTTGATCGGCATGCGGTTGCCGACGCCGTATTTGCCGCCGGTCCAGCCGGTGTTGACCAGCCAGCAATCGACACCGCCCTTGGCGATCCGCTCCTTCAACAAATTGCCGTACACCGAAGGATGCCGCGGCATGAACGGTGCGCCGAAGCACGTCGAGAAGGTCGCGTCGGGCTCGGTCACGCCGATCTCGGTCCCGGCGACACGTGCGGTATAGCCCGAGAGGAAATGGTACATCGCCTGGTCGGGCGTGAGCTTCGCGATCGGTGGCAGGACGCCGTAAGCGTCGGCGGTCAACATCACGATGTTGCGCGGCACCGGCCCCATGTTCTCGGCGGACGCATTCGGGATGAAGTCGATCGGATACGCACCGCGGCTGTTCTCGGCGAGCGTGTGATCGTCGAGGTCGAGCAGCCGCGTCGCCGGGTCCATCACGACGTTCTCCAGCACCGTCCCGAACCGCTTCGTCGTCGCGAAGATTTCCGGCTCGGCGTCGGCCGACAAGCGGATCATCTTGGCGTAGCACCCACCCTCGAAGTTGAAGACCGCAGTGTCCGACCAGCCATGCTCGTCGTCGCCGATCAGCGTGCGGCTGGCATCGGCCGACAGCGTCGTCTTGCCGGTGCCTGACAGGCCGAAGAACACCGCGGTATCGCCGTTCGCGCCCATGTTCGCCGAGCAGTGCATCGGCATCACCCCGGTCGGCGGCAGCAGGTAGTTGAGCAGCCCGAACACCGACTTCTTCATCTCGCCCGCGTATTTCGTGCCACCGATCAGGATCAGCTTGTCGGTGAAGTTGACCGCGATCACCGTCTCGCTGCGGCAGCCATGACGCGCGGGATCGGCGCGGAAGCTCGGCAGGTCGACGATCGTGTAGTCGGCGACGAAGTCCTTCAGCGCAGCCTGCTCGGGCCGCACCAACATCGTCCGGATGAAGAGGTTATGCCACGCGAGTTCGGTGACGACGCGGACGTTGACGCGGTGGTCGGCCTGCGATCCGCCGTACAGGTCCTGCACGAACAGCTCGTCCTTGGCGGCGAGCGCGGCGAAGAAATCCTCCTTCAGCGCGGCGAAATGCGCGGGCTCCATCGCCTTGTTGCTCTTGCCCCACCAGACCGTGGCGTCGGTCTCGGCATCGCGGACGATGAACTTGTCCTGCGCCGAGCGCCCGGTATGCGCGCCGGTCTCGACGACCAGCGGACCGTCCGCGGACAACGTCCCCTCGCCGCGCGCCAGCGCCGCTTCGACAAGTTGGGCTGTGACCAGGTTCCAGTGCAGGGTGGCGCGGGTGTCTATCTCCTGCGCGGCTAGGCCGCCGGCCGGAATACGTTCGTTGGACAAGGCATCTCTCCAGATGGTTTCGCATACGTATGTATGTCGTTGCGGCGGGATGTAGGTCGCGCCTACCCACCGGTCAAATGGGCTGCCCTGACGCGGTCCCGATACGGCCCCAGTTGAGTGCGGTCGCGGATTGGCCTACGACGATACGCCAACGACCGAGGCAAGCGACCCTAGAATGACGGCAACGATCGCGCTGGTCGACGACGACCGCAACATCCTGACCTCCGTGTCGATCGCGTTGCAGACCGAGGGCTTCGTTACGCGGGTCTATTCGGACGGCGAGACGGCGCTCAAGGCGCTGACCGACAACCCGCCCGATCTCGCGGTATTCGACATCAAGATGCCGCGGATGGACGGGCTCGAACTGCTCCGCCGGTTCCGCGAGAAGAGCCAGGTCCCGGTGATCTTCCTCACCAGCAAGGACGACGAGCTCGACGAAGCCCTCGGCCTTGCGATGGGCGCCGACGACTACATCGCCAAGCCGTTCTCGCAGCGGCTGTTGATCGCCCGTATCCGCGCGATCCTGCGCCGGACCGAGCTGACTCAGTCGCCGGGTACCGAGACCGAGGCGGAAGCCGCCGGACCGCTCGCGCGCGGTCGGCTGAGCATGGATCCGGCGCGGCATCGCACGCTGTGGGGCGGTGAGCCGGTGACGCTGACGGTCACCGAGTTCATGATCCTCGAAACCCTTGCGCAGCGTCCGGGCATCGTCAAGACGCGCAACCAGTTGATGGACGCGGCGTATCAGGACGACATCTATGTCGACGATCGCACCATCGACAGCCACATCAAGCGACTGCGCCGAAAATTCCGGCAGGTCGATCCCGCCTTCGATGCGATCGAGACATTATATGGTGCCGGGTATCGATTTTCTGAGGAATGAGCTCGGCGTCGACGGGCGCGATCTCACGCTGCGCTGGTCGGGACAGATCTCGCTCACGCGACGAATCCTGGCGGTCAACATCTTCGCGTTGCTGCTGCTGGCGGGCGGGTTCTTCTACCTCGATTCCTACCGCAGCCGGATCGTCGACAGCCGCGTCGCGCAGACCGCGCGCGAGGCGCGGCTGATCGGCGAGGCGATCTCGTCGGTCGATCCGACGCAGCGCAATCCGCTGGTGCTGAGGCTGGCCGCGGACACTGGATCGCGGATCCGCCTGTTCGACGCTGGTGGCACCACGATCGTCGACAGCCGAGCGCTCGGGCTGCGGAATTTCGTGCTGCAGGACCCCGACAAGGAAGATCGCGACCAGGTCATCGCGCGGTTCCTCGACGCGGCGATCGACGTCGTCGTGATGGCACCGCGACCGCCACTCTACCGCGAACGGAACGACGGACAGCGCTGGCCCGACGTCGCCGCCGCCGAGGCACGCCGCAAGGTTGCGACCACCGTCTGGCGCGCGCCCGACCGCACGCCGGTCATCACCGCGGCCGCGCCGCTTCGCACGGGCGGGGTCGTGATGACCACGGTCAATGCGCGCGACATCACGAAGACGGTGCGGATCGAGCGGTTCCGGCTCAGCATGGTGCTGTTGGTGGTATCGATCGTCTCGATCCTGCTCTCGCTGTTCCTCGCGCGGACGATCGTTCGTCCACTCCGCCGCCTTGCGCGCGCGGCGGTACGCGTCAGGCTCGGCCGTGCACGCGAAGTCGTCGTCCCCCGCCTCCCGTCGCGCCGCGACGAACTCGGCATGCTCGCGCGCGCGCTGTCCGACATGAGCCTGGCGCTAAGGGCGCGGATCGACGCGACCGAGGCGTTCGCCGCCGACGTCACGCACGAGATGAAGAACCCGCTCGCCTCGCTCCGGTCCGCGGTCGAGGGATTGTCGCGCGTGAAGGACCCCGCGCTCCAGGCACAGTTGCTCGCAATCGTCCGCGACGACGTCCACCGACTCGACCGATTGCTCTCCGACATCTCCGAAGCGTCGCGGCTCGATGCGCAGCTCAGTCGCGCCAAGTTCGAGCCGGTCGATATCGCGGCGATGATCGACGGGCTCGTCGCGCAGCGCGACGCGCGCGGCATCGAGCGCGGCATGCGTCTGGTGTTCGACCGCAATCCAGACGCCCCCACCACGGTGCTGGGCGAAGGCGCACGGCTCGAACGCGTGTTCGAGAACCTGATCGACAACGCGCTCTCGTTCTCGCCCGATGAGGGTCTGGTCGCGATCTCGGCAATCCCCGAGCGCGACGACCTTGTCATCCGCGTCGAGGACGAAGGGCCCGGCGTTCCCGAGGAGGCGCGCGACGCCGTATTCAAACGCTTCCACTCGGTCCGGCCCGACAGCGAGACGTTCGGCCAGCATTCCGGGCTGGGCCTGGCGATCGCACGGACGATCGTCGACGCGCATCAGGGATCGATCGGCGTCGAAGCGCGCGAAGACCGGCTTTGTGGTGCGCGGTTCGTCGTACGGCTACCGCTGGCCGATCCGTCGTTGTAAGGACCGCACGTGGCGATCCCCTCCTCCGACCGGCTCCACGCCACCTCGGTCGCGATCGACGGCGTGGCGGTGCTGATCGAGGGCGCGTCGGGATCGGGCAAGTCCGACCTTGCGTTGCGCCTGATCGACCGCGGCGCGACGCTCGTCAGCGACGATCAGACGCTGGTGGTACGCGCCGGCAAACTGCTGCTCGCGCGGGCGCCGGCCACGATCGCCGGTCGGATCGAAGTCCGCGGCATCGGGATCGTCGCCATGCCGCATGTCGACGACGTTCCGGTGGGCCTGCTCGTCCGAGTCGATGGCGCGGTCGAGCGGATGCCCGAACGCCGCGCCCGGAAGATCGCCGGGATCGACGTCCGCCAGTTCGCGGTCGACCCGTTCCACGCCTCCGCCCCGATCAAGGTCGAACTCGCCCTACGCAACCCGGAGCCTCTGACATGACCGTTTCGCTATGAGCCGCGCGAGCAAGGATATACTGCTGGTCACCGGCATGTCGGGCGCGGGCAAGACCACCGTCCTCAAGACGCTGGAGGACATCGGCTGGGAGGTCGTCGACAACCTCCCGCTGCTGCTGCTCGACCGGTTGCTCGATGCGCCGTTGCCCAAGGGGTCTACCGACGACTCGCAGCCGCTGGCGATCGGCATCGGCGCGCGGACGCGCGATTTCGATCCCGAGCGGATCATCGGCCGGATCCGCGATCTGCGAGAGCGCCACGGGATGGAGGTCGGGATGCTGTTTCTCGACTGCGCCGGATCAGAACTCGAGCGGCGGTATTCGGAGACTCGTCGGCGTCATCCGCTGGGACTAGACCGGCTTGCGCGGGAGGGGATCGGCCAGGAGCGTGAACTGCTTGCGCCGTTGCGCGACTGGGCGAACCGGTTGATCGACACCACGGACATGTCCGCGAACGAACTCGCGCAGCAGATCCGGTCGAGCTTTGCCGGCGATCATCTCGGCGAACCGACGCTGGCGGTCCAGTCGTTCGGGTTCGCCCGCGGGCTGCCGAGCAACGCCGATCTCGTGTTCGACATGCGTTTTCTGCGCAATCCGCACTGGGACCCGATTTTGCGGCCCGGCACCGGGCTCGACGCCGACGTCTCTGCCTATATCGTCGCCGACCCCGCCTATGAGGACGCGGTCAGCCGGATCGAGGACCTGCTGATCCTGCTGCTCCCCCGCTACCGTGCGGAGGGGAAGTCGTACGTCACGGTCGCGATCGGGTGTACCGGAGGGAGACACCGCTCGGTCCACGTCGCCGAACGCGTGGCGCGGCGGTTGCGCGAGGAAGGTTTTTCGCCCACTGTGCGTCACCGCGACCTGGGGGCCGCACCGCAGGATGCGCTTGAGGGATCGTCGGTCGTCACATGAGTATGAATAGCCCGCTATGATCGGCCTTGTTCTCGTTACGCACGGTCGTCTGGCCGAAGAATTCGTTCGCGCGATGATCCATGTCGTCGGTCCGCAGGAGCGTGTCGCGACGATCGCGATCGGCCCCGACGACGACATGGAAAGCCGCCGCGCCGATATCGCCGCGGCGATCCATGAGGTCGATACCGGGCGTGGCGTGATAGTGCTGACCGACCTGTTTGGGGGCACGCCTTCCAATCTCGCCATATCGCTGATGGAGCGCGGCCGGATCGAAGTAATTGCTGGCATGAACCTGCCGATGCTGATCCGGCTCGGCTCGGCGCGCAAATCGATGACCGTCGTCGCGGCGGTTGCCGCGGCGCGCGAGGCCGGACGCAAATACATCTCTGTGGCATCCGAGGTTCTCGGCGAGGCTGCCGCGTGAGCGAGGTCTCGCGTACCGTCCAGATCACCAACCGCCGCGGGCTCCACGCCCGGGCGAGCGCGAAGTTCGTCACGCTTGCCTCGTCGCACTCGGTCGAGGTGCGCGTGACCAAGGACGGCTCCGATCATGTCACCGGTACCTCGATCATGGGGTTGATGATGCTCGGCGCAGCGATGGGCGACGCTATCACGATCAGCGCGACCGGCGATGGCGCGGAACATACCGTCGCCGCGCTTGCCGAACTGGTCGAGGCGAAGTTCGGCGAGGATTGACGTCTTTCTCCCCTCCTGCTTGCGGGAGGGGTCGGGGGAGGGCATGAGCGACGGCGTGTTTACAAACCCCTCCCCCAACCCCTCCCGCAAGCGGAAGGGGAGCTAGATGCCCCGCGAGATAACCGCCTTTTCGAACCCGCTGATCAAGTACGTCCGCGACCTGCGCGACAAGCGGCATCGGCGTGCGGCCAGGCAATTCCTCGCCGAGGGCCTGCGCATCCTGACCGAGGCGCGCGAGACCGGCCGTCTGCCGCGCACTTTGTTCTACGCCGCGGCCAGCGCGAACCACCCGTTGGTGCACGCGCTATCGATGGACGTCGAGGATGCGGGCGGCGATTCGATCCAGACCACGCCCGACATTCTCTCGAAGCTGTCGGGCAAGGACAACCCGCAGGCGGTAGTCGGCGTGTTCGACGAGTTCGACGCGACGCTCGACGACCTCGACCGCACCACGTCCGGCATCTGGCTGGTCGCAGAACGGCTGCGCGATCCGGGCAATCTCGGCACGATCCTGCGCACCGGCGATGCGGTCGGCGCAGGCGGGCTGATCCTGATCGGCGAGTCGGTCGACCCGTTTTCGGTCGAGGCGGTCCGCGCGAGCATGGGTGCGCTGTTCACGATCCCGGTGGTCAAGACCGAATGGGAACCGTTCCATGCCTGGCTGCGCACCGGTCCGGGTCAACTTGTGGGCCTCAGCCTCGATACCGACACCGAGTATCGGTCCGCGACCTATAACGGCCCAACCTTCCTGCTCACCGGCAACGAAGCGCAGGGCATGCCGCCCGAGATGGCCGAAGCCTGCGACGTGCTCGTCAAAATTCCGATGCTCGGCAAGGCGGACAGCCTCAACGCGGCGGTCGCGACCGCGGTGATGGCGTATGAAGTGCTCGCCCGGCAGGAAAAATCCGCAGCTTCCGCCTGAACCGACGAAATAGGCCCGATTGGCGATGCTTAGCGAGTCCGGTTCAGCTATGGGTGGGGTGCGTCGTGCGAAAGCATCGACGAGATACGGGTAGACAGGATGAGTATGGCGCGCGGTTTGGATGATGGACGAGTGAAAAGCAGCATGGTCCGGTTGGCGCTGACGGCGGCACCGCTGCTGCTGGCGACGCCCGTGTTCGCGCAGGTGACGCCGCCGCCGATCGTTCCCACGGTGCCGGCGGTCATCCCGACGCTCGCGCCCCCGGTGATCACCGTGCCAACGCTGAGCGACAAGCAGGCGGCGCAACTCGACAAGCTGCTCAACGGCGACATCGTCGCGCAGGGGCTGAAGTCCGCCGCCACCGCGACGACGATCGCCCCGAGCAAGGACGAACTGGTGCGCGCCGCGCTCGATCATGCGCGCGCGGTTCATGCCGGCCGGCTGAGCGAAGCCGATTTCCAGAAGGATTGGGGCCTGCGTCCGCCCGCCTATGATCCGACCCCGGCGTTCGCCGACGCGGTGCGGCAGGACCGGATCGCGGCGTGGTTCGCCTCGCTGCCGCCGCCCTATGCCGGCTACGACGGCCTGCGGAAGGGACTCCAGAATTATCGCTCGATCGCTTCGGCGGGAGGCTGGCAGACGCTGGCCTCCGGTCCCGACTTCACGATCGGTGCGACCGGGCCGCGCGTGGTCGCGCTGCGCAAGCGGCTCGCGGTGGAAGACAAGGACGTCGATGCCAACGGCGATAAGTTCGACGCGTCGCTGCTTGAAGCGGTGCGTCGCGCACAGCGTCGCTACGGCCTGAACCCGAGCGGGATCGTCTCGACCCAGACGCTCGCCGCGCTGAACGTGTCGGCGGGCGACCGCGTGCATCAGATCATGGCGAACATGGAGCGCTGGCGCTGGCTTCCGCAGAACCTGCCGCGCGATCGGATCCAGGTGAACATCGCCGCGGCCGTGCTGACCGTGTTCGACGGCGACGTGCCCGTGCAGTCGATGCGCGCGGTGACCGGTCGCCCGGGCGACGAGACACCGATGCTGTCGTCGACGATCCACAGCATCGTCATCAATCCGCCCTGGAATGTGCCGACCTCGATCGCGACCAAGGAATTGTGGCCCAAGGAACGCGCCAATCCCGGCTATTTCAAGCGCAACGGCTTCAAGGTGATCGGCGGGACGCGGTTGCAGCAGCAGGCCGGCGACCAGAGCGCGCTCGGCCGGTTCAAGTTCGACTTCCCGAACGACTATTCGGTCTATCTCCACGATACGCCGAGCCGCGCCAAGTTCGCGAGCTTCAGTCGGCTTTCGAGCCATGGCTGCGTGCGCCTTGAAAAGCCTGCCGAACTTGCCGACCTGTTGCTGAAGGGCGACCCGACCTGGACGCCCGAGATGGTCGATGCCACGGTCGCTAAGGGCGATACCGTCCGCGCGCCGCTGATCAAGCCGGTCTCGGTCTATCTGCTCTACTGGACGGCGTTCGCCAGCGGCAACGGCCAGATGAACTTCCGCGCCGATCCCTATGATTGGGACGGCATCCTCGCTTCCAAGATCGAGGCGCGCACCGCACGCCAGACGATCGCCGCTCGCTGAGAGACACGCCATGACGATATCCCACACCCGTACCGCCATCGCCGGTGGCCTGCTCGCCGCGATGGCGCTGGCCGGTTGCTCGCGCTCGGAGCCAGAGCAGCCGCCGACGGATACCAACATGGTCGAGGATACCGGCGTGACCGAGACCGAGGCGGCCCCCGCCCCGGTCGAGGCCGCGCCGGTCGAGGCCGCCCCGCCGGCGCCGGCGGTGGTCGAACCGCCACGCGAGAAGCCGATCACGCCCGACGAGCAGATGCAGGACGATGCCGATGCCACCGGGATGACCGCCCGCGTCAACCGCGACGATGCGCCCGCGACCAACGAAGCCGAACCGCAGCAGTAGTTCGTTCTCCTGCGGACGCAGGAGCCCAAGATAACCGGCGTTGACGCTTGTGATCCTGGGCTTCTGCGTGAGCAAAAAAGGTCAGGCCGCCATCGCCGCCATCACCCGATCCCGTAGCGCGACGGGACAGATCAGTAGGTCGGGCATGTAGACATCCCGACAATTATACACCAACGGCGACCCGTCGATCCGGCTGCAATGCAGGCCGAACGCCGCCGCCACTGCCACCGGCGCGGCGGAGTCCCACTCATACTGACCGCCCGAGTGGAGGTAGATGTCGGCCTCGCCGCGGACTACCGCCATCGCCTTTGCGCCTGCCGAGCCCATTGGGATCAGCGTTGCGCCTAGGACCTCGGCGACCTTTACCGCCTCGGGTGCAGGGCGAGTCCGGCTGACAACCATCCGCAGCGGATCGCCCGGTGGCGGCACCGGCGCAGGCTGGTCGGAGCGCAGCACCAGGCCCAATCCCGGCAATGCGACCGCGCCAACTGTCGCGACCCCGTCGATCGCGAGAGCGACATGGACCGCCCAGTCATCGCGCGCCTCGCCATATTCGCGCGTGCCGTCGACCGGATCGACGATCCACACGCGCGACATCGTCGTCCGCGTCCCGTCGCATCGGCGTTCCTCTGACAACAGACCGTCGTCCGGCCGCGCGTCCTGCAGCGCATGGACAAGGAACGCGTTGGCCGTCTCGTCGCCAGCCTTGCCGAGTGCGCCCGGCGAGAACACGCCCGACCGCCGTACTTCCAGCAGCAACCGGCCCGCCGTTTCCGCCAGATGCGCGGCGAGTTCGCCGTCGGTCATCGCCCCGCTCATGGGATCAGCATCGCGACGATCGCATCGGCCGCCTGGTCAGGAGTCATGCCGGTCGTGTCGATCCGAATCTCCGGGTTGGCCGGCGCTTCATAGGGCGAGTCGATCCCGGTGAAGTTGGCGAGCTTGCCAGCCCGCGCCTTCGCATACAGCCCCTTCACGTCGCGCCGCTCGGCCTCCGCGAGCGGCGTGTCGATATGCACCTCGATGAACTCGCCCGGCGCGATCATCTGCCGCGCCATCTCGCGCTCGGCGCGGAACGGCGAGATGAACGCGGTGATCACGATCAGCCCGGCATCGGTCATCAGCTTGGCCACCTCGCCGACGCGGCGGATATTCTCGACCCGATCCGCATCGGTGAAGCCCAGATCGCGGTTCAGTCCGTGGCGGACATTGTCGCCGTCGAGCAGGAAGGTGTGGCGGTTCATTCGCGCAAGCTTCATCTCGACGAGGTTGGCGATCGTCGACTTGCCCGCACCCGAAAGCCCGGTGAACCATAGCACCGCCGCCTTCTGGTTCTTCAGGCTAGCGTGCGCCTCGCGGCCGATATCGGTCGCCTGCCAGTGCACGTTCTGCGCGCGGCGGAGCGAGAAGTGCAGCATCCCCGCCGCGACGGTCGCGTTGGTGATCTTGTCGACCAGGATGAACCCGCCGAGCTGGCGATTGTCGGCATAGGGCTCGAACACCAGCGGCCGGTCGGTCGACAGGTTCGCGACACCGATCGCATTGAGCTCCAACGTCTTGGCAGCAAGCCGTTCCATAGTGTTGACATTTATCGCGTATTTTGGCTGCTGGATGGTCGCCGTCACGGTCTGTGTCGCGAGCTTGAGCCAATAAGAGCGCCCCGGCAGCATCGCCTCGTCCGCCATCCACACGACCGTCGCCTCGAATTGATCGGATGCCTCGGGCGGCGAGTCCGCGGCAACGATCACGTCGCCGCGTGAACAGTCGATCTCGTCCGCCAGCGTCAGCGTCACCGACTGACCGGCGACCGCACTCGGCAGATCGCCGCCGAACGCGACGACGCGCGCGATCGTCGAGGTGCGCCCGCCCGGCAGAATGCGCACCGCGTCACCCGGCGCGATCGATCCGCTCGCGACCAGCCCGGAAAACCCGCGAAAATCAAGGTTCGGCCGGTTGACCCACTGGACCGGCATCCGGAACGCGCCCGCCTGATCTTCGCTGACGTCGAGCGTCACCGTGTCGAGATGGTCGATCAGCGTCGGCCCGTCATACCAGCGCGTGTTCGCGCTCGCGCCTGTAATGTTGTCGCCCTTGAACCCCGAGATCGGCATCGCCGTGAAGCCGGCGATCCCGATCGACTCCGCAAACGTCGCGTAATCCGCAACGATCCGGTCGTAGGTCGCCTGCTCGTACCCGACCAGATCCATCTTGTTCACCGCGAGCACGAGGTGCCGAATGCCGATCAGGTGCGCGAGATAACTGTGGCGCTTGGTCTGCGTGAGGATGCCCTTGCGCGCATCTACCAGGATCACCGCGAGATCAGCGGTCGACGCGCCGGTGATCATGTTGCGCGTATACTGCTCATGCCCCGGCGTATCCGCGACGATGAACTTGCGCTTCTCGGTCGAGAAATAGCGATAGGCGACGTCGATCGTGATGCCCTGCTCGCGCTCGGCAGCGAGCCCGTCGACCAGCAACGCGAAGTCGATCTCCTGGCCTTGCGTGCCGACCTTCCTGGAGTCACTCTCCAACGCAGCGAGCTGATCCTCGAAGATCATCTTAGAATCGTACAGCAACCGCCCGATAAGCGTCGACTTTCCGTCGTCGACCGACCCGCAGGTGATGAAGCGAAGGAGGCTCTTGTGCTGGTGCTGGAGCAGGTAGGCGTCGATGTCCTCGGCGATGATGTCCTGCACCTGATAGGCGGACTCCTGCGTGCGCGTAGCCATCAGAAATAGCCCTCCTGCTTCTTCTTCTCCATGCTAGCCGAACCAGCGTCGCGGTCGATCGCGCGGCCCTGGCGTTCGCTGGTGGTGGTCAGCAGCATCTCTTGGATCACTGCGGACAGGTTGTCGGCCTCGCTCTCGACCGCGCCCGTCAGCGGGTAGCAGCCGAGCGTACGGAAGCGGATCGAGCGTTCGACCGGCACCTCGCCCGGCTCCAGCCGGAAGCGATCATCGTCGACCATCAGCAGCATGCCGTCGCGCTCGACGGTCGGGCGCGGCGCTGCAAAATAGAGCGGGACGATCGGAATGTCCTCGAGCTGAATATATTGCCAAACGTCGAGTTCGGTCCAGTTCGAGATCGGGAAAACGCGGATGCTCTCGCCCTTCGCCTTGCGCGCATTGTAGAGGTTCCAGAGCTCAGGGCGCTGCTGCTTCGGATCCCAGCGATGATGCGCGGCGCGGAACGAAAAGACGCGCTCCTTCGCGCGACTCTTCTCTTCGTCGCGCCGTGCGCCGCCGAACGCCGCATCGAAACCGTGAAGGTCGAGCGCCTGCTTGAGCCCCTCGGTCTTCCACATATCGGTGTGGAGCGCGCCGTGGTCGAACGGATTGATCCCGCGCGCCTCAGCCTCGGGGTTCTTGTAGACGAGCAGTTCCATGCAGCTCTCTGCCGCCATCCGGTCGCGCAGATCATACATCGCCTTGAACTTCCACGTCGTATCGACATGCAGCAGCGGGAATGGCGGTGGCGACGGGTAAAAGGCTTTGCGCGCGAGATGCAGCATCACCGCGGAATCCTTGCCGACGCTGTAGAGCATCACCGGGCGCTCGCACTCGGCGACCACCTCGCGCAGTATATGGATGCTTTCCGCCTCGAGCCGCTGGAGATGCGTGAGCGGCACGGGGTCGGTATCTGAAGTTTTCGTCATCTCCCCAGACGTAGGGCGTCGGGGCGGCGCGTACAGCATCGTATTTCTCGCCCGCCCCCAAGATCGAGCATTACCCCTCGACCGGATCCAGCATCAGCGGGGCATGGCGATCGACCAGCGTCGCGCTTGCGGTGTTGAGCCCGATCACCTCGACCTCGCGGCCGTGGCGGCGAAGCTTGTCGACGACGGTTTCGAGCGCGCCAACTGCGGTGACGTCCCAGAGGTGGGCATTGGTCAGGTCGATGCGAACGGCGCGCGCGCTTTCTCGCAGATCGAAGCGATCGGCGAAGATGTCGGCGCTGGCGAAAAAGATCTGCCCGCTTACCCGGTAGATACGCGTGTCGGTTGCCACGTCGTGATCGATCGCAACGTCCATCAACCGCGTGACCTTCCACGCGAAGAACACGCCGCTGAGCAGCACGCCGACGCCGACGCCGAGCGACAGGTCGTGCGTCGCGACGGTGACGACTACGGTCGCGACCATCACCACGCTCGACATCTTGGGATGCCGCGCGAGGTCGCGGAGCGAGCCCCAGGAAAAGGTGCTGATCGACACCATTATCATGATCGCGACCAGCGCCGCGACCGGCACCTGCGCGACCCACGGCCGGAGCGGGACCATGACGATCAGCAGGAACACGCCTGCGACCATCGTCGAGAGCCGCCCGGTGCCGCCATAGCGCACATTGCCGACGGTCTGGCCGATCATCCCGCAGCCGGCGATGCCGCCGAACGCGCCCGCCGCGATGTTGGCGAGGCCGAGCCCGGTGCACTCGCGCGCCTTCGAACTGGTGGTCTCGGTGAGTTCGTCGACCACGCTGGCTGTCATCATCGATTCGAGCAGGCCGACCGCGGCCATTGCGAACGCATAGGGCGCGACGATCCGCAGCGTGTCCCAGCTGAGCGGCACGTGGGGAAGGCCGAACGACGGCAGCGAATCCGGCAGGCGACCGAGATCGCCGACGGTCTTCAGCGGCATCGGGAACCACATCGCGATTGCGGTGAGCACGACGATGCAGATCAGCGGCGACGGGATCGCGCTGGAGATCCGCGGGACTAGGTAGATGATCGCGAGGCCGGCCGCGATCATTGCATAGGCCTGCCAGCTGACGCCGACCATCTGTGGCACCTGCGCGGAGAAAATCAGGATCGCGAGCGCGTTGACGAACCCGGCATGGACCGACTTCGAGACGAACCGCATCAATATGTCGAGCTTGGCGAGCCCGAACGCGATCTGGAGCACGCCCGCGAGGATCGTCGCGACGAGCAGATATTGCAGGCCGTGCGCGTGGACCAGCGCGGCGGCGACCAGCGCGACGGAGCCAGCAGCGCCCGAGATCATCGCGGGGCGGCCGCCGGCGAACGCTATGACGATGCCGATCACGAACGAGGCGAACAGGCCGACTTCGGGATCGATGCCGGCGACGAACGAGAAAGCGATGACCTCGGGGATCAGCGCGAACGTGCCGACCATGCCGGCGAGAACGTCGCGGCGCGCAGCTGTCGGGCCGCTGAACCATTCGGCTCGGTAACGAGAAAGTGATGTCATGTGTGTATCCGCATAGGACGCGAGAACCGCGGCGGTTGCGCGGGCGGTTCATTGCAAAGGCGTCGGTGCGTTGTCCGGCGGATCGGCGGCCGGAATAGCCACCCGGAATTGCACCGGGTCCAGGGCGAATGGGGGTTCGTTAGCGGCGCACGAGCGTCAGTGCAACACTCGCGTCATGTCCGTCATCCTGACGAAAGTCAGGATCCAGAGCCATCTACGACAGCCCGAAGTTACTCTGGATCCTGACGTTCGTCAGGATGACGGAACGTTTGAAGCCAGCCCGACCCGGCCTACGTAAACAAATCCACGATCTCCGCCCCCTCGCCCACCGCTTGCAACAGCAAGGTCCGGTGGCAGTGACACGGGTCTCGCTCGTAACACAGGAGCGCGCTCGGCTTATCCGCTGCAAGACCGAGCATGATCGCGGCCGCCGCCTGAGCCTCGGGAAGCTCGAGTTGCTCGTCATACACCGCAGTCAGCGTCGCGACGTCGCCCTTTTTCGCCGCATCGCGCCCGCGCTTCGGCGTCCCCAACGCCTTTAGATGCACGTAATCGATCTCGACCTCGCGCAGCGCCGCAGCCAGCGATGTCTTCGAGAACCCCGGCCGTCGCGACAGCGGCAGCGCGCGGACGTCGATCACGCGCTGCACCCCCGCCGCCTTCAGCGCGCTGAGGAAATCGGCCATCGTCGTAGCCTCGTAGCCGATCGTGAAGATTGTCGTGGGGTTCGTCATCTAGGCGAAGTGGGATTGCCCCGCCGACACGACAACCGCTGACACGACAGGCGTCCCGCACTATCTGATCGGAATGACCCACGATATTCACGTCATCGGCGGCGGGCTCGCCGGTTCCGAAGCGGCCTGGCAACTCGCAGAAGCCGGCCTAAAGGTTCGCCTCTCCGAAATGCGCGGCAGCGGCGAAGAGACGCCTGCGCACCAGACCGACGGCCTCGCCGAACTCGTTTGTTCGAACAGTTTTCGCTCGGACGATGCGGAGAGCAACGCGGTCGGGCTGCTCCATCAGGAACTTCGCACGCTTGGCTCGCTGATCATGCGGCAAGCGGACATCCACCGCGTCCCCGCCGGCTCGGCGCTCGCCGTCGACCGCGACAATTTCTCGGCCAGCGTGACGGAGGCGATCGACCGGCATCCCAACATCACGCTGGTGCGCGAACGGATCGATGCGTTGCCCGATGGCCCGGCGATCATCGCGACGGGTCCGCTCACTGCTGCGTCGCTCGCGGCCGGGATCGGTGCCGAGACCGGTCGCGAGGCGCTCGCCTTCTTCGACGCACTCGCACCGATCGTCCACCGCGAGTCGATCGACATGGACACCGCCTGGTTCGCATCGCGCTGGGACAAGGGTGAGGGCAAGGATTACATCAACTGCCCGATGGACAAGGACCAGTATCTGGCCTTCCACCAGGGCCTGATCGATGGCGAGAAGACCCCGTTCAAGGAGTGGGAGAAGGACACGCCCTATTTCGACGGCTGCATGCCGATCGAGGTGATGGCCGAGCGCGGGGTCGACACGCTGCGCTACGGGCCGATGAAGCCGGTCGGGCTCGACAATCCAAAGACCGGGCGCTGGCCGCACGCCGTCGTCCAGCTGCGGCAGGACAATGCGCAGGGCACGCTGTGGAACATCGTCGGCTTCCAGACCAAGATGAAGCACGCCGACCAAGTTCGCCTGTTCCGCACCATCCCCGGCCTGGAGAATGCCGAGTTCGCGCGCTTGGGTGGGCTGCATCGCAACACGTTCATCCGCTCGCCCGAACTGCTCGACGCGACGCTGCGGCTGAAGTCGCGCCCGAATATTCGCTTCGCTGGCCAAATCACCGGCTGCGAAGGCTATATCGAGAGCTGCGGGATCGGCATGCTCGCGGGGCTGTTCGCCGCGGCGGAACTCACCGGCAAGACTCTGACGCCGCCGCCCTATGCGACGGCACTCGGCGCGTTGCTCGGCCACATCACGGGCGGTGCCGAGGTAGAAACGTATCAGCCGATGAACGTCAATTTCGGCCTGTTCCCGCCGATTCCCGGCAGGACGAAGAAGACCGATCGCAAGCGGATGTACACCGATCGCGGTCGTGCAGCACTCGCGCAGTGGCTCAACTCTCCTCGGCAGGAGCCTGAACCGGTGGACAATTCACCCGAGCTGGCCCCTTCCGCTTGACCGCCGTCGTGGCAAATTCGGGCGCGGTCATCGCGCCGGATTTGTCACGATCGGCGTCCGCGAACTTCGTCGTCGCCTTTACCGCCCATTCGTCGAACGACAGCTTGCCGTCGCCGTCCACGTCGAGCCGCGCGTAAGCCTTGTGCCGCTGGACAAGATATTCCTCGCGCGTGATCTTGGCATCACGATCCTTGTCGTAGCGATCGAAGCGCTTCTGCTCGCGAGTCTTCTCGGTCGCCTCGGGGGCGGCATCGGGTAGCGGATCGCTGGCGACCGCGGCGCCGCCTACCTGCGATATCGGTTGCGGGGGCAGCAGCGGCCCAGGTCGTGCGTCGCCGTTGAAAAACATGAACCCCGCGACGATCAACGCGATCACCGCCGTCCCACCTGCCAGATACCGCCACATCGCCGCCGCCCCCACTGCCCAGGCCGTACGCTAGGCCTCGCTCGCGGCGATCCCCATACGATTGGTCAGTATCCGGTCAGTCTATGCCACGCCAACCGCCCGACCCGCTTCGGGCTGCCCGGCGGCGCTGGCGAAGCCGAAACGTCGAACCGCGCCGACAGCGCCAGGGCGCCAAGCGCGCGCGCTTTGCCGGGCCAACGACCACGCAGGGCCGCGTCGAGCGCCTCGACAGCCCGCGCGCGCGCCAACGCCCGACTAGGCGCGTCACTCAACCGCTGCGACAGATCGGCCAGCGCCCAGCCCTCGCCCGCCAGCCCGATCCGCGCGTCGCTCACCGACAGCATCGAGCCGGCCAACTCGAACACCCGCCGCCCCCGATCACGCGCGAACCGGTCCACGGCGGCCGTATCGAGCACCGGCTCCAGCAAAGCCTCCCAGCCATCGGTCATCCCCGCCAGCATCGCCCCCGACACGCCCGCCGGCAACACGCACGCCTGGAGTGCGGTCAATACCGGTTCGGCGGGCGCAGGGGCAGTATCGAGCCTCTCCAGCGCCTCGTACCACCACGTCAGCCGCATCTGCCCGACCAAAGGCTCGCGTGTCGTCCGCAGGATTCCGCCCAACGTGTCGTCGAGCGCGAACAGCGCTTCCAAGGCTGGGCGTTCGGATGAGTCGGCATAGCCCATCGCCAGCCGAAATTCAGGTTTCGTCATCGGGTTTCCTACGCTTCACGCCGTCGTCGATGCCGGATGAGCCAACCGCAGCGTAAACATTCCTTAAGTCGCGCATGCGATACGGATTTCGGGTGGATGCAGATCAGCTATGACGATGCTTTACGACGATATGCCGGTACGGCGCCAGCTATCGCGGCCGGCTTGGGCAGCGATCATCCACGACACGCGTGGCTCGCCGGCGATCGAGTTCGCCATCGTCGCGCCGATGTTGATCGCGCTCCTGCTCGCGATCACCCAGATCGCGCTGTTCTTCTTTGCCCAGCAAAATCTGGAAACCGTCGCGGAGAACTCCGTGCGCAAGTTGATGACCGGGAATGCCCAGCAGGCCAACATGACCCAGGCCCAGTTCAAGAACGCGGTCTGCGCGGATCTTCCGCGTTTCATGAAATGCGCGAACCTGATGATCGATGTTCGTACCGCGAACTCATTCTCGGATGCCAATACGGGTGCGCCCACGATCACATACGATTCGACGGGTAAACCAACAAATCTTCAGTTCGCGCCCGGCGGCGCGGGCAGCATCGTCATCGTCAAGACGATGTACGTGTGGGACGTCGCCGATGGACCGCTCGGCTTCGACATTTCGAACATGTCGAACAACAAACGACTGCTGATCGCCACGTCGGTCTTCAAGACCGAGCAATACGCGTGATCGGCGCGCTTCTGGGCAGGCTCGCGCGTGACACGCGGGGCGTCTCGCTCATCGAGTTCGCGATCTCGCTGCCATTCCTGATCCTGCTTTTCACCGGCAGCTTCCAATTGAGCGATGCAGTGGCGGCCAATCGCAAGGTCACCATGGCGACCCGGACGATCGCCGATCTTACTTCGCAATACACGGCCGTGTCCGATTCAGACCTCGATACCATCCTGAATGCCAGCCAGCAGGTCCTGGCGCCTTATTCTGCAGATGCCGCGACAATGACGGTAACGCTGGTGAAGACCGACGCGCTGTCCCGGTCCACGGTCGCCTGGAGCGATGGGAAGAATACCACGGGTCTCAGGCCGTGTTCGGCCTTCAACCTGCCGCTTGCGATCAAGCAGGCCGGCACATCGATGATCGTCGCACAGGTAGTCTATAAGTATAAGCCGACGTTCGGCGCGACCTATATCGGCATGATACCGCTGACCGAAACGATCATCATGAGTCCGCGTGGATCCACCACGATCACATACTCGGGCCCGTCATGCTAATGCTCCCGCAAACCGGTGTAACATCATGAAGATATCCTTCAAATCCTCAATGCGGCGGTTGATGGCAGATCGGCGCGGTAACGTGCTGATGATCATGGGATTTGCGACAATCCCGATGGTGTTCGCAACGGGCATGGCGATCGATTACTCGGGTGCCGCGCGGCTTCGTACCAAGTTGAACGCCGTCGCCGACGCGGCCGCTCTCGCTGCGGTCACCACGCCGATGATGAGCCAGACGAGGGAAGCAGGCGCGCTTGCCGCCTACACCATGTTCACGTCGCAGGCGTCTAACATCAAGGGATTGGAATACACCGTAACCTCTCCGGTGATCACGTCGACCGCAACCGTAGCGTCGTACGACTATGGCGCGTTCAAGATCGTCATCACGCAGACCAATTCCACCGGAATCAATCGCACCGCGGTCGTTAGCTACAAAGCGCGTTCGCAGAACAGCTTCGCGGGCGTGCTCGGCATGGCGACGCTGCCAATCAGCGGATCCTCGACGACGAACGCGAAGGTCGCACCGAACATCGACTTCTACGTGTTGCTCGACACGTCGGGATCGATGGCGTTTCCAGCGACGTCCAGCGGGATCACGCAGTTGCGATCGCTGACCGGCGGGTGCGCATTCGCGTGCCATTCGACCAATGACGCGACCGCGCGGTCCAAGAATGGATCATATACCGATTATTACGGCGTCGCGCTTTCCTACGGTATCCCGCTTCGCGTCGATGAGGCCCGCAAAGCTGTGCAGTCTATGATGGCGCAGGCGACCCAGACATCGGCCAACAACAACGCCGATTATCAAGCCGCGATGTACACGTTCGCGGCGGCCGATCCTCGAGCCCCCAACAGCTTCAAAATGCTGGCAAGCCTGACTGATAATCTTCAGTATGTTTCGGATAGAGCGGCACAGGCCCAGACATCATTATATTATAACAACGGCTGCCCGACCAAAGGTTTTTGTAATAACGATGCCGATACTGGATCGAGCGATGCCTTTGTGAAGATGAATGCCCTCATGCGCCTTCCCGGAAACGGAACCAATGTCCTCGGCGACAGGCCTCAAGGGATCATGTTCGTCATCACGGATGGTATGCGTGACGAGCAACGGGCATCGGGTGTTCCCGAGATCGCATTCGACACCTCATGGTGTGCTGCCGTCAAAGCCAAAGGCATTCGCGTTGCGATACTCTATACCGAGTATCTAAAAATGTCCATGGATGGCGACGCGTGGTCCCAAGCCAATGTCGTGCCCTATCTGAGCCAAGTCGAACCCGCGCTACAGAATTGTTCGTCCGACGGGCTTTACTACAAGGTCACGACCGACGACGACATTTCGACTGCTCTCAATCGCCTCTTCTCGCAAGCCGTGTCCACCGCCCGCATCACGCAGTAGGCAGTGGACACGCGACT
Organism: Sphingomonas sp. Leaf242; assembly: GCF_001422045.1. Classification (GTDB taxonomy): domain Bacteria; phylum Pseudomonadota; class Alphaproteobacteria; order Sphingomonadales; family Sphingomonadaceae; genus Sphingomonas. The sequence goes on from NZ_LMLW01000007.1 coordinate 588,152, forward strand.
GGTCACTTCTTGTACGTGACCTTCTTCACCGCCTTCACGACCTTCGCGACGTCGACCAGCATCAGCTTTTCCAGGTTCGCCGCGTAGGGCATCGGCACGTCTTCGTTGGTGACGCGCAGCACCGGGGCGTCGAGGTCGTCGAAGCCGTGCTCCATCACCACCGAGACGATCTCCGAAGCGATCGAGCAGGTTGCCCAATTCTCTTCGACGATGATCATGCGGTTGGTCTTGGCGAGGCTCTTCAGCACCGTCTCGGTGTCGAGCGGGCGCAGCGTACGCAGGTCAATGACCTCCGCGTCGACGCCTTCCTCGGCAAGCTTCTCGGCGGCTTCCAAGGAAATGCCGACCCCGATCGAGTAGCTGACGATCGTGACGTCCTTGCCCTCGCGGACGATCCGCGCCTTGCCGATCGGCAAGACGTGGTTGTCGAGCTTGGGGACGTCGAAGCTGCGGCCGTACATCAGCTCGTTCTCGAGGAACACGACCGGATCCTCGGTGCGGATCGCGGCCTTCAGCAGGCCCTTCGCGTCCGCCGCGTCATATGGCGCGATCACGATCAGGCCGGGGACGCTGGCATACCACGCCGCGAAATTGTGCGAATGCTGCGCACCCACGCGCGACGCGGCGCCGTTCGGACCACGGAACACGATAGGGCAACGCATCTGGCCACCCGACATGTAGTTGGTCTTGGCCGCCGAGTTGATGATGTGGTCGATCGCCTGCAACGCGAAGTTGAAGGTCATGAACTCGACGATCGGGCGGAGGCCGCCCATCGCCGCGCCCGCACCGATGCCGGCAAAGCCGTATTCGGTGATCGGCGTGTCGATCACGCGACGGTCGCCGAACTCGTCGAGCAACCCTTGCGTGACCTTGTACGCGCCCTGATACTGCGCGACTTCCTCGCCCATCACGAAGACGCGGTCGTCCTCGCGCATTTCCTCGGCCATCGCGTCGCGCAGCGCTTCGCGGACGGTCGTCTTGACCATCTCGGTGCCCTCGGGGATCGCCGGGTCGGAGATACCGACCTTCTCGGCGGACGCGACGAGCTGCTGCGTGCCGCTCTCGGCCTTGGCGGGCGAAGCGCCTTGGGGAACCGGCGGTGCCTTGTCGTCCGACGGCGTTTCCTTCGGCGCGGCGTTGGCCGCATCGCCGGAGCGTGCTTCCGCAGGCTTCTGGTCGCTCGCGCTCTCGCCTTCTTCGAGGATCGTCGCGATGACGGTGCCGACCTTCACGTTGTCGGTGCCTTCAGCGACGCTGATCGAGCCGATCGTGCCTTCGTCGATCGCCTCGAACTCCATCGTCGCCTTGTCGGTCTCGATCTCGGCGAGGATGTCGCCCGACTTGACGCTGTCGCCTTCCTTGACGAGCCATTTGGCCAGTGTGCCCTCTTCCATCGTCGGGGAGAGCGCGGGCATCTTGATCTCGATCGCCATCAGTACTTCTCCACCAGAACGTCGGTGTAGAGCTCGGCAGCATCCGGCTCCGGGGTCTGCTCGGCGAAATCGGCGGCTTCGTTCACGATTTTCCTGATTTCCTGTTCAAGGGACTTGAGGTCCGCCTCGGTCACGCCCTGCGCGTCGAGCAGTTTCTTCATGTGATCGATCGGATCGGACTTGTCGCGGACCGCCTGGACCTCGTCACGCGTGCGGTACTTCGCCGGATCGGACATCGAGTGGCCACGGTAACGATACGTCTTCATCTCGAGGATGACCGGCCCCTTGCCCGCGCGGACCCATGCCAGCGCTTCCTCGGCGGCACCGCGGCAGGCGAGCACGTCCATGCCGTCGACCTGGATGCCGGGAATGCGGAAGCTCTCGCCGCGGCGATACAGCTGGTCCTCGGCGGAGGCGCGATTGACGCTCGTGCCCATCGCGTACTGGTTGTTCTCGATCACGAAGATGATCGGGAGCTTCCACAGCTCGGCCATGTTGAAGCTCTCGTACACCTGGCCCTGGTTCGCGGCGCCGTCGCCGAAATAGGCCATGCAGATGCCGCCGTCGTTCGAGTATTTGTGCTTGAACGCTAGGCCGGTGCCGAGCGACACCTGCGCACCGACGATGCCGTGGCCGCCGTAGAATTTATGCTCGGTCGAGAACATGTGCATCGACCCGCCCTTGCCCTTCGAGATACCCGAATTGCGCCCGGTCAGCTCGGCCATGATCACCTTCGGATCGATCCCGTAGGCGAGCATGTGGCCGTGATCGCGGTAGCCGGTGATCACCGAATCGGTCTCGCCGTTGAGCGCGGACTGAAGGCCGACAGCGACCGCTTCCTGGCCGATGTACAGATGGCAGAAGCCACCGATCAGGCCCAAGCCATAGAGCTGGCCCGCTTTTTCCTCGAAACGGCGGATCAGCAGCATCTGCCGATACATTTCGAGCAGTTCGTCCTTCGACGCCTCGTACGGCTTTGGTTCGGCCGGTCGTTCGCGGTTCGTAATCGGCGGTTCGGCGATTGCGCGTGCTGGTGGGGGGGTCTTGGCCACGATGTGGGAAACCTCGTTTTCCGTAGGGGAGTTGAGGGAGCCTATAGGCGCGGACGGGGCGGAACATCAATTCCTGTCTGGGGTATGATGGTTTGCGGGGTGTGGGAGGGGGTCGGAGGGGGCTGCGGCGCACTCTATTCGCCCGCCATCTTTCACCCGTCATGCCACCCACCGCCGTCATCCTGACGAAAGTCAGGACCCAGGATTACTCAGGGAAGCATTACGTTACTCTGAGTCCTGACTTTCGTCAGGATGACGGCGTGGTTGTGGCGATGCCGCTTCCGCCTCCTTGTTCTACGGTCTCTATCCCCACCCCAAGCAAAGCTCCGGTTGCCCTGCCCGTTCACCCAAGCCTAAAGCCAATCGCAATGGACCCCACCACAGACCCCCACCAGCATCCTTTACGGATCGCCAATTTCCGCGCCTATTGGCTGTCCCGCTTTACCGGCACGATCGCCGTCAGTGCGATGTCGATCGTGATCGGGTGGCAGGTCTACAACATCGCCCGTGAGACGATGGACATCCGCGAGGCCGCCTTCATGCTCGGCATGATCGGGTTCGCGCAGTTCGTGCCGTTGTTCCTGCTCACCCCGATCACCGGACTCGTCGCGGACAGCTTCGACCGCCGCTGGATCGTCCGCGGCACGACCGCGCTGCTGGTGCTGACGGCCGCCACGCTGTGGTTGCTGACCTGGACCGGCCACCTCACGCTCGGCGTGCTTTTCGTGGCTGCAGTCGCGTTCGGCGTCGCCCGGGCCTTCTCCGGCCCAGCCTATTCCGCGCTCGCCCCCAACCTCGTCCCCCGCGCCGTCCTCCCGACCGCGATCGCGATCAGCTCGATCGCCTGGCAGGTCGGCACGATCGCGGGCCCCAGTGTCGGTGGCCTCCTCTACGCGATCCACCCGGAGGTCGCCTACGGCGTCGCGACGATCCTGTTCGTCGTCGCGCTCCTCTTCATGTTCCTGATCGGCCCGGTGCCGCAGCCCGCCGCGCAGACCGATCACCGCCCCCTCGCCCGCATCATCGAGGGCTTCACCTATGTCCGCCGCAACCGGCTCGTGCTCGCGACGATCACGCTCGACCTGTTCGCGGTGCTGCTCGCCGGCGCGACCTCGCTGCTCCCGGTCTATTCGCGCGACATCCTCCACGTCGGCTCGCAGGGGCTAGGCGTCCTCGCGGCAGGCATGGGCATCGGCGCGGCAGTGACGGCGATCTGGTTCTCGTTCCGCCCGATGAGCACCAACGTCGGCATGAAGATGCTTATCGCGGTCGTCGTGTTCGGGCTCGCGATCCTGACCTTCGGCATCGCAACCCCGATCGTAAACCTGATCGGCATCGCGCCCGGCACGATCGGCGGCATCCCCGTCCAGCCAGCCTTCGTCCTCAGCCTCATCGCGCTGATCGTCGCGGGTGGCGCGGACATGATCTCGGTCTATGTCCGCCAGTCGCTGATCCAGCTCCACACGCCCGACGCGATGCGCGGCCGCGTCAGCGCCGTGTCGCAGCTCACCATTTCGGCCTCGAACGAACTCGGCGAATTCGAGAGCGGCGTGATGGCATCGCTGCTCGGTCCGGTTGGCGCGGTGGTGTTCGGCGGCGTCGGTGCTATTGCGATCACGATCGGCTGGGCGCGACTGTTCCCGGAACTTGGCCGCGCTAAAACCTTTGATCCCCCAGAGATCCTAGAGACCGAACCCGAACACGGAGAAGCCAAGCCATGAAGGCCCACTCGATCCTCGATACGATCGGCAACACGCCGCACGTCCGCCTGTCGAAGCTGTTCCCCGAATCCGAAGTCTGGGTGAAGTCCGAGCGCTCGAACCCCGGCGGGTCGATCAAGGACCGCATCGCGCTCGCCATGATCGAGGCGGCGGAAAAGGACGGCCACCTCCAGCCCGGCGGCACGATCATCGAGCCGACCAGCGGCAACACCGGCATTGGCCTCGCGCTCGTCGCCGCGGTGAAGGGGTACAAGATCGTCCTCGTCATGCCTGAGAGCATGTCGATCGAACGCCGCCGCCTGATGCTAGCCTACGGCGCGACCTTCGACCTGACTCCACGCGAGAAGGGCATGAAGGGCGCGATCGAGCGTGCGAAGGAACTGGTCGAGCAGACGCCGGGCTCGTGGATGCCGCAGCAGTTCGAGAATCCTGCGAACATCGCCGTGCATGTCGCTACGACCGCACAGGAAATCCTCGCCGACTTCCACGATACGCCGATCGACGTGATCATCACCGGCGTCGGCACCGGCGGTCACATCACCGGCGTCGCCGAGGCGCTGAAAAAAGAATGGCCATCGCTGAAGGTGTATGCGGTCGAACCCGCCGCCTCGCCGGTCATCGCCGGCGGCCAGCCCGGGCCTCACCCGATCCAGGGCATCGGCGCAGGCTTTATCCCGGTGAACCTTCATACCCAGGCACTCGACGGCGTGATCGAGGTCGACGCCGCGGTGGCCAAGGACATGGCGCGTCGCTCGGCGACCGAAGAGGGCATGCTGGTCGGCATCAGCTCGGGCGCAACGCTCGCAGCGATCCTCCAGAAGCTGCCCGATCTGCCTGACAACGTTCGGGTTCTCGGATTCAACTATGACACCGGCGAGCGCTATCTGTCGGTCCCGGACTTCCTGCCCGAACAGTGACACGTCCTACGTTCGCGCGCGGCGCATCATCCTCTTCCGCGCGCGGGTTTACCGCGTTGCATGGCATTTTGACCGGCATCGCCGGGCTGGCGATCGTCGGTCCGGCGTTGGTCGTTGCCAATGCACCGGTTATCGTCCCGGCCAAGCGCATGGCGCTGCCGCGACAACGCATCGTGCCGAAGGCCGAGATACCCCAGGTCGAACCGTTGAAATTCGTCGACCTGACGCCGACCGATGCTCGCGCCTTCAACGCAACCGTCCCGTTCTCGACCGAGCCCAATCCGGCGGCCAAACCGTTCCGCTTCGCCGGTGCCCCGGACGACCTCGCGCGGGCGACCGACTGTATGGCGGCAGGGATCCTCTACGAAGCCGGCGACGACACGCTCGGCGAACGCGCGGTGGCGCAGGTCGTGCTCAATCGCTTGCGCCATCCGGCCTTCCCCAAAACCGTGTGCGGCGTGGTGTTCGAAGGACAGGACCGTAGCACCGGTTGCCAGTTCAGCTTCAGCTGCGACGGTGCGATCACGCGTTGGCACCCGACCGAGGACGCCTGGCGTCGCGCGCGCGAAGTCGCCACCGCGGCGCTCGGCGGCGCGGTGTTCAGCCAAGTCGGCTATGCGACGCATTACCATACCGACTGGGTCGTGCCTTACTGGCAGTCGAGCCTCGACAAGATCACCGCGGTGCACACGCACCTGTTCTTCCGCTGGTCCGGCTGGTGGGGCACATCGGCGGCGTTCGGCCGTCATCCCGAAACCGTCGAACCGGTCATCACCCAGCTTGCCAGCCTGTCCGACGCACACAAGACCGGCGCAGCCTTCGACGAAGCGCAGGCGGCGTTGGCCGAGGCCTCCGCGGCGATGGGGTTCGTCACGGCCGCGGACTCGGATGACGCTGGTGCCGAGGACGCCTCCGCGCGGCGCATCGACGCGGATACCGTCGTGGTCGTGTTCCCGCGCGGGCAATCGCCGGACACGCTCGTGACGGCTGCGACGCAGTCGTGCGGCAACCGGTCCTTCTGTCGGTACATGGCATGGCTCGACGGGACGAAGGTGCCCACTGCGCTGCCGCTCGACACCGCGCAGATGACCTCGCTGACGTTCAGTTATCTGCGCGATCGGTCGAACGGCTATGAACGCGCGTTGTGGAACTGCCGCGAGTATAAGCGCCCGGATCCATCGCAATGCCTCCAGCCGCCGGGAACGAAGATCGCGGCCCCACTGCCTGCCGGATCAGATCCCGCGGTCAAGCCACCCGCAGCGACGGATCTCAACGGCGTGAGGCGGAAGCCCGCGGCTCCGTCCGATCCAGTCGCACCGATACCCAAAGCCGTCGCCGGTCAGTAAGTCGCAAAGGCCTGAAGGCGATCAACAGGTCGAGGGAGGCGGCACATCGTCGCATCCCTCGCTTTGCGGCAGACCTTCTACTTCGCGACACCAAGCTGTTGCAGCATGAACGCCTGCCACTCGGAGTTCTGGCGATAGCGCTCGAACCGGCCGGACTTGCCGCCATGCCCTGCCTCCATGTTGACGCGGAACAGCAGCGGGTTCTTGTCGGTCTTGAGTTCGCGGAGTTTCGCCACCCATTTGGTCGGCTCGTAATATTGCACCTGGCTGTCCCACAGCCCGGTGCCGACATAGAGCGCCGGATATGCCTTCGCCTTGACGTTGTCGTACGGCGAATAGCTCAGCATATAGTCGTACGACGCCTTTTGCGCGGGGTTGCCCCACTCGTCATACTCGAACGTGGTCAGCGGGATCGACGCGTCGAGCATCGTCGTCACCACGTCGACGAACGGCACCTGCGCGATGATCAGCTTGTAGTCGGCCGGCGCCATGTTCGCGACGCCGCCCATCAGTAGCCCGCCAGCACTGCCGCCAATCGCCGCGACGCGGTCCCTCGCCGCGTATTTCTGCGCGACGAGATAGCGGGTGACGTCGATGAAGTCGGTGAAGCTGTTCTTCTTGTTGAGCAGATGCCCGTCGTCATACCAGCCGCGCCCCATCTCCTGCCCGCCGCGGATGTGCGCGATCGCATAGACCACGCCGCGATCGAGCAGGCCGATCCGGCCGGGATCGACCGCCGGATCGCTCGAAATGCCGTAGCTGCCATAAGCGTATTGGAAGAGCGGCGCGGTGCCGTCGCGCTTGGTGCCCTTGGCGTACACCAGCGAGACCGGCACGCGCGTGCCGTCGCGCGCCGGCGCCCAGATGCGTTCGGTGACGTATTTCGCGGGATCATAGCCCGGCACCGGCGCGACCTTCAGCACGCGCCGCTCGCCGGTCTTCGCGTTGACCTCGTAGGTCGTGGTTGGCGTGACGAGCGAACCATAGGTGTAGCGAACCCACGGCGTCGACCTTTCCTCGTTGACGTCGAGCGACATGCGGTAGGCAGGTTCGTCCGCCGTGACCGGCGTCGACTTGCCTGCATCGCTCAGCACGCGGATCATCCGGTTGCCGCCCTCGCGCTGGTCGATCGCGACGAAACCGTCGAACGGCTTGAAGCCCTCGATGAAGACGGTGTCGCTGGCGGGCGTCAGGTCGCGCCATGCCGCCGTGCCCTTGGCCAGATCGGCATCGGCGACGGTGACGAGCTTGTAGTTCTTCGCGTCCTTGTTGGTGCGGACGATCCAGCGGTTGCCGATGTGATCTGCACTGTAGCGAAATTCTCGCGCGCGCGGTGCGACGATCGTGAAGCTGGTCGGGGCCGCGGCCGGCGCGCAGCGTTGCTCGTCGCTGACCGTGCTGCTCACGCCGATGCAGACGAACTTGTCGTCGGCCGTGCGTGAGACGCCCATCGAATAGGTGTCGTCCTTCTCCTCGTACAGCAGCCGATCGCTGGCGACGGGCGTGCCGAGGACGTGCGCCTTCACGCGGTAGCCGCGCAGCGTGACCGGGTCCTTCTCGACGTAGAGCAACGTCTCGTTATCGTCCGCCCAGACGACGTTCGGCTCGATGTTCGAGAGCGTGTCGGCGATCGTCGCGCCGGTCACGAGGTCCTTGACCTTGAGCACGTATTGGCGACGGCCGACGGTATCCTCCGCCCAGGCGACGCGGGCGTTGTCGGGGCTCACCGCCCAGTCGCTCAGCGCGAAGAAGCTGTGTCCCTTCGCCATCGCCGGCTCGTCGAACAACGTTTCGGCGGGCGCGGTGCGGCTGCCCTTGCGGCGTTCGAGGATCGGATAATCCGCCCCGGTCTGAAACCGCGAGCCGTAGTAATAGCCGTTCTTCGTGTACGGAACCGAGCTGTCGTCCTGCTTGATGTGCGAGACGGTCTCTTCGTAGAGCTTGGCCTGGAGCGGCTTCAGCGACGCGAGTTGCGCATCGGCGTACGCATTCTCCGCAGCGAGATAGGCGAGCATCTCCGGGTTCTTCCGCGTGTCATCGCGCAGCCAGTAATAGTCGTCCTCGCGCGCGCCGTTAGGCGACGTCACCTGGAACGGCTTCTTGGCAACGCGCGGTGGTTGGACCTGCGCCACCGCCGCGGTCGAGACCAGCGCTACGCCGGCGAGCATCATGTACCGTATCGTCATTGTGCTGCTCCCTGTGCCGGCGTCGTTGCGCCTGCCGGTTTTCGGTATCGATCGAACCAGGCGATGATCACCGACGCCTTGGCTGCGGATTGCGACGGGCGAGCGGCGAGGCCACCGTGGCTCGCGCCCGGCACCTTCACCAGCGCGGTCGGCACGCCGCGGATCTGGAGCGCCGCGTAATATTGCTCGGACTCGCTCACCGGCGTCCGGTAATCGTCGCCGCCGACCACCACCAGCGTCGGCGTCTTGACGTTGCCGACCAGGCTCAGCGGTGAGCGGTTCCAATAGCTCATCGGATCCTCCCACGGCAGCTTGGTGAACCAGTAGCGCGAGGTGAACAGCGTGTTGTCCATCGTCAGCGCCTCGCTGATCCAGTTGATCACCGGCTTCTGCGTCGCGGCGGCCTTGAACCGGTCGGTCTTGCCGACAATCCACGCGGTCAGCAGCCCGCCGCCAGAACCGCCGGTCACGAACAGATTGTCCGGATCGGCGGTGCCGTCCTTGATCGCCGCGTCGACCGAGGCGATCAGATCGTCGTAATCCGCAGCGGGATAGGTCTTGTCGATCAGGTTGGCGAACTCGGCACCATAGGAGGTCGAACCGCGCGGGTTGGTCCAGAGCACCGCGTAACCGGCGGCGGCGTAGAGCTGCATATCGGTCGCGAAGCCGGGGCCGTAGGCGGCGTTCGGACCGCCGTGGATTTCGAGGATCAGCGGCACGCGCTGGCCCGCGGCACGGCCCGGCGGGGTGGCAAGCCAGGCGTCGATCGGGCGACCGTCGGGTGCGGTCACCGCGATCTTCCGCACCGTCGCCAGCGCCTTCGATCCGGTCAGCACGGCGTTCAGCGTCGTCAGGCGTCGCGGCTTGCCGCCCGCAAGCACCCAGACGTCAGCGGGGGCGCTCGCATCGCCGCCGGTATAGGCGATCGTGCCGCCCTTCGAGACCGAGAACTCGCCGCCGGTATAGGGGCGGTCGAGCCCGCCACCCGCGACATTGTCGATCAGCGGCGTGACGCGGCCATCGACACCGACGCGTGCGACGCGGCGCTGGCCGTGATCGTCGTAGCTCGCATACAGGCTGCGACCGTCGGCAGACCACACCGCATTCTCGATCGCACGGTCCAGCGTGGCGGTCAGCGAGCGCGGCGCCGCGGCACCGCTGTCGCCGACATAGAGCTGCGTGTTCTCATAGCTGCGGCGCTTGTCGTCGAAGCCGAGCCACGCGATCTTCGAGGCGTCGGGCGAAACGCGCGGCTGCGCATCGGGGCCGTCGCGCGTCGTCAGCGTCCGCATCGTGCCGCTGATCGCGTCGACCGCGATCACGTCGGAGTTCATCACCTGGCGGTCGGCGGCGGGCCCACGGATTGCGGCGAAGACGATGCTGCGGCCATCGGGCGTCCATGACAGCGGGCCGCCATCGTCGAACTTGCCGTAGGTCAGTTGTCGCGCCGCACCGCCGTCCGCGCCGACCACGAAGAGATGGTCGTAGCCCGGCTTCACATAGCCCGGCCCGTCGTTGCGGTAGTTGACCCGGTCGATGATCGTCAGCAATTCGGCCCATTTCGCGCCCTCGGGCTTGGGCGGCTGCGTGCCGAGCTTGGTGCCCTCGCCTGCTACCGTTGCGATATAGGCGAGCCTGGTGCCGTCCGGCGACCAGGCGAGCGCCTGCGGATCGCCGGGAAAACTCGTCACGCGCGCGCTTTGCGCACCGCCGATCCAGCGAACGAAGAGCTGCGATCCTTCGCCGTCGCGTGCGGCATAGGCAATCCGCGCACCGTCAGGCGACCAGCGCGGGCTGCTGCCGTCGGTGGCGAAGGGGGTCTGGCGACCGCTCGCGACGTCGATCAGCCAGAGCGAGGACTTCATCGTGTCGGTCATCACGTCGCCGGTGCGGCGGACATAGACGATCGTCTTGCCATCCGGGCTGATCTGCGGATCCGCCGCGATCGTCAGGCCGAACAGGTCGCTCCCGGTGAAGCTGCGCGTCGGGCCATCGGGCACCGGCGCGGGGGGCTGTTGCTGGGCAAAGGCCGGCGTCGCCGCGAGCAGGAGGAGGGCAAGGGTCAAGCGCAACGAACGGCTCCTTCGAATGAACCGCGCGAAGATGACACAGTATTACGTGGAGGCAAGCGGTACGAACGTGACCGGCAAACCATCCTTCGGGCGCGGAATCGGGAAGACCTGCCACGCATTGCCGCTGCCTGCCGCCGCCTCGATCCGGTAGCGCGTGAGCAGATGCGCGATCAGCAGCCGCATCTGCATCGTCGCGAAGTGCAAGCCGATGCACATGTGCGCGCCTCCACCGAACGGCACCCAGGCGAACCGGTGGCGGCCCTTTGACGCCTCGGGCGTAAAGCGGAGCGGGTCGAACGTGTCGGGATCGGGCCAGTATTCGGCCATCCGGTGCGTATAGGTGATCGCCGTCCCGACGTTCGTCCCAGCCGGAATGTCGAACCCGCCGAAGCTGAAATCCTTCAGCGCGCGGCGCGGAATCGACGGGACCGGCGGCATCATCCGCAGCGATTCCTTGAACGCGTATTCGGTGAGGACGAGGCGATCGAGTTGCTCGGTCAGCGGCACGTCCGGGTCGAGCGCGGCGACCTCTTCGCGTAGCCGCTCCTGCCATTCCGGGTTGCGCGCGAGCAGCATCACCAAGCTGGTCGCGGACGAGGTGATCGTATCGTGCGCGGCCATCATCAGGAAGTTCATGTGGTCGGCGATCGCCAGCGCGGTCAGCGGCGCGCCGTCGTCATCGGTCGCGCGGCAAAATTGCGAGAAGAAATCCTGGCCGTTTCCGGTGCGTCGTGCGGGGATCTCGCGCTCGAAGAAGTCGACCAGATACGCGCGCGCCTTCGCGCCCTTGCGCATCTGCGTGCCAGGCCAGGGTTTGCGGATCGGCGAGACGCTCGCCTGGACCTCGTCGACGAACGCCTGGTTGATCCGATCCGCTTCGGCGCCGAGCGGAACGCCGAGGAAGCTGGTCGCGGCGAGATCGAGCGTGAGTTTCTTCACCGCATCGTAGAAGCGCAAGGTCTGCCCGGCCCAGCCACCGATCGCCGCCTCGATGCCCGCGTCGAGTTCGGTCGCGTAATGCCGCATCGGCTCGGGTTTGAACGCGACCGACAGCGCCTTCCGGTCGGCGCGATGCTTGTCGAAATCCATCAGCATCAGGCCGCGCGGGAACAGCATGTTGAGCAGCGGCCCCCAGCCCTGTTCGGACGAGAAGATTTTCTCGCGGTCGAACAGCACCAGTTCGTTCGCGTCGGGGCCGAGCAGGTTGACGCCGGTGCCGCCAAGTGCGCGGTTGCGATAGATCGGACCGTATCGCGCCGCCATACCTTCCGAAAACGCGATCGGATCGGCCAGCAATTTGAAGGTGTTGCCGAAGAACGGCAGGCCATAGCTGCCGGGGATATGATCGAGCGCGCCTTTTTGCTGACGCGGGAGCCAGTGCGGACTGGCGTTCTGCAACATGGCGTGGCTCATCGACAAATCCTCAGCGACATGCCGGCTTGGCAAGTCCCGGATACCGGCATAACTATTGTTCTGCAACCGGGGCGCGGATCCCGGCGCTTTGACAGGAGAGATGCATGGACCTCGCAAACAGTGCTGCCGTCGTGACTGGCGGCGCGTCGGGCTTGGGCGCGGCGACGGCTCGCGCCTTGGCCGCCAAGGGGGTGAAGGTGGCGATCTTCGACCTCCAGGCGGACAAGGGCGAAGCGCTCGCTGACGAGATCGGCGGGGTGTTCTGCAAGGTCGATGTCACGTCCGACGACAGCGTCGATGCGGGGTTCGCGGCGGCGCGGGCGGCGCACGGTCAGGAGCGGATCCTGGTCAATTGTGCAGGCACGGGGAACGCGGCGAAGACTGTGGGGCGATCGAAGCAGGACGGCTCGATCAAGCATTTCCCGCTCGATGCGTTCGACCGGATCATCCAGATCAACCTGGTCGGTACGTTCCGTTGTCTCGCGAAATCGGCGGCTGGGATGTTGACGTTGGAGCCGGGTGAGGACGGCGAGCGGGGGGCAATCGTCAACACGGCGAGCGCGGCGGCGGAGGATGGCCAGATGGGCCAGGCCGCGTATTCCGCGTCGAAGGCAGGGGTGGTCGGGATGACCTTGCCGATCGCGCGCGACCTGATGAGCGAGGGGATCCGCGTGAACACGATCCTGCCGGGGATTTTCGACACGCCATTGCTGGCGGCCGCCCCGCAGCCGGTGCGCGACGCGCTGGCGGCGTCGGTGCCGTTTCCGAAGCGGCTCGGGCGGCCGGAGGAATTTGCGGCGCTGGCGCTGACGATGATCGAGTGCGGGTATTTCAATGGGGAGGACGTGCGGCTCGATGGCGCGATCCGGATGGCGCCTCGGTAAGATCGACCGCACCCTTCCCCTAGCCAAGTCGCTGCGAGCTCTTTCCCTGTCCCAATTTGAACAGGGAGAGACGTCGGAGGCGACGAAGGGTGAGGATGGTCGGTGCGCGATACGACAACCTACCGCCACCCCGGCGGAGGCCGGGGCCCAGTTGGAAAGGTAGCAATAACGAAGCGCGATCCTTTGTTAGCACCGTTTCCCAACTGGGCCCCGGCCTTCGCCGGGGTGGTGGACTATGTGGTTAAGGTGGTGGCAGCCGCGCCGCCCCCCTCAGGCAGCCCGCGCTAACTGCCGGCCCTTGATCATGTCCGCCGCCTTCTCCGCGATCATGATCGTCGGCGCGTTGGTGTTGGACCCAATCAGCGTCGGCATCACCGACGCGTCGACCACCCGCAGTCCTTGCAACCCACGCACCGCCAGCCTCGCATCGACCACCGCCATCGTGTCGTCGGACGCGCCCATCTTGCACGTCCCCACAGGGTGGTAGATCGTCTCGGCGGTCCGCCGCACCCAGGCGTCGATCTCGTCGTCGGTCCGCACGTCCTCACCCGGCGACAATTCTCCCGCGCGGTAAGGATCGAGCGCCGCCTGCCGCGCGACATCGCGACCGATCCCGACGCACGCGCGCATCACGCGGCGATCCTCCGCGGTCGCGAGATAGTTCGCGACGATCACCGGATCGGCGAACGGATCGGCCGAGCGCAACCCGATCCGTCCGCGACTCTCGGGCCGCAACTGGCACAAATGCAGCGTGAAGCCATCCTCGGTTGCCTTCACCTTCCCGTGATCCTGCATGATCGCAAGCACCGCGTGAATCTGCACGTCGGGCCGCGACAGACCCTCGCGCGACGAGACGAACGCGCCTGCCTCAAGGAACTGCTGCCGCCCCGCCCCCTTGCCGCGCAACAGGTAATTGAGCCCGACGCCGATCATCCCCACACCCTTGGTCATCGCGTACCCGGTCCGCAACCCGCGCGATTTCCAGTTCATGACGACGTCGAGGTGATCCTGAAGGTTCTCGCCGACACCGGGCAGCGCGTGCACCACGCCGACCCCCGCCGCGGTCAGCCGATCCGGATCGCCGATCCCCGACAGCTGGAGGATATGCGGCGATTGCACCGCCCCCGCGCACAGCAGTACCTCGCGCGTCGCCGTTACGCTCTCCTTCCGTCCGCCCTTGTCGAGCACATAATCGACACCGGTCGCACGCCCGTTAGCGATCCGGATCCGCGTCGTCCGCGCGCCCGTCACGCAGGTCAGATTGCGCCGCGACAAGACCGGCCGCAGATACGCCGCTGCCGTGCTCCACCGCTTCCCGTCCGCGACGGTCAGGTCATAGCGGCCAAACCCCTCCTGGCTCGCCCCATTGAAATCCTCGGTCACCGGATAGCCCGCCTGCCGCCCCGCCTCGACCAGCGCGTCATAGAACGGACTGTCGGACTTGCCGCCCGAGATCGTCAGCGGCCCGCCGCCGCCGTGCAGATCGCACTCACCGCGGTGATGGCCCTCGAGCCGCTTGAAATACGGCAGCACGTCGTCGAACGACCAGCCCGGCAAGCCCATCTGCCGCCACTCGTCATAGTCCTGCGGATGGCCCCGCGTGTAGATCATGCCGTTGATCGACGAGCTTCCGCCCAGCCCCTTGCCGCGCGGCCACCACAGACGACGGTTGTCGAGATGCGGCTCGGGCTCGGTCGAAAAGCCCCAGTTGCTCGCATTCTTGCTCTTGATGAGTTCGCCGACGCCCGCGGGCATCCGCACCAGCACGCCGTCGTTGCGCCCGCCTGCCTCAAGCAGCAGCACGGTCACAGCGGGGTCCTCGGTCAGTCGCGCGGCGAGCACGCAGCCGGCCGAGCCCGCGCCGATAATCACGTAGTCATACGTCCGCATGCCCGCATCCCCCCCGTTTCGCGCTCCGCTTTTTTACGGAGTCGCGTCAGTCCGCTACGCTAGCGCTCGCACAGCAGGGTCAGCAATCCCTCGCGCAACACGCTGCGGTCGATCCCCTCGTCAGCATGAACCTGGCTGAGACCGATCGCCAGCAGCGCATAGCTGCGGATTTCGGCTTCGACGGGCTCGAACCCATGGGCGACCAGTTCCGCGATCAGGAACGCCATCACCTTTTCGTCATGCTCGCGGATCGCCGCCGCCGCCCGCACGTCGCTCTTTCCCCACGCCCGCATCGCCAGCGCAAGCTGGGCCATGTCGTGATCGCGGACATGGTCCGCAAACGCACGGATCCGCTCGACCGGCGCAAGATTCGACGCGGAGAGCGCCGCGATCAAGGGGTCGATATGCGCCTCGACGAAATACCCCGCGAGCGCCGCATGATACCCGTCGAAGTCCTTGAAATGATGATAGAAACTACCCGTCGATGCGCCGAGCGTCTGCGCCAAACCCCGGAGCTTCAGCGCGCGCAACCCGCCATCCTTCAGCAACTGCAAGCCGATTTCCAGCCAGTCGCGCGGCGCAAGATCCGCCCGTGGTGCCGTCGCGTCGTCCACCAATACCCTGCTTGACAAGCCATTCCCCATAACGAATGTTACGCCGTGCTGGCACCGGACGCAATCCGGCATCAGGCACCACGACCGAACCGGCGGGTGCAACAGGAGAGCGATGTGGCCGAGGCACTGATCATCGACGCCGTCCGTACCCCGCGCGGTATCGGCAAGACCGGCAAGGGCGCGCTTGCGCACATGCACCCCCAACATCTCGCCGCGACCGTCCTGAAGGCGATTGCCGAGCGAAACAAGCTGGATACCGCCGATGTCGACGACATCATCTGGTCGACCTCGACTCAGCGCGGCGAGCAGAGCGGCGATCTGGGGCGGATGGCGGCGCTCGACGCGGGCTATGACGTCAAGGCGAGCGGGACGACGCTCGACCGGTTCTGCGGCGGCGGCATTACCGCGGTGAACTTCGCCGCGGCGCAGATCATGAGCGGGATGGAAGACCTCGTCATCGCCGGCGGCACCGAGATGATGTCGCTAACCACGACGATGATGCAGGACGACATGGCGGCGGGGAAGCGGCCGCTCGGGATCGGCTCGGGCAATGCGAGGCTCGACGCGGCGCATCCGCAATCGAACCAGGGGATCTGCGCCGACGCGATCGCCAGCATCGAGGGGATCGACCGCGAAACGCTCGAAGCGCTTGGGCTTGAGAGCCAGCGCCGTGCCGCGGTTGCGATCGCCGAAGGGCGGTTCGATCGCAGCCTCGTGCCGGTCACCGACGATACTGGTGCGCTGGTGCTCGAAAAGGACGAATACCCGCGGCCCGATACGACTGCCGAGGGCCTCGCGGCGTTGCGCCCTTCGTTTGCGGGGATCGCCGACATACCGCTCGACGAGAAGGGCACGACGTATCGCAAGCAGATCAACCGCCGCTATCCTGACGTCGATATCAAGCACGTCCATCATGCCGGCAATTCGTCGGGCGTGGTCGATGGCGCCGCCGCCGTGCTGCTCGCGAGTGCCGATTACGCCGCAAAGCACGGGTTGAAGCCCCGCGCGCGGATCGTCGCGATGGCGAACATGGGCGACGACCCGACGCTGATGCTCAACGCGCCCGTCCCTGCGGCGCGGAAGGTGCTCGCGAAGGCTGGGCTCACCGTCGACGACATCGATCTGTGGGAGATCAACGAGGCGTTCGCGGTGGTCGCGGAGAAGTTCATCCGCGACCTGAAGCTCGACCGCGACAAGGTGAACGTCAATGGCGGCTCGATCGCGCTCGGCCATCCGATCGGCGCCACCGGCGCGATCCTGATCGGCACGATCCTCGACGAACTCGAACGCCGTGACCTGAAACGCGGGCTGGTTACGATGTGCGCGGGCGGCGGGATGGCCCCGGCGATCATCATCGAGCGCGTCTGATGCACCCCGTCGCGCACGCGCTGACGACGCCCGACAAACCCGCCTACATCATGGCGGCGACGGGCGAGACGGTGACGTATCGCGACCTGGATGCGCGCGCGAACCAGGGTGCGCATCTGCTCCGCTCGCTCCGGCTGAAGCGCGGCGACGGCATCGGGGTGCTGATGGACAATTCGCCGCGCTATCTGGAGGTGATGTGGGCGGCCGAGCGCACCGGCGTCTATTGCACCTGCCTGTCGTCGAAACTCACCGCGGCTGAGGCAGCGTACATCATCCGCGACGGCGATTGCCGCGTGCTGATCGCGAGCAAGGGGTGTGCGGAGGGAGCGGCGGCGCTGGCACCGATGCTCGACGACGTCCGGCGGTACGTCGTCGACGGCGCTATCGACGGGTACGCGTCTTACGAAACCGCGCGCGACGCGATGTCCGCAACGCCGATCGCCGATCCGTCGCCCGGCGGCATCCTACTCTATTCCTCGGGCACCACCGGCAAGCCCAAGGGCGTCAAGCACGCGCTGTCGGACGAGCCGTTCGGCACCAACGTCTCGCCGCTCGTGATGCTCGGCAAGGGGTTGTACGGGTTCACGCCCGAGATGGTCTATCTCTCGCCCGCGCCGCTCTATCACGCCGCACCGTTGCGCTGGTCGATGGCCGTGCAGCAGGTCGGCGGCACCGTCGTCGTGATGGAGTATTTCGCCCCGGAAGCCGCGCTCGCAGCGATCGAGCGGTTCCACGTCACGCACGCGCAATGGGTGCCGACGCACTTCATCCGCCTGCTGAAGCTCCACCCCGAAGTCCGCGCGCGCTACGACGTATCGTCGCTGAAGGCGGTGTGGCACGCCGCCGCCCCCTGCCCGCTCCCGGTCAAGCAGGCGATGATCGACTGGTGGGGCCCGATCATCGGCGAATATTACGCCGGTACCGAAGGCAACGGGTTCTGCGCGATCTCCAGCGCGGAATGGCTGACGCACAGGGGCTCGGTCGGCCGCAACCTGACCGCGCAGACGATGATCTGCGACGAGGACGGCAATGCACTGCCACCGCGCGCGGAAGGCGACGTGTATTTCGCAGGCGGCGGCGCGTTCGAATACCACAACGATCCCGCCAAGACCGCGGAGGCCGCCAACGCACATGGCTGGACGACGCTCGGCGATGTCGGTTGGCTCGACGAGGAGGGCTATCTCTACCTCACCGACCGCAAGAGCTTCATGATCATCTCGGGCGGCGTGAACATCTATCCTGCCGAGATCGAGAACCTTCTCGTCACCCACCCGAAAGTCGCCGACGTCGCGGTGATCGGGGCGCCCGACGACGAAATGGGCGAGCAGGTCGTGGCGATAATTTGCCCCGCCGACCCGACCGAGGATCGTGTGCAACTCGCCGCCGAACTCAGCGCCTTCGCCCGGGCGAACCTAAGCCACGTCAAGGCGCCGCGCCGGAT
Source organism: Sphingomonas sp. Leaf242 (assembly GCF_001422045.1). Lineage (GTDB taxonomy): Bacteria > Pseudomonadota > Alphaproteobacteria > Sphingomonadales > Sphingomonadaceae > Sphingomonas. Next base: position 606,489 of record NZ_LMLW01000007.1, read on the forward strand.
CGATTTTCGCGAGACCTTGCCGCGGCATGAGACGGGCAAGCTCTACAAGCGCCTGCTCCGCGACGAATATTGGGCCGAGGCTAAGGAGTCCGCATGAACTTCGATTATTCCGACGACCAGAAATTTCTCAAGGGCGAAGCGCGCAAGTTCCTGTCCGCGCACTGCGGCAGTGACCGGGTCCGCGCGGTGCTCGACGACTCCGCCAAAGCCTATGACGCGGACTTATGGAAAGCCGTCGGCGCCCAAGGCTGGCTCGGCGCGGCAATCCCCGAAGAATTCGGCGGACTAGGGCTCGGCCACATCGAACTCTGTGGGATCGCCGAGGAACTGGGGCGTGCCTGCGCACCGATCCCGTTCGCCTCGACCGTCTATTTCGTCGCCGAAGCTCTGATGCTGTACGGCAGCGACACCCAGAAAGTCCGCTGGCTGCCGAGGATCGCGGCGGGCGACGTCATCGGCGCGTTCGCCACCTCCGAAGGCGCTGGCCCGGTCACCCCGCGCTCGGTGCGCACGACCGTATCCGGCGGCAAACTTTCCGGCGAGAAGATCCCCGTCACCGACGGCGACGTCGCCGACCTGATCGTCGTCCTCGCGCGCGACGGTCTCTACCTCGTCGAGAAGGGCGCGGGCGTCACGGCCGAAGTCTTGGAAACGCTCGACCCGACGCGGAGCGCCGCCCGCCTCACCTTCACCGACGCGCCTTGCGAAAAACTGGGCATCGACGATGGGATCGCGGCGATGCAGGCCGTGTTCGACCGGGCCGCGGTCCTGCTCGCGTTCGAGCAGCTTGGCGGCGCGGATCGCTGTCTTGAGATGGCGAAGGGCTACGCGCTCGATCGCTACGCGTTCGGGCGGCAGATCGGCGGCTATCAGGCGATCAAGCACAAGCTTGCCGACATGTACGTCAAGAACGAACTCGCGCGCTCGAACGCCTATTACGGCGCGTGGGCGCTGAACGCGGGCGCTGCCGAACTGCCGCTCGCTGCCGCCACGGCGCGCGTTGCCGCCTCCGACGCCTATTGGTTCGCGTCGAAGGAGAACATCCAGACGCATGGCGGAATGGGCTTCACCTGGGAGTCCGACTGCCACCTCTACTACCGCCGCTCGCGCCAGCTCGCGCTCGTCGCAGGCAGCCCCGCCGCGTGGCGCGAACGCCTCGTCGGCCAACTCGAAATGCGCAACGCCGCCTGAAAGGACGAGCATGGACTTCAAGGACAGCGACGCCGAAGCCTCCTATCGCGCCGCCGCGCGCGACTGGCTCGAGGCGAACATCGCCGAACACAACGCCGGTCATTACCCCGACGACATGACCAAGGCGAAGGCGTGGCAAGCGCGGAAAGCGGCCGGCGGCTATGCGTGCATTACCTGGCCACAGGAATGGGGCGGCGGCGGCGGCACTCCGATCGAGAGCGTCATCTTCGGGGAGGAAGAAGCGCGCCACGCGGTCGATGGCAGCTATTTCACGATCGGGCTCGGCATGTGCGTGCCTACCGTGATGGCCTATGCCGATGACGCGACCAAGCGCCGCTTCGTCGGCCCCGCGGTCCGCGGCGACGAGATCTGGTCGCAGCTCTTCTCCGAGCCCGCCGGCGGCTCCGACGTCGCCGCGATCCGCACGCGCGCGGTGAGAGACGGCGACGACTGGGTCATCAACGGCCAGAAGGTCTGGACCTCGGGCGCGCATTACAGCGACTACGGGATCGTCCTGGTCCGCACCAACCCCGACGTGCCCAAACACCAGGGCCTGACGATGTTCTGGCTCGACCTGAAGGCGCCGGGGATCGAGATCCGCCCGATCCACCAGATGTCCGGCGGGTCGAGCTTCAACGAGGTCTGGTTCAACGATGTGAGGATATCCGACGCGCAGCGGCTCGGCCCCATAGACGGCGGCTGGAAAGTCGCGCTGTTCACGCTGATGAACGAACGCCTGGCGATCGGCACGAGCGGTGGCGTCGGCCCGGAGGATATCATCGCCTTCGCCGCCCAGGCCAACGGCGCAGACGGTCCGCTGCTGAAGGACACGGCCTTCCGCCAGACGCTAGCCGCTAGCCGACTGGTGGGTGCAATCCGAAGGCCTCCGCAACACCCGGATGCGGACGATCACGGCGTTGTCGAAGGGTCAGGTGCCCGGCCCCGAAAGCTCGATCGGCAAGATCGTCGCCGCCAACCAGTTGCAGGCGATCGGCAACACCGCGGTCGAGGCGGGCGATCAATACGGCATCATATCCGACCCCGCGCTCACCCCGCTCAAAGGCGCGTTCCACGCCGCGACGATGTGGGCGCCGGGCCTGCGTATCGCCGGCGGCACCGACGAGATCCTCAAGAACATCATCGCCGAACGCGTCCTCGGTCTCCCCGGCGAAATCCGCGTAGACAAGGACCAGGCGTTCCGGGATTTGCCGGTGGGAGCTTGAAGCGCAATGCTCTCCACCCCGCTCCTTCGTCGCGCCCGACGCGGTAGACCGTCACGCCCGACGACGTGGCCTATGGGGCGACGCCGTTGCTTCGCTATCGAAGACTTGGGGGCTTGCCCGATGACCAACGAAGGTTCAGCTTTTACCGATGAAAAACTTGGATATCGCCGAACGCCGGTCGATCGGTCACGATCACGCCGCCGAAGTTTCGATCCGGATCGGCGCACGAACGAAATTCGATGCCCGCGTGACCAACGCTGGCCTGCTTTCCGTCGGCGTTCTTGTGTCGAGTATTCTGCTGTCGAGCGCTGTCATCGTCCTGGCAGCGGGAGGTAAGCACAAACGAAAGCCGTTGGCATCGCCTCCCGCTGAGCACCGCAACTAGCGCGCGGTATCTACAACGTAACACGATCGCTTGGCGTTCGCTTTGACCCCGCACATCTTGCGAGGCGGGTTCGTTACCCATTCGAGGATGCCCCGATGACCGACATGCAGACCATCCTCATCGCCCAGCGCGAAGCGTTCATGGCGGAGCTTCCCGTCACCAAGGCGGTCCGGCTCGACCGGCTCAAGCGCGCCGCGTCGATGGTACGGGACAACGCCGCGCGGTTCTGCGACGCGGTGTCGGAGGATTTCGGGCATCGCAGCCGCGAACAGACGATGATCACCGATATCGGCGCGTCACTCGCGCCGATCGCGCATGCCGCCAAGCATCTCGACCGCTGGATGCGCCGCGACCGCCGGCCGGTGCAGTTTCCCTTGGGGCTGCTCGGCGCGAAGGCCTGGGTCGAATACCAGCCAAAGGGCGTGATCGGCATCATCGCGCCGTGGAATTTCCCCGTGAACCTGCTGATCGCGCCGCTTGCAGGCGTGTTCGCCGCGGGCAATCGTGCGATGGCGAAAACCAGCGAGTACACCCCCGCCACCGCCGCATTGTTCGAGGATATCTCGCCGAAGTATTTCGCGCAGGACGAACTCGCTATCGTCTCCGGCGACGCGGAAGTCGGCAAGGCGTTCTCCGCGCTTCCGTTCGACCACCTCATCTTCACCGGTGCAACCGCGATCGGCCGCCACATCCTCCACGCCGCCGCCGACAACCTGACCCCGGTCACGCTCGAACTTGGTGGCAAATCGCCGGTCATTCTCGGCGCCTCGGCAGATATCGCGAAGGCCACCGAACGCGTGACGCTCGGCAAGATGATGAACGCCGGACAGATCTGCCTCGCACCCGATTACATGCTCGTGCCCTCGGCGGACGAGGCCAAGGTCGTCGACGGCATCAAGGCGGCGGCCAGCGCGATGTACCCCACCCTGCTCGCGAACGCCGACTACACCTCGGTGGTCAACGACCGCCATCACCAGCGCCTTACCGACTGGATCGCCGACGCGCGTGCGAAGGGCGCGACGGTCGAGGTGGTGAACCCCGCCAACGAGGATTTCGGCGCAGCCAACTCGCGCAAAATGCCGCTGCACATCGTCCGCGACGCGACCGACGACATGATCGTCATGCAGGAGGAGATCTTCGGCCCGGTCCTGCCGATCCGCCGCTACGACGGGATCGACGACGCGATCGCGCAGGTGAACCGTCGCGACCGGCCGCTGGGACTCTATTATTTCGGCAGCGACGACGCCGAACGCCGCCGTGTGCTCGACCGGACGATCTCGGGCGGGGTGACGCTCGACGATGTGATCTTCCACATCTCGATGGAGGACCTGCCGTTCGGGGGCAGCGGCCCGTCGGGCATGGGCGCGTATCACGGGATCGACGGCTTCCGCACGTTCAGCCACGCGCGCGCCGTCTTCAAGCAATCGCGGCTCGATGTCGCCAAGCTCGCCGGATTGAAGCCGCCTTATGGTGCGGCGGCTGCAAAGACGATCGCGCGCATGATCCGCTGATCCTTTCCGTGCGGGGGAGGACAGGATGGCCAAGTGACAGGCCGCCCGCACCCGGCTACCCCCGATTCGTGTACCGTCTTCGCCGCCTTTCCCTGTCCCATCGCTACCTCGCAGCGTTGCTGTGCGTGGCGGCGCTGGCGATGAAGCTGCTGGTGCCCTCGGGCTACATGGTGTCCAGCGAGCACGGCCGGATCGCGATCACGCTCTGCTCGGGCATGACCCCGCAGGACATGACGGCCCAGCCGTTGGCGACACAGGCGGTGGCCCCACAGGCAATGGCGATGCCGGGCATGCACGACGATGGCGCCGGATCGGCGATGAACCACGATCGCTCGACCAAGCACGACAAGGCGGAGATGCCCTGCGCGTTCTCGAGCCTGACCGCGCACGCGCTGGAAAGTGTCGATCTCGTCCTGCGTATCGCTGCGATCGCGTTCGCCATGGCGCTCGCATGGCGGTATGTCCGACCGCTCCCGCGCGCGCTGACGCGGTATCTGCGCCCGCCGTTACGCGGCCCGCCGGCCTACCTCTGATCCTCTGAAACGCACGTCGCCAAGCGCGACGGGCACCGATTCATGACGCGCATCCCCGAGATGCGCGCCGATCACTGGAATTGCCGATGTTTCGATTCACGCCTTCCCACGAGGCGACGATGGCGCTGGCCGTCGTCGTGCCGCTGCTCGCGTTCGCCACGCCGAGTACCGCGCAAACCGCCAATGCCCCGCCGACCGAGAGCGATACGCGCTTCACGATCGGCGACATCGTCGTGACCGCGCCGAGCATGGCGCGCTCGACCGGCAACGTCCTGACCTCGGTCGATCTGCTCGGCGGCGACGTCGCGCAGCGCCAGTCGGTCGACAACGCCTGGGAGATCTTCGCGCGGCTGCCGGGCGTCGTGCTGACCGATTTCAATCAGGGCACGACATCGGGCCGCTTCTCGATCCGAGGGTTCAACGGCGAGGGCGAGATCAATGCGGTCAAGCTGATGATCGACGGCGTCCCGACCAACGACAATGCCGGCGGGATGACCGGCATCGACATGATCGCGCCGCTCGACATCGCCGGGATCGAACTGGTCCGCGGCACGTCCGATCCGCGCTGGGGGCTCAACAACATCGCGGGCAACGCCAACATCCTGACCCGGATCGGCGGCACCTACCTAGATGCACGGTTCATCGGCGGCGCGTTCGGGACTGCCGATGGCCAAGTGTCGGCGGGGCTCGAACGCGGCAAGTTCAGCCAGAATTACCTGGTCAGCTATCGCCGCACCGACGGCTATCGCGACCATGCCGATCTCGATCGTCTCAATCTCGCGGGCAAGTGGTTCTACGATTTCGGCGCGACCCGGCTGGGCGCGATCGTCCGCTACTCGACCGCGACCGCGCAGGAACCGGGCTACCTCACCGACGCCGACGCCTATACCGACCGGCAGCGATCCTATGCCGTGTCGGAAACCGATGGCGGCAAGCGTCGGATCGGCCAGTACAGCCTCCACCTCGATTCAGACCTGACCGACACGCTGGCGCTCAGCGTGAAGGGCTATGCTAACAGCCTCACCGACGACCGCTATGTGCGGTTCTCGGCCACCGTCGCGCAGCAGCGGCGGCTGACCGACGAATGGCAATATGGCGGCATCGTCGCGCTGCATTATCATCCGCGCGTCGACTTTCTCCACGCGCTGATGATCGAGGCAGGGGGCGACATCCAGGTGCAGGACAATCGCAGCCTGCGCTGGCTGACCGATCGCCGCGTCATCACCAGCCAGACGCGGGACCAGCAATTCGGCCTGACCGTGTATGGCGGCTATCTCCAGGCGGTGATCGAGCCGACCGCGTGGCTCAAGATCACGCCGGCGTGGCGGGTCGACCGGGTCGACGGGTATTTCGCCAACCGGCTCGCGGGCACCACCGCGCCGATCAACGACTATGGCACGATCAGCCAGCCCAAGCTCAGCGTCGCGATCACCCCGGTCCGCGATGTCACGCTCTATGCCAATTACGGCCGGACGTTCCAGATCGGCGCGGGTTCGGGCGCCTATCTGGTGCCGCCGCGCACCGTCGATGTCGCCCCCTCGATCAACGAAGGATATGAGGGCGGGATCAAGCTCACGCGGGGTCGCTGGCTCGAGGCGCGCGTCGCGCTGTGGCAACAGACCGCGAGCGGCGAACTGAAGCGACGGCTGAACGACCCGTCGGGCGATTTCGACAATCTTGGCAAGACCCGGCGGCGCGGGATCGATCTCCAGCTCGACGTCAAACCGGTGCGCGGCGTCGACCTGTGGGGCAGCTATTCGCACCAGACCGCGACGATCGTCACGCCCGACCCCGCGACCCCGTCCCAGGCCGGCAACGCGATCGACCATGTCCCGCAGAACGTCGTCTCGGGCGGGCTCGACGTGACGGCGGTCGACCGGTTGCGACTGTCGCTCTGGGGCAATGGCCAGTCGAGTTACGAACTCACCCCGGCCAACACCCAGGGGCGCTATGGCAGCTATGTCGTGCTCAACGCCGAGGTCGCCTATGCCGTGACGCCGCACGTCGAGCTATCGTTGCAGGTCAAGAACCTCGCCAACGACCACTATGAATATGTCTGGTATGACGGCACGCAGCGGCTCCACGCCCCCGCCGATCCGCGCGCGCTGTTCGGCGCGGTGCGGCTGCGGCTCTGATGCCCGCCAGGATTACCGCCCCGATCGCCGCCCCGATTCCCGCCCGGCCACGATCGGCGCGCGTCGTCGTTCGTCACATCCATCTGTGGCTCGGTCTCTCGGTCGGGCTGATCTTCGCGTTCGCCGGCCTGACCGGCAGCGCGCTCGTATTCTACCCCGAGATCGACGCGGCCTTCAGCCCGGCGTTACGCGCGGTGCCGGACGGTACGCGCCCGCCATCGTGGCAGGCGGTCGTGGATACGCTGCACCGCGAGCATCCCGCGCGAACCGGTGCCTGGCGCATCGAGATCGACCCGAGCGGCGGCGCGATCCCGGTCCGCTACTATACGCCGAAGGAGACCGCGGGGCGCGCGTTCGCGCCGATGCTGTTGTGGATCGACCCGGTCCACCTGACGACGATCCGGACCGGCTTCTGGGGAGATACGGTCGTGACCTGGATCTACGACCTGCATTATCGCCTGCTGCTCGGCGAACCGGGTGGCATCGCGATGGGCATCGCCGGCATCGCGATGCTCGTCCTGATCGTCAGCGGACTCTGGGCGTGGTGGCCGAGACCGGGTGGATGGTGGCGGGCGCTGCGGTTCAAGCGCCCCGCCGCCGCGATCCGCCGGCTCTACGATCTTCACAAGCTGACCGGGCTGATCGGACTGATCCCGCTGCTCGCGATCACCGCGACCGGCGTCGTGCTCGACCTGCCCGACCAGACCCGACCGCTGATCGCGCGCGTGTCGCCGCTGTTCCACATGCCTGCGCTTATCGTCGAGCCTGTGGTCCGCGCCCTGCCGGTCGACCGCCTGATCGCAGTCGCCCAGCGCCGGTTTCCCGATGGCGCGCTTGCCTGGATCGAGACACCGGCGACTGCCACCGCGCCGATCCGCATCAATCTCGCGCGGCCGGGCGAGCCGAGCCGCCGGTTCCCGCGTACCAACGTCTTGCTCGACCCGTATACCGGCCGGATCCTCGCCGTCCGCGACGGTCTCGCCGACACCAGCGGAGATACGGTACTGAATTGGCTGCACCCGCTGCACGGCGGCGAAGCGTTCGGGCTGATCGGGCGGTGGCTGGCGTTCGTCACGGGACTGGTGCCGAGCGCGATGCTGGTCACCGGTCTGCTGCGCTGGCGACGGCGATCGCCGCCTCGCCACCGATCCTAGCCCGCGGCTAGGCGATACCGGCGCCGCGCCGCACCGCCAGCGCGACGCCCGCCCAGTCGACATCCTCGCCCTCGCTGGCGATCACCGAGCGGATATGGTCGCGGACGATCCCGAGGATCGGCATCGGCGCACACAGCGTGGTCGCGGCGGTATCGGCCAGCGTCATGTCCTTGAGGCCGAGCGGTGCGGCAAACCCGGCGGGGTGGAACCGGTCCTCGACGAGGATGTCGCCATAGGTCTGGTAGATCGGCGCGCCGAACAGCGTGCCGGTCAGCACGTCGAGCAACGTCCGGCGATCGACGCCGCCTTTCTCGGCCAGCGTCATCGCCTCGGCCATCGCCTCGACCGCGGCCATGATCATGAAATTGCCGCTGAGCTTGACGAGGTTCGCGGCCGACGGCGTCTCGCCGATCCGGAACGTCCGCTGTCCGATCGCGGCGAACAGCGGCTCGCAGCGGTCGAGGTCGGCTGGCGCACCGGCAGCGATCACGAACAGTTTGGCGGCCTCTGCCGCGACGGGCCGACCGAACACCGGCGCAGAAACGAACCCGTTTCCTGCATCGGCAGCGAGACGATCCGCCAGCGCGATTCCGATCGTGCTGTGCGACACGTGCAGCGCTGGAGCACCTTGAATACCCCCCTCGCCGTACACCACCGCCTCGAGCGCGCGATCGTCCGCGAGCATGGTCATCACCACCTCGCCTTGCGCCGCGTCGACCGGCTTCTCGGCCAGGTGCGCGCCTGCTTCGACGAGCTTGGCGGCCTTGTCCGCCGACCTGTTCCACACCGTCACGTCATGCCCCGCCTTGAGCAGATTGGCGGCCATCGCGCTGCCCATCTGGCCGAGGCCGATAAAACCGATCTTCATGTCATCAATCCTGTCCTGGTACGCCACACCACAGCGCAGGGACGGCGCGGACGTTCCCGATCGCGCATCGTGCCGGTGACCGAACCGCGCTAGTCCGTGGATCGAACGAGTTCGACGATCTCGAAATCATACCGATCCCAGCCGCGCGCGATGCCGGGATCGCTTGCGGCAGCACGCTTGCGGCGGGCCTCGGCGAGCGACTTGGTATGGCCCCAGAACACCTCGGTCCGCCCGCCGCCGAGATGCGCCACTAGCCGCCAGTAATGCGTGAACGGCGTCGCGGTCGGGCCGATCGTCTTCACATACCCGTCCGGCAACGTCGCGGTCAGCAGATACTTCTTCTTCGCCATAGACTGCCGAGCATGCACCAAGATCGTCGACACGACCATTGGTCGTGCATCGGTGGGCATCCAGCGCGGCGCACGTCCCGCACGGGGTTGCGCCTCGGCGATGCCCCGACGATGTACTCGCGATGGGGACGGCCTGGCCTTGCCCTCAAGGCTGACCCACTAGCGCGCAACGCCCCGCAACAAGGATGGAGACGATCTATGACGACGGCCTATGACACGAGCCTCGGCCTGTACATCGCTGGCGAATGGGTGAGCGGCGGCGGGCGCGAGACGCGCGACGTGCTCAATCCAGCGACCGGCGCGGGTCAGGCCGCGTTGCCGCTGGCGACCGCCGCCGATCTCGACCGCGCACTGGAGGCGACGCAGCGCGGGTTCATCGCCTGGCGCGCCACTCCGCCGGAAAAGCGTGCGGCGATCCTCATCCGCACCGCACAATTGCTCCGCGAGCGCGCCGATCACATCGCCCGGATCGCGACGCTCGAACAGGGCAAGATCCAGGCCGAAGCGAAGGGCGAGGTCGCGTTCGCTGCGGCGCTGCTCGACTTCCACGCCGGGGAAGCGCAGCGCATCTATGGCCGCGTGCTGCCGCGTCCGTCGGGTTCGCGCAGCCTCGTCCTGCATCAGCCGGTCGGTCCGGTCGCCGCGTTCTGCGCCTGGAACTTCCCGGTGATGAACGTCGTCCGCAAGATCGCGCCCGCACTCGCGGCGGGCTGCTCGATCATCATCAAGCCGTCCGAGGAAACCGCCGGCAGCGCGGTCGAAGTGCTGAAATGCTTCCAGGATGCCGGCCTGCCCGGCGACGTCGCGCAGTGCGTGTTCGGCGTCCCCGACATGGTCTCGCGCCATTTGCTCGCCTCGCCGATCACGCGGAAGCTGAGCTTCACCGGATCGGTTCCGGTCGGCAAGGCGCTGATGAAGCTCGCCGCCGACACGATGATGCGGACGACGATGGAGCTTGGCGGGCACGGACCGGTGCTGGTGTTCGACGATTGCGATCTCGACAAGACGCTCGACACGCTGGTCGCGCACAAGTTTCGCAACGCGGGGCAGGTCTGCGTCGCGCCGACCCGCTTCCACGTCCAGGACGGCATCTACGACCGGTTCGCCGCAGGCTTCGCGGAACGCACGCGCGCGCTGAAGGTCGGCGACGGGATGGCCGCGACCAGCCAGATGGGTCCGATGGCCAATGCACGCCGACCCGAGGCCATTGCCGAACTGGTCGGCGATGCGACCGATCACGGCGCCAAGCTGCTCGCGGGCGGCGAGTATGGCGGCAGCGGCGGGTTCTTCTTCCAGCCGACCGTGCTGTCGGACGTGCCGCTATCGGCGCGCGCGATGAACGAGGAGCCGTTCGGCCCGATCGCGCTGCTCAGCCGCTTTGCGACCGACGAAGACGCGATCACCGAAGCCAACCGCCTGCCGTTCGGTCTGGCCGCCTATTGCTTCACCGAGAATGGACGCCGGCAGAACATGCTTGGCGACGCGATCGAAGCGGGGATGATCGCGATCAACAACGTCCGGCTTAGCTATCCCGACAGCCCGTTCGGCGGGATCAAGGACAGCGGCCACGGTTCCGAGGACGGTCCGGAAGGCGTTGCCGCACACCTGATCACCAAGACCGTACACATCAGCTGATCGCGACCAACTCTTGTCGCGGACCGCGGCCGATGCACCCTATCGCGGTGCATCGGCCGCCTAGAATGCCTGGGCCAGCCGCCGATGCATCGAGCGTACCGCACTCGGCAGCGTGTCGGGCAGCGATTGCGCGGCGTCCAGCAGCGCGACCCGTCGATGCAGGTCCGTACTCGAGTCGATCAACGCACGCGCACGGGCCGGCAGGGATTCAAGAAGAACCCTGTCGGTAACCGGCCCATCTCCCAGGCGGCGCGACGGATCGAGCGCATCCTTGACGTCCAATTCGCCGGCCTGAACCGCACGCTGCGTCAGCAGCCACGCGATCACGTGCATGAGACGCGTCGTGACCTTGAGCGATTCGCAGCTGAAACCGACGCGCACGAACGGATCGAGCCCGTCGCGCTCGTTGCGGCCCACTTCATCGAAATAGGCGCGCGCTTCGTCGGCCAGCAGCATCGATTCGCTATACAGCGCGTCGATCAACCGACGATGCATCTGCGTTTCGTGTCGAGAGTCAGTCATGGACAGCGCGATGGCATAGCGCGCCTGCCTAGCCCATCATGGCGAACACCGCGTTAACCAAGATCTGTCCCGAAATGCGTCGTTCGGTGCGGCGGGCTCGTGATCTGAGCGGGGAACGCGTCAGACGAGGACGGCGATCACGCGATGATGTCGGGGATCAGCATATCCTCGCGTGCGGCAATCTCGTCGCGGAGCCGAAGCTTGCGCTTCTTCAGCCGCGCCATCTGCAACTGATCGGGCACGGGCTTGGCCGCCAGCGCCGCGATCGCGTCGTCGAGATCGCGGTGCTCGATGCGCATGGCTTCGAGTTGAGCTTTGGTCTGCGCCTCGTCCACCTCGTCCCCCGGTATTAGTGGCTGCTGCCGTGCCCCTTAGCAAATCCGCCGACCGGCGCGAGCGCTAAACCGACCGAACCGGCGATTTGCGTCGATGCGGGACGATCTGCGATCGGTGCACCGGTCATCGCGGAAAACCGGTCGTTCAATCGATTTGGTCCGTTTCCGATGAAGACATTTCGATGACACAGTGGTTTACTCAGCTCCCCAACCCGAATGCAGGAGGTATCCTACCGTGCAGACGACGCATCAGACAGCTCTGGAAACCAAGCACGCCGTGCTCGATAAACGGATTGCAGCCGAAGCTCACCGGCCTTTGCCCGATGCGACCATCCTGGCAGGATTGAAGAAACAGAAACTCAAGCTGAAAGAGGAAATCGTCAGCCTCTAATTTGCCGCCTTTCGGCATCCGCGGCACTCCCCGGACATCGGTCCGGGGAGACGCTAGGCCGCCGTCCGCGCGATCAGCGTGCGGTCGTTGCCTTGGCATAGAAGGGCGTATTGGCCGACTGCGACACACCGGCAACCTTGCGGGCTTTCTTGGGATCGATCGGCGAGTCGAGCGCGACGCCGATGCGACCCTGGGTGCACCATGCGACCTTGCCGCCGATTTCCCCGAGCCCGCGCAGTTCCAGCAGTACCGGCGTTGCGATCGCGACGACCTTGTCCAGTTCGAGCATCAATCCGCGCTCGGAAAGATTGCGGACCCGAACCTCCCGCGGTCCCCGCTCGTCCGCCAGCCTGAGCTTCGCCATGAGAAACAGACTGTCGCGGCTACCGACGCGGTTGCCCGACATGTCTGGCGACGACGCTCCCTGCCCGTCTGTCGCGGCGTCAGTGGTCGTCGACCGGTCAAAAGCTTCTGTCACGCCATTCGTCCCGTTTGGTCGCCGTCCGCTCCCGGCCGGCCCGATCCTCACCGCCGACGGATCATAGCATCATACTGCGACGAAAGACCTAACGGATCCGACGCATGCCGCTGACCCTCGCCGTCAACCTACACGCCGTCGAGCTACGGCGCTCAATCCTCGCGCGAGACCTTCTCGTGCCGCTCGTGACGTTCCTGCGCCTCGACGGTCATCGTCGCGATCGGTCGTGCCTCCAGCCGTGCTAGACTGATCGGCTCACCGGTAACTTCGCAATAGCCGTATTCGCCCTCGTCGATCCGGCGGATCGCGGATTCGATCTTCGAGACCAGCTTGCGCTGCCGATCGCGCGTTCGCAGTTCGATCGACCAGTCGGTCTCGCTCGACGCGCGGTCGGTCAGATCGGCCTCGCGCAGCGAGTCGACCTGCAGCTGCGACAGGGTTTCCTGCGACTCCCGCAGGATCGCTTCTTTCCAGGCCTGCAGCTTGCGTCGGAAATAGGCCTGTTGCCGAAGACTCATGAAAGGTTCGTCGGCATCGGGACGGTACGCCCCGTCTGCGCCGTCATCCGCGCTACGGTCGTTTGCCGCGCCGTGGTTGGAATTGTCGGTATCGTCCATACGATTCATAACGGTCGCCATACCACTCTCCCTTTGGCCTCGTCGGATCAGCCACGCCGATCTCCAGAAGCCTCCCCCAAATGGTGAAAGCGCCTATAGTCGCAGCCGTCCGGCACCACAAGCGACCCCACTTGCGCATCCTGCATCAAAACGGACATTTTATTGCGTGGCTTGCCGTACGCGTCGCGCGCCAACATTTGGCAAGACCGAACCGGACCTTATCCGCTGGCAGCACGGCCCGGATACCGCGGCACGCGCCTGCTTTTGGTGCTTTTATGTCCCAGCCCGGCACGTTAACGTTGATCGTGTCAGCTATGGATGCGTAAATAGTTCGTTACCTATACTAGGTTCGGATAATGCGGTTGCACTTAACCGTTTCTTTTGCAGTTAGTCGGATAGCAGGATGCAAGCTGCGGACGGGGTGCGGCATTACAGCGAATGTCGACAATGAAAGAATGACGATATGTCGGTGAGGATGGCTCTGGCTAAATTGTGCGCATGCGCATGCGGCGGTGCGTTGATCGGCGGGGGTGCGGTGCACGTCGCCGAACGCCCGGCGCGAACCGCGAACACCAAGCGCGTCCTGGTGAAACATGCGGTTCATCGTCAGGTCGCGTCGGTTGCCCGCCCGCGCCTGCGTCGCCGGGTCACGACGACGACCAGCACCGCCTGCACGCCGACGATCGTCACGGTCGCCAATGCTGCGCCCAACCCCGCGATCGCGCCGGTCGGTAGCGGCTTCATCGGTGGCGGTGGTGGCGTTCCCGTCGTGGTCGGCGGCAGCGGCGGTTTCTTTGGTGGTTCGGGCGGATTTGGCGGCGGCTTCGGGGGGGGCTTCGGCGGCGGTGGCGGCGGATCGAGCGGGAGCATCGTGATCTCGTCGACCTCGAGCGGCGGGTCAACGTCGTCGTCGACCGGCGGCGTCAGCAGCACATCGGCGTCGGGCGGATCGAGCGGCGACGTATCGTCCTCGTCCAGCGGCAACGTTTCTTCGTCCTCGAGCGGCAATGTCTCGTCGTCGTCGAGCGGCAACGTGACGTCGGCATCGAGCAGCAGCACCTCCTCCGCCTCGTCGACCTCGTCGGCAAGCAGCACGTCGACCAGCAGCAGCACGAGTTCCGGTGGTCATCATGGCGATCCGCCGGGATCCAGCGGTGGCCCGCCCGCCCCCGTCCCCGCGCCGCCGATGGTGTTGCTGTTCGGCGCCGCCGCAGCCGCGCTGGTGGCCCGCAAGCGGTTCGCGAAACCGGCGGCGGCCAAGGCCTGAACCGGCCTTATTGAAGCGAAGCAGGAAAAAGGCCCCGGTGGATCGATCCACCGGGGCCTTTTTCGTTAGGGACAATCGGGTTTGCTCGCGGCGATCAGGCGTTCTGGAGTGCCTTCTCGATGTCCTTGATCGGATGCCCGGTCAGGTCCTTGTCGAGTTCGCCCTTGAGGCGGCTGACCACCTCCTTGTGATAATGCTTGCGCAGTTCGCCCAAAGTCTTCGGCGGCGCGACCACGATCAGCGAGTCATAGGTGTTCTTCAGCGCACCGGTCTTCAGGAAGTCGGCGGCGTCCGCGGCGAACCGGTCTTCCTCGATCTGGTGGAAATCGGTCGGCTCGACCGAACTCTGCACGCCGCCTTGCGGTGACGAGGCGCGGCCTGCGGAATCGGTCGCCTGGTCGCGCGTTGCCGGATTGTCCTGCTCCTGCGCCTTCTCGACGATGAGATTGGGGAATTCGGTGTCGCCCTCGTTGCGCAGGAACAGCATTTTCCGGCCGTCGGCGACGAGCACGACGGAGTTATGAGGAAGATGCATGCAGGTTTCTCCTTTTCGCTATGCGTATGGTTGAAGAACGCGCCGCGAACGCGAGAGGTTGCGAACCCTTGGTCCTCTCCCGCCAAGGGGGAGGTTTCAGAGGGCCTGCCTTGCGTACGCCCGCGGCCCTCGGCATAGCCCAGCCATGCACGACATACGCCTGATCCGCGACGATCCCGCCGCCTTCGACGCCGCCCTCGCCAAGCGGGGTGTCGCACCGCAGTCCGCATCGCTGGTGACGCTCGACGAACAGCGCCGCGCAACGATCGCGGACTCGCAGACCGCGCAGACCCGCCGCAACGAACTGTCGAAGGCGATCGGCCAAGCCAAGGCGCAGAAGGACGAGGCCAAGGCGCAAGCGCTGATGGCCGAGGTCGCGAGCTTGAAGGAGGCGCTGCCCGCGCTGGCAGCCGATGAGGCGCGGCTCGGTGGCGAACTCCAGGCCATGCTTGCCGCGATCCCGAACCTTCCCGCGACCGACGTGCCCGAGGGCGGCGGCGAGGACGACAACGTGCTCGTGCACACGCGGGGCACGCCAACGACGTTCGCCTTCGTAGCCCGCGAGCATGACGCAATCGGTCCTGCGATCGGCCTCGATTTCGAGACCGGCGCGGCGATGTCGGGCGCACGCTTCACGCTCGTCCGCGGGCCGGCCGCCAAGCTGCAACGCGCGCTCGGCCAGTTCATGCTCGATCATGTCGCCGACGCCGGCTTCGAGCAGGTCTCTCCGCCGCTGCTGGTCCGTGACGAGGCCGTGTTCGGCACCGGCCAGTTGCCGAAATTCTCCGAAGACCTGTTTCGGACCACCGACGGTCGCTGGCTGATCCCGACCGCGGAGGTGAGCCTCACCAACATCGTCCGCGAACAGATCCTCGCCGAGGCGGAACTGCCGCTGCGCTTCACCGCGCTGACGCCGTGCTTCCGCTCGGAGGCTGGCGCTGCGGGTCGGGACACGCGCGGCTATATCCGCCAGCATCAGTTCGACAAGGTCGAGATGGTCTCGATCGTCACCCCCGACATGTCGGAGGCCGAGCATGAGCGCATGACCGCCTGCGCGGAGGGCGTGCTCGACGCGTTGCAGCTACCGTTCAGGCGGATGCTCCTATGCACCGGCGATATGGGTTTCACCGCGGCACGCACCTACGATCTCGAAGTCTGGCTGCCAGGCCAGGCGCGCTATCGTGAGATCAGCAGCGTCTCGACCTGCACCGATTTCCAGGCGCGCCGCATGAACGCGCGCTATCGGCCCGAGGGCGAGAAGGGCACGCGGTTCGTCCACACGCTCAACGGCTCGGCGCTAGCCGTCGGCCGGACGCTCGTTGCGGTGCTGGAGAATTACCAGCAGGATGATGGCTCGGTGGCGGTTCCGGACGTGCTCCAGCCGTATCTCGGCGGACTGACCCTTTTGGAGCCGAAGCGCTGATGCGGATCCTGCTGACAAACGACGACGGTTATCATGCGCCCGGCCTGAAGGTGCTGGAGACGATCGCCCGGAACTTGTCCGACGATATCTGGATCGTCGCACCCGCCGAGGAACAGTCGGGCGCTGGGCATTCGCTCACGCTCTCGCGGCCGATCCGGGTGCGGAAGCACGGCGAGAAGCGGTATGCCGTCGCGGGCACGCCGACCGATGCGGTGATGATGGCGCTGGCCAAGATCATGAAGGATTGCCCGCCCGACCTGATCCTCTCCGGCGTCAACCGGGGCGCGAACCTCGCCGAGGACGTCACCTATTCAGGGACCGTCTCGGCGGCGATGGAGGGCGCGCTGGGCGGCATCCGGTCGATCGCGCTGAGCCAGATCTACAGCCGCGAGGGCATGGGCGACAGCGTGCCGTTCGAGGCGGCGGCGGCATGGGGCGAACGCGTATTGCGGCCGTTGCTCGACGCACCGATGGCGCCGGGGACGCTGGTCAACGTCAACTTTCCTGCCGGCCCTGCCGATGCGGTAAAGGGCGTGCGTGTGGTCAGCCAGGGCCTGCGGGATTACGGGCGGTTGGAGATCGTCACCAACACCGATCCGCGCGGCTACGAATATCACTGGTTCGCGCTCGGTCGGACCGTCGAGACTCCCGCGCACGCGACCGATCTCGAGGCGACCGCGGACGGATTCGTCTCGGTCACGCCGCTGCATCTCGACCTGACCCACACCGAATCGCTGGACGTGCTCACCCAGGCCTATCGGTGATGGTGCGCGCGCGGTCCCTGCTGGCGGCGGCCTTGCTGCCGTTGCTCGGGCTCGCCGCGTGCATTCCGCAGGTCGACCGCCCCGCCGGCTACGGCCAGCCGGCCCCGGACCGTCGTCCGCAGCGCCCGTACCGCGATCCACCCGTCCAGCGTTACGATCCGCCACCTCGTCGGGACCAGGCCGTACCGCAGGACAGGTCCGATGACCGACCCAGCCGCGATACCGGCGCGGTGACGACCCTGCCCGCGCCGCGCCCGGCCTGGGAGGCGCGTCCGGTCCGCGCTGATGCCAAGACGATCCCTGACACGACCTATGTCGTGCAGCCCGGCGATACGCTGAGCAAGGTCGCCGATCGGAGCGGTGCGGGGCTCGAGGCGATCGCGCGCGCGAACGATCTCGATTCGCCCTACACGATCGAGACCGGCGAGCGGCTGACGATCCCCGGCGGGCGCTATCATCAGGTCCGGCGCGGCGAGACCGGCATCGCGATCGCGCGCGCCTATGGCGTAGAATGGTCGCGGATCGTGGCGGCCAACGCGCTGGTCGAGCCGTACGTGCTGCGCGCCGACCAACGGGTCCTGATCCCTAACGCCCCCGGCGGCGGCAGGCCCAGCGCCGCGGAACGCGCGTCGGCGTTCAAGCTCGACATCGACGACATCCTGACCGGCGGCGAGCCCGCGCTCGCCAATAACCAGGCACCGGCGAAACCAATCGCGACGCCGCGCCGCGTGCTGCCGTCGAACGCGGTCGTCACCGCACCCGCACGGTTGGCCAGCGGCGGGTTCCTGTGGCCGGTCGACGGTCGGGTCGTGAAACGCTTCGGCCCCGGCGCGAGCGGCGAGCGCAACGACGGCATCAAGATCGCGGTGCCGATGTCGACGCCGATCCATGCGGCCGCAGACGGCGTCGTCGCCTATGTCGGCGACGGCATCGCCGCGCTTGGCGGTCTGGTGATCGTCAAGCACGGCGGCGGCTGGACCAGCGTCTACGGCCACGCGTCGAAGCTGCTCGTCCAGCGAGGCCAGAGCGTGAAGCGCGGTCAGACGATCGCGCTGTCGGGCGACACGGGCTTCGCGGATCGCCCCGAACTGCACTTCGAACTTCGCAAGGGCCGCACGCCAGTCGACCCCGCGTCGCAGTTGCCACGAACGTAAGATCGTTCTCCCGCGAAGGCGCGAGCCCAGGCTTGGTCCCCGCCGTCGCGGGGAAACAAGTTTCGTGCGCGCCGTTTTCCTGACCGAGCTTTTGTCCTAAGCGCGCTCCCATGACCTACCAGTCCGACCTGCTCACCACGCTGACCTCGCGCGGCTATGTCCACCAGATGACCGATGCCGCCGCGCTCGATGCGCTCGCCGGCAAGCAGGTGGTGCCCGGCTATATCGGCTTCGATCCAACCGCTCCGTCGCTCCACGTCGGCAGCCTCGTCCAGATCATGCTGCTCCGCCGGCTCCAGCAGACCGGGCACAAGCCGATCGTCCTGATGGGCGGCGGCACCGGCAAGATCGGCGATCCGAGCTTCAAGGACGAAGCGCGGAAACTGCTCGGCGAGGACGGGATCAAGGCCAACGTCGCCTCGATCCGTCGCATCTTCGAACGCTTCCTGAGTTTCGGCGACGGGCCCACTGACGCGATCATGCTCGACAACGCCGAGTGGCTCGACGCGCTCGAATACATCCCGTTCCTGCGCGACGTCGGCCAGCATTTCTCGGTCAACCGGATGCTCGCCTTCGACTCGGTCAAGCTCCGCCTCGACCGCGAACAGTCGCTGAGCTTCCTCGAGTTCAACTACATGATCCTTCAGGCGTACGACTTCCTCGAACTGTCGCGCCGCGCCGAGTGCCGGTTGCAGATGGGCGGCTCGGACCAATGGGGCAACATCGTCAACGGCATCGAACTCGCACGCCGGATGGACTCGACCGAGGTCTACGGCGTCACCACGCCGCTGATCACCACGGCGGATGGCGGCAAGATGGGCAAGACGATGTCGGGCGCGGTCTGGCTGCACGAGGACCAGCTGCCGCACTTCGATTACTGGCAGTTCTGGCGCAACACCGATGACCGCGATGTCGGCCGTTTCCTGAAGCTGTTCACCGACCTCCCGCTCGACGAGATCGCACGTCTCGAGGCGCTCGAAGGTGCCGAAATCAACGCCGCCAAGATCGTGCTCGCCAACGAAGCGACCGCGATGTGCCGCGGTCGCGATGCTGCCGAACAGGCCGCCGAGACTGCGCGGAAGACCTTCGAGGAAGGCGCGTCGGGCGACTCGCTGCCGAGCTTTGCCGTCGCTGGCGGCGCGATCGGGATCGTCGAAGCGCTGGTCGGTCTGGGCTTCGTAGCCTCCAACGGCGAAGCACGGCGCAAGATCGCCGAGGGCGCGGTGCGGGTCGATGGCGAGGCCGTGAAGGAGCCGACCGCCTCGATCGACGTCGCGGCGCCCGTGCGCCTGAGCCTCGGGAAGAAGCGCCACGGGATGCTAACCCCTTCGTAACCAACGCCTTTATGTTACGGCAAACACGGTATTAAGCATCCCCGTTTGCACCGCCTTCACCGCAAATGGGTTAAGTCGTGATCTTCGAAACGGGGGACGTCCGATGCCAAACTATGCCACGGCTGTTCGAGACCATCGCGGCGAACCGCGCGACGAGGTGATGCACCGCACGCACGCGATCGACGGCGACGGCCGCAACATGAAGCTGGTGCTGGTCAACATGTCCGCGAACGGCCTGATGGCGCGGTGCGAGGGGGCGCCCGAGGCTGGCGACCGGTTGCGTATCGCCCTGCCCATCCTCGGCGGCGTTGACGCGATCGTGCGCTGGTCGCTGGGCGGGCGGATCGGCTGCGAACTCGAACGGACGATCCCGCTGTCCGACTATTACGGCATGCTCACGGTGATGGTCCGCAACAGCTGACGTCAGCCGGCGCGGACGAGCAGCACGCCGCCGATCACCAGCACGACGCCCCCAACCCGCATGAGGCTGATCGGCTGGGCGGTGAGCCCGAGCAGGCCGAACCGGTCGAGCACCAAAGCGGTTACCAACTGGCTCCCGACCGCGATCGTCAACGCGGAGGCGAGCCCAAGCCGCGGTGACGCATAGGCCAGCGCCGCGACGAAGCACGCACCGTAAAGCCCGCCAAGCCACGCCCAACTTGGCGCACCCTTCAAAGCCGACGGCATCGTCCGATCGGCCGCCGCCCAGATCGCGAACAGGATCGCGGTGCCCATCGCGAACGAGACGAGCGACGCCAGCCAGACCGAGCCAGATGCCTTTGCCAACGCGGCGTTGGTCGGCGGCTGAACCGCGAGCCCGACGCCGGCGAGCAGGACAATGAGGATCGGGAAAAGTGGTGGCATGCGTCCCCCGTGTCGTCCTGCGCGGGCGAAAGCAACAGCCCTTACCCCGATCGCAGCAGCGCTACCCCGGCATCGCGGTCGAACAGGTACAAGGCCGTCCTCGCCGCCTGCCCTCTCGGTCCTTCCAACCCACCGTCGCGGTCGATCAGCAGGCGCGCGTCGTCGTGCGCGCATTGCAGGAGGTCGGCCATCATGTCCGGGGTCGCCAGCCGGAACGCCATCTCGCCCGATTGCTTGGTGCCGAGCAGTTCGCCTGCACCACGGAGGCGGAGATCCTCCTCGGCGATGCGGAAACCATCGTTGGTCTCACGCATCAGCGCGAGACGCGCGCGCGATGTCTCGCTGAGCGACGACCCGCGCATCAGCAGGCAGATCGATCGCCCGGTGCCACGCCCTACCCGCCCGCGGAGCTGGTGGAGTTGGGCGAGACCGAAGCGATCGGCGTGCTCGATCACGATCAGAGTCGCGTTTGGGACGTCGACGCCGACCTCGATCACCGTCGTCGCGACAAGGACGGACGTGCGCGCGGCGGAGAACTCGGCCATGACCGCGTCCTTCTCCGCAGGCTTCATGCGGCCGTGGACCAGCGCGACCTTGTCGCCGAAGCGGGTGCGCAGCGTTTCGGCACGCATCTCGGCAGCGGCAAGGTCGCTCTTCTCGCTCTCCTCGACCAGCGGGCATACCCAATACGCCTGCCCGCCGTCCGCCAGATGCCGGCCGAGCGCGTTGACCACGTCGTCGAGCCGGTCCTCGGAGATCACCCGCGTCTCGATCGGCTGGCGGCCCGGCGGCATCTCGTCGAGGCGGCTGACGTCCATCTCGCCGTATTGCGCCAGCGTCAGCGTGCGCGGGATCGGCGTCGCGGTCATCGCCAACAAATGCGGCGGGGCGACGCCCTTGGCCTGCAACGTCATGCGTTGCGCGACGCCGAAGCGGTGCTGCTCGTCCACCACTACGAGCCCCAGGTCCTTGTAACCTACCGCATCCTGGAAGATCGCATGCGTGCCGACGAGGATGTCGATCTCGCCGCTCGCCAGCGCCATCAGTGTCGCCTCGCGTACGCGACCCTTGTCACGGCCAGTGAGCACACCGATCTCGATCGGCAGCCCGGCGAGCGTCTTTCGCAGCGTCTCGTAATGCTGGCGCGCGAGGATCTCGGTTGGTGCAAGCATCGCTGCCTGCGCACCGGCCTCCACGGCGATCAGCATCGCCATCGCCGCGACCAGCGTCTTGCCCGAACCGACATCGCCCTGCAGCAGCCGCAGCATCGGCGCGGTCTGCGCGAGATCGCCCTCGATCTCACCGACCGTCCGCGATTGCGCGCCGGTCAGCGTATAGGGCAGTTTCAGCATGTCGCGCAGTCGCCCGTCGCCCTGCAACGCACGGCCCCGGCGCTTGCGGGTATCCGCGCGGACGATCGTCATCGCGAGCTGGTTCGCGAACACCTCGTCATACGCCAGCCGCTCGCGCGCCTTCGCGTCCGACGGGTCGGCGTGGATGCGCTCGAGCGATTCGTGCCAGCCCGGCCATTCGCGTTTCGCCTTCAGCCCAGGTTCGATCCACTCGGGCAGATCCGGCGCGCGCGCGACCGCCTGCGTGGTCAGCGCCGCCAGCCGCCGCGACGTGAGACCTTCCGACAGCGGATAGATCGGCTCGCGCTCGCGCAACTCCTCGTCCGGCTCGACGATGTCGGGATGCACGATCTGCAATTCCTGGCCGTATTCGTCGAGCCGGCCGGACACGCGTTTGGCCTCGCCGATCGGCAGCAGCTTCTTCGCCCAGCCCGAGCTGCCGCCGAAGAAGACGAGGCTGACGTAATTGCCAAGCTCGTCGGTCGCCTGCACGCGCGTCGGCCCCCTGCCCGCGCTGATCTTGTAGTCGCGCGGGGTCAGCGTGATCGTGATGATCCGCCCGGCATCGGTCGACATCAGCTCGGTGCGTGGCAGGCGATCGACGTAGCCGGTCGGCAGATGGAAGGCGACGTCGACGACGCGCGCGAGCCCGAGCCGGTCGAGCGGCTTGGCGAGCGCGGGCCCCACCCCCTTCAGGACGAGGGTTTCGGCGAACAGCGGATTGAGGATTTCGGGTCGCATGACTATCTGGCCTCTATAGCCTAGCCGACGCTCGCTACCAGCGGGTCGCCGGCTCTTCGTGTTTGGAGATACGATGGACCACGAGACCCGCCTCAAGCGCCTGGCCTTTCGCAGCTCGCACCGCGGCACGCGCGAAGCCGACATGATGATCGGCGGCTTCTTCGCGACCTATGGCCGGACGTGGACGCTGAAAGAGCTCGACTGGTTCGAGGCGCTGCTCGAGGAACAGGACGTCGATATCATGGGCTGGGCAATCGGCTCGATCGTGTGTCCGCCCGAGTGGGACGGCCCGATGATGCAGGCGATGCGCGACATTAATTACGTGACGGTCGTGAAGTAGGCCTTCTGCGCCCCTCCCTGGAAGGGAGGGGCTGGGGGTGGGTCGGCCGCTTGGCGGTCGTGACACGCACCCCATACCAACCCACCCCCAGCCCCTCCCTTCCAGGGAGGGGGGAGTTCGAATGCCAGACCTCAAGACGATCCTCTCCGCGACGAGCCCGCTGACGCTGTCGGGCGTACCGTCCGGCTTCCAGCCGTCGCTGCTCGCAGACCTGGCACGCGCCGCGAAGACGCGCGCGGTGTTCATCGCCCCAGACGATGCGGCGATGCGCGCGGTCGCCTCGACCGCGGCGTATTTCGCGCCCGATCTCGAAGTGCTGAGCTTCCCGGCCTGGGACTGCCTCCCCTACGACCGCGCCTCGCCGACGCTCCGCATCATGGCCGAGCGTGTCGCCGCGCTCCAACGCCTGCAAGGCAAGCCCAAGGGTCCGCAACTCCTGCTGACCACCGCCAACGCCGCGACGCAGCGCGTCCTCACCCCGTTCCGCATCCGCCAGCTCGTCGCGCGGCTTGCGCCCGGCGAACGGATCGGCCGCGACAAGCTCGCCATGCTGCTCCAGGCGAACGGCTACGTCCGCACCGACACCGTCCACGACCAGGGCGAGTATGCGGTCCGCGGCGGGATCGTCGATCTCTACCCGTCTGGCGAAGACCACGCGCTGCGCCTAGATTTCTTCGGCGACGAGATCGAGAGCGTCCGCACGTTCGACGCAGCGGACCAGCGCACCACCGGCCGGATCGACGGCTTCGTCCTGCTCCCCGCCTCCGAAGCGCTGCTGGACGAGGATTCGATCAAGCGTTTCCGCACCCGCTACCGCGATGCGTTCGGCGCGACCGCGACCGGCGATCCGATGTACCAGGCGATCTCCGAAGGCCGCCGCATCGCGGGCATGGAGCATTGGCTGCCGCTGTTCGAGGAGAAGATGGCGACGCTGTTCGATCATCTCGGCGCCGACGACGTCGTGATCCGCGACAACGGCGTCGCCGCGGCGGTGGAGAGCCGGCTCGAATCGATCGCCGACTATTACGAGAACCGCAAGCGCGCCGAGGCCGCCCAGCCCGGCAGCTATCGGCCGATGCCCGCCAAGGCACTGTATCTCGACGCGCAGGAATGGTCCGGCGGAGTCGAGGCGTTCGCGGCGCACATCACCTCGCCGTTCCACGAACCGCCGAGCGACACCGTGCTCGACTTCGACGTCGATGGCCCGCGCGATTTCGGACCCGAGCGCGCGGCGCAAGCGAACATCTACGAAGCCGTCGCGGATCACGTCGAGAAACTGCGCAAGCAGGGGCGGAAACCGATCCTGGCGAGCTACTCGATCGGGGCGCGCGAACGCCTGGGGAGCCTGCTCGCCGACCACGGGATGAAAGGCGGCAAGCACGCCGAGACCTGGCAGGACGCGCTCGGCATCGCCGACACCGCGCGCAGCTTCGGAGTCGCACTGATCGTCCTGCCGCTCGATCACGGCTTCACCGCCCCGGGGATCGCGGTGCTCACCGAGCAGGACATGCTCGGCGACCGGCTCGTCCACCGCAAGAAGCGCAAGAAATCCGCCGACGCCTTCCTCGCCGAACTCGCGACGCTGACGCCGGGCGACCTCGTCGTCCACACCGAGCACGGCATCGGGCGGTACGAGGGCCTGACCTCGATTCCCGTCGGCCAGAGCCCGCACGATTGCGTCGCGCTCAGCTATGCCGGCGGCGACAAGCTGTACGTGCCGGTCGAGAACATCGACGTCCTCTCGCGCTACGGCTCGTCAGAGGAAGGAGCGACGCTCGACCGGCTTGGCGGCGAAGGCTGGCAGCGCCGGAAATCGAAGATGAAGGAGCGGATCCGCGAGATCGCCGGCGAACTCATTGCGACCGCCGCCGAACGCGCGCTGCATCCAGGCGACGTGCTCGAACCCGATGCGAGCGGCTATCCGAGCTTCGTCGATCGCTTCCCGTACGAGGAAACCGAGGACCAGGATCGCGCGATCGAGGACGTGCTCGGCGATCTCGCCGCGGGCAAACCGATGGACCGGCTGGTGGTCGGCGACGTCGGTTTCGGCAAGACCGAGGTTGCTTTGCGCGCGGCGTTCGTCGCGGCGATGGGTGGCAAGCAGGTCGCGATCGTCTGTCCGACCACCCTGCTCGCGCGCCAGCACTACAACAACTTCGTCGCCCGCTTCGAGGGCTTCCCGATGAACATGGGCCGTCTGTCGCGCCTCGTCACCGCGAGCGAAGCCAAGGCGACCAAGGAGGGGCTGGCGAACGGCACGATCGACGTCGTCATCGGCACGCATGCGCTGCTGGCGAAGAATATCGATTTCAAACGACTCGGGCTGGTGGTGGTCGACGAGGAGCAGCGGTTCGGCGTCACGCACAAGGAGCGGCTGAAGGCGCTGCGGGCGGACGTCCACATGCTGACGCTGACCGCGACTCCGATCCCGCGCACGCTGCAGATGGCGATGTCGGGCATCCGCGAGCTGTCAGTGATCCAGACCCCGCCGGTCGATCGCCTCGCGGTGCGGACCTACATCATGCCGTTCGATCCGGTCGTGCTGCGCGAGGCGTTGCTCCGCGAGCATTACCGTGGCGGGCAGAGCTTCGTCGTCACGCCGCGCGTGGCGGATTTGCCAGAGATCGAGGATTTCCTCCGCGAACAGGTGCCCGAGATCCGCTTCGTCGTCGCGCACGGCCAGATGTCGCCGACCGAGGTCGAGGAGCGCATGTCGGCGTTCTACGACAAGAAGTTCGAGGTGCTCGTCTCGACCACGATCATCGAGAGCGGGATCGACATCGCCTCCGCCAACACGATGATCGTCCACCGCGCCGACCGCTTCGGCCTTGCGCAATTGTATCAGCTGCGTGGTCGTGTGGGGCGTTCGAAGACGCGCGCGTATGCGTATCTGGTGACGCCGCCCGAGCGGCAGATGACCGTGACCGCCGAGAAGCGCCTGAAGGTGCTGTCCGATCTAGATTCGCTCGGCGCTGGGTTCCAGCTGGCGAGCCACGATCTCGACATCCGCGGCGCGGGCAACATGCTCGGCGACGAGCAGACCGGGCATATCAAGGAGGTCGGCTTCGAACTCTACCAGGCGATGCTGGAGGAGGCTATCATGGACGCCAAGGCCGGCGGCATGACCTCGTCGCGGCCGCGCGATTTCTCGCCGCAGATCACGGTGGATGCGCCGATCCTCATCCCCGAGGATTACGTGCCCGATCTCGACCTGCGGATGGGGCTGTATCGCCGCCTCAACGATCTCGACGAGGGCCAGGAGATCGAGGCGTTCGCGGCCGAGATGATCGATCGCTTCGGCCCGCTGCCGGATGCGACCGAGAATCTGATCAAGGTCATCGAGATCAAGCTGAACGCGAAACGCGCCTGTGTGTCGAAGATCGACGTCGGACCGAAGGGCGTGCTGGTCTCGTTCCACGACGACAAACCGCCGAACATCGACAAGCTGCTGGCCTATGTCGAGCGGCTGAACGGCGTCGCGCGGTTGCGGCCGGACAGCAAGCTGGTGTTGCAACGCGCGTGGGGGGATCCGAAGGCGCGGCTGCATGGTGCGTTGCAGTTGTCGAAGGGGCTGGCCAAGGCTGCGGGGTGAGTTCTTAGCCCTTTCCGCTCTGGGGAGAGGGTTGGGTGAGGGGCTCCGCGAGCGCTGCCCTTCCCAACTGCCCCTCACCCCGACCCTCTCCCCGCAGGGGAGAGGGAGCAGCGTAACAAAAAGGCCGGACTACCCTGGGGTAGCCCGGCCTTTTTGGCATCTCGAAGGTGACGGTTACTTTGGCAACACGACACTCGGTCCGATGCTGTCGACCACCTTACGCGCATCGAACGCGCGGATGTTGTCGCGCGGGATCGGACCCTTGCGCATCACGATCTCCGCGGTCGCCTCATACCGATCAATCGTACGGATATCGAAGTCGTTGCCCCATGGGCCACCACCGAAACCACCATAGCCACCACCGAAACCACCGCCAAAGCCGCCATAGGGGCTCCAGTTGCGCCAGCCGAAGCCGCGGCCGTAATAGCGCCATGACGGCCCCCAATAGCCGCCGAAGCCGCCATACCCGAACCCGCCACCGAGACCCGGCGTCGTATAGGTCCGCGACTGAAGATTGGTGTCGCGGTCGGCCATCAGGTAGTAATCATAGCCGTTCTGCAACGTCAGTTCGGCGGCACGGAAGAAGAGGTACCGCTCGACGGTATCGCGCGACGTGACGCTGTTGCCGGCGAAGCTGACGAGGAAGCGACCGGGCTCGACCTGGCGGTCGCTATAGCCGGTGCGGTTGAACCCCTGCCCCGTCGCGGGGCGATAAGCGGTCTCGGTCGCGCATCCGGCCAGCAGCAGCGCGCCCGTTGCGAGCGCTGCGAATGCGACCTTGCGACCCGGTGTCTTGAACATGGTGTCGTCTCCGTTCGCGGCGAATGCGGCGAAACGCCGCTTATTAGCCGTCAATGGTGGAACGGTTGATGAACGGGATCGCTCCAATACGCTACCATACTGACTCATTTTTCATGATCTGGTTCAATCGCCGATGACATGCAGCGCCAATGTGCGACGATGCGGGCGACGGCGGTGTTCGAACAGGTAGATACCCTGCCATGTGCCGAGCGCGAGTCGGCCGTCGATCAGCGGGATCGACAGCTGGACCTGGGTGAGCGCGGTGCGGAGGTGGGCCGGCATGTCGTCGGGGCCTTCGTCGTCGTGTTCATAGTCACGCGATTCGGGGGCTATGCGGGCGAAATAGGCTTCGAGGTCGGTTCGCACCTCGGGCGCAGCGTTTTCCTGAATGAGGAGCGACGCGGAGGTGTGGCGGCAGAATACCGTCAGCAGGCCCTCCGACATGCGTTGATCGCGGGTCCAGCGGGCGATCTTGTCGGTGACGTCGACGAGGCCTTGGCGGGTGGTGTCGATGGTGAGGATCGTGGTGGCTTGGCGCATGGGGTCCTAACGATCGGTCTGCCGAGTGGCTCCAAGTCCCGTTGCCCGGGAGCAACTGTTCCCCCGCGAAGGCGGAGGTCCAGGAGTCCCATAAGCCAGCGCCGGTAGCCTGGACTCCCGCCTTCGCGGGAGAACCGGAGGGTGCGGCACAAAGTGTATGCACGCCGCCCGATCTACTACCACCCCGGCGGAGGCCGGGGTCCAATTGGGGGACGTCGCTAACGACGGACGCGCTCCGTTACTTCGACCTCACCAATTGGGCCCCGGCCTTCGCCGGGGTGGTAACGCCTGGCAAGCTAAGCCCCTCAAACAGCGCCGTGGCACTGCTTATACTTCCGCCCCGACCCACAAGGACAAGGCGCATTACGGCTGACCACGCCTTCCCAGTTAGCAGGATCCTCGCCGATGTCGGCCTCCTGCGGCTGGGGGATCTGCAACGGCGGCATCGTCGACGTGATGTGACCACGCGTCCCCGCATCGAAGTCGTTCGAGTTATCCTCGCCCGTGAACGGATCGAAATGCGTCGTGATGAAGTCCGGCAGCTCGGGCAGCCCGACCGGCGCCTGCATCTGGAACTGTGCATGCGCGATCGTCTTGGTCACGTCCTCGCGGATCGTCTCGAGCATCCGCTGGAACAGCGAGAACGCCTCCTGCTTATACTCGTTGATCGGCGTCTTCTGCGCGTACGCGCGCAGATGGACGACCTGACGCAGTGCGTCGAGCGTCGCGAGATGCTCCTTCCAGTGATGGTCGAGATTCTGCAACAGGATCGACTTCTCGACCGACGTCCACGTCTCCGCATCGAGATCCGCCGACTTCTGCGCGATCGCCTCGTCCGCCATCGCCCGGACGCGCTCCTCGATCACCTCGGGGTCGACCGACTCCTCCAGCAGCCATGCATCGATCTGCGGCTCGAGGTTCATCACCTCGGCGAGCCGAGCCTTCATCCCGGCAACGTCCCACTGCTCGGGATACGAGTTGGGCGGGCACGCATCGCCGACGATCACGTTGACCGTCTCCGCGCGCATGTCGGTGACCACGTCGCCGACGGTGTCCGCGTCCATGATGTCCGCGCGCTGCTCGTAGATCACCTTGCGCTGCTCGTTCATCACGTCGTCATATTCGACGACCTGCTTGCGGATGTCGTAGTTGCGCGCCTCGACCTTCTTCTGCGCGGTCTCGATCGCCTTGCTCAGCCACTTGCTGCCGATCGCCTCGCCGTCCTCGATGTTGTTGCGCATCATCTTGGCGAACAGTGTGTCCGGCCCGAAGATCCGCAGCAGATCGTCGTCGAGGCTGAGGTAGAAGCGCGACAGGCCTGGATCACCCTGACGACCTGACCGCCCGCGCAACTGGTTGTCGATGCGTCGGCTCTCGTGCCGCTCGGTGCCGAGCACGAACAGACCGCCCGCGGCGAGCACCGCCTGCTTCTCCGCCTCGATCTCGATCGTGATCCGCGCCGCCGCCTCGTCATATTCCGGCGTGCCCTCGACCAGCTCCGGATGCTCGTCGAGCATGCGGAATTCGAGGTTGCCGCCGAGTTTGATGTCGGTGCCGCGGCCCGCCATGTTGGTGGCGATCGTCACCGCGGACTTGCGTCCGGCCTGCGCGACGATGTGCGCCTCCATCTCGTGGAAGCGCGCGTTGAGGACCTTGTGATCGACGTTCTCGCCGACCAGGAACTCGCTCAGCATCTCGGATTTCTCGATCGACACCGTGCCGACCAGCACGGGCTGGCCGAGGTCGGCGTGATGCTTGATCTTCTTGGCGATCGCCGCGAACTTGTCCTTGGTGTCCTTGTAGAACTCGTCTTCCTCGTCGACGCGCTTCACCTCGACGTTGGTCGGGATGCTGACGACGTTGATCTTGTAGATGTCGTAGAACTCGGCCGCCTCGGTCGCCGCGGTGCCGGTCATGCCGCCGATCTTGGGGTACATGCGGAAGTAATTCTGGAACGTGATCGAGGCCATCGTCTGGTTCTCGGGCTCGATCTGGACGCCCTCCTTCGCCTCGACCGCCTGGTGCAAGCCGTCCGACCAGCGCCGGCCGTCCATCATGCGACCGGTGAACTCGTCGATGATGATGACCTTGCCGTCCTTGACGATGTAGTCGATGTCCGACTTGAACATCACGATCGCGCGCAGCGCCTGGTTGAGGTGATGCACGACCTGCGTGTTCTCGAAGTCGTACAGGTTCTGCCCCTCGAGCAGCCCCGCCGCCTCGAGCATCCGCTCGACCTTCTCGGTGCCGTCCTCGGTGAGGATGATCGTCTTCTGCTTCTCGTCCTTGTCGTAGTCGATCGGCTCAAGCTGCTTCACGACCGCGTCGACCTGCATGTACAGCTCGGACTTGTCGTCGGTCGGGCCGGAGATGATCAGCGGCGTACGCGCCTCGTCGATCAGCACCGAATCGACCTCGTCGACCACCGCGAAGTTGAACGCGCGCTGCGTCATCGCGCTGCGCTCGTACTTCATGTTGTCGCGCAGATAGTCGAACCCGAACTCGTTGTTCGTGCCGTAGGTGATGTCGGCGGCGTACGCGGCGCGGCGTTCCTCGTCCGACAGATTGGGGATGATGACGCCGATCGTCATGCCGAGGAAGGTGTAGACCTGCCCCATCCACTCCGCGTCGCGCGCGGCGAGATAGTCGTTGACGGTGACGACGTGGACGCCATCGCCGGGGAGCGCGTTGAGATAGGTCGCGAGCGTGGCAACCAACGTCTTGCCCTCGCCGGTGCGCATCTCGGCGATCTCGCCGCGGTGAAGGACGATGCCGCCGACCATCTGCACGTCGTAATGGCGCTGGCCGAGCACGCGGTGCGCGGCCTCACGGACGGTCGCGAACGCCTCGGGGAGCAGGTCGTCGAGCTTCTCGCCCTCTGCGAGCCGCGCGCGGAACTTGACGGTCTGCGCGGAGAGTTCCTCGTCCGACATCGCCTGGAGCGACGGCTCGAACGAGGCGATCTTGGCAAGGATCGGGTTGAGCGACTTGACGTAGCGGTCGTTGGACGAACCGAACAAGGATTTGGCGAGGCCACCGAACATGGGCTGATTTCCTGAATTTGAGACGCGGCGGCACACAGGGGGCGCACGCGGAAGCGGATCACGCGGATCCAAAGGTTACGATAAGGTCACACCAAGACGCTATTCGCGGCGGCGCTCTGCCCATAGCGGTAGCGAGACGATGGCGATGGTGCGCAGCGTGGTGGCGACGGCAACCTGCGGCAGCACGGGAAGGCCAGATACGGGCCTTGTCAAGACCTTGGCCGGCGTTGCTGCTACCGACTGAGAGCAGACGTTGCCTTGCACTACTGCTTGGGCGGACTGCCCACGCATACCCGGCGCCGCGCCGGTCAGCGCGGAGAGCAAGGCAGAGAGGAGTAGCAGCAGGTTCATGCGGAACCGGCTGTATGCGAGCCCGTGCGATAAATCTACCATTCGTCTCAACAGGGCACCCGACGGACGCGGCGGAGCAGCATCCGCCTAGGCGATCTTCGCGCACGTCGTCTTGTCGCCCGGCCGGCAGCGACTATTAAGGCGTCATGCAGATTTCCCCCCTCGCCTTGCCCTTCCCCGACGCCCCTTCGATCGACGGAGTCGCGCTGCATGTCGCGCGCGCGCAGTACAAGGCGTGGGACCGCTGCGATCTGACGTTCGTGACGCTCGATCCGGGGACGGTGGTTGCGGGTGTACTCACGACGAGCAAATGCCCCTCGCCCGAGGTGGAATGGTGCCGTGCGGCGCTGACGCTTGGGCAAGCGCGGGCGCTGGTGGTGAACGCGGGCAATTCCAACGCCTTCACCGGATCGCGTGGTCGGGCCGCGGTCGAGGCGATCGCGGCGCGGACGGCGGCGCATCTGGGATGCCAGCCTTCGGACGTGTTCGTGTCCTCGACGGGCGTGATCGGCGTGCCGTTGCCTATCGACAAGGCCGAGACCGGGTTAGACGCCGCGTTCGCCGCGGAACCTTGCGGCTGGGAGGATGCCGCCGCAACGATCATGACTACCGACACCTTCACCAAGGGCTCGGTGACGACCGCGGTGATCGGGGATCGCACGGTGACCTTGGTCGGGATCATCAAGGGTTCGGGGATGATCGCGCCGGACATGGCGACGATGCTTGGCTTCATCTTCACCGACGCCGCGGTCGAGCCGGAATTCCTGCAAGCCGCGCTGTCGAAGGCGAATGCACCGAGCTTCTCGTGCATCACCGTCGACAGCGATACATCGACCAGCGACACGGTACTGGCTTTCGCGACGGGCAAGGCTGGTAACGTTGCGCTCGCGGATGACGACAGCGTCGGGGCGGACGCCTTCCGCGCCGCCCTGGCCGACTTGTGCCACCAACTCGCGATGCTCGTGGTTCGCGACGGCGAGGGCGCGCAAAAACTGATCGAGATCCAGGTAACTGGCGCGG
Source organism: Sphingomonas sp. Leaf242 (assembly GCF_001422045.1). Classification (GTDB taxonomy): domain Bacteria; phylum Pseudomonadota; class Alphaproteobacteria; order Sphingomonadales; family Sphingomonadaceae; genus Sphingomonas. The sequence continues at coordinate 638,939 of NZ_LMLW01000007.1, forward strand.
ACAGCGACCGCAGCGCACACCGCATCGCGATGAGCATCGCCAACTCGCCGCTGGTGAAGACCGCGATTGCCGGTGAGGACGCGAACTGGGGCCGCGTGGTCATGGCGGTCGGCAAGGCCGGCGAACCAGCCGATCGCGACACGCTGTCGATCCGGTTCGGGAATACGCAGGTAGCCGAAGGTGGCTTGGCGCTGAGCGGCTACGACGAGGCGCCGGTCGCTGCGCATCTCAAGGGCCAAGAGATCGAGATCGGCGTCGATCTGGCGCTAGGCGAAGGCCGCGCCACGGTTTGGACCTGCGACCTCACGCATGGCTATATCTCGATCAACGCCGACTATCGGAGCTGATACCGCTAATGCCGTCACCCCAGCTTCCGCTGGGATGACGGCGGGAGTTTAGCTTACGCCAGTTCGCCTTCGAGCCACGCCTTCAACCGGCCCTTGGGCTCGGCGCCGACCTTGGTCGCTGCCGGTGCGCCGCCCTTGAAGAGGATCATCGTCGGGATACCGCGCACGCCATACTTGCCCGGCGCGTCGGGGTTCTCGTCGATGTTGAGCTTGGCGATCGTCACCTTCTCGCCGAGTTCTTCCGAGATCTCCTCGAGCGATGGCCCGATCATCTTGCACGGGCCGCACCATTCCGCCCAGAAATCGACGAGCACGGGGCCGTCGGCGTTCAGTACGTCCGCATCGAAGCTGGCATCGGTGATCTGCTTGGTCGCCATCGTGAATTCTCCTTGGTTGAGTCGTATCTAAGGTTACCCGCGTGTCCGCTCAACCACCGGGGGGCTAGCTTTGCTCCGTGGGCCGATAGTGCGGCTTGTTCGCGGCCAGCGTCTCGTCGTTCAGCACGATCAACCGCGGTCCTGCCGTGTACAGCAAGGCCGCCTCGACCGACCGGCCGGGGAAGATCACGCTCAAGGCTTCGGCATAGGCCGCCATCTGCTTCAGATGGTATTCCGGCACGTCGTCGAGGCCGCGGGGTGCACGTCGCCCGGTCTTGAAGTCGACGACGCGGATGCGATCGGCCTCGATCAGCAGGCGATCGACCGTCCCCGACACGACCATGCCGTTCGCAAGGGTGGCGGCGATCGGCGCTTCGGCCAACGTATCCGCGCTGAAAAGCTCGGCAAAGCGCGGATCGTCGAGCACTGCGACCACGCTCCGCACGATTTCGGACCGTGCTGCGGCATCGTCGACGCCGCCTGCTTTCGCCAGCCAGCGATCGGCTGCCGTCGCGCGGTCGGTGGCGGCAACCGCCGGCAGCCGCTCGAACAGCGCATGGATCAACCGGCCCCGCTCCGCCGCGACGCGCATCGCTGGTGTCGGCGGCGGATCGGACACCGCGTCGTTACCCAGCGCAGACGGCGACAGCGGACGAGGCGGACGCGCTTCTTGCGGTGCGGGTTCATGCGCCCAGGCCGGCAGCTGCGCATTAGCCGCACTCTCGACCGAAGCCGAAGCCTTGGCCATCACCGCAGGCTGAGGCTCGACCCCGGCGAACGTCCGCGCGCCCTCATCCGCCGGCACCTCGAGCGCCGTCAGCGCCCGATCGGCTGCGGCGTACCAGCTGTTCTCCGGCGGCACGCCCTTTGCACGAGGCCCGAGCGCACCGGCGATCACCAGCCGCTCTTCGGCGCGCGTCGCGGCGACGTAGAACAGCCGCCAATGCTCCTCCAGTTCGCGCTGCTCGGCGGCCGATACGACGGCATCCAGCGGCCCGCCGCGCTCGCTCGACCGCGGCCGGAACACCGGGATCGGCGCGGCCCCAGGCTCTGGTGCCCATTTGAGGATCGAGCGCGGCGCCGCCGATGGGTCGGCCGTCGCATCCGCTAGGATCACCAGCGGCGCCTGCAACCCCTTGGCGCCGTGCGCGGTCATCACCCGGACCGCGTCGAGCGGCGCCGAGGGATCGCGGACGATCTCGACATCGCCGCGATCGAACCAGTCGAGGAAGCGTTGCAACGACGGCGTCGTCGTGCTCTCGAACGTCAGCGCAGCGTTGAGTAGTTCCTCGATCGGATCGCGCGCCTCAGTTCCCAGTCGGCGGATCAGTTTGCGGCGACCGTCGAGCGGGCCCGACAGCAGCTCCTCCAGAAACTGGTACGGCGTGGCGATATCCGCGCGCGCCAGCATCGCCAGCAAGGGCGCGAGCCGCGTCGCGGGTTGCGTGCGTTGCAGGTGGCGCCACAACGGCCCGGCCTCGCGCGGGGCGGCGGCCATCAGTTCGTCCTGCGTCCAGCCGATCAGCGGAGATACGAGCAGCGCCGCGACGCTGAGATCGTCCTCCGGCTGTAACACGAAGCGGATCGTCGCGAGCAGATCCTGCACCGCCAGCGGCGCGTTCAGCCGCAAGCGATCGACGCCCGCGACCGGCACGCCCTCGGCATAGAGCCGCGCGACGATCAGCGAGGCGAGATCGCCGCGTCGCTTGACGAGGATCATGACGTCCTCGGGCCGCAGCCGCCGCCCCTTGCTCTCCAGCATCAGGCCGGTCTCGGGCGCGAGCCAGCCCTTCACCGCACGCGCGATGTCGCTGGCGAGCTTGCGCACCGCGTCGTCGACCCAGCCCTCTTCGTCGTCCTCGCTGCCGCCGGCCGATACCGGTGGCCACAAGGTCACGGTGCCCGGCCCGGCGACCTCGCTCGCGTGCCGTTCGACTTCGCCCGCGATACCCAGCCCCGGCTCGCCGATCGCGTCGATCGCCGCATCGACGAACTCCAGCACGGTTCGCGTCGATCGGAACGAGTGGCGCAACGACAGCCGCGCCAAGGGGAGCCCGCGATCCTCCTCGGGCCAGTCGTCGTCGCCTTCCGCCTCGCTCGCCCGACCGCCGAAATACTGTTCGGCGGCCTGGAAATTGAGCGGGTCGGTGCCCTGGAACCCGAAGATCGCCTGTTTGTAGTCACCGACCGTGAACAGGGTGCGCGTCGACGGCGCATAGATGCCGCGGCCGACGAAGAACTCGTCCGCAAGCGCACGGACGATCCGCCACTGGTGGCCGTTGGTGTCCTGCGCCTCGTCGATGAGCAGATGCTCGGTCGCCTGGTCGAGCTTGTAGCGGACCCACTCGCCGATCCCCGGCTGGTCGAGCAACGCCACCGTCGTCGCGATCAGGTCGTCGAAATCGACTGCGCCCGCGCGCCGCTTGGCCAGCGCATAGCCGCGAGCATAATCGCGCCCGACCTCCAGCCCGTCGGCGAGCAGGTCGCAATAGGTCGCGCGTTGCACCATCGACAGCACGTCGGTGCACGCCTCCCCCAGATCGCGCGCGAGGACTTCGTAGTCGGGCTCGGCATCGATCAGTTTCTTCGAGGCCTTGCGCTGCGTGCCCGTGCCGGTCAGCACGACGCTGGCGAGTTCGTCCAGCGTCGCCGCGCGATCCTCGGAGTCAAGCCAGCGCTGCACGGTCGCCGCCGCGGCCTGTCCGGTTGCGGTCCCCCAGGCGCGATTGGCCGCTGCAATGCGCGCGATCGCATCGAGGTCGAGCACGTCGCACCATTCCGCGATCGCCTCGTCGATATCCCCGGACGGAAGCCCGAGTTCGCGCCGAAGCCAAGGCTGGATCCCGACCGGGAGCGCCTCCAACGCCGGTAGCGCCCGGGCGCAGGCGAGCAGGAACGCCTCCGCCCCGCCCTCGCCCATCCGCAGCGACAGCCGGCCGACGATCTCGACCGGGCGTTCGCGTCCATCGCGCTCGGCGTCGGACAGCATCGACGCCAGAGCTTCGCGTGCGAGCCCCGCTTCTTCGCGCGCCTCCAGCGGCCGGAAGCCCGGCGTCAGCCCCGCCTCGACAGGGAACGCCGCCAGCAGCCCCTGGCAGAAGCCGTGGATCGTCTGGATACGCAAACCCCCGCCCGGCGCATCGAGCACCTTGGCGAACAGCGTGCGGGCGCGATCCTGCAACGCCTGCACCGGGCTCTCGCCGAGCGCGATCAGGTCCGCGGCGAGCGCTGGCGCGGGCATTCGTACCCATGCGGCGAGCCGGCCGTTGATGCGCTGCGCCATCTCCGCCGCGCCTGCCTTGGTAAAGGTCAGGCACAGGATCGCGCCGGGATCGACACCGCGCAACAGCAGCCGGAACACGCGGGCGGCCAGCACCTGCGTTTTGCCGGTCCCCGCCGACGCCGATAGCCAGACGTGCGAGGCGGGATTGCTCGCATCCGCCTGCGCGCCCCTCAGCCGGGGGAGCGTTGCTAGCGCGTCACCGCTCACGGCCATACCATTCGTCGCGTCGCATCAGCTGGTCATACTCGGCATAGGGGGCGTATTCAGGGACGAGTTTCGCGGTGAAAGCGGCGCTGCCGGTGAGCCATTCGCCGACGACTTCGGTGAAGTTGTGCGCGGCGATTGCCGTGAATTCGGCGGTCGGAATCTTGTCGCGCTTGCCCTCGGGATCGACCGGGCTCTCGATATAGCCGAACGCGTCGCGCTTCTTGCCGAGCGACCAATATTCGAACGCGCCCGCAGTGCCGCGCACATCCTCGAACCCGCCGCGCTCGGCGATCAGTCCGAGCAGTCCGAGCTGCAGGCTGTAGCCTGCACGCACCGCGGTCGGCGAAGGCGGCTTGCCGGTCTTGTAGTCGATCACCGCGAGGCGTCCGTCGGGCAGCTTGTCGATGCGGTCGTAGCGGCCCGAGAGGGTCACGCCGGCGATCTCGATCTTGCCCTTGCCCTCGGCGCTGGCGACGGTCCGCCCATCCTCGCCTTGCGCGACGATAGCGCCCGCGATCCAGTCGATCGCCTCGAGCAACCGCGGCTGCCACAACGCGCGCATCATCGGGTGCGTCCGCTCGTCGTCGAGCATCGCCTTCGCGCGCTGTCGCAGCGTGTCGACGGTGCAGTTATCCTGCTTCCACCATTGCTCGAGAATGTCGTGCACCGCGGTGCCCCGCCATGCCGCGCTCGGATCGGCATCGACCGGGTCGAGCGGCATCAGCCCGAGCACGCGGCGGGCGTAGAAGGCGTAGGGGTCGGCCTTGAGGCGATCGACCTCGGTGACGGAGATCACCTTTGGACGCAGTAGCGCAGGGGGCGACGGCGCGGGACGGTCGGCGGGCAGATGCTCGCCCGGATCGTCGAGCGCGCGCGTCCAGCCTTCCAGTGCCGAAGCGCGTTCGAACCGATCGCCCGCGAGCGCCTGCAATCGTAGCCAGAGCCGCGACGCCAGCGCGGGTGATTTGGCATCCCGCCGCGCGCGCGTGACGACTGCTCGCGGTGCACCCAAGGCCTGCGCGAAATCATGCGCCGCGGTGCCGACGCGGCGTTCCAACCCCGGCAACCCGAGTTCCATGCGAATGCGGGGTGCGAGCCATGGGTCAGGCGCAGGCCGCCCCGGCCACACGCCCTCGTTCAGCCCGCCGAGCACCATGACGTCCGCCGTCTGCAACCGCGCCTCGATCAGGCCGTAGATCGCGAGCCGTGGATGGCCGCCCGGCGCCGGACGCACCGCGACTTCGTCGAGCAACGTGCGCAACAATTGCGGCAGTTCGTGCGGATCGATACGCGGGGGTCCGGCTGGGGCTTCCGCTTCCAGATCGGCGAGGAACTCCGCGGCCGCACGCCCTGCGAGCCCCGACCAGAGATTGTCGCCGCACAAGGTCTGCGCCGTCTCGCGCAGGCAGGCGAGTACCGACGCCAAGGGCTGCGGCCCCTGATCGAACGCGTTCGCCAGCGGTGTCAGCAACGGCTGGACGTCTGCCCACCATGTCGCGGCGGTGCCCTTGCGCTCCTCGAGATGCCCGGCGATCCCGTCGAGCCCCGCTGCCGGTCGCGGGCCGCGAAGCCTGCGATCGAGTGCGCGCGCGCCGTCGAGCCATTCAAGACGTATCGGGCGTTCGGAGGGCTTTTCGCTGGCACGCACTAGCGGGTGCTTCAGCAACGCCAGCAACGCCAGCGGCGAGAAGCGCTGCGCCGCCGCTTCGGCCAGCGCGAGGAGCAACGTCCCCGGCGGCAGGATCGACAGGGGCCGCCCCGCGCTGTCGTCGATGCCGATCCCCCAGCGTCCTAGATGCGCCGCCACCCGTCGCGCCAAGGCACGATCCGGCGTGACCAGCGCGGCGGTCCGCTCGGGCACTTCCAACGCCTCGCGTAGGACGAGCGCGATCGCTTGCGCTTCCTCTGCGGGCGTGGCGAGTTCGGCGGCGGTGACGCCCTTCAAGCGGCGATCCTCCGCGGCGATCTGCGTCCACTTGCCGGTGAAATCCGCGGGTGCCAGCGCGTTGGCGATCGCCCGGCCGCGCGCGGGGTCGGCGTCATGCCCGCCACCTTCGCGCCATGTCTGCACCTCGCCGCGAGCAACCCCCATGCGAAGGAGCATCAGCTTGGCATCGAACTGCGGATGCGTCTCGATCGAGCGCCGCGTGAGACCGGTGACCGGGTTCGCATCATGCGGGCCGAGTGCGTCCCATTCCTCGTCCGGCAGGGCCAGGTCGAGCCCTGCGAACACCACCATGCCCTGCGGCATGTCGGCGATGCAGCGGAGCAGGCGCGCGACTGCGGGCGCGGAATCGGTCACGCCGGCCGCGCAGACGATCCCGGCGGGTGGCGCGTTCCGCCAGCGCTGGGCGAGCCGGTCGAGCAACGCCGAGCGCCGCGTCGCTTCATCGATCCGCTCAAGCCGCGCGAGTTCGCCCGGCCAGCGTTGCAGCACGATCTCGAACGTCGCCAGCGCGCGGCGCCAGTGTTCGGTCAGTTCGGGGCCAAGCTCGATATCGCGCAACTTGGTCGGCGGCACTTCCTCGACCAGCAACTGATCGAGCGTCCGCGCGAGTTCGCCTGCGAGGCGCACCGCTTCGGCGGCATCGACCGGATGGCCTTCGCGCGCGCGCTCTTCGGACACCAGTCGGGCGAGGATCATGCGGCGCTGGTACGGCGGTACCGCGGGCAGCGGCGGATCGATGTCGTCCGCCGGGTCGAGCGCAGCGCCGACTGCCTCGCCCATCTCCGGATCGCCCAGCGCCACCAGTCGCGGCAAAACAAGCCCGCCGCCGCTCGCGCGCACGAACGCCTCGGTCAACGCCTTCACCGCGCGGTTGTTCGGCAATACGACCAGCGCGCGGGCGAGCGCCAGCGGATCGCGCCCCGCCCGCCGGGTCAGCCCGGCGACCAGCGCATCTGCAAACGCCCGGTGCGCGGGGATCGTGTAGAGCGTCGGGCGATCCGCCGTGGCAATATCAGCCATCCGCGAGGATCGCCTCGGTCTTCGGGATCGCGGCGGGCGTGCCGACGTCGAACCACAGGCCCTGGTGGACCTGACCGTAAGCGCGGCCCGCCTCGATCGCGCGGTCCCAGAAGATGTTGGTCGAGAACGGACCTTCCGGCCAGTCCGCGATCAACCGCGGGTGGAGGATCTGGATGCCGGTATAGGCGAACGGCGCGACGCGGCCGGGCTTGCGGCGGCCCACGATCCGCCCGTCGCTGCCGAGATAAAAATCGCCCATGCCGGAGTGATTGTTGGCGCGCGCGAGCGGCACCATCAGCAGCAGCGCATCCATCTTCGCGTCGTCCCAGCGCGACGCGAGCAGCCTGATCGCGTCGACCGGGCCGTCGATCCAGAGATTGTCGCTGTTGACGACCAGCACCGGCGCGTTGCCGAGCAGATGCCGCGCCTGGACGAGCCCGCCGCCCGTCTCCATCAGCATTTTCCGCTCGTCGGAAATCACCACGTCGATCCCGTCGAACCGGTCGGTGACGTGCGCCTCCAGCGTATCCGCGAGATAATGCACGTTGACGACCGCGCGCTTGATCCCGGCGGCCTGCAACCGCTCGAACACGTGATCGATCAACGGCTTGCCCGCGACCTTGACCAGCGGCTTGGGTCGGGTCGCGGTCAGCGGCCGCATTCGCTTGCCCAGGCCCGCCGCCATCACCATCGCCGTTTCAGGCACGTCACCGCGAGGGACGGGCCGGATCGTCTGCTGGCGGCTCACGCGCTCAAGGCCAGCGGATCGCCGCGCAGCGCGGGCGGCACGTTCGCCGCGAACCACGCCGCGACCGGCGCCATGACCGGCTGCGCCAGATCGCGCTCCAGATACGTCCACACGCGCGGGCACATCGTCGCGTAATGCGGCTTGCCGTCGCGCTTCCACAGCCGCGTGAAGATGCCGAGGATCTTCGCGTTCCGCTGCGCGCCGAGCACGTGATACGCGTTCATGAACTCTTCTCCCGCGTCCGCCGCCGCGCGATATCGTGCCAGCATCGCCGCCTCGACCGCCGGATCGACCGTCCGCCGCGCATCCTGCAACAGCGACACCAGATCGTAGGCCGGATGCCCCGCAAGCGCGTCCTGGAAATCGAGCAGGCCGAGCGATCGCTCCGGCCCGACGAGCATCAGGTTCTCGGCGTGATAATCGCGCAGTACCGTCACTGGAGTCTCGGCGATCGCGTGATCGAACACCGACTCCCAAGCCGCGTCCCATCCTGCGAGATCTGCCTCGATTCCGACCGCCGGGCAGTACCATTCGACGAATAGCCCCGCCTCACGCTTCAGCACCGCGCGATCATAGGGGGGGACCGGCCCGGCCGGCTCGGCACGCAACCGCACCAGCAGGTCGATCGCCGGCGCATACAGCGACAGTTCTTCGTCCGGTGAAGCGTCGACCGCCTCGCGCAGCCGATCGTCGCCGAAATCTTCGATCAGCACGAGCCCGCGGTCGAGATCGGACGCGAGGATCGCCGGTGCCGCGAAGTCGTGCGCGACAAGCCATTCCGCGACCGCGATGAACGGGCGGGGATCTTCGTGTGGCGGCGGCGCGTCCATGAGGATCGCTTGCCGCCCTGCTTCGATCGCGCGGAAATAGCGCCGAAACGAGGCGTCGCCGGCGACCGGGAGGATCTGTGCCCCACCCCAGCCATGAGCGTCGAGAAAAGCGGCGGCGCCGGGCGGCGGGGTCATGTCGGCCATCGCGACCTCCAAGCTTCCGGGACTCCCACTGTCAAGCCGCGCGTGCAGTCCAGCTCGATCGTCAGGGTCAAGCGAAGCGCGTCCGGCCAGTAATCCGGGCCCGCCCGCTCCGGCCACTCGACCAGCAGCAGCGAATCATAGCGCGCGTCGTCGAGTGCGAGTTCCTCGATCTCGGCGGGGTCGTCGATCCGGTAGAGGTCGACGTGGAGTACGGGGAAGCGCACTTCGGGCGGCTCGTAGGGCTGGACGATCGCGAAGCTCGGCGATGGTGCTTCGCCGGCGAGCCCGAGTGCGGCGAGCAGGCCGCGCGCGACGCTGGTCTTGCCGGCGCCTAGCGTGCCTTCGAGGGTGATCACGTCCCCGGGTCGGACCAGATCGGCAAGCATAGCCCCGAACGCTTCGGTAGCTTGCGGGTCGGGTAGTCGGATCACGCGCACGAGCCCTCTCCCCTCCGGGGAGAGGGTTGGGTGAGGGGCTGTTCCGGGCGACGCACTGCTTGGCTGCCCCTCACCCCAACCCTCTCCCCGGAGGGGAGACGGAGTAGATTCAAAACGATCATCGACGTGGCAATTCTACGGTGATCAGCGTGCCCGCGCCGGGTTCGGATACCAGCTCGATCGTCCCGCCATGCGCCTCGACGAACTGTTTCGCCAACGGCAGTCCGAGACCCAAAGCCCGATCCCCCATCGGCTTCGACTCCGCGAACCGGTCGAACGCATGCGCGACCGCCTCCGCATCCATCCCGACCCCATCGTCCGACACCACGATCCGCGCCGACGTCGCATTGCCGTCGGTATGCAACAGCACCCGTCCGCCATCGGGCGTCGCCGCGACCGCATGCCGCAACAGATGCTCGACGACCTCCTTCAGCCGCTTCGGATTGCCGTTGACGCGTCCCGTCGACCGCGCGACCTCGACCGCGAAGTCGAGTTTGCGCCGTTTCGCCGACGGCAGGATCGTCTCGGCCGCGGCGCGCACGGTGTTGGCGAGATCGACGTCGCTGCGGTCGGTCTCGTCGCGGTCGCTCTCGGCGCGCGTCAGGTCGAGCACGTCGTCGACCAGCAGCCCGAGCCGCTCGACCGACTCGAGGATCGCGCCGACATACCCGACGGCTTGCGGCGTCATCTCGCCCGCATAGCCGCCGTGCAGCATCTCCGCGAACCCGCTGATCGACGTCAACGGCGTGCGCAGTTCATAGCTCATGTTGGCGACGAACGCGGTCTTGACCTTGTCGGCGGCCTCCAGCGCGTCGGCACGGTCGCGCAACGCCTGCTCGGCGCGCCGGCTGTCGGTGATGTCGAGCATCGTGAACAGCGCGTTGCCATCGGGCAGCGGCACTCCGGCAAACTCGAAATGGCGCCCGTCGGCGAACGCCACGCGCCCGCCGCGCTGCTGGCGCTCGACCGTCGCCGAGCGGACCAGATCGGGGATCAGCGCCGAACGGCTCGGCGTCGCGAGCTTGCCGCCCACCGCCTCCGCGAACGCGTCGACGCGCGGGTGCGCGGCGAGGAATTCCTCCTCGAGACCCCACAACAGCCGGAACCGGTTGTTCCAGACCTGCAACCGGCCATCGGCCGCGAACACGCCGAGCGCCTCGAAGAGGTTGTCGAACGTCGCGGTCCGCACCCGCAACAGCGTGTCGCGCGCGCTCGCGAGCTGGACCTGCTCGGTGCGATCCTCGAAGATCAGCAACAGCCCGCCATCCGGCAACGGCTGCGCGACGACGCGCAGATGCGTGCCGCCGCGCAGATGCCAGTTCTCCTCGATCGCGCCACCGCCGACCGGGCCGCTCTGCGATCCGCCGGTCTGCAGGAACCAGCCGCGCCGCTCCGCCTTCCAGCTCGGGAAGTCGCGAACCTCCGGCAGGCGGTTGGCTTCGCGCATTCGCTCGAGCACGCGGTCGAATTCGGGGCGATCGGCGAGCCATTCGCTGCGCATCGCGAACATCCGCCGGAACGGCTGGTTGCAGAACACGAGTGACCGGTCCCCGCCGAACTGCGCGACGCCTGCCGACAGCCGGTCGAGCATCGCACGCTGCGCCTCGGCGAAGCGCTTGGCGCCCGACCGCGCCTGTTCCAGCTCCTCGATATCGATCGCGAACCCGGCCACGCCGCCGCTCGGCAGCGGCACGTCGTAGATCTGCAACGAGCGCCGCGCGCCGTCGATCGTCGCCGGCAAGACCTGTTGATGCGGCCGACCTTGCTCGCGCGCGACCGCAGCGCCGGCCAGCGGCCCGCCGCGGCCCGATCCCTCGACCAGCTCCAGCCCACGCGCGACGACATCGGCCGCATCGCGCCCCTCGACCGCATCGACATACGCGGTGTTGACCATCGTCAGACGCAGATCGTTGGCGCGGTACCACATCGGCATCGGCGCCGCCTCGATCAGTCCGGTGAGCGATTCATAGGCCGATCCCAGCCGCGTGGTTTCGGCGCTGAGCCGGGCGATCTCCGCCTCGCTGTCGGTCGCATCGAACGCCCACAGCAAAACTGCCCCCGCCGCCCCCATCTCGCCGGGCGCACGGCCACCGCGAAACGTGATTGCTCGTGTCGAGCCGACCAGCCGCACCGATCGCACGAACGTCCGTCCCGCGCGCTGCGCCGCAGTGATATCCGCAATCAGCCGCGCTGCGTCGTCGGCGGACAGCCCGGTCCCGCCCGTAGCAAGTTCGGCAATCGAGCGGGGGGCCACATCCAGCCCGAGCCAGTCCGCCATCCGCTGCGTCATCTCGATTCGTCCGCCCGAGCGGATCACGGTGACGATCGCAGGCGATCCGTCGAGCAGCGTCTGAAGATGCGCATTGGCCTCGATCGCCGCCACAGCATCGCCGCGCGCGCGCTGGCCGAGGAACAACAGGATGCCCCCCGCCACGACGAGCAGCGAAAGGATCGCGCCTGCGGCCAGCGCCGTGCCGAGACCCAGCGTGATCATGATAGGCGAGCGGAGCGGCGAGCGAGCGTCATCGTCGCCCATCTAGGACACTTCGCCCCCGCCGGGGAAGCCGCCACCATGCAAAAGGGCCCGGTCTTTCGACCGAGCCCTTCGATGTCCCATCCCGTAAGGATCGGTATCGGCATCTTAGTAGCGGTAGTGATCCGGCTTGAACGGGCCTTCGACCGGCACGCCGATGTAGCCGGCCTGCTTGTCCGACAGCTTCGACAGCTTCACGCCGAGCTTCTCGAGGTGAAGCATCGCGACCTTCTCGTCGAGGTGCTTCGGAAGGACGTAGACTTCGTTCTTGTAGTTCTCGCCCTTGGTCCAGAGCTCGATCTGCGCGAGCGTCTGGTTGGTGAACGAGGCCGACATCACGAACGACGGGTGGCCGGTGGCGCAACCGAGGTTCACCAGGCGACCCTTCGCCAGGATGATGATCTGCTTGCCGTCCGGGAACTTCACCAGGTCGGTGCCGGGCTTCACTTCGGTCCAGTCGTAGTTCGACAGCGCGGCGATCTGGATCTCCGAGTCGAAGTGGCCGATGTTGCAGACGATCGACATCGGCTTCATCGCCTTCATGTGATCGGCGGTGATGACGTCGGCGTTGCCGGTCGCGGTGCAGAAGATGTCGGCGCGGCTGACGGCCTCTTCCATCGTCACGACCTCGAAGCCTTCCATCGCCGCCTGCAGTGCGCAGATCGGATCGACTTCGGTGACCATCACGCGCGCGCCGCCGTTGCGGAGCGACTGGGCCGAACCCTTGCCGACGTCACCGAAGCCGGCGACGCAGGCGACCTTGCCGGCGAGCATGACGTCGGTCGCGCGACGGATCGCGTCGACCAGCGATTCCTTGCAGCCGTAGAGATTGTCGAACTTCGACTTGGTGACCGAGTCGTTGACGTTGATCGCGGGGAACGGCAGCTCGCCCTTCTTGGCGATCTCGTACAGGCGGTGGACGCCGGTGGTGGTCTCTTCCGAGACGCCCTTCAGGTTCTTGACGGTCTCGGTGAGGTAGCCGGGGTTCTTCGCGACGTACGCCTTGAGCGCACGCTGCATCTCGACCTCTTCCTCATTCTCGGGCTCGGGCATCGTGTGGCCGGCTTCGAGCTTGGCGCCCCAGAGTGCGAACATCGTCGCGTCGCCGCCGTCATCGAGGATGATGTTGGCAGTCTGGCCCTCGACGTCGCGATCCCACGAGAAGATGTCGCCGACATAGTTCCAATAGTCCGCGAGGCTCTCGCCCTTGATCGCGAACACCGGCACGCCGGTCGCGGCGATCGCGGCGGCGGCGTGGTCCTGCGTCGAGAAGATGTTGCAGGTCGCCCAGCGGACGTCGGCGCCGAGCGCGGTCAGCGTCTCGATCAGCACCGCGGTCTGGATCGTCATGTGCAGCGAACCGGTGATGCGCGCGCCCTTGAGCGGCTGTGCGGCGCCGAATTCGGTGCGCAGCGACATCAGGCCGGGCATCTCGGTCTCGGCGATGTTGATCTCGGCGCGGCCGAAATCGGCGAGGCTGATGTCGGCGACGACGTAGTCGGCCTTGGCGTCGGTCTTCGTAGGCGCAAGCGTGGTGGCCACGAGGAGTCTCCTGAGAATATCGTGATCGGCGAGCCTCATGCCCGTGCCGGATACTGCATCATAGGAGAGTGGAGGCCCCAAATCAAATATAAAGATATCTTTATATGACGTTTGGGGATGCACACTGTGTAAGCTGTTTACGTTCTCCTGCGAACGCAGGAGCCCAGGGTTACGAACGGTGTCCTATGTGATCCTGGGCTCCTGCGTTCGCAGGAGAACGTAAGGATTAGGCCCGACCCGTCTCCGCGACGAGCAACCGCGGATCCACGCCAGCCTGCGCGAAAGCCAGCGTCCAGCGATCCTCCGCCGCGGTCTCGAACAGCAGTTCGGCATCCCCGGCCACGTTGAACCACCCCGGCCGCGACAGCTCGCCCTCGAGCTGTCCGCCATCCCAACCGGCATAGCCAAGCGCCACCACCCACTCCGACGGGCCCTTCCCCTCGGCGATCGCACGCAGCACGTCGACCGTGCTCGACAGCTTCCACCGACCGGCGACATCGACCGAGTCCTGTCCGCCCCAGTCGGAGGAATGCACCACGAACCCGCGCCGCGGCTCGACCGGGCCGCCGAAATGTACCGGCGCATTCGGCGCGTCGCCCGGCGCGATCCCGAACTGTTCGAGCAGATCGTGGAAGCCCAAACCGTCGATTGTCGCACCGATCCCGATCCCGATCGCGCCATTCTCGTCATGGCTGCACATCGCGATCACCGCACGGGCGAAGCGTGGGTCGCTCATGCCCGGCATCGCGAGCAGGAATTGTCCCGAAAGAAAGCGCGTTTTGTCCATGACCAGGAACATAGCGCTGCGCGTACCCCGTCGCCACGCTTGAAATCCGCCGTCCGGCGTCCAAGGTACGCACCGCGCGCGACGACCGCGCGGCACAGGAGATTTCAGATGACGATCAGCGTCGGCGACCGCCTTCCCACCACCACTCTCGTCAAGGCCACCGCGGATGGCCCCGACCAGGTCGATACCGACAGCTTCTTCAAGGGCCGGAAAGTCGCGCTGTTCGCGGTCCCCGGCGCGTTCACGCCGACCTGCTCGGCCAAGCATTTGCCCGGTTTCGTCGAGAAGGAAGCCGAGCTGAAGGCCAAGGGCGTCGACGAGATCGCCTGCGTCTCGGTCAACGACGCGTTCGTGATGGGCGCATGGGGCAAGTCGGCAGGCGCCGGCGACATCACGTTACTCGCGGACGGCAATGCCGATTTCGCCAAGGCGATCGGCCTGACGATGGACGGCTCGGGCTTCGGCATGGGCACGCGCAGCCAGCGGTATTCGATGCTGGTCAACGACGGCGTGGTCGAGCAGCTGAACGTCGAGGCACCCGGCGAGTTCAAGGTGAGCTCGGCCGAGCACCTGCTCAGCGAGATCTGATCATTCCTCCCCGGCACGGGGAGGTGGCAGCCCGTCAGGGCTGACGGAGGGGGCTCTCCGCGAACGTACCGTGTGCGGCACGCCCCCTCCACCCTTCGCTTCGCGAACGGTCCCCCTCCCCGTGCCGGGGAGGATTTCGAAGTCTTGCCACCGTAACCTCCGCCACCTAACACTGCCCGATGACAATCGCATCCGACCTCGTCGCCGACCTCGACCGCCTCTACCGCGCCTCCGTCGAGCGCCTCCAAGCCGCCATGAGCGCCTATATCGCCGACGGCACGACGCCAGATCCGGCCAGCCGCACCGACGGCTCGTTCGCCTATCCCGAGATCCGGCTGACTTATAAAGGCGGCGTCGATCGCCCTACCCCGCTCCGCTCGTTCGGTCGCCTGGTCAACGCCGGCGAATACCGCATCAGCGTCACCAAGCCCGCGATCTTCGCCGAATATCTGATCGAACAGCTCACCCTGCTGATCGAGGATTACGACGTCACCGTTGAAGCCGTCGAAGGCCGCCAGGAAATCCCGTTCCCCTACGTGATCGAGCCCGGCCACGCGCTGAGCCTCGACGAGGTCTCCGCCACCGAATTGTCGCGCCACTTCCCCGCCACCGAACTCGCGCATATCGGCGACGAGATCGCCGATGGTCTCTGGGTCGCCAACGACGAGACGCGGCCGCTCGCACTGTTCGATGGCCTGCGCACCGATTTCAGCCTCGCCCGCCTGCGCCACTACATGGGTACGCCCGCCGAACACGCGCAGCGCTTCGTGCTGTTCACCAACTATCACCGCTACGTCGACGAGTTCGTCCGCTGGGCCGGCACGCAGCTCGGCGAAGGCTCGCGCTTCACCAGCCTGTCGGGTGCGGGCGGGATCACGATCTCGTCGGGCGATGACATCGACAAGATCATTTCCGACAGCGCGTGGCGGCGTCACCAGATGCCCGCCTATCACCTGATGGCAGACGATCGCACCGGTATCACGCTGGTCAACATCGGCGTCGGGCCGTCGAACGCGAAGACGATCTGCGATCATCTCGCGGTACTGCGTCCCGAAGCGTGGCTGATGATCGGCCATTGCGGCGGATTGCGGCCGAGCCAGCGGATCGGCGACTATGTCCTCGCGCACGCCTATCTGCGCGACGACCATGTCCTCGACGACGTCCTGCCGCCCGAAATCCCGATCCCCGCGATCGCCGAAGTCCAGCTCGCGATGGCGAAGGCGGCCGAGATCGTCTCGGGCCAGTCGGGCGAAGAACTCAAGCGTCGCCTGCGCACGGGGACGATCGTCACCACCGACGACCGCAACTGGGAGCTTCGGTACTCGAAGTCCGCGCTCCGCTTCTCACTGTCGCGCGCCGTCGGGATCGACATGGAGTCCGCGACGATCGCGGCGCAGGGCTATCGCTTCCGCGTCCCGTACGGGACGTTGCTGTGCGTCTCGGACAAGCCGCTCCACGGCGAATTGAAGCTGCCGGGCCAGGCCAACCGCTTCTACGAGCGTGCGATAAGCGAGCATCTGCGGATCGGGATCGAGACCTGCGAACAGCTCCGCCTGGAGGGACCGAAGCTCCACAGCCGCAAGCTCCGCGCGTTCGACGAGCCGCCCTTCCGGTAAAAACCGGAGCGGATCGCGCCGGAATGCGTTACGCATCCGGAATCATTGCCGAGGGAAGATAACCGTGGCCGACACCGACACGCCCGATACGGAAGCAAAGAAGCCCGTCACCCGCCGCCGCGCGCCACGCAAGGCGAGCGCGCCGAAGGCGGCGCCGGCTGCCACGTCTTCGACCAAGCCGGTCGCGTCGAAGCCGGTGCCCGCGGCAAAACCGGTTGCGGACAAGCCCGTGGCTGCCGCGCCGTCAAAGCCCGCAGCCAAGCCGACGCCAAAGCCGCGCTCGACCAAGCGCAGCACCCCGCGCCCGGTCCCCGCGCGCAATTCGGCGACGCCGGTCCCGGTCGCCAAGCCACCGGAAAAGACGCGTGGTAAATGGGGGGCGGCTGCGATCTTCAGCGGCGTCGCGGTAGCGGGAGCGGCGGTTGGCGCGTTGCTCACCTTGCGAGGCAGCACGCCCAAGGCTCCGCCAGCGCCCAAACCAAAGGGCAAGCACGCGCATCAGGCCGACGGCGCGGACTCGTCGAAGTCGTTCGACGCCGGCATCGCCGATCCAGGGACGGTTCCGGAGTAGGCGCCGGGCACGCTGCCAAACCAAGCCTCCACCCCGGCGAAGGCCGGGGCCCAATTGGAACGTCTTGAGTAACTAAGCTCATCGCTCCGTTAGCGACGTTTCCCAACTGGACCCCGGCCTTCGCCGGGGTGGTAAAAACGAGAGAGTGCCGCTGCCAACCGTTCCCCCGCGGAGGCGGGGGCCCAGCTGAAACCACGGAAGCGTTCGTAACTCTGGGCCCCCGCCTTCGCGGGGAAACCAGAAGTTAGTGAGCAATCCCTACTCTTTGAAGCGACGTCCGTCGGGATGATGGACAAAGCCTCGCGTGCTTACCGCGCGAGAAAGTCCGCGATCGCCTGACCAAGCTCGGGCTTTACCACCGCACTCATATGCCCACCGGGCGTCTCGACATAGTCCCCATGTGGCAGCGCCGCCGCAAGGTCCGGCGCAGACCCATTGTCCTGATCCTCACCGCCGCACACGACCAGGGTCGGCTGCTGGATAGCCTTCACCGTTTCCAACGGCGTATCGACGAACGTCTCCAGAATGCCAAGCAACGCGACCGGATCGCCGCCGGTGGTCTTGAGGAACGCCTCCGCCAGCCACTCGGGCGTACCCTGCACATGCTGCCCGAGCCTGGTCAGGATGTTCCGGAAATGCCCGGCACGGCGCGACGTCTGCGTCAGCCCCTCCAGCCCCATCCCCGAGAAGATCACCCGACGCGGGGTCGCGCCCGTCGCCAGCATCCGCGACGTCGTCCGCGCGCCCAGCGAATAGCCGCCCAGATCATAGTCGGTCAGTCCGAGATGCGCGATCAGCGCATGCCCGTCCTGCGTCAGCGCGTCGGCAGGATACGCCTCCAGCCCATGCGGCTTGTCGCTCTCACCGTGCGCACGCAAATCCGGCATGATCACGCGAAAGCCCTTCGCGGCGATCTTGGCGGCGTGGCCATAGCGGATCCAGTTGGTCTTCGCGTCGGAGAAATAGCCGTGGATCAACACTACCGCGCGCGTACTATCCGTGGTCGGGCCAACCTCGTGCCACGCCAGCCGCGTGCCGTCGAAGCTCTCGAAATACTGCGTCTCGCTCGGGGTGCTGCTCACAAACTCATCCTGCATTGCCTGTCGTCGCCAGATCGAAGGACGGCGACACGACGCCGCCGCCCCGCGCGTTCACGCCTTCTGCAGATGCCGACGCCCGAGCAACTCCGCGATCTGCACCGCGTTCAGCGCCGCACCCTTGCGGAGGTTGTCGCTGACGCACCACAGGTTGAGGCCGTTCTCGACGGTCGGATCCTCGCGCACGCGGCTGATATACGTCGCGAAGTCGCCGACGCATTCGATCGGGGTGATGTACCCGCCGTCTTCGCGCTTATCGACCAGCATGATGCCGGGCGCCTCGCGGAGAATGTTCTGCGCTTCTTCGGCCGAGATCTCGTTTTCGAACTCGATGTTGATCGCTTCCGAATGGCCGACGAACACGGGGACGCGGACGCAGGTCGCGGTGACCTTGATCTTCTTGTCGAGGATCTTCTTGGTCTCGACGACCATCTTCCACTCTTCCTTGGTCGATCCGTCGTCGAGGAAGCTGTCGATGTGCGGGATCACGTTGAAGGCGATCTGCTTGGTGAACTTCTTCGGCTCGGCCGGATCGCCGACGAAGATGTTGCGGCTCTGCTCGAACAGCTCGTCCATCCCCGCCTTGCCCGCGCCCGACACCGACTGGTAGGTCGAGACGACGACGCGCAGGATCTTCGCGGCGTCGTGCAGCGGCTTCAGCGCGACGACCATCTGCGCGGTCGAGCAGTTCGGGTTCGCGATGATGTTGCGGACCTTGTAGCCGTCGATCGCCTCGGGGTTCACCTCGGGCACGATCAGGGGCACGTCGGGGTCCATGCGGTAGAGCGACGAATTGTCGATCACGACGCAACCGGCAGCGGCGGCGATCGGCGCGTAGACCGCGGTGCCCTCGGAGCCGATCGCGAACAGCGCCATGTCCCAGCCGTTCCAGTCGAAATGCTCGATGTTCGTGCATTTGATCTGCTTGCCGGTGTCGCCATAGTCGACCATCAACCCCTGGCTGCGCGACGACGCGACGCAGGCGATCTCGTCCGCCGGAAACTCGCGCTCCGCCAGGATATTGAGCATCTCGCGCCCGACATTGCCGGTCGCGCCCGCGACCACCACCCGATAACCCATGTTGTCACTCCGATTGGACTTGGCCGCGCAGTACCGACGTTGCGCGGCAAGGTCCAACGGCTTTCGACTTGTTGCGCGGATAGGCGGAGTTTGGGAGACCATAGCCTGCGGGTCGATGTCGCCCGCCCCTTGTTTTCTCCCGAGCGATAGCCCGGTCTGGGCCCCCGCCTTCGCGGGGTGAACAACCTGAGTTCGCATGAGAGCCCGGTGGAAGCCGGGGCCCAATCGGAAAGATTGCAGTAACGGCGCGGCGCGCTCAGTCAGCAACGTCCCCCAACTGAACTGGCCCCGACCTCCACCCGGGAGAGCCGGTCCAGCGATCAAAACATTTGCAACTCACGCGCTCGACTTAGCCCTGCAGCGCTGCGAGCGGCTGAGACGGGGAGGAAAGCGGACCGTGCGCTTCTGAGGTGAAAAGCATAGAAAATTGACAGTGAAGCACTAAGCTGTCCGCTATGTATACTGTCAGACCTGAGCGCTCTTATCCGCCGATTTGGCGCATCATCGCCGCCTTTTTGATCGTTCCCGGTGTCGCAGCATTGGTGATGGCCATTATGATGCCAGCCTACGACGGGATCAGCGATCCACTAGAGAGGATTTGGCGCAGCGCCCTAGTGCTTGCCGTTGTCGGAGCATATCCGGCGACTGTGATTCTAGGCTTACCGGCGTTCCTTATTCTGCGCCGACGTTTTGAGGCTACATTACTCAATTGCTCCCTGACCGGGGCTGTCGTCGCCGCTTTGCCTTGGCTCATCCTTTCGTCGCTGATCACACCCGACAGCGCCAGCACCGGTGGGCGTGCCACAGTATTGCACGGATCGTTGACCCCATATGGATGGCTCACCAACCTAACCTTTATCGGCCAAATTGCGCTTTTTGGTGCAGGTGGTGGGATGCTGTTTTGGCTCGTCGCTGCCGCTGGCTGGAAAACTGAAAAGGTTGACTTGTAAAGGAGAGACCGGACGCGGTTTATGTCCGCTAGCAGGATCGGAAAACCAAGCCAACGACGTCGTACTTTGGTCGATCCTGCAGTAGCGGATTTGCACCGTGACGACCCTGAACAACGCTGCCGCAACACCGTCAGCGGCGCGCTTCGAACCAATCGGTCGCATCCTCCCCGTAAAGCAACAGGATCGCCAACGCTTCCATCACGAGCTGTAAAGCCGAGGTTGCGATGATCGCAGTATCATGCTGCGCCAGCGGTTGGATCAACCCTGATCCGCGCAGAAACGCAAAGCTCGTCACGACGCCCAGAAGCCAGCGCAGAGCGAGCGCACCGCGAGCAGCGCGCGACGCCGACAAGACCACCAGTAACATCAGGAACAAGGCGAGGCCCAGGCCGACTGCCCGGATCGCCTGGATCCGCATGACCAATGTCGTCATCGCCTCGGGTGCGATCGGGAAGGCGAAGCTCATCGTGCGTGTGGCATAGTACGCCAGTACCGCTGAAAACATCAGACTGATCGCGAACAAGACCGCGAACAACCGGATCGAGAGGGATGTCGCCAATTGCCTGCTCCGGATGCGTAGCATTATGCCACGTTGAAGCGCGGTTTAGCCCCTAAGACCTTCCTAGCCTTTAACGGCCGCGTAGAACTCGCCTTCTCTGCAGCCATCGGACAGTATCGTCGATCGAGGCAACGGACACATTTGAGGTCGTTGCCGGCCGATCGGACTGCATAGTTAAGCGACAGTCCGGTATCCTGCTGCGCTATCCCCCGGTGCGCACGACCGAAACGCTGTATTGTGGGGTAAGCGCGCAGTCTGCGGGCGCCGTGCCGAACGCTGCGTGATCCAGGCAATTGGCCGCAGATGCGAAGTTCGCCGCGATCGCGGCCCTCACGATCCCGTTGTCGCGCATCGACGCGTCCACGCCGCCGCCGTGGGCAGACGTGGTGATCTCTCGATCAAACAAAGTCTGCCCGTTGTCGACCCGCTCCAGGCGGTAGTGGAGCGTCACGCTCGTCGTGTTGCCTGTGCCGATGTGGAACGGCGTCTTGTCGCCCAGCCATGACACCACGAGCCGCTTACGCCCGGCTGCAGGCGCTGGTGCGAGGAGATTCATTTGCCGGAAGGTTTCGCTCATCGCTGCATTGATACTGGAACGCTTAGCCGCCGCTATGAAGTTTAGCGCCGAGCTCTTTACGGTGGCGGGAAGGCCCTGAATCTCGCCGATCGTGACGTCGTGAAACAGAGGGTGCGACGATCCGACGGGTGTGGGCGCCTCCGGTGCAAAGGGGAGACCGATGGCCACCATGGAAATATCGTTCGACGATTTGGCGGGGGGAGCATTGATCGGCCCGACGTCGGCGGAAGCCGCCTGCAGGATCGCAAGCGAGACGCTCCGCGCCTTACCCCTATAGACGCTGACGCCCGCCTGAACGGTGATGCCTTTGCCCAGGTTCCAGACGGTGAAATCATCCTTCTTGTAGTCGCCCGGTCCAGGGTCTGCAGCGCCAGCGTTCAACCCCGGCCCAACGGTGGCCGCGATGTCACGGCCGGTAAGGCGAGTGCCCGCGGTGCCCGTCACTTGGCAACCGGCCGTGAAAGCACCGGAGTTGCCTTGGGTGAGGACCAGCATCATACCACCCTTGCTGAACACATGGGGGAGCATCATCGGCCTGTTGCCGATCATCGCTACCGAGGGCACCGCGCGCTCGATCCACCCGCGCGCGACGGCGGCTTTCGCGATGGCATCGAAGTCTGGAAAGCTGCCGCGGCAGGTCTCGTTGAATGCCTCGAGATAGACGGAAGGGCTTGGCTCGGGAGCGTCGGCCGCCGCGGCTGTCGCGTAAAGGACCGTGATGGCCGTCAATCGGGATGCGCGAAGCATGAGGGGCATGATCGTCTCCTGTACCTCTGGAGGGCGCTAAGCCTTCATCCTTACGATCCGTTGAACGGGCGATCGGTTTTCGCGGCGCGGTCATCGCCATGATGTAGCGAGACGATGCATAGCCGCCGAACGGGGCTACGCGGGTTTTACGTCAATCCTCCAACCACGCGGCTGCGATCTCACCCTTATGCCCGTCCGGTGCCAGCACGGCGCACAGGGCGTCCAGCAAGGGTGGCAGCGCCTGCATGAAAGCGTAGGGCGGATTGACGATGAAAAGGCCCGCGCCATTATAGATGCCGGGCTGATCGTCATCGTACAACCAATGTTCGACCACCAGCAATTTCGGGATGCCGAGCTTGCGTAACTGCGCCTTCCACCGCGAATGCGTGGCGCGGTCTTTCAGCGGATACCAGATCACCGTCACGCCATGCGCCCATTTGCGGTGAGCGGCGGCGAGCGTGGCCGTGATACGGTCGCGCTCATCGAGCTGCTCGTACGGCGGATCGACCACCACCACGCCGCGCGGGGTTCGGGTCGGCAGCATCGCCAGCCAAAGCTCGTAGGCGTCGCGCTCATGCACGGCAGCGGATGTACCGCGCATCACGCCGCGCAGGGTATAGGCGTCATCGGGATGTTTTTCGTTCAGGATGAGGAAGTCCTGCGGGCGCAGAAGCTGCGCCAGAACCCGCGGCGAGCCGGGATAGAGATGCGGCTCGGCCCCGGCATTCACCGCCTGCACGCTGGCGCGGTAGTCGTTCAGCAAGGAGTTCGTGTCGGCAAAGGCCCGCCGCACGCCGTGCGTGGACTCGCCCGTGCGCTGGGCATCCTGGCCGCCAAGGTCGTACAGCCCGCAGCCGGCATGGGTATCGATCAGCGTCAGCGCGCCCGGTTTTTGCTGCAAGGCCCGCACGAGGGCGATCAGCAGGCTGTGCTTGACGACATCGGCACTATTGCCGGCATGAAAGGAATGACGATAATTCATTGCGGCTCAAAATCCTGACGATCTACCTGCATGCGCGCCGCTGGGTGCGGTTGCCGAGCGCGAGGCGACCGAGTACCTGATGCGATGCCAGTATAAAGTCAGGCGGAAACCTTCAACGCACTTCTGAGCGAGGCTTCAAGCCCGCATTGGCGGTCGTCACCAGGGGCGGAGAGGCGAGGCCCCGGCAGAGGCGCCGACCCAGTAGCAGACAATCACGCCGCCCCTGCCCCCAACTCGTTTTGGCGCGGATCAATCGCGACATCGGATACCGCGCCGAACTCCGAAGACGATTCGACTGGCGTCGGAGGCAGGCAGTCCGTTGCACGCCAGCTGACGTTGCCATCAGTCGGCATGCAACGGTAGCCGATCACGCGGCTAAGGGGACGGAATAGTCCATCGCGGCAAGATCGCTGAGCAGATCGGGACCGGTGGGCTTCCACCCCAGCCGCGCCTGCGTCCAATTACTCGATGCGATCATATCGAGTGCGGCAAAGGGCGCCATCCAGCCGAAGTAATGCTCGACCTCGTCGTTCCTGACTGAGCGGACCGGCAGTCCGGTCCCTTTGCCAATCGCCTCGGCGATGGTGCGCGCATCGACGCCCTCCTCTGCCGAAGCGTGGTATCTCGCGCCTGGCTCGCCGCGTTCGAGCGCCAGAACGTAGAGCTTGGCGACATCGCTGACGTGCGCGGCGGCCCAGCGCGTGGCGCCCTCGCCCAAATACGCCATCGCTCCGGCACGACGTGCCTCCGCGATCAGCGGCGTGATCAACCCGGCCTTGGTGGTGTCGTGCACCTGTGGCAGCCGAATGGTGCGTACGTCGATGCGCCGGGCGATCAGCGCCGCGGCGGCGAGCTCGGTGACGATACGCGGATTGGCGTGGAGCGGGTTGAGTACGTCCTCGGTCGCAGGACCGCCGTTCCGCGGCGTGCCGATGCCGATCCCCGAGGTGATCAGGATCGGCTTGTCTGTCCCCGCCAGCGCATCGCCCATCGCCATGATGTTGCGTTCGTCCTTCGCTGTATTCGCGAGGAAGGCTTCGAAGTTGTGGTCGAACGCGCAGTGGATGACCGCGTCGGCCGCAGCCACGCCACTGGCGAGCGTCTCCGGCCGTTCCAGGTCGCCACGATGAACTTCGACGCCAGCCCGCTCGAGCTGCTGGGCACCGGCGTCGGACCGCGTGAGCCCGAGCACGTGATGGCCGCGGCCGAGCAGCTCGGGGATGACGTGAGAGCCGATAAAGCCGGTCGCACCGGTCACAAAAACACGCATGGAAAATCTCCTTGTTGCCTGGCGACCATATTCACCGCCTCGATTACGTGTTAAAGTAGTGAGCTTATCGTGGTATAAGCTTCAACAGGATCGATTATGGCAAGCGACGTACCCAATCCGCTCGGGACCTATCTGCGCGATCGGCGTACCCGGCTCGACCCTGCGGCGTTCGGGTTTGCGGGCGGACGGCGCCGCACGCCCGGTTTGCGCCGCGAGGAGGTGGCGAGCCGCGCGAACATCAGCCCGACCTGGTACACCTGGCTCGAGCAGGGCCGCGGCGGCGCGCCATCGGCCGACGTCCTCGATCGCATCGCGAGAGGATTGATGCTCACCGAACCGGAGCGCGAGCACATCTACATGCTCGGCCTCGGACGTCCGCCGGAGGCACGCTACCAGCCTGTCGAAGGGATCACCCCGCGGCTCCAGCGCGTGCTCGACGGGATGGTGCTGAGCCCGGCGATCATCAAGACGGCGATGTGGGACGTGGTGGGCTGGAACCGAGCGGCCGCGGTGCTGCTGACCGACTATGCCAAGCTGCCGCGGGAGGGACGCAACATCCTGCGGCTGATGTTCGGCAGCGACCATGTCCGTGCGCGCAACGCCGACTTCGACAGCATCGCCCGTTTCGTGGTGGGTGCCTTTCGCGCCGATGTGGCCCGCACGGGTGCCAGCACCAGCGTCGAGGTCACGAAGCTGGTCACCGAACTGTCCCGGCTCAGCCCGGAGTTCGCGGCGATGTGGGAGGACAACGACGTGGTTGCCCATGGCGACGGGGTGAAGCGCATCCATCACCCGGATGCGGGACTGCTCGCGATGGAGTTCTCGTCGTTCGCCGTTGAAGGACGACCGGAACTTGGCATGATCATATACAACCCCGCTTCGCCAGACGATGCCGAGCGGCTGCGCGTGTTGCTGAACGGTGCCGGCGACTGACTGGGATTGAAGACGCCAGCGCGGGTCACGAAAACGCCGGCGCTGAGGGATGCGGAAGGTTGGCAATGGAAAAGATCGGCTTTGGTGGCGGGTGCCATTGGTGCACCGAGGGCGTGTTTCAGGCGCTCAAAGGCGTTTATCAGGTGGATCAGGGATTTATCCAATCCGAGGCCCCTTGGGACACATGGGCGGAGGGCGTGCTCGTGAGCTTCGATCCCACGGCCATAAGCCTGGCGACGCTCGCCGAAGTCCATCTCAGGACCCATTCGGCGAACGGGACCTACTCTCCCGGCGGGAGGTATCGAAGTGCGATCTACGTCGTTGATGCGGAGCAGCGCGAGACAGCCGCACGGACGATCGCACGGTTTGCCACAGAGTCGGGCAACGGTCCCCGGACGCTGGTTCTTCAGTTCGTCGGTTTCAGACCCTCTGAAGCACGCTACCAAAACTACTATCAAAATGATCCAGGCAGGCCGTTCTGTCGCCGCTACATCGATCCCAAGCTGGACTATATCCGGCACCATTTCGCCGATGTTGCCCTTCCCGATGCCGCGGGGCACCAGCCATAAGCCGCGACGTGCCGTTTGCCCGGTTCGGCCGTTCCTTCATCTCAGTCGTTCCAACGATGCAGGGTGCCCAGCGGGCCGCTTAACCTGTCGAATTGACTGAAATTTAACACCAAAACGGCATCCATGCGATGCGCTCCTGGGGGGAGCCCCAGGGAGTGATGTTGATGCCGCATGGTGATGGCGTGCTGCCGCGTTGGGCTGTCACGCGCTGGCTGGTCGAGTGTGTTGGTGAAGTTCCGGCTGAAATCCGCCCGTCCCTTGTTCAGGGGTTGTATGGATCACTCCCGATCTTTCTGGGCGGGGTGTTCAACACCATTCTGGTCTCCTCGATCGTGGCTACTCGCCTTCCCAAACCCGCGTTCCTTCTCTGGGCAGTGCTGGAGGTCGGCTTGGCGGCATTGCGCCTGCCGCTGCTCATCAAAGGAACCCGCGCCGCGAAGAGCGGAGGCCGCGCGCATATCGACCTGTACATATTGGCTGCGGTATGTTGGGCTGCCTCGGTAGGTTATGGGTGCTTCATTACCGTGCTGAGCGGTGACTGGCTCGCCGCAACGCTCGTCGTCCTCTCCGCAGCGGCGATGACGGGTGGCGTGGCATTTCGGAACTTTGCGGCCCCTCGGCTCGTGACGACCATGATCCTTCTTAGCCTCGGGCCGTGCGCCATCGCCGGGGTCATATCCGGCGAACTGATCATGCTCGCGACGGCATTCCAGATTCCGATGTACATCTATGCCATGACGCATGCCGCCTATCGTCTGAACGCCATGCTGGTCCAGACCATGCGGTCCGAGCGCGAGAACGGACGTCGCGCGCGGCACGATACCCTGACAGGCTTGTTGAACCGTGCGGGTCTCGAGGAAGTCGTTGCTCGCCGCGCAGGCACGGCTACGGGCGCCACGCTCTTCTACATCGACCTCGACGGCTTCAAAGCGATCAACGACAGGCTCGGCCACGCGGCGGGCGATCAACTTCTCGTCGAAGTCAGCGACCTGATTAGACAGGTGACCCCTGCAACGGACGTCGTCGCCCGGATGGGAGGCGACGAATTTGTCATTCTGGCCGACGAGACGGACGCTGCCACCGCTCGTCAAACCGGACAGCGTCTCATCGACACGCTGTCCAGCACGTCATTCTTGTTGAACGAAACCGCGGTGACGGTCGGTGCGAGCGTCGGCATCGCGATAAAATCGGATGCTCAGTCGGACTTCTCGACCCTGCTGCTCGAGGCGGACAGGGCGCTGTACGATGCAAAGCTAAAGGGACGCTCCTGCGCCGTGCTCGCTCCCGTCACGTCGCCGAGCCTATACCTTGCCGCCGATCGAGGCTCAGACGTCCAATCCAGTAGATCGGCAGCACGCTGAAACGGCCACCTGCGACAGACTACCGCTAAGCGGTGCTAGGGAACCTCGAAAGTGGTCGGGGTCGGGCAAGGTCCCGCCGTGGCACGCGACACCCTGGCGCCCGCCATGATGCTCTTTGCGAGCGTGCATCGGAAAAAATCACAGGCACTTTTCTCAGGTCCGGTATTGACCGGTCATCGTCCAGCCCGCGCATCACGGACGACCGGCTCCAGCGTCACCAGCACGACGTCGTTGCTGCGCATAGGTATTGCGACAAACGCGCTGCCGCGCGCGTCGATCTTCACCACCTTGTCCTGCTCGGGCAGATCCGCGGTCGCCTGTTGGAGACGACCGAGCTGCGCGGTGTCGAGCGCCTTGGGCATCCCCATGTCGATGTACAGCGAGAGCGGATCGTTGCGCCGATAGCCGGTCTTGCGCACCACCAGCCGATAGGTGCCGGCCGGAACATGCGCGAAGCGGAAGGCAATCGGCTTGCCCGCGGTAGCCGGGACCAGACGCGTGTAGAACGGCTTGTTGCTGACCGACTGGACCGGCTGCTGCCAGTCCCAGACCAGCGCGGCGATCCGGCGACCATCGGCGGCGGCCATGACATGGTCGTCGGTCACCGGTATCGTCCGGCCCTGCAGCGCATGCAGGTATTTATACGCGAACCACGCGGGCTTGCGGATTCCCTCGCGGTTCATCAGTCCGAAGCCGCCATGGAACGGCGTCGGCGGCGGTCCGGGCTCCTCGAACAGGTCGGTGTAGGTCCAGTAGCTCATGCCCTGCGCATAGCCCTGCGACTGCTTGAGCTTGGTCAGGATGTACGGCGCGCTGATATAGCTGTCGTGGACGAAATCGCGCGGCGTGTAGCTCGTGCTCCACTCGGTGAAGAACAGCGGCAGGCCGGGATAGGCCGACGCCTCGATCTGCGCGCGGACGTTGCGCACGTCGCCGATGACCGCGTCGGGCGACGGCGAAAGCTTGGTATCCTGCTTGCCGTCCTCGTCGAGAAAGCCGCCATCGACGCCGTAGGTGTGCGTCGTGACGAAATCGATCGGCACGTTGGTCCGCTTGGTGAACTTCAGGAGCTCGGGCACCCAGGCGGCGCCCGCGGTCGACGGCCCGCCGACCCGCAACGCGGGATCGATCGCCTTGATGGTCCGGGCGGTATTGGCATAGAGATCGAAATACGCCTGCTGGTCCGCCTTCTCCCAGAAGCCCGCGAGATTGGGCTCGTTCCAGACCTCGAAATACCAGCGCCGCACTTCTTCGTTGCCATAGCGCTGGCGGACGTGACGGACATACGCGTCGATCAGGTTGCGCCACAGTTTCGGATCGGGGTGCGACGTGTTCCCTTTCCAGTAGAAGATCGTCTGCTCCGACGTCCGCATCGCGCTGGGCGTGAAGCCCAGTTCGACGAACGGCCGGATATGCTTGGCGAGCAGCGCGTCGTACAATTGGTCGATTTTAGTCCAGTCGTAGACGATCCTGTCATCGGTCTTGCGCACCGTGCCGAGCACATCGTGGAAGATGTCGTGGAAGCGGATATAGCGGAAGCCGAGTTCGTCGACCGCGGTCTTCAACTGCGCCTGGCTGTCGCTGCGGATCAGCGTCCCGGGAAAGTCGGACCCGACCGACAGATCGAACGAGCGGTCGACCGGTGCCGCAGCCTTGGCGACATCGATGCTGACGGTCCGCTTAAGCTCGGCGGGTTCGGCCGAGACGCCCGACGGCGATGCAACGACCGCGACCGCCGCCATGAGTGCCCACCGCATATCCAACTCCCCCGCCGTCTTCTGTCTTCTAGCTACCGTAGTGGTAGCGCAATCGGTTGCTCAACTAAGCCAGTCCGGTCAGACCACGACCCTCGATCCGCAGGACCGGCACGAACGGGCTATGGCCGCGCGTCAGGTCGACGTGAAGCCCGGCGCGATCCTGGCGGTGCGCGCACGTCCCGCCGCCAAGCAAGGTCACGCGCTCGATCGCCCCCTTCAACCGACCGCTGCCGAGCGCGGCAATCGACACGGAGCCTTCGGGTTTGCCGAGGACGAGCGCGTACAAGGCGCCCTTGTTGGTGGTGAAGCGGATGTCGCGCGACGTGAACTGGCCCGCACTGCCCTCGTTCTGCATCCCTTCCTGAACCTTCGACGGTCCTTCGCCATAGATCCGCCAAGGCCGCGAACCGAAGATCGCCGCGTCGTTGATCGCCATCCACGCCGCCATGCCGTCGAGGATGCGCTCCTCCTCGCCGTCGATCGAGCCGTCGCCGGGCTGCGGGATCGAGAGCAGCAGATTGCCGTTCTTCGACACCACGTCGGCGAGCCGCTGGATGACCTGTTCGGCGGTCTTGTAGCTTTTGTCGTTCAATCGCGCGACGTTGTAGAACCAGTCGCCGATGCAGGTATCGGTCTGCCACGGCTCGTCCCACAGGTGATCCGTAAACCCGCGTTCGACATCCTGGACGATTCCGAACCGCTCGTTGGGCTTGAGCATCTTGCCCGTCAGGACCACGTCGATCTTGCCGTGCCAGGCGATCGAGCGGTTGTAGTAATCCGCCGCCGCCTGCAGCCCGATCGGACCGAACGGCAGGCCGTAATCGTCGAAATAGCAGAAGTCCGGCCGGTATTTCTCGACGAGGTCTGCCTGGCGCAACAGCCACTTCGCGGCGTAGCCCGGATGCCCCGGCGGCCCGGTCTCGACCCATTGCCCGTCATGCGCGTCGTGCCACGCGTTCATCGCCGCGATCGTGTCGATCCCGGCGGGGAGCACCGCGTGCGCGCCGGTGTACAGCTGCTGTGGATCGAGCCCGTCCCACCATGTCCCGCGCCCGTCGCTCGCGCGGCGCGTGAACGCGTCGTAGCGCTGCCCCTTCAGCGCGCCTTCGGGGTCGTAGCCATAGGCGGTCTGGTACCAGTGCCAGCTGTGCGCAGCGTGGTTGGAGACGCCGAACTTCAGCCCGGCGCGCCGGGCCGCGCCCGCCCAGGTGCCGACGATGTCGCGCTTCGGCCCGACCCGCAGCGCGTTCCACGCATGATACCGGCTGTCGTAGCAGTCGAGATTGTCGTGATGGCAGGCGAGCGACACGAAATACTTCGCACCAGCGCGCTTGTACCGGTCGATCAGCGCGTCCGGATCCCAGCGCGCCGCGGTCCAGCGGTCGAGGATGTCCAGCATGCCCGTCTTCGTCGGGTGACCGTAGGTCTTCAGGTGATGCTCGTAGACCGGATGGCCCTGCATGTAGAGGAACCGGCCGTACCAGTCGCCCTGTTCGGGTACCGACTGCGGCCCCCAATGCGACCACAACCCGAGCTTCGCATCGCGAAACCAGTCGGGATAGCGATAGTGATCGACCAGCGACTCCCAGGTCGGCTTCACCGGCCCGCGCGCGAGCCCCATCGGGCTTTGCGCCAGCGCGTGCGTCGCCGGGCCGATCGCGGCGAGCCCCGCCAGCACGCCGCGTCGGTCGAGCGCCATGCTCATCGCCCGCCGATCGAGGTACGGACCGCGGCGAGCGCGAGCGGACGCATCACCGCATAGCCCGCAGGCGTCGGATGGACGCCGTCGCTGGCGAGCCCCGGCTTCATCGCGCCGTCCTTGGTCGCCAGCGCGGCATAATAGTCGACGAAGACGAAGCCGTTGCGGCGCGCATAGGCTTGCAGCCACGCGTTCAGCGCGCGGACCTGCGGGACCGGGCGTTTGTCGGGGCTCCACGGAAACGCCGCCGCGGGGGGGACCGATGCGAGGATCACCTTGATGCCGTGCGCGCGCGCGAGTTCGGCCATCGTTTCGATATGGCCCTGCACGGTCGCCATCGTCGCCGCGCCGGTGTTGCCGGCGATGTCGTTGGTCGCGGCCATGATGTGGACCGCACGCGGCTTGAGCGCGATCACGTCCTGTCGGAAGCGGACCAGCATCTGCGCGGTGGTCTGCCCGCCGATCCCGCGGTCGACGAGCCCGTCGGTGAACAGGTCGCGATCCGCGCCGATCCAGTTGTCGGTGATCGAATCCCCCATGAACACCACGCGGACCGGTTTGGCCGACGCCAGAACCTCGCGGTTCTGCGCCTGGTACCGGCACAGCTGCCCGAAATCGCGCGTCAGCATGTGGCGCTTCCACATCTGCCAACCCGCACCATCGCTAGGCTTGGGATGCGACGGACACGGATCGGCGACGATCCCGACCGGATCGCTGGCATAGGGATCGCCGGGTACGTCGACCTGCGCGAACGCGGCGCTCGACACCGCCGCAAGCGACAGCGCGAGCGTGCGAAGACCGCGCGCGCCGATCATGGCCGGCCGACGATCTTGACCAGCCCGGCCACCGCCTGCCCGGTCGGCAGCGGCCCCGATGCAGTCAACCGCCCGGCGCGGTCGTCCCAGTGCAGCGCGGCCTTGGTCCCGCCGCCCTTCCCCTTGCTATCACGATAGGCGTTGGTGACGCCGTCATCGTCGTAGAGCGTGAAATTGCTGTCCGCGCCCGGATAGACGCGAATTTCCGACAGTTTCTGCGCAGTCGCGGTGCTCGGCACCTGGACGCCCATCGGGATGATCGAGCCCGCCCGCACGAACAGCGGAACCCGCGAGATCGGCGCGGCGGCGTCGATCGTCTGCCCGCCGCTGTGCCGCGCGTTGGTCCAGTAATCATACCAGTCCGCGCCCGCAGGCAGATAGACCGAGCGGTGCGTCACGCCCTGATCGGTGACCGGCGCCACCAGGAACGCCGACCCGAACATGTATTCGTCGCCCATATTCGCGACCTTGGGATCGTTCGGGAAATCCATGAACAGCGCGCGCATCATCGGCGCGTTGCTCTCGTAGGTCTGCCGGCCGAGCGCGTAGATATACGGCATCAGCGTATAGCGGAGCCGCAGGAAATCGGCGAGCAGCGGTTCCGCCGCCGTCCCGTATTCCCACAGCGCGGTGCCGGGACGCTGGCCATGGATACGCAGCGTCGGGGTGAACACGCTGTACCCGAACCAGCGCACGAACAGCTCGGGATAGTCGGTATAGCCCGGCGCCATCGCGGTCGCGCCGGCGGGATCGACCAGCACCGGGCGTTCGGCCTTGGGCCCGTTCGGCCATTGCCAGCCGCCGATATCGCTGCCCCAATAGGGAATGCCGGTCGCGGTGAAATCGAGCCCGGTCGGCACCTGCCGCTTGAGCGCTTCCCAGGTCGACTGGATGTCCGACGACCAGAACAGCGCGCCGTTGCGCTGGGCCCCCAGATAGGCGGCGCGCGCGAGGATCAGGTTGCGCATCGTCGGGCGATCGCGCGCCGATCCTTCCGCGACGCTGGTCGTGTGCAGCAGCGGGAAGACGTTGTGATAACGATCGCCCGACCCGATCGAGAAATAATGACCGTCAGGGACGAGGTCGGGCTCGGTCTCGTCGAGCCAGATCCAGTCGAACCCCTGCGAGACGATGTTGTCGCGGATCCGGTCCCAATACCAGGCGCGCGCATCGGGGTTGGTCGTGTCGATCAGCCCGCCGGTCCGGTCCGAGCGGATCGGCAGCCCGTTGACGACGCTGCCGTCCTTCTCGTGGAGCAGCCAGCCCTTGTTCGACAGCATGTCGAAATAGCGCGATTCGGGCTCGTAGCGCGGCCACACGCTGATGATCGAGTGCATCCCCATCGCCTTCAGCTTGGCGTTCATGCCCTTGGGGTCGGGGAAATAGGTGTGGTCGATGTCCATCTGGCCCATCCGGGTCCAATGGAACCAGTCGAGCACCATCGCATCGAGCGGCAGGCCACGGCGGCGATAGCCCTCGGCGACCCCCAGCAGCTCGGCCTGCGTCTCGTAGCGCGCCTTGCTCTGCAACAACCCGAACGCCGCCTTGGGCGGCAACGGTGTGGCACCGGTGAGCCGCGCATAGCCGGCGTAGAGCTCGTCGGTGGTCTTGCCCGAGATCACGAAGAACGACACGCGCTCGCCGACGTTCGACTGCCAGTGCGTCGAGCCGTGGAGGCCGGGCGACACGGTGGTCTGCGACGGATTGTCCCAGACGATACCATAGCCCTTGTTCGTCACCATGAACGGCACGCAGACCGTCTCGCCCGCGGGCGCATCGTAATTGTGCCGGCAATCGATCGTCCTGCCGCGCAGGTCGAGCACGCCCTCCTGGTTCTGGCCGAGCCCGTAATAATGCTCGTCGGTGGACGCCGCGAACTGTGCACCGACGCGGAACGTCTTCTCGTCGTTGACCGTGTGCGGCGCCATTTCCCAGCCGGTCATGCGGGTCAGCAATGTGCCGTCGGCGCCGCGGACCGTTACCGCGACGGGCGGCAGCGACGGCGCGAAATAGCGTTCCATCTGGCTCGGCGCCTTGGGCCAAGGCTGCGCCTCGACGGTCAGCGCCAGCGCGGACGAGGTGAAGACGTCGGCGCCGGCGTCGCTACGCCGTGCCCATCCCGCCGCGTCGGGCTTCGCATTCGGTCCCGGTCCCGGTGCTGCGGTGGCCTCGGCGCGATCGGTCGAGATCGTTACGCGGACGATGTTCGGCGCATATGCCTCGACAGATACGAAGCTGCCGTTGCGCTCGACTGTCGCGATCGGATCGGCCCAGGCCGCGGTCGAGATCAGCAGCGCCCCCAGCGAGAGCAGCCCTCCGACGCGGCGTGAACGAAACGCGCTCGTCGGCACGGAAGATATCGGTCGCATATGCTTGTCCTCTCCTTCGACGGTAGACCCGCCGACTGGTATCGCTACCCTAAATGAAATTCTCGTCATGCAAAGGCCGCTTGCCGACGGTTGTGTGCGGTCGCTCAGCGGTAATGGCCCATCGTCACCTTGAGCACCTGCGGCCGGTCGAGCAGATTGAGACCATAGTCGGTCTGGTCGCCGTTCCACACGCGCGCCATCACCCAGCGCCCGTTCTGGAAGCCGCCTTCCTCGACGCGCACCACCATGCCGCCGGGCTTGCCGTCGGCGCCGTCGATGTTCACGCGGACATGATCGCCGACCAGCAGGAACTCGTCGGCGGACAGCTGCGCGACCGCGACGCCGCCGATCGGTTCGTTCGCCCAGGGCGCGGGATCAGACTTGAGCCAAGTCCAGTCCTTCATCCCGAACTGCCATTCACCCCAGCTCGCGCTGACCTTCCAGCCGCCCATCCTGGTCGAGACCGCCGCGCCGTTGTTGGGCTTGGCGGCGCCCCAGGTCGGCCGTTCGAACGCGATCCGCGCCCAGTCGCGCATGATCGAGCCGAACATCCGATAGGCGAGCGCGAGCGGTTCGAGCGTCTTCTCGTCTAGATCGCGCGCGCCGAGCGGGTAGTTGAAATAGCCGGTGTCATCGAGCCCGAACGGCGAATAGCCGATCGCGCCACGTCCCATCGCCGGGTAGATGAAGCGGTGGAAGTCGCGCGCGTTGCCGATCTCCGGCACCATCAGCGCGTTGTCGGGCCGGGCGTATTTGTCGAGATACTGGACGACGTTGCCGGCGTCGCGATCGTAGATATCGGGCGCCTGGAAATCGATATGCGGTGCCGCCGCCTTCCAGATGTCGAGCACGTCCTGCTGCGGCCCGCCGCTCGCGACGCCGTCCGGATCGGGCACGTTCGACGGTCCCGACAGGCTGGCGTTGACGTACATCGGCAACGGCTTGACCGCCTTGCCCGCCGCCGCGATCGCGTCGACATAGGCGGCGACGTACCAGCTGTTGAACGCGCGATCGGCCTGCGCGCCGAACGCCTGCGCCCAGGTGCCGCGCTTGCCGGTCGCGCGGGCGAGCGCGGCGGGAATGGGTTGCGCGAACAACGCGTTGCCGGTCGCCGAATAGTCGCGCGGATTGCGATAGCTGCCGGTCTCGTTCTCGGGCTGGACCAGGATCACGGTGTTCTGGCGATCATGGTCGCGCAGATACTCCATCACCTTGACGAACGCGCGGCGGTCGGCGTCGAGCGTCGCCTTACCGTGCGCGCTGAGCACGCCGTGATCGCTGCCGTCGCGCATCTTCATCCGCGGGAAGCGCCGGTTGTCGAGCTTCACCCAGTCGGGCGTATAGGCGAGACCAGTATTCTTCCACGTGCCGAACCACAGCAGCACCACCCGCTTGTCATGCCCCCGCGCCTGATCGAGCAGCGCCTGGAGGAACGACAGGTCGAACTGTCCCTCGCGCGGCTCGACCTGCTGCCAGGCGATCGGCACCTCGACGGTGTTGGCGCCGATCCGGTCGAGCACCGGCCACGCGGTCTTGAGCGCGTCGGGATAGTTGCTCGAATTGTTGACCTGCCCGCCCAGCATCGTGAACGGCGCACCATCGACGATCAGCGCATGCCGGCCGTTGCGCGTCTCGATGTGCGGGACCGCCGTGGCCTGCCCCGCCGTCGTTTGCGCAAGGACGGGATGCGCGACGCCGAGCGCCGCGAGAACGAGAAGTCGCCGGATCATTGAACCTCCTTGGGGTCGCCGTAGAACAGGCCGCGCCCGTCCGTGCCGAGATAGACGCGGCCCTCGCGCCGCGGATCGCCGGAGACGACGCGGTAACGGCCACCCCAGCGATGATCGTCATCGTCGATCCGCGACCAGCTCTGGCCGTCGTCGACCGAGCGCCAGACCCCGCGCACGCCGTCACGCGTACCGACCGCGAAGACCGCGTCCTTACCGAGGCCATAGAGTTCGACGCGAAGCGCCTCGCTGGCAGGGACGAAACTGCTGCCATAGTCGATGCTGCGGAACAGGCGGTCGCCCGCCTGCAGCCTCAGCGCTCCAGCGTGCCCCGGCACAGCAAGCAGCGCGCTCTGTGCTTCGCGGCCCTGCCGGCCAATCGCCCGAAGCTGCGCGGGCAGACCGTGGCCGGCGACGGGCGCGAAACTGGCGGCGGCATCGCGCGACAGCAGCACCCGGCCGCGCTCGACATCGACCGCATAGAAGATCCGTGGGTCGCGCTTGTCGGCGACCGCCCGCGTCTTGCCTGGCAGCCCGCGCACCGGCGTCCAACTGCGGCCGCGGTCTCGCGTCACTTGCGGGATCGGCGTCGCGACCACCATCGTCGCACCATCCGCCGATACCGTGATCGGCCAATCGCCGTTCAGGTCCTCGCGTCGGGCGGGCGTGCCCATCGGCGGCACGGTCACCATCGTCCAGCTCCGGCCGCCATCTTCCGAGCGCCCCAGCGAGCCATCGCGCGGTCGGTCGAGATACAGGCTGCCGCTGCGGACGATGACGTTCGGCGCCATCCCGGCATAGTCGAGCGCGTTCGTGTTCGACATGTACGGGTTGATGAAGGTCGGCTGCGGCGACCGGTCAAGATCGTCGTGGACGAACCCCGCCAGATCGCCGAAGCCCGAGATCAGCGGTGCGCCACCGGTCGGCGACACGAGCGTGATGATCGCGGTCTGCTCGATGCCGCGAACCCAGGGCGCCCAGTTGATCGTGCCTGGATTGGTCGCATTCCGCGCCGCATAGACGGTCGCCCCGGTCGTATAGGTGATCCGCGCGGGATCGAACGGGTCGATCGCCAGCCCCGAGATCCAGTGCCCGAAATCCGCGCCCTTGCCCTCGTGCAGCAGGAACGGCGTCGCCGAGACGTCGCGGCGGCTGCGCGGACCGAGATCGTCCCAGCTGCGGCCGTCGTCGTGGCTGATCCACACCGAGTCACCGTGGCGATAGCGATCGACCGAGCTGACCGCGACGGTCCCGGTCTGACGTCTCGATACCGCAACGCCGAGAAACGCGCCTTCCGCACCGGTCGCGCGCCACGCGGCGGGGGTGACGTCGCGCCCGCGCCCGTCGGGGCCGTAGCGCCATACCGCCCCCGTCGCGATTCCGCTCGGTCCCAGACCGCTCGCATAGCCGACCCACAGCACGCCGCGGCGATCAATAACGCCCTTCCCGGCGAACAGCCGCGGCCCCTCCGCCGCATGCCACGTCAGTCCGGCGTCGTCGGAGCGGTAGAGAGTGGCCGCGCCGGGATCCGCTACGCCCGCCCATAGCCTGCGCGAACCTCCGCCCGGACGCCCGCCCGAACGGCCGCTCGTCGGGTCGATCGCCACGAACGAGACGCCGCCATGCGTTGTCCGCGAAGCCGGTTTACCGAGCCCCGCGACCGGAAAACTGGCCACCTTCGCCCAGGTCGCGCCCGCATCGCTGCTGCGCCACAGGCCGTCATGGCGCGATCCGAAGAACAGCGTCTGGGTCTGGTTGGGATCGACCGCGAGCCGTTCGCCCATGCCCCGGCCGTCCTCGTTGCCACCCATCGCGAACGGCACGGGGGTAGTCCGCCACGAACGCCCGCGGTCGGTCGACCGCAGGATCGCCGCGGGCTGGCGCGCGCTCACGCCTGCCGCCATGTAGACGATGTCGGCATTGCGGGGATCGGGCGCGATGCTCTCGATCCCCATATAGCTCGACGTCGCGGTGCCATCCTGCAACGCCGACCAGCGCCGCGTCGCGTCGTCCCACCGGTACGCGCCGCCCATGTCCGTCCGCAGATAGGCGAGCCCGCGCTCGACCTCGCTGAACACGATGTTCGGCGCGTAGCCGCCCGCTCCAACCGTCACGTTGGTCCAGCGATAGGGAACGGCTTCCGGCGACCGGCTCCAGCCCGGCGCGGACACCATGATCAGCAGCGCCGCCGGGAGCCAATGAAAGCCGCGACGGCGGACGGCGATGCGGATCATGGCGCGATCGCCGCCGCGCAATGCTGCGCGATGAACTGCTCGTGCGTCGGCATCGCGTCGGCGGTCTTGCCGATCATGTCGCGAACATGGTCCATGAACCGCGCGGATTCTTCGGGTGGCAGCGCGGCGACCAGCGGATCGGTCGACACCGGGCGCACCCCCTGTCCGAGCAGCACCGCGATCCAGCCATCGGGCGTGAACAGTTCGCCCTGTTCGCGGAAGGTTCGTGCCTTGCCCGACCAGAGATCGAGCTTGGCTTGCAGCGTATCCGGGATCGTCATCGTCCGGCAGTGGTTCCAGAACGTCGAATCCGACCGCTCTGTCGCGTGGTAGTGGAGGATGATGAAATCGCGGATCTGTGCATATTCGCGCAGCATCACGCGGTTATATTCGGCGATCTCGACACCGCCGAACCCGCGGTCCGGAAACAGCGCCATCAGCCGCGTGATACCCGACTGGATCAAATGGATGCTGGTCGATTCGAGCGGTTCCAGGAACCCGCCGGACAGTCCGATCGCGACGCAGTTCTTTTCCCACAACCGCTCGCGGCGACCAGCGATGAACCGCAACTGGCGCGGCTCCGCCAATGGCTTGCCGTCCAGCCCGGCGAGCAGCGCGCGCAGCGCGTCGTCGTCGTCGACATGGTCGCTGGCATAGACATGGCCGTTGCCGACGCGGTGCTGGAGTGGGATCCGCCACCGCCAGCCGGCCGTCTCGGCGGTGGCGCGGGTGTACGGCGTCAGCGTCCCCTGTCGCTCGCTCGGCACCGCCCAGGCGCGATCGCACGGCAACCAATGCTGCCAGCTTGTGAACGGCACCCCTAGCGCATCGCCGAGCAGCAACGACCGGAACCCGCTACAGTCGATGAACAGCTCGCCGTCGATGCGGCGATCGCCGTCGAGCCGCAAACCGGTGATGAAGCCCGACTCGGCATCGCGGTCGACCGCCGCTACGCGTCCCTCGACGCGCACGACGCCCGCTTCTTCGGCCATTCCGCGCAGAAACTTCGCGTACAGCGCGGCGTCGAAATGAAACGCATAGGACAGTGTCGACAGCACCGATTGCGGATTGCTCGCCGGGCGCGTGAACCGCCCTTTCCGCGCAGCGACAGCGGACAGGCAATAATCGCCGATCGGGCCCGGATCGCCGCCCAGGTTCGCCTGCCGCAACCACAGCTGATGGAACGAGACGCCCTCGATATCGCGGCCATGCGTACCGAACGGATGCAGATAGGAATCGCCCAGCCACCGCCAGTCGCGAAATTCGATCCCCAGCTTGAACGTCCCGCCGGTCGCGCGGACGAGCGCGTCCTCGTCGATCCCGAGCATCCGGTTGTAATCGCGCAGCGACGGGATCGTCGCCTCGCCGACCCCGACCGTGCCGATGTCCTCGGATTCGACCAGCGTCACCGCGACACCGGTCGCGACCAGGCGCGACAATGCTGCGGCGGTCATCCACCCGGCGGTCCCGCCACCGACGATCACGACCTTGGTGATGCGCGCCGCCGGCGTATCGGTCATGCCGGTGCCCGCGCGCCGAAACGATGCGTCTGCGCATAATCGACCAGCGCACGGTTCGACGGCAGGTTGGCGATCGCATACTGCGCCTGCCGCTGCACCTCGGCGAACGCGCGCCGCGCATCGTCGGGATAGCGCAACGCCCCAGCCTTCGCGCTCAGGTCGGTCTTCCAGCCCATCCCGTACAAGACATATTGCCAGCTCGCGTCGGTGAAGATGTCGACCTGCCCGTCGATGTCGAGCTCGTTGGGCGGTC
This sequence comes from Sphingomonas sp. Leaf242, assembly GCF_001422045.1. GTDB lineage: Bacteria > Pseudomonadota > Alphaproteobacteria > Sphingomonadales > Sphingomonadaceae > Sphingomonas. The sequence continues at coordinate 678,416 of NZ_LMLW01000007.1, forward strand.
GGAACCGCCAGCGGTCGAGCAGTTCGAGCAGGCTGTCCGGGACCGACGAATCCGCCACGTTGTCGCGCCAGAACGCCGTGTCGCGACGTTCCGAGATGCAGTAATGCAGCTTGATGAAATCGAGCGCACGCTCATAGCGGCGCAGCATGTTGGCGTTGAACTGCCGCGCGGACGTCTCGTAATCGCCGCCCCAGGGGAACAGGTTGGCGATCATTCCCGCCGACACCTCGGCAAACGCGATCCCGGTCGCCTCGAGAGGCTCGAAGAACCCGCTCGACAGCCCTACCGCGACGCAGTTCTTGTACCAGTTGACCTCGCGGTAGCCCGCATCGAACTTGAAATGGCGCACGTCGGCCTCGTCGCCGCCGGCGCCCAGATAGCCGCGCAACACCCGTTCGGCGGTCTCGTCGTCGCTATGATCCGACGAATAAACGTGACCGATGCCGCGCCGGCGATCGAGCCCGATATCCCAGATCCAACCAGATTCCTGCGCGGTCGAGATGGTGTACGAGGCTATCGGCGCGTCCCGCCGCGCATAGGGCAGCTGTGCGGTGATCGCGCGGTTGCAAAACAGCACGTCGCGACACGATCGGTATGGTATCTTCATCGCCTTGCCGATCAGCTCGGCGCGAAATCCCGTGCAATCGATGTAGAGATCAGCGTCGAGCAGACCGTTTTGCTCGGTCCGAACCCCGCCGATTGCGCCATCCGCATCGAGCAGCACTTCGGTGACGGTATCGGTCAGGTGCCGCACGCCGTTCTTCACGCCCTGCTCGCGCAGCAGCCCGGCGAGCGCCACCGCATCGAAATGGAACGCGTAGTTGAGCGGCCCGACGTAATCCGGGTTGCTCGCCAGTTTCGGCGCCCGCATCTGGTCCGCGGCTTTCTTCTGCGGGTTGGAAACCTCGTCCCAATTGTCTGGACCGCCATAGCCGAGCAACCAATAGGGCAGCAGATCCAGCCCGTCGCTCGCATCCGCGATCTGGAAGGGATGCAGGTAATGATCGGTGCGACTTTGGCCGGGCTCATGGCGCCAATGGACGAATTTCGCCCCCTGCTTGAACGTCGCACCGCAGCGACGGACCAGTTCGGCCTCGTCGATACCGATCGTCGCCAAGGTCCGCCGAATGGTCGGGAACGTCCCCTCGCCCACCCCGAGAATGCCGATATCGCGCGACTCGACGAGCGTGATCGAGACCCCGCCCGCAAGGTCGGCACCGAGACGCTTGGCCAGATAGCCGGCGGTCAGCCACCCGGCGGTACCGCCGCCGACGATCAGGATTCGCTTGCGCATCGCGCCCTCCGCTCGATCGCCGGCCGACCGCGTGTCGACCGGCGATGCATCATCGTCAGAAGGCGAGGTTGATACCAGTGCTGATCCGGCGATCGGCCTGGAACCAGCTCCGGCCAACCAGTTCGCCACCGGGATAGCCGCCCATCAGCGTGCGCTGGGTGGACGCGGTCAGGTTGGTGCCCTGCACGCCGAACGAGAACTGGTCGTTCACCTTGAAGCGAATACCGGCATCGATCGACCCGTAGTTGCCGCCATAGATCGGCAGCGCGATCTGCGTTGTGGCATCGGCGCCGCCGTCCTGATTGCTGACGACACCCGGCGCACTGTAGTAGGTGTACGTGCCGTTCGTCCCGTTGCTGTTCGTCGACAGCAGGTACCGCGAGCGCCACGAATAAGCGATGCGCAGCGAGATCGGATTGCGCTCGTAGAGCAACGTCGCGTTCAAATTATGCTTCGACAGCCCGACCAGCGGCGCATCGTTCCTGACGGTACCGGTGATATCGCGATAGGCGTCGCCCGGATTGCTGCTCTTGATGAACGTGTAGTTGCCCTCGAAGCCGATCCCGGCAAGCGCGCCGGGCAGCATGTCGAAGAAGAAACGACCGCCGACCTCGACGCCCTTGACGGTCGCCGCCTTGGTCGAGTTGCTGTAGTCGGTGGCGGACGCCGAGACGTTCTCCGTCGTGCCGTCGGTGAACTGGACCGTCACCTGCCGGGTGGTCAGCGCGTAGATCGGCAGGTTGGTCAGCCGCTTGAAGAACGGTGCGACGTGGAACGACGTCCCCGCGCGACCGTAATACTCGAGCGAAACGTCGAAATTGTTCGACAGCGTCGGCTTGAGCAACGGATTGCCGGTGTCCGCGGTGAAGTTGTTGAACGTCCCGAACCCGCCCGGAGTCTGGCTGGCGGTCGTTGCTACGCCGACCGAACCGGAGGCTCGCAACGCGTTGAAGGTCGGCAGATCCATCGTGATATTGTACCCGCCGCGGAGCTTGATCTTGTCCGTCGGCGAAAATTCGAGATTGATCGACGGCAGGACGCGCGTGAAGTCGGCCTTGCCGCCGCGCGCGAGGAAGGTGTTCGCCAGCGTCTGCTGGACGCCGTTGCGGATGAAGACCGTTCCGCCGTTCTGCTGGATGAAACCGCTGCCTTCGTTCTCGATGTGAACGACCCGCACGCCGACATTGCCCGAGATGCCGCGCGCGCCCTCCTCTGGGCCGAAGCGCACCAGTGCGTAGCCCGCGGTATTCTTGGTGCGGTTCTCGACCTGGTCGCCCGGCAGGACGAAACCGACCGGCCGGATCGCCAAGGTGCCATCAGGATTGAACTGGCCACCATAGCCGGTGACCGGCAGAGGCCCCGAGGCGGAACAGTCGAACTCGCGGCCGGTGCAGAAGCCGGCGGGAGGCGCCGTCACCAGTCCGGTGCGGTTGACGTTGAACCGCGACGCCAAGTCCTCCGACGCAAACATCAAATTGCCCGGCAGCGTAGTTTCGCCGCGGAAGAAGTCCTTGAACGCGTGGCTGGCGACGTCGCCCGGTGCCGCATTGGCGTACGTCAGCTGCGGATCGCCATTCCAGCCACGGCCGAGCGCTGTCCAGTTATAGCCGTTCGCCAGATCGCGCTCGGTGCGCTTGGCGTAGCGGCCGCCGACCTTGATCGACCGGAAGAAGCTGTTGTCGAACGTGTATTCGGCATCGAGCTGCCCGGCGTCGAGACGCCCCTTGTTCCGTTCGTTGTGCGGCATAGAGGCCGTCCAGAGATAATTCGCAGGATCGGCAAACGATGCCTGCGTCGCCGGATTGACGCTGATCTGGGGCAGATCGCCCGTCAGGTCCATGCCGAAGCTTTGTCCGAAGCCGATGTCCCGGAAGATGTCGATGCGATCATAGATCTGGCGTGAATCGACGCGCTGCAGCGAGCCCTTCAGCGACAAATGGCTGTCGACCGGCGCCCAAGCGAACGACAGCGAGTAATCGCGCGTCCGCGTGTTGCTTTGGACGAAGCCCTTGTTGCCGCTGCTGTTGACCGCACCGCCGGTCGGCGCGAACGTGCCCGTGTCGCGATTGAACAGCGCGTTCGTCTTCGTCAGCAGGCCGTTGCTGTCGAAACTGCTGCTGGCCGGATCGACCGCCAGCGTCTGCGAATCGAGCTGCGTGCCGTAGTCGCTCGACTGGCTCTTGTAGCGCGACTGGAAGAAGCTGCCGGTGAAGGTCAACGACTCGGCCGGCTGCCACTGCGCCGCACCGTAGATGCCGTAGCGCTTGTACTGGAACGCCTCGTCGCCATACGCGAAGCCGCTCGGGACATATTTGCTGCTGCCGTCGCTCAGCGTCGTCTTGAAATACGGGCTGACGCGGAGGAACTGCGACAGCGAACTGAACTGGCTGAACGCGACGTCGCCAAGCAGGCCGATCCGGCCGATCGGCGTCTCGAACGAATCGGTGACCAGCACCGACCCCGACGGATCGGCCTTGTTCGCCATGTCGCCGAGCGCGAGCTCGCCGGTGCCCGAAACGTGGAACTTGCCGTTGAAATCGAACGGGAGCTTGGTGCGCAGATCGATCTGCCCGCCGGTGCCGCCCTCGATCAGGTCCGCCGTCGATGCCTTGTAGACGTCGACCGCCGACATCAGTTCGGGCGTCACGTCGCTCCACAGGATCGCGCGGCCGTTGTTCGCGCTGAAGATTTCGCGGCCGTTCAGGCGCGATGCGACGCCGGTCAGGCCGCGCACCTGCACGCCGGAACCCTGAACCGAATAGTGATCGGGATCGCCGAGCGCGGCGAAACGCACGATCGACACGCCCGAAACGCGCTGCAGGACTTCGGTAATCGAATTGTCAGGCAACTTGCCCGCATCGTCGGCGACAACCGAATCGACGATCGTCTCGCTGCGACGCTTGCGTTCGTCGGCAGCTTCGAGCGCGGCGCGGCGACCGGTAACAACGATATCGCCGCCCGTTTGATCAGCCGCCGGATCGCCAGGGGCGTGCTCGGGTGCCGCCGCTTGGGTTGTGTCAGGCGATATGGCCTGAGTCTCAGCCTGGGCCCAGGCATTTCCGCTGAAACCGGCAGCGATCAGTGCCGCTGCGGATACGCCAGCACGCATCGCAACCATGGCATTCCCGCGGCGATGCGAACCGATAACAAATATGTTCATAGAACCCTCCCCTATGCACGACACGTTTTTACGCATCGCCCCCAGTAAGCCGCACCTTATTGTGGTGCTGCTTCGCCGGCGTGGTAGCCTTACCATGATTGTACGACAATTGAAAAATTCGTTATTTTTTTGAGGGTTGCCTTATGACGAGACGGGATAACCAGACGGGCCTCTGGTGCGCCTAGAGACTGTGAAGATTGGGCGCAAAAGCGCTACCGGTGCGAGCCGCCTCTGACCGGTATGAAGGTGCGGGGGACTGCTCCAGTAGGATGGCGACCGTCCAAGTATCGGCGCCCCGTCGGTCCGGTCTACTGCCCGCCGTTTCGTCACGCGCGCGCTCGCCGACGCTAGGCTGCGCAAGTCCAACGCCTTCAGACGGATTTAGAAACGATAGTTCACCAGACCGATTCTCGATTAAGGACTATCACAAACCAACGATTGCCGTTTCGACAAGCGGAGAGCCGATTAGGTGGAAACTCTGGGACAGTCAGGTTTTTAGATATCGGCAAAAGCGAACGGTAAAACGGTTCACTAACGTTCCGTGCAGCCAAAAACGAGCCGACGACAGTGCGAGCCGACAGCGAACGGACCACAGTGCACCATAGTATTGGACGATATTTGATCGCTGAGGCCACCATCACTAGTCAACAGCTTTATAAAGCAGTTACCATATGACAGAAAATGGTCCATCTAGATAATGGTAATTCGATAGATCACCCTTTAATCACATTTCTTTTTGTTGATGAACGATTAATTCCGAAAATCCACCTATTTCGAACCACTATATTGGACGTTGCGATCATAGGCTATTGACGTGATATGATATGTAAATTTGCTTATGCTTTTAGCCGACCGGTGAACTATTCACGAATAGAATTAGGTGCAGATCTTGCATTGCATTATTTTGAGAAACAACATGGCTGGCGGAAAAAGCAGCGTTCCATGTCGTTCGCAATCAACACGCCATTCCCAACCATCCTTCCAGCTTCGGAGAAAAGGCTTAACGTCAAACTTACTTGCTGGGATCAGGGCCAATGAGGTCAATGAACCTCCCGTCTGAGTCGAGCATGATCCCGACGAGAAGGGTGCGATCGGGGTAGACGAGCGTAAACTCGTCGAACCCGAACCCATTAGGCCGTCGAAAGCGAATGGCCTGCGGAACCCCGAGCGGTTGCAGGCGGCGGTGCGTGGCCGCCAGCGCCGCGCGGCCTGCCTCCGAGGCGTCCGGTTTCATCAACGTGTAATCAGCCTCAGGCGCGGTACGGCCGGCAAAGAGGCGGCGCAGCATCGCCTCCCCGCCCTTGAGCGCCACAGTCCTCGGCGCGAAGACTGAGACGGGGGACGCCGCTTCGATCGTAGCGGCAGCGGGCACTCGGCCGAGGCGACGTAGCGTCGTGGCGAGCGCATCCGCGGCGGGGACCTTGAGATCGGGCTGCACGCCACGCCCTTCCCAGTTCGATCCGGTAACGGGGCTCTCCGCGCGACCGGTCGGGATAAACGCCATGACACCGTGTCCAATGGAAATACGCTCCCCGGGGTTCGCGCCGCCACCGGTCACCTCGCCGACAACGGTGCCGAGCTTCAGCGTCTGCATGTCGTAGGCGAGCTCCTCGCCGCCCGAAAAGGTATTGCCGCTCGTAAGGACATAGGCAGGCACACCGGCGAAGCTGACCGGGGTCGGCTCGCTGAAGAAGAAATCGCGCCTGAGCTCAGTGGTCCCTGCCTTACGCTCAACGATGCTGTTGATCGTGGTCCGCTGGCCCGAAGCAAGAAGATAGCTGACCAGATAGCTTACCGATGCCGGATCTCCGCCACCGTTGCCGCGCATGTCTAGAATCAAGGCACGACTGCCCTTCAACCCCGCCATCGCGCGGTCGAGCGCTGGTTTAAACGCCCAGGGGTTGGCGAACCCGTCGATTTGGAGGTAGCCGATCCCGCCGGGCAGCCGGTCAGCGCGGACGATCCCGGCCTCGCCGGCTGGCATCGACGCAACGCTCGACGCTGGCCGGTTCGTTGTGTCAAACACCATCAGATGTTTGTCGGTCATGACGCCGCGGAGGTCCTCGGTCAGTCGCGTGGCGAACGCGGATAGATCCACAATCCGAGCGTAAGCACCCGAGGCTGCGGCGGCGGTGATCGCGGCGGCCCCCTTCTCGCCGACAGCCTGATAGATGTATTTGCTGCGCAAATCGGTCGACAAACGCGCCACAATCGCTGTGCGGGCGGCCGCGTCGAGATTGGGAGTCCGTGCAGACGTGGCCGAAGCCGTGGCGGTTTGAGCGCCGACAGACGCTGGCATGGATAACGCTAAAAAAGGGAGGAGCAGCATGAGGGCATGGCGACGACAGGGCATCGATTACTCCTTGGTCGATTTGAGAGCGGCGAGGCGCATTGGGATCGATGACGCATCAAGCTGGGCGTCGAAGCGATCGAGGACTGAGATCAGAGAAGCGTCGATGTCTGCAAACAGGTCATCAAACAGGGTGTTAAGGTCTTCGTTGAAAGCGCTGAGCGCGGCAGCCTCGTGACGCGCCTTGTCCGTCGGGCTTAAGACCCGTCGCCGGCCGTCGGACGGATCAGCGTTGACCTCGACCAAGCCACGCTCTTGAAATTCCCTTGCCATGCGGACGATGAGCGGGTGCGACAATCGCAGGCGTCGCGAGATTTCCACCACCCCGATCTGTTGGTGCTCAACGATCAGTAACAGCATCGAAGCGCCACGCGGTGGAACGTCGAGGCCTAGCTGGAGAAGAACGCCGCTTATCTGATCGACGATACGGTCCGACGAGCGGCGCAGTCGATGCGCCAGGAATGCGCTCCCATGTGACTCGATGAAGTCGGCCATAACGGAAGAGCGTTCAGTAACAGGTTACGTGTCAAGTTACGTATGTGGCATCGTGAAGGCCATCCGCCACCGCCCGCTTTCGTTATTAAATTCCAATATCGAACGGTACTTCACGTGCCGGAGCTTTTTTTGAAAAGAGGCCTGTTGCGGAACAGTTGCTTGAGCGAGCGTGCGGAATGCCGGTCGGGGCACCTGCTTTCCCAACTCCGTTCCCAACTGCTCTTTCCCGAAATGGCCTGTCCGATCCGGAGAAACGACAAAGCTCGCGCTTAACGAATGGCCGTTATTCGGGAGCTCGGATCTTCAGGTTGGACGTCCAAGTGTGAACAGCGTGCCCTGCCCTACGGCTTCTCGCCCGTCGAACCACGACCGGGCGTTCAGAGGCCATATCGCCTCTCCAACTTCGGACGCCTGTTAATGTGAAGTCGATACGTTGCGTTGAGCATTGAGTACTATCACAGAGTCAACTCAAATGAGACCCAGGTAACCGTTGCCAATCAAGTTAGCCGGTCGCTGGTAGCGCGCCCGATTTCGTGGACACTGAATGACGTACAGGTTGTTGGAAGATTTTCGTCATAACCTATAGGATTATAAATGCGGCGGGCAGCGTGCATCAAACGGCTGAGACTGCCGAAAGACGGCTGGCGCATACGGTATCTAGATATAAGATCCGGTCGAGCGCGAAGATATACAGACCTCCGGGCTACCGCCCGGAGATTCTTATATATCCGCTATTTTCCAAAGATGGAGATTTTTTCCGTTATGGTTATCATCATTACGGAGATGTTCTAATTTCAAGGTCTTGTGGACTCTAGGACCGCGCTTTGGCGTGCGTAGATGGTTGCTTTTCCCTTTCGTTATGACCGGGCGCAAACCCGTATTCTGACGCTAGTCACATAGTCTCGGCAACGATAGTTCCACAATCTGATCAACAGCTTCAAAGACCGTGGATACGACGCGGACATCTGGATATCAGCGTCGATCCGGCTCATCCGGGATCGGCATTAAACGGCATCGCAGGATCGTTCAGTCCTTCTGCTCGTCGATCGATTTGAACCAGACCATGTCGGCCTGCCAGCCGCGTTCGGCGGCAAGCGAGACGAGGCGGTCGCGCCAGTCTGCGCCGCGCGCGCCGAGTGGCGGCGCGACGACCGCCGGGTCGAACGGCGCCCGGCCGGTGATCAGCAGCAGACCCGACCAGCCCTGATGGTCGAGATCGATCTGGAGCCGATACGTGTCACCGCCAAGATCGGTGATCGGCACGCCGTTGCGCGAACTCGCGAGCTGCGCGCGGAACGCGGAGCGATCGGGGATCAGCAGATCGATTTTGCCCGACGGTTCGAGCCCGACGAGCGTGAAATCGGTTTTCGGATCGCGTACCGCGACCTTGACGATCGCACTGGCGGCACTCGTGCCGGCATAGGCGGAGTCGCCCGTCTGGCGGCGCATCTCGAACTTGCGTTGCGCGACCGACAGGCGCGTGTCGTCGGGCGCGCCGATCTGGCGATAGGCGTCGAGCGCGGCGCACCCCGCGGGCGTGATCGGCGCGACCTCCGAGAAATCGAGCACGGCCCCCTTGCCGCCCTGCGATGCCAGCGCATGGCTGATCTCAGCCTGCGCAGCGGACGGGTTGCCGGCGACCCCGGTCAGCGCGATCTGCGGCTGGTCGCGACCTTGCGTCACGCTGACGATCCGCAGCCACGTGCAACTGACCGACGGCAGCGCTGAGGCCACTGCGCTGCGGACGTCGTCGATGCCGTCCATCGCGGGCTTGGCGGTTGCCACAGACGCGGTCACCGGCGTCGATCGATGGCGCGTGGCATAGACGACGATCGACGCCAGCAGGATGACGGCGACGATCCCCAGGGCGATCCAGCGCACCGGGAAGGTCGCCGGCTTTTCGACAGATACCGGCACCGCCTCGATCTTCGCGATCTCCGCCAGCACCTCGACCATCGAGCCGATCCGTGCGGTCGGATCGGCCTTCGTCATGCGCGCGAGCAGCGGTCGCAGAATCTCCGGCGCAGGCGACAGGTCCGGTCCCGCCCGCCGCTTGTCGACCGCATCGACCAGCGACCCGCCGAGCCCGACATCGCGCCCCGCCGCCACCGCCAGAATCACCAGCGCCAGGCTGTAGACGTCGGTCCACGGCCCGAGCCGGCGATCGAAGTCGCCAAGCTGTTCGGGCGCGACATAGCCCAGCTTGCCCGCGAACCCGTCGCCGACGATCGTCGCGGTGCCGGGGTCGAGATCCTTGGCGATCCCGAAATCGATGATCTTCGCGCGCGCCAGATCGCCGCCGCCGAGCAGGATGTTGTCGGGCGAGATATCCCGGTGGATCGCGCCGAGCGCATGCGCCGCCTGCAAGCCCGATGCGAGCCGCCGCAGCAGCGCCACCAGCGCTTCGGGCGAAGCCTCCACGGTCTTCAGCACATCCGACAAATTGGTGCCGTCGATATATTCGGTGACGATGTAGAGCACGCCGAGCTGCGGCTCCTGCGCGAGCACGCGGTACTGCACGACCGCCTCGTGATGGAGATGAGTCAGCGTCCGGGCCTCGCGACGGAACAGCGTGATGACGTTCTCGTCGGCGGCGAGCGCGGGCAGCATCACCTTGATCGCGACGCGTTCGTCGGTGATGACGTTGGCGCCCTCGAACACCTCGCCCATGCCGCCGCGCGCGATGAAGCGCTTCACCTCGAAGATGTGGTTGAGGACATCGCCGACCTCGATGCCCCGCGCCGCCACGCGCGGCGCGATCGGGGGGAGCGGCGGTGTCGCCGATCCGGCTTCGAAGACGGTGGCCTGGTCGGGCTGCTGCGGCATGAAGACGGTGCGGCCATCATCGACAGGACCGCCATCGACCGGGCCATCATCGATCGGGCCATCATCGACCGGGCGGCCATCGATCGGCGGGTCGTTCTCGTCGATCACGCGAAGCCCCCCGGCATCGGCGACAGCGACAACAAGGTCGGCTCGCCCGTGGTCACGACGATCACTGTGACGTTGTCGGGCGCACCGCGCTCCAGCGTCAGCGCGATCAACCGGTCGCGGATCGCCACCTTGCCATCGGCCGCGGCGAGCATCGCGGTCAGCTCGGGATCGCTCACCTGCCCGGTCAGTCCGTCGCTGCACAGCAGGAAGACGTCGCCCGCCTCCGCCGCGTCGACCACGACATCGACCTCGAGCGTCGCGGTAACGCCGACCGCGCGCGCCAGCACGTGCGAGCGCGGATGCGCAGCGGCCTCATGCGGTTCGAGCAGGCCGCGGTCGACCATCTCCTGCACCTGCGTGTGATCACGCGTGAGTTGATAGAGCACGCCGCCGCGCAACAGGTAGGCGCGGCTGTCGCCGACCCAGACCACGCCGAACCGACCGTCGCGTACGAGCAAGGCCGCGACCGTGGTGCCCATCTGCTGCCCGCGCGCCTGCGCCTCCGCCCAGATCCGCGCATTGCCCGCATGGATCGCCGTCGCGATCTCCCGACAGGCCTCGTCGAAATCGTCGGGAAGCGCAGCGTCCGCCAGCGCCTTGGTCAGGACCTGCGACGCCCAGTCGCCGTGCGCATGCCCGCCCATGCCGTCGGCGACCGCCCACACGCCGTCTGCGCCGCGATCGCAAAAGCTGTCTTCGTTGGCGCGGCGGACCATGCCGACGTGCGACGCGGCGACGCCTTCGGTGCGCAACGTGCGGCCGTTCACGACGCAACCGTCGACATGTCGGGGGGCGATATGGCGGGAGTCAGCATGGCCGGGATCAGGTCGGCCGGATACGCAGCCGACCGCTCACCGGGCGCGAACCCCTCGCCGCCCAACGTCCACCATCGGCAGGATCGTTCCGCCGGCTCCCGATCAACCATGAGCATGTCCGCCTGCTCGACCAGCGCATCGGCGGTCCAACCACCGGCGATCGCGTCGTACAGCAAGCCCTCGCACGCCTCCGCTACCGCCGCGTCCGCTGCTCCCGTCACCGCCACGAATACCGGAAAGCGTCGCCCGACCGCATCCTGCGACGCCGCGAGCGCACCCGACAGGCCACCTTCGACGACGTCGAGGACGCAGCGCCACGGCGGCGCGCTGTCGAACCGTGTTTCGAACGCCGCACCGTGCACCGTCCGCGCGTCGGCCAGCGACGTCGACAGCCAGGCATCGAGCGCCTCCCGCTCGTCCGCACGCCAGCCACGCGACACGAAGTCGCCATGCGCGGGCAGCTTGCCAAACAGTCGCGCGGTCCCCGTCACAGCGCACCCGGGCAGCGGAACGACCACAGGCCGCCGCGGCTGAACGGGTTGCGGTCGCTCGGTAATCCGACCAGCAGGGTCGCCGCACCGCCGCCGTCGCCGAACCGCGCCTTGATCGCCCGCTGCCCGGCATTCTGCTTGTCGGCCTTGTCCATAACCCGGAACAGCGCCCAGGGGCCCTCTGCGTTCCAATGCGCAATCTCGGCGCCGGGCTTCGGCTCGCTGGTCGGATCGGTCTGCGCTGGGCCGGGGCGATACAGGACCACCGACGCTTCGGGCAGGCCACCGCTGGCGGACCACAGCAACGGCTTGGCGCCGTTGATCGACGGCGTGAAGCGATAGCGCGTGCCGCCGCTCGCCACTTCGACCATGCCGACGTCGCTACCGAAGCTCGCCACGGAAATCTTGATCGGCAACCCGCCGACGAGGAGGTCGCGCAGCTCCCCAGCCTTGGCGAACGCCTCCGGGCTCGACGGGTTGAGCGACGCGGTGATCGGGTCCTCACTGCGCCAGCGCCAGACCGGGCCATCGGTCTGCATCAGCGCCTTCAGCCGCGTCTGGACGAAGCCGTCGATGACGCCCCCCATCCCGAATACCCGCAGCGCATCAACCATCGACGCATCCTGCGCCGACGCCGCGAAGAAAGGGTAGTGCTCCTGGGCAACCTCCTTGCAGGCCGGCAGGACGGTTTGCGCGTAGGCATCCGCGATCGCGCCCTTCGCCGCGCCGATCTGCGCCGACGCGCCGCCACCGGTCGCGCTCGAGACGAACCCCTGCAACTGCGGTGGCGCGCCGGCCGCGGCCGCCTTCACCGATGCCATCGCCGTCGCCATCCCCGCCTGCGTGGCATCCGCACCGCCGCCGCCGCCGACCGACTGCGCGGCCATCACCGCCTGCCCCGCCTCTTTCAGCGCCGCGACGAACTCGTCGACCGGTGCCGATCCGCGTCCGTCCCCGGCATAATCCTGGAGCGGCTGGAAATACGCGGCGATCTCCTCGCCCGCATCGATCCCGGAGGCCCGGTCGCGGTTCGCTTCCTGCGCGAAGCGCCCCAGTCGGGATCGGTTCAGGCCATAGCGGGTCGCCCGCGCCAGCCCCGCCTTCGCGCCGCCCTCGAAGATGGTGTTCTTGCGCAGTTCGAGCAGCACGCGCTTCAGCGGCGACGGACTCTTGGTGAACGCTCCGAACGCGACGGGATCGCGGAAATACGGCCCGGGCTGCAACGTCTTCAGCACGCCTTCCCACGCGGCGATATAGTCCTTGGCATAGAGACCCGCGACACCCGGCCGGACGTTGCTCATCTCGTCGCGGACGCCGCCGTTGCCGGCATCGCCGCCCAGCACCCACAGGTCGCGCTTCAGGTCCTGCTGCACCGTCGCCAACCCGACCATGTACGCGCGCTCGTAGCCGGCACGCGTGAAGAAATACGGGATGCGCGCGGTCAGCACCTGCTTGGGATTGGCGAAGGCGAGCGCGTCGCCCTGCGACAGGATGTTCGCCATTTCCCACGGCGCGCCGGCGCTCGCCGCCTTCTGCCGCAGCACCGCATAGGCGCGATCGGCGAGCGACAGCGTCTGCACCGCCGCGCGTGCCTGCGCGACGAGCGCACCGTCGAGTGGCGGCTTCCGGTTCGGCCAGACGCTTGCCATGTCGGTATCGCCGAGCAGCGCATCGAGATGCTGCGCCAACTGGTCGCGCTCGCCTTGGCTGTCCGCCCCCGGATAGACCTGAGTCACCCAGTCGTTCGTCACCCAGGCGCGCACCGTCTTCGCGTCCATCGGACCCTGCTGGCCGAGCATCAGATACACTTTGAGCGGTTCGTACAGCCGCATCGGATCCGCGCCGTCGGTGCGCATCGCCGTCTCCAGCCGCAGCAGCAGGCGCGGGAGCATCACGCGGCGAAGGGCCTCGCGGTAGGTCTCCTCCGCCTCGCGGCTGAGGCTCGACTGATACAGGCCGAAGGTCATCGCGAGCGGCGGCCCGCCGGCGACGCGCGCAGCGTAGCCGCGGGGCAGCGTGCGCAACGCGTTCAGCCCCGGCAGCGCCGCGCGCAGGTCGGCATCGCCGTCGCGGACCTGGCGCAGATCGACGCCGGCGTCGCGGAGTTGGGCCTCGGCCGCCCCCGCCTTGTTCGCGAGATCGGCCTGGAAACTGCGATTGCGCGCATAGCTCACGCCCCATGCGACGAGCACCAGCGCGACCGCGATCCCCAGCCCGGCGATCGTCCCGATCAAGCGGCTGCGCGTCCGCGCCTTTGCCCGCGGATCGGTGCTGACCAGCCCCGCCTCGGGGAACATCACCTCGCCGAGCAACCGGTTGAGGAAATACGCGCGGCCGCTCGACCCCGACGCGGCGGCGGGCTGGTCATAGACCTCGGCCATGCTCGCCATGATCCGGTCGAGCGGCGCGCCCTCCTGCAATCCGCTCGTCAGATAGAAGCCGCGCAGCACGCCGCCGGGCTCGTCGCCCGAGACGAACGCCCCGTCGAGGAAGCGCATCAGTCGTGCCCGCAGCGAGCGCATCTGCGCGGGCAGCCCGAGCATCAGGGCACGGCGGCGCGGGTCGCTCTCGTCGAACAGCCGCTTGGCCTGGCGGTCGGCGATCGCCTGCGCGATTTCGTCGAACGCCTTCGCCAGCGTCTCGGCATTCGCGCGGCCGTCGCCAAAGGTGAGCGTGCTGCCGAGCACCGCCCGCCGGCCCTCGACATCGAGGTCGTCGAAGAACTCGGTGAAGCCTGCCAGCAGATCGGCCTTGGTCAGCACCACATAGACCGGCGCTGCGACCTCCAGCGTCCGTCGCAGCTCGACCAGCCGACGGCGGACGGCGCGCGCGTGCGCATCGATCTTCGCGCAATCGCTGCGGACCAGTTCGTCGATGCCGATCGCGATCATGACGCCGTTGATCGGCTGGAGCGGGCGATGTTTCCGCAACAGCGACAGGAACGCGTTCCACCCGGCGGAGTCGACCGCATGGTCCGAATCCTGCGTCGTGTAGCGCCCTGCGGTGTCGACCAGCACGGCCTCGTCGGCGAACCAGAAATCGAGATTGCGCGTACCGCCGACGCCGCGCACCGCCTGTTCGACGAACGGAAAGCGCAAGCCCGAATTGAGCAACGCGGTGGTCTTGCCCGATCCCGGCGGGCCGATGATCACGTACCAGGGCTGTTTGTAGAGATAGTCGCGCCGCTTGCCGGCCGCGCCTTTCAGCCGTGACAGCGCCTCGGTCATCCGCTGGCCGAGCGCCTTGCCCTCCTCGTCGACCGCGTTGGGGCCGGCGAGTTCGGCCGCGATCGCATCCGCCGCGCGCCGCGTCCGACGCCGCCGCAGGAACGCCGCGAGGCCCCAGATCAGCGCGACCCCGACGACGCACGCGATGCGCACCCAAAGCGGCCGCATCGCGCTCACGAACAGCGGCAAGCCGAACGCGAGCAACGCCGCGAGCAGCACCGCGCAGGTGATCGTCACCGCCCACCAATTGCCAAAAAAGCGCCGCATCACTGGATATCCTGTCAGTAGCGCCGCGGCACGACGATCTCGACGCGCCGGTTCTGCGACTTGCCTGCCGCATCGTCGTTGCTCGCGATCGGTACGGTGTCGCCGAGCCCCTTGGTGGTGACGCGCCCGGTCTCGCTCAGTTCGGTGCGGACGATGTCACCCACTGTTTCCGCGCGCGCCTGCGACAACGCCATGTTGTCGGGGAAGGCGAGCGAGGCGACCCGGTCGCTGTCGGCATGGCCTTCGACCAGCACATCGCCCTTCTCGTCCTCGATCGCGCGGCCGATACGGTGGAACAGCGGCTCACGCCCCGGCTCCAGCACGTCGGAGCCCGACCGGAACAACTGGCCCACGGTGGTGCGGACGCGCACCGTCTGCGCATCTTCCTCGACGACCACCAGGCCTTCGCGGATCTCGGGCTCCAGGAACCGCTTGAGCTTGCTCGCCTGCGCGCTGTCCGCGGTGGCGATCGCCCCACCCGGCCGCGACAGAGTCAGCCGCGCCTCGGGCCGGAGGGCACCGAGCCGCTGGCCGGGCGTGTCGCCGCTCGACATCAGCATCAGC
This sequence comes from Sphingomonas sp. Leaf242, assembly GCF_001422045.1. GTDB lineage: Bacteria > Pseudomonadota > Alphaproteobacteria > Sphingomonadales > Sphingomonadaceae > Sphingomonas. The sequence continues at coordinate 694,013 of NZ_LMLW01000007.1, forward strand.
CGCAGCACGATGAACACCAGCAGCAACAGCCCCGCCGCGATCGCCGACGCCAGCGCGATCAGGCTCCAGAAGCCGAGCTTGCCGACCGGCGCGGTCTCGCCCCGCCAGCGCGGCGACAGTTCGGTTGCGGACTGCGACCGGACATGTGGCAACGCGCCCTGCAGCCGCGCCATGATCTCATGCAGGCGGCGGCGGCCATCGGGCATGACCCGGAACCGGCCTTCGAACCCGGCGGCGAGGCACGCGTGGTACAGCTCGATCAGCGCGTAATTGTCGTTGGGCACCCGCAGCATGTCGTCGACCAGCTGCCAGAACCGGTCGCCGCCGATATTCTCCTGGAAGAACTGCACGACCATCGAGCGGCGCGCCCATTCGGCGCCGTCGGTGCCGATCGCCGGCAGGTTCTGCGCGACGTCGTCGGTGGTGGCGCAAACCGCGTATTTGGCACGCTGGCGCATTTCCTCCGAATAATGCGGCGCGATCGCCTGGTCGAACCGTGCGATCGCCTGGCTCGCCTGCCGGTGGAACTCGGGCATCGCCAGCCGCACCCGCCCGCTGCGCACGCTCGCGACCAACGCGAGCACCGGCTCGGCCACCGCCAGCATGATGTTGCGCACGACCCGCGGGGTCGCCGGCAACGGCACGTCGTCTTCGGCCAGCCGCGACGGCGCTAGGCCCCCGCCAGCAGACGGCATACCGGTTCGGGACAATGGCGGCGGCGTGCCATAGCCCGGATCGGCAGGCTGAAACCCCGCTGACCCACCGCCCCCCGCTGGCGAGAAGGGCGGCGGGAATGACGGCGGCGGTGGCGGCGGGGGGGACGCGCCCTGCTTCAGACCCTGAAGCGGTGAGGGGCGAAAGACGGTCTTGCCGCCGTTCCCGTCCTCGACGCTCACCGTGCGGCTCGCTTCACGCACCACAGCTCCATCCGGAGCTGCGGCCAGTCACCCGCGACGTGCAAGCCGAGCGCGGGCGCGGTGGCGAAATCGCGCCAATCGGGAACGCCGCGATCCAGTTCGAAATAGACATGCCCCGGCAGCACGCGGATCTGCGGCGGCGGCGTTGGTGTATGCCGCAACGGCACGCCCGGCAGCGCGGAATCGACGATCTGCCGCATCTTCTGGACGGTGCCGATCTTGGCGATGGACGGGAAGATGCTGCGGATTTCCTCGACCGGCGACGCGGCCGACACCGCGAGATAGAAATAGCCCGTCTGGAACAGGTTGTGGTCGGTGATCTTCGAGACGTACGCTCCCGGCCCCGCTTGCTCCAACGGCAGCTGCACCGCGGACCGGTCGAACATCGCCGACAGCATCGACTGGAGCAGGTCGATCACCGGCTCGAAACAGGTCTGCGGATTCTCGTGATCGTAGCGCGGCAGCGGCGGTGGCCGGCGCTCGGGCCGGATCAGCGTCGCGAGTTCACCCGCCATCGCGATGAAGGACTCGTACAGCCGCTCGGGATGCACCGTCGGCAGATGCTGGAGATGCGCCAGCACCGGGATCCAGCGGTTGAGCGCCTGCAACAGGAGGAAGCTCACGAACGTATCGGAGCCGCCATCGGTCGCCTCGACCGCACGCAGGGCGAGTTCCTCGGCGCGCTGGTCGGCACGGCCACCGATATCCGCGAGCGCGCCGCGCAACCGCAGCGAGGCGGCGATGTCGAGCGTCGGCGGAATGAAGCGGTCGTCGAACATCAACCGGCGGTTCTGCACTTCGCGAACGCGGGCGAGGCCGAGCGTGACGCGGCCATAGAGCTGATCGCGGGTCACGCCGAAGCGGAGATTGGGGCTGCCGAACTCGATCGGCTCAGACGTGCGATCGTCCGAATAGGTGTCGGACACCTCCGCCTCCGACACCAGGAACCGCGCCTCGAGCGCACCGCCCTCGGCATCGCGAAACTGGACCGCACCCGATTGCTGCGCCGGCAAGGTGAGCGCGATCATCGCGTCGCGCGCATCCGCGGGCACGTCGAGCGGCGGCGGCGGCGGCAGGTCGTCGGGGATCGAAAACGGCGTCCCGTCCGGCATCACGCCCGATGCGCGGACGACCCCGAACTTGCCCAGCGTCGCCAGATCCTCATCGAGTACCAGCTCCGTCAGGCCCCAAGGCCAGGGCCGAACCGAATCGACCCGAGCCCGAATCAAGCCATCGATGAACCGATCCTGCGCCTGAAAATGCTGCGGCCGCAGGAACATACCTTCGTGCCATGCGACACGGTTCTTGCCAGCCAATGATCCGCCCCCGTTTCGTTACGTCAGGGCACACGGTGCGCCACTAGGAAACACTTGCGGTTATTGCGCCCGCGAGGCTTTCAGACAATAACTTTCTTCGCACGCGCAGTTTTGAAGGCGATTTGGATTGAACGACAGCGACGATGACGACCTGTCGTTCGATCCCCGAAGCTGGGATATAGGCCGACCCACTGCGCCGCCCGTGCCGTCGCCCAGGTCGGCGCCCCAGTCCCCCTCGTTCGATCCGCGAAGCTGGGGGAAAAGCGATCCTCGGCCCGCGCCGGAACAACAGCCCACGTCGCCGACGCCACCGTCGCTAGCGCCGGCGCCCGCCTTCCCCAAGTCGATAGCACAGCTCGGTCCGGCGATCCTGGCGGGTTTCGCCATCGCGTCGGGCGGTGCGGTCTGGGCCATATTGGATCGCCAGCCCGCACCGGGACTGCAATCGGTCGCAGCAACCACGGCGCCCGCGAGCCCCGCCGCGGTTGCCGCCAGTCGTCGCATCCTCACCGTCGCCGGTGCCGGCGCGATCGGCCCGAGCCTCGTCGCGGCAGGGGTCGACGCGACCGAAGCCAACGACGCCGCGACGCGTGCGCGCGGCCCGCTGGGCGCGGGGAGCGACGACGTCCGCCTCGTGTTCGACATCGAGTCCGGCCATCTCATCCATCTCGACGCCACCCGCGAAGACGGCGCGGGGATCGCGTTGGCGCGCGGTGCCGGCGGCTTCACACAGCAGATCCTGTCCGCGCATCTGGTCCAGCGGCTGACGATCGTCCGCGGCGAACTGGATGCGCGCGATTTCTACAGCGCGGCAGTCGCGGCGGGGATCAACGACACGCTGGTCAGCGACTTCGCCAACGCCTTCGCGTTCGATTTCGATCTCCAGCGCGAAGTCGCGCCCGGCGACATCTTCGAGGCGGGGTTCGAACAGCGCTACAATGCGGCGGGAAACCCGGTCGGCGTCCCGGTCCTCGTCTACGCATCGCTGGAGACCGCCGCGAAATCGCGCGCGCTCTACCGGTTCACTCCGCCGGAGCAGAAGGGTGCGCCGGGGCAGAAGGGTGCACCGGGACAAAAGGATGCGACGGGGCCCAAATGGTACGACGCCAATGGCCGCAGCACGGTCCGCACGCTGATGCGGACGCCGATCGACGGCGCGCGGATATCGTCGCCGTTCGGGATGCGCGAACATCCTGTCCTCGGCTTCATGAAGCTGCACCGCGGTACCGATTTCGCAGCGCCGACCGGAACGCCGATCTTCGCCTCGGGCGATGCAGTGGTCGAGTTCGCCGGCTTGAAGGGGCCCAACGGTAATTTCGTGAAGCTGCGCCACGACAATGGCTGGGAGACTCTCTACCTCCATATGAATCGCATCCTGCCCGGCATCATCGCGGGCGCACGCGTCGTGCAAGGGCGGCAGATCGGCGAGGTCGGCACTACCGGCCGCTCGACCGGGCCGCATCTGCATTACGAGGTGCATATCGACGGCCAGCCGACCGACCCGCTGGCGCTCCAGATGGGTAAGAGCAGCGAGACGCTTACCGGTGCTGCGCTGAAGGCGTTCGACGCCCTGCGCGACCGCGTCGACGCCCGTCGAAGCGCCGCCAACTGACGCTCAGGCCCCACTAAGACTCAGGATTGTGTGGGACGACGGCGAGACAGCAGGACGAGCGGCACCAGCAGCGAAAGGAGGCCGATCGTCATCGCGACGCTCGCGTTCAGCCCGGCGTCCGATCCGCCCCATAATGCCTTGCCGACCAGATCGTAATCGACCAGCGCGCCATAGCCGCCGATACCCGGATTGGGATCGAGCCCGAACCCGAGCTGCTCTGCACCATTCCACGCCAGATGCGCGCCGATCGCACCGGCCAGGCCTCCACCGCGCGCCGCCAGCAATCCGAACACCAGCCCGCCGACAAACAGGTTGAGCAGTTCGATCGGCCCACGCAGGCCGCCCGCCACATGGAGAAGCGCAAATCCGAGCGCCACGACCGGCACAGCGATCCGCATCCCCCAAGCGGTAGCGACCAGAGGTTGCAGCCAGCCGCGAAAATAGGCTTCCTCCGCGGCGACCTGGATCAGGACGACGACCGCCCCGATCGCCAGCGACGTGATCGACAGCGATGCTCCAGCGCCCCGAACGAGCGTTCCTGCGATCGCCGCGTAGCCGATCGCGAGCAACAGACCGCCGAGACCGATCGCTGCACCCTGCGCTAGCGTCACTCCCGGACGCGCCCCAAGGTTCAACGTCGCGATCCCCGTCAATCGACCGCCGACGATCGCCATCACGAGCAGCGGCACGAAGATCGCCAGCGTGAACACGGTCTCGCCATAGACCCCGTCCGCCCCGATCACCCCCGACGCGGCGATCAGCTGGGGGCCAAAACCGACGACCAGCGCGGCCATCGTGAAGCCGGCAGCCGCCGCCGTCGCCACTCTCATGGGCGAGCCTTTCGCTGCACCCGGAACGCTCATCGCTGGGCGGTGACGATCGGCGCGCGCACCGGTTGGTTAAGCGGTTGCCCAGCCGGCGGCGACAGCATCGTCTTGCTGCCGTCACCGACGAGGAAATACGGCGCCCAGTAAAAGGGGTGCGAATAGGTCGGCTGGCGGATCAGGTCGCGCTGCGCCTCCTGGAGCGCGACCCCGATCGTCTTGGTCCGTGCTGCGCCATAAAACACCTTGATGAACTCCTCGCTCTCGCGCTCGGCCGACACCTGCCAATAGGTCGCGAGCACCGATCGCGCATTCGCGGTCAGGAACGCGCGGACCAGCCCTTCGAGCGTCGAACCCGACTCCTCCTGACCGGACCGACGCGCGAGTTCCTGATCGCGGACTCCGCTCGCGGTATCGCAGGCCGAAAGCACGACGAGATTGGCGTCGAGATGCAGCCCGGCGATCTCCGAGAAGCTCAGCAAGCCGTCCGACTCCGCATCGCCGAACGACGTGACCAGCGCAGGCGGCGACATCGCGCAGCCCCATTGTCCTTCCTCGAGACCATGCGTCGCGAAGTGCAGCACCTCATACTGATCGAGATCGGCGCGTGCCTCGACGCCGGTATCGCTGAACGCCGCGCCGGTCATCTGCGGCGCGCCCGGCACGCCCAGCGCATCGGACGCGACGGTCAGTTCGTGATCGCTGATCGGCCTGATCGCCTGCGACAGCATGCCGAGCTGGCCGGCGCCGACCGTGCAGCCGAAGCCGACCTTGATCATCCGCCCCGCCTCGCCGAGCCCGAACGCGGTCGGACGGTGCTGGCCGAACCCGAGAAACGGATTGCGCGCGCGAGACGGCGGCAGCGCGCGTGCCACCAGGAACGATCTGGGCGACAGCGCCGTCGAGATCGCGGTGTCCGCTGCGAGGAACGCAGTGCGCGAGAAATCGAACGGCGTCTCGCGCACCGCCGCCTTGTCATAGCGCTTGACCAGCACACCCGCGGGCAGCCGTTCGAGCGGACCCGACGGATCGACGACGAGCGCCCGTGCCGATGCCAGGATCGGCTCGGCCGGCCCCGCGATCAGGCGGAACAGCGCATAGGCGGCCGCGTCGTCGAACGGCACGAGCTTGCCCTGCGACAACGCCCCGTCGATCGACCCGCGAACCTGCGACGCCAGTGCGTCGACCGCCTGCTTCGACGCAGCGTCGGCTGCGACCGCGTAGATATAAGTCCGGTCCGCACTCACGATCATGCCGTAGATCCGGCGATTGAGCGTCGTCAGCTTCAGGAACACCTCGCCGGGCTTCAACGCCGCGCGCACCGCCTCGATCGTGACAGGCTGATCGTCGACCGTCCGATAGCGCGGATCACTGGCGAGCTTCGCCTCCACATCGAGCAGCCGTTGTTCGGCGGCGGCGCGCGCGGCGCCCAGATCGCTCGACGGGGTTTTCACATCGGCGTTGGCGCCGGGCACGGCCACATCACTCGATTTCGCCGAGATCGCATAGCGAAGCCGCGTGACCTCGCGCTCCAGTTCGCCGCGTTCGCGGACGAGCGCACCGGTGGCAGGATCCGCGGTCACCACCGTCTGCAGCTGGCTGACCTGCCGCGCGATCGCCGGCTCGCCGGTCGCCTGCACCGCACGGAAGAACCGGGCGAACGTATCCGCCTGCGGCGTGGTCGCGGCCTCCCGGACCAGCAGGTCGAGATATTCCTCCATGCCGTTCGACGTCGCCAGCGTGTCGACATCGGCATCGATCATCGCGTCGATCGCGTGGGCATATTCGGTCCGCACCGCCGCCCGTGGCGCGCTGGTGCGCGCGAACAGGCTGGCGCGTTCCAGTTCGGCTTGCGCAATTGCGGGCTCGGCACCGGTGCCGCCGGTCGCCAGCGCGCCGCGCTTGAGGTTGACCAGCGCGGAATCGAACGCATCGAGCGCCGCCCCCGACTTGCCTGCCCGCGCGAGCAGGCGCGCGCGTTGCCGCTCGATCCGCGCGCTCAGCCACAGGATTTGCGACGGATTGATCCGCTCGTTCTCGAGCGGGCGATAGGACCGCGCCGCCGCGTCGATCGCGGCGAGCGATCCCGCATCGTCGCCCAGCGCCAGCCGCGCGACGCTGAGCGCCCATTTCGCCTGGATATCGAGCACCAGCTGCGCCAGGTCGGCGGTATCGGGGACAGCGATCGCGCTGACGGCATCGGCAGCGTTCGAGCGCGGCTGGTTCAACTGGCGCAGCGTCGCTGGATCCAGCAGCGGATCCTTCGCGGCAACCGCCGCACCGGTCGACTGGCTCAGCATGTCGGCGGCTTCGCGGAAAGCATGCCGGTTGATCAGGTCGAGTGCGCGGTACGCATCGCGCTTGCGCATCAGGAACAGCGACCGGTTGGCGGGCGACGCCGCCATGACCGCATCGGCCTCGTCGAAATGCTCCTTGGCCGCGTCGTTGAAGCGGATGTTCGAATCGGCCAGCCCGGCCTCGAGCAACAGGTCGACGCGCATCGCCGGATCGGCGGTGCTCGATACGCGGCTGAGCGCGTCGTTCAGCACGCGCGACGCTTCGACATGGAGGCCACGGTGGTTGAAGCCGATACCCTCGCCGAGCGCGGTCGCGGGATCGAACACGCCTGCGGTGGTCGTGGTCGACGCCACTGACGAGGTCGTGCGCCCCGGCGCGACCCCAGCGAGATCGATCGTCGGCGCGATCGGCCGCATCGCGTCCGCGCTCGGCCGCTTCGTGCCCGACAGAATCGCAACCGCTTCCTCGAGCTGCCCGAGCAGCGACGGCGGCGCATCCGCGACCAGCATCGTCTCGCCCACCGGCATGTCGATCCGGATCGTCGCGGTCCCCAGCGCGCGGTCGTTGCAGCGCCTGACCTGCACCGCACCGGCCGCGATCGTCATCGGCGAGACCGGTCCGCAGTCGAGCACCGCATCGATCGGTTTCATCGCCGCCGCGGTTGCCGGGACGATGCGGATGCTGCCGACCGGACGACTGGCGGTGACGCCGCGACAGGTGATCGCATAGGCCCGCGCGAACGGATCGGGCACGGCAGGATCGGACCAGTTGCGCGACGCGACGCAAGGCTCGCCGCTCGGGTTGCGACCGAGGGTGACGACGTCCGGTCGGTCTGGCGCGCGCACCGTCGCACACGATGCCAACAACATGGCAACGCTCGTCAGAGCGGCGCCCGCCACAAGACGCGGGCGCGCCATCGATCGGATCACTTGCACGACTCCTTCTTGCCGACGACGCAGCCATCGGTATCGGGCTTCGGCGCCAGTGCCGCCAGCCCGGTCAGCAGTTCCTCGTTCGAGCCGCCGACAAGCGGATCGAACGGCACCGTCAGATCGGCGACCGATCCGAACAGATCGGCCTGGCTCGCGGAGAACACCTGCAAAGTCGGCTGGATCACGATCGCGGTGAGACAACCCGCGCCCGATCCTACGACGCAGCCGTTGATCCGGGTAGCGGAGACGTTGGCGTTCCCTAGCGCCACGGCGTCCGGCCCCAACAGCGCCGCCGCGGTCGCGCCGACGCCGTTGATCGTGCCGAATGCGGCAAAGGTGTTCGACGCGGTGGTCGGGCGCAGGCTGAGCGCCGGATTAACCGGTGCGGTAGGCGTGCCGCCCAGGACGATACCCGTGTTGGTGCGCGCGACGCCGGTGTTCTGGAACAGCGCATAGTCGCCGTAGCGCACCGTCAGGCTGCGTGCCGACACCGTCGTCGGCGCGGACGGATCATAGGTGCCGCCGCCGAGATTGGCGTTGTAGAGCGCCGAATTGGCGTTCCCGACCAGGCCCGCAACGACCTGCGTGACGGTGGCATCGTCGTTCAGCAGGTTGAGGAAACCCGCGCCCAGCCCGACCGCGATCCGGTTGCCGCGCAGATCCAGATCGGCGGTATCGAACAACAGACGCCCGCCCGCCGTGCTGGTCGCCGCGACGTGGATCGCGGACGCAGTATCGGTCTCCGAGGTGGTCGTGCCACCGAACCGGAACATCCGCCCCGCCCCCGCACCACTGACGACGCCGTCGATCGTCATCCGCCCGGTCCCCAATACGTCGACCGTGCGGCGGCCCGCATCGGCGCCGAACGCCAGCGTGCCGATCTCGACCGCGCCCGCGCCCTGCCGGAAGGTCAGCGCATCGGCCTCGACCAGCTTGATCTCGGCATCGGACAATTGGAAGCCATCCGCGGCGGTGCCGTCGCCGAGCCGTAGCGCGCTGGTATCGCCCGTACGGTTCTCGAACCCGACCGCGGCGGCGCGCTGGATACCCGACAGCCGGGCGTCGCTTGCCTTGATCGTCAGGCTCGGCCCGGCGATCATCTGGCCGAGCGTCGCGATCCCGACCGCGTCGATCGTCGCGGCACCGCTGGTGCGGCTCGACGCGAGCGACACGTCGCCACCGCCGGTCACCGACAGCGCGCCACCGGTATCGATCGCGCCCGTCACCAACGCGGCCCCCGCCTTCAGACTGGTATCGCCACCTGCCCTCAGCGCCTGCGCGGTCAGCCCGTTGGTCGCGGTCAGCGACAGCGTACTCCCCGCGGTAGCGTCGCCCACCGTCAACGCGGTGCGCGCCTGCACCAGCAACGCGCGGGCGGCACTCAGCCCGCCCGACGCCCGGACATCGCTGCCGCCGATCGTCGCACTGCCTGCCGAGGTCGCCCCCGCCAGCGTTACCGCGCGGTCGCCGGTCACGGTGAGATCGCCGGCCGTGCTCGCCAACGTCGCGCCGGCCCCGGTGCGCCCACCGATATCGCCCGCCGCCTTGAGCGTGAGGGCGCTCGCGGTCGCCGTGTCGAGCCGGATACCGCCGCCGGCCGCGGTAATCGCGCCAGCACCCTTTGCGCCAAACTCACCGATAGCCACCGCGCCGCTCGCTGTGGCTGTTGCCGCGCCGCCAGCGACAAGCCGGGTGATGGCAATGTCGCCCGCGCGCGCCGTCGCCGTCACATCGCCCGTGTCGGACGTCAGCCCGGCCAGCGTAACCGCCTGTCCGACAACCGACGCCACTCCGTTCACCGCATAGGTACCACCTGAAACGCCACCGCCAGCATCCACCGCCAGTGCGCCCGCTGTCAGGCCATTTACCGTAACCGCGCCGGTTCCGATCAGCGTCGCGAGGCCGCCGGCCGTCACTCGTCCGATCGCCAGGTCGCCGCCGGTCGCGTTGGCGGTCAGCGATCCCTGCGTCGTCGTGACCCCGGTCAGCGCGATCGACTGCCCAGTCAGCGATGCCATACCCGTCGTCGTAAAGTCGCCACCCGACAGTGCACCGCCCGCCGTGGCGGTCAGCGTATTCGCCGTCAGGCCGCCGATCGCGATCGCACCGGGTGCGGTGAGTGTTGCGCCGCCCCCTGCAACGAGCCGATCGATCGCAATGCCGTCCCGTAGAGCCGTCGCAGTGATGCTCCCGGTCTCGGACGTGAGACCCGCAAGCCGGATCGATTGCCCGGCAACCGACGTCGCGTCCTTGATGGCGTAGGTTCCGCCCGTGACCGTACCGCCCGCGTCGAGCCTCAGCGCATTCGCCGTGATCGATCGGACACCGATCGCACCGGGTGCGGTGAGCGTCGCGGTGCTACCCGCCGCGACCGTGGCGATCACGATGTCGCCGGTGCGCGCAGCCGCGCTGGTCGATCCGAGACTAGCGGTGAGGCTGGTCAGTCCGATACTGCCCGCCGCCACGCTGTTATCCCCGCGCGACGCGTACGCGCCACCCGCCAGCACGCCGCTTGCGTCCACCGCGAAGGTATCCGCGGTGATCGACCCGACCCTGATCGCGCCTGCCGCCGTCGACAATCGCGTCGCCTGCGTCGTCGTCACAGCATCGATCGCGAGATCGCCCGCCGACAATGCGATTCCCAGATTCGCCGCGCGGATCGTACCGGCCGTGAACGCCGCGTCATTGGCAAACAGCGTCGAGACCGAACGGCTGCCATCCGCGGCCGTCGCGATGCCGCCGACGAGCCCGGCATCGATATCGCCGAGCGTCACGGTCTTACCCGATCCCGCGCGCAACCCCAGCGCGCCACCGTTGCGGACGGAAATGCGCGAGCCGAGCAGGTCAATCGCGCCCGCCGCATCGAGCAACATCGCATCGCCCGCGACGCCGTTGCCGCTGTTCGCGATCAACACAAGCCTATCGCCTGCGCCGATATTGCCACTGGTGGCGGTGATCTCGATACGGCCGCCCGCTTCCTGCGTAACGTTGCGCCCCAGCAAGACCGTCCCGCCGGTGACCAGATAATTGGCCCCCGCCAGGATAGCGCCAGGCGATGCGGCGACGCCTGCCGCGCTCAACACGATGTCGCCGCTCGCGGAGCCGCTGTCGAGCCGCGCATCGCCGGCCGTCGAAGCCAGGTTGGCGCTGCCGCCCGACACTGTGACCGCCCCCACCGACAGGTCGTCGCCGCGCGCGAGCGCGCCGATCCCGGTGACGGCGGTCAGATCGCCGGTCACGAGCTTTCCCGACACGGCCTCGAGCGTTATCGCACCGGTGGCACTGGTCAGGTCGCCGACCCGAAGCGAGCCGCCGGTCAGGTTGATAGCGCCGCTACTCCGGATCGCGCCGCCGGTGATCGCACCGCCCGAGTTTGCCGCGACCGACAGTCCGCGGATGCCGCCGAACGACAGCCCATCGGTGCTGGTCAGCGTGACCGCATCGCTCGCGTCGATCAGGCCGCCGACCGAGACCGCGCCCGATGCGCGGAGGTCGACCAACCCGGCCTTGATCCCGTTGCGGATAGTGAGATCGCCGCTGTCCGCGAACAGCTTGACGAGGTTGGTACCCACACTGATCGAACCGATGTCGATCGTATCCGCGCGCAACGAGACCGGACCGCCCGTCAGCGCGCCCAGCCGCACCGCGCGCCCGACGTCCACCGTATAGCCGCCATCGACGCCGGTATTGAGCTCGATCGTCGTACCCGGCAGGTACCCGGTGACGTCGCCATTGGGGGCGCTGAGCGAGAGGCTGCTGCCGGTGCTGGTGATGAACGGTGCGCGGATGTCGCGCGTCGAGGCGATCGTGACCTTGCCGACCGCGGTGAGACCGTTGACGATCAGCACATCCGCCGGATTGGTCAGCGTCGCCAGATCAGCCGTACCCCCGGCATCGACGCTATTGAGGCGGATCTCGCCGACCGAGTTGATCGTCAGGTTGGATTTCGTGGTGATCGCGCCGGTCGCGACCCCGCCGATGCCGTCGGTCGCGGTGATCGTCACCGGTCCGCTCGCATCGATCAGTCCCCCGGCGATACCCGTTGCGGAGGTGCCGACCGATCGAAGATCGACTGTGTTGGCATCGATCGCGCGGTAATCGATCCGCGATCCCGACACGGCCAGGTCGCCGCTGACCGCCGCTTTGCCGAAATTGACCCCGCCGTCCACCGCTGTGATCGCCAACCCGCCCGACGAGACCGAAACGTCGCCGAGACGGATTCCCGCCGCGCCGCCGGTGATCGACAGGCCATCGACGACTGCGATGTCGCCCACCGTCAGCGCCCCGGTCAGCGGTTGCCCCGCATTGAACACCAGCGATCGACCGTTGACGTCGCCCAGCGTGATCGCGTTCGCGCCGCCATCGATGGTGACCGCGCCCTGCTGAGCCGGACCACCATTGATCACGCTGTTCGCCGCGAACCCGATTCCACCGGTTGCCGACAACGCAAGCGATTGCGCCGTTCGGCCATCGCTTCCCGATGTCAGCGAAAGTCCGGACGCGCCGGTCAGCGTGCCGGCCGTCGCGGCAATCGAGACCGCGCCCACCGCCGCCTGCACGCCGCCGAGCGTGACCGACCCGCCCGAAACACGGTAATCGCCACCTGCGGTCACCGCGCCCAGCAAGCGCGCCGCACCGACATTCGCCACGACAGTCACGGGGCCGGCCGTCGCGCTCAACGCTCCCGCGACGTCGACATCGCCACCGGTCGACGTCAGCGTCACGCCCGTGACGCCGCGTGCCGATGCGATCCGCAGATTTCCCGCCGCCACGGCGGTGACGGCGTCGGGGGTGCTGATCGCACCCGTCGTCAGGGTCGCCGAGGAGGTCAACGTCACAACCCCGCCGGCGGTCAGCGCACCGGTCGCAAGCCCCGCACCAGACAACGACAAGGGGCCGGTGAGCGTGGCGTTACCGAGCGAGAGCGCGGATGTACGCGTGAGACCGCTGGTCGCGGTATCGGTACCGACCGCGCCGAGCAGGTTGCGCGCAACGACGTTGCCGAGCGCGACACTGCCCTCCGCGACGCCGGAGCGGATCACGACGTCCGATTGCGAGGCCGACCCACCCCTGAGCGTCGTTCCCGGCGCGAAGGCGATCGCGCCATTCGTCGTGTCGGCGATCGCAAGCTCGAGCGCTTCGCTGCCCGCACCGTCCGAATTGGACTGCAAGGTCAGCCGGTCGAGCCCGATTATGCCCCCCGCACCCCCGCTGATCGTCACCGCGCCTCGGGCGGCCTGCGAGACGACGCCGATCGGTCCGGATCCCGTCGTTCCCAGCGAAACCGAGCCGCCGTTGACCGCATAGTTGCGTCCCGCCGTAACGGTGCCCGAGACGATCGCGGCCGATCCCCCCGCGTCGACAATGACGTCGTTGCTGCCGGTCAAACTGCCCGCCGTCGCACCGCCGCTGCCCGTCAGTCGAAGAACACCGCCGTTCGCAGTGCCGCTGGCTACCGTTACCGCGCCGTTGGCCGCGGTCGCGCTCAAGGCACCACCGGCGGTCAGGCGTACGCCGTTGGGCGCAATCCCCGCAATGCCCCCGCTCGTCGCGACGAGCGTGAGATCGCCGTTCGTGCTTGTCACGGCGTTCAGCCCCAGACTCGCGCCGGTGAGCGTTACCGTATTCGCAGCGGTGATCGCCCCGGACGAGGTGAACGCGCCACCAGCCGTTGCGGTGAGACCACCAGTTGCCCTCACCGCGCCGCCATAGGTCTGCGCGCCGCTGGTAACGACGCTGATGTCGCGTGCGCCGACCGCGCCGCCGATGGCGGTGGACTCGGCGGTCGCTGCGGTCGTTCCGATCGTCAAAGTGCCACCGGCGGTTACCGGGCCTGTCACCCTGAAGGCGCCATCGCGCGCGATCGTAATGTTGCTGGACGCTCCCCGACTGACGAGGCCGCTCGACACCGTAGTTGCGCCACTCCCGTTCAGCGCGATGTCGCCGCTCGCATCGACTGCCGCCAGGCCCATCGCGCCGGTGCCGTTCAGCGTAACGGCGCCCCCTGATGTCAGCACGCCGGCGGTCAAGCTGCCTCCCGAACTCAGCGACAACGCCGACCGCGTGGTCACATCGCCAAGGTCCAGCGGGCCGCCGATCGACAGTCCGTTGGTGTAAGCGCCACCGCCGACTGCGCCGAGCAGACCGCGTGCCGACACGTCTCCGAGCGATATCGCGTTGCCCGCCACCCCGACGCCGATCCGGACGTCGGAGTCGAGGTTAGGACCGCCCTCGATCGACGAGCCCTTGGCGAAGACGATATCACCGCCTGCCGCGCCAGCTGTCGACAGCGTCATCAAGTTGTTGCCCGCACCATTCGCGTTGGCGCGAAGCGTCAGTCCAGCGCCGCCGGACAAGGTCCCATTGGTTGAGGTAATGTCGACCACGTCGACCGCCGACTGCACGACCGACGTCGAGCGCCCCAGCGTGACGCCGGTCCCGGCGACGCGGTAGTCATTGCCTGCCGTGACCGCGCCCGCCACGCTGGCGAGCCCCCCGGCGTTGACGACGACGTCGCCGCCCGACCGCAGCGCGCCGGTCAGCGCCACCGCACCGTTCGCGGTCAGCGTCACATCGTCGTTGATCGCACGCCATGCGCCAGACCCGCCGATGCCGACCACACCACCGGTCTCGGTCGCCGTGCTGCCCACGGTCACGCCGTTACCGCTGCGTCCCGCCGACAACACGATGCCGTTGTCGCCGTTCGAGGCGCTGGTGACGGATGCATCGACGCTGAGCAGGGCATCGGTGACGTTCGCCTTGGAAGCGAGCGCGAACACGACGTTCCGGCCGCTGACCGACCCGGTCACGAGCTGGCTGGTGCCGCCGACCGACGTTCCCTTGTCCAACGTCACCGACAAGGGACTGCCAGCGGCGTAGTTCAGCGTTACGTCGGTCGCGGTAACGAAAGCAACGTCCTGATTGCCCGCAGTCAGCGTGCCAGCCGAAGTAATCTTGGGCGCGACCATGATCAGCCCGCGGTTGCCGCTCGACAGCGTGATCGTCGCGCCCGACTGGACGCGGATATCGCCGGCGGTGCCGCCTTCTTTGCCGAGGCCGTAGCTGCCGCCGAGATCGTTACCGGCGAGAAAATTCGCCTGATCGGGCTTCAACGTCGTCAGGACGAGCGACCCGGTGTTGATCTTGGCGCCCGATCCCACGAGGATGCCGTTGGGATTGAACACCCACACCGCGACGTTCGCATCGGACTTGAGCGTGCCGAGGATCTGCGTGCCGGCCAGCGATCCCGACACGTCGCGGTTGAGTACGGCGATGTTGCGCGCAAGCGCCACCCCCCGACCGTCGGTGAACTCCGCCGTCGCTCCCGTCGGCACATTGAAGCCGTTCCAGTCGATCACCGTGCTGGTGGCCTTGAGATCGACCGACAAGGTCGAGCCCGAGCGCGTCACGGTCGGGTTGCCGCCGCCGGGCGACGTCATCACCGCCCTCACGTCACTCGCCCTGGGCAGCGCCTGCGCCCATCCGACCGCGGGTACACAGCCGCTTGCGAGCACGGTGCTGATCGCCAGCGTGCGGCGGATATGGCGACGGTATAATGGGATGGACATCGAAGGCTCCCCTAAACTCGGTACGGCGCGCGGGTCAGCGCGTCTTGTCGCGGAATTGCGCGGTCAACGACACCAGCACGCGGTTGGGCGGGCGCTTCTCGTCCAGCTTCAAAACCCGATCCAGCGGGTGCGCATACATCACCTCGAGCACCAGCAGCCCCGGCAACGAGAAGCGGGCGCCCCCGCCATAGCTGCGATAGGTGCGCCTCGGCTCGATCGCATTGCGATCGAGATTGCGCAGATAGACGTGGTCGTAGAAACCGAACAGCTGCGTCCCGAGGCCGGTGATCAACGGCAGCTCGGCGCGGACTTCGCCGCGACCGCCGACCGCACGATCGCCGGTGCTCACGCCCGGATCGTAGCCGCGACCGATCGTCAGATTGCCGACCGAGAACTCCTCGTAGTTCAGCAGCGGATCGTTCGTCCATTGCGCCTGGCCTTGGCCAGCCAGACTGAAGATCGGACCGACCCCGATCACCGTGTCGACCGTACCACGCACCACCAGCGCGCGCGAATTACCGTCGATCCGCGAGGTCAGCCGACCGTTTGCAAAGCCGATATCACTTGATCCGAACACATCGACGCCCTTGCGAACCTGCAGCGAACTGGCGATCGAGAATGCGGTCGCGCCGTCGTACCGCACCGTGCGATAGTCGCCATCGATACCGATAAAGCCGATCCGCAGCTTATCGAGCGTCAACGGCACCGACCCACCCTCGGTCCGCACCACCGAGCGCTGGTCGACATAGTCGAAGCCGCCGGTCGCACGCAGGTTGGTCCGCAACGACCGGATCAGCGGCCGCGCCAGATCGAACCCGGTGATCAGCGTATTGGTCCGCAGGTCGAGCGCACCAAGGTCGGGACGCGACCATGCGTAGGTGAAGCGCGCGCCCAGCGTCGTGCCGTTACGGTCGAGGCCCATGATGTGCCCCGCTTGCACGACGCGCTGTTCCTTGAAGTCCGCGGTTGACGACACGCCGACATAGGTGACGTCGGACAGCCCGGTCAGCCCGTAGATCTCGGCCCGCGCATAGCCCGTCTCGCGCCCGGTCAGCCGACTATTCTGGTTCTGCACGTTGGCGATCACCGCGAACCGGCGGAACGCGAGTGACAATTCGCCAATCACCTCGCCCTGTCGCGTCCCGGCGGGGCGCAGCGACAACTGCACCTCGAGCCCCGGGATATCGCCCGCGAGCAGCAACAGCCGCTCGGCCTTCTTCTCGTTCAGCGGATCGAGCGCCTGGATCTGCGCGATCCGCTCGCGCAGGATCGAGTCATACGGCCCGGCCGATCCCCGCACGCGGACTTCGACGATGCGCGCGGTCACGACCTGCAACTGCAACGTTCCGCCCGTGATCTCCTGTGCAGGGATCTGCACCGAAGCCACCCAGCCCGCATGTCGCAGCGCGGCGTTGGCACGGTCGCGCAGTGCGCAGACGACGCTGATCGGCTGCTCGCCCTGCGGCACGTCGATGCCGGCGACCGCTTCGGCGATCTCGGGTTGCAACGCGCCGCCATCCGGCCGCACGAAGCTCAGCGTGGTCAGCGTGACCTTGAGCGACGACGTCTCGAACGGGCAGGCGGGCTGTTCCAACGCACGGCTCGAATCGACGCTGACCCCCGATTCCTGGCGCGTGTCAGGTGCGGGTGGAGTCACTTCCTGACGGGAAGGCAGAACTACTTGCGCTGCAACAGGCTGCGCAAGAAGCGCCCCCCCTGCGACGCCAGCCATCATAAGCACGTATGAACGCCATACTTTCGATGTCATCAATCCCCCGCGCGTTGCCGATAACGACGTGCGATTTGCAGACAGACGAACTGTCGCTCTCCTTTGGGGATACGCACGACGCCTTGAAAGGCCCGGCGGACCATGACGACATTTTTACGCCATGCATAGATGCGAAGTCGCTGTGATCTTTCGAAGACTATGGTTAACCTCAAAAAACTTGTAAAATCGGCTGGAGATCATTCGCTTTCGATCTATTGTAGTCGCCGCACGACCGGGCCCGTTGCAGGCTGGCCCACCCGCTGCATTGAGGTGCAAGCCTGTGGAATTGGGTAGTATCCACGACCAGGAGACAGGAAGGATGGCGATGTTACGCGTTGGAAGCCGTGGCGAGGACGTCCGAAATCTACAGACGCTGTTGCGCCAGTACGACCCGCAGCTCGGCGCCGATGGCGTCTTCGGTCCGCAGACCGAGCGCGCGGTGCGGCTGGGCCAGCGGCGTAACGGGCTCTACCCCCCCGACGGCATCGCCGGCCCGATGACGATGGGCGTCTTGACCGGCAACGGTGCCGGCTACGCCAGCCCGGCGCGCGCCATCCCCTCAGGCACACCGACGCGCACCGTCGCGATTCCTGGAACCCGGTCCGCCGCCTTCCAGAAGGCGCAGACCGCAGCCAGCGCGGCGACTGTCGGCAAGGGCGATCCCGGCCCCTTGAAAGCCGCCGTCGAGCCCGCCCGCGAACGCGCCCGCACCGCCGCGATGCCGGCGGGCACGGCCAGCCCGGTGTCGAGCATGCACATGTCTCGAGAAGGCCGGCACTTCATCGTCGAACATGAGTCGCAACGCGGCGTCAGCAATCGGCTGCATCACCCGACCGCCGGCAGCGGCGTGACGATCGGACCCGGCTACGACATGAAGGATCGCTCCAGTGCGGAGGTTCAATCGGATCTGACCGCAATCGGCGTACCGATCGAGGCCGCGAAGACCGCCGCGGCGGGTGCAGGCCGATCGGGCGCGCCGGCGACGCAATTTGTGAAGGACAACAAGTCCGTCATCAACATTTCGATCGACCAGGAAGCCTTGCTGCTGCGCCGGATCGTCGGGTCATACGAGGACCGCGTCAAGCGTGCGATCAAGGTACCGCTGCATCAGCATGAATTCGATGCGCTCGTATCCTATGCATACAACCCCGGCGGCGGCTGGTCCAAGACCACCAAACTGGTCAACGAGGGCAAGCTTCACGACGCGATGGTCGAGATCAAGCGCCACGTCTATTCCAAGGGCCAGATGGTTCGCAGCCTGGTGACCCGACGCGCTGCCGAGAGTAAGCTGTTTCTATACGGAGAATATAAGTGATGGTTTCGCGTTCTGTAATGCTGGCGCTCGCCGTCGGGCTCGCCGGATGTGGCGCCAGCGCCAATGGTTCGGCCGCAGAGAACGGCAGCGCCGCCGCGTCCGTCGCGCAGCCAGCCGCCGACACGAACACCGACATGAACGCCAACGGTAACATGGCCGCGCGAGAACCTTCGGCTCCGCTGCCAGCGACGGAAAATGCGTCCGAAGACGCGCCTGCGGCGCAATCGCTGGACCGGACGAATACAACGGGTGCCGGCACGATCCGCCCCGTGCTCATCCAGTTCGGAACGATCGACGGCGCGGCAATCAAGGACTTTCAGCTCCGGTCACGCTGCCAGACGGCCTTTGTCACGACCAAGGGACCCGTGGTAGTCGATTGGACGAAAGTCGGTAATTTTGCCGAGCATGACGAGGGTAACCGTGTCGTGACGCCGATCGACGACGGTCACGGATCGCACGATTTGTCTCTCCCCAAGGATACGAAGACCGCCACCGTCGGCGATGTGGCGGCGCTGGTGAACATGGGATTGTCCGGTATCGCCGATGGCTGCGCACCGAACTGATGCTGCGCTGCAGTACGGCAAGGGTTCCCACCCCTGCTGTACACCTCGATAGGCGATGCAGGCTATGGGCGAGACCACTGCCGTGATCCTGCTACGCGCCTGTGGATCGGTGCGATCGCGCGTGCAGTCACGGGGTACGTGCCGCGGACCGTTGGCAAACATTGGGCGCGAAAATTGACTGCGTCGGTTCCGGACAGCACCTACCAGAACGGCGTATCGATCCTGACGAAAGGCGGACAGCTGAACTACGAACTGTATGGCACCTATACATGACTGGATCTTGCCTACCACTCGCCGCCTCGGCGCTGATACTTTGCGCTGGCGGGAGCAACGCTAACGCAGCGACAACCAAGGCATCGATCAATGCAGAAGGTGTGAGTGATCCGACCGCTACTGCTGGTTCGCAATATACCGAAGACCAGACAAACGCGATCGGGGTGGCATCGCTGCGTCGCGAACTGATCGGGGCGGCCGCAACGCTGGATGGCCAGCCGATCACCAACGTCAAGGCAGTGTCGCGTTGCCAGACGGTGTTCACCACCAAATCCAACGTAACTGTTACCGTGCACTGGAATAAGGTGAACAATTTTGCCCCAACCGTAGATCACGGATCAGCGACAATTCCGATCGATGACGGTGCTGGCGTTCACAATTTCATATTGCCCGAAGGCGATGGTTTCCGGCGGGTCAACGGTACGATGGGACATCTCGCCGATGCCTGTGAAAGCGAGAAATAAATCCTCGGATATTCGTGCCTGCCCGACCTGACATCGGTTACCCGTGGCACGCGCAAATACGAGACGGTGCTCGTCGCGGAAAACGAGCACGCGTTCGATCTTATCCGCAAGCAAGAAGGCATAGCTGGTCCATATCGTCCCCAGCTATGAAGCGAAGGTGAAGAGAGCGATCACGGTTCCGCTCCATCAACAGGAATTCGATGCTTGGTGTCCTACGCCTACACTCCGGGCGGCGGCGGGGCGAAGACAACGAAGCGGGTCAACGATGGAAAGCACCACGAGGCGATGATTGAAATCAAACGCCATGTATTTTCCAAAGGGGAGAAGGTCCTCAGCTTGGCCGTCAGAAGAGACGCTGAGGCCAGAATTTTCCTATCCGGCGAATATAAATGAACAGGGTACGAATCCCAATAGCCCTCGCAATGCTGTTGCTCGGCGGGTGCCGCAACAATAATGCGCCCGCAACGCCCGCAAATTCATCAAATGGCGAAACATCTTCCTTTGACACGCATGCAGTGCGCAACGCCGCTGCTACTGCGCCTGCCGCTGACGATAGCCCGCCGGACGATGTCCGATCGAGCAACAACGACCAGGCGGGCATACCGATCCTGAAAACCATTCTCACGAAAGTCGGACAACGCGATGGAAAATCGATCACCGATTTCACGCTGTCTTCGCCATGCATCTCTAAGATCACGACCATGGATGGCACCAAGACGGTGAACTGGTCGGAAGTGCAGGACTGGGCCGCGCGCGATGAGAATGAGCGGACAATAATCGAACTGAATGACGGGCACGAGACCAGCGTCGTATCGGTACCGACGAAACCCCAACCCGAGCCGATCGGCAACGCCTTCGCCCGCGTCGAAGGCGGCTTCATAGTTCTTGCGGAGACGTGCGCGAAGAAGCCGTGACAGGAACCCAGGGCTTTTATCAACATATCCAAGCCACCTGAGTGGTAAGCCCTGATCCGAACCGCCGCCGATCCGTTTCGTCCGGGATACCGATTCAGGACGCCCCGCCGCCGGTGCGACATACCAGTCCCACACCTATGTCGCGGCAGGCGATATCGTGCTCGCTGGACCGCTGCAAATGATCACGGCGGCCGACGCCGCCCTCGCTCAGAAGCGCGTTGAAACCGAGCGTGCGTTGTCTACGAATGGGTGCTCATGATTCGGCTGTTCCCCATTACCGCGCTGGTCGGGTTCGCTCTGCTGGCCGCCTGCTCCAACGAGGACGACCCCGTGAACGACTCCGTAAACAAAGCCGCGATCATGCCGATGCTCGGGGCCGTCATGCATTCCGAGACGAAGGACGTCTTGAGACTGGCTAAACAAGGGACCGGTCTGGACGAACGCTATCCAGCGAACCAGACCACGCCGATGATCATGGCCTCCGGCAGCGACCAATGGCCCGTGGTCGAGATCCTCGTCGACCATGGCGCCAACATCTGGGCGCATGACAAGTTCGGTACCACGATGCCACAAATGGCGATTACGAGCCGTATTTTACCCGGCTCGGATGAAGACAAGGCTCGATTGCGTGTGATCGAGACGCTCAAGGCGCGCGGCTATCCTTTTTCGCCACGGGGCCGCGCCGAGATACTCGCGCTTGAGAAAGACGGCAAATGGCCACCGTTGGAGGTGGCACGATGACGCAGGTCCAAGGCGTGACGATCACCTGCCCCGATGGCTGGCTCGACAAGTCGATGCTGGTCCTCTCGGCTGCGAAGCCCGGACCGAGTGGCGTTTCGCCAAACTTCGTCGTGACGCACGAACCGATGCCCGACGATTTACGCTTCGCCGCTGAGGACGCGCTCAATGCCTTCGTCGAGCGGCAGATCGAGCAAATGCGGACAACGCTGCCCGGCCCGGTGAGCATTGCGCGGCGGCAAGCGGCGGACGCTTCAGGCTTACCCGAACTGCGGGTCGACTGGACCGCGGATCGCATTCCGCTGACCCAGTGGATTGGCTACAATCAAACCGACGACGGGACGGTCACGATTGCGACTGGAACAGCGGGCAAGGCCGATTTCAGCGCCGTCGAACCCGTCTTCCACGCGATGCTTCGCAGTTTTCGCATCGCATAGCGACGCCGCAAGACCGTCGATCACCCGGTCGCGGGCGCATATCGCCATATCACCGCCCGTCGACCGACCAATGCGGCGGATCCGACAGCAGTTTCCTGACGCCGTAGCTTGCGCCTACAGTGTGCAACGCCGCGTTGTCGTTGCCGTTGCGGGGTTGGTCGATCGGCTGTTTCGCACCAGCGGCGTCGACGACCTCGATCGGGCCCGACCAGCTGATCGTCATGTCGATCGCCAGCCCGGCGATATGGTTCGAGGTCAGCGACGGCTTGAAGCGGATCGCGAACAGCGCGACCATTTCGGCCGCCGCGGCGATCGAGCGGGTGTCGTCGCCGTGATCCCAGATGATCCCCGCCGTCGGCTCATCTGGAACATCCGCGGGGGCGACTGCCCCGTGCGACACCTGCCACGCATAATGCATCAGCCACGCGCGGATGCGGTTGCGCCGTGTCGAGGATATCCGCACGATCGTCCCCGCGTTCGCCAGCGCGGTCAGGAACTGGCTCACCTGCGCGGCGAAGGCCGGGGCGAGGTCGGCGACCCGGTCGCTGTTGGGAAACCGCGCCTGGTTGCGGCGGAACCAGTCCGCCCCGCTCAGCTTGGCGGCAGCTTCCCGCGCCCGCGCCTGTTCGCGCAACAGGTCGGACGGCGATTGCTGCGCGAGCGCTGTCGCCAGGTCGCCGCGGCTCGCGCTGCGCCCCATCACCCGCGAGGCATAGGTCCGCATCGCTCGGCTGGTCGCACCGTCGAGCACGCCATCGGTCCTGAGCGGCGTCATCCCAAGCGTGCTCGCGCGCAGGTTGAGCAGCCGCTGGAGCTCGGCGGTCTGCGCAGGCGTGGCGGCGGGTTCCCTGGCCATGACCTACTCGATTCGCGCGTCATAGGCGGAGAGCGCCTGCATCGCCGCGCGGTTGCGGTGGTGAGCGCGCTTCAGCCGCGCGAGCGTCGCGTCGGTGCCCGTGCAGGTCGCGCGCATCCGCCGATCGAGGTCGGCCGCACGGGCTGCATCATAGGGCTCCTCGCCCCTGAAATGGTCGCACTGCGTCCGCTTGGCGACGAATGCGCGAACGTCGGCGGGCATTCCCGCCGCCACCGCGCGAGGCTGCGCGCTGCACCCCGTGGCGAAGATCGCCGCAGCGACGATTCCCGGCAGGAGCGGCGCCCGGATCATACCGCTTCCACCGTCGGCTCGGCCGCGATCGCGCGTTTCACAGGCTCGCGTGCGCGAAAATCGTAGACGAAGTCGCCGCCCTCGACCCGCATCGTGATCGCCGCCACCCGCTCGCCGCTTATCTGCCGCTCGAGCAGCGCCACCGACATCGCCGGCAGCATGGTGTTGGTCAGGATCGCATCGATCATCCGCCCGCCTGACGCCACTTCGGTACAGCGCGCGACGATATGCTCGACCACCGCCTGATCGTAATCGAGCACGATGTCGTGATTGTCGCGCACCCGCCGGACAATCCGGTCGAGCTGCAACCCGACGATCCCCGTCAGCATCGCCGGGCTCAGCGGATAATAGGGCAGCACCAGCAACCGCCCGAGCAGCGCAGGCGGAAACACCTTCAGCAGTTCGGGCCGCAACGCGGTGGCGAGGCCGTCGGCCTCGGGCACCATCTCCTCGTCCTCGGTCAGGCTCATGATCAGGTCGGTGCCGACGTTCGAAGTCAGCAGGATCACCGTGTTGCGGAAATCGATATGCCGCCCCTCGCTGTCGTTCATGAACCCCTTGTCGAACACCTGGAAGAACATCTCGTGGACATCGGGATGCGCCTTCTCGACCTCGTCGAGCAGCACCACCGAATAGGGTCGCCGCCGCACCGCCTCGGTCAGCACGCCACCCTGGCCATAGCCGACATACCCCGCCGGCGCGCCCTTCAGCGTCGAGACGGTGTGCGCCTCCTGGAACTCGCTCATGTTGATAACGATCATCGATTCGTCACCGGAGAACAGCAGTTCGGACAATGCGTGCGCGGTTTCGGTCTTGCCGACCCCCGACGGGCCGCAGAGCATGAAGACGCCGACCGGCTTCGACGGATTGTCGAGCTTGGCGCGGCTGGTCTGGATGCGCTTGGCGATCGCGTCCATCGCATGATCCTGTCCGACCACGCGCGCCTTCAGCTTGTCGGCGATCGTCAGCACGCTGGCGATCTCGTCCTTGACCATCCGGCCGATCGGGATGCCGGTCCAGTCCCCCACCACCGCTGCGATCGCGTCGCCATCGACCACGCCGAACACCATCGGCGCATCGCCCTGCACCGCGCGCATCGCCGCCAGCGCCGCGTCGAGCGGATCCGAGGACGCCTCCTTGGTCAGCGCATCGCGGGCCGCGCGCACGGCGTCGAGCGCGTCCTTCTCCGCCGCCCATTTCGCCTCGACCGCCTCGACGTCGGCGCGGGCCGCGACGATCGCCTCGTCGAGTTCGCCCAGCCGATCATCCTCGCGGTACCGCCCCGTCGCCTCGCGCTCGACGACGCCGCGCTCGACCTCGAGCAGTTCGAGCCGCCGCCTGCGATCCTCGACCGGCGCTGGCGTCGCGTGCTGCGATACCGCCACGCGCGCGCAGGCGGTGTCGAGCAGGCTCACCGCCTTGTCGGGCAGTTGCCGCGCGGGAACGTAGCGCTGCGACAGCGTCACCGCCGCCGCGACCGCCTCGTCGAGCACCACGACCTCGTGATGCGCCTCCATCATCGGCGCGACCGAGCGCAGCATCGCGATCGCGGTATCGATCTCGGGCTCGCCGACGTCGACCGTCTGGAATCGCCGGGTCAGCGCGGGGTCCTTCTCGAAATACTGGCGATATTCGGCATAGGTCGTTGCCGCGATCGTCCGCAGCCGCCCGCGTGCCAGTGCCGGCTTGAGCAGGTTCGCGGCGTCGCCGGTGCCGGCCTGCCCGCCCGCCCCGATCAGGCTGTGCGCCTCGTCGATGAACAGGATCACCGGCGTCTCGGACGTCTCGACCTCGTCGATCACCGCGCGCAGGCGCTTCTCGAACTCGCCCTTCACGCCAGCACCCGCCTGCATCAATGCGATGTCGAGCGAGCGCAGCGTCACGCCCTGCAACGCCGGGGGCACGTCGCCATCGACGATCCGCCGCGCAAAGCCCTCGACCACCGCGGTCTTGCCGACTCCGGCCTCGCCGACCAGGATCGGGTTGTTCTGCCGCCGCCGCAGCAGCACATCGACCACCTGGCGGATTTCGGCGTCACGCCCGACGATCGCATCGATCTCGCCGGCGCGCGCGCGCGCGGTCAGGTCGATCGAATACGCCGCCAGCGCTTCGCCGACCTTGCCGCCCGCGTGAGGAGAACCGTCGCCAGCCTCCGCAGCCACCGGCGCTTCGTTGGTCTCAGCCGACGCGCCGACGATCGTCGCGAAGTCTTCGCCCAGCCGGTCGGCCTGCACCTTGCGCCACTCGCCGCTGATCGCGAACAGCGCGTTGCGCAGCGTCGGTGTGCGGACCATCGCGTACAACAGATGCCCGCTCCGCACGCGCCCGGCGCCGAACTGCAACGAGGCATAGACCCAGCCACGCTCGATCGCCTCCTCGATCTGCGGCGCGAAGTCGGAGATCGCGCTCGCCCCGCGTGGCAACGAATCCAGCGCGGCGGTCACGTCGGCGGCCAGCCGCGCATCGTCGATCGCGAACGCGGCGCGGATCGCGGCCACGTCGTTGCGCGGATCCTGGAGCAGGACGTGCACCCAGTGAACCAGCTCGACATACGGATTGCCGCGCATCTTGCAGAAACTGGTGGCGGTTTCGATCGCCTTCCGCGTGGCGGTATCGAGGCGGCCGAACAACGCGGTGCGGCTGATCTCGGTCATTACATATCCCCCGTAGTCGAGTGTGCAGTCTGTCTGCGTGATGCGGCGCGGCGCGTAAGCCGGGCGTCGGCGCGAACCCGGTCGCCCTGCCCTGGTGCAAGCCAGCCGGTCCAGCCTAGCCGCGCACGTCCGTCGAGACGGGCGGGCCGCGCGTGGCGCTCCTCCATCTCGATCATGATATCCCATTCGAGATGGCTCGGCGCGAACGCATCGAGCGCCTCCGACGCGATCCGGAACCGGTCGCCGCCGGGCAGCAACGCCTCGAATTCGTGCAGCGAATTGGCGCGCACCACGACGCGGAACGCATCCGACGCCACTCGCACCCGCTGACCGATCATCATGTCGGTGCCGAGCCCGCTGAAGCCGCGCCCGAGCCGGCTCTGGTCGTCGCGCTCGACGTCGCGCCAACGCGGCTGGTATTCGAGCAATTTGACGCGCTGGCGGAGCAGATGGCCGAGCGCATCCTCGATCCCGACCGCACTGCGCCGCGAGGCGAACAGCCCGGCATAATGCAGCCGCGCCCGCGCCGGGAACGCGGCATCCTCCGCCACGCCTTCGCCCGCACCGGTCAACTGCGCGAGATAGCGCGCGAACCGATCGTCGAGCGGCCGATCCGCCTGCGCCGCCGGCTGCGAATCCGCCCATACCCGGTAGAAAAGCTGCAACATGCGGTTGGCGAGCAGGTCGAGCCAGCGCCCGAACGGCTGCGTCTTGGCATAGCGGCTTTCGAACACCGCGAACTCGGTCAGATGCGCAGGCAGCGGCCCCATCGGCCCGGTCAGCCCGAGCCAGAATCCGGACACGCGCGCACGGTCGCCGGTGACCTCGACCGAATCCAGAGTCGCATCAGGAAACGCCAGCGTCGGCACCTGCGCCAGGTCGGCGATGCTCTGCGACGGACGGCGTGCGTGGCCGATCCGCGGCAGATGCGGCGCACGCGCCTCCGCCCCACGCGCGATCGGGAACAAGCCGAACCGTCGCGCATCCACCGCCGCATCCCGAAGGAAAGTCAGATGGTGTGTTGGCGGCCTATCCTCGGCGGCCATTTGGCGAACTCCCCCTCGGTGGCACTGGTAAAATGAGTCTCGGTAAACGCATTGATGCTCGCGAATTCGGCCAGGAAGCGTTCGAGCACCGCGCCGAACAGGAACATCCGCCCCTTGTCGAACGCCGCATCGTCGAGCCTGATCGTGATGCGGTGGCCACGCGCGATCGCCATCCGGTCTAGCCCGGGCACGCGCCGCGCCACCTTGGTCGAATGGATCCCAAGTACGCCGTCGATCTGCCGCCGCAGACCCGCATCGTCCTGCCAGCCGTACAGCGCGAGATGATCGCGCAACACGTGCGGATCGTCGCCATCCTCGGGCGCGAGCGTCATGTAATTGGGCGTCAGATGCCCGATGACGCGCCATGCCGCATCGCCCAGCCCGAGCGGTGGCCGCGGCCGGGTCGGTGCTCGCAACACCGTCACCGCACGCGCCGGAACGCCGGAAACGACAAAGTTCGAATCCCCGCGGAACGTCAGGAGTTCGGGCAATTCGCGGTTGGTGACCAGTGCGCGAACTCCCAGCTCATGCACCTCGTCGAGCCGCGTCGCATCGCCCGGCGCGGTCAGGCTGACCCAGGTTTCGGTGCCGGTATATTCATGCCGTCGCCGCAACCGCTGCTCACGCGTCGAAAGCCGGCGCGGGCGCAACTGCGTCGTGTAGAACAACGCCTCCTGCCAGTCGTAAAGCAGCGCGCCGAACGCATAAAGCGGCGCGACGGTGCGCGAATCCACCTTGTCGCGCGCATAGGCCTTCACGTCGAGGATCCGGAACACCTCGAAATCGAGCGGCCGCGTCCGGTCCGGGATGACGTGATGCTCATGATCGAACCGCGACACCTGGACGCGGCCAAGCTGCTTCTCGAACAGGTTGATTGCGGGCGTCGCAAACAGCTTGAAGTTGGCGGGTTCGAGCGCGTTGTTCAGCACCGGCGACGACCGCCCGAACAGGATCACGATGTCGCACGCGCGCGGCGACTGTTTGAACGCCCGCGCGAGGTCCTTCAGGTCGATGAACAGAAAGCGCTCGGGACACGCGAAATACTCGGCGAGCAACCGGTAGCCGCGGAACGATCGCTGCTCGGATGGCAGCAAGGATTCACTGTCGCCGAACCCGACCTGCTCGGGTTGCGGCAGTCGCAGCCAGCCCTCGGGCCCCGCCGCCGCGTCCGCCGACCGGCCGATCACCGCCAAGGTCTCGCCGATGATCTGGCGGTACAGCTCGGCCGGCACCGCTTCCGATCCGGCGAGATAGATCGGCAACGACGCGGGCAGCACGGTCGGCAGGTCGAAGCCGCCGGTCGACTCGAACCGTAACCGCAAGCCGGCCTCGGCGCGCACGCCCGTCGCCGACACGAACGGCGCCACCGCGGCGCGACTCGACAGATATTCGACCTGCGTGATCTTCAACGGCCACAGCGTCACGTCGTGACCTGTGCGGAACTGCACCGGCGCGTTCGCATGATCCGCCGCGGTCGCGGTCATCTCGGTCCCGCGCGGCACCTTGTAGCCGTCGAGCAGGATCGGATCGCCATCGCGCGGCTCGAACCCGGCGATGCAGATCGACGGCATTGGCGCGAGATAATGCGGCTGGATTGCGTGGAGCAGATGCTGGGTAAATTCGGGGTACTGATCCGCCAGCTTCAGCTGGACGCGCGCGCCGAGGAACGCGACGCCCTCCAGCAACCGCTCGACATAGGGATCGGGATCGGTCGGTGTCTTGAGCCCGAGACGCCCGGCGACCGCCTCATGCTCCTGCCCGAACGCGACCGCCTCCTCGCGCAGATACGCGAGTTCATCGTTGTAGAATCGCAGCAACCGCGGATCGATCCCGCCGCTCATCCGCGCGGCACCGATACGTTATTCACGGACGTTCACCGCCGTCGTCTCCGCCTCGACCTCGGTGCGGAACTTGACCGGCATCAGCTGCGCCGCGGACGTGATGTCGCCCTGGATCACGAATGTCAGCGAATGCGGCTGATCGGGGTCCTCGACCGGCTCGACCGTCAGGCTGTCGTGCCGGATCCTCGGCTCGAACACGCGGATCGCCTTGCGCGTCTCACGCGCCCGCGCCAGCACCGCGCGCCGGTTCAGCGTCCGCCCCGCCAGATCGGTCAGCCCGTAATTCAACACCGAGGCGCGCACGTGCGGATACGCCTCGAGGTCGACAAGCGACTCCAGGTTCGTCGTGTTCAGCAACCAGGCGAGATCGCGCCGGATGGTGGCACGCAACGCCGTTTCGTTGAAACGTTCGAGCTTGGGCACCGAATAATGCCGGAATTTCTCGCGCGCGATATCGGGAGCATCGTCGCTCATGTCGCGCATCCCGGAAATCTCGATGTCCGCGACCAGCTTGTCGAACAGGGTCGGCGTCAGGCGCTGCGTTACGGCCATGACGGATCAGGCGAAGACGAGCGCGCGCAGCGACAACAGGCCGTGCTCGTCGCCGTTCGACAGCGACCAGAGATGCTGCCCCGATCCGACCGATCCCGCCGCGCCGTCCCGCCAACTGGTCGACCGCCCAAGCCGCTCGGCGGAATCGCCTTCGGCCTCGGTCCCCGGATACCGCGCCGGCAACAGCGCCGCGACCGATTGGCCGGTGCGGAATGTAATTTGTACCGGATACCAGATGACGTCGCGAAGATCGAGTGGTCCCTCGCTCACGATCCGTTCGATCTGGTCGAACGCCTGCAATCCGTATCGCCCGCCGATGATGGCCTCGAAGCACGGCCCGAACCGACCATCGGCATCCGCAATCCAGTCGAACGTCGCCCCGTCGAGCGTCCCGGCGGTGTCCGGTGCTGCGTCGAAGGCGGCATCACGCGCCGCTTCGCCCTCGGCGACGCGACCCTGGCCAAAATACTGTAGTGCCTCGACGACGCCCTGCGCCCAGTCGGAGGCGACGTGCTGCACGGCCAGCGTTCGCCCTGCGAACACGTCGGCGCGCTCGCGCTCGGCGGCGATCGCCTGCCCGTACACGACGGACAGCATTTGCGCCTCGGGCGAGATCTTCGCCAGCGCATCGAGTTGAATTCTTGCCTTGTCCCATTCGCCGGCCAGCGCCAGCACCTGGAACAGGAACATCCGCGCCGACGCATCGCCGGGGGACGACCGAACGGCCTCGACGAGTGCGCGTCGCGCACCGTCGAGATCGCCCGATTTCAGGAGTTGGTCCGCATCGCGCATCATCCGCTCCACGGACTTCCCCTCGGTCTTCAAGATCAACCGGCTTCGTTCTGCCGGATGTCGTAATACGCCGTGACGACGCCGCCGTCCTTGCCGCCCTGCGCGTTCTGCGCCTGGTAGTCGAACGTGACCTTGGCACAGTTAAACGTCACCGATTCCATGATCGAATCGCCACCCGACGAACCCGAATTGTGGATGTCGGAGACGATGATGTCTTCGAGCTTGATCTTGTAATAGGTCAGCGGATTGGAGCCATCGCCCGCCTTCTGCGAATAGATGACGGCTTCCTTGATGTGCTTGCCCGATGCGCACGCCTTGAAGAGCATCGGCGACGACTTGTCGACCTGCTTCTGGATGCGGATGTCGGAGATCTCAGCCTTGCCCGAGCCACCGCCGGCGCCGCCGGTGTGGAACGAGCCCTGCTGGACCGCACCGAAGTCGAACGAGATGATATCGATCTCGTCCTGGTGGTTCTTCTTGCGCGATTCGCCGTTTACGCCGTCAATCTTCAAGAACAGATCTACTGCCATGATACTTCTCCCACATCATGAAAACCGCCATCGCCACACCCCGCGACGATGGCCAGATTTGGCTCAGCCGGAAGTCTTGGGAAGCCTGGAAACCATGCTGAGTGCGATGTCCATGCCTTCCAGCTGATAATGCGGCACGAACATGAACTTCCCAAGATAATAGCCCGGATTGCTTTCGTCCGGGATCACGTCGATCGCGGCATTCTTGAGTGGCAGCCGCGCCTTCGTCTCTTCGCTCGACGTCGACGGCGAGCCGTCGACATATTGCAGGACCCAGTTGTTCAGGTCGCGCTTGAGCTGATCAGCCTCACGCGTCCCGCCGACCCAGTCGCGCACCATGCACTTCAGATAATGGGCAAAGCGGCAGCTCGCGAAGATGTACGGCAGTCGCGCCGACAGATTGGCATTCGCGGTCGCATCGGCCAGTTCGTAGTTCTTCGGCCGATGCAGCGTCTGCGCGCCGATGAACGTCGCCTGGTCGGTGTTCTTGCGGTGGATCAGCGCCATCAAGCCCGCGCTCGACAGCTCGGCCTCGCGCCGGTCCGAAATCGCGATCTCGGTCGGGCACTTCAGGTCGATGCCGCCATCGTCGGTCGGGAAAGTCGCGGTCGGCAGATCCTGCACCGTACCACCCGATTCGACGCCGCGGATCCGCGTGCACCAGCCATAGGTGCTGAATGCCTCGGTAATCCGCGTGCCCATCGCATAGGCCGCATTAAGCCACAGATGCTTGTCGTGCGACCCGGTCGAGCTTTCCTCGAAATCGAACTCGTCGACCGGCTCGGTCTTCGCGCCGTATAACGGCCGACCGAGGAAGCGTGGCATCGCCAGCGCCATGTAGCGGCTGTCCTCCGACGCGCGGAACGTCCGCCATGCGGCATAGTCGGTCGCGTCGAACAGCTTGCCGAGATCGCGCGGATTGGACAGTTCGGTCCAGCTCTCCATCCCGAGCAGCGACGGCGCCGCCGCGGCGATGAACGGCGAGTGGGCCGCCGAGCCGATGCGTGCCAGCCCCTTCATCACCTCGAGATCGGGCGCGCTATGGTCGAACGTGTAATCGCACACGAACGCACCGTAGGGCTGGCCGCCGAGCTGGCCGAATTCGGACTCGTAGATCTTCTTGAACAGCGGGCTCTGGTCCCACGCCGCATCGCGGAACTGGCGGAACATCTTGCGACATTCCTCCTTCGACATGTTCATCACACGGATCTTCATGTCCTTGCCCGTCGACGTGTTCATGACGAGATAGTGAAGACCGCGCCACGCCGATTCCAGCTTCTGGAATTCCGGGTTGTGGATGATCGCGTTGATCTGTTCGCTGAGCTTGGCGTCGATCGCCGCGCGCATCGCGTCAACCGTGGCGAACACGTCGCCGCCGATGATCGCCGCATTCGACAGCGCCTGCTGTGCCAGCGTCTGCACCGCCTGCTCGATCCGCGTCTGCCGCGCGGCATCGGTCGGCTTGAACTCCTTTTGTAGAAGCGCCGAAAATTCGTCTAGCGCGACCTCTTCGCCATGCGGCTGAGATGGGGTCTGCTGAAGCGCGTCTTGCGCCATATCCTCGTTCCAATCCGCTCTGGGTTTGTGCTTATGCAGCGCCGTTGGTCGGCGCGTCCGGCGCGGCGTCAGCCTCGGCTGCCTTAGCCTGCTTCGCTGCGGACAGCGCGGCGAGAAGGTCGGGATCCTTCAGCACCTTGTCGAGCAATTCCTGCGCGCCGTTCTTGCCGTCCATGTACGACAGCAGATCCTCGAGCTGGGTCCGCGCTTCGAGCAGCTTGGCGAGCGGCTCGACGTTGCGCGCCACCTGGCCCGGCGAGAAATCCTCCATGCTGCGGAACGTCAGGTCGACCGCGAGCTTGCCGTCGCCGCTGAGCGAATTGTCGACTGCGAACGCAGCCCGCGGCGCGATCGCCTCCATCCGCTGGTCGAAATTATCCATGTCGAAATCGACGAAGTCGCGCTGGTCGGTCGCCTTGCGTTCGACATGGCTCTTGCCCGACAGATCGGACATCACCCCCATGACGAACGGCAACTCCACCTTCTGGCGCGCGCCATAGGTCTCGACTTCATATTCGATATGGACGCGCGGCGCCCTGTTTTCGCGAATGAACCGCTGTCCGCTCTTGATCGCCATTCCCCGTCCTTTTCAACTCAGACTAGCAGCTTAGAAAGCTTTGAACCCCTGTTTCGCTCCAACCGAAACGAAAAAGGCATGAAGTAAATTCGATTATACAGCGTTACCAATTCGTTGCGCCGTCTTCCTCAACTCTTGCCAACAATACCGTTCCGGCATCGGCGACGCTGTTGGGCGCAATATCCTTAATAATTGCCATGAAATCCAGCCCGATCCAGCCGCGGACGCGCCGCAACGCCACCGGAATCGGGCTCGAAGGCTCGCGACGCTGATAATAGTCGCTGATCGCATCGAGCGCGCGCATCACGTCTTCGCGGCTGTCGACCCGACCGACGGCTGCGCCCTTCGAAGACGGTGCCTCGATATCGCTGGAGGGCTCTTCCATACGATCCGCAACCGCCTCCACCTCGACACCGGCGTGCGGCGCGACCGCCCGACGGATTGCCGAGAGCACCTCGAATGTCGGCGCGAAATTGGTGCCCGTTTCATCGACCGCCGCTGCCTCGCGGGTCAGGATCGCATCGGCCTGGCGCAACGACGACTCGATCTGGTCGATCCTGCCGAGTACCGTCTCCAGTACGTCGAGCGGCGTGTCGTTCAGCGCGGCCCGAAACAGGCCATAACCCTCCGCGGCATCGCCATCACGCGCGAACCGCGCAAAATCGTCGCCCGAATAGCTGCCCAGTCGCGGATGCGTGAGCAGCACGGTTCGCTGCAACGGCCCAAGGAATTCGGCGATCCGCGTCAGCGATTCACACGGCCCCTTGCGCCCTTGGATACCATATTCGTCCAGCGTCGGATGGACGCTGTCCCAGTATCGGTCGAACAGACCGGCCAGCATCGCGCAGCCCGTCTCGACGATCTCTAGCGACCCCGTCCGCGTTCCTGCACGCGCCAGATAGACCGCCAGCCACACGTCCTTGGTACGCCGACTCTGCGCCTCGATCAGCGCGATCGTCTCACGCCAGTCGACCGCCTCCGAGACGTCGGCCGCAAGCGAGGCGACCTCGAATGCCTCCTCGATCCGTTGACGCTCGGCGTCATAGGACAGGTCCTCGCCCGCCGGCGCGTCCGCGGAAACGGGTTCGAGAAGATCCTCGACCGTCACCTACGCCTCCGCGCCGATGCGATTACCGGCATGGGTGCCAGTATGAGTTTCGACGAAACGCACCATGATCAGCGCCTTACGGCACCAACTCGGCTTCGACACGGCGGTTTGCCGGATCCCCCGGCTTATGACCCGGCAACGGCACGCTCGCGCCAAACCCGCGCGTAACGAGGCGCGATCGATCGACCCCCTGCGACGCCAGGAAGTCCGCGACGGCCTGCGCACGCCGCGCCGACAACGACGTATTCAATGCCTGACTGCCGCGCGAGTCGGTATGACCTTCGATTCGGAAGCGCGTTCCGGAAAGTTCGGGACGAACCAGCGACTGTGCGAAAACCCTCGCGGAGGCGAGCCCCTGGCGACTGATCCGCGCCGAGTTGAGATCGAACCCGATCATGAGATCGGCGCGACGCTGTCCCAACGATTCGACGTTCGCCGCAGCAGTAGCCGTGACGCCGTCAGCGCGCGAACCCGCAGCCGCCGGGCTTTGCGCACCGCGCCATGCCTGACGACGTCCGGGGCGGGGCTGCTTCGCGGTGGAAGGACGGACATACCCATTGGATGAGGCGGAAACCGGCGATGCCTTCTGAGCCGAACCGACCTCGCCCGCCGGACGTGCCAGACGGAAACCCTTGGTCGCCGGCGCGTCGCGCGTCGCCTGCCCTGCGTCCGTCTGCGCCCCGCCGCATTTGCCCGCGAACGTGCAAAGATAGCCTTCGACGCTCGGCGCGCGCTTGGCCGTGTCCTGCGCAACCAATGGCGTGGCCACCATCCCGATCAGGACAGCCGTTACGCCAACTCGATGAAACCGCATTGCTAAACTCTCCCGAGAAGTCGCGTCCGGACGTGCGTCTACTGAATTTCTAGTCGCGGTTTACGTACAAAGATCCAGTATCGCAAGGCGCGATGGTTAACACTGCTGTCGCATATCTACGTCCATTTTCGATGTAACATCCAAGTTGCTGAATTGCAGACCCGGAAGGATTTCTTGGGATTGATCCGTCCGACGATCCGGCTATTTATCGGCCTGCCGCCTGCTACGGGCCGTTCAAAAGGCGAGGAAGACCGATGGCGTCGGGCGCTCCATCCCGTTTAACTCAGATGTCGATCGATGTCGGCGACGAACAGGTCGTGCTCGAACGCATCGACAGCGTCGAGACGCTCAGTCGACCCTTTTCGATCACGGCGGATATTATATCGCCGCTCGAAATCGATCTGCAGCCCCACCTCGGCAAGCCGACCGCGCTGGCCGTGCTGGAAGACAGTCAGGTCGTGCGTCGTTTCCACGGCCTGATCACGTCGGCGGCGTACGATCGCGAGAGCACGAGCGGGCATCATTACCGGCTGACGTTGCAGCCCTGGACGTATTTCCTCGCGCAGAACCGCGACATGGCGATCTTCCAGGATCTGACGGTGATCCAGATCATCAAGCAGGTTACCGAAGCCGCAGGCATTTCCGACATCGAGTATTCGCGGCTGTCACGCACGCGCATCCCGCGCGCCTATTGCGTGCAGTACAAGGAAAGCGACTTCGCATTCATTTCACGACTGATGGAAGAGGAAGGGATCTACTACTTCTTCCGTCACGATGCCGAGCGTCATGTGATGATCTTGTGCGAGGGGCCGAAATGCCACTTGGCCGGTGATCCCGCGACGCTCGAATTCAACCAGAACGCGGTGTCGGTGTTCGCCTCCGAATCGAAGGAGCGGTTCGCGAAACCCGCGTCGCATCTCCAGGCCTGGACCGAGCGCGTCTCGACCGGTGCGGAATCGCGCGTCACCTACCGCGACTTCGATTTCGAATCGCCCGATCAGCCCTTGGTCGCGGTGCATGATTCGGAAGGCGCGCACCCGCGCGACGACCGCGAGGTGTTCCACTATCCCGGCCGCTACACGCGCGAGAAGACGGGCCGCGAGGATCAGCAGAAGACCGGGCAGGAGCGCAGCCAGACCGTGCTGGACGGGTTGCGCGCCGGGCGGCGCGTGTTCACCGGCACGTCGCAGGCGGCCGGGCTTGCCTGCGGTACGCTGGTCAACGTCACCAAGCATCCGGCGGCGCGGATGAATGCCGCGTACATGGTCACCTCAACCTATCACAGCATCGCCGCCGAGACCTATCGATCGGGCAAGCAGGGCGACGAGCTGTCGTTCAACGTCCGCTTCGACGCGATCCCAGCGGACACGACCTATCAGGCGATCCAATCGACACCGCGCCCGGTGGTCCAGGGGCTCGAGTCCGCGGTGGTCACGGGGCCTTCGGGCGAGACGATCTACACCGACGAATACGGCCGGGTGAAGGTACGCTTCCACTGGGATCGCAAGGATACGCCGGGCGAAAAATCGACCTGCTGGATCCGCGTCTCGCAGACCGGCGGGCTCGGCAATCTGATCCTGCCGCGCGTCGGCCACGAGGTTCTCGTCGATTTTCTCAACGGCGACCCCGACCGCCCGCTCGTGGTCGGGCGCGTGTTCAACAAATCGAACATGCCAGTCTATCCGCTGCCCGCGAACAAGACGCGCGTGCTGTGGCGGACGCTCCGCTATGGCCAGGCGGGGGCGTATCCCAATGCTCGGCCGCTCGACACGGGCGCGCCGGGTGCCAACGAGATGCGATTCGAGGACAAGGGCGGCCAGGAGGAAATCTTCGTCCACGCCGAGCGCGACATGAACACGCGCGTACGCTTCGACGAAACGCATCACGTCGGCCACAACCAAGGCGAAGTCGTCGGGTACGACCGCACTGCCGAGGTCGGCAACAACGAGACGGTCAGGGTCGTCCACAACCGCAAGACCACGATCGGCGATCACGACAAGCTGATCGTCGGCAAGACACTCGAAATCAGCGCGACCGACAGCATCCTGCTGAAGGTCGGCCAGTCGTACGTTTTCATCACGCCGACGGGCATCAGCATGACCGCGGACACCGTATCGATCCACGGCAAGGTAAACGCGATCTTCCGCGGCATGGATACGCTGGTGAAGGCCGGGGCCAATCTGATCCTTAAGGGCGCACAGACGTTCATCAATCCATGACCCACTGGCCCATCGTGAAACTGACCCAGGCGCGCCAGGTGTTCGCGCTCATGGACGTCGACGAGGACGATCTTCCGCCCGCGGCGGACGATCTCCATGCGCGCTATGTCTCGCTTCGCCGCGGCGAAGCCCCAGCCGATGCGCTCGACTACATCGCGCACGCGCTGCCGCGTCAGGAGGCGGTCGCCTGGGCCGCACGCTGCCTGCACAATCATGCTCGCGATCGCAGCCTGCCGATCCGCGATCAACTCGCGCTGGATCATGCGATGCGCTGGATCGACGAGCCGAGCGATACCAATCGTCGGGCGACCCACGCCGCCGCAGAGGCCGCCGGACAACGCAGCCCAGAACGCCTGTTGGGGATGGCCGTGTTCTATTCGGGCGGATCGATCGCCCCGGTGAATGCCTCACCCGTCTTGGCGCCGCCTGAAGCGTGCCTGCGCTATGCCGCCGGCGCGGTGAAGGCATCGGCCTATCGTAGCGGCACCCCCGGTACCACGCTGACCGAGGCGCTCACGCTCGCCGAACAGGTTGCGGAACGCGGGGTTCAGGCGCTGGCGAAACCATGACGCTCACGTTGACGATCGGAAATGTCGCACGACTCGACAATGGCATGCCGACCGAGTTCGTGCTCAGCCGCCGCGGTGCCGTCGTCGGGCGCGCGGCCTCGTGCGACTGGAGCCTGCCCGATCCGCGCAACCACATCTCGTCGCGCCATTTCGAGATCATGTTCGACGGCAGCGGCTATATCCTGACCGATGTCAGCACCAATGGCACATATCTGAACGGCGCATCGACGCGGCTGCCGGCGCCACATCGGATCATGCACGGCGACGTGGTGCAGATCGGCCATTACGAGATTGCCGCGCGGCTCACCGGCGACAGCGCGTCGATCGCGGCGGAGACCGCCGAACTGCCCAAGTCGGCTGAATGGCGTGGCTGGGACGATGGTCTCGCCGCGGCACCTGAAGCTCCATCGACGCCCGATCCCTATGGCGCATCGGGCTACGGTGCCGCGCAACATTGGGACAGCACGCCGATACCGGCGGCGGCAGGGTCGAGCGGGCGGTGGCAGCCGCAGATCGGCCCTGGCCTCGCACGGCAGGAACCGCACCGGTCGCCGACACCCCTTGCGCCGCCAACCGCCACGGGCGGTGGCTGGCATGCAACCCAGGCCGCACCCGACGTACCGGTCGCTTCGGCTTGGACCGCGCACGTTCCCGCACCGGACCCTGCATCGGGCTGGTCGAGCGCAGCGCCCGACCGCCCTGCGACGCCGTCGCCAGACGATGTCTGGGGTCGCATTGCGGAAGGCAATGTGGTCGATTGGGCAAGAGGCGGCTTTGGCCAGCCCGTGGAGGCACCGTCCGACCCGCTCGGCCTGTCGCGGCCCGCGGCGCGTGACGCGCTCCCTGCGGCAGCGCCGCAAATGACCCCGTCGGGCTGGGACGCACCGCCATCGAGCCCCGCCCCTGCCCCTTCCGCACCTCCTGCGCCGCCTGCATCGCCTGCATCGCAGCCGCGAGGAGACATCGACGCTTTCCTGACCCAAATGGGATTGCGTAAGGAGCAGGTGACGGACGAGCCCGGCGTTGTACTGGCACGAAGCGGCCGCCTGCTGCGTCGGCTCGTCGCCGGGCTGGTCGTCATGGTCGAGGCCCGCGCCCGTGCGAAGGCGCAGTTAGGCGCGGAGATGACCGCTTTCACGCCCGAGGGCAACAATCCGATCAAGTTCGCCC
This sequence comes from Sphingomonas sp. Leaf242, assembly GCF_001422045.1. Lineage (GTDB taxonomy): Bacteria > Pseudomonadota > Alphaproteobacteria > Sphingomonadales > Sphingomonadaceae > Sphingomonas. The sequence continues at coordinate 732,549 of NZ_LMLW01000007.1, forward strand.
GCACGCCCGAAGAAGCGATGACGATGCTGCTCAATCCGCCCCAACGCGGCTTCATGGACGCTGAAAACGCCATCGAAGACGCGTACGTCGACCTGCAATCGCACCAGATGGCGACGATCCGCGCCATGCAGGGCGCTTTGCGGGCGACGCTCGACCGCTTCTCCCCGACCGCGATCCGCACGCGAGCCGAATCGAAAGGACTGCTCGAGCGGATCCTACCCGCAGCCCGCGACGCCGCGCTATGGCAAGCGTACGAACGAGAGTTCGGCGGCGTTGCGCACGGTTCAGACGAAGCGTTCATGGACGTGTTCGCCAAGGAATTCCGGGAGGCGTACAACGCGCAGGCGAAACGGCCGCCGCTATGATCCCGCAAGATACGTCAAACATTATGGACAGCCATCCAGAGTCGCGTGAACGCTACATAGGAATTTTTATAATCTAAAACCCGCAGGCAAGCAGTTACGGGACAAAGCGTTTTATGAAGCGGGGGACTATTCGGGAAGAGCGACGCCAAGCAGGCACGGGTGAAGGAGGTCGCTGCTGCGGAGCAAGCACTTTCGTGGCTGTCGAACGTGACGCAGCCCTTGGCACCGCTAGGCCCGACGGCGTGACCATGCGCGTTTCGTGCATCGTCGCTGCCTGCTCGCTCGCGTTGCTGGCCGGTTGTCATCTAAACGCTGCGAAGCCGCAGTCGAAACCCGACGATGCGATACAGCAGATACGCGAGCAGGTGGAAGGGCAACGTCAATGCGCACCGCTATTGTCTGGCACATCCCCCATCGAGTTTAGCCTCGAAGTTCTCGCCGGGCCACACGTAGACGCTTTGGTGGCCGCTGGCGTTGTACGGCGAGTGCTTCTCGACCGCGCCGACGCGGAAGGCGATCGCCCCCGAGTGCGCATTGAACCGACGTCAGCAGGCATGCACGATATATGGTTCCGTCGGCTCGATCCGGCCAGCAGACCTGAACCTATGCTGTGCTACGGTCGCAAACATGTGGTGGCTGTGCGTACTGGTGGGCACGACGGTGGCTCGGAAACCGGCCCCTCCAAGCCGGCAGAGGTTCGCCGATACGACTACCGGATTGTACAGACACCGTCTTGGACGAGTCGTGCAGACATCCGGGCAGCGTTCCCTTTCTTGGTGAAGGAACTGAATCGCACCCGTACCGCCGAGCAGGCGGCAACGCGGGTAGGAGACCGATGGACGCTCGCGTCCGATACCGGCCCGGACGCGGGCGCTGAACTTGACTTAAGCGAAGGGTTCTTCCCGTAACTGGCACATTCTCGTCTCTGAGGTGCTCCTCAAAAATTATGCGATGATTGTTTAACGGCCTCCGATCGCTTCGCAAAAGCACGCGGATTGCGCACCTTCGGACCCCTGCCCTGCCCCCCCGAACGAACGGCTGTTTACGACGATCGCTGCGCGATAGCGGCCGGGCTGCTTCCACAATGCCGATGGGTATCGTTGAAGGTGCATGGGCGTGATGGCCATTCCGCAGGTATCGAACCGTGACAAGGCCTAAGCACTGGTGCGCGATCTGCGCCCTCTCTTGAGCGGAGATCGCGCAGGCTCAGCGATAGCCAGGATGCGCTTGCCACCGCGTCTCGGGGGCTCCGTTCGGCCATAAGGTTCGCGACGGCCGTTGAAATGCTCGAGTTCGACGAGCACTGGTTCGATGCCGAGGGCGAAGAAACAGGGACGTAGACTGGCGTTCGGTTTGCGCTTGGCGACATCGCGTCTATCACGCGCGCGACATCGGACGAAACACTCCGCAAAATAGCGCGCGGCGTTCGCGCAACGCACGGCAGTATCGTTATCGTCGATCTCGAAAACTACCTGCAGCGCATTCGAGATCCGCTCGAGTACTGCAAATGTTACGGATCGCCGCCCCGCAGCGATACCTGCCTCTCGTCGTCACAGCGGTAGGGGGACCGTGAATGGCCCGCAATGCCGCTGAGAAGCATCTCGGGATAGCGCCGTTGCGATGCGAGGCGTGCGTATCAAGCTCCTTCGCAAAAGCGGTCAAGCCAAGGGTTTAAAATGACCAAAACTGGCCAGTGAGATCCGTCGACCAGTTCATCAAGCCAGAGGACTCGCGATTTCGCACCCTGTCCGCGCTTGAGGCGGGACAGCAACGGTGCCGATATGCCGTTCGCTCGCTGGCTGCACCAATGTCGAACCCCTGCCTTGCTTGGCGGCTTTACTTCCTCACCAAACGAGATAATCCGGCGCCTGATCTTCACCGAGCCCGCAAAAATAAAAAACGCAAGGACAACACAGGTTGCCACGTCGTCTAACGCGGTAATCGTGCTTGGAGACGAGCCATGAGCCGCGTTACGTTGATCGCGCGAACGTCGGACAGTTCACCGTGGCGTTCAATTACGACGCTCTCAAGGTGCAAGCGTTCGAGCGGCTACGCGCGCTCATTGAGGCGGTGGTGCTACCGCTTGGGAATGCTGATCTCACCATCTGGCAGCTCGGAGAACTGGTGTCGACGTTAACGCTATGCGCGTCGCGAGAGCCCACAAAAGCCCCCGCGGGGGTGACCGAGGAGGCGTTGCAAATTAAGTTGGTTGCGGGGACAGGATCTGGCCAACATCATACATTAATCGTTGCGAAGGCATAGGCTGTTGATCGCCCAACTAATGTGGTCGCCAAATGCGCCTCCCCGCCAGCGACGGCGTAGCGGGAACGACCGGGTTAAAAAGGAAAGCGGACTGGCGGCTTTCGGGTCGAGGGCGAGCGTAAGCTGCCATTGCGCTATGCTGCTGCCTCTACCCAGCGCCTGAACACCCCGACGGCGGCGGACAAGTCCAGCGGTCCGCAAGAAACGTCAAGACCGGCATCTCGCCGATGGTGACGGTGCGGTCGGAGGCGGCGGCAGCGGTGGCCTGGCAGAGGGTGCGGGTGGTGTACTCGATGACGTACCAGCCGCCCGGCTTTACATACTGAAACACTGGCTGCTTTAGGGGCGGGGGCGAGCGTAAGCTGCCATTGCGCTATGCTGCTGCCTCTACCCAGCGCCTGAACACCCCGACGGCGGCGGACAAGTCCAGCGGTCCGCAAGAAACGTCAAAGGAGTCACCCTCCACACGCGCTACCCACCAGCTTCCAGTCCGCTGCCACTCTCCCAAGTCTCCGCTAGGCTTACCAAGCGCCGCACGTTCAAAGGCACGCCCTTCCATCTGCGTGTCAGTCAAATCGATCTTGAGCGACCACCCGGGATTGTCGATCRTGTCGATCTTCACGCCGTAGGAATGCTCCCAGTCGTTATCGCATTGGGAAAGATACCACCGGGCCAGCCAGAGGAGATTATCGTCGTTCACGCTGCCAGCACCGCAAGTGCCTTGATCGTCTCGTCGCGCGTCGGCCGCCTGCTGTCGTCCCCAACAAAATGAACCGCGTCTCGCACGGCATCGTCGGAGAAAACGAAGTCGCCGCTCATGATAAGGCAATCTGCGACATAGTTCGCGAGTTCAAAGGACAGTCGTTCCTCAGCGATAGCATCCAGCAGGCGTCCCGCTCCCTCTCTCGTCACCTCAAAAGACGGCCCATCCGTAATGATGATGTAGCCAGTTCCACCTACTTGGCAGGCGGCATTGTAGGCCCCTACCTCGGTAGCGATTTCACCTGCAAGCACCTCTGCCGACAGGGTTCCGGATAAAATCCTACGAGGGTTGCGTGCTCCATGTAGGCACAGTGCATCCCTGAACGACCGTCTGCAATCTGGAAGCCGGGGACTGGCTTTAAAAGACCGAATTTCAGACGTTGGCAACGTCAACTCAGGTATCGTCTAGCGTCCTGCACCCGTCAATCGTGCGTCCTGGCCTGCCACGTCGCATGCTCGATGCCGTGCACCTTCGCCAGGTGATCCGTGATCGCATCCAGTTCCTCCGACGGCACGTTCGTCGCCACCAGCGTCGCGGCGATCTCGACCCGGTCTTCGCCGCGCTCGGTCACGGCCAGCTCCGCCACCTGCAGTTGCGCCGCCTCCAGATGCTCGACCACCAGATCGCCGATCGGTCCCGCATCCCCGGCCGCAACCGTCACCATCACGCTGTACGTGGCCTCGATCGTCCGCCCCTCGGTCGGGATCCGGTTGATCCCGTCGACCAGCGGCCGCAGCGCGGTGTTCGCCAGCAGCACCACGAAGGTGAGCAACCCCGCCTCCGCGATCATGTCGCTCCCCGCGCACGACCCCACCGCCGCCGAGCACCACAGGGTCGCCGCGGTGTTCAGCCCGCGGACGTTCATCCCCTCCTTCATGATCACGCCCGCGCCGAGGAAGCCGATCCCCGACACGACATAGGCGATGATCCGGATCGACTCGACGTCGCCGCCCAGCCGCTGGCCGAGATCGACGAACGCCGCCGACCCCAGCGCGACCAGCGTGTTGGTCCTGAGCCCCGCGGTGCGCTGGCGATATTGCCGCTCCGCCCCGATCAGCGTCCCGAACACGAACGCGGCGATATAGCTCACCAGCGTGTCGAGAAACGGCCACAGGTGAAACGTCTCGACGAACCGCACGATAAGTTACTTCACCGGTGCCGACGCCGGCGTGGCCTCGGGCACCGGCTTGTCCTTCACCGTCCGGTCGAGGAAGTTGAGGATCGTCCCCCAGACATGCTCGCTGATCCCCGGCCCCGCCACGCGGTGCGTATAGCCCGGGTAGAACATCATCTCGAACGGCGTATCGGTCGCCTGCATCCTCGCCGCGACCTTGGTCGAATTGTCGAGGAACACATTGTCGTCCGCCATGCCGTGGATCAGCAGCAACGGATCGACGATCTTGTTGGCCTCCTCGACCGCCGCCGAGGTCGCATAGCTCGCCGGGTCGGTCGCCGGATCGCCGAGATACCGCTCGGTATAATGCGTGTCGTACAGCTGCCAGTCGGTCACCGGCGCGCCCGACACCGCGGCGGCATACACGCCTGGCGTCTTCTCCAGCATCTTCAGCGACATGTAGCCGCCATACGACCAGCCATAGGTCGCGATCTTGCTCGGCTCGACGAACGGCAGCGACTTCAGGTAATTCGCGCCGGTCAGCTGATCCTCGACCTCGACCGTTCCCATCGCGTGATAGATCTGGTTCTCGAACGCGCGGCCGCGATTGTACGAGCCGCGGTTGTCGATCTTGAAATAGATGTAGCCGCGATCGACCAGATATTGCGGCAACGCGCCCTGCCAGCCGCGCGTGACGACCTGGCCGGTCCCGGGCCCACCGTAATGTTCGAAGAACACCGGGTATTTCTTGCCGGGCTCGAGCGGCGGCGTGATCATCTCCCAGTAGAGCGTCATGCCGTTCTTGGCCTTCAGCGTCCCGAACTTGGTCTCCTGATGGCTCGCCAGATACGGATAGTAAGGGTGCCCCTCGACCACCGCATTCTCGTTGATCCACGAGATCCGCTTGCCGGTCGCATCGGCCAAATACACCTGCGTCGGTTGTTTCGGGTTCGAGCGCGAGATGATCAGGCGGCTGGCGGCCGCGTCCATCGTCGCGCTGTTCCACCAGCCCGCTTCGGTCAGCCGGGTGATCGCATTGGGCTTGGCGACATCGACCGAATACAGCTGCTGTTCGAGCACGTCGTCCTTATTGCCTAGGAAGAACAGGCGTCCCTTGGCTTCATCGACGCCGACCAGATCGGTGACGACCCAATCGCCCTTGGTCAGCTGCGTCCACTTGCCCGATGCGAACCGGTAGAGGTGGCCGTAGCCGCTCCGCTCCGAGCGCCAGATCAGGCTGCCGTCCTTCAGCACGCGGTACGCGTCGGACAGGTTGAGCCAGCTCTTCACCCCTGATTTCTCGGTGAACAGGATCGTCGACTTGCCCGTCGCCGGATCGACGCGGAGCATCTCCATCAGCTTCTGGTCGCGGCTCTGGCGCTGCACCAGCAGCATCCGGCCATCGGGCGTCCAGTCTACGCGCGCCAGATAGATGTCGCGGTTGGTACCGAGATCGACCTTCACCTGGCCCGAGCCGTCGGGCTTCATGATGTAGAGATCGATCAGCACGTTGGGCGTGCCCGCTGCCGGATAGCGCTGCTCGTAGACCTTGGTCCCGGTCGCGCCGATCGATGCGCGGGTGGCGACATGGACCGGCGCCTCGTCGAACCGCTCGACCGCGATATGCTGCTCGTCGGGCGACCACCAATAGCCGGTGTCGCGGTGCATTTCCTCCTGCGCGACGAACTCCGCCTCACCGAAATGGACGGTGCCGCCGCCACCGGTGGTGACGGCGCGCGCGGCGCCACCACTCAGTGGTTGGACGACGACGTTCTGGTCGCGGACGAACGACACGAAGCCGCCCTTGGGGCTGACCACCGGGTTCAGTTCGCCACCCGGCGTGTCGGTCAGCCGCGTGACCTTGCCGTCGAGCCCGGCGAGATACAGGTCGCCGTCGAGCGGCACGAGGATCGACTTGCCGTCGGGCGCCCAGTCATACGCGACGATACCCTTCTGGCCGCCGATCCGCGCGCGCTCGCGCTGCATCTTCTCGGCTTCGGTCAGTTCGGCGCCGCTGCCGACCTTCTTCGAATCGACCAGCATCCGCGCCGCCCCGGTCGCGGTATCGACCGCCCATAGGTCGAAGCGCTCCTTCTCGTCGTCGCGGTTGCGCAAGCTCGTCAGCAGCGTGCCGTCGGGCGATAGCCGGACCGCTTTCGGCTGCGATCCCGACAGGTCCGGATTGCCGAACACGCGCGCCATCGTCAGGTCGCCGGGCTTGGCGGCCTCCACCGGCCGTGCCGGTGCGGGCGCAGGCGCCGTCGCAGCAGGCGCGGCCGGGGGCGTGACCTGATCAGCGGCCATCGCGGCGGTTCCGACCGAAGCAAGTGCAAGCCCGAGCAACCATGTGCGCATCCTGTAGACTCCGTGGGATCAGGTCGCCGATCCTACCCCGGCGCCGGGCGCGTTATCGCGACGGCGCGTCACGGCGTAAAGACCGGATCGCGTACGGTCGGCGATTGTCCGAAAAACGCGGGATTTGAGACCGTCATCGCGACCAAGATGCTATAATTAATTTCACGTACACCATGTTCTTACGCGCTTCGTACAGGCGATGCGGCGCAAGGGAACGGCGTGGCGCATACGCAGCGCACGACTTGTTCGACCGGAGCACGATGGTTTCCCACGCGGCACTACAGATCGGGACGTCGAATGCGTGGGACGCGCTCGTCCGCCTGGGCGAGGCCGACGGCAGCGCCGCGCACCCGCACATGCGCCGCCTCGTGCTCGGGACGCCGGTGCAGCGCACGCTCTCCGACGCGATCCACGCATTGTGCGCGATCCACGGCGACCATCCGGGCATGATCGCCGATGTCCTGACGCAGGCAGCGCAGCCGCCGGCGACCGAATGGCTCGCCGCCGCCGCGGTCGGGTTCGCCGAGGAACGCGCCTATCTCGCGCAACTCACCGCAGCGGTCGGCCCGTTGCCGTCGACGCCGGGCCAGGCCCTGACCGAAACCGCGCTGGTCAACGAACGGCACGCGCTCGAAATGCTGGCCCGGTCCGAACGTCGCGGGTGCGCCACCGGCGCCGCCGCCGCGCTGGTCTACGACTGGACCGCGATCCGCCGTGTCCTCGACGCTGCGGCGGAACGGTTCTCGGTCGCCGTGCCCGCGACCGGCTTCCCCGCCGAGTCCGTGACGGCGGCGACGATCGCCGAGCTCGGTGCAGCGCCCGGTTGCGATCGTGCGATCCTGTTCGGCGCGCAGCAATTGTTCGCGCAGCACCGCGGTCTGTGGTCGCTGCTCGAAGCCCGCGCGAGTGCTCGCGGCGATCTGTAACGCGCTTGCGTCGACCAACGCTTCCCCTCTATCCATACCCGGTATTCAGAACCGGACGGGACATCGCATGAAGCGCTTCGAGGGCACCCAGAGCTACGTCGCGACCGACGATCTGAAAGTCGCGGTCAACGCCGCCGTGACGCTGCGCCGCCCGTTGCTGATCAAGGGCGAACCCGGCACCGGCAAGACCGTCCTCGCCTACGAGATCGCGAAAGCGCTCGGCGCGCCGCTGATCGAGTGGAACATCAAGTCGACCACCAAGGCGCAGCAAGGCCTGTACGAATACGACGCGGTCGCCCGCCTGCGCGATGGCCAGCTCGGCGACGCGCGCGTCCACGACATCGGCAACTATATCCGCAAGGGCAAGCTTTGGGAGGCGTTCACCCAGCCCGCGCCGCCCGTCCTGCTGATCGACGAGATCGACAAGGCGGATATCGAGTTCCCCAACGACCTGTTGCAGGAACTCGATCGGATGGAATTCCACGTCTACGAGACCAAGGAAACCGTGCGCGCGGTCGAGCGCCCGATCGTCATCATCACCAGCAACAACGAGAAGGAACTGCCCGACGCGTTCCTCCGCCGCTGTTTCTTCCACTATATCAAGTTCCCCGACCGCCAGACAATGCAGGCGATCGTCGACGTCCACTTCCCCGGTATCCAGAAGATCCTCGTGAGCAAGGCGATGGACCTGTTCTACGACGTTCGCGACGTGCCGGGCCTCAAGAAGAAGCCGTCGACCAGCGAACTGCTCGACTGGCTGAAACTGCTGCTGCACGAGGACATGCCGCTCGACATCCTCCAGAACCGCGACCCGACCAAGGCGATTCCGCCGCTCCACGGTGCGCTGCTCAAGAACGAACAGGACGTCATGCTGTTCGAGCGTTTGGCGTTCATGGCGAAGCGGCAGAAGAACCAGGGGTGAGCGTTTCGAGGCGGCCGCACGCCGACCCGACCGAAAAGCGCGGCAGGACCATGCGTTAACCAAAGCCGGCAACCGACCAGTCACTCGGTGCTTTGTAGACCAGGGGCATGAAGCGACTCCCCCGAACGCTCCTCAGCCTCGTCATCGCCGCCGCGTCGGCGACCGGCGGCCATGCCACGTCGTTGCTGAATTATGTCGGCGAGTGCGTGCCCTTCGCGCGCGCCGCGTCGGGGATCCAGATCTACGGCAACGCCTGGACGTGGTGGGAGCAGGCGGACGGCAAATACGAACGCACACACAAGCCCAAGGAAGGCGCGGTGATCGTCTTCGCCAAGACAGCGCGCCTGCCGATGGGCCATGTCGCGGTCGTCAGCCGCGTCGTCGAGAAGCGCGTCGTCATGCTCACCCACGCCAACTGGTCGCGCCAGAACGGCGAGCGCGGGCATGCCGAGCAGGACGTCACGCTGTTCGACGTGTCGCCGCGCAACGACTGGAGCGACGTGAAGGTGTGGTACAAGGACGTCGATGGCCTCGGCGGCGGGGTCTACCCGGTCTATGGCTTCATCTACGGCCACACGCACGCCGCCGCCGAACTGACGAGCCGCAACCCCGATTATGTCGGTGCGCTGATCGACGCCTACGTACCCGTCAGCGGCAAGCCCATAGCGCGGTAAACCCGCACACTCACTCCCACTCCGCCATCCTGACCACCACCGTCATCCTGACGAAAGTCAGGATCCAGAGCCATGGATTGGGCCGCCCGTGACCCTGGATCCTGACTTTCGTCAGGATGACGGCGGGAACGGATTGCCGCCGCCCGCAAAACCGTGCCACCTGCGTCTTCGACAAGACGGTGAGGATAACGATGCGGTTCAAGGCTCTTACGACGATCACGCTGGCCCTGCTCGCCACGTCGGCACCCTCCGCGATATCCGCGCAGAAGGAAAAGGCGCCGCAGCCCGGTGGCGACATCCCGACCAAGTTCGTCCCCGCCAACGCCAGCTTCGATTTCGACCGCCGCGAAGTCGACATCAAGATGCGCGATGGCGTCACGCTCCACGCCGTCATCCTCCAGCGCAAGGGCCTCACCGACGCCCCCATTCTTCTCCAGCGCACGCCCTACAACGCCGAGAGCGCCGCCAGCCGATCCTCCAGTTCCAGCGGCGCGATGAACCTGCGCGCGTCCGACGCGATGTTCTTCGACGCCGGCTACATCCGCGTGTTCGAGGACGTCCGCGGCAAGAACGGGTCGAACGGCGCGTACATCAACGAACGCCCGCTGATCGGCCCGCTCAACAAGACGAAAGTCGATCACTCCACCGACGCCTACGACACGATCGACTGGCTGGTGAAGAACCTCAAGAACAGCAACGGCCGGGTCGGCATCATCGGCGGCAGCTACGACGGCATGATGGCCGCGATGGCGCTGGTGAACCCGCATCCCGCGCTGAAGGCCGCCGTCCCGATGAACCCGGTGATCAACACCTGGAAGGGCGACGACGACTTCCACGGCGGCGCGTTCCGGCAGATCGGCTACGACTATTACTACACGCAGGACGCGGCAAAGGGCGAAGCCGGCGACCTCTGGCGCGACGCGTACGACGATTACGACACGTTCCTCCGCGCCGGATCCGCCAGCGCGTTCGTGAAGAGCCGAGGGCTCGAACAGTTGCCCTTCGTCAACCGCCTCCACGATCACCCGACCTACGACGCGTTCTGGCAAGGCCAGGCGCTCGAGACGATCCTGCCGAAGCAGCCACAGACGGTGCAGACGCTCTGGGTCGCCAGCCAATGGGACCAGGAGGACATCTACGGCGCCGTCGCGGCGTATGAGGCGGTATCGAAAGTCGACCCCAACCACGTCAATCACCTCGCGCTCGGCCCCTGGGCGCACGGCGGCGCGAACGGCGATGGCTCGACCTTGGGCGCGATCCGCTTCGACGCCGACACTGCGCTCTGGTTCAGGAAGAACGTCCTGCTCCCGTTCCTGAACGGCGCGCTGAAGACCGGCGCGACACCGCCCGCGCTCGCCCCCGTCACCGCGTTCCAGACCGGCACGAACCAGTGGCAGACGCTCGCAGACTGGCCGAACTCGACCGCCACGCAGAAACTCTACTTCCAGCCCGCCAGCGGCCTCGCGCCGACCGCGCCCGCACAGGACGGCCACGACGACTACATCTCCGACCCCGTCAAGCCGATCCCCTACCGCCTCCGCCCCATCCGCCCGACCTACGCGACCGGCTCGACCTGGCGTCAATGGCTCGTCGACGACCAGCGCCCGTTCTCCGACCGCACCGACGTCCTCACCTACCAGACGCCGCCGCTGACCAGCCCGGTCGCGATCGCCGGCGCCCCCGTCGCCGACCTGATCGCCAGCACCACCGGCACCGACGGCGATTTCGTCGTGAAGCTGATCGACGTCTACCCCGCCGAATATTCCGACAAGCCCGAGATGGGCGGCTACCAGCTCGCCGTCTCGATGGACATTCTCCGCGGCCGCTACCGCGACGGCTTTGGCAAACCGACGCCGATCGTCGCTGGCCAGCCCACGCATTTCCGCGTCGTGCTGCCCAACGCCAACCACGTCTTCCTCCCCGGCCACCGCATCATGGTCCAGGTCCAGTCGAGCTGGTTCCCGCTCTACGACCGCAACCCGCAGACCTACGTCCCCAACATCTTCGACGCGAAGCCCGCCGACTACCGCAAGGCCACGATCAGCGTCTTCCACTCGGCCGCGCAACCCAGCGCGATCGAACTGCCGATCGCGGCTACCAAGTGAGGACGTGACCCCATGTTCCTGAACTTCCTCGACGAACTCCGCAGCGCCGGCATCCCCGCCAGCCTCAAGGAGCACCTCATCCTGCTGGAGGCGCTCGACGCCGAGGTGATCGAGCGGACGCCCGAGGATTTCTACTACCTCTCCCGCGCGGTGTACGTGAAGGACGAGGGGCTGCTCGACAAGTTCGACCAGGTCTTCGCCAAGGTCTTTCGCGGCCTTGCCACGAGCTATGGCACGCCCGCCGGCGAAGTCCCCGAGGACTGGCTGAAGGCGGTTGCCGAGAAGTTCCTGACCCCCGAGGAGATGGCGGCGATCAAGTCGCTCGGCTCGTGGGACGAGATCATGGAGACGCTCAAGAAACGCCTCGAGGAGCAGAAGGAACGCCACCAGGGCGGCAACAAATGGGTCGGCACCGGCGGCACGAGCCCGTATGGTAACGGCGGCTACAACCCCGAAGGCGTCCGCATCGGCGGCGAAAGCACGCACAAGCGCGCGCTGAAAGTCTGGGACCAGCGCGAGTTCCGCAACCTCGACAACACCAAGGAACTCGGCACCCGCAATATCAAGGTGGCGCTCCGCCGCCTGCGCCGCTTCGCGCGCGACGGCGCCGCCGACGAACTCGACATCGATGGCACGATCGCCGGCACCGCGCGCCAGGGCTATCTCGACATCGTCATGCGCGCCGAACGCCGCAATGCGGTGAAACTGCTGCTGTTCCTCGACGTCGGCGGCTCGATGGATCCGTTCGTCAAACTCTGCGAGGAGCTGTTCTCGGCGGCGACCACCGAGTTCAAGAACCTCGAATTCTTCTACTTTCACAATTGCCCGTACGAGGGTGTGTGGAAGGACAATACGCGGCGCTTTGCCGAGCGGACGCCGATGTGGGATCTGCTCCACAAATACGGCCACGACTACAAGCTGATCTTCGTCGGCGACGCGTCGATGAGCCCGTACGAGATCACGCACCCCGGCGGCTCGGTCGAGCATTTCAACGAGGAGCCGGGCGCGGTGTGGATGCAGCGGCTGACCAACACCTATCCGGCGGCGGCGTGGCTCAACCCGGTGCCCGAGGCGCAATGGGGCTATTCACAGTCGGTGCGGATCATCCGCGAGCTGATGACCGACCGCATGTACCCGCTGAGCCTAGCCGGGCTCGACGACGCGATGCGCGAGTTGACGCGCAAACGGTGACTTTGGCGCGGTAAGCGGCTGACCGTAACGGAACCGTCACGGACGCGATCGGTTTATCGGGCATCATCCCTTACCGAAGGACAAGCCCTATGTCGTCGATCCCCAACTCCGCCATGCCGCATGCCAAGGTCCATCACGACGACGACCACAAGCCGAAGCCCGACGCGAAGAAGACCGCAGCGACCAGCGATTGGGTCGAGGACGCGACCGACGCGGCCAAGGCCGGCCTCGCGACGGCCACGGATGCGGTGAAGTCGCACCCGAAGACCGCGATCGCGGTCGGCGCGACGGTAATCGCGGGGATCGCGGCGGCGATCGCGGCGCCTGCGTTGCGCGCGAAGGATGCGGCGGAGAAGAAGGCGCCACCAAAGAAGCCCGAGCCGAAGAAGCCGGCCAAGGCGAAAAAGCCACACTGATACAAGCCCACCCGCTCACCCCACTGAGCACCACCCCGGCGAAGGCCGGGGCCCAATTGGGGGACGTCGCTAACTGAGGGCGCGCTTTGTTACCGCAACCTTTCCAATTGGGCCCCGGCCTTCGCCGGGGTGGAGATCCAACACCGGACGGTCTTGCACTTCCTTGTTCTCCCGCGAAGGCGGGAGCCCAGTCTGGGCTCCCGCCTTCGCGGGAGAACAAGCTTTTACACGCTGGTCAGCAAACTAGGCTCGATCCACAACCCCACCAGCCATCGCCATCGGAACCCCCGTCGTCCCAGGAAAGCTGATCGCCAGCCCCTTCAGCGTCCGCACCGCCATATACGCAAACCCCTCGGCCTCCAGCGCATCGCCGTTCCACCCGAGCACATCGGTAGGCTCGACCACCAACCCGGTCCGCTCCGCAATCATCGCCAGCATCGTCGGATTATGCCGACCACCCCCCGCGACCAGCAACCGCACCGGCCGAGCCGGCAAATGCCGCAAAGCCTCAGCCACGGTAGCGGCCGTAAACGCCGTCAAAGTCGCTGCCCCATCAACAGCGGACAACCCCCGAGCCGGCTGGATCGTAAAATCATTCCGATCGAGCGACTTAGGCGGAGGCGCATCGAAAAACGGGTGATCGAGCATCGCGGTCAACACCGTCTCGTCCACCCGCCCGGAGGCCGCCAACGCCCCCCCGGCATCATACCGCCCACCAGTCTCCGCCTCGACCCAGCTATCGATCAGCCCATTCGCCGGCCCGGTATCGAACGCCACCAGCCCGTCGCGGTCCATCATCTGCGCCCGCTCCGGCGACATCTCGCGCGAATCATGCATGTCGCGCCCGCCGGGAATGAAGGTGATGTTCCCCACCCCGCCAAGATTCAGCACCGCGACCGGCCCCTCGAGACCCGCCGCCAACGCCGCATGATACACCGGCAGCAACGGCGCGCCCTGCCCGCCCGCGGCCACATCCGCCGACCGAAAATCCGACACCGTCGTAATCCCGGTAGCGCGCGCGACCGCCGCCCCGTCGCCGATCTGCCACGTCCAGCGCCGATCCGGCCGATGCGCGATCGTCTGCCCGTGAAAGCCGATCACATCCACGTCCGCCGCCGCAACCCCCGCATCCGCCAGCAGCTTATGCACAGCAAACACATGCGCCCGCGTGATCAGCTCACCCGCGGCGACCACCGGCGGACTGGCGCGCGGCTTGTCGAAGGTCAGCGCCATCCGCGTAGCTTCGGCCAACTGCGCGCGCGCCGCATCCGAATACGGCTCGCCGCGAAACGCGATCGGCCGCACGAACGCCTCGCCGTCGGTCTCGATCAACGCCGCGTCGATCCCGTCGAGCGACGTCCCCGACATCAGTCCAATCGCCAGCATATCGGTTCCTTCCCGCGCAATCTCCCCACCCATGGCGGATGCATTTTCCGCCGCCTAGAAAAAACCGAACTTTGCGCCTATGTGCGCGGGCTTCATGGCAACAACACTCCCCTCCCCGCCGAAGATCGGCATGGTCTCGCTCGGCTGTCCGAAAAACCTCGTCGACAGCGAACGGATTCTCACGCAGCTTCGCGGCGACGGCTATCAGATGTCGCCCGATTACGCCGGCGCCGACATCGTTCTCGTCAACACCTGCGGCTTCCTCGACTCCGCCAAGGAGGAAAGCCTTGAAGCGATCGGCGAAGCCATCGCCGAGAACGGCCGCGTCATCGTCACCGGCTGCATGGGCAAGGAAGCCGATGCGATCCGCGCGCGCTTCCCGCAGGTGCTCGCGATCACCGGCGCGCACGAATACGAGCAGGTCGTCGGCGCGGTTCACGAGGCTGCCCCGATGCCACCGTCCGCGTTCCTCAACCTGATCCCCGACGCCGGCCTGAAGCTGACCCCGCGTCACTACAGCTATCTGAAGATCTCGGAGGGCTGCAACCACCGCTGCTCGTTCTGCATCATTCCGTCCCTGCGCGGCGACCTCGTCAGCCGCCGCCCCGACGCGATCCTGCGCGAGGCCGAGAAGCTCGTCGAAGCCGGCACCAAGGAATTGCTGGTCATCAGCCAGGACACCTCGGCGTACGGCGTCGACCTGCGCCACGCCAGCTGGCCGGTGAAGACCGGCGGCCCGATGGCACGCAACGAGGCCCGAGACGTCCGCGCGCACATGACGGACCTCTCGCGCGAACTCGGCAAGATCGCGCCGTGGGTCCGCCTCCACTACGTCTACCCGTATCCGCACGTCGACCACGTCATCCCGTTGATGGCGGAGGGCCTCGTGCTGCCGTATCTCGACATCCCGTTCCAGCACGCCGCACCGTCAGTGCTGCGCCGAATGAAGCGCCCCGGCAACGATGCGAAAGTGCTCCAGCGCATCCACAACTGGCGCACCATCGCGCCCGACATCACGATCCGCTCGACGTTCGTCGTCGGCTTCCCCGGCGAGACCGAGGAGGATTTCCAGTATCTGCTCGACTGGCTCGACGAAGCGCAGCTCGACCGCGTCGGCGCGTTCCGCTTCGAGCCGGTCGAAGGGGCCGCGGCGAACCTGCTGCCCGACCATGTACCGGAAGAGCTCAAGGAAGAGCGCTACGCCCGCATCATGGAAAAGACCGCGGCAATCTCCGCAGCCAAGTTGCAGGCCAAGATCGGCCGCACGCTCGACGTGATCATCGATGCGGTCGACGAGGAAGGCGCAACCGGCCGCTCGAAGGCGGATGCGCCCGAAATCGACGGCGAAGTATTCCTCCGGGACGCCGGCCACCTGACGGTAGGCGACATCGTCCCGGTCACGATCGAAGACGCCGACGATCACGACCTTTACGGCGTCCCCGCTTAAATCCCTCCGTCACCCCGGACTTGTTCCGGGGTCCACCGTTCCGCAAACTCGATAGCATCCGTTACGCGGAACGGTGGATGCCGGAACAAGCCCGGCATGACGGAAAAGTCAGACGACGTTGCGACCGGTGAACAGCTTGATCAGAACGACGATGACCGCGATCACCAGCAGGATGTGGATCAGTCCGCCTGCGACATGGAAGGCGAACCCAGCCAGCCAGAGGATCAGCAGGATGATGGCGATGGTATACAGCATGGTTGTGTCCCCTAAGACGTAAAATGGCTCCCGGTCGGACGATGAAACGTGCGTGTAACACGGCGTGTTCCGTCAACATTTCTGCCCTAGCCTAACCCCTTCACCCACCACGGAATAAAAATCACGGCGTTGCGCGCGCACGCCGGTTCTGCTTCGTTGCGCGCATGATCCTCCGCCTCCTCGCCGTCGCCGCGCTTCTCCCGGCACCCGCCATCGCGCAGTCGCTCACCCCCGCCGAAACCGCGCAGATCGACACGCTGGTCACCGGCGCGCTCGGCGATACCGGCGTGCCCTCAGCCTCGATCGCGGTAGTCCGCGGCGGCCGGATCGTGTTCGCCAAGGCCTATGGAAAACCGTCCGAGGCGATCGCCAAGCCAGACCCGAAACTCCCCTACCAGATCGCCTCGATCTCCAAGCAGTTCACCGCCGCCGCGATCCTGCTGCTCGAGGACGAGGGCAAGCTCAGCCTTGACGACACCGTCGCCAAGTACATCCTCGGCATCACCGACGGCGACCGCATCACGATCCGCCAGTTGCTCAGCCACACCTCCGGCCTCCAGGATTACTGGCCGCAGGACTACAGTTTCGCCGCGATGGCCAACCCCGTAACCCCGCAGCAGATCGTCGACCGCTGGGCCAAGAAGCCGCTAGATTTCGCACCCGGCACGCAGTGGCAATATTCCAACACCGGCTACGTCGTCGCCGGGCTCATCGTGGAGAAGGTCGCGCACCAGCCGCTGCTGAGCTTCCTCCAGCAGCGCATCTTCAAGCCGCTCGATATCCGCGCGTTCGACCAGGACAAGGCGATCGGCAAGGCCTTCCCGCAAGGCTATGGCCGCTTCGCGCTTGGCCCGGTCCGCCCCGAGACCCCCAGCGCGGACGGCTGGCTCTACGCCGCCGGCGAACTCTCGATGAGCGCCGAAGACCTCGCCAAATGGGACGTCGCGCGGCTGAACCGCACCACACTCCCCGCCGACGACTGGGCCGCGCAGGAAACCCCGGTGAAACTCGCCGACGGATCGAGCAACGGCTACGGCCTCGGCGTCTTCACCGGCAGCGCGAATGGCCGCCGCTATGTCGAGCACAGCGGCGAAGCGGTCGGCTTCCTGTCCGAGAACACCGTCTACCCCGACGACAAGGCGGCCATCGTCGTCCTAACCAACAGCTGGTTCAGCGACGCAACAAGCCGCATCGCCGCCGGCGTCGCCAAGATCGTCCTGCCGCCCGCACCTGCCAATGCCGAAGACACCGCCGCACTCGCCCGAGCGCGCACGGTCTACGACCAGCTCCGCACCGGCACGCTTGACCGCAAAGGCCTGACCGAGGACGCCAATTACTATTTCAAACCAGTCGCGCTCGCCGACTACAAGACCAGCCTCGGCGCGCTCGGCGAACCCACCGCGTTCGCACAAACCGGCAAGACCCGCTTGCGCGGCGGCTTCGTCAACCGCACCTATCGCATCACCTATCCCGACCGCACGCTCTCGCTCAGCACCTATGCCGAGCCGGGCGCGAACGGCCGATACGAACAACTTTTGGTGGCGCCCACACAATGACCGACTTCGCCTCGATGCTCCAACCTGACCGCGGCCAGCCTGCACGCACGATCCACGTCGTCCACCCCGACGCGTATGAAAGCTGGCTCGCGAGCCAGTCGCAGCGCATCCGCACGACGATCGCCGCGCACCGCCTGACCGGCAAAGCCGGCGACCGCGCGGTGCTGCCCGGCGAGACCGCGGACGACTGGTCGATGCTGCTGGTCTGCAACGAAGCGGTGACGTCCCCCTGGCGGATCGCCTCGCTCGGCGCGTCGCTACCCGAGGGTACGTATCGCCTAGCGGAGGGGCCAGTCGGCGCAGCCGGGCTTGGCTGGATGCTCGCCCAGCACCAGTTCACGCGGTACGTAGAGCCAGATGCGATCGGCGCCCGCGTGCTGCTCACCGAAGACGCCGCCCACATCGACCAGACGGTGCGCCTCGCCGAAGCCACCGCGCTCGTCCGCGAACTCGTCAACACCGGCGCGTCCGACATGGGCCCCGCCGACCTCGAGGCCGCTGCCGAAACGCTCGCCAAACGCCACGGCGCGACCGTCACCACCACGCGCGGCGATGCGCTCGCGACCGGCTACCCGATGATCCACGCGGTCGGCCAAGCCGCGAGCAAGGACCGTGCGCCGCGGCTAATCGAACTCGAATGGGGCGACCCGTCGCACCCCCGCCTCGCGCTGGTCGGCAAGGGCGTCACCTTCGATACCGGCGGGCTCGACATCAAGCCGTCCGCCGGCATGCGGCTGATGAAGAAGGACATGGGCGGCGCCGCGCACGCGCTGGCGCTGGCGAGCCTCGTCATGGCCGCCAAGCTCCCGGTCCGCCTCCACCTTCTGATCCCCGCGGTGGAAAACTCCATTGCCGGCAACGCCTTCCGCCCCGGCGACGTGCTCGCGACGCGCAAGGGCCTGACCATCGAGAACACCAACACCGATGCGGAAGGTCGCCTTGTCCTTGGCGACGCGCTGACCAAGGCGGGCGAGAGCAATCCCGAACTGATCCTCGACTTCGCGACCCTCACCGGCGCGGCGCGCGTCGCGCTCGGCCCCGACCTGCCGCCGATGTTCACCGACGAAGAATCGCTCGCGGCGGACCTGCTCGCGGCCGGACTGGAACAGAACGACCAGATGTGGCGCCTGCCGCTCTGGAACGGTTACGACGAAATGCTGAAGTCGGACATCGCCGACATGGTCAACGCCCCCGATGGTGGGTTCGCGGGCGCGATCACCGCCGCGCTCTTCCTCCGCCGGTTCGTGCCCAAGGATACGGCATGGGCACATCTCGACGTGTTCGCCTGGCGGCCGTCCGCAAAGCCGGGGCGTCCGAAGGGTGGCGAGGCCTATGCGCTCCGTGCCGCCTTCGCGATGTTGGCGAAGCGGTACAGCCGCCCCTGATCCGTCACCCCGGACTTGTTCCGGGGTCCACCGTCCCGCAAAATCTCGATACGCGGATTTGCGGCACCGTGGATGCCGGAACGAGCCCGGCATGACGGGAGGGCGACCTCACCCCGTCGCAAACTGCCCGAACGGCAGCAGCTTGTCCGCCAGCGCCTTCGTCGCATTCGCATCGCCAGCCCGCAGCGGCACCAGCACCGCCATCGCCGCCTTGCGCACATACCCGTCGATCGCGGTCGGCGTAGGCGCCTTGCTCGCCGTCTCGACCAGCGCGCGTCCCCGACCATCGTTCGGGTCCAACTCCAGCCGCAACAACCCGGCCAACCCCGCGAACATCGCGCGGTTACCCCCCAACGCCACCGACTTATCCAAAGCCTCGAACCCGGTCGCCTTCTGCGCCCCCGCGACAGCCCGCCCGACGAACCGCCCGAGCTTGGCGATCACGCCGACGTGCCACGCGCCCAGCGCCGCCTGCGCCTCGGCATTATGCGGATAGCGCGTCACCAGCACCTCATATTGTTTCCGCGCGGCGATCGCCTGAGTCCGGTTGCCGAGCAATTTCGCGCGATAGCCGTTTGCCATCGCCTGCATGATCGCCGCCTCGGCATCGTTCGGCGAGCGGCTCAGCGCCTGCCCCGCCGCCGCCGCCGCCCTATCGATCCGCGCCAGCGCGACGCTGCGATCGCGGTCCACGAACCCGGCCTGCGTCAGCAGTTCGCGCGGCGTTTCGGCCCGGGCGGGGATCGCAGACACGATCGCACAGACCGCAATCGAGGCGCCAACGCACCCGGGAAACAATCTGGCCATAAAAACCCTCGCCACCAAAAACAGCATCAAGCCGATCAACGGATCACGTATTAATCATAAGACTATAGGGTTTATAGGGACTTAACGACTTTCGCTGGGAGCGCGCGGCGCCCACCGTCTACCGCCCGCCGCTTACAGCTCCGTCTTCTACAACGAAGCCGCCGCCTCGATAATCGGCACGAACTTCTCCGCGGTCAGGCTTGCCCCCCCGACCAGCGCGCCATCGACGTTCGGCGTATCGAGGATCGACGCCGCATTCGCCCCCGTCACCGATCCGCCGTACAGGATCCGCACCCCCGCCGCCGCATCGCCGATCAGCATCCGCAGTTTCGCACGCGCGATCGCGTGGATCGCCGCGATCTCGTCCAGCGTCGGCGTGCGGCCCGTACCGATCGCCCAGCGCGGCTCGTACGCCAGGGTGAACCAGCTCCCATCCGCATTGTCCGGCACCGATTTCTCGATCTGCGCCTGCACCACGCGCTCGGCACGGTCGGCGTCGCGCTCGGCTTCGGTTTCGCCGCAGCACAGGATGACGTGCAGCCCCTGCCGTCGCGCCGCCGCCGCCTTCGCCCAGGCGTCGTGGCTCGTCTCGTGCTGGTCCGCGCGCCGCTCCGAATGGCCGACGAGCGTGAACGACGCGCCGACCTCCTTGACCATCGCCGCCGAGACACAGCCAGTATGCGCGCCAGAGTCCGCCTCGTGGACGTCCTCCGCCCCGATCGCCAACCCCGGCACGCGCTCCGATGCGCCGGCGATCAGCGTGAACGGCACCGCGACCGATACGTCGATTCCCGGCGCGGCGCTCGCCGCCGCCGCGATCGCCTCGAGTTCGACGAGCATCGCCCGCGACCCGTTCATCTTCCAGTTTCCCGCTACCAGCTTGCGCCGCATCATGTTCTCCCGAGCATTTTGCCCAGCGATAGCGCTGCCGCCAGTCCACGCACAACCCTAAGCGCGCCCATCCCGGCCAGCATCACCTCGACTTGCCCCGACTTGAAGAGCCGCCTTCGCCCCCGTAAAGCACCCATGTTCCCATCCCTGTCGATCGGCTGTCCATGCTCGCTTTCTTCCGCCGTCTTACCCAATCGAAGGCCGGCGTGATCATCACGTTCCTGGTGCTCGGCGTCATCGCGCTCGCGTTCGCGGCGGGCGATGTCACGGGGCTCAGTTCGATGACCGGCGGCGCTGGGATAACCGGCGGCGACGTCGCCAAGGTCGGCAAGGCCGAGGTGACCGCGAACGAGCTCAAGACGCAGGCGCAGACGCAGCTCGAGGGCTTCCGCCAGGAACAGCCGACGCTCGACATGGCGACCTTCGTCAACCAGGGCGGGCTCGACGGCACGCTCGACCGGATCGTCTCCAGCATGGCGCTCGAGCAGTTCGGCCGTGCACAGGGCATGGTCGTCAGCAAGCGCTCGGTTGATGGCCAGATCGCCAGCATCCCCGCATTGCAGGGCCCGACCGGCAAGTTCGACGAGAATCTGTACCGTCAGATTCTCGCCCAGCGCAAGCTGACCGACGCGCAGATCCGCGGCGATATGGTCCGCGACACGTTCGCGCAGCAGCTCACGCTGCCCACCAACGGCGCAACGCAGGTGTCGAGCCAGCTCGCACTGCCGTACGCGTCGCTGCTGCTCGAAAAGCGCACCGGCACGATCGGCTTCATCCCCGCTGCGGTGGTCCCTGCCGGACCTGCGCCGACCGATGCCGACCTCACCACATTCTACAAGCGCAACATCGCCCGCTACACGGTGCCCGAGCGCCGCATTGTCCGCTACGCGGTCATCACGCCCGAGCAGGTCAAGGCGCAGGCCATCCCGACCGATGCCGAGATCGCCAAGACCTATCAGCAGGATCGCGCACGCTACGCCGCGACCGAGAAGCGCACGATCACGCAGGTCGTCGTCGCCGATCAGGCCGGCGCCACCGCACTCGCCGCCAAGGTAAAGGGCGGCGCCAGCCTCGCCGACGCCGCCCGCGCCGCCGGGCTCGAAGCCTCGACGCAGACCGGCGTCGAAAAGGCCGCCTATGCCGGCACCACTTCGCCGCAGGTCGCCGACACGGTGTTCGCCGCCACCGACGGCGCGGTGATCGGCCCGGTCCGTACCCAGCTCGGCTGGACCGTCGCCAAGGTCGACAAGGTCGACAAGGTCGCGGCGCGCTCGCTCGACCAGGTCCGTGGCGAGATCGCCGCCGCGCTGGGCATCCAGAAGGCCGCCGCGGCGCTCTCCGACATCCACGACAAGATCGACGATTCGCTGTCGAAGAACGCCACGTTCGACGAGGTCATCGCCGACCAGAAGCTCAAGCCGGTCACCACGCCTGCGCTGATCGCGAGCGGTGCCAACCCCGACGATCCCGCCAGCCAGCCGAACGCCGCGATCGCGCCGCTGGTCGCCGCCGCGTTCCAGGCCGCCGAGGGCGATGCCCCGCAGCTCGTCCAGCTCGGTACCGACGGCGGCTTTGCAGTGGTCGCGCTCGGCCGCGTCGTTCCGGCCACGCCGCGTCCACTCGCGCAGGTTCGCGCCGCGGTGCTCCACGACGTCACCGCCGATCGCGCGCGGCAGGCGGCGCGCAAGGTCGCTGCCGACGTGCTCGCGCGGATCAACAAGGGGATGCCGATCCAGCAGTCGCTCGCGCAGACCAAGCTGCCGATCCCCGCCGCGCGTCCGCTGACCGCCTCGCGCGCGCAGATCGCCGCGGATCCGCGCGGTGCCCCTCCTGCACTCGCGCTGATGTTCAGCATGGCGCCGAACACCGCCAAGACGCTGGCCGCCCCCGACGACAGCGGCTGGTTCGTCATCAAGCTCGACAGCATCGCCAGCGGCAATGCGGCCGGCAATGCCGCCGCGATCAAGGCGGCGCGCGCCAATATCGGCCGCTCGGTCGGTCGCGAATATGTCGAGCAGTTCGCCAAGGCGGTGCGCGCCGACGTCGGCGTCAAGACCAACGCGGCCTCGCTCGCACGCGTCCGCGCCGACCTGCTCGGCCAGGGCGGCGGCGGGAACTGATCGCATGAGCGCGCGCGAAGCACTGGCCGAAGGGCGCCCGGCGCTCGTCTGGCGTCGTCAGGTCGCCGACACCGAAACGCCGGTCGCCGCCGCGCTGAAGCTCATCGAGCCGGGGCGTGGCGACTTCCTGCTCGAATCGGTCGAGGGCGGCGCGATCCGCGGTCGCCACAGCCTGATCGGACTTGCCCCCGACCTGCTGTTCCGCGCGCACGGCCACAATGCCGAGATCAACCGCCACTGGGCCACCGATCGCGAGACGTTCGTGCCGTGCCCGGTCCCGACCCTCGACGCGTTGCGCGCGCTGGTCGCGGAATGCCGTGCGGAGGTTCCCCCCGAACTGCCCCGCGCGCTCGCCTGCCTGGTCGGCTATTTCGGCTATGAGACGATCGGGTTGGTCGAGAACTTGCCGCAACCGCCGGTCGATCCGCTCGGCCTGCCCGACATGATCTTCGTGCGGCCGACCGTCATCCTGGTGTTCGACCGCCTGACCGATGCGCTCTACCTCGTCGCGCCCGCCTGGGCCGATCCGGCACGCGATCCCGACTCGATTGTGGCCGAAGCCGAAGAGCGCCTCGATGCGGTCGCCGCCAAGCTCGCCAGCACGCCCGTCCCCGCGCCGGTCCGCGCCGACGTCGCCGAACCGACCTACACGCCCGCCCTCCCCGAGGGCCGCTACGGCGAGATGGTCGCGGCGGCAAAGGACTATATCCTCGCCGGCGACATCTTCCAGGTCGTGCTCGCCCAGCGCTTCAGCACGCCGTTCGCGCTGCCGCCGTTCGAGCTCTACCGCTCGCTACGCCGAATCAACCCGTCGCCGTTCCTGTACCACCTCGACCTGCCGGGTTTCGCGCTGATCGGATCGAGCCCCGAGATCCTCGTCCGCGTCCGCGACGACGAAGTCACGATCCGCCCGATCGCCGGCACACGCCCGCGCGGCAAGACCCCCGCGGAGGACGAGGCGAACCGGATCGGCCTGCTCGCCGACCCGAAGGAGCGTGCGGAACACCTGATGCTGCTCGATCTCGGCCGCAACGACGTCGGCCGCGCGGCATCGCCGGGTTCGGTGAAGGTAACCGCGAGCTACGGCGTCGAGTTCTACAGCCACGTCATGCACATCGTATCGAACGTCGTCGGTACGCTGTCGCCCGACAAGGACGCGCTCGACGCGCTCTTCGCCGGCTTCCCCGCCGGCACGGTGAGCGGCGCACCGAAGGTCCGCGCCTGCCAGATCATCGCGGAGCTCGAACCCGAACGTCGCGGCGCGTACGCAGGCGGCGTCGGCTATTTCTCCCCCGACGGCTCGATGGACTCGTGCATCGTGCTGCGAACCGCGGTGGTGAAGGACGGCACGATCCACGTCCAGGCGGGCGCGGGGATCGTCGCGGACAGCGTCCCCGAATACGAACAACGCGAATGCGAAGCCAAGGCCGGCGCGATCCTCGCCGCCGCACGCGAAGCGGTAGGTCGCGCGAAGACTCCTGCTTTCGGCCAGTAAACCGTCAATGACCTAGCAGGAAACTGGCCACAGCCAGAGGTCATACCACCCCGGCGAAGGCCGGGGCCCAAATGGCAAGGTCGCAGTAATCGCCCGCAACCCTCGTTACCCCTGTTTCCCAATTGGGCCCCGGCATTCGCCGGGGTGGTTGGTTTTCAGGGAGTGAGCGGTCCGACTCGCCAAACGCTTAAGGCTGCGTATTCGACTCGCTAGCCGAAGCCCGACGTTCCGCCGCATACGCCTGGTTACGCTGCATGAAGCAGCCCGACTGACCGCCAGTCCCGACCGCCGAGCACGTATCCGGCAACCCGCCAGCCACACGTCCCACCTGATCCATCGTCGCCGCGCGGTTCACCCAGCTCTGGTTCTTCGCGGCGATCGGCTTGTCGTCGCGCAGCGATTTCGGGATCCGGTACGGCTGGTCGAGCGTCGAGCACACGACGATCTCGCCACCGCTAGACTTCGGGCATTTCTGGTCGCCGGTCAGCGTGACGCTGCGAATCCGCTGGGGCGGCGTGTCGACCTGCGCGTCCTGCGCGTAAGCCATGCCGGGAAGGGCGATCAGTGCAGCGAGGACGACGGTACGTAACATCGGTTAAGCTCCTTTGAACGGATAACGTCCGTCACGCGGCATTGCTCCGCGCTGAATGATGCGCGCCGGCCCCGCCGATATAGGAACGACGTCGACCATCCGCGACCAGCACATACCGAATCTGGGGCAATCGGTCGCAGTACCAGTAACGCGCGTATCATCCGGGCCAGCTGCCATGTTGCACCACGCCGCGCTTAGGCTATGGCGGCGCCATGATCCTCGTCGTCGACAATTACGACAGCTTCACCTGGAACCTCGTCCATTATCTGATGGAACTGGGTGTCGAGGTCGAAGTCGTCCGCAACGATGCGATCTCCGCCGGACAGGCTCTGTCGTCGGGCGCGGACGCGTTCCTCATTTCCCCCGGCCCCTGCACGCCGACCGAGGCGGGCGTAAGCCTCGACCTCGTCGCGGCCTGCGCGGATGCCGGCAAGCCGCTGCTGGGCGTGTGCCTCGGCCATCAGGCGATCGGCCAGCATTTCGGCGGCAAGGTCGAGCGCGGCGGCCTCATGCACGGCAAGACCTCACCCGTCGTCCACGACGATACCGGGCTGTACGCCGGGCTGCCCTCGCCGTTCATCGCCACACGCTATCACTCGCTGATCGTCAACGCGGTGCCCGACACGCTGGTCGTCAACGCGACCGCGCAGGACGGCACGGTCATGGGCTTCCGCCACAAGACGCTGCCGATCCACGGCGTCCAGTTTCACCCGGAAAGCATCGCGACCGAACACGGCCACGCGATGCTGGCCAACTTCCTCAAGATGGCCGGTATCCCGGTGAAACCGCGCGAAGGCCCGGAGCTGTGACCACGACCACCGTTCTCCCAGACCCCAGCTCCCCCCTCTCGCGCGAATCCGCCCGAGAAGCGTTCGCCGACATACTCGACGCCCGCGCGAGCGACGACGCGATCGCCACCTTCCTCACCGACCTCGCGACCCGCGGCGAAACCAGCATCGAGATCGCCGAAGCCGCGCGCGCGCTCCGCAACCGGATGATCCCGATCGACGCCCCCGCCGGCGCGATCGACGTCTGCGGCACCGGCGGCGACGGCCACCACACCCTGAACGTCTCGACCGCCGTCGCGCTCGTCGTCGCAGCGTGCGGAGTCCCCGTCGCCAAGCACGGCAACCGCGCCGCCTCCAGCAAGGCCGGCGCTGCCGACACGCTGGAAGTCCTCGGCCTCGACATGGACCGCGTCGGCGCCACCGCGGAGGCAAGCCTCAACGAGATCGGCATCGCCTTCCTGTTCGCCGCCAACCACCACCCGGCGATGAAGCGCATCACCCCGATCCGCCAGCGCATCGGCAAACGGACGATCTTCAACCTGATGGGCCCGCTCGCCAACCCGGCCGGCACCACCCGCCAACTCATCGGCATCGCCCGCCCCGATTACGTCACGCTCTACGCCGAAGCACTCGAACAACTCGGCACCGAAGCCGCGTTGGTCGTCTCGGGGGAAGAAGGCCTCGACGAACTGTCGGGCGCCGGCCCCAGCATCGTCGCCTCGGTCGGTAGCGTTACGCTCCCCGGCAAGGTCACGCCCGAAGACGCCGGCCTCACCCGCCACGCCATCACCGACATCCGCGGCGGCGACGCGCACCACAACGCCGACGCACTCCGCCGCCTGCTGAAAGGCGAGACCGGCGCCTACCGCGACGCCGTCCTGCTCAACGCCGCCGCCGCCTTGATGGTCGCCGGCACCGTCCCCACTCTCGTCGACGGCGCGGCCAAGGCCGCCGCCGCCCTCGACACCGGCAGCGCCGACGCGCTGCTCGCCCGCTGGATCGCCTACTGACATGACCATGCTCGACCGTATCCTCGAGACCAAGCGCGCCGAAGTCGCCGCGCGCAAGGCAACCACATCGCTCGCCGACATCGACGCCGGCATCGCCCGCATGTCGAAGCCGCGCGGCTTCCGCGCCGCGCTTGACGCGAAGACCGGCTACGCGCTGGTCGCCGAGGTCAAGAAAGCCAGCCCCTCGAAAGGCTTGATCCGCGCCGACTTCGATCCCGTAGCCCACGCCCGAGCCTATGAAGCCGGCGGTGCCGCGTGCCTCTCGGTGCTGACCGACGAAAAATGGTTCCAGGGCTCCGATGCCTATCTCACCGCGGCCCGCGACGCCGTCTCGATCCCCGTCCTGCGCAAGGACTTCATGGTCGACCCCTGGCAGTCGACCGAGGCGCGCGCGATCGGCGCCGACTGCATCCTGATCATCGTCGCAGCACTCGACGACATCCAGATGGCCGAGATCGAAGCCTCCGCGCTCGAATGCGGCATGGACGTGCTGGTCGAGGTCCACGACGCGCACGAGATGGAGCGCGCGCTGCGGCTCAAGTCGCGGCTGATCGGCGTCAACAACCGCGACCTGCGCGACTTCTCGGTCGATTTCCAGCGCACCTACGACCTCGTCGGCAAGGCGCCCAAGGACTGCACCTTCGTCGCCGAAAGCGGCCTGACGACGCGCGCCGAACTCGACGCGATGGCCGAACACGACATCCATTGCTTCCTGATCGGCGAAGCGCTCATGCGCCAGGCCGACGTCGAAGCCGCTACACGAGCGCTGATCGGGTGACCGGCCTGACCCACATCGACGAAGCCGGCGCGGCCCGCATGGTCGACGTCGGCGGCAAGGCGGTCACCGCCCGCGAAGCCATCGCCTCCGGCCGCATCACCATGTCCGCCGAAGCCGCCGCTGCGATCGGCGCTGGCACCGCGAAGAAGGGCGACGTCCTCGCCGTCGCGCGCGTCGCCGGCATCATGGCCGCCAAACGCACCAGCGACCTCATCCCCCTCTGCCACCCGCTCCCGCTCACGAAGGTGGAGATCGACCTCGTCGTCGACGAAACCGGCGTAACCGCCACCGCCACCGCCTCGACCGAAGGCAAGACCGGCGTCGAAATGGAAGCCCTGACGGCGGCCACGGTAACGCTCCTCACGATCTACGACATGGGGAAGGCGATCGACAAGACGATGGTCCTCACCGACATCCGCGTCCGCGCCAAGAGCGGCGGCAAATCCGGCAACTGGACCGCTTGACAAGGAACCCTCTCCCCAAGGGGGAGAGGGATAGACGCCAAAGGCGGCGAGGGTGAGGGCAAGCCCAGCAGTTTGCCGTCAATTCAGGGTCTTAATCCCCACCCATAGCCCATTCATGATCCTCGACGATCGTAGACTCCACCGGCCGCCCCGCCGCATCGAGCGAAGGGTCATACCGAAACCGCTCCTCGATCAACCGGCACGTCAGCGCATCCAGCTCCCGGCTCCCGCTAGACCGGGTCACCCGGCACCGCGACACCCGCCCATCGGTCTGCACCAGATACCGCACCGAAACCCGCCCCCGGATACCCGTCTCCGCCGCCTCGCGCGGATAGTCGGAATCCTTCAACCGCCCCCTGCGCCATCGCGGCGGCGTTTCCTCGCCCCCGCCACCGTCGCCATCGCCATACCCCCCGCTGCCGGTGCCATTGCCGATCCCGCCACTCCCCGTCCCCGGCCCGCGCACATCCGAAGCCCCCGCAGTAGCCTGCGCCCCCACTCCAGCCTTCTCCGCAACCACGACAGGCGGCGGCACCACAACCGGCACCACCGGCTTCGGCGCGACCACTTCGGTAGCCTTCGATTTCAGATTAGGCGGCGACGCAGCCCCCTCCGGCTTGCGGCTAGGCGAAGGCCGAGGCCTCAACTTCTCCTCGGGAGGCGGTGGCGGAGGCGGTGCCGCATCGAACACCTTCAACGCATCGCTCACCGCCGCCGGCATCGTCACCACAAGCCCGTTGAGCAGCGCATAGCCCAGCACTCCCGGCAACAGGACGGCACCCACCGCCGCCCCGATCCTGTCTCTCGCCCGAGGCTGATTACGCGTCATCATGCTGATCTGGTGTCTCTTTCCTCCAAACAAAGCCCCGTTCAGGATGAACCGGCGCTGGCCGCGCGTTTGGAGAAGACGATGCCGACTAGCCCGAACTCCTTGTCGGGCCGCGGAGAAAACAGCGGAACACTATCAACACCCCCCCGGCGAAGGCCGGGGCCCAGTTGGGAAAGCCGAAGTAATCCGTAGCGACCGCTCCGCCCAATTCCTGTTTCCCCGCGAAGGCAGGGACCCAGACTGGACCCCCGCCTTCGCGGGAGAACAAGGGTGCACCAGCCGCGCCGGACCGCCCCGCCGCCCTCCGCAACCCCAACAACACCTGTCCTACGTCCCAAACCCATGGCAAAGCACCAGACACGCCAAAACTCACCCCCCCCCGCCGGACCTTCTACCGGACGAGACCGTTCCAAACCTGAACCTCAGAACCGCGCCCGCCAAATGTCTCCCAGCGTGTGAACTTCCTGCACTTCCAGCAGGAGAGCCGCCCAGAAACAGAGCCTTACGCATGACCCTAGTCCCCGTCGCCGAAGCCCAGTCCCGCCTCTTCACCATGACCCCCCGCGTCGGCCACGAGACCG
Organism: Sphingomonas sp. Leaf242; assembly: GCF_001422045.1. Taxonomy (GTDB): domain Bacteria; phylum Pseudomonadota; class Alphaproteobacteria; order Sphingomonadales; family Sphingomonadaceae; genus Sphingomonas. The sequence continues at coordinate 762,026 of NZ_LMLW01000007.1, forward strand.
TGACGTTGCGCGAAGCCGCCGGCCGCTGGGCCGCCGAGGACATCCTCGCCCGCCGCACGCAACCCGCTGCAGATCTCTCGGCGATGGACGGCTACGCGATCCGCTTCGCAGACCTCCCCGGCCCCTGGACCGTCATCGGCGAAAGCGCCGCCGGCCGCCCCTTCGCAGGCCACGTCGCCGCCGGCCAAGCCACCCGCATCTTCACCGGCGCCGCCATGCCCGACGGCGCCGACACCGTCATGGTCCAGGAAGAGGCCGAGCGTGACGGCGAAACCCTGATCCTAGCCGGCGAAGGCCCGCCAACGCTCGGCCGCAACACCCGCCGCAAGGGCCTCGACTTCTCCACCGGCACCCGCCTGATCACCGCCGGCGACCGCCTCAGCCCAGCCCGCATCGCCGTCGCCGCAACCGGCGGCCACGGCAGCCTCACCGTCAACCGCCGCGTCCGCGTCGCCGTCGCCGCCACCGGCGACGAACTCGTCCCCCCCGGCTCGACCACCGACGGCGGCGCGCTCCCCGAATCGAACGGCATCATGCTCGCCGCGATGCTCGCCGACATGCCCGTCGACATCATCGATCTCGGCATCCTGCCCGACAATCTCGAGATCCTCCGCGAAGCCTTCGCCAGCGTCCAGGCAGACCTGCTCGTCACCACCGGCGGCGCATCGGTAGGCGACCACGACCTCGTCCGACCGGCGATCGAAGCCGCCGGCGGGACCATCGATTTCTGGCGGATCGCGCTGCGCCCCGGCAAGCCGATGATGGCCGGCTGGATCGGCGAGATGATGGTACTCGGCCTCCCCGGCAACCCGGTCTCCGCGTTCGTCACCGCGACGCTGTTCGTCAAACCCGTCGTCGCGCACATGGCCGGCGCGCGCAACCCGCTCCCCCAGTCGACCCACGCCTTGCTCGGAGAAGACCTCCCCGCCAACAACGCCCGCACCGACTATCTCCGCGCCGAACTGCGCGAAGGCAAAGCCTATGCCTCGACGATCCAGGACAGTTCGATGCTGCTCACGCTCGCCCGCTCGACCTGCCTGATCGTCCGCCCTGGCAACGCGCCAGTCGCAAAGACAGGCGAATCGGCGGAAATCCTCGTGATCGCGTGATACGGACGCTTGACGCCATTAATTATGTTCCATAGAAGTTCCCAGTCTGTTCCGGACGGAGAACCGCCATGCTCACGCGCAAGCAGCACGAACTCGTCTGCTTCATCAACGATCGCCTCAACGAAACGGGCGTCTCGCCGTCGTTCGAGGAGATGAAGGACGCACTGGACCTCAAGTCGAAGTCGGGCGTCCACCGTCTGATCAGCGCGCTCGAGGAGCGCAACTTCATCCGCCGCCTGCCAAACCGCGCGCGCGCGCTCGAGGTGCTGCGCATGCCCGAGCGCCCGGAAAAGAAGACGCCGTCCAAGCCGTCGAACGTCAAGGCAGCCCCCGCCGCCGCGACCCCGCAACCGGCCAACGACGTCATCGAGATTCCCCTCCACGGCCGCATCGCCGCCGGCGTCCCGATCGAAGCGTTCGAAGGCAGCACCATGCTAGCCGTCCCCGCCGCGCTGCTCGGCACCGGCGAACACTACGCACTCGAAGTCTCCGGAGACTCGATGGTCGAAGCCGGCATCCTCGACGGCGACTACGCCCTGATCCGCCGGACCGAGACGGCGCGAGATGGCGAGATCGTCGTAGCCCTGATCGAAGACAGCGAGGCTACGCTAAAATACTTCCGCCGCGAAGGCGCCATGGTCCGCCTCGACCCGGCCAACCGAGCTTACGACCCCCAACGCTACGCCCCAGCCCAAGTCCGCGTCCAAGGCAAACTCTCCGGCATCCTCCGCCGCTACGACTGAGCCGCGGGGGGCAGCTGATGTGGTTGCTCCGCGCGTCGGCCCCGTCCTCCGGTTGCCCGGCGAGGCGGGATGCGAATCGGCAGGACGAATTATTCGTGTTGTCGGCGACGGGCAACGGTTGTGTTCGGCGGGGCCATTAACTTGCTCAAGAGCGTTCATGATGGGGCAGGTGTTTCGGCACAGGCTTTACGGAAGGCTATAGGGCGCATGAACGGCGGGTATTGATGCAGCATGTCTTTCGGAAGACAATCCCGCATTTCATTACAAACGGCACCCGCCGCTTAAATATACAACCTCTGCGACTTAGCGCCTCTGCGCGAACATTCATCTCACTACAATCTCCTGCGGCCATGGATGATTGTGTTCACGCAAAAGCGCAAAGGCGCAAAGCTGTTGTGTCTGGACCAGCCTACCGCCCTTCCCGGGCACAGAGGAATCCGACATGACGCTCTCGTTTATTGAAATGGCCGCGGTTTATCGGATCATGCCGCCTTCGCGCCTTTGCGTGATCAATTTTACGCGTCAGTGTCTCCCATTTGCTCGAAACGCCGATGCTGAACCCCGAAACCCGCCCTGCTGCGGCTTGAATGGAGTGCGTTCGAGGATCGGCGGGTCGCGCCAGGGGTGGCGGTCGCCTGCGTTCAGTATCGTCACGACCGTCCCGCGCCCCAAGGTCAACGCGACGCCGCCCGTTCGTCGGAGTATGCGGCGATCCAGTTTCAGCCACCGTGGCACACAGCGTTTCGGCAAGCCCCGTTCGCTGACGACGACATCGGCGCTGCGACAGGCGGCAAGGAACTCGGCGATCGGGACCATATAGGCGCTGCGGGTCGCGAGGATGCGCCACGTCCGCCCCCGTGCGGCGATATCGGTGACGCACAGATCGCGACTGCACCGCGCGTCGGGTTGGTCCGCCAGCAATAGCGGCTCGCCGTCCACCCCGCCATTCTCCGCCAGCATGTCCCGAGTATAGTCGCCAGCCCTATCGCGCAGCATCGCGAGCCCCGCCGCTGTCCGTACCGCGACATGGCGTCCGTCACCGGTCACGAGAACATCCGGCGCCGGCGTCGTCATCGCCCAGACCGCGCCAATCGCCAGGGGTATCAGCCCGAGCCGCCGCCACCGCGTTCGCCACAAGGCTATCCAGATGCCACCGCTGATCATCAGCGCGAACGCAGCCGTCGGCATCGCGGGCAAGGACCGCACCGATCCGGGCGCGTTGGCAACGATGTGCGCGAGCCACAGCAGCGCATCGAGTGATCGCTGCACCAGCCACCATATGGGCGCCCCGAGTCCGCCGGCATCGAGCAGCAACGCCAGCGCTTCCAGCGGCATCACCACAAAGGTCGTCAGAGGGATCGCCACGATGTTGGCGAACGCGCCGTAGAGCCCGGCCTTGTGGAAATGATAGACCGCGATCGGCATCAGCGCGAACTCGACGAGCAGGCCGGTGAGCAACAGCGATGCTATGCCGCGAGCGAGGCGGCGCGGTCTGTCTTCCTCATGCGGGCCGAAGAACGCGCGAATCGCCGGATGCTCGTGCAGCGCCATGATCGCGGTGATTGCCGCGAACGAGAGTTGGAAGCTCGGCCCCGCCGCCGATTCGGGCAGCACGAGCATGACGCACGCCGCGCCCGCCGCGACGAGGCGCAAGGTCATTGCCTCACGCCCCAGGACAAGCGCCGCCAACACCAGCAGGGCGGCCACGCACGACCGAATTGTCGGAACTTGGCTTCCGGTCATACTGTTATAGGAGTTGGGAGCCGTTAACCCCTTCCGACGCAGAGTAGGGATATGACGCTTCCGGCAACGATCTACGCGCGCTTTTCCAACCAGGAGCAGGCGCAGGGCAACAGCAAAACCCGACAGCTCACCTTATGCCGCGATATGGTCGCCCGACATGGCTGGGAAGGATCAACCGATCGCGAACTGATCGACGAGGGCGTGTCCGCCTATAGCGGTGCCAACCGTGCTTCTGGCGCTCTCCTGTATGAGTTCGAACAGCAGGCCGAAGCTGGCCGCTACCGCAACGGCCATGTCCTCGTAGTCGAGAATTTGGATCGCATCAGCCGCCAGGGCTATGATGCCATCCTGCCGTTCCTCCAGAAGCTGACCACATCGGGCGTCACGGTCGCAACTGTGGACGGTGATCGGGTCTATCCGGCCTATGACCGCGTCACGATGACCAGCGTCATCGAAGCCGTGGTGAAGTCGGAACTCTCGCGCGAGGAAAGCGAGAAGAAGAGCCGACGCCTGAAAGCGGCTCAGAACAAGCGGGTGTCGGAAGCGCAAGCCAATGCCGGTCAGCACATCAGCAACACCGCGACGGTGCCTGCCTGGATCGACACCAAGCGGATCAGCAAGACCAGCGAACGTCCTGCCTACGCAATGTCGCTAAACGAGCGCCGCGTTGCCGTCCTCCGTGAGATATTCCAACTGACCATCGACGGCTACGGCACTCCTGCGATTGCGAAGATGCTGAACGGTCGAGGTGAACCCGTATGGAGCCACCTCAACCAGCGCAGCAATAACGGGTGGACGGTAGGCTACCTGACGAAAATCGTCGTCAATCGAGCAGTCATGGGGGAATACCACCCCATGAACCGGCCTCGTAGCGGTCCTGCGACGAGCAAAGACATCACCGTGCTCAACCACTTTCCGCAAGCCATCGATCCCGTGACGTTCGCCAAGGCCCAGGCAGCAAGGCAAGGACGCAAAGGCACCAGCGGAGCATGGCAGATCACGCACAACAATCTGTTCAGCGGTATCGCCAAGTGCAAATCGTGCGGCGGGCGGATGAAGCAGGAAGTCGTTGTGCGTAAGGGCGGCAACCGCCGCAACGGCAAGAACCCCGATGCAGTCTACCAGTCCAAACAGGACATCAGCTACCTCAAGTGCCACAACGCGCTCAACCGGGTGTGGGACGAGGAGAACGATCGCGTCCGGTGCGAGAACCGCAACTGGGTTCGGTATGAAAAGCTGGAAAAGGCAGTGGTTGAGTTCGCGGCTGGATGGCTGGCGCTGAACCGGCAGTCTGCACCAACGGCTGTCATTGCTGAAATGGAAGTCCAGATCGCCGAGGCGCGACGCTTTCTGGAGGACAAGCAAAAGCAAGCCGACAACGCAGCGGTCAGCTTTACCAGAACCAGCAGTGCCACGATGGAGCGGCTGATGCTCCAGCTGGAAGTTGAGGTAGCCGACCAGCAGAAGGAGATCGACGCGCTGGAAAAGCGCCTCATGGCTGCGCGGACGACCGGCCCCTCCCCTGACCTACTCAACGAGATCGAACACCAGAAGCACGCCCTGGACAGCGAGGTTGACGAGGAGCGCAACCGCGCGCGTGTTGCGATGAAACAGACCCTCAGAGGCATCATCACGTCCATGGAGTGCTGCACCAGTCGGGACACGATGATCGTCCTGGGCGACCGCGCTATGGGCCTCGTGTTCAACCACGAGGGTGAGCTTGTTCAGTCCGTCGTGCTGCAAGAAACCACATACGGCCCTCACGGCGAGGTCGATTGGCATCCCGACTTCCCTGACGCCGCCTACACGATAGCGGCCTGAGAACCCTCAGGAGAGGCAGGCAGGAGAAGGGAGCAATCGGGTTGCTCCCCTCACCTCTCGGCCCTGTGCGGGCGTCTCTGGGTTAGCAGCGGGGCAGCTTATGCACCTCGCTACCGATGTGAATTGCAAAGTGGTTGCGCTTGCGCTCGACATAGTAGCGCGCACCTTCAAACGTGACCGCAAAGGCATCATCCTCGAACTCCGCGCTGTAGTCGAAAGTGCTAAGTGCGTAGTTTGCGAAAGCGTTAAGTTCGATCTGCATGTCAGCTACTCCGTGTTGCTGACACTCTATCAATAGCCAGAGTTGAACTAGAGCAACCGCTTTCTGGCGCTCATCACCAGAAATCTAACCACCGCGTTGAACCACTCTGGACTTGCTCTCTTCACTAGTTGGCGCTTGTTGTTCTTGTGGCAACAAGGAGTAAGCCACATGGAAGACAAGCAATACAGCGCTGCAAGTCTGGAGACTGCCGCGTGCCTATGGGAAGCCGTGCTAGAACTTCTGCACGGTGGGCGCGGTCACAAGGGACTGCGGCATCAAGTCGAAGCTACGCGGGAGCGTATGGGGACGAGCGGACTGCGCTTGGCAGTGTTGCGCTGGGTCGATTTGGTCGACGCCGAGTGGGCAAAGGTCAAGGACACCTACGACCAGCCATTCGATTGGGAGTTCGTGCCAGACTGGATCGAGCAGCATATCGACTGGACGACGGATCATCCCACCTACAAGCTGGGAGGCGCGCGATGAGCGGCTGGCGCGAAATGCTGACGCCCGAGGTCGTGGCGCAGCTGGAGGCAAACCACCGCGAACAGGAGCCGGTCAAAGGCACCAAGTCAGAACGCGACTTCGCACCAGTGTGTAAGCTGTTCCTGCCCTGGACCTCAGGGACGTGGTTGCTGACCGAAATGGAGCCTGACGGCCTAGCGTTCGGCCTCGCTGACCTGGGCTACCCCGAAATGGGCTACATCAGCATGGATGAGATTTGGGAGGTAGTCGGACCGGGTGGCTTGCGCGTCGAGCGCGACATACACTGGAAGGCTACCAAGCCCCTGTCCGAATACGCCACTGAGAGCCGACAGCTGGGCTACATTCGGGCCTAGCGCATTCTCATAAATAGGGATGCGGAGAGGTCATAGGCTCCGCATTCTCCTTGATGTTTCAGTTTGGGGAACCCCGGTGCAACTTACACCGGGGTTCTTCCACGTCAGGCCGGTAGAGGCGCGTCGGGCTTGTGGCCAACGTCCGCAATCAGCGAGCCGTCAGGGTTCTTGCCGTAGCCATATAGACGGCTAACGCTCTGCTTCTGCGCCCTTGTGAGGCTGGCATAATCCTTTCGCGCTTCCCACGGCTTTTCGCTCTTAACTGCACTGCCACGCGAACGCTTTGCCTTGCCGATATGAACGTCGGTGTTGCCCTTGCCGTGGTTGGCGATCACCTCGTCAAACTCACCGGCCTCAACCTCTTTCTCCATCAGGTCCAAGAACTCAACGAACCGCTCGCTCGGCATGTGGTTTTCGTCCACGCCGTTGATGGTCAGCGTCTTGCCAGCCAGCTTAGGATGGAAAGCCACAACGCTGTTCTTCACCGAGAACCAGCGATTGGGCTTGGTGTATTCGTCGGCGTTGAAGTCATCGCGCGCCTTCTTGATGCCCGCGAGCAGCGGCTTGCGCGCCTTCACTGGATCGACTGGCTTCGCGTTATACTTCTCTTTCGCCTCACCGGTGAAAAAGCTGAACAGGTCCGACAGTGCCATAAGTGCCTCCACAAGTGTGATGCAGCGGACTTAGGCAGGACTGGTTAGGGAGTTGTCAACAGCAGATGGCAAAAAGGCCGCCCCGTTAGGAGCGGCCTGGGGTAGTTGGTAGTCCCTTACTTTGCGGGTTCAGCAGCCTTTTTGGTCGCCCGAGTGGTCCGCAGCTTTTCCGTCCGAGCCGTCTTCTTTTCGGTCAGACTGGCCAGCTGGGCGTCGTATTCGCCTGCCTTGATGCGGTCTGCATAGTAGTCCAGGGCATCGGTGAAGTTGGCAGTCGGGACAGTCATTTCCTTGACCTCCACGTCGGTGTCCTCGACCTTCGTGCGCTCCAGGACCAAGGGCGTGTTGGAGACGCGGATGGTGAACTGAGTGCGTCCGCCGTCGATCGCTTTGAAGTTGATCTTGCCCGCCGCACCTTCGCCAGCGGCGTGCTGTTCCTTCATCTTGTTGATGTTTGCGAGGGCTACGTCCTTGGCGCTCCGTGCTGCGCTGGCCTTGTCGGCTGCGAGGGCGGGAACGAGCATCGAGGGGTTGAACTTCGACATAGTAGCTACTTTCCGATCTAAGCCAGCAGCAACAACGCCCTGGCTATCGATCGTAAAGCGTCGTGCGAGACAAAGAACAACGCCAAAGATCGGTTGATTTCACTCTTTTCTGGAGATCCACCGACCACCAGTAAAACCATTAGGTTCTAGCGGTGCGCGAACATACGACTTGCACGACAACGCGACCACAGGGAGGACAACATGACCGCTACTATCTTGCAGTTTCCAAAGCGCACCACGGACGCCGAACGGCTTGCTGATGTGGGCGAGCTATTGAAGGCCGCGCATCCCGTTGCGCCACGGGACGCAGAGTTGGACCTGTTGCTCCAGATCGGAGGCAAGCTGCTCGACAACCTCAATGACCACGCGGCTATCGATTGTTGGCTGGTCCGCTTGGACGCTTGGGAAGGCAGGAACGCGAGTGAGCGTTTCGTTAGCTGACCAGGCCGTTGCCCTCAGAAGTAATGATCGTGCCAGTCGATCGGCTCTAGGCGCAGCCCTTCATCATCGATCACATACTTTCGCACGTCCAACTGGTGCGCGAGCCGCATCACTGCATGGAAAAAGCGATCGCGGGGCGTCTCGGCAAACTCCACGTCCAGCAGGGTTGCCATGTCACTCCATGTGACATTGGTAAGCTCACGGAAGTTGCCCATCGTGCTGACCACGACAGGGTCGTCCATTTTTTGCTTGAAGTTGTGCGCGAACAGGTTCCGCACCTTCCGAAGCATGTTTAATTCGTCTCGTTCTTTTTGGCTAATCAGCCCTAGCGCGTGGGTCATCGCAATCCGGGCGCTGAACGTCCCGAGCGGCGCGGTTGCGTCCCATATCAGCCGCACGTCTTTGGTGTCGGTGGTAAGATAGGATTGGATGAGCTTGCCCAAGCGATCGTCCAAATATGCAGTGCCGCTCAGCGCCATGCCTCGATCGCTTTCCGCGTGGAGTTCCTGCGCAAAAGGGACAAATTCGTCAGGGGTAGGAATTTCGCCCGCCCTTGGATCATCATTTTCGACAACCGCCGGCATCAATCAGCGGCCTACCAGCGTCGCCATCCGACCACGCAGACCCTCAGTCAAACCGGCAAGTCCCTCGCCATTCGGGAGATAAGGGAGGAAACGATGGTGCCGAAGATCGAAGGGAACGTCGTGCTCGCTCTGCGTTATCATGATGACCTCTCGCCCAAGGGTATGGGCAATACCGGCCTCATAAAACACGTTGGGGTTCTTGCCGGTTAGATCGCACACTACGATCCGCGCGCGGTCGATCAAGTTCACTACATCCTGAATAACCGTGTGATGCTCCCACACGTTATCGGCCCGGTTGGTTTGCAGACCCACGGCAGCGGCGGCAGCTTGGATGGCCTCGTAGACACCAGCGAAGCCGGGACTGAACGGCATCATCACCGACACCAAGTTGGGGTCGATCGCCTCATGCTCAGGGATATTGAACACCGATGGCCGCATACGGCGAGGGTTCACGTTGCGAAGGAGAAAGCGATAGAGATCGACGTCCTTCACCGCCCAATGGTTGGTGCTCCAGTCGAAATGGTATCGGTGCTGATCCATGTCGAGTTGCCGCCGCAAAGCGAACAGTGATCCGTTCGTCATGGGGGGCACGTCCGGATCAAGCGCGTATTCGTAACGCACCTCATTGCCGGTGATGCGCGCAGCGGTAACGGTCCCGACACGGCAAATCTCATCGCCTCTGCCCTCAGGAATGAAGAGACAGGGAAACGCACGTAGCTGATCGAGCAATGGACGCCCGTCCGCTGAGAACCGGGCAGCTAATTCTTGATCGGTATAGTAGAACATCCGGTCGAGTTGGAGCGTGCCGGTCGGGTCGTTCCAATCGTAGGCCCGCATGATGACGTTGAACATCTTCTAAATATCCCCTCGGGCTTACAGCCGGCCCCATGATTGGCTTATCTCGAATTATCTTAGGCTGGCACCCGTCTTACCAAGCCCGCCAATTCATCTTCGCCAGCCAAGGATCAATTGCAAGTTCACCCTCATCGTTGTCGCTGCCAGGTATCATCTTGAGTTTTTTACCTGACGGATGAGTTAGAAAGACCGGATTGTAGGAGCCGCCCTCTGGACGGTCCCAATAACGATGGGTCTGAACGAGCAGGTATCCGCGATACGGACCTGTCCTGATTACCCGCAACGCCCAGCCGGGGCATACGGCTTTTATGACGTTCAGCTTAAGATCGAATTGGTGGACGTAGCCCGAGTTGGGCGACGCATCCGTGCTGCTGAAATAAACGTAGCCGCCGTCAAGCGAGAAAAGCGGGTGAGAAAGGCCAGCGAGGTTGCGGGCATAGTCGCCGTTCCACTTGGAAATGAGCAAACGGCGCTGCGTGCTGCCCTTCGTGCTGTATAGGACGAGTGCTTGCGCGCCAGTGCCGTTCTCATCACCCTCACCGTTCGGGACGACCGAAACCGTATAGCGGCCATCCGCGGACTTCGCTGTGTCCTGCGCTTGAGCCGGCCCCGCGAGCAGCAACGCCGCTAAGCCGATGGTCCTGATCCACGTCATGCTTAATCGGCCCCCGAAGCAATTTAATGGTCATCCTAGCAGAATGCTGGACCGGATTAAGGACGATATGTGTCCTAAGCTAATCCTTAAATAGACGCATGACACGCCTCGTCCTCACCATCCCCCAAGCCCGCGCCCTCCAGCGCAGCGATACGCCCTGGCCAGCAGAGTGGGCCTTCATGCTCGTTGGGGAACGGGAAAAGCCCGACACGACAGCCGACGACACCAGGACGGCGATCGGCATGGCCATGAAAGCCCGTGGCTGCGAAAACGATCAGATTGCCGAGCAGCTGGGATGGAAACCCGAAAGCACGCCCGTGAAGCAGATTGCACGACTGCACCGCATCCTGGCCGCCAGCTAACCTGCGCTACCTAAGGGATTGATCCTCCGCTACAGTGTTGGGATGAACGATCCCTCCCGACCACGTGCCTATTACAGCGCCCGCAAGAATGGGCCACAAGCGACCAAGCTGAGCCTCGATGACCTCAGGATCATCCTATACAGTGCGTATGCCTATTACGCAGGTAACGGCTTTTTCGTGGAAGCCTTTGGCTACGATTGCGTGGACGACGGATATATCGCTGGCACGGTCGGTGGAAACATCGACGTGTTCGTTCGCATGACCCTGTTCAAAAGCGAACTCTGGCCACTCGATGTTCGCTACATGGAATATGACGAGGACGATTGCTTTACGATGATCGAGTTCCTGTTCGATCACGTCAGCAAGCCCAACACCAAAAATTATCATGACTGGAACAACTGCGGATACCACTACAGCGACTTCGATAAGCAGGCCGGTCAGGAGGACTTTCGCAGCCGGTTCGTTGTGCCGCTTGAGCGTTATGGCGATGGGTGGGAATTGACCGAGGCTGGCGAGATAATGAGCCTGCCCCCAAGTGGCATGACGACGCTATTGGCCGCGAAGCCTCCCACGGATGACAAGACGGTTCTCAGCACTGTAGAGGATGCCAAAGGCCGGTTCCGCCGTCATGGTAGCACGATCAAGGAACGCGAAGTCGCGGTGCGGGACTTGGCCGATGTCCTGGAGTGGATCAAGCCGCACATCAACACCGCGTTGATGAACAAAGACAGCAGCGACCTCTACAACATCGCCAACCAGTTTGGCATCCGTCACATGAACCAGAACCAGAAGCTCAACTATGACAAAGCCGTCTGGTTAAGCTGGATGTTCTATCACTACCTCAACACCATCAACGCGGCCCTGCACATCATCGAGAGGCAGAGCTTAGTTCACAAAGCGCCTGTGAAGACCTGAAGGTATCACTGTTCCCGTTGCTCCTCTAGCGCCGAAATCAAATTGCCGCGAACGCTGACGAGCTTCATGTTCCAACTATCTAATTCGCCGCTGTTTACGTCTCCAAAGAGACCCTGACGCCCGTTGTTGCGCCGAACACGCAAGATGCCGTCTATAACACCGATGAACTGATTACGAGCTAAATGAGCACCCTCGGGATACCATAGACGATGCTTACGCTTGATTGTCTTGACGTCTTCGGCTGCTTTGTAAGCATTGACGTGATCGGGGAGTAGGATGTGGTCGCATATGTCGCGAACGACAAATTGCATCGCATCGACACTCACGTAGCTGTGACTGACATCACTCCTTTGTTGCGCCTGTGGATCAACCACCGGTGGGGCTTGCGGAACGCTGGTGACGCCACGTCGAAAGCCAAGCTGATGCGTTTCGTAAAAGGCCCAAGGGAGGAGGAATATGGAGGACAGCGCGGCGATGCCGTAGCGCCAATCCCATGCCATCTGACTTACCACGTCGGGCTTGTGGTCCATCATGACCGCGAAGGCGCATGGCAGGCTCACCGCTGCCAAACCGGCTAATATCTTCCGCACACCCTCTCCCAAAACCATGTTTTGCCCGCCTCTAAATAGTAGCATGGCTGACAAAACTCCAGAAACAACGAAGAACCCCAAACGCAGCGCAGCCGCAAAAGCTGTGTCGCAGGAACTGGCCGTGGGTGCAAAGGAACTACAATCGACGGTTCAGGCCGTAATCAAGCGGAAACCAGGACAACCCACTAAGTTCACCCCAGAGAGGTGGATCACCATCCTGGAAACGGTTGCCACATACGGCGATTTGATCGAAGTCTGCGCTGATCCGGAAATGCCTAGCGTTCAGACTGTCTACCAGTGGATCAGGGAAGACCCCCAGCTGAAAGAGGACATGCGCGGCGCATGGGAGGCGTTCAGCATGATCGGACACAGTGTCAATAACAACATCCTCAGGGGTGGCATCCTGTCTACTGGCGACTTCCGCCGTGATGAAGCACTAGCCAGTCAGAACCGCTGGTTTATGAGCAAGACGAATCGCAGGGATTTCGGAGACAAGGTGCAAGTGGATCACGTGCAGCACCGACCTGTCATTATCGACTGGAACACCATTGAGGGTGAAGGCGGAGACGGCGTCTAAACGCCCCGCAGACGCCCGCACAGGGTCAAAGCGCCTTAGCAGCACCACTGATAGCCCATGACGACATAGACCCTCATAGGGGCGGAATGAGCGGTCGCTCTACATCATCGCTGACTTTACGTTTGTAGCAAGACCCCTTGTTACAAAGGCACCCCGTATGTTCGTTACCTACTATCGAGTGTCCACACAGGCGCAGGGCCGCAGTGGACTAGGACTTGAGGCACAAAGGGCCGCTGTTGCGACATACCTTCAAGGTAGTCCCGCCCATGCCGAGTATCAGGACATTGAGAGTGGTGCGCGGAACAACAGGCCGCAACTACAAGCCGCCCTCTCCCTATGCCGCCTGACTGGTGCGACGTTATTGGTCGCAAAGCTGGACAGGCTTTCACGCAACGTGGCCTTCCTCGCCACCCTACAGGATAGCGGCATCCGCTTTGTGTGTGCCGACATGCCAGAAGCCAACGAACTCACGATCCATGTCCTTGCAGCCGTGGCACAGGCGGAACGCAAGATGATCTCAACGCGCGTCAGAGAAGCCCTAGCAGCGGCGAAAGCCCGTGGGCGTAAGCTGGGCGGCGATCGGGGCAATTTGTCCTCAGCGAGCGTCTCTGGGCGTCTGAGAAGCATTGAGGCACGGCAAGGCAGAGCAGCGGATAGGCGAGCGGACCTCATGCCTCACGTCGATGCAGCCAAGGAAGCTGGTCACACCACACTTGTGGGCATAGCTGGCTACCTCAACCAGCTGGGCATCCCAACGGCCCGTGGTGCAGCGTGGCAGGCCAACTCGGTGCGCCGCCTGATCGGTTGACAGGGGAACAGGGTGGAGAACCTGGGGTGTATATACGCCTTGGTCAAAGGGGGCGTGGGTGGGCGCTCGTATCTATTTTCAATATCTGAGAACCTAGGCCCCTGACCTCAGATTTTTTCGCCACCGTTCCAAAAACCTCGATATGGTCACCCCATGACCGTCGATCGCTCCCTCTACGCCACCTCGTTTGACACGCTTCCAGACTGGCCCTGCCCGACGTGTGGCAAGGGCCACCTCAAGTCGGATAAGGACACGCTGCTCAACAAGGAAACCGGACCGAGCAAAGCTGCCCATGCCCACGACGCTTGGGACCCCGAGTGGATCGACCGGCGCTTTGCTGGCTTACTAGAATGCAACTTCGGTAACTGCGGTGAACTTGTCGCCATATTGGGCGACGTGTCGATCGTAGAGGGATACGGCTACGACGAAAGCACCGGCGAGCCGACCCAGGAATATAGCGAGCGTTTCAAACCCCGCTGCCTATCGCCCGCCCCACTTCCGATCCGGCCTCCTGTCGAAACGCCCGAGTTGGTCCAGAGCGCGCTACGCGAAGCAGCAGCACTTATTTGGCAAAGTGCGGAGGGTGCAGCCAATCAAGTGCGTCAGGCGGTCGAACATCTGATGGATGAGCAGGGAGTTACCAAGTCCAACCCCGGAGCCTTTCTCTCCCTGCACAATCGCATCAAGGAGTTCGAGGCAAAAGACCCCAAGAACGCGGAAATACTCCTCGCGGTGAAGTGGTTAGGCAACAGCGGTAGTCATGCTGGCGGTCTGACCCGAGACGATGTGTTCGACGCTTTCAACATGGTCGAACTGGCCTTGGTGAACCTCTACGACACGACCACCGCCGACATTATGGCGAAGGTCAAAGCCATTAACACGCAAAAAGGGCCAGTGAAGCCGCCCACTGCTGTCTAACGCGCTCTCTTCTAACCAAAGTAGCCCCTCTCCGTTCCTATCCGGCCGTTCCAGTCCGCCCAATCGATCCCAGTTGCCAGTTCGTCTAGATCGAACTTCTTTGCTATGAGCGTGTCTACGAGGAGCGGATGCCGGGTTCTGAGCAGTTCAAGCGTATTCTCGAACTTCTGCCGGACTTTTGGACCTGCGCTATCATCAAGCGACCCTTTGTATAGGTTCTCGATGTAACGAACTTCGTAGGAAATTCTAAACTCCCATCCATCGACTAGCTCGCCTGGGATCGGGAATGTGATGTTTTCGGTCGAACCAAAAATCGTGCTGGATAGATCAAGCGCGCCGAGCGCCTGCATGACATGCACAAGCGAGCAGCGGTCGTTATAAGGAGTAGTGCGGAAAATGTCGCTGTAGCGAACTAGACTGCTATCCAGGAATACACCCATTGCATTGACTTGCTTTTCAGCTTCGTAGCAGTCGACCAGCGCCTTGCCGTAATAGGCCTCGATGTTCTTCATTTTCTGATGCTCGAACTCGCCCTCCGTGATGAAAGCGCGAAAGTGCTTGTTGAGCGGTATCAGTCTGTAAAAGAGGTCTTGCGCGAACTCGGCCAACCACATTACGGCCTGCGCTTTGTTTTCAGACCAAAACTCCTTGCCATAGACCAGAATGGTGTCCGAGAAGACTATGCAGGTGAAGTCATTGTCCCGATGAACATTCAAAGCGTCGATATGCGCGTATATGTCGCCCACCGGATAGCCCGTTTTGATCATGTCTGAGAAACCCAACAGATCAATGTAGAGAAACATCCGCGTCTGCATCAGCTGTCCTTCTTGTCTTGATAGGAAGGAGAATGTCAGAAGGCTGCATCAACGTAAATAGTTGATGCAGGGGAATACCAAGCCGCAGGGCATCCGTCACGACATCACTAAGCGCAACCCCGATCAGGTTGCCGCGCATAAGATCGTCACCAGTCCGCAGTTCAAGTTCTTCCTTGGTTATGGAGGTTCAGGAGGCGGCAAGTCGTTTTTCTGGATGGACGTGATTGTGGAGCGTGCAATGATCGCCCCCAACTCGCGTCACGCCATCTTCCGACTAACCCGTAATAGTTGCGAAAAGACGCTGTTCGACAAGACGCTCCATGAGGTGCTGGATAAGGCTTGGCCCGGTATCAAGGACCAACCGGGCTTCAACATCAGCCAGTCCACTATGACCGTCGATCTGCCCAATGGCTCCAAGCTGTTCTTCGACGGCCTGGACGAAAACCGCATGACGAAAGTCCTGGGTGACGAGTTCAACACCATCTGGATCAACGAGTGCAACGAGGACGGCCTGTCCTATCAGCAGGTATCCACCTTGCTATCTCGTCTGCGTGCAAAGAACGAAACCGTCACGGGCCGTGTCCTCAAGAACAAGATGTTCTTCGACTGCAACCCCAGGTTCTACAGCGATTGGGAATACAAGGCGTTCATTCAGAAGGTAAACCCTGAGGACGGTGACGCACTCCACAACTCGGACCAGTGGGTAGCGTTCAAGATGAACGCCGAGGCCAACCAAGCCAACCTCCACGATGACTACATTGAAAGCCTTATGGCCGGTAGCGCAGCCAGCCGCCGCCGTTATGTCACGGGTGAATGGACGGACGAGAACAACAATGCGCTGTTCAATGAGGGTATGTTCCGCGACGCTCGTATCCCCAAGCCCCGCGAGGTTCAGACACCCAAACAGACCCGCGCCCACTTGGACGAGCAGGGCATCCTGCTCAACCGCGCCACCGTGTCAGTGGACCCCGCCGTCACTGCCGATCCTAAGAGCGACCTCAGCGGCATCACCGTCCAGGCCCTTGGTGAAGATGGCCATGTCTATGTGCTGGCCGATTACAGCCTCAGGGGGACGCCGGATCAGGTCTGCGCCGTTGTCACGGAGGCATACAAAGCCTGGGGCGCCAGCCGCGTCATCATGGAGAAGAACCAGGGCGGCTTGTGGCTGGAAAGCACGATGCGATCCCATTTCCCCCACGTCCCTCTGAAATTCGTCAGCGCCACGGCGACCACGGGCGGCAAAGCCTCACGCGCAGAACCAGTCAGCGCCGCCTACGAACGTGGCGTTGTCCATCACGTCGGCACGCTCAAGGAGTTGGAGGCGCAGATGTGTGACTTTGGCTCCCCTGCTTCCCGCCGCAAGTCCCCTGACCGCATGGACGCACTCGTATGGGGCGTCACTGAGCTACTCGACCTCGGACATGAGAAGAAGATGCCAGCCGGTATGTGGACAGTCCGCGCACCCTCGCTCTGGTAAAGTGAGAACCCTCCCGCCGCTTAAATAGTGGACACCTAACGGGAGAAGCCATGAATATCGACGAACCAACTCCAGAAATGAAGGCTTGGCACCAGCGTGCCAAACTCGTTCGCGATGTTGTGGCCGGTGAACACCAGATCAAGTTGGGTTGCGAAACCTACTTGCCCCGTTTCCGCTCCAACCAGAGCGACGAGGAATACGAACGCTTCCGTCTGACCACTCCGTTCTTTCCTGCAACTGCGCGAACCGCGCAAGGTCGTCGCGGCCTCATGTTTGCCAAGAACGTGGTCCTCAATGGCACCGCCCTTGATCCCGTCAAGAACGTCATCACGCCTCAGGGCGATGACTGGCGCAGTGTCGCAGAGCATATCGTCTTTGACACGTTCCAGACCAATTACACCGGCCTGCTGGTCGATCACCCTGCGCCGCCCGCAGGTGTGGAATTGAACGCCGAGAACGCTCTAGAAGAAGGCTTCCGCCCGTTCCTGCACGTCTTCCCCCTTGAGTGCATCCTGGAGGCAAAGCGCGGCCTCGTCCGTAATCAGCAAAAGCACATCAGGGTCCGTCTGCTAGAGAGCAAGGACCGCGTTCTGGAATTGCTGCTCATCAACGGCGTTTATCGCCAGCGCGTCCACGAAAAGAACGATGGCGGTCAGTGGCGCGTCACGGCTGAACGCATCCCCGATAAGGGCGGCATCCAGCTGAACGAGATCCCCTTTGAAATCGTCTCCGACAACAAGGCTGCGCTCCCCCAGCCCAGCGTCCTTGAGGACGTAGCGCGCCTAAACATCAACCATTACGTCGCGCAGGGCCGCATCAACGCCTTGCAGGTTTTCGGCTCCGGCCTCGTCCCGATCCTCAAGGGCATCGAGCCTGAGAAGCGCGTGATCGACGGCGTTGAAAAGCTCGTCATGCCAGAACTTCACATGGGACCGGGTGGCTACCTGCTTCTCCCCAACCCAGATAGCGACTTCGGTTTCCTAGAGCCGGAAGGTAAAATGGCTGCCGATCTGCGCCAGTCCAAGAAGGACTTGGAAGAGCAGATGGCCAAGGTCGGTGCGCGTATGCTGGCACCCGAACAGGTCGCCCCTGAGGCCGAGGCAACCGTCGCAATGCGATCGGCGGCAGAGGACAGCACAACGGCCAGCCTAGCGATTACCTATGCGGCGCGCATCAGCCGCGCCCTGTCTCGCATGGCATGGTGGATGTCGCCCAATAGCGCAGCATTCACAGGCCAGGAAGTCACCCTCACCCTGAACACCGATTACAAGAACCGTGGCATGTCGGCACAGGAGCGACAGGTCGCCATGGCCGAGTTGCAGGCCGGTTTGAGGTCGTGGGAGGATTGGTTCTACGAGCGCCGCGATGCCGGTGTCGTGAACACCAGCCTGACGCCCGACGAGGAAAAGGCCCGCATCGAAACCGACAACGTGGATAGGCCCACCACCGAGGCGCTGTAATGCCCAGCGTCAACGATGCCCTAAGGGACCGCGCGATCCGTCATGCGGTCCTGATCCTCCGCTATGGCACAGGTGTTGCGGACCAGATTGTCCGCCTCCTCAACAGCGCCGACGATGGAATTCTCGAGAAGCTAGGTGCGCGCCTCGCCGCCATTGAGGAACGCGGGTTCGACATCGGCAAAAAGGCAACCGCCCGACTGGAGCGGATGCTGGACGAGATTGGCGCGCTCAACAGCGCGATCTACCAGCGCATTGAGGAGGCCCTGACCGACGAGCTGGTCGGGTTCAGTGCGGCAGAAGCCGGGTTCCAGCGCGACACCCTCGTTACGTCCATTGGCGCAGACCTCGGCACCACGCTCCCCAGCCCTACGCGCCTCCGCGCGATCGTTACCGAAACGCCCATGGAAGGCCGACTGCTCGCCAGTTGGGCAAAGGGCATGGAAGCCGGTCGCATGGACCGCATCAACCAGGCCGTCCGATTGGGAATGGTCCAGGGTGAAGGCACGGACAAGATCGTCGCCCGCATCCGTGGCACCAACGCCGCGCGCTATGAGGATGGCGTTCTGCAAATCAGCCGGCGATCGGCGCAGGCGGTTGTTCGCACCTCTGTAAATCACGTCTCGAACGTCGCCGCGCAAACGACGTGGAAGGAAAACAGACACCTCGTCAAAGGCTGGCAATACCTCGCGACCCTCGACAGTCGGACGACAATCAAATGCGCTGGCTTGTCGGGTCAGGTCTTCCCCATTGGCGAGGGTCCAATCCCTCCCGGTCACGTCAACTGCCGCAGCCTGAGCGTGGCAGTCACCAAGTCATTCCGCGAACTTGGAGTGGACAAGGACGAACTGCCACCGGGCAAGCGCGCAAGCATGGACGGACAAGTCGCGGGCGACACCACGTTTGCAAAATGGCTGACCATGAAGGGTGATGCCATGCAGGACACCGTGTTGGGCAAAACACGTGCTGACCTATTCCGCAGCGGTAAGTTGGACCTCGCGGACTTCATCAAGAACGATGGCACCGTTCTCACGCTTGACCAACTGAGAGCCCGCTATAAAAGCGAGTTCTGAGCATTTGTAAGCGCGTCTCGCCGCTTCTTCATTTTCTCCGTCAACGACCGCATCTGCATCGCGAAGCCGGAAGATGAACTTAGAAGATCACCCAAATCTACGCGGCTATCGTGAACCGCCCTACCAATTTCTGCTATCACACTCGGCGTTAAGTTTGGATAGTTTTGTAGTGCGGTTAGCTGCGACCGAAGTCCATCAATCTCCGTTTTAAGCTCGCGCATCTTACTTGGCGCATCGCCACCTCCGAAGGCATTTAGCTGAACGTAACTGCCCGCTTGGGCTTCGATGTCGCCGATGATCCTGAGAGCTTCTTCTTTGACGCGCGCCGAACCGGCGATGCGCTGAGCGTCCGCTAGACGCTCAGCCCGCTTGGAATTGCCCTCCTGCCGCAACGCGATCGCTACCGCGACGATGGATGCGATGATCCCACCAGTGCCGGAAAACCAGTCTGCCAAACTGCCTGGTTCAATGCCGCTCATGCTTGTCCATGCTCCTCATAAATAGCCGTGCAGTCGAAGCTAGGCCGAGACTGAGAACGCGGCAAGGCCGCACCCAAGAAGCCCAAGGGGCCGAAAGGACGCTATGAGCGACACCACTGATACCACCGAAGATATGACTGGCCTCAAGAACAAGGTCAAGGAACTACTTGGAGCCATAAAGACGGCCAACGAGCGTGCCGAACGCGCCGAGCGCGAGAAGGAAGAAGCTGCAGATGCAGCCTCCAGCGCAAACTCCACCGAACTAGAAAAAATGCAGAAGCGCGCCGAAAAAGCCGAGCGCGACCTCAAGGCCGCGAACGATCGCGCCGAGAGCACCACCAAGTCACTGCGCGACTACAAAGCCGACAACGCAATCGCCCACGCCATCGCATCCGCAAACGTAGACGCCAAGCATGTTGCACTTCTCGCGAAGGCACTCCGCGCCGACGTGGAGTTCACTGACGAAGGCGAACCAACAATCGGTGGCAAGGCAGTCGATGCCTACGCCAAGTCCTTCTTTGCTAAGGACGGCCTTTCGTATGTTCGCGCTGCCAATAACACTGGCGGCCTTGCGACGGGTAACGACGGCACCACGGCAAGCCAGTTGAGCAAGGCTCCTGAGACTGCCGACGAATACAACACCTTCTTCAATCTCACACTCACCGACAAGGTAGCAGCTAACGCTCTAGCGGATCAGTGGGGACGTGCAGACTTGAAGTCCTAAGCCAAGGCAAGTTCAACCAGCAACATAAATAGTCGTGAGCCAGCGAGTTGGCTCACGGCCCTCTGACACTTGGGGTCCGTCTCCCCAACTGTTGGAGTTTTATATGACTGTTCAGACCCGCATTGCGGACCTAGTTCCAAACCCTGGCGTTCTCGCCAACGTAGTGCAGAAGACTTTCCGCACCAACAACGCTCTCGTTTCCTCGGGCATCGCAACCACTGGTCCAGAAGTTGACCTTCTGATGACCGGCGGCTCCTATATCCAGGGCCTCAACTTCATCAACAAGGTCGACACCAGCACCTTCAACTACTCGTCGGATGACTTCGATGAGAAGGGCGCAGTCGGCAAGATCACCGCTGCTGGCTACATGGCTCTGCGCCATGACCTGAACTGGGGTTGGGCATACACCGATCTGGTCCGTCTCGTCACCAAGTATGACGTTAAGGGCGGTCTGGTTTCCGCTATCCCACTGTTTTGGTCGGAAGTCAGCGAGAACCTCGCGGTAGCTTCGATCAAGGGCGCACTTGCAAAGACTGCCGCTCTGACCTCGGGCGTCAACACTGTTGCTTTCGACTTCGACAAGCTCATCGACGCAGCGGCTACGATGGACGACCCACGCGCAAGCAAGACCATCATGCTGTCGCGTAAGACCCTCGCAAAGCTACAGAAGCTGAACAAGAACGCTTACGTTCCAACCGCAGAAACCAACCTGGGCTTTGCTCAGTTCGCCGGTTACGGCCTGCTGATGACCGAGGCTTTCGGTGACGACACGATCGTTATCGCACAGGACGGCGCAATCGCTTTCGGCACCGGCGTTATCGGCGGCACCACTGCAATGGAAATCAAGCGCGATGCAGACGCCGGTAACGGCGGCGGCGGTGAAATCCTCCGCACTCGTCTCTCGATGGTCGTTGCTCCTCAGGGCTTCAGCTACACTGGCGCAGCCAAGCCCGGCCTGAACGGTCTGGCAACTGCCGCTAACTGGACCCAGGTTGCAGACATCAAGGATGTTGGCTTCCGCGCAATCAAGTTCCTCCCATAATCTAACTGGCAGGGCCGCAGTCGAAAGGGTGCGGCCTTCGCCATGACTGGTTCACTTAAATAGTGGGGAGGTAGACATGGCCACATTAGAACAGAGCAACACCTACAACGAGGTGCGCGGTAACGAGGAATGGAGCGAGCTACCAGCCGCCCAAGCCCGTGCGCTTCTCCAGGATGCAGAAGACTACATCAGGGGCGCATACTCGATCCGCTCCAACCTGACGGAAGACGAACAGCGGACGTTCGACGGCATCGTTTGCCGCCTCGCCGCCATCTTCCAGAGCAAGCCTCCTCAGGTCGATGCAACGGCGTCGATCAAGAAGGAGAGTAAGGAAGGAGCAGGCTTCAAGAAGGAAGTCGAATACAACGCCGCTTCCAGCGACCCCTACCCCTACGTGACTGCCGCGCTCCGCTCACTTCTCCAGGCTCCCAAGGCCAGCCTCTACATGGGCGTGGTGACTGGATGAACCTCTACGACGAGTTCTACCCCCTCGTGGTTGAGATGCTGGACGAGTTTGGCGGAAATGCCACGCTCATCAGCGCAGCGCCTGCCGCCCCGACGATCGACGCCAAGCGCAGCGGACGCCCTGCGCCGAAAGCAACGCCCCGCACGCGCCCTGTAAGGGCCGCTGTAGGGCCAATCGCGATTAAGGGTGCCGATGGACGCTCCACGCTCCAGAGTGTCGCTACGATGCTCGCTGAACCCCTTGAGGGCGATCAGCTAAAGCAGGGCGACGTGACCTGGACAATCGGCTCCGTCACCTGCGTTGCGCCCCAGGGCAAAGCCATCGTGTTCATCGCGGAGGTGTCCTGATGCGCGTTGACCTCTCCGACCTCGTTGGCAAGCGAGGCAAGATCAAAAAGATGATCGAAGCCAAGCAGGTTGAGGTGGCCGCAAAGGTCACGCTCGACGCGCACCGCAATATCGTCATGGCCAGCCCCGTGGATAGCGGAGCGTTCCGTGCAGCGTGGGAGGTCGAGACACCCAAGAAGCCATACGAGAACGGCACCGTCACCAACGCAACTGAATATGCCATCCCCCTCGCCCACGGCCATTCTCCCCAGGCTCCAGCCGGTTGGATCGAGAACGCCTGCACTGCCGCTGTGAAGGGAGGCTAACCCATGCTCCAGCTAGACATTGATGCCCTGAACGATCGCTTCTTCGACAACATGGACGCCGAGGCGATCCAGCTGCTCGTTGAGAACCAGCCCGACGAAGACCTGGACGATACACAGGTGTGGACACGCTGGGTCATCAACCCTGGCCTGTCCGTCACGAAGTCCATTGGTCGCGACTTCATGGTCACACAGTATGGCACCGCCACTTTGCAGATTTTCATCCCCAAGGGTCTCTACACAGGACCGGGCAACGACGTGCGGGACCAGTTCAATGACCTATTTCGTGGCTGGCGCAGTGCGGACAAGAAGCTGTTGGTGGACAATCTCAAAAGCCAGAGTTCGACTTACAAAAAGGGCGAGACGGAGTTCCACTTGATTAACGCAGTGATTGAATGGCACTCCAACAGGCGCAAGTCGGACACCTAAGGGCAGTCCAGTTCCTCCTCATAAATAGTTGCAGGCCGCGGGCCTTTGACAACTATTATCGGAGGTCCTTAGATGGCTCTAATCAATCCTTCGGACGTTACCTTCACCCTCGTTCCTGAGGTCACTGCTGGCGTCCTTCCAACTACTGGTGCTTCGCGCTACGAAGTTCCTGCTAAGGCAGACCAGTCGCTTCCTTCTTTCGCTGCGAACGAGATCGCTTCCAACACCAAGCGCCCTGGCCGTGCTGGCAACGGCATGCGTCGTGGCATGGTCACTGGCACTGGAACGCTCGATATGCGCCTCCAGTTTGCTCCAGTTTACCTAGCCCTCATGGAGAGCGCGCTTTCGGGCAAGTTCACCACCACCGGCACCAAGACGCTAAAGGCTGGCCTCAACGACAGCACTTTCTCCGTTCTGTCGCTTCTCCAGGCTGGCGCTTCGGGTTCCGCACTTCTGGAAGCTGCATCGGGTTGCATGGTCAACAAGATGAGCATCAGCGTTAAGGCTGGCGACGAAGCAAACATCTCGTTCGATCTGCTCTCGACGGTCCAGGCTCAAGCCACCACGGACAGCACCCTGACTGTAACGGCAGTTCCAAGCACCGCATACGAGTTCGCAGGCGTAGAAGTGTCGGCTGTCACGGTTGCAGGCAACACCGTAATCCAGTTCACGGAGACGAACCTAGAGGTTACGCAGGATCGCGTTGCACGCGGCAAGCTAGGCACCAACACGCCAATCGGTATCGGCACCAACGGCACCCGCACGGTCAAGCTGACCATGAAGGCATACCGCGAGAGCTTCGCCGTCGATGCGCTTCTGACCGGTCAGGCACAGGCGTTCAGCTTCACCATTGGCGCAGCTGGTAACGGCTACGGCGTCTACATTCCTGCTGGCTTCGCTTCGATCCCAACGACCGAGTTCGACAGCGAAAGCGCGTTCGTGAACATCGAAGTCACGGCAGCTTACGATGCAACTCAGGCAACTGACCTCTACATCACCCAGCTGTAAGAGTTCCAACCAAGACCCCTTTGCAAGAGGTTGGCAGGGTGGAGTAGTCGAAAGGCTACTCCATTCCTGTGAATGAACCCCGATCAATAAATAGTGGGCAATGCAACAAAGGGGTTACACATGACCAAGCCTACCAAGCCACAATTCAAGAAGTTCGCTCGCTTTGATGCCGACAAGGCGGCAAAGGGCGTAGCCCACAACATCGTTGACGAGAATGGCAACGACTACGGCACTTGGACCACTTCACTGTTCGACGTTCACAACAAGTTCCTCAAGGTCGAGAACGACCGCTACGAGCGCGAGCATTCCAACGACCCACATGCCAAGGGCAAGCACGCAGGTGTCTATGCGTTCGTCCAGGTATGCGTTCACGGTTGGGATGGCGTTCTCGATGCAGAGGACAAGCCTATCACGTTCACCAAGGAACTGGCGTTCGAGTATCTTTGCGACGACGACAACACTTGGTTCACCAATGAACTAATCGAGCGTTCCAAGGACGTGCGCTATTACCGCGCAGTCACCCCAGCAGCGACCAAGGTAGAAGACGCGGGAAACTAATAGCCTTTCTCGACTGGTGGACGGGCGGCGGCGCTGACATTACCGCCGATGCCGAGAAAGGCGTCGCATTCGCCCAGGGCCTAATGAAGAAGGCTCCGACACTCGAACGACCATTGTTGTGGGAAGCCTTCTGGGATTTGTCCACAATGCGCTCTCCAGCAATGGCCGGTGTTACCTCCATCCCTTACGACAAGATACGTTGGTATGCATCTAACGAGTTGCAACTAGACAACGAGGAAGCAGATGCCTTCCTCTGGATCATTCGGCGCGTTGACAGTCACTTCGTCAATCGGACGAACACCAAAGCTGCCAGCCAGTCCAAGTAACTCACAGCACTGACCCGGTTAAATAGTGGACACTATTTGCCGGGGAGGCGCCATGTCCGACGCGACTGCACAGATTAGAATTGATATTGTCGCGACTGGTGCAGAGGCAGGTGCGAACCGCGTCAACGCCGCGCTAGATCGAGTTGGTAACAAGGGCCGCACGATCGGTGCCGCCAACGACAACCTACGCGGCACCTTCGACCGCTTGGGTGGCACCATGGGCAAAGCCGCCAACGATGGTGGCGCTCTCTCCAAAGTATTCGATGACATCAAAAACCGCGCAGCTGGTGCAACGCCAGCCGTAGGCGGTCTGGTCAGCAATCTGGGTTCGATGGGCGGCAAGGCCGCAATCGTCGCGGGTGTCGCCCTGGCCATTGGCGCTGTTGGTGCCGCTGCAATCAGTGCGGCTGCACAGACGCAGAAGTGGATGGCGCAGCTTGAGACGGTCACGAAGTCCAGCACGCTCGCACAGGAGTCCTATGCAGCTCTCGTCGGGTTCGCTTCCCGCACGCCGTTCGACCTTGGCCAGTCTATTGAGGCTTTCACCAAACTCAGGATGCTCGGCCTCGCCGCCACTGAGAGCCGCCTAACCTCCTTCGGCAACACCGCCGCTGCGATGGGCAAGTCCATGAACCAGATGATTGAGGCTGTCGCTGACGCCTCGACTGGTGAGTTCGAGCGCCTAAAGGAGTTCGGCATCAAGTCGAAGACTGAAGGCGATAAGGTCAAGTTCACGTTCCAGGGCGTCACTACGTCGGTTGCCAAAAACAGCACTGAAATCACGAAGTATCTGGAGGGCATCGGTAACACTACGTTCGGTGGCGCGATGGCGAAACAGATGGACACGCTCAACGGCGCGTTCTCCAACATCCAAGATAATATGCAGCAGATGCTTGCTGCGATCGGTGGCGGCGCGCTTGGCCAGGCGGTCAAGGAAATCGCAAAGACGATCGCCAACGGCATCGGCCTCATCACCCTCTTCATGGCATCGATCGGCAATTTCGTCGGCTCGATCATCCAGGGTGTCGGTAACGTCCTCAATGGCCTCGGTCAGATGTGGTCCGGCATGGGGCAAGCCAGCGCCGCAACGACCCTCCTCGATAATCTGACCTTCACGTTCAACCTGCTTGGCCAAGGCATCCAGGTCGTCGGCTCCATCGTGGGCAGTGTCCTCGGTGCAATGGGGACGTTCGCAGGCAGCGTAGCGGAAATGTGGCGCTCCTCGTTTGGCGAGTTGCTGGACTGGATGGGGATCTCGTTTGAGAGCGGCGGACGCTCTTGGGGCAACAGCATCATGGGCGTTCTGCGTGCCGTGAAGGCGGTTGTCGGCCTCATGCCCCAGCTGTTCGCCGTAGCGATCAACGACGTAATGGGCATGTTCCGCTCCCTGGGTTCGATCGTCGGACGCCTCCTCTCGGGCGACCTATCGGCGCTCAAGGATATTGGCGCGACGATCACCGGCAGCTTCAACAACACGGCCAAGGCCCTCAACGCCGCCGGTCGCATTGCGAAGGCCACCTACGGCGACGTGAAGGGTGCGGACGCGGCAATCGGTCGCATGTTCGGCCGCACGACGACCAAGCCCAAGCTGGACACCGGCCTGGATGCCAAGCCCACACCGGGAGGCGACAGGAAGGACAAGGGCGCAAGCGAGGCCGAAAAGAAGGCCAAGGCCGAAGCCGAGTTCTGGAAGACGCTCCAGGGTGAGGTGGAAACGGCTAAGCTATTGCCACTCGCCGCTGAGGATCACCGCAAGGAACTAGAGCTACAGAAAATCCTCGGTCGCGACCTCGTTGCTGGCGAGAAGGAGCGCATCGCTAACCTGATGCAGCAGGCGCGAACTGCCAAGTTCCTGACCAACGCCCTTGACGACCACAACCAAAAGACCCGCGACATTGCGAGCCTGGAACAACAACTCAACCTCAAGCGCAGTGGTGCAACTGAGGAACAGCTGACCCTCGAAAAGAAGGTGTCGGACTTCCGCAGCACTGCACTTCGTCAGGGTGTCGATCTGCAAAGCGATGCCTACAAGGCAAGTGAGGCGCAGCTACGAGCGGACGAAGCCCGCATTGGTTTGCTGAATACGCAGAACAAGACGCTCGATGAGCAGCTTGCCAAGATCAAAGACATGGCGCGTTCCGGCAACTCCTATGCAACGGATGCACTTCGCTCCAGTGGCAGTCTTTCGGATCGTCGCGGGGCAGCACGCTCCGACTATGACAAGACCCTCAGCGAACTCAAAGCGGCCCTCGATAGCAAGGACCCCAATGTCAAGATCAGCACGGCAGCGTTCAACGCTGGCGTAAAGCGCGCAGGTGAGGACTTCCGCGAGACAATGGCGGAAATCGGAACCGACTTCGCCAACAAGATGGGCCGTGTGTCTGACTTGCTCGGCAACATCGGCAGCATGATCGGTGGCAAGCTGGGTAGCCTTTTCTCCGGCGCAGGTGATGTCGCAAAGAGCGTAGGCGACTTTACGAAGAACCAGGAACAGATTCGCGATCAGTTCTCCAAGGTGTTCGGTGAGAACAGCCCTGCGATCAAGGGCATTGGTAAGGCTGTAGGTGGCGCGGTCGCAGGTATGCAGATTGGCGAGCAGATCGCCGGTCTCGGCAAGGCCCTCGGTGTAAAGACGAGCAAGCAGGGCGGTCAGATTGGCGGCGCTATCGGCGGCGCAGCGTTTGGCCCTATCGGCGCAGCCGTTGGCGGAACGCTGGGAAGCCTGATCGGCGGCCTGTTCAAGAAGACACCTAAGGGTTCTGCGATCATCACCAGCGGCACCAGCGCGCAGATCAGCGGTAACAAGGGCAGCGTCCGCAACGCGCTGACCGGCACGTCCAGTTCCGTGCAGGGAGGCTTGCAGGCTCTCGCTCAGCAGCTTGGCGGCGACCTGGGCAGCTTCATGGTGTCCATTGGCAAATACAAGGACAGCTACCGCGTTTCGTCCTCTGGTGCGTCGAACGTCGATACCAAAAAGACGAAGAAGATCAGCGGCCTGATCTACGACGGCAAGGACGAGGCAGCGGCCGTTGCGGCAGCTATCCAGGACGCAATCCTAGATGGAGCGATCACCGGCCTTTCGGACCTGATGAACAAGGCTTTGAAGACCTACGCTGGTAACGTGGACAAGGCAGTCGATGTCGCGCTCAAGATGAAGTCCTATGAGGACGACTTGAAGGCGCTGACTGACCCGTTGCGTGCGGCAGTCGATGCGATCACCGGCCCCTTGGATGCGCTCAAGCAGACGATGCTATCCGTGGGTGCAACGAGTGCCGACATGGCCAGGTTCGAGGACTACAGGAGCAAGAAGCTCGCCGCTGCTCTCAAGGAGCAGGTCTCGGGCTTCCAGTCGATCCTAGATGACCTCAATGGTAGCGGCGGCGGCGTCACTGCCCTAACCCAGCTGACCAACAATCTCGCGAAGCTAGACACGTTCAAGGCGGACTTGGCGGCAGGCAAGACGGTTGACCAAGATGCGTTCACGGCACTGGCGCAATCCATCATGGGCAACGCCAACGATGTCTATGGCACTAACTCCGCAGACTTCCAGGCAATCGTTGAAAGTCTCAAGGGTGCAACTACGGGAGCGATCACCAACGCAACGTCGGCGTTCAATAGCGCGGCGGATGGTGTGACTAATCAGGCAATCGCAGACCAGACCAACGCGATCACGGCGCAGCAGGGAGTTGCCAACGACTACCTGAGGCAGATTGCCGAGGCAGTGCAGAACAGCGGCGGCAGCTACTATGGCGGCTATACAAGCAGCATGGGTGTCTACAACGGTCGGCTAATTCAGGCTTTCTAAGGAGACTTAAATACTCGCATGGCAGACTTCGATCCATCCACCGCAGAGTTCATTCAGCAGGCGTATCGCTACGCCATCCAGTCTGACGCCTCGATCCTCGCTCGCAACCCCACGGCGCGCGTGGTGCAGATCGACACTCAGTTGGGTGGATCGGGCGCAGCTGGACTGGCTACCAAATATCTGAACGCAAACGCGGCTCCGCGCGCCTATGAGGTGGTGCTGGAAGGTGTCATGTTTCTGGACACGTTGGTAGGCGCGTGTCCGTCGTTCATCCTCAACTTCCCCAAGTTCAAGACTGACAACCGGCCCCTCAAGCTGATCGGTTTCACCACTGATCTTGAGGCGAACACCACCACCGTGCAGGTGCGCGGATGACCGCTGTATTCCTGAACCCCAAGGCGTTTACAGTCGTCACGGCGAACCAAAGCGCCACCGCACTCGCTGCCAATCTCAGGCAGGACGAAGCTGGTATGGTTTGGCGTTCCTCGAACCTCACCACCGTTTACGTGACGGTCCAGCTGGACGGCACGGCATGGGATAGCGTTGCGCTCGTGGGATCGAACCTGCGTGCCAGCGATACAATCCGTATCCGCGCTGGCGCAACGGCAGCGATCGTGGACGGCTCCTCAAGCCTGACGGTTGACCAGACGTTTGCGGCCTGGAGCGGCACCGCACCAACGAACGGCGCGCTTTCGTTCAAGCTGCTAGGCGCGGCTGTCACCAGCCCCTTTGTCCGCATCGACATTACCAGCACCGGCAATTCGGCGGGATACGTGCAGGCCAAACGCTTGGTGATCGGCAAGCGTGTGGAAACCGATGGCGTCAACATCGGTGCAGAGCAGACGTTCGAGGACATGAGCAGCGTTGAAGAGGGCTTGGGTTACACGACTGTGGATCGTTACGGCGTCCGCATCGGCTGGAAGGTCACTCTCGATGGGATCAAGGACGCTACCTACAACAATGACTGGTATCCCTTCCTCCGCGATGTAGGTCGCAGCAAGCCCTTCGTTTTCATCCCCGATGACAGTTCGGCCTACGTTCAAACTCAGGCTGTATTTGGTCGCGTCAACTCCACTGCAAAGGGTTCTAGCCCCGCGAGCGACTTCAATGTCGTAGAGATCAACCTACTGTCCACCTACTAACGCAAAGTCCAATCCGCCAGTCCGCTTAAATACTGGCATGGCGAATATCCTCTTTGAAGTCACCGTTCTAAACGGTTCCACCCCAGTCACTATCCGAATGTCCCGCGCTGGCGCTTCGGAGGCAGGAACCCAGCTGAACGGCTATCAATGGCTTCCACTTATCAGCAAGCGAAACGTCGTAGTTGGTAACTGGACCGATGACGGTCTTTTAAGCGAAGGCTCTATCAATCACGGAACGCTGTCGTTCCGCATGAGCAGCGCATTCGAGAACGAGGTCTGGTCCTCTTACGAATGGTCCGGTGGCCTCGCACGCATCTTCGTTGGCGATGATGGCGCTGACTTCTCGACCTACAAGCAGACTTTCGAGGGCAGCGTTTCTTCCATCGAACGCGACGGCGTGATCGCAACAGTTGGCCTACTTGGTCCCGATGCCCTCTTGGATCGCGATCTCCTAAGCCTGGAGTATCAAGGAACGGGAGGCGCAGAAGGTGCCTCCACCCTTGTTTCCGGCAAGTTGAAGCCAAGGGTATTTGGCGACTGCCGTAACGTCGACCCTGTTCTCATTGATAGCGCAAACTGGGTCTATCAGGTCCATGGCTATGGAACTTGCGACATTCGCAATGTCTATGAGTTCGGCCAGCGCCTTGATGCTGACAAGAGGAAGGCTAACGCGGCGAACTACGACGCCCTCGTAGCGATGACCCTCGTTCCCGGTGAGTGGGCAACCTGCCCTTCTCAGGGCCTGTTTAGGCTCGGTGGCGCACCCTCGCAGCGCGTCACCGCCGACGCCACGGTCCTTTCCACCAACACCGTTGCAACCGCCGTTTCTGCGCTGCTCACCCTGGCAGGTATCTCAAGCGCAAAGCAGGGCAACATCAGCACCCGCACGACCAGCTGGTGCCTCTACCAGACAGATCAGATCACCATTGGTGAGGTCGCCCGCTCAGCTGTTTACCAGACCGGTGGCGTCTTGTTCGCGGATGGCACGGGAACGTGGCAGATCATGGACTTCTTCGCCGCTTCCGTCGCGGTGACGCTGAACGCGGATCGCAGCACGGTTCCGCTCGTCAAAAGCTATCGCCAGCTTCCTACCCAGGCTCCCGTTTGGAAGGTCAAGATCGGCCACACGCCTTGCTGGGGTGTCCATAGCGCCAGTGAGGTATCGCCGGCGCTCAGTAAGGCCACCGAGAATGCACAGGCATCCGCTGACGCTGCAATAGCCGCACAGGAGGCCGCAGAGCTTGCTAGGGCAGATGCAGAGGTTGCGAAGACCCGCCTGGACGCCATGTCGAACGACGGCATTCTGGATCGCGCCGAGAAGGCCCGGATCGTTGCCGACTTTTCCGCAGAGGCAGCGCAGCAGGCTGGCTTGCAGGGACAGGCCACAAACGTGGATGTTTCCACCGAACGCGCAAACCTGAACTCCAGCTTTGCCCAGCTGCAAAGCTACCTCGAAGGCCTTTCGCCCTCATACACCAATAACACCATGGACACCGCGATCGACCGATCCGTGTTCAATGCCCGCTGGCAGAATTACTGGCTCGCCAAACAGACCCTGTTGAACAAGATGGCTGGCGTGGCTTCGACCATTGCGAAATGGGGCGGCGTCACCGGCACAGGTAAGCCCGAAGACAACGCCACCGTAGGTGCTCAGCTTGGCACGAACCTCACCGGCGAGAACGGCAATGCGCTAGAGCGCGATGATGTCCTAAACGCCGCAGGCACGTTCAGCGCCGCACTGACCTGCACCTTCAACGATAACACCGCTCAAGGCTTCTACGCAGGCGGTGCGACGATCTCGTTTGCCAACGGCGTGATGACCCTAACATCCACCAGCACTGACCCGCTGTTGTTCGTGCCGCTTAACAATCCCGGCAAGCAGGTTTCTGTTATTCGCATGAGGCTTCGCGCCAAGGCGGACACTCAGTCGTGGCAGGGACAAGTCTACTTTAACACGGCTGGCGGCATCACCTACAGCGAAGCCTACACTAAGAAGGTGCCGTCGCCTAAGTTCAAGAAGGACGAGTGGCAGGTAATCGAGTGGGACATGAATTACCTGACAGTCGGTGGTTCCGCATATGTGGACAACACGATTACCAGCCTCCGCTTCGACCTTTCTAACGCGAGCGCAGAGACGTTTGAAATCGATTGGGTGCAGATTGGCGAGCGCCTGAACGGCACGTTTGGTGCGCCTGTTGGCTCCAATGTCGGCCCTTACCAAGTCAGCGATCTTGTCAGCAAGTTCACCGCTCTAGACAATGGCGGCTTTACCGACGTCACTCCTCCAAACACGCCGACCGGCCTGTCTGTTGCCAGCGTTCTCACGGATGCAGGCACAACGCTCAACATCAGTTGGACCGCAGTGAACGCAACCGACCTGTCGGGGTATGTTGTAGCAATCTCTGAAGGCGGCGGCAGCTTCTACGAGTATTCCACGACCTCCAACAGCTACAGCCGCACGGCTGTAGGCCGCAACGTCGCAATCAGCGTTAACGTGCTGGCGTTCGATAAGGCAGGAAATCGCAGCGGCTTCTCAGGCACGGTCGCCCACACGACTGCTCGTGACACTGTTCCCCCCGCAGTTCCAGTGCTTGGCACCATTTCGCCAACCTACAACACCGCACAGGCGACATGGAGCAATGGCAGCGAGAGTGATCTCGACTACTCAGAGGTCAATCTCTACAACGCTTCTGACACGCTGGTTAAGTCCACTCGCGTCAGCGCAGCCAAGGGCGGCGGCTCGCTGATCCTGTCGCCGCTTGCTCAGGCAACGACATACAAGGTCGATCTGCGACTGTTCGACACGTCGGGCAACGCATCCGGCTTTTCAGCCCGCACGTCGTTCACAACGGCTGGAGGTGTCGCGGCCAGCGACTTTGCGCCCAACGTCTCGCCGATCCAGACTGTAACCAGTCTTCCCGCTACGGCTGGCTATTCCGGTCCAAGCGTAGTGTTTAACTCATCGGACAAGAAACTGTATCGCTTTGCGAACGGGTCATGGACCAGTGGTGTGGATGGTGCCGACGTTGCACCCAACACGCTTGCCTACAGTAACCTGCTAAGCAAGCCGACCAGCCTCAGCGACATCAACGGCACCCAATCGCTTAAGTTGAGCGGCATCAAGGATGGTGCAGGCACGGTCGCAGACACGCGAAATGACGATCAGCCACCAAGCTACTACTATGCACGCCAAGGCGAGACGCAGGAATTTAAGAACGGTGGTTTCAGCGGCTCCGGCTCCAGCGGCTATGGCCACCTCGTCACGGTAGCGCAGTGGGGCGACCCTAGGGCTCAGACTCATTCACATCCAAAAGGCGACCGCTGTTGCGAGCGCGACAGCTGACAGGAAGTTAGCCGCAAGCTTGTCGTAACGGGTAGCGATGC
>NZ_LMLW01000008.1:0-250000 GCF_001422045.1 Sphingomonas sp. Leaf242
CAACCAGAACAACGCCATCTACCGCCTCCATCGTCACACACTCTG
Organism: Sphingomonas sp. Leaf242; assembly: GCF_001422045.1. GTDB lineage: Bacteria > Pseudomonadota > Alphaproteobacteria > Sphingomonadales > Sphingomonadaceae > Sphingomonas. The sequence continues at coordinate 46 of NZ_LMLW01000008.1, forward strand.
TGAATCAGGAAGCTCCATTCAGATCAATAGACTGATTGGGTTTGAGCCCTAACATCGCTCTAATCGGCAACTTTGGGCAGCCGCCCCTCAGGGTGCCGGCCGCTCTACCTGCGCCTCGGCCAGATACACGCCGAACAGACCTTCGGGATCGGTCCACGCCGCCACCGGCGTCCACCCGCCGGACCGCAACAGGATCCGCGCATCGCGTGCGCCGTATTTGTGCGAATTTTCGGTGTGTATCGTCTCGCCCGCAGTCATTTCGAACGATCGCCCATCGACGGTAAACGCGACGTCGCGCACCGCCTCAAGATGCATCTCGATCCGCGCGCGATCGTCGTTCCACACCGCCTTGTGACGGAACGCATCGACCGGGATATCGCCGTCCAGTTCGCGGTTGATCCGCTCGAGCAGGTTCAGGTTGAACGCCGCCGTCACGCCCTGCGCATCGTCATACGCGGGCACCAGAACGTCCTCGCCCTTGATCCGGTCCATCCCGATCAACAGCATCGCGCCGACGCCAAGCGACGACCGCATCGCGCGCAGCAGATCGACCGCCATCAGCGGAATCATGTTGCCGATCGTCGATCCCGGAAAGAAGCCGAGCTTGGGCGTCTCGGCGATCGTCTTGGGCAGGCTCAGCGGCCGCATGAAGTCCGCCTCAAACGGCAGCACCAGCAGGTCGGGGAACTGCTCGCCCAGCACCTTCGACGACTCGCGCAGAAAATCGCCCGAGATGTCGATCGGTACATAGACCGACGGCGCCACGGCCTCGAGCAGGATCGGCGTCTTGGTCGACGATCCCGACCCGAACTCGACGACCGCACGCCCCGCGCCCGCAAGCGTCGCCACCTCGGGACATGCCGTTTCCAGGATCGAACGCTCGGTCCGCGTCGGATAATATTCGGGCAGATCGGTGATCTTCTCGAACAGCTCCGAGCCGCGCCGATCGTAGAACCACCGCGCCGGGATCGCCCGCGGCCGCCGCGCGAGCCCGTCCAGCACGTCCGCGCGGAATTGCGGGTCGGCGAGCGTCTGCTGGCCGTCCTCGATCTCAGGCTTCAACATCAGATATCTTTCGCGAGACGCACGCCGGTGAACTGCCACCGTTGGTGCGGATAGAAGAAATTGCGGTAGCTCGGCCGGGCATGGCCACGCGGCGTCGCGCAGCTGCCACCGCGCAGGATGAACTGCGAACTCATGAACTTGCCGTTATATTCGCCGACGGCGCCCGCCGCAGTCACGAAGCCGGGATACGGGCGGTATGCGCTGCCGGTCCATTCCCAGACATCGCCGAAAAATGCCGGGCCATTCGCCGCAGGCCGAGGCTCGACCGGCCCCGCGACATCCATCTGGTTGCCGCCGCGCGCATCATGCGACGCCGCCGCAGCCTCCCATTCGAACTCGGTCGGCAACCGTGCGCCGGCCCAGCTCGCATACGCATCCGCCTCGAAGAAGCTCACATGCGTCACCGGCGCCGCGGGATCGATCGCGCGCCGCCCGTCGAGCCCGAACCGCGTCCAGCCCGCCTCGCCCTGCTCCCAATAGAGCGGCGCGACGATGCCCTCGGCCTTCACCCACGCCCAACCATCCGCCAGCCAATGCCGCGCTTCGGTGTAGCCGCCATCGGCAATGAACGCCGCCCACTCGCCGTTCGTCACGGTCCGGTCGGCGATCGCATGCGGCACCAGCAGGGCAGCGTGCCGCGGTCCCTCGCAATCGAACGCGAACCCGTCGCCGTCATGCCCGACCTCGACGATCCCGCTCTCGCGCGCGATCCAGCCGATCGGCCCCGGCATCTCGACCGGTACTTTCCGCGGCGCCGGCCACATCGCAGGCTCCAACGGGTTTTCGGAAAACATGTGGAGGATGTCGGTCACCAGCAATTCCTGGTGTTGCTCCTCGTGATGGCACCCGAGCGCGACCAACGCTTGCGCATCCGCCGACAAGCCCGGCAGCGCGTCGAGCAGCGCCGCATCGACATGCGCGCGGTACGCCCGCACTTCGTCGAGCGACGGCCGCGTCACCATCCCGCGCCGATCGCGCGCATGACGCCGCCCCTCGGCCTCGTAATAGCTGTTGAACAGGAACGGAAAACGCTCGTCGTGGAGCGCATAACCGGCGACGTGATCGCGCAACACGAACGTCTCGAAGAACCACGTCGTATGCGCCAGATGCCACTTGGTCGGCGACGCGTCGTCCATCGACTGCACCGTCGCATCGGCATCCGACAGCGGCGCGGCCAGCGCCAGCGACAGCGCGCGTACGGTCGAGAAGCGCTCGCTCAAATCCGACGAATGAGCGGGGGTGAGTTCGGGACGAATAGGCTGCGGCATCGGTTATCCTTCAATGCGTCGCCCAGTACCGCAACGCGCGAACGCCGATCACGCCTGCGCGCGCGTAGCCCCCGGTCGCCATAGAACGTCGCCGGCCCCGTTTTGGTTCACTGCGCGCGACGCCACGAACAGGAAATCGGATAGCCGGTTAACATACGCTAATGCCGCGGGATTCAGCGGCATATCGTGCGTCGCCGAGACCGCGGATCGCTCCGCGCGCCGCGAAATCGCCCGCGCCAGATGCAGCGCGGCGGCCTGCGGCGATCCGCCCGGCAGGATGAAGCTGCGCAACGGCGCGAGGTGCACGTTCATCGCATCGATCTCGCGCTCGAGTCGCTCGACCTGCGCCGGCACGATCCGCAACACCATCTCGGACGGCGCGAACCCCTCGTCGGTCGCAGGCGTCGCAAGGTCGGCGCCGAGATCGAACAGGTCGTTCTGGATCCGCTCCAGCGCGCCGGCGAGCGGATCGTCGCCGAGTGTCACCACAGCAATGCCAATCGCGGAGTTCGCCTCGTCGACATCGCCGATCGCCTGCATCAGCGCGCTCGCCTTCGACACCCGCGACCCGTCGACCAGCCCCGTCGTGCCGTCGTCACCGGTTCGCGTGTAGATCTTGTTGAGCTTGACCATTTTTATCCACCAACACCAGGATTCGTCATCCTGACGAAGGTCAGGAACCAGAGCCCAGAGCGCATCGCCAATTACTCTGGATCCTGACTTTCGTCAGGATGACGGACGCACACCGACTGCGGAAGTGGCCGAACCCCGTGAGTGGGGCAGCCCCTTTCCTAGTTCCGTCCCGCCGCGAACAGGATCACGACGACGATCAGGATCGCCAGCGCCTGGAAGAAGATTCGCTGCTGCATCATCCGATTCGATTTCAGTGACGCCGCGCTCGGGCCGTTGCCGTCGCGAACCTGCGCCGTTCCCTCCTGCAGAAACGACACGACGCCCCGCACCAAAGCCACGACGGTCGCGATCATCGCCGCGATCAGGAGGATGACGAGGAATGTGTTCATAGACGGAATGTAAGCGCGCGCATCGACGCTAGCAATGGCAAGGATTGCATTGCGGATCGCCGCCCGATGCGCGCAGATAGCGCATGCTCTACCTCGCGCTCAAAGCCCTGATTTCCGGCATTCTTATCGCCGCCGCCTCGGAGATCGCCAAACGCTATCCCGGCTTCGGCGCGCTCGTGGCGTCGCTGCCGCTGGTGTCGGTGCTCGGCATGATCTGGCTCTGGCGCGACAAGCCCGACCCTCGGACGATGGCCGCGCACGCCGGCGCGACCTTCTGGTACGTGTTGCCGTCGCTGCCAATGTTCCTGCTGATCCCGGCGCTGCTCCGCCACGGCGTGCCGTTCTGGGTATCGCTGGTGGCCGGGTGCGTCCTGACGATCGCGCTGTATGCGGCGATGACGTGGGCCGCGGCAAGGCTAGGGATCGAGCTGTAGCGCACCCATACAAGCAAAAGCCCCCCCTAACTCAGAGCGCCACCCCGGCGAAGGCCGGGGCCCAGTTGGAAAGGTCGCAGTAACTAAGGATTGCGCCCAGTTGGCAACGTCCCCCAATTGGGCCCCGGCCTCCGCCGGGGTGGTGGCACGTTACAGGCGCCATACCCTCCTCCTTGTTTCCCCGCGAAGGCGGGGACCCAGACTGGGCTCCCGCCTTCGCGGGAGAACAAGGAGGCATAGGCTGCCATCCGCTTCTCAGCACACCTTGCGGCTGACTCGGACGCCGACGATCAGCAGCGCGAGACGGCCGCGATCACCCCACCCCGCACCCGAGCCGCCAGCACCACCCCATCCTCCCCCGCCGCCCGCATCTCAGCCAGCGACAAAGCCCCATCCCGCTTAGCCAACCGCCGCCCCGCAGCATCCACCACCAGCGGGTGATGATGATACGCCGGCACCGCCAACCCCAGCAAAGCCTGCAAAACCCGGTGCACGTCCGTCGCCGCGAACAGGTCCACCCCGCGCACCACGTCCGTCACCCCCTGCGCCGCATCATCCAGAGTCACCGCCAGATGATAGCTCGCCGGCGCATCCTTCCTCGCCAGCACGACATCCCCCTGCGCCAGCGGATCGGCGACAACCGTCCCCGCAATCGCATCATGCCACGCAAGCACGCCAGTGACCGCCACGGCCTTCGCCATGTCCAGCCGCCAGCAATGCGCCACATCCCCCCGGGCAGCGACCTCCTCCGCGCTCAGACCGCGACAAATCCCCGGATAGACCGGCCCGACATCCCCCTGCGGCGCCGACGCGCTCGCCGCGATCTCCGCCCGCGTACAGAAACAGGGGTAAACTAGCCCGCGCGCCTTCAATGCCGCTAGCGCAACATCATACGTAGCCAGCCGCTCCGACTGAAACACCAGCGAGTCCCACCGCAACCCAAGCCACGCCAGATCCTCCAAAATCCCCGCCACGAACTCAGGTCGACTCCGCGTCCCATCGATATCCTCGATCCGCAGCAGGAACCGCCCGCCCCGCTCACACGCGTAATCGTGCGCGCGGATCGCCGACACCGCATGGCCCAGGTGTAACCGCCCCGTCGGGCTCGGCGCGAACCGCGTGACGACCGGTTCGTCGCTCACCACGCTTGACCGACCGCCACGCGGCGTGCTGTCATGGCGGTGTCATCGCTGTCGTCCATAGGGCGCTCTGCGAAGCCTGAGTGGGAGGAGCCGTGTTTCACCCCGATCTGATGCGTCATCCGGATGGTTGTCCGGCGCTCGTGCTCAATGCCGATTACACGCCGCTTTCCTACTATCCGCTCAGCGTCTGGCCGTGGCAAACCGCGGTCAAGGCGGTGTTCCTCGACCGTGTCGACATCGTCGCCACCTATGAACGCGAAGTCCGCAGCGCCAATTTCGCGCTGAAGCTGCCCTCGGTGATCGCGCTCAAGCAGTTCGTCCGACCGTCGCAATTTCCCGCCTTCACCCGCTTCAACCTGTTCCTGCGCGACAAGTTCACCTGCCAATATTGCGGCAAGCTGCGCGATCTCACTTTCGACCATGTCGTCCCCCGCGCGCAAGGCGGACGTACCACGTGGGAGAACGTCGTCACCGCCTGCTCGCCCTGCAACCTCAAGAAAGGCGGCCGCACGCCGAAACAGGCGGCGATGCCGCTCCACATCGAGGCGATCCGCCCGACCAACTGGCATCTGCAAGAACACGGCCGCAGCTTCCCGCCCAACTACCTGCACGACACGTGGCACGACTGGCTGTACTGGGACATCGAACTCGAGGCCTGACGGCATCGATACGACGGGAGATTCTATGCAGGTGAAACTGGTAACGGCGCTCGCCGCGACAGGAATTATGGTGTCCGCGTGCGGCGACAAGGACGCGCAGCGCGCACAGGCCGACGCCAACGCGGTCGGCTTCGTGCCCCCATCGGTAACCTCGCGGCTCGATTTCGGCGCCAGCTTGGAGCGTCGTTTCCGGACGCTCGACCGCAATGGTGACGACCGCATCACCAAGGACGAACTCCCCTCGCCCAACTCTCGCATCAGGGCGTTCGACCGCAACAAGGATGGCGTCATCACTGCGATCGAGTGGAGCGAAGGCACGCTCGCCTGGTTCGACAAGATGGACCTGAACCACGACGGCACGGTCACGTCGGAAGAGCGTACGGAGTCGCGTAACCGGTAACCATCTACCGTTCCGTCATCCTGACGAAAGTCAGGATCCAGGGTAACGGCACGCGGCTTTTTTGGCTCTGGATCCTGACTTTCGTCAGGATGACGCGAGAAGATAAATCCGACATTAAATTACACGCAATCAGCGTTTTTCATTCGAACCCACTCCTTCACGGCACCAAAGCTGGTTGACCTGATCCCTGCCGCAGCGCAGCAGGGAATCATGGCAAGCCTCCCCGCAATCGCGAACAATTCCGACATCCGCTTCCTCGGCAAACTGCTCGGCGACGTCATTCGCGCCTATGGCGGCGAGCGCCTGTTCGAGGCCACCGAGACGATCCGCAAGGCATCGGTCGAGCGCCACCGCGATGCCTCCGAAGGCAAGCCCGGCGACGATCGCGCGGTCGACCTCAGCCTCGAAAAGCTCAGCCTCGACGAGACGCTCGATTTCGTCCGCGGCTTCATGCTGTTCTCGATGCTCGCCAATCTCGCCGAGGATCGCCAGGGCATCGCCGCGGAAGACGGCGCCGACCTCGCCTCCGCAATCGCACAACTCGAATCCGAAGGGATCGACCGCACCCAGATCCGCAAGCTGCTCGACCACGCACTGATCGCCCCCGTGCTCACCGCGCACCCGACCGAAGTGCGCCGCAAAAGCATGATCGACCACCGCAACCGGATCGCCGAGCTGATGGGCCTGCGCGATCTCGGCCGCGACACCACGCCCGACGGCGACAGCGTCGACGACGCGATCCTCCGCCAGATCGCTTTGCTCTGGCAAACCCGTGTCCTGCGCCGCGACCGCCTCTACGTCACCGACGAGGTCGACACCGCGCTCAGCTACCTGCGCGACGTGTTCCTCCCCGCGCTCCCCGCGCTGTACCAGCGCTGGGACCGCGCGCTCGGCGAACGCACGCCGAGCTTCTTGCGCCCCGGCAGCTGGATCGGCGGCGATCGCGACGGCAACCCGTACGTCACCGCGGACTCGCTCAAGACCGCGCTGGCAAAGGCGAGCGAAGCCGTGCTCGGCTATTACTGTGACGCGGTGCACGCACTCGGCGCCGAACTCTCGATCTCGACCGAGCACGCCCCCGCCGATGCCGCGGTGCAAGCGCTCGCCGACGCCAGCGGCGACGATGCCGCCAGCCGCAGCGACGAGCCCTATCGTCGCGCGCTCTCCGGCATCTACGCGCGGCTGTCCGCGACGCACGACGCGCTGACCGGCAAGCACGCCCCCCGCCCCGGCCGCCTCGTCGGCGAGCCCTACGCCAACCCCGCCGACTTCCGCGCCGACCTCGTCACGCTCGCGCACGGCCTCGGCATTGCGTTGAAGACCGGCGGCGCGCTCGGCCGGCTGATCCGCGCGGTCGAGACGTTCGGCTTCCACCTCGCAACGCTCGACCTTCGCCAGAACAGCGCCGTCCACGAACGCGTCGTCGCCGAACTGCTCAAGGTCGCCGGCGTCGAGGATGATTACCTCGCGCTAGACGAAGACGCCCGCGTCGCGCTGCTCCGCCGTGAACTCGCCAACGCCCGCCCGCTCACCTCGCGCTTCGCCGAATATTCCGAGGAAACCGCCGGCGAACTCGCGATCGTCCAGGCCGCCGCCGACGCGCACGCCGCCTACGGCCCCGCCTGCATCACCAACTACATCGTCTCGATGGCGCAGTCGGTCAGCGACCTGCTCGAAGTGAACCTGCTCCTGAAGGAAGTCGGCCTCTACCGCCCCGGTGAAACCCCGACCGCAGCGATCATGGCCGTGCCCCTGTTCGAGACGATCGGCGATCTCGAAGCCGCCCCCGCCGTCATGAGTGCCTGGTTCGCGCTCCCCGAGATCGCCACGATCTCCAAGGCGCGCGGCCATCAGGAAGTGATGATCGGCTATTCGGACAGCAACAAGGACGGCGGCTACCTCACCTCCACCTGGCAGCTCTCGAAAGCCTCGACCGCACTCAAACCCGTCTTCGCAAAGGCCGGCGTCGGCATGCAGCTGTTCCACGGCCGCGGCGGCGCAGTCGGACGCGGCGGCGGCTCGGCGTTCCGCGCGATCCGCGCGCAGCCCTCGGGCACCGTCCAGGGCCGCATCCGCATCACCGAGCAAGGCGAAGTCATCGCCGCGAAATACGGCACGCGCGACGCCGCGATGACCAACCTCGAAGCGATCGCCTCGGCCACGTTGCTAGCAAGCCTCGAACCCGAACGCCTCTCCAACGCCGACAACGCCAGCTTCTCCGCCGCAATGGACACGCTCAGCGACACCGCATTCCACAGCTACCGCGACCTCGTCTACGGTACGGAGGGCTTCCGCACCTTCTTCCGCCAGATGACGCCGATCGCCGAGATCGCCGGCCTCAAGATCGGCAGCCGCCCCGCCAGCCGCACCAAGTCCGACCGCATCGAAGACCTCCGCGCGATCCCCTGGGTGTTCAGCTGGGCGCAGGCGCGCGTCATGCTCCCCGGCTGGTACGGGGTAGGCCGTGCGATCGCCGATTTCGAGGACAAGGCGCTGTTGAAGGACATGGCGCAAGGCTGGCCGCTCTTCGCTTCTGCCCTCGCCAACCTCGAAATGGTGTTAGCCAAGTCCGACATCGGCATCGCCGAACGCTATGCCGGGCTCGTCGAGGACGACAAGCTCCGCGAGATTTTCACCACGATCCGCGACGGCTGGCACCAGACCCACGACGGACTTCTGCAAGTCACCGGCCAGTCGCGCCTGCTCGAAAAGCACCCCGCCCTGGACGCCTCGATCCGCCTCCGCCTGCCGTACATCGAGCCACTCAACCTCCTCCAGATCGAGCTGATCAAACGCCGCCGAGCAGGCGAGGACGACCCGCGCATCGGCGAAGGCATCCTCCTATCCATCAACGCCATCGCCACCGCCCTGCGCAACAGCGGCTAAAACTCCCTCGCCCCTCCGGGGAGAGGGAAGGGGCCCGCCGCGCTTGCGGTGGGAAGGGAGAGGGGCATGAGGCTCGGGACGCCGATTCCCAACGCCCCTCACCCTTCCGCGACTACGTCGCTCCCTCCCTCTCCCCGGAGGGGCGAGGGACTAGGAATAAAACGGCGCAGCGACATCCTCGCGCACCCGCATCAACCGCCCGGTCGCCCGATCCAGCAAAGCCCAGGTCGTCACCGCCTCCAGCTTCACCCGCCCATCATCCCCGACAAACCGAACATGCCGATCGAACCGAGCCCCCTTAGGCGCCCCCTCGACCCACGTCTCGCCATTGACCGTCTCCCCCGCGACGACACTCCCGCGGTAATCGATCTCATGCCGCGTCACGACCCACACATACGCCAGCTTGTGCTCAGGTGGCGCCACAGCCTCCCAATGCGCAGTCGCGATGGCCTGGATCCACTGCACCCAGACCGCATTGTTCACATGCCCAAGCTCGTCGATATCCGCGTCCTGCGCCGTGATCGAGAGCGTGAACCGGCTCACCCCGCGACGCCCAGCTGCCACAGCACGAACGCGTGTTCCTCCGCGCCCTCACGCAGCGATTCGAACCGCCCCGACTTGCCGCCATGCCCGGCGCCCATGTTGGTCTTGAGCAGCAGCACGTTATCGTCGGTCTTCATCAACCGCAGCTTGGCCGCCCACTTCGCCGGCTCCCAATAGGTCACCCGAGGATCGTTCAGCCCGCCGCTGATGAACATCGGCGGATAAGCCTGCGCCTTGACGTTGTCGTACGGCGAATACGACCGGATCAGCTCGAACGCCGCCTCGTCCTCGATCGGATTGCCCCACTCCGGCCACTCGCCCGGCGTCAGCGGCAAACTCTCGTCGAGCATCGTGTTCAGCACATCGACGAACGGCACATCCGCGATCACCGCACCCCAAAGCTCGGGATCCGAATTGACCACCGCGCCCATCAGTTCGCCACCCGCAGACCGCCCGGCGATCGCGATCTTCCCCGCCGACGTCCACTGCGCGTCGACCAGCGCCTTCGCGACATCGACGAAATCGTTGAACGTGTTCGCGCGCTTTTCCAGCTTGCCGTCGAGATACCATTGCTGGCCAAGATCGTCGCCGCCGCGGATATGCGCGATCGCATAGGCGAACCCGCGATCGAGCAGGCTCATCCGCCCGGTCGAGAAGCCCGGCGGAATCGCATAGCCGTACGCGCCATACGCATAGAGGAACAAAGGCGCCGACCCGTCGCGCACGAACCCCGCCGGATACACGATCGAGACCGGGATCTCGGTCCCGTCCCGCGCGACGATCTTCAGCCGCTCGGTCGCATATCTCGCCGAGTCGTAGCCGCTCGGGATTTCCTGCACCTTGAGCATCGTCCGCTCGCCGGTATCGACGTCGTAATCATACACCGTCCCCGGCGTGACCATCGACTCATACCCAAGCCGCAATACGGTCATGTCGTATTCGGGATTGTCCCCCAGCCCGGCGACATAGCTCGCCTCGGGAAAATCGATCCGCTTGCCCTCGGTCGGCGTCTCGTACCGGTGGATCGCGATCTGATCGAGACCGTCCTCGCGCCCATCGACGACGAAGAAGTCCTGATAGCACTCGACCCCGGTCATGTAGAAATGCGGCGAGGCCGGAATCAGCTCGCTCCACGCATCCGGCTCCTCGACCAGCGCAGTGCACAGCCGGAAATTCGGATCGACGTCGTTGGTATGGATGAACAGCGTCCCGTCATGCTCGTCCACATCATATTCGCGACCCACCTTCCGCGCCGAAACCAGGATCGGCACCGCAAGAGGCTCGTGCGCAGGCAGCAGATACAGCTCGCTCGTCACATGATCGCTGGTCGCAATCACGATCCACTTGCGCGAGCTCGTCTCGCCGACGCCGACGCGAAAGCCCTCGTCTTCCTCGTGGAACAGCACGACGTCCTCGGAGATCGGCGTCCCCAACCGGTGGAACCGCGCATTGTCCGTCCGCCACTGCTCGTTCGCCAGACCATACAGGAAGCCCGCATCGTCCGCGGTCCAGACGATCTCGCTGAGCATCCCCGGGATCACGTCGGGCAGATGCTCGCCGGTATCCAGATCCTTGACCCGAACCTCGAACCGCTCGCTGCCATTGTCGTCGATCGCATAGGCGAGATAGCGCCCGTCATTGCTGATCGAGAACGCCCCAAGCCGGAAATACTCGTGCCCCTCCGCCAGCGCCGGCTCGTCGAGCAACAGCTCGTCGTCACCCCCTGCGACAGGTTTCCGCCACCATTTCTTGTACTGCCCGCCGGTCTCGTACGCGGTCCAATAGAGCCAATCCCCATCCTTCTGCGGCACCGAGGATTCATCCTCCTTGATCCGCGCTTTCATCTCTTCGTAGATCGTGTCGGTAAGCGCTTTGTGCGGCGCCATCTGCTCTTCGAAATACACATTCTCGGCGGCGAGATACGCGAGCACGTCGGAGTCATCGACCTCCGGATAGTTCGGGTCCTTCAGCCACGCATACGGATCCTCGATCGTCACGCCATGCGTGGTAAAGCTGTGCGGCCGCTGTTCGGCGATGGGGGGCGTGGTCATCCCGGTGTGTTAGCCGGGCAGCCGACGGAAGCCAACGCCCGTCCCCGTGCGGGATACGGACCCGTCCGCCACCCGAAACCCCCTAACAGAGCGTTAAGCAGAGTATGAAGAATTTATTGCCGTTGTGGACCTAAACACACCGCAGGTTCGCCTAGAATGTGTGTTGTTTACAAAGCGGAGAAAATAGATTGCTGTGGTTTCAGGAGGTTGCGCCGATCCGTCAGAAGATGATGATCGCGTTTAGCGGTATGACCCTCTTGGTCGCGCTTGGCGTGATGACGACCTTCGTGGCGGCGGTTGCGGGCTACCCGATCGTCGGTCTGGCCCTGGGAGCCGCGATCACGATCGCTGCGGGTTGCGCCGGTGCCCGGATCCGAACGGCCGTGTGCGATCCGTACGTCTCCACCGTCGTGCGCATGGAAGCGCTCGCCAAGGGCGACCTTGACGCGCCGATCGCCCACACCGCGTATCGGGATTGCGTCGGGCGGATGACCAAGGCGATGTTCTCGTTTCGAGAGACGGCGGCGGCAAGGCTCAAGCAATCCGCTGCGCAGGACGAGATGATCGCGGTCTTCCGCGACCACCTCGAAAAATTCGGCCGTGGCGATCTGACCGCCAGCATCACTGCCGACCTGATGCCGGAATATCTGCCGTTGAAGACCGACTTCAACGCCGCGATCGACTCGATGCGCAACCTGATCGGTTCGGTATCGGACAGCGCGGCGAGCATCCAGACCGGCTCGGGCGAGATCGCCCAGGCCTCGGAAGATCTTGCCCGGCGTACCGAGAGCAATGCGGCGTCGCTGGAGGAAACCACCGCCTCGGTGACGCAGATGGACGCGCGGCTCCGCGCATCGGCGGCAGCCGCGACCCGCACCGTCCAGCGCGCGAACCAGACCATCGCGACGGTCGGCAGCGGGCGAACGGTGGCGGAAGAAGCCGTGCAGGCTATGGGGCGGGTGTCGGAGAGCGCCAAGGGCATCGACAGCGTGATCGAAGGGCTCGACAAGATCGCGTTCCAGACGCGCGTGCTGGCGATGAACGCCGCGGTCGAGGCGGGCCGTGCGGGTGATGCAGGGCGTGGTTTCGCCGTGGTCGCCGACCTCGTCTCGGCGCTGGCGATGCGCGCCGAGGAAGAAGCCAAGCGGGCGCGTGATCAGCTGACCGTGACGCAGACCGAAGTCGTGACCGCGGTCGAGGCCGTGACGCGCGTCGATGGCGCGCTGAGCACCATCGTCGACGACGTCGCCGAGGTGCACGAACTGCTCGCGACGATGGCCGCGGACAACCAGGCACAGTCGGCGGCGATCACCGAAATCTCCACGGCGATCGGCACGATGGACCAGTCGACGCAGCAGAACGCGGCGATGGTCGAGGAAACTTCCGCCGCCGCCCGCAATCTCGCGAACGAAGTGCGATCGCTGTCCACCCAGGCCGCGAGCTTCAAGATAGCGCGCGGCGATGGTCCACGGTCGACCGCACGCAAACCGGACTACGCGTCGCGAGCCGCCTATGCCTAACCGGTCGACCGTTCGATCAACGGCTCATGAACGGCAGATCCGCATCGCCACCGCGTCCAGCTCGCGATCGTAGCTGGCGCGCTCGGCCGCGCTGAGGAAGCCCTGTTTCTTCACGAAACGGTCGGTCGCATGACGCACCGCCTCGACCTGCTTGAACAGCGTGTCGGCCTGTCGCTGCGTCAGCCGGCGTGCCTTGCGGGCGGTGCCGAGGTCCGCTTCGAGGATGTTCGCGCGCATCGATATATGCGCCTGTCGGGCATCCTTGATGCTGCCGCCGGTCTCGGCCTTCAGCGTGTGTTGGGCGCGAATATCGCAGCTCGGATAGGTCTGCTTCAACGACTGCGCGTCGGCACCGCCAGTAGCGAAAATCGGGGCAGCGACGGCGAGGGCTACGGCAAACACGGCTTTCATCGGACACTCCTTGCAGCATCGCGGATCGATGCGGCACGCCGTGTACGCCCGGCAAGCTGAACGGCGCCCGTGCGGCGGGCATCGTGACCGAAGGGTACGATACCCGACCACGCTCGATAGTCCGGATCGGCCTCTCGTTTCGCGATACTGTCGCCCGGAACCGACCAAGATGCTATCGCGCTGCTTTGCCGTCCACGCGCCATTTCCAGACCAGAGAGTCCGCCCCATGCCGACCCCGACCGACCGCCTCGCCGCCCTGCGCGCGCAGCTCGCAACCGACCGTCTCGACGGCTTCGTGATCCCGCTGACCGACGAGCATATGAGCGAATATGTCGGCGGGTACGCGCAGCGGCTCGGCTGGCTGACCGGGTTCGGCGGGTCGGCCGGGACCGCCGTAGTCCTCGCCGACCGCGCCGCGATCTTTACCGATGGCCGCTACACGATCCAGGTCCGCGACCAGGTCGACGGCGCGCTGTGGGCGTATGCCGACGTGCCCCAGACCAGCCCCGCCGCGTGGCTCGCCAAGCACGCCCCCGAAGGCGGCCGCATCGGCTACGACCCGTGGCTTCACACCGGCGGCTGGGTCGCCGACGCCACCGCCGCGCTCGCCGATCGCGGCGCGACGCTGGTCGCGGTCGACGCCAACCCGGTCGATGCGATCTGGACCAACCGCCCCCTGCCCTCGCCTGCCAAGCTCACCGTCCAGCCCGACGCGTTCACCGGCGCGTCCTCGGCCGAGAAGCGCGCAAAAATCGCCGACTGGCTCTCCGAGCAGAATGCCGACGCGGTCGTCCTCACCGCGCTGGACTCGATCGCCTGGGCGCTCAACATCCGCGGCAACGACGTCGATCACACCCCTGTCGCGCTCTCTTATGCGATCGTCGGCGCGGACGGCACGACCGACCTGTTCGTCGCGCCCGACAAGCTCGACGACGCGGTGCGCCAGCATCTCGGTAACGCGGTTCGCCTGCATGATCGCAGCGCGTTTTCAGCGGCCCTCGCGACCTATGCCGGCAAGCGCGTCGCCGCAGACCCCGAACGCGCGGTCGCCGCAATCACGCAGGCGCTGCAGGCGGGCGGCGCGAAGATCCTGCCGCTGCGCGATCCCGTCGTCCTCGCCAAGGCGATCAAGAATCCCGTCGAAATCGCGGGCCACCGCGCCGCCTCCGCGCGCGACGGCGCCGCGCTCGCGCGCTTCCTCCGCTGGGTCGAAATCGAGTGCGTGAAGGGGAGCCAGACCGAACTCAGCGCCGCCGCCAAGCTGCTCGCGTTCCGCGAACAGACCGGCGCCCTGAAGGACACCTCGTTCGACACGATCTCCGCGACCGGCCCGCACGGCGCGATCCCGCACTATCACGTCACCGAGGAATCGAGCGCACCGATCGAACCCGGCCAGCTCTACCTGATCGATTCCGGCGGCCAATATGCCGACGGCACCACCGACGTGACGCGCGTCATGCCGATCGGCGAACCGACCGCAGAGATGCGCGACCGCTTCACGCGCGTCCTCAAGGGCCATATCGGCATCGCCACCGCGGTCTTCCCCGACGGCACGATGGGCGGCCAGATCGACGCGTTCGCACGCCGCCCGCTCTGGGAAGCCGGCCTCGATTTCGGCCACGGCACCGGCCACGGCGTCGGCGCGTATCTCGCGGTCCACGAAGGCCCGCAGCGGATCGCCGCGCCCAACTACCCCGGCGGCGCGGCGATGGAACCCTTACGCGCCGGCATGATGCTCTCCAACGAGCCCGGCTATTACAAGGCCGGCGAGTACGGCATCCGCATCGAGAACCTGATCCTGATCGAACCCCGCGCGATCCCCGGTGCGGACCGCGCGATGCTCGGCTTCGAGACGCTCACCTTCTGCCCGATCGAACGCACGCTGATCGAGCCGACGCTGCTGACCGCGGCCGAGCGCCAGTGGGTCGACGACTATCACGCGAAGGTGATGGCGGTCCTGACCCCCGAAATGACCGACGCGGAGGATCGCGCCTGGCTCACCGCCAAGTGCGCGCCGCTCAGCTAGAGGGCTCGTCCTTGATCGCAGGCGCCGCGCCCACGGCCCGCGCCTGCGCCTTCCGTCGCCGCAGATTCTCGCGCAGCGCAGCCGCCATGCGCTCGGCCTTCTCCGCCGCCTTTCGATCCCGATCGTCCATAAATACGCCCTACATTGCGGCACGACAGCTTGACAATCGCGCCGCCCTCGTCTCTTAGCCCCACTCCGCCGGCAGCGATGCCAGCGAGTGCTGCCGTAGCTCAGTGGTAGAGCGCATCCTTGGTAAGGCTGAGGTCGTGAGTTCAATCCTCACCGGCAGCACCAGTATTCCCCGGCTGGTCGACGATCCGAAGCGACGTCGACCAGCGCGGACCACCCAAACAGCGCCGCTTACGGCTTCCTGAACTTGTAGACGAACTGGTCGGTCTTGCCGCGAATGGCAGGGTCGAACACCGCCTTGCTGTGATCGTCGGCCGGATTGCGCAACACGGGCGACTGGCCGACGAATTTGAACCCCGCCGCCTCGACCTGCGTCTTGACCGCCGCCGGATCGATCCGGTGCCGCGTGCTGGTGCCGGTCATGCCGGTGCCCGGCGCGTCGGCATGGTCGATCACCACATAGGTGCCGCCGCGCTTGAGCATGCGGAACACCGCGGTATCGAACGCGCGCAATGCCGGCTCGCCCGCGCCGTCGTTCGGGATGTCGTGGTAATTCTGCACCGTCCAGAACAGGTCGACGGGCTTGGGCGAGGTCGGCAGGTTGGTCGCCTGGACCTCGGCGGTCACGTTACCAAGCGCGCGTGCCTGCAACGCCGGCAACGACTTCTCGGCATATTTGGCGCCTGCCGCCGGCCATACCGCGTAGACATGGCCCTTGGGCCCGACGATGCCGGTAAAGATGCGCGTCCAATAGCCTGCACCCGGCAGGTAATCGACCACCACGTCGCCCGGCTTCACGCCCGAGAACGCCAGCACGTCGGCGGCCTTGCGGCGCGCGTCGTCGCCCTGCTGGTCGGCGCGCGCGGGATCCGCCAGCGCCCTGGTTATGACCGCATTCGTCTTTTGCGCAGCCACCGGTACGGCAGCGGTGGCGATCGCCACGACCGCGCCCATCAACATGACCTTCATTGTCCGTCTCCCAGCGGCCGACGCCATCGCCGAACCGGTGCGCACGATCGTACCGTCGCCGCCGCTAGTCCAGATGGTTCTCGCCGATCAGGACGATTGCCCGGTCATCGCTCGCCGAACAGCGCGCGCTGCGCCTTTTCCAGTTCCTCGGCATAGCGTCGGCGGACGAACGATTCGGACAACAGCCCGAGCACGTGCCGATCGTCGTCGAGCACCGCCAGTTCGTCCGCGCCCGAGGCGTCGAACCGCGCCATGACTTCGGTGATGTCCATCGCCGGCGCGAGCGCGGCCTCTGTGTTGATCGCCAACCCGCCGACGGGTGCCTGCGGATCATGGCCCTCGGCGTAGGCGGTGGGGGTCTGGACGATCCCGGCATAACGCGCGGCATCGTCGACCAGCACCGCGCGGCTGGTCGCGCCGAGCGGCACCTGCCGGCGAAACTCCGCCATCGTCAGGTCGGCGCGCATCACCTTGGTCTCGCGGCGCATCATCCGCCCCGCGGTCAGTGTCTTGACCCAGCCGACGTCGCGCGCGCTCTTGATCGTCTCGCCGCGCAGGTGAAGCCGCCACGTCGAGAAGCTGTAGCCGAACGCCTCGCGCACGATCGTCGACGATACCAGCACCGCCGCCAGCACCGCGCCGGTCGCCGCGAAATCATGCGTCGCCTCCAGCACGAGCATCACCATCGTCATCGGCCCGCCGACCACCGCGACCGCGAGCGCCGCCATCCCAACGAGTGCGGCGTTGCGGGGATCGATCACGTCATGCCCGACGAATGCGGCCATGCTGCCGGCGAAGAGATGCCCGACCAGCGTGCCGAGAAACAGCGACGCGAAGAACAGCCCGCCGCGAAAGCCGAAGCCGAGCGAGACGATCGACGCGGCGCATTTGGCGAGGAAGATCGTCAGGATGAACAGCAACGGCGCGCCGACTGCGAGATCGGCGTGAAGCGCGCCGTGCCCGGCCGACAAGACCTGCGGCGACATCAGCGCGATCGGGATCAGCAGCATCCCGCCGATCGCCGGCCGCGCCCAGTCGGGCAGGCGCAACCGCCGCGTTCCCGCCTCGACGAAGCCGACCGCGCGCATCAGCGCGATGCCGATCCCGGCACAGAGCGCGCCGAGTGCCGCATAGATCAGATAATGATGCGATTCGGTCGCCATCGTCGAGGCCGCATCGATCACATAGGGATGGATGCCGAGCTGTTGCGCGACCAGCGTGCCGGCCAGCGCGGCGGCGACGACCGGTGCCAGTGCGGTCGGCGTATACGCGCCGATAACGATCTCGAACGCGTAGAACGCGCCGGCGAGCGGCGCACCGAACGCCGCCGCGATCGCCGCGCCGGTGCCCGCGCCGACCAGGTTGCGCAGATCGGCGCGGCGCAGCGTGAAGGCGTTGCCGACCACCGACGCCACCGCGCCGCCGAGCTGCGCATAGGCGGCCTCGAGCCCGACCGAGGCGCCGAAGCCGTTCGAGAGGATCGTCTGTCCGGAAATGATCAGGCTGTCGCGCACCGACATGCGGCCGCCGTGGAGCGCGTTCGCCTCGACCGCGTCGACCATCCGCCGCGTTCGCGCGCGCGTCGCCCAGGAGAATGCGGCGAGGATCGCGCCGCCGATCGGCAGCACGAGGAGCGCCGTCAGCGGCAGCGCCGGTACCGCGCTGAGGCGCGCGCCGAGCGGCAGGTCGAACAGGACGCGTTGCATCGTCCGCGCGATCGCCCCCTGGAGCACGCTGAACAGCCCGGCCCCGGCGCCGACCACCGCCGCGAGCACGACGAACGCCACCTCGCTCGCGCGGACCCGCCGGCGAACCCATTTCAGAAGGACAGTAGCGTGCAGGATCGATCCTCGAACGGCGGTACCGTGAGGGCCTTAATCGGTTGCGCGGCAGGCGAATACCGGATTCCTGCTACCGAGCGTTGCCCACAACTGTTGCTCCCGTGCAGGCAGGAGTCTCTAAAGCTAGAACTGATCGACGTTCGACGCGCCCGCCTCCGTACTTCCCCCCTCCCTGAAAGGGAGGGGGCGGGGGTGGGTCGGGTTCCGTATCGCCGAACGCCAGCGGCACAAGCGGGCCTACCCACCCCCGGCCCCTCCCTTTCAGGGAGGGGGCGAGATGATCGCAAGCCTGCGGGCATATGGATCCCCGCCTGCGCGGGGATAACACGCGCCCGGGCATCAGCGATCGTTACACGTCGCAGGAGTTAAATTACAACGAGCGAACCAAAGACCGCCCGGCAGTTACCCCAGCGCCTTCACCAACTCCTGCGCCGCCGCTGCGGACGACGCCGGGTTCTGCCCGGTGATCAGCAAGCCGTCGCGCAGGACATGGACGCCCCAGTCGCCGGTCTTCGAATAGATGCCACCCTGCTCCTTGAGCATATCCTCGACCAGGAACGGAACGACGTCGGTCAGCCCGACCGCGGCTTCCTCGGTGTTGGTGAACCCGGTAACCTTCTTGCCCGCCACGAGCGGGCTGCCGTCCGCGTTCTTGACGTGACGCAAGACACCCGGCGCATGGCAGACCGCGGCGACCGGCTTGTTCGCGGCGATCGCACCTTCAATCAGCGCACGCGAGGTCGCATCTTCGGCCAGATCCCACAACGGGCCGTGACCACCCGGATAGAAGACCGCATCGAAATCCGCGATCGACACCGTATCGAGCCGGTGAGTCGTCGCGAGCAGCGCCTTGGCCTCGTCGTCGCCTTCGAACCGGCGAGTCTCGGCGGTCTTCGCGCTCTCGTCGTTGCTCTTGGGATCGAGCGGCGGCTGGCCGCCCTTGGGCGACGCCAGCGTGATCGCCGCGCCCGCTTCCTTCAGCACGTAATAGGGCGCTGCGAACTCCTCGAGCCAGAAACCGGTCTTCTCGCCGGTATCGCCGAGGCGATCATGCGAGGTCAGCACCATCAGGATGTTCATGTCGTTCTCCATCGCTCACTCTATCGAGTGCGCCAGATGGGGGCGACGGCGCGGATTACCATGCGCAGTGTGCGGCACCCGGCACCGCGCGGCCTGCTTCGTGTCCCGAAGGCGACGGGCCGAACGGTACAGGGCGAGCGTGGATCGCTCCACGCCCGCCCCCTTGCCCGCATCCCTATGTGGGTCGGTCAGAGCCCCCAGGACAGTCGGACATAGCCGAACTGCCCCGGCACGTCGTAGGTGGTCGGATCATAGTTCGGCCCGGTGCAGCTGAAGCAGGCGGGTGGATCCTGGTTGAAGACGTTGTTCACGCCGATCGTCAGCCCCAGCCGGCGTTCGAGCCAGTCGGGCGTCAGCGTCAGCTGGACGTCGCCATAGAAGGTGTTGTCGAGCGTCTTGCCGTCGGCTTCCTTCACGCTCTTGATGTAGCGGCCGGTGAACGAGGCGCGCGCCATGCCGATGTCCCAGTCGACGACCGCATTGCCCTTGAACTTCGGATAGGACTGCTCGGGCGACCCACGCGTCGTGCCCTGGTAGTTGGTGGTGGTGAAGCCGACCGTCGCCGGGAAGCTCTCGGCGTATTTCAGCAGGATATTGCCGTTGAGCGAAAGCCCGAACGTCCCGGCCGAGGTCTGCGGTGAGCGGTAGACCGCGGTCACGTCGACGCCGCGGGTGCGGATGCCGCCGATGTTCTGCAACTGCGCGTTGATCCGCGAGATCAGGCCGTTCGGCGTCCGGGAGATCGCCGCGCAGCTGAGTGCGTCCGCGGCCTGCGCGCAACGGCTGAGCGTCAGCGTCGCATCGGTCGCGGCGATCGCGTCGTCGACCTTGACGTCGTAGTAATTGCCCTCGATGCTCAGCTGGCTGGCGATCCCGCTGGTCCGTGCCCAGCTCGGCGCATAGACCGCGCCGAACAGCCAGGTCCGCGACGTCTCGGGCTTCAACGCCTTGTTGCCGCCGGTCAGGACGCTGAGCTGACCGCCATTGGGCTCCTGATAGCTGCCACTCGCGGGCACGCCGTTGGCGATGCAGTTGGTGCGAACGGTCGCCGACGACTGATAGGGCGATCCCGCGACGTTGGTGCAGGGATCGTCGATCGACGCGTCCGATCGCGATTCCGCGCCGAACAATTCGCCGATGCTCGGCGCGCGGAAGCCTTGCGCATAGGACGCGCGCAACAGCAGGTCGCTGAACGGTTTCCACAGGCCGCTGCCGGTATAGGTCGTGTTGCTGCCGCTGATCGAATAGTTCGAATGCCGCACCGCACCGCCGATCTCGAGCGACTGGATGAGCGGCGTGTTGTGGATCAAGGGTACGCGCAGCTCGGCATAGACCTCGTCCGAATCGAAATGCCCGCGCGCCGGTTGCGCGGGGATGTCGGCGCCAAGCCCGGCGGTGATCAGCGGATCGGGCGTGAAGCTGCCATATTGGACGCGGTGCTCATAGCCTGCGGCGAGGCCGACGGCGCCGGCGGGCAGGTCGAACAGTTCGCCCGAGATGTTGGCGGTATAGTCCTCGAGACTCTGCGCGCTGCGCGCACGCTCGTCGAACGCGATATAGCCGAGCATGGCCGGGGTGACCGAGCCTGCGCCCCCAAAGATGTTGAACGGTACGCACGCCCCGGTGCAGTTCGCGACCGGACCGAGCGCCTGGGCGAGATTGGCGGCGTTGATGTTGCCGGTGAACAGCTGCTTGGCGTCGTTGAAGCCGAAGACCGCGTTGACGTCCCAATAGAATTTGCGCTCGCCGAGATGGAAAGAGCCATCCAAGGTGGCGGTCGCCGACATCGTGTCGACGGTCTGCGAATAGGTGCGCTGGCCCGCTTCCACCAGACGACGGCGGACCGTCGAATAGTTTGCCGGACCGTTGCCGGCACCCCCAGCCGACAGCGTGTAGCCGAACGGGTTGTACGGATTGGTCGCGTCCACCGAGATCGTGTCGAGCAGATTGCCGTTGCCCGCATCCGGCCCGATCACGAGCGGCAGGAACGCCGCCTGGTTCTGCGAATTACGGCGCGTGTAGTTCATCTTCACGCGCAGGTTCACGGTATCGGTGAGCTCTTGCTTGGCGCTGACGAAGAAGCCGTACCGTTCGGACGGGGTCAGGAAATAGTTGTAGGGCGAGAAGTTGAAGCGGTCGGCGGCGGTGAACTCCTTGAAATCGCTGTTCGGGCCGGTCGGGTTGGCGGCGTCGTAGCGTGGCCGCCCGAGGATAGGGGCCGACTTCAGCGTCAGGTTCCGGCCGCCGACCTGGAAGAATCCGTTGGGGGTCGCGCCCGAACAGCCGCCGATCGGCTCCTCGCAGGCGCGCTGGCCGGGATTGGGGAACTGCGAGATCTTGCGATCGCGCGTGCTGACCGCTTCCTGCTTCACATAGCTGCCGCCGAACACCACGCTCGTGCGCGGTGCCTGGATGCCGTAGCTGACGTTATAGTCCTGCGTATGGCCGTCGCCTTGGCGGAACGTGCCGAACTGCGCGGAGGCCTTCAGCCCCTTCTGCTGCGACTTGGTGATGATGTTGACGACGCCTGCGAGTGCGTCCGAGCCGTACAGCGGCGACTGGCCGGATTGCAGCACTTCGATGCGCTCGATCGACCCGACCTGGATCGTGTTGAGATCGACGGTCGAGGGGATGCCGCTCGCCGATGCGCCGTTGACGAACCGCAGGCCGTCGACCAGCACCAGCGTCCGCTTGGCGGTCAGATAGCGCAGGTCGATCTCGGCCGAGCCTGCACCGACGCCGCCGCCGTCGGGCGGATTGCCGATGTTACCCGAATTGTTGACCTTCGAATTGAGACCGCCAGCCGCGCTGGGGAGTCGCTGGAGCACGTCGGCGACCGACGACAGCCCGGTCCGCTGAATCGATTCCGCATCGACCGTTACGACCGGTGAAGGCTGATCGAGCGGGCTGCGGCGGATACGCGAGCCGGTGACGACGATGTCCTCGCCGGGCGCCTCGGCCGTTCCAGTTGCCGCCTGCTCGGCTGGAACCGTCGTCACGGCCTGCGCATGAGCCGAGGCTCCGGCCAGCATCGCCGCCAGCGCAAATCCGCCGGTGCCGACACGCAAAAAGCTCTTCGATGTTCGCATAAATCCCCCCGTATGAAACCTTACGCCACCTCCCCAGGTGTCTTATTATGACCCAAGAATGCCGCATCCGCGCAATCAAGCAAGACAATATTACAATTATAAGCATTTTTGCTGCGAATAATCTCGATTACGTTGCACGACGGTAACGCGGTCCGAACCCTGTTTCCGTGCTGCGACGGAGGCGCGAAACAGGTCCAGCGTGCGGGTACCGCATCGCGTTCATGCCCGATTGTCGCTACCACGCGATCATGCCGCGCAACCGCTATTATCAGGGCCCGCCGAGCGACCATTTCGACGGCGTGCGATTCTTCAATCCCGGGCAATCTGCGACCGATCGCGGTCTCGGCGACGTCCTCCGGTGGAAGCTGGCGCGAGGTGCGGCGCGGTGGCCGAGTTCGGTACCCGTTACTCCGGCCAAGCCATCGCCGCGGGTCGATGGCCTGCGGATCACTATGGTCGGGCACGCCTCGCTGCTGGTGCAGGTTGCCGGCCGCAACATCCTGATCGATCCGGTCTGGTCGGAGCGGGTCAGCCCGGTCTCGTTCGCCGGACCCAAGCGAGCCGCCGCGCCGGGGATCGCGTTCGACGACCTGCCGCCGATCGACGTCGTGCTGCTCAGCCACTGCCATTACGACCATCTCGATATCGCGACGCTGCGGCGCATCCAGGCGGTCCATGCGCCGCTGATGGCGATGCCGCTCGGCAACGACACGATCGTTCGCGCCGCGGTGCCCGACGCGCGATGCATCGTCGGCGACTGGTGGGACCGGCTGTCGCTCGGCAGCGACATCGCGACGACGCTGACGCCCGCGAGCCATTGGGCGAACCGCTGGCCGAACGACGTGCGGATGGCGCTATGGGCGGGTCATCATCTCGACACCCCCGCGGGCACGATCTGGTTCGTCGGCGATACGGGCTATGGCGATGGCGCGATCTTCCATGAGGTGCGCGCGCGGCTGGGATCGCCCGACGTCGCGCTGATCCCGATCGGCGCGTACGAGCCGCGCTGGTTCATGGCGGCGCAGCATGTCGATCCGGCCGAAGCGGTCGACATCTTCCGCGACGTCGACGCGCGTCGTGCATTGGGGATTCACTGGGGCACGTTCCAGCTCACCGACGAGGCGCGCGATGCGCCAACGCGTGCGCTCGCGGCGGCGCTGGCAGCCTCCGATATTCCCCCGGACCGCTTCGTCGCCGCGGTCCCGGGGGGCGTGTACGACTTCTAGCGGACCGCAGCCAGGCGCGCCGACAACACGCGTTCGAACACGGCGACCGGGCAAAGCTCGCCGCCGCATCCGGGGACCCGCAGCGGGGCTACGGTCATCGCATGGCCGCCCGATCGCAGCACCTCGGGGGACTGCGTGCGATAGGACACGCGGACGAACGCCCGCCCGCTCCGCGTCTCGCGAACCCGCTCGAACAGCAGCGCCCCACCGGGCGGAACATCGTTGGTCGCATAGCCCGCGGTGACGAGATCCACGTCGAGTGCCGCCGCGACCGCGGTGACGTTGGTGTCGTGCCCCATCAGCACGTCGAGCTTTGGCCCAGCCTCGAGCGACTGTAACACGCGGCGGCCGAGCAGCGCCGCCTGATGCGCCGCCATGTACGGCGGCCGCGTGAACACCGCGAACAACGCGGCGTGCAGCGCGCCCAACCGCTTCAGCCCGGCGGCATCGACCCGCCCCCAGCCGACATCGCGCGCGGGCAGACCCTCGACATATTGCAGCAGCAGGACCTGCGCGACGCCGGACGTGCCACGGATCGGCCCCTCCAATGCGATGCCGTGCCCGTCGTCCTCGGCCGACACGCGCGGTGGCCCGCCCGGTACGCACCCGCTGCCGCAGCCGAGAACGCGGTCGAGCTCGGCGATCTCGCGTGCGTGCCGCTCCACCAACGCGGTCATGCCCCCGGTGGAGCGATCGATATCGGCGATCGCCGCCTTCGCATCGAACGTGGTCGCGTGCGCACGCAGAGGCTCGAACATCGGATCGACCGTCCCGACCGGCCGATGCTCGACGGCGATCGCGCAATCTGGCGCAAAGCCGTTCGCGTAATCCTCGCCGCTGTCGATCGTCCGCTCCGAACTGTTGCTCGCGATCCGCACCGCCCCCGCCGCCGGGCAGCCCTGCGTGTCGAGCAGACCCTTCGCGGCGAGCCATTTGCGGTCCTCGCCCGCGACGATCTCGAGCGCGCGCGCGCCGTGCGGCGTGACCCGGCTTTCGGCGACGCTCCATTTTGGCCAGGGCGTCGCGGTGCGCGTCCCGTCCGGCACTTCGCCCGACAGCGGGGCGCGGATGCCGTGCCGCATGACCAGCACCGCGCGCTCGGTGACGAAGGCCGGGCGCGTCGGCGATTGCGCCGTGCTGCCCGTGAGCGCGAACCCGGTGCCGAGCACTACGGCGAAGAGGGCCGAAAGCTTCATGTCAGGGCGCAACCTTGCACGGCGTGGTGACCAGCACCGGATTGCACCGCGCCATCGCGCCGCCGGGCAACGTCACCGCGAACTTCAGCCCCGCCGGATCGGGCGCGCCAGGATAATAATCGGTGCTGACCGCCTGCGCGCCACTGTCCGCCGCCGCCTTCGCCTTGGCCAGGTCGTGCGCCCGCGCCTCGACGGTGTTGGCGTCGGTCCGCGTCCGCACGATCACGCCCGCCTTGACCAGATCGCGGATACGCGCGCCGTCGACCAGCGGATCCTGGACGATCTGGATCGCGCTCTCGGGCTCGCCGTCGGGATACCAGCCGAACATCGCCCGTCCGCGCAGCGAAGGATGGCCCGTCCGGTACGCATTCGACACCGCGGGCCGCACGTCGAACAGGATGTAGATCCGCCCCCGCGCAGCCTCCAGCGTCGGCCAGCCCTTGTGGTGCACCGCACCCGCCAGCGTCGCCGCGTCGCCGCGGACGTCGTCGGGCACGATCAGCCGTCGTCCCGGTATCGCCTGGCGGATCTCGCGATCGAGCGAGTCGAGCAGCGTCGCGTCGTCGAGCGGCAACGGCGCCGCCACCAACGGCGATTGCGGCGTATCGGCGGCGTTGATCGTGATCATGATCGGCAGGTGCCGTGGATGCGCGCGCGACCACGCGGTCACCTCGCCAAGGCAGCGCTGCAACGTCACGCAGGTCGAGATATAGTCGATGTCGGGAACGTGAAACGACTTGTAGCCCGGCCGCAGCATCGCCGCGCGATCGAACGCCGTCTTCTCGCCCGCCGCTTTGGCGATCTGCTCGCCCTTGGGGTTCGCGTACCGCCCGCCCTGGGGATCGGCGAAGATGTCGATCTCGATCTGCCGCAAGCCGTGGTCGAGCTGCGCGGACAGCGGCAGGTGATAGTAATCGAGCGCCGCCGCGGTCTTCGGATCGCGCTGGCGCAGCGTCGCCATCACCGCCGCCGGGATCTGCGCCTTGAAGCTGTTGTGCGACCCGACGACCTGGATGTCGTTCATCCGCAACGGTGGCGCGGTCTGCGCACCGACGCCGCTGGCGAGGACGAGCGCGGCGAGCATGGCGTGACGGGCGCGCATCAGAACTGCGCCCGCACGCCGAACAGGATCGTCCGGCCCCAATAGTTGATCTCGCCGAAGCGGTTCTCGTCGTCGTTATACGTATAGAGATGCGCGCCCGACAGGTTGATCCCCTCCAGGCTGAAGGTCACCGAGTCGCTCGCCTTGACCGAGATGTTGCCGTCGAGCGACCCGAACGGCGCGGTGTAGACCGGCGCCTGCGTCGTGCTGCCGGTGCCCGACAGATAGCGGTCGCGCCAGACGTACGACAGCCGCGTCGACAACGGGCCCTTGTCGTAGAACCCGACGATGTTGAAGCTGTTCTTGGACAGTCCGATCAGCTCGTCGCGGATCGGTCGCGCGCCCGCTGTGTAGCTCGCCTTGACCGAGGTGTGCGTATACGAGGTCTGCATGCCGAACCCGTCGAACGGCGCCGGCAGGAACGTGAAGACCTGGTTGTACGCCGCCTCGACGCCGTACACCTTGGCATCGCCGCCATTGACCTGCGTCGACAGCAGCACCGTGCCGCGACCGGGGATGTCGATGTTGACGTTCTGCTGCGTGATGTAGTCGTCCATCGCCTTGTAGAACACCGCACCGGTCAGTGATCCCGCACGGTTGAAATACCATTCGAGCGATCCGTCGAACTGCGTGGCCAGGAACGGCACCAGCTGCGGATTGCCGCCGCTCGCGGTCGGCGCGTCGGTCGAGACGGTGATCCGCGGCGCGCTGTCCGTGACGTTCGGCCGCGTCAGCACGCGGCTGGCGGCGAGACGGCCGACCAGATCGTGCGTCAGTTCGGCGCGCAGGTTGAAGCTCGGCAACCAGTTGTTGAACGTCTTGGGGAAGCTCGCCGGCGTCGCGACGTTGCCCGTCGTCAACGTGCCGCTCGCCACCTGGTCGGTATGGACATAGCGGATGCCGATATTGCCGGTGACCGGCACGGCGCCTGCATCGAAGCCGTAGTCGGCGCGTGCATAGGCGCCCAGCACCTTCTCGGTGACCACGAACGACGAGCGCAGATCCGCCGGGGTCAGCGCCGATGCCTGCACCGCCGGGGTGAAGAATTTGTCGAGATAGGCCTGCGTCACCGGCACCAGGAAATTGCGCAGCGTGTTGCCGGGAACACCTTTCAGGAAATCGTCGTACGGCAATTGCTCGTACGCGCCCGTCCCTAGGCTCGACAACGGGGTGTTGGGCGCCGGATTGACGATGAAGTCGCGGCGCGCATAGTCGCGCTTGCGCCAGTGATACTCGCCGCCCGCCGCCAGCTTGGTGATGAAGCCGTCGAAATCATGCGCGAGATCGGCGCGCGTGAAGAAATCCCAGTCCTTGCTGTTCTTCGGCGCGATGTTGAACTGGTACAGCTGGTAGTTCGCCGGGTTGGTCGGATCGACCGGCGTGGTGAAGGTCGGGATCGCCTTGTAGCCGGCCGACGCATCATAGGTCAGCGGTGCAAAGAACATCGCCCGGCTGCGCACCGTGCCCTCACCGTAGTTCGGGTGATAGCTGTGCGCGCTCGACCAATTGACCGCGCCCGATGCGTGCCAGGCATCGGAGTCCCAGGTCTGGCGCAGACCGATGTTGAGCAGGTCGTGGCGGTTGAGGCTGTATTCGCGCGAGGCCATGAACCGCACGTCGTTGATCGTCGCGGCGATCACCGTGTCGCCATCGAGCTTCACGCTGGACGGCACGATGACGGGTCGGTGCCCCGACACGCTGGAATCGTCGGGATACACGTCGAGACCGAACTCGTCATAGGCGACGTCGAGCCGGGTCGCGAGGACGTCGAACGTCGTCTCGAATTCCGCATTCGGCTTCCACTGCGCGGACAGCATGCCCGAGATCCGCTTGCGATCCTCGGTCTCGATCGTCGGCCGGGTCCGCGTCGGCGTGTACAGCCCGGCGGGCAGCCCGCCCGAGGCGGCCGACGTGAACTTGTCAAGGTTCCAGCCGAAGTTGATGAAGCGATCGTTGCGGACCGACTTCGCCCAATATTGCGCGCCCGCGAGGATACCGAACGTACCGGCGGCATTCGCGAAGCTGGTGATCAGCGTCGCGTTCGGCTTCACCTTGTCGGTCTGGCTCGTATAGGTGCCGCGCAGATTGACCGTCGTCTTCGTGCCGACGTCGAGCGGGTGGAACGTCTTCACGTCGATGTTGCCGCCCAGCGCGCCCTCGGTCATGTTCGCGGTCGGCGTCTTGACGACATCGATGCTCGACGTGAATTCGGCGGGCAGCATCTCGAAACGGAACTGACGACCGTTCGCGCCGCCATTCTCGATCAGGTCGTTCAGCGCGACCGTGCTGCCGTTGAGCAACGTGCTCTGGAACTGCGGCCCCAGGCCGCGGACGCTGACATACAGCCCCTCACCGCGCGGCCGCGTGATCGTCACGCCCGGCACCAGCTGCAACGCCTCGGCGACGTTCTGCGTCGGGAACTTGCCGATGTCGGTCGAGCTGATCGAATCCACGCCGTAATCGGCGCGGCGCTTGGTCTCGGTCGCCGCCTTCAGGCTGCGCGCATAGGTGCCGGTGACGACGATCTCGCCAGCGTCGTCGCTGCTCGCGGACGTGCCCGTCTGCGGATCGACCGCTGCCTGGTCCTGCGCCGTTGCAGGTGCTGTCTGCGCCTGTGCCGTAGCGGCACCCGCGAGCAGGATGAGCGAAACCGATGCCCGAAGCAGGCCTTTGAAACTGCGCATTGAAATGACGTCCCCTGCGGCCAGTGTGCCACCACCGGCGCCACTAGGTCCGTTCCGGGTCAGTTTCGCGAAGGCTTTGCTACAGTCTCGTTACGCAGGGCAATGTTTCGGCGAATCGTACATCTTATCCGGTCGAACCGCTGAACGGGTTTCGCGACATTGGGCGAAGCTATGCATTGTCGTCGTCCCGCCGCTCCGTCATGCTGCCGCCAAAGGGGACGATCACATGGTCACGGTACGCATCGCAGTCTTGTTGCTGGCTGTCTCGACATCGGCGTCCGCGATCGCGCAATCCGATCCACCGGTGCCGGCCAGCGGGTCGGCGCAAGGGGATGTGTCCGCGACGATCTACACGAACGATATCGCGCTCATCCAGGATATCCGGCGCCTCGATCTCCCGGCCGGTCGCACGCGCCAGTCGTTCCCCGACGTCAGCGCGACGATCCGCCCCGAAACGGTATCGCTCAGCGCACCCGACACGACCGTCGTCGAACAGAATTTCGATTACGACCTGCTGACCCCGTCGAGCCTGATGGAAAAGGCGGTCGGCGAGACGATCACGCTCGTCCGGACCAATCCCGCGACCGGTGCCGAAACGCGCGAGCGGGCGAAGGTGCTCGCGGTCAACGGCGGCGTGGTGCTGCAGATCGCCGACCATATCGAAGTGCTGCGCGACGACGGCCTGCCGGTGCGCGCAATCTTCGACAGGATCCCGACGAATCTGCGCGCGCGGCCGACGCTGTCGGTGACGCTGGCGAGTACGCGCGCCGGATCGCGGCTGGCGACGCTGTCGTACCTGACGCGCGGGCTCGGCTGGCAGGCGGATTACGTGACGCTGTTCGACGACAAGACCGGGACGATCGACGTGCAGGGATGGATCACGCTGCGCAACGCGACCGGCACCAGCTTCGACAGCGCGAAGACACTGCTCGTCGCGGGCGAGGTCGCCTCTGACGACGACAACCAGACCTTCCGCCCCAACCGCCACCCTGCGCCGATGCGGCGCGCCGGTACCGAAAGCGCGAACCGCGAACAGCTCGGCGATTTCTACCTCTATCCGCTCAAGGAGCGCACCACGATCGCCGACAAGCAGACCAAGCAGGTCAGCTTTCTCGACGTCAAAGGCGCCAAGGCCAGCGCGGGCTACGAATATCGCAACGCCTGGCTCGGCACGCAGACCGAACCGCAAAGCGCGGGCAGCATGCTGCGGTTCGCCAATTCGGCGGCCGGCGGCCTCGGCGATGCGCTGCCCGCGGGGACGGTCCGCGTCTATGTCCGCGATCAGCGCGGCCAGCCGCAATTCACCGGCGAGAACCGCATCGAGCATACCCCGCAAGGCTCGGATATCAGCCTACGCACCGGCGACGCGTTCGACGTGAAGGTCCTGCCCGTAGTCGAAAGCCGGACCCAGTTGTCCGGAGATCACTGGCGCACGACGATGCGCTACACGCTCAGCAACGCGCGCGCGAAGCCGGTCGTGGTCGACCTGATCCAGGCTGGGCTCGACTGGTCGTGGACCGATACGCGCGTTCAGGCCGAGAGCCAGAAGAGCGAGCGCCAGAATGCGGACAGCGCCCTTTGGCATGTGACGGTGCCCGCCAACGGAACTGCGGTCGTCACGGCCAGCTTCGACACCCGCAACTGATGCGCGGTGTCGTCGCCCTGCTGGCGATGCTGGTCGGCGTGCCGGTCATGCCCGCCACGGCGCAAGCGGATAGACCAACCTCGAAGACCGTCGCCGCGTCGCCCCCGCGGCACGTCTCCGTCACGGTCTATCGCAACCCGCATCGCGAACGCGGTCAGGCACCCGACCTGCGGTATCTCGGCGGTTTCGCGGTGGTAACCGAGACCCGGACGATACGACTGCAGGCAGGCGAAGCGGTCGTGACGTTCGCAGGAGTCGCGGGCGGAATTATTCCCGCCAGCGCGATCATAACCGGGCTGCCCGGCGGCACCGTCGAGAAGAACCGCGATGCGCGGCTGTTGTCGCCCGCCGCGCTGATCGACGGATCGCTCGGCCGCCACGTCACGCTGACCCGCACCTCGCGCGCGACCGGCGCGGTGCGTAGCGAAGATGCAGTGATCGTCGCCGGGCCGGCGGGCGGCGTCGTCGTGCGGACCACGCAAGGCGTCGAGGCACTCGGCTGTTCGGGTCTTCCCGAGAGGCCGGTGTATGCAAAGATTCCAGCGGGTCTGTCGGCGCAACCCGTGCTCAGCGTGACGACCCGCAGTCCGCGCGCGACGACCGCGACGGTCACCGTCTCGTATCTCGCGTCCAAGTTCGACTGGGTGGCGAGCTATGTCGCGACGATCGCCGCCGATGGCCGCACGCTCGATCTGTTCGCGTGGATGACGCTCGCCAACGGTAATGCGGAGAGCTTCGCGAACGCCGATGTCCAGGTCGTCGCGGGTCGGCTCGAACGCCGCGAGATCCGCGCCTACCGCGCCGCGGTCGCCGGTCTGCGCCTAGATTGCTATCCCCTCGGCACCACCACGTCGGATCTCCAGACCGTAGATGCGCCCGAGCGCGACGACATAGTCGTGACCGGGTCGCTGATGGGAGCACCGGTGATGATGAGAGCCGCACCAGCTCCGGTAGCACCTCCGCCGCCCCCGCCCCCGCCCCCGCCGGAGGACCTGGGCGACCTGAAACTCTACCGGGTGCCGGAGCCCGTCACGGTCGCCGCGAACCAGATGAAACAGGTGGCGTTGCTCAGCAGGAGCCGCGTGCCGTTCGAGCGGCGCTATCGCAGCCAGGTGCAGCCCGGCCAGACGATCGCGGAAACGCCGGTCCGGATCGAACTGCGCATGCAAAACGAAACGCGCGCCGGGCTGGGCCTACCCCTCCCCGCCGGCTCGACCGCGTTATACGTCGAGCGTGACGGCGCGCGCGGGCTGATCGGCCTCGGTCGCGCTGCCGATACCCCCACCGGCCAGCGCTTCACGCTAGCGGCGGGCACCAGCCCGGGGGTCCTCGTGCGCCAGGTCGGTGACCGCACGGGCCACGCCGTCGTCACGCTGAGCAACGCCAACCCGTTTCCCGTCGCGGTGGAGATCGGGATCGGCAGGGCCGGGCAAAAGGCGTTCGAAGCGCCGACCGCCGCGCTTCGTCGCGTCGACGGCGTCCAGACCTGGACAGCGACCGTGCCGGCGAACGGAACCGCGACCTTAGGCTATGGCTATTGAGGCGTCCTTACGACCCGCTGCGCGCCAACGCCGATAGCCGACCACCGCCAGCACGATCATCGCCGCATACAGCCCCGCGGTCGGCAGCAATCCCTTGAACACGAACATCCCGACATAGAGGCTGTCGACCGCAATCCACAGCAGCCAGCTGGCGGCGTGGCGACGCGCGGTCCAATATTGCGCGACCAGACTGAAGCTGGTCAGACCCGAATCCATCCACGGCAGCGCCGCATCGGTATAGCGGCTCGTGAACCAGCCGATCGCGATCGCACCGACCGCGCCCGCCGCCAGCCCCGCGGCCAATCGCCCTGGACTTAGCGGCACGACGACGACTTCGCCCGCATCGTCCTGACCCTTCGCCCAGACGATCCAGCCATAGACGATAGCCAGGCCGAACAGCGCCTGGAGCACCATGTCGGCATACAGCCGGACGTCGAGGAACAGTTTGAAATACAACGCGCAGGCGACGAGGCTGACCGGCCAGCACAGCATCCGCCGCGTCGCAGTCAGCCAGATCCCGGCGAAGCTGACGACGACCGCGACGATCTCGAGCGCCGTCATCGATCGTTCGCCGCGACGTCGATGGCCCGCAGGAAGTCCTGCCCCGCAGCCGAGCGAAACCAGTCGGCATGGCCGATCAGATACCCGTCCCACGCCAGCGCGGCGGAGGCAGAATCGGCGACGACGCTCGTGAAGTAATCGATTTCCGACAGCGCGAACTCGACATGGACCAGCGGCACCAGACGGACGATCGTAGTCAGGTCGGCACGGCTCAGCGGCGCGATCGTCGCATAGCCTGCCAGCAGCGCGCGCGCCGCTGCCGGATCGCCAATCGCGTCGTCCGCCCCTTGCCCCAGGTCGAGCCAGCGGATTGCGGTACGCTCGATCGCGGTCGCGATATCGTGAACCGCACAGGTCCGGTCGGCGAGTCCGAAATCGAAGATCGTCGCCACGCTGTCGTCGTCCGCCCAGAGCAGGTTGGACGGGTGCCAGTCGTTGTGCGTCCACAACGGCGCCTGCTCGGCCAACAGGGTCGACAGGCCATCGCCCAATGTCGCGAACAACGGTGCGAGCTGCCGTTGCCAATCCCTATCCGCCAGAAACGCCGCCAGTGCAGGGCGCGCCGCGACATAGTCTTCGGTCGCCGCCAGCGGATCGCGCGCCGGAAGGATCGTGAAGCTGGCGACGAGTGGTTGCCGACGCCGCGCCGGCGCATTGAAGCCGCGCGCCGCACGGTGCAATGTCGCGAGCGCGACGCCGGCGGCATGCGCGTGATCGAGCGACAGGAACGGCGTCCACGACATCCGGTCACGGTACAGATCCGCCCCCGGCGCGGTGCGATGCAGTTCGTACCGCCAATCGCCGACCGCGACCGCACTAGCCCCGTCGATGGTGCGCACGAGATCCGGCACCGAGACGCCGTTGGCCGCCAGATGCGCGATGAACGCATGCTCCTCGGCCAACCCGTCGAGCGCGCGCAGACGATGGTCGTGCCGTTTCAGGAAAAATACACCGCGCGTCGTCTGCACCAGCGTGGCGGCGGAAAACGGTCGCGGGGAGTGCCAGCGCAAGTCCGTCAGCGCGCCAACGCTCGGGAACA
The DNA here is from genome assembly GCF_001422045.1 of Sphingomonas sp. Leaf242. Classification (GTDB taxonomy): domain Bacteria; phylum Pseudomonadota; class Alphaproteobacteria; order Sphingomonadales; family Sphingomonadaceae; genus Sphingomonas. The sequence goes on from NZ_LMLW01000008.1 coordinate 33,575, forward strand.
GTGCAAGCGCCTTTTCCGCATCGTCAGCGGTGATCGCGGGCCACGTCGGCGCTTCCCATTCGGTGCCCATCCCGTGGACGAGATGGCCTGCGGGCGAAGCGAGCGACGTCATCTCAGAACGCACGCGACACCGTCGCCATCACCGCCCTGCCGCTGCCGATATAATAGGCCGGCGCGGTGCCGACGATCACCGTGCCGTTGCGGCCGATCGAGTCCTGCGCGTTGGTGGTGACCGCCTGCACGCCGGCCAGGACATGCGGATCGGTGACGTTGATCGCGTTGACGCGCAGATCGGTGCGCTTGCCATCGAGCCACTCGGCCAGATGCACGCCGACCGACAGGTCGAGCGTGGCATAGCCCTTGATGCGCTCGTCGTTGACGAAGGTCGCATATTGCCGCCCGAGATATTTCGACGCGACGCTGCCGAAGAACCGGCCGTCGTCATACGTGCCGCCCGCGCCGAACTGGACCGTCGGACTCGACACCGCGTGCTTGCCGCGCGTCGCGAGAAAGTCCCCGCCGACCGGCAGATCGTCGTCGATCCGCGCGTGCAGATATTCCCCCGAGAGATACAGGCTGACGCCCGCGACCGGCCGGTAATCGACCTCGGCATCGACCCCGTATGAGGTCTGCCCGCCGGCATTGAGCGTCCCGCTGATCAGCGCACCGCCCTGGTTGATGACGGTCGCCAACTGGCGGTTGCGGAACTTGTAGTGGAAGCCGGTGACCGACGCCGAGAGCTGTGCGCCGATGAAGCGATAGCCGAGTTCCTGCGACACCGAATATTCGTTCTTCAGCGCGGTTGTCCCCTGCGTCGCGACGGCCCCGCCTGCATAGCTGTTGTAGAGCGTGAACTCGTTGGGCGTGCGGAAATTGGTGGTGATGTTGGCGAACACCTGCTGGCGATCGTCGATCCGGTAATGGACCGCCGCGCGCGGCAGCGCCGCAAAGCTGTCGAGCCGCACGTCGGTCTGTGGTCCCGGCAGGTAATTGCGGCCGTTGCGCAGCACGTCGACGCCCTTGAACCCCGCGTCGATCGTCAGCCGCGGCGTCAGCGCGATGCTGTCGGCGACGAAGAACCCCTTCGTGACGGTGACGGTGCGCTGGTTCTCATAGGCGAGCAGGCGGCCATCGGCGGTGCGGATCGCCTTCGCGCGATAGCCCCAGCGGTCGGTCGGCTGCCCGTCCGCATCTATCGACGTGTAGGACTGCGTGACGCGATCGGTGCCGTAGTCGAACCACAGCCCGGCGGTGAGCGTGTGCACGCCGGTCTTCAGCGTCAGCTTGCTGACGTTGCCGGTCCGCATCTGATCGCCGGTATAATTGCCGAGCACGGTCGCCCCGCCGTCGACCACGCCGTCGACCGCGCCGGGCAGCGCGATCGGCTGGGCCAGCTCTTCGGTCCCAAGGAAATTGCCGGTGGTGGTGAGTTGCGTGCCATAGGGCGAGTTGCCGTAGCCGAACTGGAGATAGCTCGTGGTGTCCAGCGCGAGCCGGTCGTTCAACACCAGATGCACCGGTGCGGAGGCATAGAGGTTGCGGAACGGCGCACGGTACAGCCGCCAATAATTGGTGTTCCCCGCCGTATAACGCTTGTCGTAGTTGAAGCCGCGACCCTGCGCGGTCCACTCCGCCAGCGTCGGGCTCGGGTAACTCGACGAGTTCGCATCGTTATACGACAGCGCGAGGCTGGCGCGGTTACCGGCGCCCCATTCCTTGAGAAACTTCGCGTCGATATGCTGGCGCGTGTCGTAGCCCGCGCCGCGCCAATTGTCGGCGCGGGTGTTCGAATAGGACAGGAACGCCTTCAACCCGGTGTTGCCGATCGTACCTGTATCAATGCGGACGAACGCACGCCGCGCCGCGTAGCTGCCGAGCGACAGATCGACCAGCCCACCAGGACGCACCTTCGGATCGTCGAGCGCCAGCGACAACAGCCCGCCGGCACCGCCCAGCGTCGGCGAATCGATATCGACCGCGCCTTGCGCCAGCGTGATCCGCCGCAGATTCTCGGGATCGGCGAACTGCGAGGGATAGGCGTAATAATAGCCGATGTCGTTCTGCGGCGCGCCTTCCATCAGCACGCCGATCTCGTCCTGCCCGAGCCCGCGGACGGTGAGGCTGGAACTGGTCGAAAGGCCATACGGATCGCTCGACGCGACGTTCGCGCCGGGCAGCAACGTCACCAGCTGGAACGCGTTGAGCGTCGGCGCCTGCTTGACGATGAAGTCCGCGGAGATCGCGCTCTGCGCTTTCGGCGTGCGCTGGTCGGGCAGGAGGCCCGCCGGATCGGGCGTGCCGACGACGCGGATCTCCGCGGGTTCGGCCGGATCGGGCGCGACTTGCGCGAACGCCGGCGAGGCGCACATCGTTGCCGACAAGATCAACGCCACCCGGCCCAGGCGGACACGCGATCGCCAAGACGGCGACCCGGACTTCAAAAACGGAAAACCAGTACCGAAAACGCTCACGTCCACTCCAATCGGAGGGACGACGGGCCAGCCGCGGACCCTCCCTACGCCGGTATAAGCCGGATCAGGTTCAGCGGGTCATGGGCTGCTGCCCACCTCTCAGCCGCGCGTCAGCGGCCCCCCGGGGATGCCGTCGCTTAAGCCGTCGGTGCGCCTGTGGAAAGCGCTATCGCCCTAAAGTGGCGAAGCTTTCCCCGCATCGCTCTTCCGCCGCCCGTAGGCCGCGTACAGCGCGAGCCCGGTGCCGTTCCAGATCACGAACCGGACGAGCGTCGAGGTCGGCAGGCTGGCGAGCAGATACAGGCAGCCGAGCACGGTCACGGTACCGACGACATAGGCGGCCGGGCAACGGAACAGCCGCGGCAGTTGGGGGGCGGTGCGGCGCAGCACCATCAGGCACACGCCGACCGAGATGAACGCGATCAGCGTCCCCGCGTTGGCGAGTTCGGCGATCTCGTCGAGCCGGAAGAACCCTGCGACCGCGGCGATCGACAGGCCGGTCAGCAACGTGATCAGCGTCGGCGATCCGGTCCGCTTGCTGACCTTGGCCAGTCGTCGCGGGAGCAACCCATCACGCGCCATCACGAAGAAGATCCGGCTCTGGCCGTACATCATCACCAGGATCACCGACGGCAGCGCGATCACCGCGGCCAGCGCGATCAGCTGCGCGGCGAACGGCTGGCTCAACTGGCGCAGCACCAGTGCGAGCGGTTCGGGCGAATTAGCGAGCTGCGTGAACGGCAGCGCGCCGATCGCGCTGACCGCGACGGCCATGTAGATTACCGTGCAGACCAGCATCGAGCCGACGATCCCGATCGTCAGGTCGCGCTTGGGGTTCTTGGTTTCCTCCGCCGAGGTCGCGACCGCGTCGAAGCCGTAGAACGCGAAGAACACGATCGCCGCCGCCGCCATCACGCCCCTCTTGTGCCCGCCGATCTCGGTCGAGCCGAAGCCGTAGGGCATGAACGGGTGGAGGTTGTCGGCCTTGAACGCGGGCGCGGCGTAGACGACGAAGATCGTCAGCGCGACCAGCTTGATCAGCACGAGGACGATGTTCAGCGTCGCGCTCTGCCGCGTACCGAGGATCAGCATTCCCATCACCGCCAGCGACACCAGCACCGCCGGCATGTTGACGAGGCCGCCGCCATGCGGACCGACCAGCAACGCATGCGGCAGGTGAACCCCCGCCGCCTCGATCCAGCCGACCAGATAGCCCGACCAGCCGACCGCGACTGTCGAACATGCGAGCGAATATTCGAGGATCAGGCTCCAGCCGACTACCCAGGCGACGGTCTCGCCGAGTGCTGTATAGCTGAACGTATAGGCGCTTCCCGCGGCCGGAATCAGCGTCGCGAGTTCGGTATAGGCAAGCGCGGCGCACGCACAGATCACGCCGCAGATCACGAAAGCGAGGATCACGCCCGGCCCCGCGCGCTCGGCCCCGACGCCGACCAAGGTATAGATCCCGGTGCCGACGATCGCCCCCACCCCGAGCGCGATCAGATGGGGCCAGCTCAGCGTCTTGGCGAGACTGTGTTCGCGGTTATGGGCAGACGATTCGAACGATTTACGCGGTCCAAACATGCCCATCCCCGGTTGGTCTCTAGTCTCGCGCTGTGTCGAACTGCGCGCGCAGATCGGTCAGCGTCGATTGAATATGGCTCGTCAGCAGCACCAGCATGCGATCGTCGTCGCGTGCGAGCCACGCGTCGAGCATCTGGCGATGCTCCAGATGCGCCCGATCCTCGCGCCCCGCCGGCCGCAGATGCGCGACGACATAGCGTTCCGCCAGGATCGCCAGCCGCTCGACCATCTGCGTGGTCAGCAGGCGACGGCCGGGACGGACCAGCGCGGTGTGGAACACGCGGTTGCGGATCGCGACCTCGGCCAGCCGCTCGCTCGCCGCGCTGTCCAGTTCTTCGAACGCCAGGATAGCCGCGACACGATCGTCGTCGTTGGCGACCGTCGCGGCATAGGCCGCAGCCTGCGGTTCGATCGCCAGCCGCAACGCGAAGATGTCGTTCGCCTCGTCCGCCGACATCGGCTGGACCGAATAGCCGCGGTTCGCGTGGCTGGTCAGCAGCCCTTCCTGCTCGAGCCGCGCCAGCGCCTCGCGGAGCGGGATCTTGCTGACGCCGAGTTCAGTCGCCAGCGCATCCTGGCGGATCGCAGTATGGCCGGCGAGCTTGCCGGTGACGATCTGCTCGCGGACGATCTCGAACACCTGCTCGGACAGGGTGCGGACGACGATACTCATAGACGGAAGGCTCCGGGGACGGGATTGCGCCCCCTGCATAGCCCACACTTCATGAAATATAGCTCACGAAACTTGAAACCCGTTCCAAAAACGATCGTCGCGATCGATCCAGATCGTGTTGAACCCGGTCGCGATCGCCGATCCTTCGATCGACGGGATGATCGCCGGCGTATCGCCCAGCATGGTCTCGGCTTCGACGCGCCCGATGAAGCGGCTGCCGATATAGCTCTCATGCACGAACCGGTCGCCGACCGACAATCGTGCCGTGTCAGCGAGATGCGCCAGGCGGGCCGAGGTGCCGGTGCCGCACGGACTGCGGTCGATCGCCTTGTCGCCATAGAATACCGCGTTGCGCCCGTCCGCCCCGTCGGTGCGCGGCACGTCGGCCCACAGCACATGGCTGACGCCGCGGATCGTCGGGTCGAGCGGATGGACCGGCTCGAACTGTGCCCGCACCGCCTCGCGAACGCGACCACTGAGCGCGATGATCTCCGCCGCGCCGAGGTCGTCGAGCCCGGTATAGCGCCCCTGCGGTTCGACGATCGCGTAGTAATTGCCACCGTAGGCGACATCGATGCTGAGCGGGCCGATGCCCTCGATTTCCACCGCGATCCCGCGTGCCGCGACATAGGCCGGCACGTTGGTGATCCGTACCGAGGTCACTTTCGCGCCCTCGGTCTCGTACGCCACGTCGATAACGCCCGCAGGCACCTCGATCCGCAGCCTGCCCGGTACGGCCGGCTGGATCAGCCCATGTTCGAGCCCGAACGTCACCATCCCGATCGTGCCATGTCCGCACATCGGCAGGCACCCGCTCGTCTCGATGAACAGGATGCCGATATCGGTATCGTCGCGCGTCGGCGGGTAGAGGAACCCGCCCGACATCATGTCGTGCCCACGCGGCTCGAAGCAGAGTCCGGTGCGGATCCAGTCGAACCGGTTCATGAAATCCTGCCGCCGCTCCGACATCGACGCGCCCTTGAGCAGCGGCGCACCGCCCGCGACGAGGCGGACCGGATTGCCGGCGGTGTGGCCGTCGATGCAGAAGAAAGTGTGGCGCATCAGCCGGATGCTAGCGCCGGCTCGGCGGCGGTCAATGTCGGGCGGGTCGCCGCGGCCTTCTCGACCATCGCGATCACCTCGGCACGGCGTTCGCCGATCAGCGGATAGCGTGGCGGCAGGACGCGTTCGGAGCCGCGCCCCATGACCTGCTCGGCGAGCTTGATCGACTGGACCAGGTCATGCTCGGCATCGAGATGAAGCAGCGGCATGAACCAGCGATAGATCTCCATCGCCTTGGCATGATCGCCGCGCGCGAACGCGTTGACCAATTCGACCGATTCCCGCGGGAATGCGTTGGTAAGCCCGGAGACCCAGCCCTGCGCGCCAAGATACAGCCCTTCGAGCGCAACGTCGTCGAGCCCGGCGAACAGCACGTAGCGGTCGCCGAACGCGGTCTTCACGTCGGTGAAACGCCGCGTGTCGGGCGCCGATTCCTTGACCGCGACGATGTTCGCGACATCGACCAGCGCGGCGAGCACATCGTTGTCGATCAGCGTGCGATACGCGGGCGGGTTGTTATAGAGCATGATCGGCAGGCCGACCTGCTCGGCCACACCCTTGAAATGCGCCACCAGTTCGTGTGGCTTCGGCACATAGACCATCGGCGGCAGCAGCATCAGGCCGTCCGCGCCGGCCTTTTCGGCGGCTTGCGCATACCGGACGGCACGGCGCGTGTCGTATTCCGAGACGCCGGTGATGACCGGCACGCGGCCATCGACCGCCTCGACGATCGCGGTCAGCACTTCGACCTTTTCATCATAGTCGAACGAGTTATTCTCGCCGACCGTGCCGAGTGCGATCACCCCGGTCACACCGTCACGGATCAGGTCGTCGACGACGCGCTGGGTGTCGGAGAGATCGACGCTCATGTCCTCGCGGATCTGCGTCGTTACGGCCGGAAATACGCCCTTCCATTCGACAGACATTCGGTATCGACCTTCCTGCGTTTCAAGATATATATCGTATACGAATTCGTTAAGTGCCGTGCAACAGGAGATTGGATTGAAAACGATCGGTATCGTGGGGGGCGGCGTGGTCGGACTGTGCTGCGCCGTCGCGCTGCTCGACCGCGGCTATGACGTGAGTGTGTTCGAACGCGATGGCGATTACAACGCCGCATCCTGGAGCAATGCCGGGCACATCGCGGTCGAACAGGTCGAGCCGCTCGCCTCGCCCGCCGCGGTGCGCTCGGTGCTGAAGCGTCTGTTCAGCGTCGGCGGCGCACTGGGACTGCCGATTGCTATGGCGGCGCACTGGCTACCGTTCGCCGCACGGCTGGTGGCGGCGTCGACCCCGGCGAAGTTCGCGGCGGGCACCGCAGCGCTGACCCCACTGCTCGCCGGCGCGATGCCCGCATGGCGCGATCTGGTCGGCACGCTCGGCGCGCGCGACCTGCTCCGCGAGGACGGCCATATCGTCGTCTGGGATACACCCGAAACTGCACGCGCCGGCCGCACCCATTGGTCGCGCGCTGCGATTGGCACGGCACGGATCGCGGACGCCGATCCCGAGGTGCTGCACCGGCTCGGCTTTCTCGCCGATCCGGTCGGCGGCGCGATCCGCTTTACGGGCAGCGGCCAGATCGCCGACCTTCGCGTGCTCGCGAAGACACTGGAGGCCGCGGTCGAGGCACGCGGTGGCCGGATCGTCCGCCAGGCGGCGCGGTTGGCCGACGATTCAGGACGGATCCTCATCATCGGCCACGATGTCGATCAGCTACTCGTGACCGCAGGCGTCCGCTCTCGCGCACTGCTCGAACCGCTCGGCTACCGCGTGCCGATGATCGCCGAGCGCGGCTATCATATCCGCGCGCGTGCCGATGGCTGGCCGGCCGACCTGCCGCCGGTCGTGTTCGAGGATCGCTCGATGATCGTCACGCGCTATGCGGAGTGCGTCCAGGCGGCGAGCTTCGTCGAGCTCGGCGATCCCGACGGTCCGCCCGATCCGCGCAAATGGGACCGGCTGGAGCATCATGTCCGATCGCTCGGCCTGCCGATCGAGGGGCCGTTCACGCGCTGGATGGGGGCCAGGCCGACGCTGCCCGACTATCTCCCCGCGATCGGCCGCTCGACGCGCCACGCAAATCTCGCTTATGCCTTTGGTCATCAGCATCTCGGGCTCACGCTCGCGCCGGTGACCGCGACGCTCGTCGCGGCGATGCTGGCGGGGGAGACCCCGGCGGTGCCGCTCGCGCCGTTCGACCTCGACCGCTTCGGCAAAAAAGGACCTCACGCATGACCATCGGCGGATCATCGATACCCGACGAGCTGGCGTCCATCGCCCCCTGGGCGGACTGTGCGCCACCGATCACGCTGGCCGAGCGCACCACGAGGCTCGACAAGGCGCGCGCGCTGACCGAGGCGGCGGGCGCCGACGCGCTGCTGATCGGCGCCGGGGCGAGCCTGCGCTATTTCGCGGGTGTGCCCTGGGGCGCGACCGAGCGGCTGGTCGCGCTGCTGCTGCCGGTGAAGGGCCAGCCGGTCCTGATCTGCCCGCGCTTCGAACAGGGGTCGCTGGAGGCCGTGGTCGAAATCGACGCCGACCTGCGTCTCTGGGAAGAGGACGAGAGCCCGTATGCGCTGGTTGCCGACGCGGTCGGCGGCCGCCTGCTGCTCGACCCGCAGCTTCCCTACGGGATGGCCAGCGCGCTCGCCGCCACCGGGCTCGATGTTGCCGATGGAGCGTCGGTGATAGACGCGTGCCGGATGATCAAGAGCCCCGCCGAACTCGCATTGCTGAGCCAGGCCAAGGCGATGACGCTCGATGTCCAGCGCCGCGCCGCACGCATCCTCCATCCCGGCATCGCCGCCAGCGCGGTGATCCGCTTCATCGACGACGCGCACCGCGCGATCGGATCCTCCGGCTCGTATTTCTGCGCTGTCCAGTTCGGCCACGCGACCGCGTTCCCGCATGGCCTTCCCGGCGACCAGCTGCTCGAGGAGGATCAGCTCGTGCTGATCGACACCGGCTGCCAGGTCGAGGGCTATCATTCCGATATCACGCGGACCTACGCGTTCGGCCAAGTCGGCGATGAGGCACGCGCGATCTGGGACATCGAGCACGAGGCGCAAGGAGCCGCGTTCGCTGCAGTCGAGCCGGGCGTGCCGTGCGAGGCGATCGACTATGCCGCCCGCGCGGTGCTGGAGAAGGCCGGGCTCGGCCCCGACTACCGCCTGCCCGGCCTGTCGCATCGCACCGGCCACGGCATCGGCCTGTCGATCCACGAGCCCGCCTATCTGGTCCGCGGCGACCGCACGCCGCTAGCGCCGGGGATGTGTTTCTCGAACGAACCGATGATCGTAGTGCCCGACCGCTTCGGCATCCGGCTGGAGGATCATTTCCACGTCACCGAGACCGGCGCCGCCTGGTTCACCGACCCGCAACCCTCGATCGACCGCCCGTTCGGCTGACTCGCCGCCTTCCCGTCATCCTGGGCTCGACCCAGGATCCAGAGCCACCGATGCCATCACTCGAGGCTCTGGATCCCAGCTTTCGCTGGGATGAGGGGTTAGTCGGAAGGCGGTTCCTTCCAATTAGTCGCAGGGCGGCGCAGGCTTGGCAGACGGATTGCGTGTCACGACAGCATGCGCATGGGGCGTCAGCGCCTCCCATTCCTGCACCGCGACGCCGGCATGCCCCCGAGCATCGCTCGACGTCTCGAACACCGCGCGCAGGCACCGCGTCGTCACCGGCGCAAAGCTTGTGGACTGGACCCCGGCCACCCCCGTGCCGAACCCGTGCGCCCGCCGCACCGGTTTCCAGCCGCGATCCCAATATTCCAGCCACCAGCGCTTCGGCGGCGCAATCCCGGTACGCGATCCCGCCGCCCGATCCGCCCAGAAGCGCACGCGCGCGCCGTTCAGCGTCACGGAAGCATCCCAGCGATACGCGATCCACTGCCGCGCCGGCCCCGCCCGGCTCCCCCACATATCCGGCGGCAGCGGGTTCGCCCGCACGATCCCGTCGTTCAGCGCGGCCAGCCAATAGCGCACCGGCACCGGCTCGTTCGACGCTTCGGCCGTCGCCGCACCGGCGATATTGCGCGACGGCGACAGCGCCGGCCGAGCGCGCCGCGTCGCCACCACCGGCAGGATCGCGGCGGGCGTCACGCTGTCGTCGAACAGCATCGGATCGATCGCGACGCTGCGCCGGAAATGCCCGCCGCCGACCGCATCGGCGGTGTGATACGCCAGATACCAGCGCCCTTTGAAGTCCACCGCGCCCGGATGCGAGGTGGTCGACGACACCGGCTTCAGCACGACGCCGCGATACGTCCACGGCCCCATCGGCGACGGCGCGGTCCCGTAAGCGATGCACGCATGATAGATCGCCGGGGTACAGTCCGAACCCGGTCCCGCGGTATTGCCGGCGTACAGCATGTAATAGACGCCGCGCCGCTTCATGATCCACGGCGCTTCGAAGAACCCGGTCAGCCCGGTGATCCGCCGCTCGGGGCCGATCGGCGTCACCATGTCGCGCGCGAGCTCAACGCCGCGCAGTTCGCCGAACGTCCCCCAATAGAGATACACGCGGCCGTCGTCGTCGATCAGCACGGTCGGATCGATGTTCTGGATGTCGTTGCGCACCGGCACGCGCTGCGAGACGATCGGGCCCGACGGATGCGCGTCGCGCCACGGTCCGGTCGGGCTGTCCGCAACCGCGACGCCGATCGCGAACCGGTCCTCGGCATCGCTGTCTTTCTCGACCACCGGCGCGTAGAGATACAGCCGTCCGTTCCGCGCCTGGACGATCTGCCCGGCATAGGCGCGCGCGGGCTCGGCCCAGGCGAACACCGTCTCGGGCCGTGCGATCGCCGGATAATGGACCCAGTCGCCCGACGCGGGATCCTTGGTCGACAGCAGCTGCCATTCCTTCATCACGAAGTCGTCGACGTCCGCCGCCGCCTCGTCGCGTCCGGCCAGAATCCAAAGCGTATCGCCGATCACCACCGGCGCCGGATCGGTCGAATAATACCCGTCGGCGAGGATCGGATTGCCCGGCGCATGGATGTGCGTCCCCCGCGGCATATCCTGCGCCAGCCCGGCGGAGGCGATCAAGCCGACCGCCGCGAGCCAGCGCTTATTCCTCGTCAGGATAGGGCCCCTTGCCGCCCGCCGCTATCAACTGGTCGGTGCGCGCCTCGATCACCGGCACCGGCACCGATCCCATCTCGAGCATCGCGTCGTGGAAGGCGCGGATGTTGAACTTCGCGCCGAGCGTGTCCTGCGCCTTCTTCCGCGCGGTCTGGAACGCGATCTGCCCCATGTAATAGGACAGCGCCTGCCCCGGCCACGCGATGTAGCGGTCGACCTCGGTTTCGATCTCGTGGTTCGACAGCGCGGTATTGTCGTGCAGATACTCCTGCGCCTGCTTCCGGCTCCACCCCTTGGCATGGATGCCGGTATCGACCACCAGCCGCGCTGCGCGCCACGCCTGATAGCTCAACATCCCGAACAGATCGTACGGCGTCTCGTACATCCCCATGTCCTCGCCGAGCGTCTCGCAATACAGCGCCCAGCCCTCGCCATAGACCGACAGATACGTGTCGCGCCGGAACGCCGGCAGCGTCTTGTTCTCGGATGCGAGCGGCATCTGGAACGCGTGCCCCGGCGCACTTTCATGCAGCGTCAGCGCCACTTGCGAATAGAAGGGCCGCGACGGCAGGTCGTAGGTGTTGACCAGATAGATTCCCGGCCCGCCGCGCCCGCCGGTGTAGAACGGCGCGATGTCCGCGGGCACCGGCTTGATTGCGAACCGGCTGCGCGGCAGATGCCCGAACCACGACGACGCCTTGCCGTCGAACGTCTTGGCGATCCACGCCGCGCGATACAGCAGTTCGTTCGGCGTCTTGGGATAGAATTGCGGATCGGTACGCAGGTGGTTGAAGAACGCCTGCAGATCGCCCTGGAACTTCACGCTGCGCATCACGCCATCCATGCGGCCGCGGATCTTGGCGATCTCGGCGAGCCCGAGCGCGTGGATCTGCTCGGGCGTGATGTCCTGCGTGGTGTATTCGCGGACCTTCGACAAATAATAGGCCTTGCCGTCGGGCAGGCCGTACGCTGCCAGCCCCTCGCGAGCGTGCGGAATATACTCGGTGCGCAGGAACTTCAGCAATGTCGCATAGGCCGGCACGACCGCCTGCGAGATCGCCGCGGTCCCCTCGGCCCTGAGCGCGGCCTGATCGGCGGCGGGGATCGTCGACGGGAAGGTCTTGAACGGTTCGTAGAACGGCGACTCCTGCGGCGTCTTCGCGTCCGCAACCTGCGCGACGCCGTTGTCGCGGCCCGTCAGAGTCACCCGCGCCGGCGTGAACCCGCGTGCGAGCCCGGCGCGCATGTTGTCAGTCTGCTGGTCGAAATAGCGCGGGATCTGGCGCATCACCGCGATATAGTCGCGATAGTCCTTCATCGACTTGAAAGTGCCGCGGGCGCCCTCGGCGACATCGCCCCAGAAGCTCGTATCCGCGGTCAGCGGCTTCTCGTAATCGCGAAAGCGTTGCTCGGCGAGCAGCGCGTCGATCTGCTGCGCATAGACCGCATAATTGACGCGATTGGCAGGCGAGAGTGTCGCCGGTGCGATCGCCGCCAGTTGTCGCGACACGTCGGTCCACCGCGCGAGGCGCTCCGCCTGCGCCTTGGGGCCGACATCGGGCAGGCGCGCCGCAGCGGTCGGGTTATCCTCGCCCTGCGCGAACTGGAGTTGCCGCCACGCATATTCCGCCGTGTAGAGCGCCTTGAACCGCGCATCCGCCGACGTTGCCGCCGCGGCCTTAGGAGCCTTTGGAGGCACCGCCCCCGCCGCAGTCGAGCCCAGCGCGAGCAGCAGGATCATCGCCTTCATCGTCATTCTCCTGGGACCAGCGCCATGATGTCGCGGTACAGTGCGGCGGGTATCGTCACGCCCTCGGTCAAGCTCCGCGCCCGCGCCGCATATCGCCGTTGCGACGGCAGCCGAGCGCCCTGCCCCTCGATCGCCGCGAACATCGCCTCCGCGCGGGCGAGGTGCTCGGCGACTGCATCGCCCAGGAACCCGACCGGATCGATCGCGATGATCAGTTCCCCGCCGATCGGCGACCCACCGCGCGCCGCGTCGGCCTCAAGCGACTCCCGGCTCGTCATGTCGCCGATCAGCGGCCCGGCGAGCAGCTCGACCATCGCCGCCAGCGCCGACCCCTTGTGCCCGCCAAACGTCCGCATCGCGCCGTTCAGCACCGCTGCGGCTTCGGTCGTCGGCTGCCCGTCCGCATCATAACCCCAATCGTCGGGCACCGCCTTCCCGGCGCGCCGATGCAGTTCGATCTCACCGCGCGCGACCGCGCTCGTCGCGAAGTCGAACACGAACGGTTCGCGGCCGGGCCGCGGCCAGCCGAACGCGATCGGGTTGGTCCCGAACACGGGCTGCGTGCCCCCCGCCGGCGCGACCCAGGCATGGCTCGGCGTCACCGCGAGCGCGACCAGCCCGTCCTCCGCCAGCGCCTCGACCTCAGGCCACAACGCCGCGAAATGCACCACGTTGTTCAGCGCCATCGCGGCGATCCCATACGCGCGCGCCCTCTCCGCCAGCACTGGCCGACCCCGCTCGAACGCGAGTTGCGCGAACCCGCCGCCGCCATCGACCCGCACGAGCGCGCGCGCCGGCTCGCTCACCACCGGCTCGGCATCGACCGCAACGACACCCTTGGCGATGCTGTTCGCCGCGACCAGCAGCCGGTAGATGCCGTGGCTCGCACAGCCGTCACGCTCGCCCGCCACCATCGTCTCCGCCACCGCCTCGGCATGCGCCCGCGACAGGCCAGCCTCGAGCAACACGCGCCGGGCAAGCGTGCGGACCTCGTCGAGCGTAAAGCGAACGCCGTCTGCCTGCGCGTCGGTCATGCAAAGGCTCCGCGGTCGAATCCGCATTCAGCGCGCAAGACCTGTTTCCCCGCGAAGGCGGGGATCCAGACTGGACTCCCGCCTTCGCGGGAGAACAAGGAAGGGAGCGCTGCCGCCGGATTGCGGACCAACCCTGGCACCCCGCTCACGCGACCCCACCCGGCTTGGCAGCCACCATCCGCACCCCGAACACCGGCCCCGCCGACGACCGGTCATGCGGGACGAACCGCACCTTCACGCTAGCCTTGCCCTTGGTCAGCCCGATCGGCAGCGGATACTCGACATCGAAGAACTTGCCCGGCTGGTCCGCCTCGAGATGCTGCGTGGCGACCTTCACGTTGTCCACGAGGATGTCGAAATCGCGCGCGCGCTCGTCGCCCCAATAGGTCGCCTGCAAGACCAGCGGCCCCGGCCGCGTCTTCATCGCGAACTCGAAATAGCCGCCCGACCGTGCATCGCGCCCATTCCGCCCGCGATAGCTGACCGGATACGAGATCTCCGACGTGAGCGCATGATCGCGCTCGGGCTGCATCTCGCCGAGGTGCATCACGTCGACCGAGCGCGCGGCGAGATCCTTCAACCGCGCCTGCTCGGTCAGGAACGCCGCCTCCTCGATCTTCCACGCCGCCTCGCTAAAGCGCTTGAAATACACCGCGCTGCGCCGGTCGTACTGGCTGTAGAACGGCACGAAGGTGAGGTCGGCGGGCCGGATGATCCCCTTCGTCGCATAGCGCGCCCCGGCGCCGACCGTCGGCGTGAATGCGGCAAGCAGATCCGCGCCGACCATCGCCGGATCCGCCCGCTCCCATTTCGCCTCGGTCGGCCCGAGATCGGCGGCCATCACCATCGGCCCGCGCAGCACCGCGACCGTATCGACGTCGCCTGGTGCACTTTCCAGCCTCAGGTCGAGCGGCACGCTGATCGCAACGACATCCCCCGCCTTCCACCGCCGCTCGACGATCGCATAGCCCTTCGCTAGCACCGGCTCGACCGCTGCGCCATTGACCGTCACCGTCGCGCGCCCGTTCGCCCAGCCCGGCACGCGCAACGCGATCGGAAACCGCCCCGGCCTGGCCAGCTTCGTCAGCGTCAGCCGCGATTCCGGCTCGAACGGATAGCGCGTATCGAGTGTCAGTACTGCTCCCCGAGCCTGCCAGCGCGCCTCCGCCGGGATGTAGAGATTGACCAGCAGCGTGCCGTCGCCTTCCCAGAAGATTGCCTCGCCGTGCTTGGCATGACTCTCCATTCCCGTGCCGACGCAGCACCAGAACGCGTCGTCCTTCGGCGTCGAATACTCGCGCGCGGTGCCCGTCATCAGTGGCGTCATATAGGTGAAGCCCGCAGTCTTCGGGTTCTGCGCGGCCATGATGTGGTTCAGGTGCGCGCGCTCGTAATAATCGAACATCGCGCCGTCCGGTGCCCAGCCATAGAGCTGCTGCGTCAGCTTCAGCATGTTGTAGCTGTTGCAATGCTCGCACGTCTGCTCGGTGATGTGGTTCGCGATGGTGTCGGGCCCGGAGAAATACTCGCGGTCGGCATTGCCGCCGATCACGTAGCTGTGATGCTGCGTGACGGTGTTCCAGAAGAACCGCGCGGCGTTCGCGGGCGCGGGCTTGCCGTTCAGCTCGTGGATCCGCGCAAGCCCGACCAGTTTCGGTACCTGCGTATTGGCGTGGAAGTTCGCGAGCTTGTCCTCACCCGTGACCATCGGATCGAGCATCTTCCGGTCGTACAACCGCTCCGCGACGTCGAGCCATTGCTTGTTCCCGGTCCGCGCGGACAGCTCGGCATAGCTCTCATTCAGCCCACCGTATTCGCACCCAAGCAAAATCTGCATCTGCGCATCGTCGAGCGCCGCGAACACCTTCGCGAAATACTCCGCCAACCCGGTCGCGACGCTCAGCGCCTGCGTATTACCCCACGCGCCGTGCACATCGAGCAGCCCCGCGAACACCTTGTGCACCGTATATAGCGGCGACCACGACCCGTTGAGATCGAACCCGCCCGACTTGATCTCGCCGCGCATCACCTCGGGGAAGATCTCCTCGCCATCGACGATCGTGCCGTCCTTCCGCTTGCGCCCCAGCGCGCCGACATAGCCGGTGCCGCGCTTCGCCTGCGCCCGCGCCAGTTCTGCAACGATGTAATCCGCGCGCGCGCGACACTCGGTATCACCGGTCTGTGCGTGCATCAGCACCAGCGCGGTCAGATAATGACCGAGCGTATGCCCGGCGATCGTGTCGCTTTCCCACCCGCCATAGAGCTGCGCCTTCGCAGGCAGCCCGGCATAGACCATGAAGTTATGCAGCAACCGATCCGCGCTCAGCCGCAGCAGATACGCGCGATTGACCTCGACCGCGGTCGCGTAGGCGGACGGGAGCAAGCGCACCGCGGACAACGGCAAAGGCTTGGCCTTGGTCGGGAGCAGCGTCGTCCCCCTGCCAGTCGCCCCCTTGCCAAACGCCTGTTCGCCCACCGACAACAGCGCCACCGCCGTCGTCCCCATCAATACATCCCGGCGGTTTGCGAACATCTTTATCTCCATTCGGATATCGTATACTATACGTCCGACAAGGCAGCGCAAGTGACACTTTATCCTCACCTTTGACTTCGAGCGAGTAACGCCATGACAGCCTTCCGCCTCCTGACGCTGCTGCTGGCAACGACCGCGACGCTGCCCGGCGGTGCGCAACCCAAGCCTGCCAAGCCAAGCTACCGCCCGATCGCGCAGACCCCGCTTCGCACCCCCGCCTTCCGCGTCGCGCTGCGCACCGACACGCAGACGCTCGCCCGGCTGCCCCCCGCCGCCGAGCCCGGCTTCGACTTCGTCCCCGGCGCCCGCGAAGCCGAGCGTGCCGCCGACGGCTATGTCCATATCGGCGACATCCACCTCCGCGTCCGCCAGCCCGGCGGCGCCTGGACCGACTTCGCCTCCGCACAGCACCGCAAGGCGATCCGCCGCCTGCCCGCGACCGGCGCGACGCTCGCCGCCGCTGACATCACCGCCTCGCTCGGGACCGCCAGCCCGTTGCGCGTCGAGCGCCGCTGGATCGACGACCACGGCGTCCTCGCGCTTCACTTCACGCTGACCAACACCACGAACGCCCCCGTCGAGATCGGTGCGCTCGGGCTGCCGATGGTGTTCGACAACATCATCACCGACCGCAGCCTCGAACAGGCGCACGCGCAGGCGAGCTTCGTCGACCCCTATATCGGCCGTGACGCCGGCTACCTCCAGGTCACCCGCCTCAACGGCGCCGGCCCCGCGCTGCTCGTCCTCCCCGAAAAGGGCACGCCGCTCGAAGCCTATCGCCCGATCCTCGAAGCCGCCAAGGCGCCCAAGGGCGACATCTTCACCGATCGCAGCAAGCGCGGCCAGACCTCCGAAGGGTTCTACGACTGGACCGTCGCCAGCAAGGCCTTTGCCGAGAAGGAATGGGCCAAGGCCGGCGAACAGTGGAACGTCCCGACCAGCTTCACGCTCGCCCCCGGCGCAGCGCGCACGATCGGCGTCCGCTTCGTCACCGCGCCGTCGATCGCGGCCATCGAGGACACGCTCGTCGCCAACCACCGCCCCGTAGCGGTCGGCATCCCCGGTTATGTCGTCCCGACCGACCAGGACGCCTCACTGTTCCTCAAGACACCGCAACCGATCGCCAAGGTCGAGAGCTTCCCCGCTGGCGCGCTCACCGCAACGCCGGCCGCCGGCGCGAAAGGTTGGGCCCGCTACACCGTCCGCAGCAAAGGCTGGGGCCGCGCGAGCCTCGCGATCACCTATGCCGACGGCAGCGTCCAGACGGTCAGCTACTACATCACCAAGCCGCTCGACCAGACGATGGCCGACCTCGGCCGGTTCTCGACGACGAAGCAGTGGTACGAGGACAAGGCCGACCCGTTCGGCCGCAATCCCGCGATCCTCACCTACGACCGCGAGGCCGGCAAAGTGGTCACGCAGGACCCGCGCGTCTGGATCTCGGGCATGAGCGACGAAGGCGGCGCCGGCAGCTGGGTCGCGGCGATTGCGAAGCAGCTCGACAACCCCGACCCCGCCGAGATCGCCAAGCTGCAACGCCTCGTCGACGAGACCATTCAAGGCGACCTGCAAATCCCCGACGGCCCGCACGCCGGCGCGGTGCGGAAGAGCCTGTTCTACTACGATCCCGCCGCGCACCCCGGCTATTACGACCCGACCGTCGACTGGAAGACCTGGACCTCCTGGTCGAAGAAGGACGCTGGCGATCTCGGTCGCGCGTACAATTACCCCCACGTCGCGATCGGCCACTGGGTGCTGTACCGCGTCGCGCGCAATCACCCCGGACTCGTCACCGCGCATCCGTGGCGCTGGTATCTCGACCACGCGTACCAGACGACCACCGCGATGATGCGCGACGCGCCCTATTACACGCAGTTCGGGCTGATGGAGGGCGACGTGTTCGTCGACATCCTCAAGGACCTGAAGCGCGAAGGCCTGACCGCGGAGGCGACCGAGATGGAGCGCCTGATGAAGCAGCGCGCCGATCATTGGCGGACACTGCGCTATCCGTTCGGCAGCGAGATGGCGTGGGATTCGACCGGCCAGCCCGAAGTCTACGCGTGGATGCGCTATTTCGGTTACCAACCGCAGGCCGACGTCACGCGGAAAGTGATCCTCGCCTACGACCCGACGATCCCGAGCTGGGGCTATAACGGCAATGCGCGGCGCTATTGGGACTTCCTGTACGGCGGCAAATACCCGCGGATCGAGCGCCAGCTCCACCATTACGGCTCGACGCTCAACGCAGTCCCGCTGTTCGACGCCTACCGTGCCGACCCGACCGACCTGCGCCTTCTTCGCATCGCGTACGGCGGCATGATGGGCGGGATCACCAACATCGACCGCGACGGCTTTTCCTCCGCCGCGTTTCACTCCGCGCCCGACATGATGAAATGGGACCCGTATAGCGGCGACTACGGCATGGGCTTCTACGGCCACGCGATCACCGCCGCGAGCTATCTGGTGAACGACCCGATTTTCGGCTGGCTGGGCTTCGGCGGCAATGTCGAGCAGGCGGCTAGGGCAGTGAGCATCACCCCGAAGGACGGCGCCCGCACGCGGCTCTTCGTCGCCCCCGCCGGATTATGGATCACCCTGGAGGCCGGGAAGATCGTGGCCGCCCGGTATACGCCATCGACGGGGGCCATCACGCTAACGCTCGATGCGGCGACCAAGATCAATCCAGCCGCGCGCGTGTTCGTCGAGACGACGACCAAGACCGGCCGACCTTACGCTGTAGCCGCAGCGCAACTCGAACGCGGCGGCTACACCGTACGACTAGGATCGACGCCGACCGAACTCAGCCTGTCGCCGCGATAGTCGGCACGCTACCTCGGCCAAAGCCGAGGTAGCGATCCTCCGGATCACTTCAAAAGTTCGCGAACCGCCTTCACCGAGGTCGCACCGGCGGTCGATGCCCGCGTGGATGCGGCCTCGTCGATCGTGACGCGTCCGGCGCGATCCCATTGCAGCACCACCGGCTCCAGGACTTCGGCGTTGGGTGACGCCGCCTTGTAGATCACGGCGATCCGTACCGGGTCGCTCGCACCGAGTATCCCGACCGCATCGGTCGACAGGCAGGTTTCCGCCTCCCACGCACCGCTGCCGATCGTCGGGAGGACCGTCGCGCGACCATTCTGCACGATCGCGGCGAAACAGCCCGCGTTCACCGCGTCGGGCGCTTTGCCCTCGCCCGCCACGAAGGTGGCGATCTGCTGTCCTCCGCTCGTGATTTTGAACGACTGGGCCGATGTGACGGCAACATCGCTCAGCGTGCCCGCCGCCTGCCGAACCGCGGCGATCGCACCCGCGTCGGCAGGCGCCAGCAGCTTGAGGGAACCTTGCGCCACCGCGGGCGCGGCATCGGCAAGATCCGCATTGCCGGTGACGGTGGCAAGATCCGCATTGCCGGTGATGGTGTCGGACGATGCCACAGCTTCGGTCGCGTTGCCATGCGCGCCACCCGTACCCGCGCTGCACGCGGCCACGGCGATCGCGACCAATGGAATCAACATTTTGTGCCGTTCGATCATGTCACTGCAATCCTCAGTTCGCAAATCGTTGGTAGTTGCTTCGCATGTGCTGGTCGTATTGATTCTTGGCATAGCCGGGGCCGTTGTAGATCCGCGCGAAGGTCGCCCAATTGCGCGTGCGAAGCGCGGTCAGCAAGCGACCATCGCCGCGGACGAACGCAACGAATGCCTTGAGCTGCGCGGCGACGGAATGCTTCATGGCGGCGACGAAGCTCTCGACCGTCGAGTGTCCGGCCTGGACATGGTTTTCGCCCAGAATCTGGAAGGCGCCCCAGGACGCGGATTTCAGCGCGGCCGGGCGATCCAGCATGATCGCGCGGTCCAGCTTTGGATATTGTTCGGAAAAGCGGCCATATCCACCCTGTACCGAGTTGCAGATGTCGGGGTTGGATTGCGCAAAACGCCCATTCGTATGCTTGTAGAATTTGTGCCGCTCGAACAGGATCGTCGGACGGCCCGATGTGTCGAACGCGCCGCGGATATCGACTTCGGTCTTCACCACCGCCTTAATCGCGGCGACCTCGCACCCGAGCTGCGACGCGGCCTCGACATAAAGGTCTTCCGACAAGCCCCCTGGACCGGCGCGCCCGGGGCTTCCCCCGCCGCCGGATGGCGCTGGCGCTGGTGTCGCCCTGGGCGCTGGAGCCGGTCCGGCAGCACGCCGGCTGAGCATGGTAATGGTCCGGCCACCCGGATCGACCACGCCATCGGGTCGCGAGAGGTGGACCACGGTCTGCTGATACCGCTTGATCGCCGCCGATGTGAGCGGCCCCATATTCCCGTCGACATCGAGCTTGCTCTGGCCGGGCAGCATACCCCCCGCGCGATTGAGCAACTGTTGGACCGTGCGAACATCAGCAGTGCGATTGGGTCGCCGTTCGCCAACAGCGAATGCGATCATGGTATTACTCCTCGGAGGAAGATCTGATTGCCCCAGTTAACGAGAGGCGGCGCTCTGATCTAGATGTCCCGTTCCAAGAAATTGCTTTAACCAAGCTGGCGCTGCCGAAGACTTCGTGCCGGCAATGGCACTATACGACACGCCTGACCGCATCAGTCCGCCGACTGAATCCTTGAATTTCAGGATGTTAAAGCCTGGGCAGCAGCGATTCCTTGGCTCCACCCCGCCCGATCAACCCCAGCATTGCCGGCGACAGATTCGAACCGCGTACCTCCAGCCGGATCGGCCCGCCCGTCGCGCCCGCCTGAACCAGCGCCATGCACAGGCCGTTGAACGCCGAGCGCGACGTCGCATGATCCGGCTCCAGACTCCGCGGATCGCCATTGCCGACCCCCAGCAACCTGGCATCCCCCGACAGCGCGAAGGTAACGCGATCCGACGCGGTCGGCATCTCGCGCCGCTTCGCATCGAGGATCGCCACGCGCACAACCGCGACTTCGCCCGGCGCCAATCGCCGCCGATCGCTCGACAGCCCGATCCGCGCCGCAGCGCCGGTCGTCTCGCGTACCGCGTGCATCACGCGCTTGCCACCGCGATACCCGTACGCCTCGATCCTCCCCGGCGCATAGGCCACCTGCCATTCGAGATGCGTGTTCTTCACCACCGCCTGCCGCCCGAGGCTGCGCCCGTTCAGAACCAGCTCGACCACCTCGCAGTTGCTGTGCACCCATACCGACACGGGCTGGCCCTCGCGCCCCGCCCAGTTCCAGTGCGGGAACAGGTGCAGCACCGGCTCCCCACTCCACCACGCGCGGTAGTAATGGAAATTGTCCTTAGGGAAGCCGCACAGGTCCATCTGGCCGAAGTTCGAGACGTTCTCTGGCCAGCGCTCGAACGGCGTCGGCTCGCCGCGATAGTCGAACCCGGTCCACACGAACCCGCCGCTCAGGAACGACCGCGCGTCGTAGAAACTCCACCATTTTTCCGCAGTCGTCGCCCATTTGGGAAATTCGCGGTCGTACGCGGGCACGAACCCAGCCTTGTCGTCGCGCGCATATTCGCCGCGGGTCATCACCGTGCTGCCGGTCTCGGTGCCGATCATCGGCATGTCGGGGTGCGCCGCGTGATACGGATTGATCGCGTCGAGGTAATAATTGCACCCCATCACGTCGAGCACGCGCGACGCCCCCTCCCCGAACTTGCCGTTGAACGCCTCCGTCACCGGCCGCGTCCCGTCGAGGTCATAGACCTTGCGCTTCATCGTCTCGGCGATCCGCGCGCCGGTCTCGGTGCCGCGGTGGATCTCCTCGTTGCCAATGCTCCACAGGATGATGCTCGGATGATTGCGCCCCTGCCGCACGATCCGTTCGAGCTGGCTCAGCCCTTCGGCGTTGCTCGACATCTGCCGCGTCTCGTCGATCATCAGGATGCCCATCCGATCGCACGCGTCGAGGATCGCGGGCGACGGCGAATGATGCGTCGAACGATACGCGTTGCTGCCCATCGCTTTCAGTTGCTCGAGCCGCCAGACATGCAGGCTGTCGGGCACCGCGAAACCGACCCCGGCGTGATCCTGATGATTGCAGGTGCCCTTGATCTTGACCGGCTTGCCATTGAGGAAGAACCCGAGCGTTGCGTCGAAGCGGATCGTGCGGATGCCGAATGTGCAGGTGTCGCGATCGACCACCGCGCCGTCGACGAGGATCTCGGTGACCAGCGTATAAAGGTGCGGCGTCTCCAGCGACCATAGCGCGGGCGCAGCGACGCGCGTGTCCTGCGCCGCAATCGCTTTCCCCCAGGCCGGCAAGTCCAGCGGGTCCGCAAACAGCACCGCGACCGTCTTCCCGTCCGGCCCGACCAGCGTGGACCGCACGCGCGCACTGGCAGCGGGACCGTCATTGTCGATCTCGGTCGAAACCCGCACGATCGCGCCATCCGAACCGACAGAGCACCGCACGGTGGCCCCCCATCGCCGGACATGAACCGGCGCGGTATTCACCAGCCGCACGTCGCGGTAGAGCCCCGCGCCCTCATACGACCACGCTTCGCCGAGACTGACGTCGCAGCGGATGACGAGCACATTGTCCTCGCCAGATTTGGCGAAGTCGGTGACGTCGATCTCGAACGGCGCATAGCCGCTCTCGTTCGATCCCACGACGAAACCGTTGAGGATCACGATGCAGTCGCGCGCCACCCCGTCGAACTGGAGCAGCAACCGCCGCCCCGCGTCCGCCTTGTCCAACGCAATCACGCGGCGATACCAGCCGACGCTAGTCGCCGGCCACATCCGCCCGACCGGCTTGAAGCCCTGGAACGATCCGGTGCGATCGGCCTCGCTCCCCGCCGGTCCGAACCGTTCGAACGGCAGGTCGACCGCCCAGTCGTGTGGCAGCGTCACCGCTTCCCACGCGCTGTCGTCAAACTTGGGTTCGGCGACCGGCGTGCCGACATCGCCCGACTTGCCGTACGTGTCGTGCGAGCGCCCGAAGCCGAAATCCTTCGCCGGATCGCTCGCATGGCCGAGATGGAACCGCCACCCGGTCCCCAGTGACACGATCTCACGCGGGCTGGCCGAGACCGTCCCGGCCGCACCGATCGGCACGGCGGGAACGATGGCGGCAAGCGCGGTCACGCCGGCCGTCTTCAAAACGTCGCGGCGGACCAGGTTCGTCATGCCATCATCCCAGCGTCAGAAGTTCACCGTCGCGCCGACGAACAGCGTGCGGCCGAGGACGTCATACACACCCGGATACGTGTTGCCGTTACCGAACGACGCCAGCGCGCCCGCGGCGATCGCTGGTGGGTTCTTGTCGAGCATGTTGTTGATCCCGGCGCGCAGCGACAATCCCTTGTCGATCGTGATCGTCCCAGCCAGATCGAAATAGTCGTACGCGGGGATCTTGGCGTTGATCACGCTCGGCGAGCCGTTGAGGAACGTGTTGCTCGACAGGCTCGACAGCCCGACAGAGTCGAGATGACGCCATGCGATCGACGCCGTGATGCCCTGCGGTGCAAGCCAGGTCGCCCGCGCGACGTGGCGCCATACGGGGCTCGGCTGGCCGCAGCTATAGCCGTAGAGGCCCTTGCAGTCGTACGATCCGAGCCCTGGCAGCGGTTCGGCCACCGAACTGGCCAGCCATGTGCCGACCATGTTGAGATTGAGCCGCCCAAGGCCGCCGATCCTGACCGTGTAATCGGCGGTGACATCGATACCCGACGTCTTCAGGAAGCCGGTATTGTAAGTGGTCGAGACGATGTACCCGCCAGCGACGGTCGATCCGTACAGCTGACCGGTCGATGGATCGCGGTGGAACAGGCCGCAATAATACGCATCGCCGCCTGTGCACTGGCTGATCACCAGATCGGCCGGCACCGAACTGATATAGTCGTTCACCTTGATGTGGAAATAATCCACCGTCAGCGTCAGATTGCGTACCATCCGCGGGGTGAGGACCATACCGACTGTGTAGGTGTCGCCCTTTTCGGGCTTGAGGTTGCGATTGCCGCCGCCGAGCGCACTGCACGTCTCTGCCGGGCAGTCGAAGATCGACCCGGCACTATATTGCGCCGAGGTGACGCCGGTCAGCTGACAGATCGACAGCGAAGCGCGGTTCGCGCCCTTGCCCGCGCACGGATCCTGCGCGGACACGTTGCCGACCTGTTGCGCCGCAAACAATTCGGAAATGTTCGGCGCTCGGATCGCGCGGTTGTAGCTGCCACGCAGGCGCACGTCGCTGACCGGCTCCCAGCTGAGCTCGCCCTTATAAGTGAAGGCATTGAACTTCGACCGATAGCCAGTCGAGTCCTGGCGATTGGTATAGTCCGAATAACGCGCACCGCCGTTCAGCGTCAGCGACTTGAAGAACGGCTTATCCTGCAGGATCGGGATTTCGATCTCGCCATACCCCTCGTTCACGCTGATATTGCCATCGGCGTCGTTGATGCCACCCTGCTTGGCGACCGCATCAGCGGTAAAAAGCAGCGTCTCGCGGCGATGCTCGACGCCGATCGCGATGCCGATCCCGTCATTGGCGAACGGGCTCTTGATGCCGAGCTTGCCGAGATCGCCGTTCAGCGTGCCAGAGAACACCGTCTGCGTATTGCGCCCGAAGGTATTGCTTTCCGAAAACAGATATTGTGCCGCCGCCGAGGTCAATCCACCAGCCTGGAAGACGTTGGCGGGAATACAGGCGGGATCGCTGCCGTTGACCACCGAACGGCAGGTCGGCACGCCATTGACGTTGACGACGTCAAGCGCCTTCTGTGCCTTTACGTTGTCGACGTTGTTCATGTACGTTTCGTCTAAGCGGACGAGCGAGTGCAGATAGCCGACGTCGTACGAGAACCCGCTGCCCAGGTCGCCGCGGACGCCGGCGGTGTAGCGATAGTCGCTATGGCGCAGGAAATCGCGCCGCGATTCGATCCCGTTGCCGGCCAGGCGATACCCGATCTCAACGGGCTTGGTGGTCGCAGTGCCCGTCGCGTCGGCATCGTTCGTATTGGCGGTCGGGCCGCACAACGTCGCAGCCTGACCCGCGCTCAGCAATGGGTTGTCGCAGGGGACGTTGAACACGGTGCCCAGGAACAACGCCGACGGCGCAACCTGCGAAAAGGTCCGATCGCGCATGTACATGACGCTACCATAGACTTCGGCGATCGGTGCGATCTTGAAGTGCGCGAACCCGCCGCCGGTGATACGCTCGTCGGACCGCTGGAAATAATTGGTCGGCGAATAATTATACGCGAACGTCTTGGCATCGTATGGCACCCACGTCCTGCTGCCGTCGACCGCGTTGCTGACCCGGTTTCCAGCCATCGGCCCGGTGCGCAGGTTGAACGTGCCGAACGGCGTATTGCTCGATCCGCCGCATTCCAGCGCGGTGCCGGCGTCGTCGGCATTCTGCAGCGCGCACGCCGACACGTCGCGGTTCGACTGGAGCACGGGGTCGGTGTGGCGATAGCCGACATAGGCGGTGATGTTGCCACGATCGTCGGCGAAGCTCTTGCCGACCGCGAGGTTCGCATCGATCTTGCCGCCATCGGTAACGTGGCGCGGCGCATTGGCGAAGCCGCGCTGGCTAATGATGTTACGGACATAGGCATTGTCGTTGGTGTGATCGGCGACCCCGGCCTGCACGTCAGCGCGAATACCGTCCAGATTGTCGCGCAGCACGAAGTTGACGACGCCGGACAGCGCGTCCGAGCCATAAACCGCAGACGCGCCGCCAGTGACGACATCGATCCGCTCGATCAGCGTCGACGGCACGAAGTTGAGATCGGTGGCCTGCTGGGGCAGCAGCCGCTGGCCGTTAATCAGCGTCAGCACGCGGTTCGATCCGAGGTTGCGGAGGTTGATGTTGGCGGTGCCGTCCGATCCGTTCGAGACGTTCTCGTTCGCGTCGGCGGTGAATTGCGGCAGGCGGTTCAGCACGCTCTCGACGTTGACCGCGCCTTGGTACTTGATTTCCTGGTCGGTGACGGAGGTGATCGGGCTGTTGCTCGCCAGATCGGGGCGGCGGATGCGCGTTCCCGTGACGGTGATCGCTTCGTCGGCGCTCGCATCGGGGCTGGACTGTGGCGCAGGCGAAACCTGCGCATACGCTCCTGACGACAGGAGCATCGCAACCATCGCCCCGATGCTAGACCGATTTCGCAATTTCCCGACCAAAAATGTCATGAGTACCCGCGCCCCTGTTTGGATGTTGCGCGCAATCCATCATGTCTACTCGATTAAGTCAAATATAATATACGATATCCATTTTATGATAAGTGAACCCGATACTACGAACGCGACGGAAACCCGTCACGCCTGGCAGCATGCTGAAACATGACCGTAACGATCGAGCGCGTGAGTGGATGGCTTCTGCACGCGTCGTGCGTAGCGCTGCTTAGGCAGCGCGACGCGCTACATTGCTCTAGAGCGCGCGGACCGCGGCCAGGATCATCCGGCCTGTCAATCGCGCGGTCTGATCTTCCGACAGCCGCGGACGCGACAACGTGCGGTGGCCAAGCCCGAACATGAAGGCGAGGATCAGTTCCTCCGCGCCTTCCAGCTCGTTTTCCTCGAGATCGGGATTGGCGACGCAGGCCAGTTCGCGGATCATCTGGCGGAATCCACGGCACAGATCGGCGATCGTGTCGGCGACGTCGGTGTTGCGGTGGGCCTCCGCCATGATCTCGAACGACAGCGCTTCGTCACCCTTCGACAACGCGCGGCGAGCCAGTTCGACGAACCCCTCCTCTATCGGCAATCCTTCGAATTTCACCGAGTCGTTCATCGTCTGCAACTCGGCCATCTTGGCCGTGGCGTCTTCCATCACGATCGCCTGGATCACCGCGTTCTTGCCGGTGAACAGACGATAGATCTGGCCGACCGATACGCCCGCCGCGACCGCGAGTTCGGACATCGGCGTCTGGTGAAACCCTTGGGTCGCAAACAGATGACGGGCCGCGGCGACGATACGTTCCCGACTCCCCATCTCATGCTGCACTGCACTCAAAATCATATTCCCGATGCGTTTTTTGGTTGACCCGCCGCTCGCACGATCATAGCGGACAAAGCAAGCGGAATGAACGTTCATTCCGGTAAAACTCATCTGCACGACGTCGGGATGCTTAACATGCAGCAATTGAACCTCAGGGGAACGGTGGCTCTGGCCGCGCTGGCGCTGATGACGGCGTGCAGCAAGGAGCAGGCTCCGCCGCCTCCGCCGACACCGACCGTCGGCGTCGTCACCGTCGGCGAGGAGTCGGTCGTCCTCACCTCCGAGCTTCCTGGCCGGGTCTCCGCCGTGGAAACCTCGGAAGTCCGTCCGCAGGTCAGCGGCGTGGTTCGCGATCGCCTGTTCACCGAGGGCGCGATGGTCAGCAAGGGCCAGGTGCTCTACGCGATCGAGGACGCCCCCTACCGCGCGGCGCTCGCCAGCGCGCAGGGCCAGCTCGGCGCGGCCCAGTCGCAGATCAATGCGACCCGCCTCCAGGCGCAGCGCTACGGCCAGCTCGTGCAGCTGAACGCGGTCAGCAAGCAGGAGGCGGACAACGCCACCGCGTCCGCACAACAGGCTCGCGCGAATGTTGCAGCGCAGCAGGCAGCGGTCCAGTCGGCCCGCGTCAACCTTGGCTTCACGCGGATCAAGGCGCCGATCTCGGGCCGCATCGGCCGGTCGCTCGTGACCGTCGGCGCGCTGGTCCAGACCGGCCAGACCGATCCGCTCGCGACGATCCAGCGCACCAACACCGTGTATGTCGACGTCGTCCAGTCGGCGGCGCAGCTGCTCGATCTCAAGCAGGCGATGGCGACCGGCGGCGTGACCCGCGGCGACGGCAGCGCGCGCGTCCAGCTGATCCTCCCGAACGGCAGCACCTATCCGATCGAGGGTCGCCTGCAATTCTCCGAAGTCACGGTCGACCAGACCACCGGCGCGGTGACGCTGCGCGCGAGCTTCCCGAACCCCAACGGCCTGTTGCTGCCCGGCATGTACGTCCGCGCCAAGCTGGTCGAAGGCACGCGCGCGCAGGCGATCATGGCGCCGACCGCAGGCATCACGCGCGATCCGCGCGGCGGTGCGACCGCTCTGGTCGTCAACGCACAGAACAAGGTCGAACAGCGTAATGTCACCACCGATCGCGTGATCGGCGACAAGTGGATCGTCACCAGCGGCCTGAAGCCCGGCGACAAGCTGATCGTCGAGGGCCTGCTCAACCTGCGCCCCGGCTCGACCGTCAAGCCCGCTGCCCCGCAGCAGGTCGCCAAGCCAGCGGGCGGTTCGCCCGGAGGCGGTGACCCCGCAGCCGGCAACACGTCCGCGCAGGCCAATTCCGCCGCGCAGGGGAAGTAACCGCCCATGTCACGCTATTTCATCGATCGACCCATTTTCGCGTGGGTCATCGCCATCATCCTGATGCTGGCCGGTATCCTCGCGATCCGGTCGCTGCCGATCGCGCAGTTCCCTGAGATCGCCGCCCCCAAGGTGACGGTCGCGACGTCCTATCCGGGCGCAGACGCACAGACGCTCGAGAACACGACGACGCAGATCATCGAGCAGCAGATGAAGGGCATCGACAACCTTCGCTACTTCGCTTCGACCTCGGACGGCTCGGGCAACCTCGCGATCACGCTCACCTTCGAGCAGGGGACCGATCCCGACATCGCGCAGGTCCAGGTGCAGAACAAGCTGCAACAGGCGACGCCGCTCCTGCCGCAGGAAGTGCAGCAGGCCGGTCTCCGCGTGACCAAGGCGACCGCCAACTTCCTGCTCATCATCGCCGCCTATTCGGAAAATGGCGACCACGACCAGGTCGATCTCGGCGACATGATCGCCTCGAAGCTCCAGGATCCGCTCAGCCGCATCAAGGGCGTCGGCGACACGCAGGTGTTCGGCGCGCAATATTCGATGCGGATCTGGGTCGACCCGTTCAAGATGTCAAACCTCGGCGTCACCGTCACCGACATCACATCGGCACTGACCGCGCAGAACGCACAGGTCTCGGCCGGCCAGGTCGGCAGTCTGCCCGCCGTGAAGGGTCAGTCGCTCAACGCGACCGTGACCGCACAGTCGCGCCTCCAGACGCCGGAACAGTTCCGTGCGATCATCGTCCGTTCGGCGACCAGCGGCGCGACCGTGCGCCTGTCGGACGTCGCCCGCGTCGAGATGGGCTCGGAGAATTACAGCTTCCAGGCACGCTACAACGGCAAGCAGGCGGCAGGCTTCGGCGTAAAGCTGGCACCGGGTGCGAACGCGCTCGACACCGTCAAGCTGGTCAAGGCCGAGGTCAACCGGATCGCCAAGCAGTTCCCGCCCGACGTCAAGGTCGCGTTCCCGATCGACAACTCGACGTTTGTGCGGCTGTCGGTCGAGCAGGTCATCCACACGCTGATCGAAGCGATCGTCCTCGTCTTCCTCGTGATGTTCCTGTTCCTCCAAAATTTCCGCGCCACGCTGATCCCGACGATCGCGGTCCCGGTCGTGTTGCTCGGCTCGCTTGCCGTGCTTCAGGTCGCAGGGTTCACGATCAACACGCTGACCTTGTTCGGCATGGTGCTGGCGATCGGCCTGCTCGTCGATGACGCGATCGTCGTCGTCGAGAACGTCGAGCGCCTGATCCAGGAGGAAGGGCTCTCCCCGAAGGAAGCCGCCAAGAAGTCGATGGACGAGATCAGCGGCGCGCTGGTCGGCATCGGCCTGGTGCTGTCGGCGGTGTTCTTGCCGATGGCGTTCTTCAGCGGCTCGACCGGCGTGATCTTCCGGCAGTTCTCGATCACCATCGTCTCGTCGATGGCGCTGTCGGTGCTGGTCGCGTTGATCCTGACGCCCGCGCTCTGCGCGACGATCCTGAAGCCCGCCAAGGAAGGTCATGGCGAGAAGAAGGGCTTCTTCGGCTGGTTCAACCGCACCTTCGACAAGGGCGTCGGCAAGTACGGCAACGGCCTGCGCCGCGTCGAGAAGGGCTGGGTCCGCACGATGCTGGTCTATGCCGTGATCGTCGTCGCGATGGCGTTTATCTTCGTCCGCCTGCCGTCGGGCTTCCTCCCCGAGGAAGATCAGGGCGTGATGTTCGCACAGGTCTCGATGCCGTCGGGTACGCCGATGGAGGAGACCGCCCGGACGATGGACAAGGTCCGCGATCACTTCCTGATCGACGAGAAGGCCAACACCGCGGGTATCTTCACGATCAGCGGCTTCGGCTTCGTCGGCCAGGGCCAGAATGTCGGCATCGCCTTCATCCAGCTCAAGCCCTGGGAAGATCGTAGCGGCAAGGAGAACGGCGTCGCCGCGGTCGCCGCCCGTGCCAACCAGGCGCTCGCCGGGGTCCGTGCCGGCATGGTGATCGGCTTCGTGCCGCCCGCCGTGCAGGAACTCGGCAACGCCAACGGTTTCGACTTCATGCTGAAGGACAATGCCGGCGTCGGTCACGAGAAACTGCTCGAAGCCCGCAACATGCTGCTCGGCATGGCCAGCCAGGACAAGCGCCTGATGCAGGTCCGTCCGAACGGCCTGGAGGATGCGCCACAGCTGAAACTGAACGTCGATCAGGCGCAGGCCGGCGCGCTCGGCCTCAGCCAGGCGGACATCAACACCACCGTCAGCACCGCGTTCGGTGGCGCGTACATCAACGACTTCATCGACCGCGGTCGCGTGAAGAAGGTGTTCGTGCAGGCCGACGCACCGTTCCGCACGACGCCCGCCGATCTCGGCAACTTCTACGTCCGCGGCACGACGAGCAACGCGATGGCACCGTTCTCGTCCTTCTCGACGACGAGCTGGAACTACGGTCCGTCACGCCTCGAACGCTATAACGGCGTAGCGTCGTTCGAGATCATGGGTTCGCCGGCACCGGGCGTCAGCAGCGGTACCGCGATCAAGGCGATGGAGGAGATGGCGGCCAAGCTGCCCCCCGGCATCGGCTATGAGTGGACCGGGCTCAGCTACGAGGAAAACCTGTCGGGCGGCCAGTCGACCACGGTCTATGCGCTGTCGCTGCTGATCGTGTTCCTCTGCCTCGCGGCACTGTACGAGAGCTGGTCGATCCCGATCGCCGTCCTGCTGGTGGTGCCGCTGGGCGTCCTCGGCGCGGTCGGTGCGGCGATGATCTTCGGGCTGAACAACGACATCTACCTTCAGGTCGGGCTGATCACGACGATCGGCGTGGCGGCGAAGAACGCGATCCTGATCGTGGAGTTCGCCGAGGAGAAGATGGGCGACGGAATGAACGCGGCCGATGCCGCGGTCGAGGCGGCCAAGCTTCGCCTTCGCCCGATCCTGATGACGTCGTTCGCGTTCATCTTCGGCGTGTTGCCGCTCGCATTGTCGAGCGGTGCCGGCGCCGGCGGCCAGAACGCGATCGGCTGGGCGGTGGTCGGCGGCATGCTGTCCGCGACCGTCCTCGCGATCTTCTTCGTGCCGCTGTTCTTCCTGCTCGTGAAGCGCGTCTTCAAGCAGGACAAGGCCGGCTCGGGACAAGACCGCGACCAAGTGCCCGACCATGACGGCAACCGTGACGATAACCGTGACGGCGGCCATCCGCCCCACGACCAGCGGCCGCAGGAGGCCTGATCCAGATGTTCTCTCGCAAAACCGCCCTCACGTTCGCCGCCGGGCTCACGCTCGCCGGGTGCAACCTCGCCCCTAAATACGTCCGCCCGGAGCTTCCCGTCGCGCCGAGCGGACCGACTGGCCCCGCCTATGCGGGCGGCAACGCCGCGAACGCGATCGTACCGGCGGACACCGCGTGGGAGGCCTTCTTCACCGACGATCGCCTGCGCGGCGTGATCCGCCTCGCGCTCGACAATAACCGCGACGTCCGCATCGCGGTCGCCAACGTCGCACAGGCGCGCGCGCAATACCGCGTCCAGCGCGCGGACCTGTTCCCGACGCTCGGCGCGACCGGCAGCGCAACCTACCAGAAGTCGCCGTTCAACGCGGTCGGCGGCGGCGGCGCCGGCGGCGGCACGGGTGGCGGTGGCACAGGTGGTGGCGTTGGCGGCGTCGGCGGCGGAACCGGAGCAGGCGCGGTGGCCGGCAGCGGTCGTATCGATATCTACTCGGCCAATGTCGGCGTTTCGGCCTGGGAGATCGATCTCTTCGGCCGCATCCGCAACCTGACGCAGGCACAGCAGGAAGCGTATTTCGCGGCGGAGGAAAACCGCAACGCCGCCCAGGTGTCGCTGATCTCGGAAACGGCGACCGCGTGGCTGACGATGGCCGCGGATCAGGACCGTCTCAAGATCGCGCAGGATACCGAGCGCGCGTTCGGCCAGACGCTGAAGCTCACGCAGGACCGTTTCCGGATCGGCATCGCCTCCGAACTCGAAGTGCGTCAGGCGCGCACCACCTATGACCAGGCGCGCTCGGACATTGCCGACGCGACGACGCTGATCGCGCAGGACCAGAATGCGCTCAACCTGCTCGCCGGGACGACCGTGACGCCGGAGCTGCTTCCCGCGCGGATGCCGGACAAGACGCCGACGCTGGAGAATCTACCCGCCAACCTGTCGTCAGAGGTGCTGTTGCGCCGTCCAGACGTCGCCGCAGCCGAGCATAACCTGATCGCCGCCAACGCGAACATCGGCGCGGCGCGCGCGGCGTTCTTCCCGAACATCTCGCTCACGGCGGCGTTCGGTACGCTCAGCCTCGGCCTGTCCAACCTGTTCGGCAGCGGCAGCCAGCAATGGTCGGTGGCGCCGACGATTACCCAGCCGATCTTCGATTTCGGCCGCAACAAGGGCAATCTGCAATACGCCAAGGCGACGCGCGACGCGATGCTGGCGACGTACGAGAAGAGCATCCAGACCGGCTTCCGCGAGGTCGCCGATGCACTGGCACGCCGTGGCACGATCAACAGCCAGCTCGAAGCGCAGACGTCGCTGCGTGACAACGCGGCGGGCGCGTACAATCTGTCGCAGCTCCGCTTCCGCGCCGGGATCGACCCGTTCCTCAACACGCTCGATTCGCAGCGCGCGCTCTACACCGCGCAACAGAGCCTGCTCGCCACGCGCCTCGTCCGCGACAGCAACGCGGTCGAACTCTATCGCTCGCTCGGCGGTGGCCTGAAGTAACGCTTAGGGGCGCTCTGATGGTCGTGCGTCATGACCATCGGAGCGTGCATCCGTGCGTGATCGACTGCGTTTCCTGGTCGCCGTGACGGAAATCGCTACGTTCGTTCCAGCCGGACTTGTGGCGATTTCGCCTTAGTCTGCGACGCGCGAAGCACGCTGGTTGAGCACGATCTTCATCGGTCCCTTCGGCGTCACGCCGGTGACGATCGCCTGGCCGACGAAGCCCGTGCGATCATACGTCCCCACGCGCGCGATCTCGACCGGCTTGCCGCGCTTTTGCGGGCACGTCAGCGCCTGGACATAATGGCCGTCGGCAACGTGCTGACCGTCGACCCGGCATTGCGCCTTGGGATCCGGGACGAGCAGCGCGTCGATCGCCTGCGCGGTAGCAATGCTCTTGCGCTCGGCCTTCGACTTGCCGCGCATCATCCGCATGACGAACCCCGGAACGCCGGGGATCGACAGCTCGGCGACGGTTGATGTGATATCCCACCGCCCCGCCGCGATCGTCGGTAGATCGGCAGCGGAGGCGGCGGCGGGAGCGGCGAGGATGAGCACGACGGCGGCGTATTTGAGCATGGCTCCGCTTACCTGCCACCCCGGCGCTTCACCAGACCGCAGTGATCGCGGCCCGCCGTCCCCGATACCCGCGCGACAAAAGAAAAAAAGAGACTGCTCAACCGTCTCAAGCGGCTGCGGGGGCAGACGAACTCGTTCACATCGTCCACACCTATCTGACCTGACCGTTGGCTCCACCTTGGTGCGGTCCGTAGCGGGCATTTGCGGCAATCTGCGAAGATCCGTTATCAGCCGTCGGGATACGCTTCGGCGATCATCACCCCTGCAGTTTCCGCATAGACCGTCTCCCAGGCTTCGCGGATCTCCGGCGTGAAACGGCTTCCCAGTATTTCCGAAAACGTCGCGATCAATACGGCACCGACAGCTTCGTATTGATAGGGTCTGACGCCGTATCCGACATGTTTTCGTGCAAGGTCCGCTAAGGTGGGCCGCAAGCCGGCAATATCCCCCACCTCCCTGACGAGAATAGCGATCGTCTTCTCGAACACGAATGCCTGATGGCGGAGATCGTCGGGGAAAAGCGCCCGTGCGAAAGGGTGATCGAGCAGCAGTCGATGATAGAAAAGTTCGGAATACGGGCGGGGTGAGCGTCCGATCAGCGCATAGCTTTCGGTCACGAGCCGGACCTGATCTGCCGTCAAGGACATGCCCCCCTCCCCCGCGGATGAATTCCCCGCACCGCCGAAGATCTCGACCAGAGCGAAATATTCCCGCCCACAGCCAAGGACTTATGCCCGATTACATTATCAGATCAGATCGCTGAGCGATGTCAAGATGCTTGCGGCATCGCAGCTGTCTGCGCTCGACGGTTAATGCCGGTACACGCTGCGCAACAAAGTCCGCACCGGGCGCCGTCGAACGACTGGCCAAAGCCACGGCCGCGGCCATGCGGCTAACGATGTCGTTGACCGTGGGACTGTATTTCTCGTCGATGGTATAGCCAGCGGAGCGACGTCGACCCTGTGGGGCACCGGCTCACCCGGCTGTCGTCGGAATGACACGAGCGCGGCCTAGAGGACGCGCTCCCCTCCACCACGGTGAGAGATTGCGTGCCTGTCGTCCGCCCTATCGATCGCTGGTTTGTCGAGGAGGTTCTCCCCCATGAACGCGATCTGCTCGATGCGGCGTACCGATTGTGCCGTGGTACGGACGAAGCGCGCGATCTGGTGCAGGACGTGCTCGCGCGGATGCTCGCGACGGAAGCTTGGGGCGCGATCGTCAATCCCAGGACGTATATGCTGCGGATGATGCGCAATCTGGCGATCGACCGGCTGCGCCGCGCCAAGATCATCGATTTTCGCCATTTCGTCGAATTCGAGAACTTCGATGCTCCCGACGACACCCCCGACCAGCACCGGATCGCCGAGGACCGCCAGCAGCTCGACGATCTCGCGCACGCGATACGGGCGCTGCCGGACAAATGTCGAACCGTCTTCGAGCGCTGTCGCGTCGACGGCCAATCGCCGCGACGGATTGCCGACGAACTCGGCGTAAGCCTGTCGACGCTCGAGAAGCGGCTCGCCCGTGCGATTTACCTGCTCACCCAGGCGCTTGAGCCGCGCCGTCGGGACACGTACGAGGTGCCGGAGCCGGATATCGGACACCGCCGGCTCGCCGGATCTCGAAAACTGCATTGAACGGCATCTTGGCGGATTGCGATGCGGCGTTCGTCTAGGGGAGTATGTATGTGCTGAAAGAGGATCGCGCATGACGCGGTTCGGCGGTCTTTTTCGTAACGACGCCGATGTCGATGCTGCCGAAGCCGCCGCATGGCTGGCGCAGCATCGTCTGGGTACGCTGGACGAGGTCGCGTTCAAGACGTGGCGCGACGAGGATGTCGCGCACGCGATCGCCTTCGCGCGTGCGCTGGCGATGTGGGACAGGGTCGGCAGCGAGGCTCCGCGGTCCGTGCGCGAACTTTCGGGGCGCCGCACCGCCGCCCTGGTGCCCGCCGCACCGAAAGGGCCGTGTTCACGTCGGATGTTCCTGCAAGCGGCCTGCGCGGTGGCGGCGGTCGGCGTCGTCGCGGCCGGTACGACCGCGACGCGCGCGTATGCCTGGATAGTGAAACGACCGCAGTCGGCGAGAGCAAGACGATCCGCCTGCCGGCAGGCGGTGTCGTCGCGCTCAATACGGATTCCCGGCTATCCTGGCGCGTGTCGAGCACCAAAAGAACGTTCTGGATCGAACGCGGTGAAGTCGCGCTAAGTCTTCCGAAGGGACCGGATGCCGTGTTTCACGGCGACGGGCGCATGGTCATCCTTTCGGCGGGGCGCTTCAACGTGCGTGCGCGGGGCGGGGCGCTGGATCTGTTGGTGGAGAAGGGTATAGCACGCGTCGCCGGGCAGGCTGGGTCGATACCCGGTTCGACGATAGACGCGCGCAGTGGTGCGACGAGCCTGCTGGTATCGTCCGACGGCGCAATCGTGCGTCGGGCCGATGCCAATCAGGTCGACCGGGTCACGGCCTGGCAGCACCAGGAGATTCTCTTCCGCGATGCAACGCTGGGCAGTGCGGTCGAGGAGTATAACCGATTTCTGGTCCGCAAGATCGTGATCGTCGATCGCGAGCTCGCCAGCATTCCGGTTGGTGGACGGTTCGTCACGAGCGACCCGACCGCTTTCCTCGATGCTGTTTCGACCGGCTTGAACATCCGGGTATCGCGCTCGCCGACCGCGTATCTGCTGACCCGCTGACGCTTCGACCGATCCCGCATGTCGTCGGACTGAAAATCGCAAGAAAGTTTTGTCGGAGTTGGCGGTTGGTCCCGCGCTGATCGTCTTTCGGGGTGAAGACGGTCTCGACCAACCATTCCAACCGAGGTTTCCTCCATGCGCTCGACACTCGCCGGGACGTCGCTGCTCGCGACGCTCTTGATGACGCCTGCCGCCCATGCCGCGCCGATCGCCGCGCCCGACATGCACAGCTTCGATATCGCTCCCCAATCGCTGGCGAACGCGCTGACCGAATTCGGCCGGCAGGCGAACGTGCAGATCTTCTTTCCCCGCGCCGCGATCGCGCAGGTCCAGTCGGCGGCGATCCACGGCGCAATGTCGCGACAGGCCGCATTGCGCCTGTTGATCGCGAACAGTCCGCTCCAGCTGCGGCGCGACGACGGGAAGACCATCGTGCTGGGCGCGGCCGATCCGCAAGGCGGCGCTGGCCTTCGCCATCCGGTCGCCTTGACCACGGGCGCTGCGGCCCCCGATCGCGCTGGCGTAACAGCGCCCGATCCCGCCCCGGACCCCGCCGCTGATCCCGGCAATGATATCGTGGTGACCGGCGCGGTGCCGCTCGAGGAAGAGCGCGCGCTCGCCTGGAAACGACAGCAGGTCGGCACCAATGCGGTCATGTCCGGCGAGACGATCGCCCGGCGTCCGGGTGGCAACATCGTCGACATCCTCGCGGTCCTGCCGGGCGTCAGCGCCTATGCGGACATGGGGCTCGGCCAGGCCGCCACCGGCGAGGCCGAGTTCATCTCGATCCGCGGCATCGATTCGAGCTACAACGCCTATTCGATCAACGGCATGCGCGTGGCGGAATCCGATCCGGCGACCCGCGCGCTGTCGCTCAAGATGATCGCGCCCTACGGCCTGCGCTCGGCGAGCGTGTCGAAGACCCCCGGCGCCGCCGATTACGGCGACTCGATCGGCGGCACGGTCGACATCGCGACGCCGACCGGTTTCCAATATGGCGACCATTATCTGAAGGTCACCGGCGGCGCGAATTACAACGACCGTGCCGACAAGCTCGGCTTCAAGGCATTCGGCGGGGTCGGTCAGATCGAACTCGCCAGGACGTTCGGCGCGAACCACGCCATCGGCGTCTACGCGACCGGCTATTACGAACAGCGCCGATCGGCGGCGGAAAGCGTCGAGGCGGTCACCTATATCCCCGCGACGGCGACCTCCGGCCCCGGCGACCTGACCGCGATGGGGATCAAATACGATCTCTACGATTCGAACATCGAGCGGTTCGGCGGCAATTTTTCGATCGATTTCAAAGGCGATGCGGTCTCCGCGTTCATCCGCGGCACCTATGGCCATTACAAGGTTTCGTCGGTCGACGTGCAGCACAGCATCACCGGCGGCGTTCTCCAGCTGCTCGGCACCGCCCCCTATTACGGCGCAAACGGCACCTATAACCCGCTCGGCACGCTGGCCGGCAGCTACTTCCAGGCCCGCGACCAGCTCTCGCAGCTCGGCACGATCCAGGCCGGCAGCGACATCAAGATGTCCGACAAAGTCTCGGCATCGTTGCGCGCATCCTACGGCTATGGCCAGCAGCGGCGTCCGAATTACGTCGAAGGAAGCCTGTACAGCGACACGAGCCTGTTGACCGACAGTGCCGGCAATCCCCGCGGCAGCGTCCTGATCGACACCGGCAATCCGACCAATATCGGTCTCGCATTCGCCGATCCGGCGACGCGCAACGCCGTCTTCAGCGCCGACTCGATCCGCGCGTGGAAATTCCAGGCGCGCGACGTCGAGTCCGACGACAACCTCTACGAACTGAAGCTCGATATGGATTACGCCCCCGACGGGCTGATCAAGCATATCCGCTGGGGTACCGACCTCAGTCTTTCGGACCGCTCGCAATACGACCGCGGCCTGCTCGGTAACAACGGCGACAATTTCGTCATCCCCGCCGCCGACGGCAGCCGCCCCGATTTCGATGCAGGGCAAGGCCCGACCGGGTCCGCACTGCCCGGCCGCAACGTCGATTTCATGGGCGGAAATTATCCCGGCTTCCGGATCTACGACCGGACGTATTTCGAGAAGAGCATCCTGCCCTACGCCTATACCAACCAGTTCACGCCGGACGGCACCCCGAACCCCGGCTATTACACCGCCAACGACTATGCCCGGAACACGGTCTTCGGCACGGAGACGGTCGTTGCCGGCTATGCGCAGGCGGATGCGGCACTCGGGCCGGTGCAGATGGTCGCAGGGCTTCGTTTCGAGCATACCGACTTCACCGCGACGCACTGGGTGGTGGTCACCGATTCCGGCGGCGCCTCGCCGAACGATACCGGTCATTTCACGTCCGACGGCAACAGCTACAACGAATTCCTGCCAAGCCTGAACCTGGCCTATCGCCCGACCGATCGGCTGGTCATCCGCGGCGCGGCGCGGCGCAGCTTCGCACGGCCTGCCTTCGCGCTGGTCGCTGGTCCCGAGACCTATAGCTACAACGACGTCACCGGCGCGCTGGCGTTCGTCAACAGGTCCAACCCCGATCTGAAGCCGACGACCGCGACCAACCTCGACCTCGGCGTCGAATGGTATCCCGATCACAGCGCGGTGATCGAGACGGCCGGCTTCTACAAGCATCTGTCGAACTTCGTGTTCACCGCCAGCGCGACCGGCAGCACGCCGAGTTCGAGCGGCGGCACCAACACCGTCGGCGGGATCGTCTACACGATGCCGCTGAACGGCAGCGACGCGGATCTGTACGGCGTCGAATTCCACGCGCGGAAGCAGTTCTTCGAACTCGGGCAGTTCTTCGGCGGCTTCGGGGTCGAGGGGTCCGCCACGTTGCAGGACAGCCGTGCCGACAGCGGCGTCGCCGGGCGCGGCACGACGGTGCTGCCGCGCGCGCCCAACGTCATCTACAACACCGAGCTGTTCTACGAGCGTCCGGCATTTTCCGGCCGCCTCGCCTGGCAATATGTCGGTCGCCAGCTGCTGAGCCTCAACGACCAGCTCGACACCTATCTCCAGCCCAACCGCCAGCTGAACTTCAACGCCACCTATCACATCGGCCGATGGTCGCTGTCGGGCCAGGTGCAGAACATCCTCAACAAGGAAAGCTTCTACAAGACGATGGGCAAGAGCACGCGCTATCTGGGTGTGCAGGACGGCG
The DNA here is from genome assembly GCF_001422045.1 of Sphingomonas sp. Leaf242. Classification (GTDB taxonomy): domain Bacteria; phylum Pseudomonadota; class Alphaproteobacteria; order Sphingomonadales; family Sphingomonadaceae; genus Sphingomonas. Next base: position 73,209 of record NZ_LMLW01000008.1, read on the forward strand.
GCGGTAACGGCTCGTATGTCGAGACCGGCCGCTTCTTCAAGCTCACGACCTCGTTCCAGTGGTGAACGCCTGTCGAGCACGAGGCTGGCGATTGGCCGCCGCAGCGTTTCTGACGATCGCCGCGGCTGGTTCGGCGGCGCCCCGACACGGCGACCGGGTCGAGGGACTGCCGGCGACGCTGCGGCTCGATCAGGTGCAGTTGCTCGGCTCGCACAACAGCTACAAGCGCTACCCGTCGGCCGACGAAGAGGCGCGGATCCGCACGCTGGCGCCACAATATTGGGACGAGCTCGACTATGGCCACCCGCCGCTGGAGGCGCAGTTCGCGATCGGCATCCGTCAGATCGAGATCGACGTCGCGCCCGATCCGCAAGGCGGCCTGTACGCCACGCCCTATCAGATGGCGGCGGCTGCAACACGCAAGGCGATGATGGCACCGGGCGCGAAGGTGCTGCACTTTCCGCAGATCGATACCGAAAGCCATTGTCTCGTCTTTCGCGAGTGCCTGGCGATCCTGCGGCGCTGGTCGGACCGCCACCCCGACCACCTGCCCGTCACGGTGCTGGTCAACGCCAGCGACTTCCCGCCGATCGCCGGGTCGTGGCTGCACGATGCGCAATTCGAGGCCGGCGATCTCGATGCGCTCGATACCGATATCCGCACCGTCATGGGCGAGGATCGGCTGATCGTGCCCGACAGCGTGCGCCGTGATCGCCCGACGCTGGCGGAAGCCGTGCGCGCGCATGCATGGCCGACGCTGGCCGCCGCGAAAGGGCGGTTCGTGTTCGTTCTCGATGGCGACGAGCGGCATTATGCGCTCTACCGCGCGGGCCACCCGTCGCTGCGGGGCCGGGCGATGTTCGGCTATTACGACGAGGAATCGCCCGAAGCCGCCGTGTTCAACATACAGGACCCACGCGGCGAAGAAACGCATATCGCTCGCCTCGTCCGCGCCGGCTATCTGGTGCGCACCCGCGCCGATGCCGACACGAAGGAAGCGCGCGCCGACGATCCGACCCGGCTCACCGCGGCGATCGCCTCGGGCGCGCAGTTCGTCAGCAGCGACTATTACGACGGCGTGCCCAACCCGCATGGCTATGCCTATCGCGCGAGCCTGCCCGGCGATGTCCTGCACCGCTGCGATCCGGTTGCCGCACGCTGCGGGGCGCTACCGTCGAGGCGGGTGGACCGGTGATGCGGTTACGGCGTATCGCGGCGGCGTTCATCGTCGTACCGCTTCCGGTCTGTGCGCAGACGACCGCGCCTGCATCGTCGCAGGACGTGGTGATAAGCGGCGTGATGCGGGACAGCGACCGCGGGAGCTACCGCGAACTGCCGTTCGACGTACCCGCAGGCGTCACCAGATTGACGATCGACGTCCAAGGCGCGGATCACAAGGACGGCACGTATCTCGTGCTCGGCGTTTACGACCCGACGCGTGAGCGCGGCTGGGGCGGCGCGATCAAGCCGCACATCGTCATCGCCGAGACCTTCGCCTCCACCTCCTATCTGCCCGGGCCGCTACCGGCGGGCCGCTGGCGGTTGAGCGTCGCGGTGGCGTCGATCCGGCCCGGTACCGTGTCGCCCTACACGGTGACCGTGCATTTCGATCGTGGCGCGGCGGCACAGGCGATCACGACGACGGCGCTGAAGAACGGTCCGGGCTGGTATCGCGGCGACTTCCACACGCATACCGGTCAAAGCGACGCGCTCTGCCGGAGCGAGCCGAGCCGTAATCCGGTGCCCTGCCCGGTCTATTTCACGCTCAAGGCCGCGCGCGATCATCAGCTCGATTTCGTGACGGTGACCGATCACAACGTCCGTTCACAGGTCGCCGAGCTCGCCAATCTCGCACCGTTCTTCGATAGTCTGCTCGTGATCCCCGGTCGCGAGATGACGACGCAATACGGGCATTTCAACCTGCTCGGCATCACCGATTTCGTCGAATATCGGCTCGGCGCGGTCGGTGCGCCGAACATCGACGCGATGTTCGATGGCGCACGCGGGACCGGCGCGATCATCGCGATCAACCACCCGGAAATTCCGACCAACGAAAACTGCCTCGGGTGCGGATGGTCGGCGCCGGATACGGATTACACACGGGTCGGCGCGATCGAGGTGGCCAATGGCGGCATCGCGGCGGATCATGGCGGCGCGTTCGACGATGGGGCCGGCTCGGGGACCGCGTGGTGGGAAAAGCTGCTCGATCGCGGCTACCACCTGACCGGTATCGGCGGCAGCGACAATCACGATGCGATCGACGGTCAGGCGGGCAGCTCCCCGGTCGGCGCGCAGTCCCCTGTCGGCACTCCCACTACCGTGGTCTACGCCTCGGAGCTTTCGCAGGCCGGCATCCTTGCAGGCGTACGGTCGGGGCGAGTGTTCATCGACCTTGAAGGCGCACATCCCGGACGCGTGCTCGATCTGACAGCAACCACGGGCGCGCGATCCACCGCCGTGATGGGCGGCACATTACGCCGCCGTCTGGGACAAGCGATCCGCGGTACGGTCCACGTTGCCGGGGCAGATGGCGATATCGTCGATCTCCTCGTCGACGGCGGGCATATTCTACGTGGCCAACGCCGATACGTGGTGGGCTCAGACGCGAGGATTACCTTCGACATCCCCGCAAGATACAAGCTTCACTGGCTCCGCGCAGACGTACGCACGCCCGGCGGAAAACGGGTTCTCATCGGCAACCCGATTTACGTGGTTCGGTAGCGCATCGGAACGACTCAAGTGCGAACCCGCCCCGCGAGGGGCCAAGAGCCTGTCGACGAGTCCCCCTTTTTATATCCGCTGCCGATACGTGGGCGCGGGTTGAGGTGCTATCGATGCTGTAGTGGCCGGTGTCCGCTATCGTCTGGGCCAACGTGACCGACACGATCTCCCTCGTAGGGCGAGCGTGCCTGTTTCGCGCTGTATCTCGGCGCTCTGAACGCGGGTCATGGCGGCGGTACACACCGGGACGGCTTGCTCGACAACCACCTGTGATCGACTGGTGTGATCGATCCTGCCCGAATAATCGATTGGACAAATGTCCGTCAAATCCTGCATCTTCAGTACAAGTACGGAATACTCATCGAGAGAGGACGCCAAGATGGCCGATTACGAACAGCCAAAGAGCAGCGGTTGCCCCATGGGCCCCAACGGCGGCGGCGAGGTCAAAGCCCGCTCGCTGCTCGGGCGTACGAACAAGGATTGGTGGCCGGATGCGCTGCCGATCGACATGTTGCACCAGCACGGCGTCTCCCCCGACCCGATGGGCGAAGAGTTCAACTATGCCGAGTCGTTCCAGCAGCTCGACTACGCCGCGCTCAAGGCAGACCTGACCGCGCTGATGACCGACAGCAAGGCCTGGTGGCCGGCTGACTATGGTCACTACGGCCCCTTCATGATCCGCATGGCGTGGCATGCCGCCGGCACGTACCGGGTGACGGACGGCCGTGGTGGGTCGTCGTCGGGCCAGCAGCGCTTCGAGCCGCTCAACTCGTGGCCGGACAACGGCAACCTCGACAAGGCACGTCGCCTGTTGTGGCCGCTGAAGCAGAAGTACGGCAAGAACATCAGCTGGGCCGATCTGTTCATCCTCGCCGGCAACGTCGCGATCGAGAGCATGGGCGGACCGATCTTCGGTTTCGCCGGCGGCCGCAAGGACGTCTTCGCGTCCGAGGGCGACACGTTCTGGGGCGCCGAGGAGCTGTGGGTCAACGAAGGTGCGCAGACGCGTATCAGCGAGGATCTGCCCGAGCTTGAAGGACCGCTTGCCGCAATCCAGATGGGGCTTATCTACGTCAATCCGGAAGGTCCGGGCGGTGATCCGAACCCGCTCCTGTCGGCTCGCGACATGAAGGCGACCTTCCAGCGGATGGCGATGAACTCCGAGGAAACCGTTGCGCTGACCGCAGGCGGCCATGCGTTCGGCAAGGCGCACGGCGCCAAGCCAGCGCCGCACTTCAAGGCCCCGTCTTCCGAATCCGTGCATATGCAGGGTCTTGGCTGGCTGACCGACAGCGAGGAGATCGGCCAGGGCCACATCACGACCTCGGGCGTCGAGGGCGCATGGTCGAACAACCCGACCAAGTGGACCGGCGACTATCTGCGCCTGCTGTTCAAGTACGAATACGAGCTGACAGAAAGCCCGGCCGGCGCGAAGCAGTGGCAGCCGGTCAACCCCGAGCACGAGGACATGGCGCCCGACGCACGCGATCCCAACAAGCGCGTGCCGACGATGATGACCACCGCCGACATGGCGCTGAAGATGGACCCCGAGTTCCGCGAGATCGCGCTGCGTTTCCGCGATGATCAGTCGGCACTCGACGACGCGTTCGCACGCGCCTGGTTCAAGCTGACGCACCGCGACATGGGTCCGCGCGTTCGCTACCTCGGGCCTGAGGTTCCGGAAGAGACGCTGATCTGGCAGGATCCGGTTCCCGAGGGCACCGCGCCGTCGGACGCCGACGTCGCGGCGTTCAAGGACGCCGTGCTGTCGAGCGGCCTGACGATCGGCCAGCTGGTCAAAACCGCATGGGCGTCGGCATCGAGCTATCGCCGGTCGGACCACCGCGGTGGCGCGAACGGTGCGCGCATCGCACTCGCTCCGCAGAAGGATTGGCCGGTCAACGAGCCAGAGCAGCTGAGCAAGGTCCTGGCCAAGCTCAACGAACTGCGCGGCGACATGTCGCTGGCCGACGCGATCGTGCTGGCCGGTTCGGCAGCGGTCGAGAAGGCGGCGCGCGATGCCGGTCACGACGTGTCGGTGCCGTTCCTCGGCGGACGCGGCGATGCGACGCAGGAGTGGACCGATGTCGAGAGCTTCGTGTGGATGGAGCCGCAGGCCGATGGCTTCCGCAACTACCTGAAGACGCGTCACCCGGTGAAGACTGAGGAGCTGCTGCTCGACAAGGCTTCGCTGCTCGGCCTGTCCGCGCCGGAGATGACCGTGCTGGTCGGTGGCCTGCGCGTACTCGGTGCGAACTTTGGCGATGCGCCCGAGGGCGTGCTCACCACGCGTCCGGGTCAGCTGACCAACGACTTCTTCGTCAACCTGCTCGACAACGACACGTTCTGGGACCTGGTCGACACGTCGAGCGACGAGAAGTTCATCGGCTATGATCGTGGTGGTCGCGAGAAGAAGTGGCAGGCGACCCGCACCGACCTGATCTTCGGCTCGAACTCACAGCTGCGCGCGACGGCCGAAGTCTATGCCGAGAACGGCCATGAGCAGAAGTTCGTGCGCGACTTCGTCAAGGCATGGGTCAAGGTCATGAACGCCGATCGTTTCGACGTGACGGCCAAGCCTGTGTCGTCCAACCAGGCGACGTAAGCTTCGTTAGCGGGTGGATAGGCCGTGGTGGTCCGGGAAAGGTTCCGGAACACCACGGCTTATCCGCCACTGACCCGAGTTATGAAATCTAGACTTGGATCGTTGCACGGCTTGTCGCCACCGGACTGAACGGTCGCTCTCCAGCAGCCTTTATACTGTTGTGCGTACAATCCACTACGACCTTGGCTCGCTGACGCATTGATAACTTTGCTGCGCTGCGCCATGAGCAAATACCGGTCAGGACTATACCGTTTTTGCACGGGTTCCAGCGCACCTGTGCCTTGAAACCGTTGGGCAGGATTTGGTCGATGTAATGCCCGACCAGATCGTGGGCGATCGCGCCGATCCGGCTTTCGGCCTCCATATGTCGCCGGTCGCGCCATATTTCTTCTTCTTGATGGCCAACAGGTCCGCCGCCGACCGCTCCTCAAACATATCCTCGAACGCCTGGTCGAATTCCACCTTGTCGCGCAGCGCGGTATTCGCGGTGCGGCCTTCGTATAGAATCTGCAGCGTCGCCCCGTCAGCGACCGCGTCGATCAGCTTGTAGGTATCGATTTACTCGCCGAACCGCTTCACCGTCTGGCGCCCGCCATGGCGTTCGGTTTTCAGCGGCGTGCCGGTAAAGGCGATCCGCGCAGCATTGGGAAACGCCTCGAACAGATTGTCGCCCATGTCGCTGCCCTGGGTCCGATGTGCCTCGTCCACCATGATCAGAATACGGGCCGAGTCATCGACCACGCTGAAGCTGTCGGCGCTGGGCGGCGGAGCATAGCGACCGAGCTTTTCGCGCACGCTGTCGGGCGGTCGTCCTTCAGGCAGGTGCGGCTTGGGCGTACCCTGGCGGTCAATCGTCCCCCCATTACGCGCGCAGACCGTCGTGCTTCGTGGCGACAATGCGAAAATGTGTGCGGCGATGCACGCGCTCTACACACGATCACTCAGCTCTAAACGTCACCGTGGCGGCAGCGCCAACTGGGGCAAAGATGTCGCGGTGCTCAGCAAAAATGCATCGCCCCCGATCGGGTCTATTGCCGCGCGTTGCAGTGATGTTACCGGTCGGTGACGGATTCGGGTCACACGGATCGACGCGGGAGGATGTTCGAAGCCAAAGGGGGACCATCCATGATTCGCTTGCCCGTTCGTACGTCTGCCATCGCCAAGCTGCTGGCTGCCAGCGCGCCGTTACTCGTCTTTGCCGCGCCCGCCGTCGCGCAGGATCAGGCGCCGACCGGGCAAGCCGTCGCCGGTCCGGCTGGCGAACAGGGCGTCGGCGACATCGTGGTCACGGCGACCCGCCGTCGGGAATCGTCGAAGGACGTGCCGATCGCGGTTACCGCGATCAGTGGCGAAAAGCTCGACGTGCTCAATTCGAGCGGCCTCGATATTCGCTTCCTCGCCGGCCGCACGCCGAGCCTCCAGGTCGAATCGTCGTTCGGCCGCACTTTCCCACGTTTCTATATCCGTGGCCTCGGCAATACCGATTTTGATCCCAACGCCGCGCAGCCGGTGTCGGTGGTGTATGACGACGTCGCGCTCGAGAATCCGATGCTCAAGTCGTTCCCGGTCTTCGATCTGCAAAGCGTCGAAGTGCTGCGCGGGCCGCAGGGCACGTTGTTCGGGCGCAACACGCCGGCCGGCGTCGTGAAGATCGATTCCGCCAAGCCGAACCCGGACAAGGTCTCGGGCTATGCGACCGGGTCCTGGGCGACCTACAACACGATCAACGGCGAGGCGGCGCTCAACCTGCCGATCGGCAACGGCTTCGCATTTCGCGCGTCGGGCATTATCCAGTCGCGCGACGATTGGGTCACGAACGACTCCACGACGGGCAATGCGGATCGCAAGCTCGAAGGCTATCGCGACGTCGCCGGCCGCTTCCAGCTCGGCTATACCAGCAGCGATTTCAACGCATTGCTGAACGTCCATGTCCGCGACCTGACGGGCTCGCCGCGCATTTTCCGCGCCGGACTGTTCAAGCCGGGGACCAACGACTTCAACACCGGGTTCGACCCCAAGCACGTCACGCTCGACGGCTATACCAGCCAGAGCCTCACGCAGTGGGGCACCAACCTCCGGCTCGACTATCACCTCGACGGCATCGGCACCTTCTACTCGGTCACGGGTTATGAACAGGCCAAGGTCGAGAGCACCGGCGATGTCGACGGCGGCAATAACTACACCTTCCTCGGCGGGACGATCGGCGCGATCGGCGTCGGCCTGTTCCCGTCGAACACCGGTGGCCTGACCAAGCCCAAGGAGTTCAGCCAGGAACTGCGCTACGCCAGCGAGGATATGAACGGCATCCGCCTACAGGGCGGGCTGTATTATTTCCACCAGACGTTGCGCTATCACCAGTACGACTACGCGTTTGGCGGCACCGGTTCGCGCGCGACCGATCTCGACCAGGACATCTTCCACGACAATCGCAACGAGAATTACGGCGCGTTCGCGTCGATCGAAGCCAAGCCGGTCGAGTTGCTGACGTTGCGCGCGGGTGTCCGCTACTCGCACGACTATCGCAACGATCTCGTCACCGCGCCGATCCCCGGCACCGGGATCAGCGACACGCTGCCCGCGCGCGCGATCGTCCGTGGCTCGAACGTCACGTGGGACGCGAGCGCGACCTATGAACTGACGCCCGCGATCAACGTCTATTCGCGGCTCGCGACCGGTTATCAGGGCCCTGCGATCCAGGACCGCGTGACCTTCGGCAGCGTCCAGAGCACGGCGCCGAAGCAGACGACCTTTTCGGGCGAAAGCGGCTTTAAGGGCACGCTGCTCGATCGGAAAGTGAACTTCTCGCTCGACGCCTATTGGTACAGCACCAAGGACCTGCAGATCACTGCGGTCGGCGGCAACAGCAACTCGGCACGTCTGATCAGCGCGAACAAGGCGATCGGTTACGGCGTCGAGGGCGAGTTTGAGGCACGTCCGCTTCCCGAGCTGACATTGACCGCGAGCGGCAGTTACAACTTCACCGAGATCCGCGACCGGAACATCGGCGTCGGGGTGTGCGCGACCTGCACCGTGCTCGATCCGATCGTCAACGGGTTCGCGGTGATCGACGGCAACGACCTTCCCCAGGCGCCGCGCTGGATCGCCAACTGGACCGCGCGCTACGGCATCCCGCTCGCGAACGGCGGCGAGGTCTATGCCTATACCGACTGGGTCTATCGCAGCCGAATCAACTTCTTCCTGTATGAAGCGGTAGAGTTCACCGGCAAGTCGTCGCTCGAAGGCGGGCTCAAGGTCGGCTATAAATCGCCGCAGGGGTATGAGGTCGGCGCATTCGTCCGCAACATCACCAACCAGTATCGCAGCATCAGCGCGATCGACTTCAACAACCTGACAGGCATGATCAACGAGCCGCGGATCATCGGGGGACAGTTCAAGATCGCGTTTTGAGATAAGACGCCGAACTAAACGCCTTATGGGCACTTTTGATGCGTAAGCGAGCGAGAGGCGCTGTCGTCTGACGTAACACCGCGGTGGGCCGGTGCACTGGCACTGGCCCTAGCTTTAGCGTCCGCTCTTGGGCAACGCGCAGAGGACCGAACCAGGTTCAAGTACCTCGACTGACGTCGCCAACATGCATCAGAAAACGGATCGAAGGCCTAAGGTCTACTGGGGTGAGAAAGTCTAGATCATCGAGTGTGACGGCAACCTGGATGCACGTTGCGGTCCATGGCGCGCGCGGCATCGTCGCTCAGGGCATGATTAGGCCAAGTGCAAGCTCCGCAACAATGGGCTACTACACCTGTCGATGGCGGACCTTCACCAGGGCGATAGCCTCATCGCTGCCGACGGACCAACAGGTGCTTGCGTTCACGCGGTCTGGCAAGCACTTCATGAACGAAGCCCAACGGGTCACGGTGTTGCGACCGGCAAGGTCGAACCTCAAAAGGCTGTGACAAAGCACATGGCGCTCAAAACTGCCTGAACAACGAAGCATGGTGATGGCGGCAGATCCCCCAATGAGCTCAACGTTCCTTAAAGGGCCAAGCCTTCAAAAAGGCCTCTGTAGTTCCCTTAAAGGCGTTTCGGTCGACTTTTCCGAAGCCTGGGGTCGCGCGGGGCTAGGGACCGTGCAGGCCTTCGGTATACTGCCAGATGGTCCAGTCATCCCAACCCTCCGGCATGGCACTATATGGCTTCACCCTTGGTTACTGGTGAGCTACCATTACCCTTCATCACTAATCGTAGTCGATGCCGGCCATAGATCACCGGCCATCTATTGAGCTGACGGTGAATTTCTAGGCAAAATTCTTCCATCTGCTTGAAAACACCATATCTCTCGCAGTCAAAGGCGATGAGGTCGTTATCCTCAGGCTTAGCAAAATCAAGAAAGTGTTGAGCCTGTAATGTTCCGTCCGCAGATTTTCCAGCGAAGTGATAAGCACCCCACAAAAGGCCCGCTTCTTTGATTTCATGCTTGCGGCGCTTGTAATTTTCATCAGTCCAATCGCCCCCTTCGGTGGCTTTGTGGACGACGGCAACGATACCGGCTCGCTTGACGGCGGCCCAATCAGCGACCTGTTCTTGATAATGCGAGATGTCTATCATGCATGTGGTCCATGCCGCGCTGATGTTCCCCATCTCGTTTTCTTTCCCCGACGAACTAACTACTGCAGACGGCCGCATTAAATTGCTGGATTCAAGGAGTTTGGCTGCAAGTGATTTTTAAGTATCGGCTGCGGAACGGCTGTGGATCGATCATTCGCTCGATCAGCAGCTGCCCACACCCGTTTCCGGGCGTTCAGAGGTTCTGGCGGCTTCTCAGCTTTTGCCATTCGTTCATCTACTGGAAACCGCTCGCTTCGGTGGTTTGGCCGGGCCAGCCAGACCGATTTGAATTGGGATGAAGCTGCCATTCCCATCAGAGGATCCAAACCTCTGTATCTAACGAGAGCCGACATACGCCTGCCTAGTTTTACGCATCCGGCTCATTGGTTGCCCGAGTGGCTACTACGTTAGGATCAAGGCTTGGCTGAATGGGCGAGACCACGGGCCGGTTGAGCCCTTCGGACGGGGTGCCGTCCGCGCCGTGGCTACGCCCGCCGGCCCCACCCGGGCGACTCGAGGGTCTCGATCGGCCCGGTCGCCAGAGTTTGGCGCGCTGAGCTCCGCAGGCCGGAGGGCTTAATCTACCGAATGATGATTGAATCGAGCCTGCTTCTCCTGCTGACCCTCACACGATGACCACTGGGCATGCCGGGAGGTCCATAATCGACCGACAGCGCCTTGGCATAGCGCTCTGCCTGCCCGCGCGCCTGGACCATCGCCTTCGTCCAGCCCGGCGTGCCCCGGGCGGTGCCGCGTTTCATCCGCGCGCTGGCGGTCTGGCCGAATAGGTCGAGATCGTCATCGCCGCGCGTCGCCGCCGCACGATCGGCGTCGCTGCCCTGCTTGGCCTCGAGGATGAAGGCGCCGCGCTTATAGGCGTCGATCCGACCGAAGCTGACGCTGCCGTCGCCATTGTTTTGCAAAAGGCGCCGTTCGAACACATAGTCGTTATGCGCGTCATCGCTGCGGCTGCCATGCGGCGGATCGACGCTGATCAGCGCGCACAGCCCGTTCAGGAAGCTTTGCGTATTGGCCAGTTCCGACCCGCCGGTGCCACGCAAGTGCGCAATGAAGGCGTCGATAGCGGCGGGATCGGTCATGGTCGCGACGTAAGTCAGGATTTCCGCCATATGCAACTGACCAGGATAATCAGCCGACCGTGTCGGGCCCAACGGTGACGTGCACGGTGCACTCCTTGTCGGGCAGCATTACGCCGTCGATCCCGTTCGACACGTCTCAGATGATCTCTCGTCCTCTCGTCATCCGTGCCTTGACGGATCGATCATGGAAGCTTCGGCTCTGGCGACGGAAAAGCTGAATATGGCGCAGCGACGGCCCGCCGGGCAATGCCCCCTTGCACCGGGCCTGAAGATCGTCATATCGCTGGACCTAGCTTTCCGCCGCGTAACGATCGACGCTGTCGGCATCGAAGCTGACGACGGTGATCTCACCGACATGACGCGCGGCGGCGACCAGCAGGGCCATGAAGTCGATCAGGCATTGCCGGTTGCGTCCGTCCGCACACCCATAGGGATCGCGTATCGACAGATCGGCCAAGGGTTGATCCGCGACCGGTTTCGCGAAAATGTCGAGATTGTGTCGTATCTTCGGCTGGAACACCATTCTGGCGGGCCAGTCCACCTTTGGCGTTTCCGGTTTTGCTGTAACGCGTGCTGACAATGTCGGCCTCGGTGGTGCGACAGTCGCAGGCTCGGCAGCAGGTGCGACCACTTCACCCGTGGGCGGGGTATCCGCTTCGGCAGGCCGCGTGCCTGCACCCAAAACCTCGTCGAACAACGACGAGGCGTCCCGCTCGTCCTCGCCCGGCAAAAGAAGACCGCGGCTAAGTTCACGCTTCCGACGCATCAGATCGTCAAGCTTCAGGTCGAAGCTCATAGGGCGGATCGCCGGGTCGGGATGGACCGATTGCGGGAGATAGACGTGAACGTCTCGCGTCTGTCCGATGCGGAAGGCCCGATCGGTCGCCTGATCCTCTACAGCCGGGCTCCACCAGCGCGACAGATGAATGACGTGATTGGCCGCCGTCAGCGTGATTCCCACCCCACCGGCCTTGGGCGACAGGATCATCACGTCGAACCCGTTCGGCCGGCGCTGGAACGCATCGACCGCGACCTGCCGTGCGTCGCCGGCGACACCGCCGTGGATCCGGGTAACGTCGTGATCGAGTGTGTACCGGCGGCGGATGACCGCCGGGCGACCGCCGGGCGACCGCCGGAGAAACCGCCCGCTGCATGGACGCCTGAACAGGTCGTCGCGCTGATGATGGACCGGGTAGCAGCGGGCGACTTCTACATCCTGTGCCCGGACAACGAGACCACGGCCGAACAGGATGCCAAGCGTATGGCTTGGGCGGCAGGAGACCTGATCGAGAACCGTCCAGCCCTGTCGCGCTGGCACCCAGACTGGCGAGACGCCTTTGCACAGTTCATGGAAAAATGATCGCTCGCCGGGCGACCTGTGCGGCAAACTATTGCTACCGTACAGGAGGCGCGACGTCTGATGCTGTCAGGGGGCACGACAGCAAGCAGCGCAGGTTTTGCCGTGGGCTACCAAAGCCCATCGCAGTTCAACCGCGAGTATGCCCGCCTATTTTGTCCTCCTCTACGCCGTGGCATTGAACAGCTGCAGAGCAGCGGCAATTTACTGACGCCAGTCAGCCTCTCTCGCTTTTCAATTGCGACCCATCATTTGGCATTCCAAGCCGAGATATCGCGTTCCATCTCCGGCTACTCGTTCAATATGCAGGTGAACGCAAATTCGGGCCACAAATTGGCTTGGAGATCTGGCTGCAGTACGGTGCCGTTTGTAGAGGGCCCCCGCAGCACCATCTAGACCGCGGCCGCTCGACGCTCCGTTAGAAATAGAAGAAGCGCCGCTGTGGCAAGGGCCGCTCCCACCGACACCGTCGCTGTCCAGCCTCCCTGCTCGAAACTCACGGTCGCGAGCATCGAGCCAAGTGCTCCGGCAAGGAAAACGACCGTCATGTACACCGCGTTGATGCGCCCGCGCGCCTCGGGAGCTATCGAGAACAGCACGCGCTGACCAAGCACCTGGTTCAGCTGGGTTGCCGCATCGAGCAGCACGGCCGCCGCAGCAAGCAGGATCAGCGCATGCGCCGCAGCAGCCCAGCCGGCAATCAGAAAGGCAGCGATCGCGGCTGTTAACGCAACCGCCGTGCCTGCTCGAATATGCCCACGATCGCCCAGCCGCCCGGCGATCGGCGCCGCCAGCGCGCCGCCCGCTCCGGCAAGCGCAAACAAAGCTATGCCGGGCTGTCCCAGGCCGAAGCGAGCTGCAAGCAGCAACGGCACCGCCGTCCAGAACAGATTGAACGCAGCGAACATCGTTGCCTGATAGGCAGTCCGGCGCCGGATCGTCGGGGTTTTGACTAACAGCGAAACACTCGACCGAAGAAGTTGGCCGTAGCGCAGATCAGGTTCGGGATGCCGTTCCGGGACGGCGCGGATAATGAGTAGAGTCAGTGCCGCCATGGCTATTGCCGAGAGCACGAAGATCATGCGCCAGCCGGCTATGGCGGCGATACCGTTCGCCAGCGGGCGAGCAAGCATGATCCCGGTAATCAGCCCACCCATGATATTGCCGACGACCCGACCGCGGGTCGCTTCCGGCGCCAGATGGGCCGCAAGTGGCACCATGATCTGCGCGCCGACCGAGCAGAAGCCCGTCAGGAATGAGAAGAACAGGAAGCTCGCTGCTCCCGTCGCCATCCACGTGCCGAGCAAGCCGAAACATGCCCCGCCCGTCAGCATCACGATGAGCCGTTTGTTCTCGACCCGATCCGCGAGGGAGACGACGAAGAACAGGCCTGCCCCATATCCAAGCTGCGTTGTGGTAACGACCAGACCGGCGACAGCGCCGTGGAGACCTAACGCCGGTGCTATCTCGCCGATCAGCGCTTGCGCATAATAGAGGTTCGCGACCATCAGGCCGCATGAGACGGAGAATATTGCGGTGAGGCCGGGACTGATGCCGGGTCCATGCGTCTTGATGACCATGCGGGCCGCTTAGCCGCTCCTGATGGCCGCGTCGCTATCGGGCATCGGCATTATAGCCGTTGAGACCCAGTTGCAGCCGTTCATGAAGGCCCGTCGATTGCCTGAACCGCACCGCATGCGCGACGCTGATGCATTTCGCCTACAGCGTCCCTAGGTTTCGCGTTCTCCCTCCAGCTGACGACGGTGATGCATGTCCAAGCCCATGAAAATCGATTTCGTCTCGGACGTGTCTTGTCCTTGGTGCGTTATCGGCCTGCTCGGCCTCGAAGAGGCGCTCGCTCGCACTGGAGACCTGATCGACGCGGACATCACCTTCCAGCCCTTCGAGCTGAACCCGCAGATGGGCACCGAGGGGCAAAATATCGGCGAACATATTGCGGAGAAGTATGGCTCGACGCCTGAGCAGTCGGCCGCCAATCGCACAATGATCCGCGATCGCGCTGCCGATCTTGGTTTCGTGATGCGGATGTCGGAGACGAGCCGCATCTACAACACGTTTGACGCGCACCGACTGCTGCATTGGGCGCATATTAAGGGCAGGCAGCCGGCGCTGAAGCGGGCATTATTTGACGTTTATTTTACCGATCAGCAGAACCCGTCCGACCATACCGTACTGGTCGTCACCGCAGCCAATGTCGGGCTAGACCCAACGCGAGCCGCTGCGATTCTTGCGTCGGACGAATTTGCCCAAGATGTCCGCACCGCCGAGCGGTCGTGGCAGTCGCACGGGATCAGCGCGGTACCTGCAGTCATCGTCAATGATCGCTATCTGATCTCGGGCGGCCAGCCTCCAGAAGCGTTTGAGCGCGCCTTGCGCAAAATCGCGGCAGACGCCTGATTCCCGTCACCTCTCCAATTAGCGGCACTTCTGCTAACTTGACCCATTCCCGGACGCTCGCAGGCTCTTTTCATTTCCTCAACTTCGGCCGTTCTTTCATGTGAGAAGCGCGGAATGGATTGGCTTGGTTTGGGACGAAGCCGTTGTTCAAGCCAGGCTCCCCTAACGACGGCATCGGCAAGAAGCCGTCATCCTTCGCGGATCACTTTTCCCCAGTATGTGCGAAAGAATGACGGACTGCGATCTTTTGGGATAGCGATCTTTTCGCGGTGCAGGACTGCGGTGAACACCCGGCTCGTAAATTGGCTTGGATGATCGGTGTTGAAGATCGCCGACGCCCCGAAGTGCGTGCTCCGGCGCAAGTGTCCCACCAGTTCGGCTAGCCGCCCCGGCGATAGCGCCCTCGCGCCCTTCGCCTGTCCCGATCAACTCCCGCACGCGGCGCTGTCCGCGACATAATCGAAGCGCCGGTCGCCCCAGACACGCAGGTGGTTACCAAGACGATATGACCCCGCCAATCACGCACGCCAGGATCGTTCGAACGCCGTCAGATCATCGCAGAGATAAGCGGTAAGATAGGCCGCGAGGTCAGAGTAACGGCCTTCACCGTTCGAATCATAGACCCAGAGTTCCGGCTCATCTGCGCAATCGAGCCAAAGTAGATAAATTTTGTCGTTGGAGACATCATTGCCAGCAAACAGCGACAAGCGTTCCGGGCGGAACAGCGCAGAAGCGTCGTTTGGCCAGTTCTCCTCCGCCGCCTCCCTCATCTCGCGAATCTCCCGCAACAGCGGGTCAGCCGGTTCATCCCACAATGCCACCATGTCAGCGGATGAGAGCCAATGGCCGTGTGTGGCGAGCCGCCAGCGCCCGAAGGCCTGGAAGCGCGCGCGCAGCATCGGGCTGACAGGCCGACATACGCCCTTCGCCAGGGTCGGCACCTGATCCACGAACGGCTCGGGATTAAAGCGTACAGGAACCACCCATTCGGGCGGCGGCTGCGCGGGATCCGCCGCGTTCAGATCGTTCGCAATCGTATCCGTCTTTGCCGCAGCTCGCCGAAGTAGGTCATCGATCATGACATAGCGCCCTAGAAAAGTTGTACCTTTGAGTAAGTCGTGCCGGGAGGAAGGGCCTGCGTCGCACCCCCTACATAACTATTTACAGATTTGTTTACCGGAATGATGGGCCCGGCCGGCTGACCACCCCAGCCCACGTCCGGCGTATGCCCCGGTGCCATACCGGTGCCATTATAGGCACCGGTATTTTGTACCTTTGCCGAGTTGGCGGCTCGGTCGGCGGCCTGCCGCATCTGCGGTATCACCGCTTGCCGGGTCATCGGACCGTTCGCTCCGAGCTGCCCATTCCAGTCATTCACGTGCTGCTGGAGCGCAAGGTCCTAAGCAGACCCGGCGGGATATTTGTTGCGGATGTTCAGCGGACCGTGATTGTCAACAAACGCGCACGCTAACCCGAACGGATCCACCCAGCTTAGCGGGTCTGGCACATAAGCCTGGCCGTTGGCCCCGCCCTCTAGCCCAATCGCACCGGGCTGCTGACTAGAAATGGGGATAGCGATAGGCCAGTAAGAAAATCTCGTCGACCGCTTTCACGGTAGCAAATACACTTCGCCTTTTAACGGCAGTATCACTGTTCCGCTAGTGCATGCAAGAATGCGGGAAACGATTCACTCAATTTCTCCATAGTCGATTTTTGATTTTCTTGGGGGGAGCGATCCTCCTCCCACATATCCATAGGATGATACCAGATTGAATTATCGGATCTATCAATGGAAAAGTAGTTTCCTCCGGGGTCTGATCCAAATGCCAGATTATCATCTGGAATTAAATGCTGCTGCTTTAGCGCGAGATTGACCTTTACTATATTCTGGTTAGCTGGCTCCAATCTGACTTCTGGTATAGGAAAGAGATAATCCAACAGGTATTCGTCTCCGTTTTCGGCAATGAAAATGCCTCTACTGGGTATTCCTCCATTCTTTTGACGATAAAGATTCATCAAATCCCTCGGAATACTTACAACTACTTCCTCCGCGTCCTTAATATCTTGATCCGATAACGACGATTTGTGGCATTTTTTTTCAAATCTCATTGTTTCACCTATATTTTGCAGGGCGAGCCAAGCACCCACCCCTGTTTTTCCGAATAGGCGACACCGCCGCCGGCTTGCGTATATTTAAGGCCGGTATGCTGCTCAAACTGGTAAACCGACCCCTTGTGGCCCGAAACCGCGCGATGGGCATCAGTATCTACCAGTTCCATTGTCGTCATGCCGGTTTTCGGATCGAAATCGTCGATATGGTGCCAAGTGTAGGTACCCGCTCTATCGCTTGCCGTGATGCCAGCCGCCTTGTCCGCCTGCGTAAAATCTCGCGAGCGGCTACCCTGCATCGGGATCTGGACAATATTCCGTTGCTCGCCAGTTACGGGGAATAAATGGTGTGTACCGGCAAAGGTTGGGCCGCCGTTCGGCGTAACGCCAACCTCGGACATGCTCGGGCTACCGATGCCTGGCTTCCACTCCAGCCCGGACGGGTCTACCCAGCTTGTCGGGTCCGACACATAGGCGTGGACGTTCATCCCGCCCTCAAGCCCGATCGGATCGGGTGCGGTGTAGCGTGCAACGTAGGGATCGTAATAGCGATGGCGGTTGTAGATGAGGCCGGTCTCGGTATCCTCATACTGCCCTTGGAAGCGCAGCGGGTTGGCAATTTGTGCCTCCGCAGCTCGAGCGAGCTCGCCCCAGGCGGAGAGTTCGGCGCGCCAGGTGATGAGGCCATTGTCGTTGACCAACTCCTGCGGCGTGCCGAGGCGATCGAGTTGGTAATGATGCAGCACCGCCGGCATTTGCGCCCGCTCACGCCGCGCGATCGCCAGTGGGCGGAAGCTTCCGGGCTCGTGGAGATAGAGCCTCTGCAACGCATCGGCCGGCGTTTCGTCCGAAAGCGCGTTTCCCGCCCGCGCGCATCGCGGTGCAGGATCGCGCGGTCCTCCGCGTCATAGGCGAACGCCACGGTCGCTCCGTCGGAGACGCGGGTGATGGCGACCGGATTGCCGTTGGCGTCGCGGGTATAGCGCGTCTCCTCACCGGCGCGGCGCATCGCCGCAATACGTCCAAGCACATCATGCGCATAGTCCGTGCCCGTCTCACGCCCGTCGCTTTCGCGGACCAGATTGCCCGATCCGTCCCAGGCATAACGGGCGACCAGACCGATGGCGTCGCTTACCGCCAAAGGAAGCCCGCGCGTGTCGCGCAGGAAGCGCAGAGTCCGGCCGGCGGGGTCCTCTGCCTCGACCAACTGCCCGCGCGCATCATAGCAAAAGCGCTGCACTCCGCCTGTCGGCAACATAGCGAGCACCGGTAGGCCGAAGCTGGGCGAGGACAGCGGCGCCTGTTCGTCGAGCGGGGCGTAGGCAAGCTGCACCGTACCGCCCGCCGGGCTGCTATCGCGGGTCAGCCGATTGAATTCGTCATAGGCAAGAAGCGACACGCGTCCCTCGCCATCGCGATGCTCAATCGGCGCGCCGGCTTCCGACCAGCGCCAGCGCCGGACATGCCCGAGCGGATCGCGCTCGCGGATGACGAGATCAAGACGATTGTATGTATAGACGCTCTCGCCGCCCGCCCCATCGGTGACGATCGTCATGCGTTCGTTCGGCAGATAGTCGAAGCTGCAGTGATAGAGATCGTCACTGCCCCAGGTTTCCACCACCCGTGCGTTGCGGCCCCGCGCCGCCTCGTCCCAACGAAACACGAATGAGAGCCCACCGCGACGATGCTCCTCGACCACCAAATGCCGGTCGCTTCGATAGTGAGTCACCCCGCCCCGGGCGTCGCTCGCACTGAGGAGCGCGCCATCGGAGCTGTAGCTGTAGCTAGCAAGACGCATACGCGCGCGGGGATCGTCGGGATGTGGCCCATCCACCTCGGTGATGCGGCCCGCTGCATCGCTTTCGACCACCAACTGCCGCCCGCCGCTGTCGATGAGCCCGCGCAGTCGCCCCGCTGAATCACGTTGCAGGGTGATGGCGTTACCCGTCGCGTCGACAATTGCAGCGAGCGGAGCAATGCCATCCGAGGCAGCGGGAAACACCCAGCTCACACCGTCATACCCCGCCACACGCCACCCAGCCGCCTCGCGGTGCAGAATCAACCGCTCGGCCGTATTGATCGACGGCGCGGCCGTTTCCGCCCAAGGGAGGAACGTCAACCGACCATCGGGCAGTCTGAGCTGAACGAGGCCGTGCTGGGGCAGCGGCTCCAACGCCATGTCAAATGGGTGACTCCAGCCCACTCCGAGATCGCCGTTGTGGCTCGATCGCGAAGACCAGTTGCGCTCCCAAACCAACGGCAGAGGCCCGGGCAGTCGGAAATCGACCTGATCGATGAGCAACTCGCCCGTGGCGACATCGACCGGGTGGCCCCGCGTCGTGCGGATCGCCTTGCTGGCACCGCGGATGCCCGTGACCTCACCCAGAGTTTCGCCGATCTCGCGGCCTTTTTCGCCCCACAGCGCTTCACCGATCGCGCCCCCGGCTGCTTTGCCGGCAAGGCTTTCCAGTGCGCCAACCGCTATACCACCGGCGAAGTTGGCGAGGCCCGCCAAACCACAGCTCATGAACGCGGCAAGGCCGCCAAAACCCAAGGCAACCGCGCCGCCCACCACCACCATCCATTGCGCGGTATTGGTCATCCAGGCAGGGATTTCGGGGCTGACATCCAGATAAGTCTTCTGCTGGCCACCTATAAAGACGTTGGACGATCCCTCTGAGATCGTGCCGTCGCACTCAGTCTTGTCAGTCACCCGCGCGGCCGGGAAACCATTTATAAAGACCGTGTCGCTGCCCTGCGCAATGCGGCGGTGCGGCGCGTGGTCTTTGCAGGCGGCCGTGTCCTTCACTGCACGCGCAGCGGGGCGGCCATTGATGAAAACGTTGCCCGAGCCCGTCTCGATCGGTCCTGCATCATAGGCGCCGATCAGGCTGGCGATCTTGCCGCCAGCGAGCGCCCCCGCGCCGGTTGCCGCAGTGATGCCGCCGACGGCCGCGATCGCACCGGCTGCGGCGACCAAGGAAAGTCCGCCGGTGAACGGCGCAGCGACTGCCGCGCCCATCAGCGCAATTCCCACTCCCAAGCCGATCGCCGCGCCGATCGCGAAGCCGAGCATCGCCGGCGTATGCTCGATCGGATCCCCGACGCGGGCGGCGGCGAGGGCGGCTTCCATTAGTCCGCAGCTCCGGTTGAGACCCAGCGGAACCTGCTGAGCATTGCACCGATACCGGCTCGATAGCCTCGAACTCGTCGTCCAGAGCGGTGTTCACGACGGTTATGACTCGCCCGTCGTCCAAAGCGACATAGACTTGACGCTGTCGCATCAGACCCGATCCAGCATCCCAGCGGAACACGATCTCGATCCCTCGGCGACCGTCCAGCAAAACTTCGCGGCGACCGACCAAGGCAAAACGTCGTGCCTGCTTGGCAAGATCATCGGCTTGTCCATTGACAAAGGCTTCCAACGTTCGCCCTTCCGGGAGGCGGTCGTAGGTCGCTAGTACGTTAGGCACAACGGCCTGACCTGGCCGCGGCTGCGCAGACCAGGCGATAACCCGGCGGTCCTTCCAGTCGTCTGGAACCGTAAACGAGAACTCGGCGGTACGACTTTCAGGCATCACAATTCCTGAATTGGAGATCACCACGATTTACACAGCCTGCGTAACAATTCCAAGACACCCGGGTAAGTTGGTTCACGTTCATGCTATTTACCCATTCACCAGCGCTCGTCTGGTCTCTCATCGGAGGGGGCGGTTCCGGCGTGAGCAGATGTTCAAACGTCGACCGCGGAGTGACTTAACCCCGTCGGGAGCCGCCACTACCGCGACGACCCACAAGCAGACGCTCACACCTCTTCCCTCGCCTCCCAATTTCGGACGCTGGTTCATCTTTGTGAATAACCGATTTTCAAGCCCGCCTATCCGCTCGCCAATGTCCGGAATGGGAAAGGAAAGCGGAACGGCTGCTATTGGGAAGGCAGTTGGCGTTATCGGACTTCGCCTAACGCGCCTGCCTTTACCGAAAAGGATCCAGTTTCGGGAAAGGCTGAGGTCGATGGCATAGCGGCGGCATGCGGTTGGTTATCAACTCAAGCTGCGTATTAGCACTGGAGAGAGAGGCACCAAGTTGTTCAACGTGTGGGCGATCACGGTAGTAAAAAGACTACGCCGCCATACGAATATGCCACCTAACACTAGTCCCCCGGCAAACGTTATGGGCAACTTTGCGATGCCATAGCCAATGTGAGGCAATGCAAAGGCCGCGGTCGAAACCGCTATCGCTAATGCAGTGCTACTACTTGCTGCCTCGATCGCCGGGATCACGGTGGCGCGGAATACCACCTCTTCCGAAATCACCGCGCCGACGACGATCATCAAAATCAGCCATGTCGGGCGGGTAGCGAGCGATCCGTACACCTGTTCGTTTGCAACAACGGCGAAGCCCCAGGCAGCAAGAACCATCGACGTTGCCACCGCGAATGCGATGCCGGTCAACGCAGCGCCTGCGCCCCAGCCTAGATCGCCCCATCGTGGCGGAGCCAATCCAATCGCGGTGGGGGATAGCGGGCTACAGGTCGCCAACCATGCGAGCCAAGCAATTGGAATAGCGATCAAGGCTACCTGACGAACCAGAATTTGGACATCGCTTGCGGTCAACCCGTTGGGTAGCAGCCGGATCAACAGGTACAGCCCAACTGGACTACCCAGGCCGATCGCCCAGCAAATCATTCGATCTCGCACACCCACGTTCAGACCTTCGTTTTTTTGCCCGAACTGTGATTAGCACGTCGAAATCTAAACGCTACTGAGACGAAAGCACCGTCCCAATAACGAACATCTAGCGAGAACCTTGCCGTCTCGATCGCGCCAACGGACGCCTGGCGTCCGCACGCCCTTCGCGCCTTTGCGCCTTCGCGTGAACCCAATCTTTCCTGCCTTCGGCGACGAGCGAACTCATCGTCCGGGTGTGGGCGTAAGCGGAATGGCCGGGATGGATATGAAAGCGGACCCGCTGCTTCTCGGCACATACAACCGATAACGGACTTATGGCCGTACCTCGTCCCCAGCGGCGTAGCGACGCAACTCCAGTGCAGAATCGCTAAATGCCGTTGTGATGTTGCTTATACTGAAACACCGGCCCCACACTTCTGTCGCCAACGTGTTCAGCGCTTGCGTCAACACAGGAACATCAAGCCACGAATTTGTTGTCGAGAGTTCTTGTAGGGTGATCGAATAGCTTCGATACGCCCC
This sequence comes from Sphingomonas sp. Leaf242, assembly GCF_001422045.1. Taxonomy (GTDB): domain Bacteria; phylum Pseudomonadota; class Alphaproteobacteria; order Sphingomonadales; family Sphingomonadaceae; genus Sphingomonas. The sequence goes on from NZ_LMLW01000008.1 coordinate 95,295, forward strand.
ATATAGCGCCGTCTGCCACTCATCGTGCGCGGCTTGCTCGTTGTAATTCGTCACAGACGTTGCCACCACTAGCCAACGTCCGCAATCGGGGAGGCTTTAGATCGGGTTTGACGGCGACAATTGGGCGATAGCGGACTGCGATATGGTTCAATTCCGATTTAGTTGGCCCGATCTCTCAGCCTATCTGGGGTATCAAGGGAGTACATCGCGACATATGACGTCCAGAAACCGCGAGTTTCCGCGGGACAGAGGTGTTCGTGCGGCGGAGAGATTATCCGCCGCGTCCCTGAGCCTATGCACGATAAAACCGTCGCTTAAGCCACGACGAATCGGTCCTCCCTACATCCGTCATGCGCCGCTCGACTATTTGTAGCGCCGTAAGTAGGCAGTTCGCTTGATCGTCTCGTTGATCTTGCATTCCGTCGTAAGGTCCGGATCGGGCAGCTTGGCGCATTTATGGTCGCGCGCTAAGATCCAGTTTCGTTCGTCAGTGCGCAGATCTGCCTTGCGGGCGGGTGAAAGCCGAGCGACCACCGCTTTGTAGGCAGTGTTGAGGCGAGCGTCCTGCGCGCGCAGTTCGCGAGCGTCGCATTCGCTCTGGGGAATGGCGATGGTGTTGTGCGTTTCGCCGTAGATGATGCAGGCTTGATAAGCGCGCGAGAAGCCCGTGGTGACATCCTGCTGGGCCCCAGCTGCAACAGGTGCGCTCCCGAGTCCGCCGGCGATCAGCATAGTAGACAGAATTCCGGTATTCTTTACGCGCATTCACGCTTCCTTTGAGACCGCGGGCTTTCGCCAATTGACTCGTTATAGGAGTGCACCTAGCCTGCTTCAACCGGCAAAAATTGGGTTTGCCTGCCAACATCATTGCGATAATTTCATAAGCTTACGCCGAGAATGAAGATAAAATGAATGGCAAGTGCTCCCGATGGCCACCTTCAGCATCGAGTTCGCGCAGGGGAGACCTTGGCCGGCATTGCGCACAGCCACGGACTTGACTGGCAGGCAATTGCCCACCTTAACCATATTACTGATCCGCGTCGCGTACCGGTGGGTGCGATGCTGCGACTCCCACCCCACGGCCGCCGCCGTCCAGCCACTGGCGCGCCGGCAGCGCCGCACGCTCCAATGCCGCCTGCGCCGCGCCTGCCTGCGCCGCCTTCACCCGCGCCGATCCATCAGCCGGGGGCAAGCCGTTTAGGCAACCTGTCGATGGTGTACGAAACCGGCTATCGCCCCGGGCAAGAAGCGCAGGCGGCGGCCGTGGTGTCTAGCGGGCGCGGCGACCCGGGCGGCGTGTCCTATGGTGCCTATCAACTTGCCAGCTCGGCCAAAGGCGGGCGGCAGGTACAGGCTTTTCTACGCGCCGACGGCACGCGCTGGGGGGCACGGTTTGGCCACGAGAATCCGGCGCTGCCGCACGGAGCGTTCGAACAAATGTGGAAGACGATTGCCGCAGAGTCGCCAATAGTCTTTTTCGAAGCTCAGCACGATTATATCGCACGTACGCATTTCAACCCGGTCGTAAGCTATGTGCGCAACGTCACGAAGGTAGACCTGACGTCGTTCTCGCGCACGGTGCAGAACGTCGTGTGGTCAATGGGCGTCCAACACGGGCGCGCGCCCAAGCTTGTAGCGCAAGCGGTACAGCAGGTCGGCCCCCCGCCGGAGGGGGACCGGCGCGACTATGAGCGCACCCTGATCAACACACTGTACGACATTCGCGAAGCCTATGTGGACAAGAACGGTCTCGGCCGGCTGAAGAAGCGTTACCGAAGCGAACGACAGGTGGCGCTTCAACAACTGGGCTAGCCTATCTCATTCGGCACAGGCATGGCTAACAGGTCGCTGGTATCGAACGAAATCGACAGTTCAATTCGCTTCCGATTTGCGTCGAGTTGAGCATGGCAATGGGGTATGATCGGGGTACATCGGCCCTGTAGCACGTCCAGAACGACGGATTTTCCGCGGCTTGGGGAAGCCTGCGGCGGAGGGCACCTCCGCCGCAGGAACACCTATGCGGCAAGAACCAAGAGCGCACGTTCGTCGCGGTACTTCTCGCCGAGCGTCGCATAGACTGCCGCTTGATCTAAATGGCTTCGCCGCTCGACAGCGGTTTTTGCGCGCGATGCCACCGCTAGCTCAATCTCTGTCAGCAACTCGTAATTGATATTGTGGGGCACGGCAGGTTCCATCGTTCGCGCCGGATTGCAGTGCCTTAGCCACGATCAAATTGCTAAAAAGACGAGGGTGCGAGATGGTTTTTTTGCATCCATCATAAATGTATTGCATCCGCGCCGCCCTACAGGGGTATCGCCGGGGTACATCGCCCCCGTAGCATGTCGAGATCGAAGCAGATGCGCGGCTTTTGGAAGGCCGCGGCGGAGAGTATCTCCGCCGCGGAACGGCCGGTTTGGAAGGAAAGCGGACCGGCTGCTTTTCAGGAAAAAGACTAGTCGGTCGCTGATTGAAAGGAAGTCGGAACGGCAGGTTTGGGCTTCTCGGATGTGATTAGCTGCCATTCGCACGAAGCCAACTTGGACATGAACGATTTGTTCGAGTTGGACGCTCGGCCTATCGAATGCGATGCCCGCCACCTTGCCAACGACATCCGCCTTAAAAAACGTCGTTCTGACGGCTCGCTGAAAGGCGCTCCTCTGGGCGTGGGCAAGGTAAACCCCTCAGGTAGATCGGTGACGACGCCACCATCGCACGACAGGGGAAACATGCTGGGTCGGGTGTCATCGCCACCGAGAATCAGGACCGTTCCACGGAAGGTCGAGCCCTGCTTTAATTCTCTCGCCTGCCAACACGACGGCAGGCGCAGTTCAGTCGAGCCGCACGCCCCGACCATCGCTGCTGCAATGCCAGCCAAGCCGATGCGGCAGTGGGCAAAGGGTCGCGGGTTGATGCTCATTCCGACGATGCGCACCGCTGAATGAATGTCTGCAATCAGGATGCAGGCTTATGTGTAGGAGCGGCGAAGTTGTGGGCGTNGGTCGCGGGTTGATGCTCATTCCGACGATGCGCACCGCTGAATGAATGTCTGCAATCAGGATGCAGGCTTATGTGTAGGAGCGGCGAAGTTGTGGGCGTGAGGGGAGCACGGGTCATGCCGCGAGCCTTACCCGGGTGCGGGGCAAAGGGGCGAGAGAGCGCTACTCACGCGAACCGACGCGGCTTTGATCCCACGGTTTGATGGTGCGATCCTTTCGTTGGAATGGAAGGAAGCCACATGGGACAGATTCGTCACGGGAGCGCCACGACCACGCACGCCGTCAGAGCAGCAATACAGCGATCGCAAGCTTCGCTCTCGACGCTGAGCCGAGAGCTGGGGATCAACCCAAAGACGGTGGCGAAATGGCGGAAGCGGGCGACGGTCGAGGATTTGAAGACCGGGCCGAAGGCCCCTCACTTAACGACCTTGGCCTAAGCCGAGGAGGCGCGGCGTCGCATTCCGGCGTCACACATTACTGCCGCTCGACGATTGCCTCTATGCGTTACAGCCATCGATCCCGCATCTGACACGGTCAGCGCTGCATCGCTGCCTGCAGCGTCATGGCATATCCCGTCTACCGAACATCGAGGGGGACAAGCCGAAGCGACAGCGCTTCAGGCGCTACCCGATCGGCTTCTTCCGCATGGATATCGCCGAGGTTCAGACTGCCGAAGGCAAGCTCTACCTGTTCGTCGGCATCGACCGCATGAGTAAATTCGCGGTCACCCAGCTCGTCGACAAGGCTGACAGGCGAACGGCGTGGGAGTTTCTTGAACACTTGCTGAAAGCGGTGCCGTATCGGATCCACACGATCCTGACCGACAATGGCATCCAGTTCGCCGACCAGCCGCGCAAACGTATCGCCAACCAGCCGCGCAAACGTAACAGCGCCTGGTCACGGCAGATGCGCTTCGACATGATCTGCGGAGCAAACGACATCGAGCATCGGCTGACCAAGCCGAACCACCCGTGGACCAACGGTCAGGTCGAGCGGATGAACAGAACCATCGAGGAGGCGACCGTCAAACGCTTCCACTATGAAAGCCACGAGCAGTTAAGGGTGCACCTCGCCGACTTCATGGCGGCTTACAATTTCGCCTGTCGGCTCAAAACGCTCAGTGGCCTCACGCCTTACGAATACATCGCTAAAATCTGGACGTCAGAGCCGGACAGTTTCATCGTCGATCCGATCCACCAGATGCCGGGACTAAACACCTAGCTGCTATTAGACGTGGCGACATCATCTAGCCGAAATGCGGGTTTCCGGAACGCATGAGTTTCCAACCAGCGCGTGCCATGGAGGCTGCCTACCGCGATCATGAAAATCGCAGCACCCGTAGCGATCGTCCAAGCGAACATCCTGTCCATGAACCATGCGTGCACGATCGTGTGCTGTGCGAACACCGCCATCCAAAGCACGATGGGAGCATTGGAAAGAGCCAAGCAGGCGAGGGGAACGCCGATCGTCCCGCCACTGCGCCTGCGGATCGTGACGATGCCCCAGATGCCCGCGATGACGGAGGTCTCCAGGACTAGCATCGTCAGCGGCGCCATGCCCGATGCCAGTCCCGTCATTTGTCCCCAGATCCGCGACACCCACGCCGTAATGCCGAGCGGGATTGCAGTCTCGGTTGCAGGAACGCCGGCGATCCGCTGCGCACCCTGATCGCCGATCCGCATCACCGTTCCCCAACCGAAGACGTGCGCGACGAGGAGCAGCTTTATGGTGCAACACGTGATGATTGCGTTGCAATAGGCGAACACGCTCAGGAGCACGGTGCGGCCGATGCGTACGCCATCGGCACAGGCGAACGGCAATCCTCCGATGAGGAGGGCCAATCCAAGTGGGATGCCGCCAGTCAGAAGCTCGAAGATGATCGTCGCCCCGCCGTAAACCGCCGCCGACGCGACGAGCGTTCGCGTGCCCACGCCGCCGCGCGCCGATGCGAATGCCAGTCCCAATGCATAGCCAAGGAACACGATGTCGCTTGGCCCGTGTCCTAGCGACTGGCCAAAGGCTTCCAGTCCGAACCAGCGGCCTAACACGAAGAACATCAGCGCCCAGAACGCACCTTGCACGCGACCTTTCGCCAGTTGCCAGAGCCCGAGGATCAGGCCCAGCCCGACGAGTGCGATCCCGATCGCCTTGTATAACGCCCTGATCTGATCGAGACGGAGCCTAGGCAGCAGAAACCGGGTCAGCGTCACATGGCCATGGATGTAATTGTGGTAGAAGACGATGGGCCTCGCGCCGAACCCGTCTTTCGCGACAATTCCCAGATTCCGACACATCCCGTCGTTCATTCGTGGGAATGCGTGCGAAGTACTGATGCGCAGATCGCGGTCCTCGGCGCGATGGTCGATCGCCATCGCCAAGATGAGGCAATCGTTGAACTGGTGTTCGCCGAGACGGGTATCGCCGCGTTTATAATCGTCCTCGTCGAGGTCACCGTGACGAAAGGCAAGGCGCACATGGTTGACCATCGCCGCGGTAGGCTGTCGCAGGCTCATGGCATTGATTGCATAGAACAGGCCGAACAGCATCGTTCCGACCGAAACGCCAACGATGACGGCGCGCAGGGCTGCTCTCAACATTCCGCGCCCTCCGGCTATTGCGACAGCGATCTTGATGCCCGAGTAATCTTACCGTTTCGCTAAGCATGGAGTCCGCCGAAGGCCACCCCCTGCGCGACACCAACGCCACTCGACGCACACTAACATATTTGGCGAACAGGCTGGCCGTCCTGACAAAAAAAATCGGTTTGCACGGCATGACGCCCGCCGAATATCGCGAGCGCTACAATCTAAAAGCCGATTACCCAATGGTCGCTTCGGGATACTCAGAAAGCCGCCGCGCTATGGCGAAAAGGATCGACCTGGACCGCAAACCTGGTCAGGCGAGCACAGCCAAGGCAGGGGCAGCCCAGCCCGCACCGCGCAAGCGCAACGCTGACGACGCGGGAGAGTAGCCTCGAACTGGCCTTCAGCGATGAAGGCCAGTCCTCTGGCCTGCTATCTCCCCTGCTCGTCCTCCGGCAGGCCGTTGTAGGGCGCTGCTTTCTTCTCGCTCGGTTTGCCGTCGAAGCTATTGGGTCTCTTGTGATCGTTACACGCCCAAAGAATTAGCAGCAGGGATAGTGGCACAAACCTGACACCTCATGTTGGCTCGCCTATCCATACGCTCGAGAATAATCCGGACCTCAGGTGTTTCGAGCGCGGCCTCGCTCTCTTCGCAAGTTTTGGGCTCATGCGCACCATTAAGCGTATCGATCGCTTGCTGCAGGTCTGTCGCCGCCTCGTCCTCACCAATCCCGTCGAGCAGTTCGAGGGCACGGGTCATTAGGTCAAGCGCGGTGTTTCGCGCCTGTATCAACTTGTTCATCGTTCATCCTATCAGCTTAGAAATGAGATAATCGAACGGGGGGCTTGCCCCGGACGCGCCTCAAGCAGACCGCACCGCTATCCGCTTGCGAACTCCGTGATGGGAGAGGAAAGCGGCCATCCGCTTTTGGTGCTTCGATCGAACAAGCTGACGTCTAAAGTGACAGCTACCCTTACTCTTCCGATCTAGCCGACGTCTCAGTCTCGCGCCGCATGAGTGTCCAATCGATAAGGGCTTCAATAGACGGCCCGAGCGCCAAGCCTATCTCGCTCAAGGCGTATTCGACCCTGGGCGGAACTTGAGGATAGATCGTCCGGGTGATGATCCCGTCCTTCTCCAGTTCTTTTAGCTGTTGGATCAGCATTTTCTGATTCACGCCTTCGACACGTCGTTCCAGCTCGGAGAAGCGCAAAGGCGCCCGTGCGGCAAACAGTTGGAAGATGATCACCATCTTCCACTTGCCCTCCAGGACGCGGAGGGCCTCGCTTGTCGCGGCAGCCCAGACCAACTGCTGCTGTGGATCCTCGCACTGCCAGTCACGCTGCATGGCTAACTTACCTTTTGGTGGGTTACCCACCTTACGGTAGGTTCTTGCCACTTCTGGTACCTGACCATAATTCCCGGTGCGAAGCAATGATCGCAGAGGAACGACGCATGAAGATCGGCATTCTTGGGACAGGGCACATCGGCAAGACACTCGTCATCAGGTTGAGCGAGGCGGGCCATGAAGTGAAGGTGGCCAACTCGCGCGGGCCCGAGACGATTGATCCCGAACTCCTGTCAGCCGGTGCCCGCGCCGTAACGACGGAGGACGCGCTGACCGACGTTGAGGTCGTCATCCTCTCGATACCTCTAAACCGTATCGCCGATATTGCACCGTTGGTGGCACGCCTGCCTGACGAGACGGTCGTGATCGACACCTCCAACTATTACCCGTTCCGGGACTCCAAGATCCAGGTGATCGAAGACGGAAAGGTCGAAAGCCTGTGGGTGGCTGAGCAACTGGACCGTCCGATCGCAAAGGCATGGAACGCGATCGGCTCCGCGTCGCTTGCGAAGAAGGGCAAGCCGGCAGGTACACCAGACCGGATCGCCATTCCCGTTGCAGCGGATCGTGAGCGCGATCGGCAGATCACGATGAAACTGGTCAGTGATACCGGCCTAGATGCCTTCGATGCCGGCTCGCTGGCGGCCTCGTGGCGTCAGCAGGCCGGCGCGCCGGTCTATTGCACTGACCTGACCCTCAGCGGGATTCCTGCGGCTCTCGACGCTGCCGAGAAGGACAGGCTTCCTAAGCGCCGGGACCTAGCGGTCGCGGTGATGCAGGAGCGCTTGGGTGACGGAACCACGAACCCCGACGAAGACTGGGGCGGTTGCAGACCTTCAGGCGATCATCACCAGGGCGAAGCTGACCGGCGACTGCATCCTCGAATGGCCGTCGATCGGGGGAACGTCACCGTCCTATGGGGCCGACGCGACGCGCACGCAGTGGAAGTCGGCGCTGGTGACGCTCGCGGCATCGAACGGCTGCGCGTTCCAGGACGATGAAGCTTTGCTCGGCGGTCGCGTTGGCGCGGTCAGCAACGGCCTGACGGCTGACGGCGTCCACGAAACCGGACCAGGCTACGACATCGAGGCGCAGACGCTTCAGCGGTATACCGCGCAATAGGGTCGGGTGTCGCAGCGCCGCTCACCAAGGCAGACCGACGCCGCGACGCTGTCCCCGTACCATGCCAACAGCCAATTTGGATATCGTCATGAAGAAGCTCGATAGCCTGCGAACGCACCTTCTCGTATCTGTTCCCGAAATCAGGAACAGTCCGGAGAAGATGGAGATATTTGTCGATAAGGGCGATGTCGCCGTGCGCGCGGGGTCGCTGTCGTTCGAATATAGCTACACCGCATCGCTGTGGGTGCAAGACTTTTCCGCCAGCGTCGACAAACTGTTGGTGCCGGTCCTGGCGTGGATCGCGGCAAATCAGCCCGATCTGTTCGAGAAGGGCGACCGCAAGCCATTTACGTTCCAGTCCGATCTGCTCGATGCCGAGACGTGCGACATCACGATCTCGATCAACCTGACGGAACTGGTCCGTGTCGAGCAGCAGGCGAAAGGACTGAAGGTCACGCACCTACCCGAACCCGTCATGCTCGATCAGTTTGACGGTGTCCCGACCGGCACCAAGCTATGGGCCGGTCTGATCGAAGACGTCGCCGGCACGATCGAGACGGTCACGCGATGAACGACTTCGCGCCGATCGAGCAGCTATGCCGGGATTTGCTGCTGCGCACGGCAGCGCCCGAGCGAGCGCGTCTCATGCGCTCGATCGGCCGCGAGATCCGCAAGAGCCAGTCCGACCGCATCGCGGCCCAGCGCGACCCTGACGGCGCGGCGTTCGTCTCGCGCCGCCCCAAGCCCGATCGCGGCAAAAAGGGCCGGCTGCGGCAGCAGAAGATGTTCCGCAAACTCCGGATGGCGAAAAGCCTGAAGGCTGGCGGCAACGCGGATGAAGCATGGGTCGGCTTCGCCGGCCGGGCGTCGCGGATCGCGAGCATCCATCAGGACGGTTTGTCGGATGCGCCCGCACCGGGGCAGGCGAAAGTCCGTTATGCGCGCCGCGTCCTGCTCGGACTGACGGAAGCAGAACAGCAGCGGATCCTCGACCTCATTCTCGCTCAGGTCACCGCGCGCTGATCTTGTAGAAAGCGTTTCTACAAGAGCGCGGCATAGCCATGCCGTCGCAACCGCGACGACATGGCCGGATCATGGCCGCCATCTCCACCACCGTCGATCTGTCGAGCCTTCCTGCGCCGATCGTCGTCGAGCAACTGTCTTTCGACCAGATCGTCGACCAGATGATCGCCAAGTTGCGCGTAGATTTGCCGGCTTTCGACGCGACGGTCGACAGCGATCCCGCGGTGAAGGTGCTGCACGTCGCCGCCTATCGCGAGTTGATCGTGCGGCAGGCGTTTCAGGACGGCGCTTTGCAGCTCTTCGTCGCCTACGCGACCGGCGCACGCCTCGATCATCTCGCCGCCCTGGTCGGCGTCACCCGCCAGATCGTCACGCCAGCCAACCCGACGACGGGCGCAGCCGCGATCTACGAAGACGACGATCGTTTGCGCCAGCGCATCGTTCTCGCGCCCGAGGGTTTCTCTGTCGCCGGCCCCGAGCTGGCCTACGTCAAGCACGCGAAGGACGCGTCGGCCGACGTCCTCGATGCCAGCGCGATCAGCCCGGCACCCGGTGAGGTCCTCGTGTCCGTGCTTTACCGCGATGGTGACGGCACTGCGCCCGCCGCGTTGATCGCGAAGGTCGCTGCCATCGTCAACGATCCCGCCATTCGCCCGCTAGGCGATCTCGTTACCGTCGCGTCGGCCCGCATCGTACCGTTCGTGGTCACCGCGCGTCTCGTCACCTTCGCCGGCCCGGATCCGGACCTTATCGTCGCGACCGCGCGGATCGCACTCACGGCGTTCCTTGCTGTCAATCGCAAGCTCGGCCGAACCATCACGCGGTCGGGTCTCACCGCGGCTCTCAGCCCGGCGGGCGTGCACCGTGTCGACCTCGATCTCGACGCCGACGTCGTGTGCGATGCGACGCAAGCCGCCAACTGCATCGCCATAGCGGTCTCGCACGGCGGGTTCGCGTCGTGACGCTACTACCGCCGAACGCAACGCCGCTGGAACGCGCGATCGAGGCGGCGACGGCGCGGATCAGCGACGTCACCGCGCCGATCGACACGCTGCTCGATCCCGCCGCAATTGATGCCGATTGGTTGCCGTGGCTTGGCTGGGGCCTGTCGCTCGATAGCTGGGACGCCGACTGGTCCGAGGCGGTCAAGCGCCAGGCGGTCGCCGAATCGATCGCGCTGCACCGGATCAAGGGCACGCGCGTCTCGGTCGAGATCGCACTGCGGCGCTTCGACCAGCTCGCGCACGTCGTCGAATGGTTCGAAGCGACACCGCGTGCCACGCCGCACACCTTCGAAGTCATCCTGCCGCTGACCGTCGACGGCGCCGCGCCCGGCGGTACGCGCGCGACCGCCGCCTTCGCCGAGGCCGTCATCCGGGAAGTGTCGCGCACCAAGCCGCTGCGCGAGCATTTCCAGTTCGTGCAGCTGCTCGCCGTTGCCGGCGCGGTCGGCGTCATGGGCGCGGTGCGCGCCACGCAGTCGCTCCGTCAGGACGTCACGCTCGCCGCCGCCCCGGCCGCGCCATGGGATGCCTACCTCCAGACCGAGGACGGCGAACCGCTGGAGGATGATTTCGGCATTTTCTTCGAGGACGCCCCCTGATGCCCCTGACGCTCACCTTCACCAATGCCGGCCTCGCGCGCTTCACCGCGGCGCAGCTCGGCAACGGCGCGGATCTCCGCGTCTCCGCGATCGGCCTGACCGATAACGCGATCGTCGTCGCGCCGACCCTGACCGCGCTCCCCGGCGAGTTTCGCCGCATCGCGACGGTCTCGGGCGCGCAGGTCGGCGACAACGTCGTGCATCTGATCGTGCGCGATGACGAAGCGGTGACCTACGGCTTTCGCGGCTTCGGGCTCTACCTGTCGGACGGCACGCTGTTCGCGGTCTACGGCCAGGCCGATCGCATCATGCAGAAGGCGGTCGGCGCGTCGAACATGCTGGCGGTCGATATCGCGTTTCCCGCCGCCAATGTCGCGGCGGTCACCTTCGGCGATACCAATTTCCTCAATCCGCCCGCGACGTCGACGACGAAAGGCGTGGTCGAGCTGGCGACCGACGCCGAGACGATCGACGGTGTCGACACGTCCCGCGCGGTGACGCCGATGGGCCTCAAGGCTCGGCTCGCCGATATCCTCGTCACGCTAGCCAACGTCGTTCCATTTGGTCGGCGCATCGACACGACCGGCCTGGCGACCGGCGGTCGAACGCTCGACGATGATATCACCATCGACGTCCCGCGCGCGACTGCGGAGGAGGCCGATGCCGGCGAGCTGACCACCAAGGCGCTCACGCCATCCAGCCTGGCGAACATCCTCGTCACGCTCGCCAACGTCGTTCCGTTTGGTCGGCGCATCAACACGCTCGGCCTGGCAACCGGCGGTCGAACGATGGACGCCGATATCACCATCGACGTCCCGCGCGCGACTGCGGAGGAGGCCGATGCCGGCGAGCTGACCACCAAGGCGCTCACGCCATCCAGCCTGGTCAACATCATCGCCTCGATTCTTGCGCGCGTGCCGCTGGCGCGCCGCGTCGATACGGCCGGTCTCGCGATCGGCGGAAACGCGCTCACGACCGACATCACGATCTCGGTCCCGGCCGCGACCGCCGGGCAGCTGCTCGCCGGCAGCGCAGGCAACGTCGCTGCGACGCCGGCCGCGCTCGCCGCTGCCGGCGTCGTCTATCTGGTCGAGGTCAAGTCGGAAGGCGCGAGCCGCTACCGGCGGTTTGCCGATGGCAGCGTCGAGATGACGGGCGTGTCCGCGCTACCGGTCAGCGAGGCCGCGTTCACGCTGAATTTCCCCTGGCCGTTCCCAACCGTCTGCGACGGGATCTTCGCGACGATCATCAACAGCGGCCAGTCGAACGACGGTCAATCGACCGTGCAGGAAGTGTCGCTCGGTGCCGCCAGTGCGCAGCTCTACGCACAGAATCACAAGAGCCCGACCGCCGACGCGGCCGGCGGCTTTCGCTGGTTCGCGCGCGGTCACTGATCCGCCCCGTGTTTCCCAATTTCCCAATCGAGGTTTGAACGATGGCGAAGATTTCCGCCCTTCCTGTGATGACGGTAGCCGATGGCACCGAGACGGTTCCGGTCGTTAAAGGCGGTCGCGCTGCGAAGATCGGTTTCGCGGCGCTGGCGCGGCTGATGGTCCCGTTCCTCGTCGACTGGTACAAGGGCGACCGAGGCGATCCCGGTGGCGATGCCAGCCAGGTCGGCACCAACGTTGCCGCGCGGGGCATGTCCTTCTCAGCGGGCATCGTCCGCATCCGCACCACCGGCTGGAACACCGACGGCGACGGGGGCGGCGCGCTGTACGACCGCTGGACCGCCACTATGGGTGCGCTCCCGGCGGCAGGGCAGAACGTCTGGTGGTTTCAGGCGGCCGACGCATCCAGATGGCAGCTCTCCCAAGAGCAGAACGTCACCACGCCGATGATCGGCGCACTCGGTAGTGCCGCGCTCACCGTCACGACCATCGCGCAGAACGTCGCGATCGGCACGGACGACCAGCCGGCGATTCAGGCGGCGCTGAATGCGCCGATGATCACCACGCTGTTCGTCACGCGGCAGCACTGGTTCGGCAAGGATATCCGCAAGCCGAGCGGGAAGCATCTGTGGGGCCTCAACCGGGCGACGTGCGGTTTCCACCGCATCCCCCTGGTCGGCAACCAGGTCCGACCGACGTTCGGCATCTACAGCGAGGACGACGATAGCGGGTCGTTCTCCGACTTCTTCGTCAACTGCCAGCGCTCGGGCTATGCGGGCCTGCCGGCCGACAATAGACAGCAGCTCCTAAACCGCTGCTCGGGCCTGATCGTCCGCCGCAACAGCCGCTACGTCCGCGTCTTGCGCGTCGACGTCTACAACAGCTGGGGATACTCGCATTATACCTGCGCGGGCTCCGAGGGGAACGCGGGACCAACGCCGCAAGCGATCATCCGCGAAGACTGCCGTGCCTATAACGGCGACACCTGTTTCGAGGAAACCGGGCTCGGCCTGACGCAGGACAATATCGACTGTTGGGGCTACAAGGATCCGATCGACGGCGGGCCATCGGTCTACATGGAGTGCGGCTTCCACACCTATTCCGGTGTAAAGCAGATCCGTCGCATCCGGTGCGGGTTTCGTGGATCCGCGCCTGCGGTACTCGACGCTATCGCGGACGGCGTCGACAGCGGCACGATCATCAATATCGACTGCGATTTCCAGACCAGCGGCGGGCAGTTCGCGATCACCGCCATCAACCCCGATCCGCAGGGCGTAGGCAATCCGAAAAACGTCGGCAGGAAGATCCTCGATTACCGCATCATCCGCACGAAAGCGATGCCGGACCATTTCTTCGACAACGGTGCGTCGCCGCAGGCGGTCCTCGCCACCTATGCCAACGTCACGATCGACGGCGGGGAGTTCGGTGGCGTCGGTATCTTCGCAGGGATTGAGGCGAAGATCACCATCCAGGGCGGAGCGGTTGTGATCGCCACGCGCGCCAGCGGGCCGTACGTCTTCGCGCTGTACGCGGACGGCACGGGCACGATCGACTGGTACGGCAAGGCCGGATCGGTGACTGCTCTCAACATCGAAACTCCCGAATATGCGAAGGTCGCGAGCGACTTCGGGGTCCGCTTCCACGACCTGCCTGCGCTGTCGCCAGCGCTGGCCGGGGGCGCGGGGGCACTCCCGCTCGATAAGGCCGACTATCCGGCTTCATATGTCGTGGCCCGGCGCAACGAAGAGCCCGCCACCGAACGCTATATCCCGGTTCCCGACCTGCTGACGCGCGACGCCACCGGGATGGTCTATGTGGGTGATGCGCTTGCCACGGGAGTGACGCTTGCGATGCCCGGCCAGGTGAATATCGTCGCGTCGGGACGGGCACTGCTGCTGACGTCCAGCAACGGCGACAACTATATCGAGCAGGGCGGCATCGGATCCGGCATGCAGTTCATCCGCGGGCATGAGTCGATCTTTCAGGTCGGCAACGTGTTCGCCGGAGATTTCCATCTTTGCACCGGGGCGACCAACCGCTGGACCGTCCAGGCGGCGGGGCATTTCGCAGCCGCGGTCGATAACGTCTACAGCCTCGGAACTCCCGCGTTGCGCGCCTCGGTCCTGTATGCCGGCACCGGCATAATCAACACGTCGGACGAACGCGAGAAGACGTGGCGCGGTGCTATGACTCGCGCCGAACGCCTCGCCGCCAGGGCGATCGTCGCCGAGCTGGGCTTCTACCAGTGGAACGACGCCATCGCCGGCAAGGGCGGCGCGGACGCCCGCTACCATTATGGCGCGCGCGCGCAGCGGGTCTGGGCGATCATGGCCGAACATGGCCTCGTGGATCCGCTCGATGCGGACGGTCGGCCGGGCAGCGCCCCCTACGCGTTCCTTTGCTACGACCAGTGGGACGACGTGATGGAGGACGTGATGACCGAGCGCTGCGGCCCGCCAGAGCGCGGTAAGGGCATGGACTACGTCAAGACCGGCGAGCGCGTGGCGCTACCGGCCGGCAACCGCTTCGGCCTGCGCGAGGGACAGATGACGCTGTTCCTGCTCGGCGCGCTGCTGGGCTGACGAACAGCCGGGTCTTGTAGAGAGCCTCTCTACAAGACCCGGCACGCGACGTTTGCGAATCCGCATTGCCATGGTGCGCGCATGTCCGACCCTGCCGACGTTCAACGCCTCATTGGCGACCTTGCGCGCGAAGGCACCGTCGTGTCCGTCGATCTCGCGTCCGCAACGTGCCGCGTCGAGTTCGCCAACGATCTGACCACAGGCGATATCCCTTGGCTTGCCGCCCGCGTCGGCAAGACGAAGATATGGTCGCCGCCTTCGGTCGGCGAACAGGTCGCCGTGCTTTGCCCCGAAGCCGACACGGCGCGCGGGTTCGTTATCGGCAGTCTCAGCTCCGACGCCAACCCGCACCCGGCAAACGACGGATCCACCTTGATCGAGTTCGAAGACGGCGCGCGGATCCTGTACGATCCGGACGGTCACTATCTGATCGCCGACCTGCCGGCAGGATCCTACGTCGAGGTCCGCGCCGACGACATCTATCTACGCGGCAACCTGCACGTCACCGGCTACGTCAAAGCCGACGGCGACGTGATCGGCGCGGGCAAGAGCCTCAAGGACCATACGCATACCGGCGTCCAGGCGGGCGCGGCATTCTCGGGGCCGCCGCGATGAACGGCATGGACGGCAACACCGGCGCAATGCTCGCCGGTGCCGATCACATCCGCCAGTCGATCGCCGATATCCTTGGCACGCCGCTCGGCACGCGCATCGGTCGACGCGAATACGGCAGCGAACTGCCCGAGCTGTTCGATCAGCCGATGAACGAGCTGGGCCGGATCCGCATCTTCGCGGCAACCGCCCTCGCCATCATGCGGCAGGAGCGGCGCGTGCGCGTCTCGCGCATCGGCCTCGGTAGCGGTGCCGAACCCGGCTCTTTTGCCCTCCGGATCGTCAGCAGGCGCGTCGACGTCGCCGCCCCGATCGCAACGCTCGACCTCACCATTCCCGTCCGCGCGGCCTCCGCGCTCACCGCCTGAAAGGACTACGCATGACGTTTATCCATGGGATCAGCGTAAAGGAGACCGCCAGTGTCTCGCGCACGATCACGACGATCGGTACCGCCGTCATCGGCCTGGTCGTGACCGCACCCGCCGCCTCGGCCGATGTCTTCCCGCTCAACACGCCCGTTCTCGTCGGCGCACCGACCTCGGCCATGACGATCGCCGACGCCATCGCCGCGGCTGGAGCAACCGGCACGATGAAGGGCGCGCTGCTCGCCATCGCCGATCAGGTGCGCTGCCCGGTCGTGATCGTCCGCGTCGCACCCGGCGCCGACGCCGCGGCCACGGACGCAGCAGTCATCGGCGCCGACGTCGCCGGCATCAAGACCGGCATGCAGGCGCTGCTCGCGGCCGAAGCGCAGGTTCGATATCGCCCG
This sequence comes from Sphingomonas sp. Leaf242, assembly GCF_001422045.1. Lineage (GTDB taxonomy): Bacteria > Pseudomonadota > Alphaproteobacteria > Sphingomonadales > Sphingomonadaceae > Sphingomonas. The sequence continues at coordinate 111,324 of NZ_LMLW01000008.1, forward strand.
CGCATCATCGGCGCACCCGGTCTCGACACGAAGGCGGTCGCGATCGGGCTGGCGACCGTCGCCAAGCGGCTGCGCGGCATGGCCTATGCCGGCGCGGTCGGTGCCGATCGCACGGCCATCGTCGCGTACCGCGGGAACTTCACCCAGCGCGAGCTGATGCTGATCTGGCCGGACTTCACCGCGCCGCTCGGCGCGAACGGTGCCGACGTGCCGAGCTTCGCCGTCGCACGCGCGCTCGGCCTGCGCGCCGCGATCGATCAGGACCAGGGCTTCCACAAGACGCTGTCGAACGTGCCCGTTGTCGGCGTCGACGGCCTGACGAAGGACGTCCAGTTCGATCTGCAGGACGCCGACGCCGACGCGAACATCATCAACGCCGCGCAGATTACCACGATCGTCCGCATCAACGGCGAGCTGCGCTTCTGGGGCAACCATACCTGCGCACCTGCCGACGATGCCTTCACGTTCGAAAGCGCGACGCGCACCGCGCAGGTCCTCGCCGATTCGATCGTGGCGGGCGTGCTGTGGGCGATCGACAAGCCGCTGTTGCCGAGCCTAGCGCGCGACATCGTCGAGCAGATCAACGCCGCATTCCGCAAGCTGAAGGCGGGCGGGTACATCCTCGGCGCGGAGGCGTGGTTCGACGCGGCGAAGAACCCGACCGCGCAGCTCAAGATGGGCAAGCTCGCGATCAGCTACCGCTACACGCCGGTCTATCCGCTCGAATGCCTCGGGCTCGAGCAGCAGATCACCGACGAATATCTGGCCGACTTCGCGCAGCTCGCGGCGACCGCCTGACCTCACCCTCTTTTCGTAACGGAGAAACGCGATGGGCCTGCCCCGCAAATTCAAAGACGGCCAGTTGTTCAACAACGGCAACCGATACCTTGGCGAGTGGGCAAGCGTCACTCTGCCCAAGCTGACCCGTAAGCTCGAGGACTGGCGCGGAGGCGGCATGGACTCGGCCGTAAAGATCGACATGGGCGGCGACGCCATGGAGATGGAATGGTCGCTTGGCGGACCAATGAAGGACGTTCTCAGCCAGTACGGTGAAACTGACATTGCGGGCGTGCAGCTCCGCTTCGCCGGCGCCTGGCAGCAGGACGATACCGGGGATGTCGATCGGATTGAGGTCGTGATTCGGGGCCGTCACGAAGAGATCGACATGGGCGAGATCAAGCCCGGCGAGGGTGGCGAGTTCAAGGTGAAGACCGCGCTCTCCTACTACAAGCTCACCTGGAACGGCGAGACGCTGATCGAAGCCGATCCGTTGAACGGCGTGCTGATCGTCGGCGGTGTCGATCGCCGAGCCGCGATCCGCAACGCCCTCAACTCCTAACGCGCTGGGGCGTCCCGCCGACGCCCCATACGCCAAAACCTCCCCGGCCGAACCGCGGCCCTGATCCACGAAAGACCCATGCCATGACCGAGACCGCCATCCTCAGCAGCTCGACCAGCCTGCGTATCGTCACGTTCGATTTTCCTCTGAAGGTCGGCAACGCGACTATCGAATCCGTCCAGGTCCGCAAGCCTGCCTCGGGCGAGCTTCGCGGCACCACCATGATGGCGCTGTCGCAGCTCGACTACACCGCGCTCGAAACACTGCTGCCGCGCATCACCACGCCGCAGCTCACCAAGCACGACATCGGCCAGCTCGACCCGGCCGACTTCATGCAGCTCGGTGGCGAGGTCATGGATTTTTTGCTGCCGAAGTCCGCGAAGGATGCGGCCTCCCCAACGACGTAGGCGAGGCGATGGCGGATATCGCCCTCGTCTTTCACTGGTCCCCCGAGGTCATGAGCGCGATGCCGCTCGGCGAACTCATGGGCTGGAGGACCAAAGCGGCCAAGCGCCACAATCCCGAAAGCTGACGCATGGCCGATCGCAATCTTCGTATCCGTATGCTGCTGGAGGCGGGTGACAAGGTTACCCGCCCCCTTCGCGATATCGCCAACGGATCCTCGCGCACCGCGCAGGCGCTGAAGCTCACCCGCGACAAGCTGAAAGAGATCGAGCGCGCGCAGGCCGACGTCGGAGGCTTCCGCGAATTGAAGGCGGGGCTGCGCACGACCGAGCAGGCGATGCAGTCGGCGCAGACGAAGGTCGGCCGCCTCGCTCAGGAGATCGAGCAGACCGCTACGCCTACCCGCGCGATGACGCGCGAATTCGAACGGGCGAAACGCGAGGAGCAGCAGCTCACCCGCCAGCACGATCTGGACGGTCGCGCCCTGCAGGAGCTGTCCCTGCGCCTGCATACGGCCGGCGTCGACGTCAACGATCTGGCGGGCCATGAACGCCGCCTGCGCACCGACGCGATGCAGACGAACCGCGAGCTGCAGGAGCAGTCGCGCCAGCTCGAAGAGACCAGCAATCGCCAGCGCCGGTTCGGCGCCGCCCGCGACCGCTTCACCCGCGGCCAGGGGCTCGCCACCGGCATGGCGGCAGGCGGTGCGGCGTCGCTCGCCACCGGCATGGTCATGGCGCGGCCGATCCTCGGCGGAATCGAGCAGGCGCAGGCGTTCCAGTCGGGGATGACCGACATCGCGCAGAAGGCGGACCTGACGCGCGTCCAGGCGGACAAGATGGGCGCGAGCCTGTTGATCGCGGCGCGCGCGGCGAACCAGATGCCGGAGGATCTGCAGAAGGGCGTCGACACGCTGTCGGGCTTCGGTCTGGATCCGACCAAGGCCACGCAGATGATGAAGCCGATCGGGCGCGCGGCGACCGCGTACAAGGCGGAGATCGACGATCTGTCGGCCGCAGCGTTTGCGGCGAACGACAATCTGAAGGTGCCGATCTCGCAGACCGGCAAGGTCATCGATATCATGGCCGAGGCGGGCAAGGCAGGCGCGTTCGAGATCAAGGATATGGCGGGCGCGTTCCCGTCGCTTACCGCCGGCTATCAGGCGCTCGGGCAGACCGGCACGCGCGCTGTCGCGGATCTGGCGGCTGCGTTGCAGATCGCGCGCAAGGGTGCCGGCGATTCGGCGTCGGCCGCGACGAACGTGTCGAACATCATTCAGAAAATATCGTCCCCCGCGACGATCAAGGCGTTCTCGAAATTCGGCATCGATTTGCCGAAGGCGCTGAAAAAGGCATATGCCGAGGGCAAGACCCCGCTCGAGGCGATTGCCGAGCTGACGAAGAAGGCGACCAAGGGAGATCTCGGCAAGCTCGGCTTCCTGTTCGAGGACAGCCAGGTGCAGCAGGGCCAGCGCCCGATTATTCAGAACCTGAAAGAATACCGCGATATCCGTGCGAAGGCGCAGGCGGCGAACGGTACTACCGACACCGACTTCGCCGAGCGCATGAAGGACTCGGCCGAGCAGACCAAGGCGCTGAAGGTGAACGCCGCGGCGCTGGCGATCTCGCTCGGCAACACGCTGCTGCCGACCGTCAATGTCGTCCTCGAGCGCGCCGGTGCGTTCGCCGACCGGCTTGCCACCTGGTCGCAGCAGCACCCGGCGCTGACCCGCGGGATCGTGCTGTTCGCAGGCGGCCTGTCGGCGCTGTTCATCGTGTTGGGGATCGGCGCCATCGCGCTCGCCGGTATCGTCGGGCCGATGTACCTGTTCGCCGCGGCTGCAACCTATACCGAGATGGCGTTGCTGCCGATCATTGGCATTGCCGCGGCGATCGTTCTTGGCATCGCTGCGCTCGCGATCGGCGTCTACGCGATCTACTCGAACTGGGGCGCGATCACCGGCTGGTTTGCCGGAATCTGGGCGGGGCTGAAGGCGATCGTCGGCAGCGCGCTCGGGTGGTTTTCGGCACTTCCGGCGCGCTTCGGCGAGTTCGGGCGCAATATCATCGCCGGTATGATCGGCGGTATCACCGGCATGCTGGGGCAGCTGAAGGCGTCGATCACCGGCGCTGCATCGTCGGCCGCGACCTGGTTCAAAGAGAAGCTCGGCATTCATTCGCCCTCGCGCGTGTTCGCAGGCTTTGGCGGGTTCATGATGGAGGGGCTGTCGAACGGCATTGACGGCGGTGCCGGCGAACCGGTGCGGCGTCTCGATAGCCTGTCGCGCCGCATGACCGCGGCTATCGCAGTCGGCACCGCCGTGCCGGCCATGGCGACGGGCGTGCCGGCGGGCGGGCCGTCGAACGGCTTGCGTGCGAGCGCACCGCTCGCCGCCCCGGCCCCGATCACCATCAAAGTCTACGGCGCACCCGGGCAGAGCGCCGAAGACATCGCGAAGGCCGTTCGGGACGCGCTCGCCGAACACCAGCGTGAGCAGGCAGCGAACGGCCGTTCCGCCTTCGCCGACAAACCGGACTGGGAGTGACGGGAATGCTTTTGGCTATTGGAATGTTCGCCTTCTCGATCCCCACGATCGTCCATGACGAGCTGCAGAGGCGATCGTCGTGGATCCACGCGACCTCGCCGCGGATCGGCGCGCGGGATGCGACACAGTTCGTCGGCGTCGGAACTGAGACGATCTCTCTGCGCGGCGTTGCGCATGCCGAGTTGAGCGACGGTCGCGCGTCGCTCGACGAGCTGCGCGACATGGCCAATACCGGCACCGCCTGGTCGGTCGTCGACGGCGCGGGGCAGGTCTACGGCGCGTTCGTGATCGAAGGGATCGACGAGGGGCTGAAGGAACTCGGCCCAGACGGTCGACCGCGCAAAATCGAATTCAGCATCGACCTTCTCCGCGTGGACGACCAGGCGAACGCGTCATGATCGCCAACATTCCCGACGTCCGCGTCACGCTCGACGGCAAGGATCTGACCGGCACGCTGCAGCAGGACGTCGCTGCAGTCGACGGCAGGATCCGCAAGCGGCTGATCTCCCTGTCGATCTCCGAAAAACGCGGCGAAGCGGCCGACCAGCTCGATATCGTTCTGTCCGACGCGGACGGGCGCTTGGCGCTGCCCAAGACCGGCGCGGTGTTGACCGTGCACCTTGGCTGGAAACAGGGCAGCGACGTCAAGATCGGCCTGGTCGACAAGGGCAGCTTCAAGGTGGACGAGGTCGCGCATTCCGGCCCGCCCGATGTCGTCACGATTCGCGCGCGGTCGGTCGACTTCACCAGCGACCTGAAGACGAGGCGCGAGAAGAGCTGGCATAGCACGACGCTCGGCGCGATCGTTGAGGAGGTAGCGAAGCATCACGGGCTGAAACCGAGCTGCGCGCCCGCGCTGGCGTCGTTTGTAGTCAAGAGCAAGGCACAGAGCCGGGAGAGCGATCTCGCCTTCCTGCGCCGCCTAGGGCGCGAACACGATGCCGTTGCCACGATCAAGCGCGGGCGGCTGATCCTTTCCCCGATCGGGAAAGCGACGACCCCGGCCGGGCGCGCGCTGCCGGCATTGACGATCAACCGGCACGACGGCGACACGCACAACTTCAGCCGCCAAAAGCGCGACGACGTCCCCGGCGTGTCCGCCACCTGGCACGATCGCAAGGGTGGCAAGCGCGAAACCATCACCGCAGGCAAGGTCGACGGCGCCAAGAAGCTATCGCAGGTCTACGGCACCGAGGCCGATGCCAGCGCCGCTGCGAATGCGGCGCACAGCCGCGCACAGCGCGAACCGGTCTCACTGGATCTGAGCCTCGCGCTCGGCCGACCGGACATTTCGCCCGAACAGAAGATGATGGTCCTCGGCTACAAACCCGAAATCGACGCGGTCGCGTGGATCGTCGGCGAGGTATCGCACAGCCTTGGCGACCGAGGCTATACGACCAAGCTTAAGCTGGAAGCCGCTGGCTAGACACGATTTCTTAGGCGGCCCAATTTATGTCCAAATATAATCCGATTGACGATCGTCAGAACGGTAAACGCGCGCTATGATGGCGGTCGCCACGTGTCGGGGTCGTGACGTAAATGAAACTTATCGAACTGTTTTGCGGCAGCGGAGGATTCTCCCGCGGCGCGCATGCTGCGGGATTCGAGGTCGCCGTCGCATACGATATCGACCCCATCCTCACGTCGTCGTACCGCACTAACTTTCCGGATACCAAGCTCCGAAAGCGGGACGTCGGAAAGCTGACAGGCAGGGAAATCGAGCTCCACGCCGGCGGCAAGGTGTTCGGCGTGTTCGGCGGGCCACCCTGTCAGGGCTTTAGCGAGATCGGCAAGCGGAACCCGAACGATCCGCGCCGTGAACTGCTCGGGCATTTTTTCCGGATCGTCGCAGAACTCAAACCCGCGTTTTTCGTCATGGAGAACGTGCGCGGCCTAGCGTATCCGGGGGCCAGGCCCGTGCTCGACTTGGCTTTGAAGACCGTCGAGGACGATTACGACCTTCTCGGCCCCGTTGTATGGGATGCGTCGAAGTTCGGCGCCGCTACCAAGCGCCACCGCATGTTCGTGATCGGTATCCGCAAGGAGCGCGGAACGCCGCTAACCCTCGATCATATGACGCCGTATCTTGCCGCGCCGGCTACGGTAGCCGACGCTATCGGCGATATCGTCGGGGCCGTTGGCGTGAAGCCCCTCAAGAAGTCGTTGTCGATCGATCGCTGGCGTTTGGATCCGAAAGCCGAGGCGTCGGACTACGCCAAGCGTCTTCGGTCTAAGGACGGCATCTTCACCGGACATCTGCCAACCACCCACACTGCCTCCGTCCTCGAGCGTTTCGCCGCAGTAAAACCGGGCGAGTACGATAAGATCGGGCGCCACCCGCGTCTCGATCCGGCGGGTCAGTGCCCTACGCTGCGTGCCGGTACTGGCGTGGAAAAGGGATCGTTCCAGTCTGTACGGCCGATCCATCCGACGCTCGACCGCGTCATCACTGTTAGGGAGGCCGCACGGCTGCAAGGTTTCCCGGATGCGCACGTCTTTCATCCGACGATCTGGCACAGCTTTCGAATGATCGGGAACAGCGTTTCGCCGATCATGGCGCGCGTCGTCTTCGAAGCCATTCGCGAACGACTTGGCCTGCGTCTTCGTGAGGACGGACATGCGTACCTGCCGGAACCGACACGAGAAGTGGAGTTCGAACCTGAGCCCACGCCTGAGTTGGTTCAGGCAGCCGAGGCTACGCGGCACCGAGCGGGGGTCGTCGTTCTTGGCAGATTCCGCAGTCCCGCTATGAAAACGAGTAAGCTTGCGGCCCGGCGAAGGAAGAGCGCTGGTCGATAGACTCACACCGGAACGGCGGTCGTGGTTGATGTCGCAGGTGCGAGGCAAAGACACCTCGCCAGAGATGCGGGTGCGCCGCGCTGCCCACGCTTCCGGTCTGCGCTTCAGACTGCATCGAAAGGATCTGCCGGGGAAACCCGATCTTGTGTTCGCCAAGCACCGCGTCGCGCTATTCGTCCACGGGTGCTTCTGGCACCGGCACTCAGAATGTAGCAAAGCATCGATGCCAAAATCGCGTATCGAATTTTGGAGCGCCAAGTTCGATGCGAACGTGGCGCGAGATGCGCGAGTTACCACTGAACTGCAAAGCGCGGGTTGGCGCGTCGTTACGGTTTGGGAGTGCGAGACGAAATGTCCCGTGCAATTAAACTCGCTGCTAGCAGCGCTAATAAACGGTAAATCAGTTAAACCTCAGTAAGAAACTTGCGCAAACGATGGATAATGAAGATAATATCGCTCGAAGGAAGATAGCTGATCTTCCTGAAGATCGAATCCTAGCTTCCTTACCGCAGCCCGGGTTAACTTTTTAGGGCGCGGCAACTGGGACTGCAAGACTGCAGCTTCGCGTACGGTAAGATGAGGCGCGACGATTCGCATTTCGGGCGCGGCTGGCCAACCGGGAGAGGATATAGCAGCGCGAGCCGAAGATGACGCGCCTGGTTTGGGAAGTACGCCGCCGATCGTGACCATGGTCGCCGTATCCTGGTAGATCATATTGAATGCGGGAATGAAGCCGCCAGGGCGACCGGACTCGACCGCAGCGGAGATCATCAGTTCGGTCGTAAGTCGCGCGATAGTTTCCGGAAGGCCTTGGTCGACGTCGTCGCGCGTCAACTCGGGTAGCGATTTGCTAAATAGCCGTTCCAGTATGGCCCTCCGATCTTTCGGTAGCGCATAACTCTTTCGATCATCGGACGCATCGAACGTTATCAACAAAATGCTGTTGGGGGGAGCGTTCTCTACGACCGAACGGATATCATCGACGATGTCCGAGTTGAATGCGCAGTCGTAATCCAGCCAAACTATCCAAGGCCTGTCACAAATAGACGCGTCAAGGTAAAGATCAGGAAGGGCATCGTTAGATTTTTTGTTGACTATTCGCACCGTGCGATACGGAAGGTTGAACTTTGCGCGAGCAAATCCGATATCGTTTGACTCCATCGATACCATATCCTTGATACCCAAGTTCTTATGCGCAATTTGAAAGTCGCTGAACCAAACTGATCCAAACCCCAAGTAAACTTGATCAAAAGTATCCATGGCATTCTGCAGTCTCTTCAGACCGTCGAAAGCCAGCGCTCGCTCGATGCTCTTACTAGGGCGTAAGCTGTAGTTGACTTTGTCAAACGATGCCTTCGTATCGCTGGACATCAGTCGCGGCCAACATAGTCAAGGTACGCGTATTCGAAAGTACGCGTTCCAATCTCGCGATAGGCCATGGACGCGTCGCCCATCGCTGCCGCCAACGCCTGATACCTCTCAACCGAAACGGTATAACTAATATTTGCAACGGCCTGCTTTGGCTTGACAGGTATGTCTGCCATTTGGGCCATGCTCATCTTGGCACGCATAGGTATTTGGTAGAATGGAATAGCAATAGTCGCGTCTTCCAGCTTTTTAGCTTCTACAACGACTGGTTTACGAACATTGGTATATTGAGTCCACTGCTTTGCTATGTCGCGCATATTCGGCCGCGCCGATCGAAAAACAGTTGAGGTAGTATCGATACTTCGTTTGGTGGTCGTGAGCGGGAGCAATTCGGCATCGGCCGAACTAAACAGCACGATCCCGATGAAGCCGTTGTACTGACCATGCCATTGCGGCCAACCTTCCGTGCCCCAACCGGCGGCGGCAGTTTTATCGCCTGCGAGTACAACGCGGCCGTTGCATATGACATACCATCCCCAGCGTTCGTCGCCGTTCGCCTCGTCCGCGGCATTTGTTTCCGGGGGCGGTGCGCCCATTCCCGCGATGATCTCTATCTGGACTTTACCATCGCCTACATCGATTGAGCGTTTCGTTCGGATCGGCTGATAGTCTCCGCCACTACGAAGTAACAAAGAGGCGCCTGTAACGGCAGCGCCATTGAGCGTGATTTTGAGTCCGTAATGCAAGTGAAGCGTGTAGTCTCGCCCAAGAATCTTCTTAAGTTCGCGTAAAAAGTTGGGGCTTCCAAACTCCGCAGAAGTTTCTGAGGTGAGATTTTTAACTACAAGGTGAACCCCAGCGACCGCGCCTGCCTTAGCCTCGTAAATCGGGAAATCCCAATCTGCCTCGTTCTGGGGTTTTAGCCATTCGGTGACATCGATAGGAACGCGATACGCATCCAATGCATCTTGGTCTTCGTCGAAATAGGTACTGGTGATGGCAATGTCGCGACCCATCTTGAACACCGCGCGTTTCATGCCGATTCCATAAACGCCAATGCTGAAATCATCACCCTCGTCGACATCACGCCGACCAAACGTGAAGGCATATTCCTGCGCTTCCGACAGTGGAATGCCACCACAATTGTCTGTCACCGAAAATTCGTTCGGCTTAACGACCAGATCTATTTTGTAGGCGGAAAGATCGGCCTCTTCGTCCAAGCTCGCTGGACGGCCTCCTTCTGCCTTCCAAGCGCCATCGATGCTGTTGTCGATGAGGTCGAGAATGCAGTCTTCAAGTGTGATATCGCGCGTGATCATACGCACGAAAAAGCTCTTCGTCGGGTTGCCGTTCGCACCCTTCTTTAGCTTTGCCACGCTATTCTCCCCGGAACTTTATTAGGCGATAGAGGTCGGTCATCCGACCTTGCGTATAGACATATCGTCTGTCTCTACACGGCCGTCGTTTGTCCAACCTGCCCAAGCCCCGATGCCATCGCCGAGCCCCGCGTGCAGACGCAATTGAAAAACACCATCATATCCCCGATCATCGCCGTCCGGATTGTACCATCGGCCTGTTACCGTAAGGTTCTTGAGCTTGCCCAAGAACGTACATTTTTGGCGGCTACCGTCGACCAGGGTTGTGCACGTCGTGAATGTCACGTTCGAAAAGAGTCGCCGGATCTGAACAGTGTCGACGTTATTCGGGCGGTACCGAGTACTGCTCACCTTCCAGGAAACCTCCCATTTGCCACCGAATGGCTTCTGTGGTGACAGGAACCAGATCAGGCGTATAGTTCGCGCATTGTTGGTAGCGGCTTTAATCGGCTCGCGCATAACAAGCCGCATTCCCAAGATAGCCATTCCAGTAACAGCGCTGATCGCGGCGGTTTTCCAGTCGATCTCGGTGAGAATCTGCCAGCTTCTAGCGACTAAACTGGGCATCATTTGCGTCGCACCGCACTGCTCTCCAACGCCCCCACTCCCCGCGGGTCGGTCGTGCCCGCCCGAGCTGTGGTCAATTCGATATCGGGTAGCCCGATCGAGTTGTTGAGCAACTCGCTGTAACTCTGCGTCATTGTGCAATCCCGCTCATTGCGATGCTGATAGCATTGGTCCTGCAAATGCGTCCCGGAAATCGATCGGAAATGATCGACGTCTCGCCCCGTCAAACCGGCTTAACCACGCGAGTGATGCGACCGATTATATTGATTTCGTCGGGGTGGGCCGTGTCGGGCGGCACCTCACTGTTGTCGGAGAGGATCGTCACCTTGTCGCCGCGGATGCGCAGGCGCTTGATCATCGCCATGTCGCCGATCGTGAAGGCCCAGATCAGATCCTGGTCTTCGACCCGGCGTTCCGATCGGTCGATCAGCACCATGTCTCCGTCGCTGATCGTCGGCGCCATCGAGTCGCCCTTGCCCCGCGCCCAGGCGAGGCTGGCGGGCGCGCTGTGCGTGAGCTGATCGACCCAGATCTTCGGGAAATGAATGAGGTCGACGCCGATCCGATCGTCGGCGAACGTCGCGCCCATGCCGTAGGCCATGTCGACCATCGCGATCTCGACCAGGTCGAGATGCTCGGCAATGTCTTTGCCGGTGGGGGGTGGAACAGCGCCTTCGCTGGGATCATCGGTCTCGCCTTGCAGATAGGCCGTGGACGTTTGAAGGCCGCGGGCGATCGCCGGGAGACTTTTCGAACCCGTCTTATTCCGATTGATTAAGGCATGGATGGCGGGCTGCGTAAGGCCTGCTTGGCGAGCAAGCTCGGACTGAGTCATCCCGAGCGATTCAAGTCGCGCGCTGATCCGTTCCCCGAGTGTCACGCGATGAAAGTATAGCTTGAGTTATTATCCGCGAGCAAAATACGGGAATTGACTCCTGTATCACTGCAGTTATAACGCCAGTTATGACGCAACCGACCACTCCATACGAAGCCTTGAAGAAAGCGGCCGATATTGCCGGTTCACAGGCGGAGCTGGGCCGCATGTGCGGGGTATCGCAACCGGCCGTCTGGAAGTGGTTGCAGAGCAGCAAGCGGTTACCGGCAGAGCATTGCCTTACCGTCGAGCGCGAAACCGGTGTTTCGAAGCATTTGCTGCGCCCTGACATCTATCCTGCGGATCTATCGTCGATCTCTCTCCCTGTTGACGATGCATCCGGATCCGTAGGCTCTGGTAGCCCGACCGTCGATTTCGATCGGGCCACCATTTTGAAGCGGGCTGGGGCATGACGGAGGTTCGTGTCCCTCATGGTTTCGCTGCAGCTATGAAGCAGGTTGCGGATCTTATCGATTGGCCCGCTTGCGCCGCGATCGCGGGGAAGACCGTCCGCAATGTACAATACTGGGGGCAAGATAGCTGCTCCGCCACCCCGCCAATTGCTACCGCTCTCGCGTTCGACGTCGCGTTTCAAAAGGCTGGTGGCGAAGGTGCCCCATTCCGCGACGCGTACGTGTTCCAGTTCAAGGAAGTGATGACGGGTCAGGACGCCTGCCGTCGCGCCTTGGCGGAGGCCATCGCTGAGGTCGCTCGCGAGAGCGGCGATGCGCTCGCCGCATCGATCGAAATTACCCAATCCAACGCCTCGCCGCTGTCGACGCTTCGTGCGTCCGCCGAGGTCGGCCAGTTGCTCGCTGCCGCCAACCGGCTGGCGCGACGCTTGGTGCCTTTCCATACGGCCGGCGTGTTGCCGGTCGCACGGGAAACCGGGGGCTTACAATGACGACCAAGAGAACACTTACCAGACTGCCCGCAATCGCCTGCCCGCATTGCGAAGCGAAGGCTATCGTACGCGACAGCACCGAGATCACGCCGATGGTGCGCGAGCTGCGGCTCAGCTGCACCAACGACGACTGCGGGCATACGTTCGTGGCGCAGCTCAGCGTCATCCGCACGATCCGCCCCAGCGACATGGCCCGGGAGGGCGTCCGCCTCCCTTTCGGGGCGTGGTTGAAGCGCCCGGCCAATGACGATCATCCCAACCCGGCCAACGACGATCACGGCTTAGCCGCCGCGATCGCTGCGACCATGCCCACCTGATCCCCGCGGCCTCGGCCGCACCCGTCACGACCAAGACCGACCCGAACCGAAAGCCCCCGCTTCCGGAAACGCCGCTCCCTTGTCTTAAAGGATTGTTCAATGATCCATTTCGCGTTGCCCACTGAACGATGCCGCTCGGCACCGTCGCTGCTCTCCACGCTGAGTCCTGCCGGCTATCTGAAGCTTCGCCGCAAGGCCGCTGGCCTGTCGATCGATACCGTCGCTCGCCGGATCTCCGCGAAAAACCAGGCCGAGGCCAAGGCACTGGTCTGCCTGCTGGAAACCGAGGGCACGAAGGCGCGCTATCGCGAGACGATCAACGCGTTTGCCGATGCCTTCCCGATCGACGCCGACGTCTACATGCAACTGCGTGACGCGCCTGCCGATCAGCATCCCCGGATCTGTCGCGGATGCGGTTGTAGCGAATGGGATCCCTGCGTCGCGGGCGACGGCACGCACACCTGCAGCTGGCATGGCCTGGCGACCTGCACCCGCTGCGTTGGCGAGCCTGCCGTTCCGGTGCATCAGTGATCGGCGCCGTCGCAACCCGGCGTCCGAACGCCGAACGCCGCATGCGTCAGCGCCGCGCCGTCAAGATCGTCTTCCTGGTCGCTTCCGCGGTGATCTGGGTTCCGATCGCGATAGTCATGCTCGCGGCTCGCGTTTCGGATCGGCGCGGCTGATGCTGCACGATGTCCTCACAGGCTTGGCGCTGACCGTATTCGGCGGCGCAGGCGCGACGGCGATCGGCGTGATGCGTGCGTCCCTAGCGCCGCAGTGGAGCCGAATCTGCCGGCTGGCACTCGGCAACGTCGAGCCTGCATTCAAACCCTTGCCTGCGACGCCGTTCGCCAAAGCGGCTCGCTCGTGACGTGGGCGACGTCACAGTCTGTGGCGGTGATCGTGCTCTTTACCGAGGGCTCGGCCGAACCGGCAAACAGTGCGACGTCCTCGCCGTTCGCCGAGACCACGCGTCGATCCGCTTCGACGACGGGCAAGCCGTCCTCTGCCTCGCGAAGGATCTGCTCCCTGTCCGACGCCGCCCCCCGCCCATGTTCTGACAAGCGCCCAGGTCTTGTTGAGACGCTCTCTACAGGACCGGCGGCTGGCGGCCGTGCCGGATTGTCTCTCACTGACAGGAACCCTATGATGATCAGCGCCGCTCCCCTCGAAGCTCGCCAGTCTCACCCATCGTCACAAGACACGAACTGTTCCCAAAAGCGGGAACAGCGCGGCATGCCGGTCGAAATGGTCAGGATCATGGGGTTGGACACCGCAGCCCAGCTTCTCGGCAAGGGCCGGCTTGCTGACGAACTCTGCATCACGGTTCGCGCCCTCAACTACAAGATCGACGCCGGGCGCGGCGTATCCGATGCAGACGTAGTCGCAGCGGCCCGCGGCCTCGAAGAGCGAGCCGAGCGGTTTCTCGCGCACGCGCAAAAGTTGAGGGCCGTGATCGCACCCGCCGCGGCCGATACCGTGACCGCCGCACCGTTGGGACAGGCGAGCATCGTTCTCGCTCACTGCGACCACGTCGAGCGCTTCGCCTATGAGCGCCAGGGCAACGGGCTCGATGCGTCACCTCACATGCTCGCAGCGGCGGCAAGGAAGCTCGTGCAGGCGATCTTGCCCAAGACCATCCAGTGAACGCTCCGTCACTCATCAAACTCTCGCGCAAACTGATGCGAGCGGCCGACGTCGGGAAAGGCGTCCGGATCGAGTCACCCGACCTCGACCTACTCGGAAGTCTTGGGCTCTTCGACATCATCAATCGCGCCGTAGCCGACTACTTGAAAGAACAGACACAATGCCGCGACGCGCTCCGCCGCTTTACCAAAGAGGGAAATATTGGCTCGCCCATGACGAACGGTCGGACGGAACCCTTCGGACCCCCAATCTCTACATCTGGTGGTACGATAGCGGAACGCGACGCGAGCGCAGCACGTCGACGTCTACAAGCGACGTAGCGGCGGGCATCCTGGCGCTCGACAAGGTCTACCTCGCCGACAAGGACGAAGCACCGGCTTTCTGCCACGCATGCGGACAGCCGCTTGCGCAAGCGCAGGCGTATCTGCTGACCGACGCCATCGCCGACTATAAAATCGAGTGGGGCAACACGCGCGCCTCGGCCGATACGATCTCGGGCCGGCTGGCACATGCAGTCGCGTTCCTTGATGCGGAGCAAGCTCTTGGTGCGGAAGGCCGCTTCGGTCACTCCACGAGCTGCGCCACTGCGTGCGGCACGGTCTTCGTCAACGCCTTCCGCGCCTGGTCCCGCTTACAGCCGGTTGAGTGGCGCAACGGCAAGGGCGAAGTGACCGTGTCGCGGCCGCGCTCGCCGGCCGCGACCGAGGCGTCGATCGCGCAGCTGATCGCCGTCTTGAATCATGCCGCGAACGCGGAGCCGGCGCGCTCCGATAAGCGGCCGATCTACAAACCGCTCCCGGCCCGCCAGGTGCAACGCCAGCGCCGCACGCGAATCGGTGTCGAGGAACTGGCGAAGATGTTCGCCTATGCGGCCGAGCCGGATCGTCAGCGCGGTTCGCTCCACGCGTTCCTCGTCGCTTCGGTCTGCACGATCGCGCGGCCCGGTGCCGTCGTCGACATCAACGTCGCGCCGGATCGCGAGCAGTGGTGGCCGGGTGCGCCGACGATCGATCTCAATCCTCAAGGTCGCACTCAGAACAAGAAGCACCGCGCCGTTCTGCCGGTGCTGCCGCTGCTCGATCGCTGGCTGCGCGAAGAATATGAGACGTACATGGCGCTGAAGGTAACCGATCGCGCCGGTCGGGGCTGGCTCGTGAACTATCACGGCCGCGCCATTCAGGATGTTGATCGCGCGTGGGATACGATGCTCACGAACCTCGACATGCCCGCCGGTCGCGAATGGCGTCCATACCTGCTGCGCCACAGCCTCGCGACGCTCGTCCGTAACACCGGCGCGGAGAAGTGGGATCTTGAAGGCTTCATGGGCCACCGCGCCGGAAGCCAAACCGAAGTCTACGCGATCGGCGAATTCCCGACCGTCGTGCGCGCCCTGAACGGCATCATCGCCAAGATCGAGAAGCTTGCTCCGGGCTCGACGCACCGGAACGCTACCGGAACCGGCATTGCCGAAAAGTCGACGGGAGATCGAAAAATGTGAGGTTTTTCAACATGTTGTCGATGGTGCCGCTTACAGGACTCGAACCTGTGACCCCCGCATTACGAATGCGATGCTCTACCAGCTGAGCTAAAGCGGCCCGACGACGGACGTATCCGGTCGAGGTCGCGGCGAATACCAAGGGATTTGCGGGCTGACAAGCGGTTTGCGTCTTTACCGGGCGTTTACCAAACGGCGTGCAAGAGCGTGGCTGGAAAACGGGGGCCCTTGGGCATGGATACGGTACGCGGCCTGGACAACGAACGCAGCGACGGTCCAGATGGTCCGGTCGCTCGCGGAGGATATGATGCAGTGAGTTCGGGGAGTTCCGATTTCGGAAATTCGGGTTTCGACGGCACGGACCGCGCGACGCCCGGCGATGCGCGTCACTCGACCGATGCCGGCGTCAACGACGTGATGTTCGATCTCGGCGGCGACGAGCGGCGGATGCACGTGCGCGCGTACAACCACTGGGTGTCGCTGCTGAAGGACCGTCCCTACCCGTCGATCGCGGATCTCGAGCCAGAGACGATCACCGATTTCGGCCCGCACAGCGTGCTGCTCGATTTCAGTCGCGGCATGGGCGACCCCCGGATCGCGTATCTCGGGCGTGCCTTGCGCGAAGAATGTGGACTCGAGGGGCCGATCGCGACAATCGCGGACGTGCCGAGCCGCTCGCTGCTGTCGCGGCTGACCGATCATTATCTCCAGATCATCGCCAATCGCGCGCCGATCGGTTTCGAGGCGGAATTCGTCAGCAGCCGGGGGCGGACGACGCTGTACCGCGGCATCCTGATGCCGTTCGCATCGGGCGGCGTGACGATCGACTTTATCTACGGCGTGATCAATTGGAAGGAACTCGCGGACGCCGATCTGCAGGCAGCGCTGTCGGCCGAACTGGATGCGGCGGTTCAGGGCACGCCACGGATCTCGGGTGCGGCCGCGCAGGTCTGGGCCGATGGTCCGAGCGGCGGGTTCGATATCATGCCGGCCGAGCCGACGCCCGTGCCGGCGCTTGTCCTGGATGATCCCTTGCCGGCCGAGTATGTGCTGGCCGGTCCGCTCGGCGAGCAACTGGCGATGGCGCGCGAGAGTGCGGCACAGGTGCGGGCTGCCGAAGCGCGCAGTCGTGCGGCGCTGCACCGGACGCTGGGTCGGGCGCATGATCTCGCGGTGTCGACCGAGCACGACGAGGGCGATTTCGCCACGCTGTTCGCCGCCGCCTGCCTGCCCGGCCAGACGGACGTCATGATGCAGATCGTCACGCTGGTCTTCGGCGCCAATTTCGAGGCGACTCGGTTGGCGACGTTCGCGGCGGTGCTGCGCCACGCGCAACGGCATCAGGTGCCCGCAGGAGGTTTTGCAAGCTTTCTCGGCGGTTTTGAGGGCGATCTGGTCGCGATCGCAGCCGCCGAACACGCCGCATCTTAGGTGCGCCGCAGCATTCTCCTTCGCACCCGCCACAAGGGTTGAGATAGGCGAATTGCGGGCGCATAGGCCCTGATCTATGGCGAACCAATCGTTGAACACGCTCACCGAAACCCTCGCGGGCCGGCTGACCGAACGGGCCCTTCCGGGCGAACTGAGGGACTTCGGGGCAAGCGAGGTCGCGCAGGCCGCGGCGTTCGTCGCCGCGACCGCCGCGCACCGCGACGACGGTGCGCCGGCGATCGCGATCGAGCCGATCAGCGCGGACGACACGCGGCGGCGGATGCGCCTCGCGATCGTCAACGACGACATGCCGTTCCTGGTCGATTCGATCGCCGCGGCGATCGGCGCGCAGGACATCGCGGTCGATCGGATCATCCACCCCGTCGTCCGTACGACGCGCGCACCCGACGGCACGCTGCACGCAATCGACGCCGACGGCCAAGGCGCGGGTCGCCCCGAATCGATGATCTATCTCGAGATGGAGCGTGCCGATGCGCGCGACCGTCGCGGACTGATCGAGGATCTGACCGCCGTATTGGCCGACGTCCGTGCGGCGGTGACCGACTGGCGTGCGATGCAAGCCGCGCTCGACGACGATATCGCCAAGCTGCCCGAGGGCGAAGGCGCGGCGCTGTTGCAGTGGTTCCTAAACGGGCATCTGACACTGCTCGGGCATCAGATCTGGCACCGCGACGGCAGCGGCCGTGCCGCGCTGGGTATCGCGCGCAACGAACACCGGGTGCCGATCCTCGCCGAAGCGTCGCGCGCACTGGCGATCGAATGGTTCGAGGCAGGCAACGACGCGCCGTTGTTGCTGAAGTCGAACTTGATTTCGACCGTCCACCGCGCCGTGCCGCTCGACCTCGTCGTCGTGCCGGTGATGGAAGGCGCGACGGTCGCCGGGCTGTCGATCTACAGCGGCCTGTGGACGAGTGCTGCGCTCGCCGCGATGCCGCGCGACGTGCCGGTATTGCGCACGCGACTTGCCGCGATGAAGGCGAAGTTCGGGTTCGATCCGCGCGGTCATGCCGGCAAGGCGTTGACCCACGCGTTCACCGCGCTCCCTCACGACTTGGTGATCGCGTTCGCACCCGATGCGCTGGAGGATCTCGCGCTGACGGCGATGAGTATCGCCGATCGGCCGCGGCCGGCGCTCGTGCTCGTCGAATCGGCGCTTGGCCGTCACTTGTTCGGGTTCGTCTGGCTGCCGCGCGACGACGTCACCACCAGCCGCCGCGTCGCGATCGGCGACATGCTGGCCGAAGCGGCGAATGCGAGCGTGCTCAACTGGTCGATCGCGCTGGAGGACGGCGAGGTCGCGATGATCCGCTACACGCTCGACCTGCGCGGCGATGGGCGGATGCCCGACGTCGCGCCGCTTGCGCTGCGATTGCAGCGGATGGTGCGCGGCTGGGTGTCGGACGTCGAGGCCGCGCTGGTAGAGACGTTGCCGCCGCCGCGTGCCGCACGTCTGGCGCTCAAATGGGCGGCGGCGTTCCCGCAGAACTACCGCAACCTCAGCACGCCCGCCGAGGCCGCCGAGGATATCCAGCGCATCGCCGCGCTCGGCGATGCGGATGCGCGTGGCGTGCGTCTCGTACCGGGTGAAGCCGGCGCCGATCCGCAGTTGAAGATCTACAAGCTCGGCGGCGCGTTGCCGTTGTCCGACGCGGTGCCGGTGCTGGAGAATTTCGGCTTCCGCGTGATCGGCGAGCTGCCGACGCGGTTGCGCGACGACAGCGTGCCGTTCGTGCATGACTTCGTGCTGGAAGCGAACGACGCCGCGCAGCAGAGCGACGCGCCGGTACTCGAAGGCGCGATCGCGGCGGTGCTGGAAGGCGCGGCCGAGAACGATGCGTTCAACCGGCTGATCGTCGAACTCGGTATGCGTCCCGAGGCGATCGTGCTGTTCCGTGCGTGGTTCCGCTATCTGCGCCAGGCGGGGCTTCCGTATGGCCTGACCACCGTCGTCGACGCGTTGCGGCGTGCGCCGAAAGTTGCGGCGGCTCTGATCGCGCGGTTCACTGCGGTCCACCATCCGGAGCACCCGGGTAACGCGATCGAGGCGGATCAGGCGATCGAAGCCGGGCTAGACGCGGTCACGGCGATCGACGACGACCGCATCCTGCGCGCGTATCGCAACCTGATCGCGGCGACTCTGCGGACCAACGCGTTCACGTCGGCCGCATCCGAGGCGCTCGCGTTCAAGCTCGACAGCCATCTGATCCCCGGCCTCCCCGCCCCCGTGCCGTGGCGCGAAGTGTGGGTCTACTCGCCTCGCGTCGAAGGCATCCACCTCCGTGCCGGCCCGGTCGCACGTGGTGGCCTGCGCTGGTCCGACCGTCGCGACGATTTCCGCACCGAGATCCTCGGATTGATGAAGGCGCAGCGCGTCAAGAACGCGGTGATCGTGCCGACCGGCGCGAAGGGCGGCTTTTATCCCAAGCAACTCCCCGCCCCGTCTAACCGCGACGCGTGGCTGGCAGAGGGCACCGAGAGCTATCGGATCTTCATCCGCACGCTGCTGTCGATCACCGACAACATCGTCGAGGGCAAGGTCGTGCACCCGGACGGCGTGACGATCCTCGACGGCGAGGACCCGTATTTCGTCGTCGCCGCCGACAAGGGCACCGCGACGTTCAGCGACGTGGCCAACGCGCTGGCGCTCGAACGCGGCTATTGGCTCGGCGACGCGTTCGCCTCCGGTGGCTCGGTCGGCTACGATCACAAGGCGATGGGGATTACCGCCAAGGGCGCTTGGCTGAGCGTCCAGCGGCACTTCGCCGAGCGCGGGCTCGACGTGCAGAGCGAGAGCATCACCGTGGTCGGCTGCGGCGACATGTCGGGCGACGTGTTCGGCAACGGCATGCTGCTGTCGAAGACGTTGAAGGTCATCGCGGCGTTCGATCACCGTCACATCTTCCTCGATCCCGATCCCGATCCCGCGACCAGCTGGGACGAGCGCAACCGGATGTTCGCGCTGCCGCGGTCGAGCTGGGCGGACTACGACGCGAGCCTGATCTCGAAGGGCGGCGGCGTGTTCGCGCGCACCGCCAAGGTCATCAAGCTGTCGCCACAGGTGCAGGCTGCGCTCGGCGTGACGGCAAGCGAAATGGAGCCGGGCGCGCTGATCTCGGCGATCCTCAAGGCGCCAGCCGACTTGCTCTGGTTCGGCGGCATCGGCACCTATGTGAAGGCGGCGTCCGAGGCGAATGTCGCCGTGGGCGATCCGGCCAACGACCGGTTGCGCGTCAACGCCGAGGATCTGCGCGTGATCGCGATCGGCGAAGGCGCGAACCTGGGCGTCACGCAGGCGGCGCGTATCGCGTTTTCCGCACGCGGCGGGCGGATCAATACCGACTTCATCGACAATTCGGCGGGCGTCGACTGCTCGGATAACGAGGTCAACATCAAGATCGCGCTCAACCGCGAGATGATCGAGGGCCGGCTCGACTATGAGGACCGCAACACGCTGCTCGCCAGCATGACCGACGACGTCGCGCATCTGGTGCTGGAGGACAACCGCCTCCAGACGCTCGCGCTGTCGATCGCCGAGGCGGACGGTGCGGTCGCGATGCCGAGCTATGTCCGGGTGATCGAGATCTTCGAGGGCACCGGGCGGCTCGATCGTGCGGTCGAGGGGCTGGCGTCGAACGACATTCTGCTGCGACGCGGCCAGGATGGTCTGGGGCTTACACGGCCTGAGCTGGCGGTGCTGCTGGCGACCGCCAAGCTCGGGTTGCAGGATGCGATCGAGCATGGCGATATCGCCAAGGACGACGCTTTGAAGCCGGATTTGCATGCTGCCTTCCCCGCGGCTATGCGCGCGCGCTTTGCGCCGGCGATCGACGAACACCGGCTGCGACCCGAGATCGTCGCGACCAAGCTCGCCAACCGGATCGTCAACCGCCTTGGCATACTCTACCCGTTCGAGCTGGCCGAAGAGGAAGGCGCGGCGATGGGCGATATCGCGGCGATGTTCGTCGTCGCCGAGCGCCTGTTCGACCTGCCGGCATTGTGGGCGGAGATCGAGACCGCGGTGATGCCCGAGGCGGCACGGATCGCGTTGTTCGACGAGGTGGCCGTCGCGACCCGCTCGCAGATCGCCGACCTGTTGCGCGTGTCTGCACCGGGCGCCGTGCCGGGCGACGTCCTCGCGCGGCTGGCGAAGGGGATTACGCAGCTCGACAGCCAGACCGCGGCGTTGCTGCTCGAAGAGGCGAGCGCGCAGAGCAGCCGCATCGCGGCACAGCTCGAAGCGGTCGGTGCGCCAGGCGATCTGGTGCGCAAGGTCGTCCGCCTGTTCGAGATGGACGGTGCGGTCGGGCTGGCCGATCTCGGCGAGCGGATGACGCTCGACGAAGCGGTCCTCACGCGCGCGTTCACGCATCTGGGTCAGGCACTCGGGCTCGACTGGGCGCAGGCAAACGCCGCGCGGATCAGCCCGACCGATCCGTGGGAGCGCCTGCTGATCGCGGGGTTAGCGCGCGATTTCCAGCAGCTACGGCTGGAGTTCCTCGCACGCCGCGGCGCGCAGGATCCGCAGGGTGCGGTAGACCAATGGCTAACCGCGAACGCAACACGTGTGGCGCAGTTCAAGGCGGTGATCGACCGCGCTCGCCACGCGGCCGTGCCGAACGCGGCGATGCTCGCGCAGATCGCCGGTCAGGCGCGGGTGCTGTTGGGACGCTAACTTAAGCCCTCTCCCCTGCGGGGAGAGGGAGCGGCCCGCGTGCTCTTGCGCGTGGGAGGGTGAGGGGCAAGAGGCTCGGGACGCTAGTCCCAAACCCCTCACCCTCCCGTCGCCAAGAGGCTCCTCCTTCCCTCTCCTCGAATGGGCGAGGGAAAGCTTACGCCGCCCGCTTGGCCGCGAGTTCCGCCTTCCACCCCCGTGCACGCCACCACATGATCACGCCGGTCACCGCCAGCACCGCCGGCAAAATTCCGCCGATAAAGATGATCACCTGCCACAGAGCACCCATGTCAGTGCCGTCGTGGATCCGCCGCATCCATCGCGCCACCCCGCCCTGCGGCCGCGCGGGGGCAGCGGTCGCGCCGCCGGTGTCATCGGCGATCTTCACCCCGACCGGCGTCGTCCCGCGCGCGAACGTCACGGTCCAGTCGGCGCTGAGATCGGTCGGCCATGCGACACTGCGGAGCGGCGCGCCACCCGCCAGCGCGCGCGCCTTGCCGATCGCCACGGCAAGCGGTTGCGCCGGCTTGGCCAGCGGTTTCGCGCGCATCATCGCGCCGCGATCGGGCCCGCCTCTCGGCCGCGACGCCTCCCCGGTGATCTTGCCGAAGAATTGCGGGAACGAGATCCACGCGCCGGTCAGCGACAGCACGAACAGCGGCAGCGCGATCCAGAACCCGAACAGATGATGCAGGTTGGTATCGACATTACGATGTCGCCGGAACCGCAGCCCGCGCGACCATTTGCCGACCGTCGGCCACCACAGCCAGAGCCCGGTGAAGCACGACACCATCATCGCCACGCCGATCCAGCCGACAATCGAGCGCCCTACGCCGGGCAGTTGCAGGCTGCCATGCAGCACGTGGAGAAACCGCACGAGCCCACCGTTCGACGGCGACACCTCCAGCACGCGCGCGGTCGGCGGATCGAGATAGACCATCGTCCGCTGCGGCGGTCCCGGTCGCTTGGGCGCGGTCCCGGCGGCGGCGGCAATGACGACCGGCCCGCCATCGTCGGGCATCGTCAGCTGCGCGATCCGCTCGCCGTGAGTCAGCCGGGTCGCCGCTGCCGCAACATAGGCGTCCGGGCCGAGGACCGTCGTTCCCGACACCGCATAACGGCTCGGATCGACGATCCGGTCGAGCGCATCATGCCACACCAGCGCCGCGCCGCTCAGCGAGAGCGGGATGATCAGGATCGCGAGGATCAGCCCGATCCACTTATGGACCTGAAACCAGGCCCGTCGCATCGCCAATTTACTCATCGAATATTCCCCCGTTCGTGGAGCGTGGCATGGCAGGCGTACGCAAGTCCATCCTTCCCCTCCCCGTCATCCTGACGAAAGTCAGGACCCAGAGCCAAGCAGCGTAAGGCCCGTGATCCTGGGTCCTGACTTTCGTCAGGATGACGGACCGTGCTCAGACATCCGCCCAGCGGCGCAGCAGATTATGATACACCCCCGTCAGCCGCACCGTCGCCGGATCGCCCTGCCCCTGCGCGGCCGCGACCGCCTGCACGCCTTGGTCGAGATCGAACAGGATCCGCCGCGCGCCGTCGTCGCGAACCATCGACTGCAACCAGAAGAACGATGCCACCCGCACGCCGCGCGTGACCGGCGCGACGCGGTGGAGGCTGGAGGCGGGGTACACCACCATGTGCCCCGCCGGCAGCTTGACCGATTGCGGGCCGAACTGATCCTCGATCACGAGTTCGCCGCCATCGTAGCTCTCGGGGTCGGCGAGAAAGAGCGTCGCCGACAGGTCGCTGCGAATGCGGAAGTCGGAGCCGCGCTTGATCCGGATCGCAGTGTCGACGTGCAGTCCGAAATCCTGGCCGCCGGCGTAGCGGTTGAACAGCGGCGGAAAAACTTTCAGCGGCAGCGCAGCGGCGACGAACAACGCCGACCGTCCGAGCGCATCGAGGATGATACCGCCAGCCTCGCGCGCGGCAGCGGAATCCTCCGGCAGTTGCTCGTTGCGCTTGGCGAGCGCCGATTGCTGACCAGACGTCGCGTTGCCGTCGATCCATTCGGCGGCATCGATAATGCGCCGAACCCGCGCCACTTCCGCCGGATCGAGCACATCGGGAACGGCGATCAGCATGCCGCACCTTCACGCAATGCGGCCACGCCAGCAGTGCGGAACGCGGGAATATCGCTAGCCGCCAGCCATGCTACGGCCTTGCCCAGAAACGCCGCGTTGCCCCGCGCGCCGGCTCGTTTCAACCAGACCAGCGCCGCGTCGACATCCCCCGCCGCGCCCAGCATCCGCGCGTGATTGAAGCATCCGCGGAAATCGCCGCCCTCCGCTGCCCGTGCATAGCATTCAGCGGCCCGCACCAGATCGCGCTCGCACGCCCAGCCGTCTTCCGCAAAACTGCCGACGAAGTTGATCGCCTTCGCACTGGCGAGCCCCGAATCCATCGCCGCGACCGTCTCCAGCAAGGCCAATGCCGCCGGCTTGTCTTCGCCGACACCCTCCCCCAGCGCGAGCAGCGTCGCGTAATTATACATCGCCCAATCGAGCCCGCGCTCGGCGGCGATCCGGTAGCATTGCGACGCGCGCGCCTTGTCGACGGCCGTGCCCCAGCCGAGATCGTAGCAGCGCCCGACCATGTTGAGCGCCATCACGTGATGCTGCGCCGCCGCCTTGGTAAACCACCCAAGCGCCGCTACCGGATCGGCCACGACGCCGGTGCCGTCCAGCAGCATCTGGCCGTACACCGCCTGAGCCTCCGCCACGCCCGCGTCTGCCGCCTCGCGCACGAACGCCGCACGCTCCTCCGGACTTCCGGAGAGGCGCGCGGCGATGGCGTCGGGCGTGAGGGTATCGATCGCCGTCATATCATCCTCAGAACCGCAGGTTCACCGTGCCGAAGATCGTGCGGCCGGCCGCGAGCGTGGCGTAGTGGCTGGCATAGGTCTGCGAGAAATAGGTCTTGTTCGTCAAATTCTGCGCGTTGACGCTGAGGTCGACATTGTCGGTCAGCTTGTAGCTCGCGCGTGCATCGAAGCGCCAGTAGTCGGGGGTGCTGCGCGTCAGGACCTTGGTCGCCGGGTTGACCAACACGACGCCCGCGGCAGTCTGCGTCGCGGTGCGATTGTCCGCATAGCCGCCGATCTGCTCGTCCATGTACAGAGCCGTACCGCCGATCTGGAGCCGCTTGGTCACGGTGACGTTCGTCGTCGCGGTGAAGCTGTTCTTCGCGGTCTGCGGGACCTGCTTGCCGGTGTTGACCGACACGACGCCGATCGTCCGGGCCGGCTGGATGACGGTGGTGACGCCGTTCGCGGTGCGCGTGATCGCCGGCGCGGTCAGGATCGTCGAGCCACCGTCGATGATCTTCGGATCGAGATGCGTGAACCCGCCGAACACGGTCCAGCCGGGCAGGATCGTCCCGCTGACGTTGAACTCGACGCCACGGATCCGCGTCTCGCCGATGAACGACGCGGTGTTGTTGTCGTCGAGCACGCGGGCATTGGCGATGTCGGTCTGGAACACAGCCGCCCCGAGCTGGAGCTTTTCACCGAACAGGCTGGCCTTGGCGCCGACCTCATACGACTTCGTCTTTTGCGGCTTCAGCAAATTGAGCGTTGCTGCCGTGATCGAATTGTCCTCGCGGCCTTCGCCGAGCAGGCTGTTGGGCGGCGTCGCGGCGGTCGCGTAGCTTGCGTACAGGCTGGTCTCCGGCGTCGGCTTGAACACGAGGCCCGCCTGCCAGTTGAACAGGTTGTCGACGCGCTTGATCCGCGTCTGCTGGGCACCCGGAAGGATGACGGTCGATTGGAACCGATCGTAGCGTGCGCCGAGGTTCAGGATCAGCGCCGGCATCAGCGTGATCGAATCGAACGCATAGACTGCCTTCGTGTTTGCGTCGTTCTGCGTCTCGGTCGAGGTCGCGCCCTTCACGACCGGCGTCGGCGTGGTCGACGTGTCGCTCGTGTAGTTGACCCACGGTGCGTTCGGGTTCGGGTTGAACAGGCTCACGCAATAGGACCGCGCGATCGTCGCGGTATTGCAACGTGGCGAGATCGTCGATCCGTTCGCCGACACGAACGCGCCGCGCCGCGTCTTCTCCCACGAGATCTCGGTGCCCAGCGAGAAGCTGTGCTCGATGCTCCCTGTATTGAACTTGCCGTACAGGTCGGTCTGGTCGACGATGCTCTCGCTATAGCCGTACCGCGTGTTGCCGCGGGTCCAGACATAGCCGCCATTGGTCACGTTCGCGCCGGTGTTGGTCGCGGTGGTACCGTAGACATTGCCCTGGCTGTCGTCGGGCAGCGTGAAGATATAGCTCTGGTCGCTGTGCGTGTAGCGCGCGGTGTTGCGCAGGGTGATGCCGCCGAAATCATGCTCGACGCGGATCGTCGCTTGGTTGGTGTTGGCATCGCGGAAATCGCGATTGGCCAAGCCGTAGAAGTTCTTGCGCGAGACGTAGCCGGTCTGGCCGCCGGCGGTCATCACGGTACCGAGCGCAGGCTGGGTCGAGATGTTGCCTGTGCCGGGGTGGTTGGCGATCGTGTAGAGATACGGGATGCCGCTGTCGGGCAGTTCGCTGCTCTCCATGTGATAGAAGCTGGCGGTCAGCCGGGTCGGGGTGCCGAGCCCGACCGCGAACGACGGTGCGATACCCCAGCGCTTCGACCAGATCGCATCGCGCCCGGCGACATCCTGATCGTGCCACATGCCTTCGATGCGGAACGCGGCGGTGTCGGAAATCTTGAGGTTCACGTCGCCGGTGATGCGCTTGTAGTCCGCCTCGCCGTAGCTGCCGCTGAGCGATCCAAAGTTCTCGAGCTGCGGCAGGCGCGACAGGATGTTGATCGTGCCGCCGGCCGAGCCACGTCCGCCGAGCGTCGAATCCGAGCCGCGGACGATCTGCACCGAGTCGACCGCGAACACTTCGCGCGTCTGTGCGGCGAGATCTCGGACGCCGTCGACATAGATGCTGCCCTGGCTGTCGAAGCCGCGGATGAAGGGGCGGTCGCCGATCGGGTTGCCACCCTCGGCCGCGCCGAAGGTGATGCCGGGAACGGTCCGCAGCGCATCGGCGAGGCTGTTCGATCCGGTCTGTTCGATCACTTCCTTCGGCAGGACGATCACCGAGCGCGGCGTGTCGACCAGTGGCGCGACCTGCTTGGGGCCGGAGTCGCGCTCGCGCTGACCGTTGACGAGGATTTCATCGCGTTGCTGCGCATCGGTCAGCGGTGCCGCGGGCTTGTCGGCATCCGCGGCATAGGCCGGCGCGGTGGCGAACGCGCCGACGCACGACAGAGCGAGAAACGCTGGCACGGTGGACGAACGCGGCATGGATGCACGCGGCGATGGTAGCGACATAGACAAACCCCTTTGCTCTTGCAGGGCTCGCTATTGAGAGTCGTTCGCACTGTCAACGCTAATGCGAGTTGTTCTCAACTTATATCGTCAAACAGCCATGTTCTTAACGCGCTAGCTAGGTTCGGTGGATCGTCCGCGACGATGCGGATCGCGTCGATTTCGGCGACGAGCGCGGACAACGGCAAACCGAGACGACCGGCTGTGGCCTCGAGCGCCTGCCAGAAGACGGGCTCGAGGCTGATCGAGGTCTGATGGCCGGCGATCGTGATCGAGCGCTTGACGGGGCCATGGAATCCGCCGGCTGGCGCAGCGATCACGCCGCCCGCCTGAGGATCACTCGGTATCGAACAGCGAAGCCAGCTGTTCGATGATCGTCCCGCCAAGCTGCTCGACGTCCATGATCGTCACGGCGCGCGCGTAATAGCGGGTGACGTCGTGGCCGATGCCGATCGCGACCAGCTCGACCGGCGACTTGCTCTCGATCCAGCCAATCACTTGGCGGAGGTGCCGTTCGAGATACGAGCCGGAGTTCACGCTGAGCGTCGAATCGTCGACCGGCGCGCCGTCGCTGATCACCATCAGGATACGGCGTTCCTCGGGCCGCGCGACCAGACGCGCATGCGCCCACATCAGCGCCTCGCCGTCGATATTCTCCTTCAGCAACCCCTCGCGCATCATCAGGCCCAGCGAGTTGCGCGCGCGGCGCCACGGCTCGTCGGCGCGCTTGTAGACGATGTGGCGGATGTCGTTGAGCCGGCCCGGCTGCGGCGGACGTCCTGCGGCCAGCCAGGTTTCGCGCGACTGCCCGCCCTTCCAGGCGCGCGTGGTGAAGCCGAGGATCTCGGTCTTCACCCCGCACCGCTCCAGCGTGCGGGCGAGAATGTCCGCGCTGATAGCCGCGATCGAGATCGGGCGACCGCGCATCGAGCCGGAGTTGTCGATCAACAACGTCACCACGGTGTCGCGGAAATCGGTCTCGCGTTCGGCCTTGTAGCTGAGCGACAGCGTCGGGTTGACGATCACGCGTGCGAGGCGCGCCGCGTCGAGGATGCCCTCCTCCTGGTCGAAATCCCACGACCGCGACTGCTGCGCCATCAAACGGCGCTGGAGCCGGTTCGCGAGCTTCGACACGGTCGACTGCAGATGCACGAGCTGCTGGTCGAGATAGCCGCGCAGGCGGGCGAGTTCGTCGGCGTCGCACAGCTCGGTGGCGGCGATCACCTCGTCGAACTGCGTCGTCCACGGCTTGTAGTCGAACGCGCCGCCCATGTCCGCGAAGGGACGGTTCGGGCGGACCGGCTGCATGCCTTCCTCGCCGTCGTCGCCCGGCTCGCCGTCGATGTCGTCCATCGACTCGTCGCTCTGCTCCTGGCCGTCGCTTTCCTCGTTCTGCTGCTCGGACTGTTCGCCGCGCGCCTCGACTTCGCCCTGGCCGTCCTCGCCCTGATCGTCGCCTTCGTCGCCCTCGTCCTGCTGCTGCTCGTCGGTGCCCTCGTCCTCGGAGCCGCCCTCGTCGCTCTCCTCGGGGACCTGATCGCCCTCGACCAGTTCCAGCTCCTGCAGCATCTTCCGCGCAAGCCCCTGAAACGCCTTCTGGTCGTCGAGCGCATAGGCCAGCGCGTCGAGATCGGTCTTGCTCTCGATCCACTCGCGAACCAGCGCGAGCCCCGGCGCGGCGATAGCGGGTGATTCCTGCCCGGTCAGCCGCTCGCGCACCATCAGGCCGAGCGCGGTCGACAAGGGTACCTCGTCGCGATTGCGCGCGCGCGTGATCGGATCGGCGCGAAGACGTACGTCGAGCGCGCTGTTTAGATTGTCGGAAATACCCAGATAGCCACGCCCGCCGAGCGCCTCGACACGCGCGTTCTCCACCGAATCGAAGACCGCGCGCGCCACCGCCTCAATCGGCGCCGCGCGACTATGCAGCGCGATGTCGTGATGCTTCAACCGCAGCGCAAAGCCGTCGGCAAACCCCCGCGCCTCGGCGACCTGCTCGAGCGGCAGGGCACGCGCGGGCATCGGCACCTTGATGTGCTTGCCGCTTTGCGTAGGTGCATCGGCAGTAAAGGCGAGTTCGACCTCCGGCTCCTCCGAGATCGCACGCGCGGTACCGGCTAGAACCGCTTTGAAGCGATCGAGAGGGGTTTCGTTGGCCAAAGGTCTAGGCCTTGCCCACCACGCTCTCGGGAAGATCCTTGCCGAACACGCGCTGGTAATATTCGGCGACCAGCGGCCGCTCCGCCTCGTCGCACTTGTTGAGGAAGCTCAACCGGAACGCGAAGCCGACGTCGCCAAAGATCAGCGCGTTCTGCGCCCAGGTGATCACCGTACGCGGGCTCATCACGGTCGAGATGTCGCCGTTGACGAAGCCCTTGCGCGTCATGTCGGCGACCCGGACCATGTTCTCGACGGTCTTCTTGCCCTCGGGCTTGTCGTATTCGCCGGACTTGGCGAGCACGATCTGCGCTTCGACCTTGGCCGGAAGGTAGTTGAGCGTGACGACGATGTTCCAGCGGTCCATCTGACCCTGGTTGATCTGCTGCGTGCCATGATACAGCCCGCTCGTATCGCCGAGGCCGACCGTGTTGGCGGTAGCGAACAGACGGAACCACGGGTTCGGGCGGATCACGCGGTTCTGGTCGAGCAGCGTCAGCTTGCCCTCGGTCTCCAGCACGCGCTGGATCACGAACATCACGTCCGGGCGGCCGGCGTCGTACTCGTCGAACACAAGCGCGGTCGGGGTCTGCAGCGCCCAAGGGAGCAGGCCTTCGCGGAATTCGGTGATCTGCTGGCCGTCCTTCAGCACGATCGCGTCGCGGCCGATCAGGTCGATACGGCTGATATGCGCGTCGAGGTTGATGCGGATGCACGGCCATTTGAGGCGCGCCGCGACCTGCTCGATATGCGTCGACTTGCCGGTGCCGTGATAGCCCTGGACCATCACGCGACGGTTATGCGCGAAGCCGGCAAGGACGGCGAGCGTAGTGTCGGCATCGAAGACGTACGCCGGATCGAGATCGGGAACGCGCTCATCGGCTTCGGAGAAGGCCGGCACTTCCATGTCGGAATCGATCCCGAACATCTCGCGCACCTTTACCATGCGGTCGGGTGCGTCGAGGATCGTGGTCTCGCGGCTGTCGGGCTGGGTATTCGGGATATCGGTCATGTTGGCCTCGTGTTCCCCACCGCTCTAGGACAAGCGAGGGGCGTTACTCAACCGCGACCTTGTCCGGAAGCGGGAAGAGTGTGACGAACCGCTCGGCAAGCGCACGGTTCCCGGTGATCTGCAATGTGCCCGCGGCTTCGGCGTCGCGAAAGGGCCTTGCGCCATAGACGAGCGATGCGATCGTCATCGGATCGCCATCGAACGTGACGTCCGCGACCGAGGGGTCGGTGCGCACGACATGGATCGAGTCGCCATCAATTCTGCCGACGAACCCATCGCCGCCCAGCCGAAAACCGACGACCGCGGTCCAGCCATCGGCGCGCTGCCGCGAGAACATCGTCCGGAACGACAGCATCAGCGAGGCTGCGCTCAGCGGCAGGCTGGGATCATGCGCAGGCGACCGCGCCGCCCATCGACCGAGTTCGCGAATCGCGGTCTCGCTCTCATACCCCCAGCGCGTCAGTTCGTAGACCTGTACGCTGGCGGGCGACGGCAACATGCGCCGGATCAGGATGCCGGCACGCGCTAGCCCCTCCAGCCGCTGCGTCAGGACGTTCGCACTGATCCCGCCGAGATCGGCCTTCAATTCGCCGAACCGCCGCGGGCCGAACATCAGTTCGCGCACGACCAGCAACGACCAGCGCTCTCCCACCAGTTCGAGCGCCATCGCCGTGCCGCATGCATCGTCATACCACCGCTTCGACGAGTCTTCGGTTATATTTTCTAACTTCATAGTTGTTTTAGGTAACCATTGCGAGCATGCAATGCAAATACGGTGTGAAACCGAGTCGAATCAGGAGAGCAGCCATGAGCAAAGCCATCTTCGTGAATCTGCCGGTCGCCGACGTGGTGGCCGCGACGGCGTTCTACGCGGCGATCGGGTTCGAACGGGACGCGATGTTCTCGAACGATCGGGGATCGGCGATGGCGTGGTCGGACACGATCATGGTGATGCTGCTCGATCGCGCCTTTTATGCGACCTTCACGGCCAAGCAGATCATCGATGCGAAGACGACCAGTGGCGTGCTGCTGGCGCTGTCGTTCGACAGCCCGGCCGACGTCGACGCGATCACGGAAGCCGCTCTGGCGGAGGGGGGGCGTGAGTTGCACGATCCCGAGGACATGGGCTTCATGTACAGTCGCGCCTTCGAGGACCTCGACGGGCATGGCTGGGGACCGTTCTTCATGGACATGGCCGCGGCGGCGCACGCGATGGGCGAGACCCAGCCCGCCTGATCCAGCCGGGGAGACTGCGCCGACCTCGTGACATCCGGAAAGGGAAACGATGCGACCGATCATCACGGCCTATGACTGGGTTCCCGATTTCGCGAAGGGCCAGGTGCGGGACCTGCGCGTCCGCTGGGGGCTCGAGGAGGTCGGCCAGACCTATGACGCGCTGTATCTCCGGCAGGGCGAGCAAAAACAGCCGCCGCACCGCGATCGTCAACCCTTCGGGCAGGGTGCCCACGTACCAGGCGGGCGACCTGATGATGGTGGCGGTATTGCGCATGCTCGGCGGCACGCCGTTGCTCGACGCGCATCCGACACTGACCGAGTATGTCGCGCGAGTCGAAGCGCGTCCGGCCTTCGCAAGGGCACTCGCCGATCAGATGGTCGGGTTCACCGGCGCACCGCCGCCGGCGTTCGCCGCATGGCTGGCGGCACAGGGAGAGACTGAATGACCGACGCGTACGACCTGTCGATCACCCGCCTGATCGACGCCCCCGTCGAGACGGTGTGGCGTGCCTGGACCGAACATCTCGCCGACTGGTTCTGCCCGCGCCCCTGGACGACCGAGATCGTCGAACTCGACCTCCGCGCCGGCGGCCGTTGCGCGCTGATCCTCCGCGGGCCGAACGCCGAGGAAAACGCGCTCGAAGGCGTGTATCTCGACGTGACGCCGTGCTGCCGCATCGTCTCCACCGACGCGTTCACAGCGGGCTGGGTGCCCCAAACCCCGTTCATGACGCGCGTCGACGAGTTCTTCGAGGAAGACGGCAAGACCCGCTACTCCGCCACCGCCCGCCACTGGACCGCCGACGCGCGCGACAGCCATGCGGCGATGGGCTTCGAAACGGGCTGGAACGCGGCAGCCGATCAACTCGAAGAGGTTGTCCGGCGAATATAAGGAAGTAGCATCATCGCCCGGCGGGCAGCCTATGCGGACGGCGAACGAGGTGCCGGCGTATCATGCGAACGCTGCGGCGCCCTTCAGGTGCTGATACGCGGCGATCACCTTCTGCAACTCCGACTCATGCGCGCGGTCACCGCCGTTTCGATCGGGGTGATAGCGCCGGACGAGTTCGCCGTAGCGTTTGCGCAGCGCCGTACGGTCAGTGTCCGTGCCGAGCCCCAATACGCGCAACGAGCGCCGCTCGCCATCGGACAGCACGCGACCGTCCTTGCGCGCCGCCGCCATCCGCTCGCCGAACCGCGCACCGATCGCGTCGATCGGATCGGCGAAGTCCGCCCATTTCGGCGGGGTGTCGCCGCCCCCATGCGCGAACGCCCGCGTCTCGCGTTCCCAGCCCGCCATCGGTCGCTGCGCATAATGGATCTCGTCCGCGGTCATCCCGTCGAAGAAGTTATAGCCGGAGTTGAACGCGCGGACATGCTCAAGGCAGAACCAGCGGAACTGTGGCGGCCCGCCGTCGCTCGGCCCCTCCAGCGGTGGCGCGCGAAATTCGCCTGGCTCCTCGCAATCGCGCCACATGCAGACGCGACCCGTCCCTTCCACGCGGCCGTGAAACCGTGGACTGGGGCGCTCCTTGCGATTGTTCTGACCGTCTTCGCTCACTGGCTCCCCGCGCTTTCCGAAACGGGCTATATAGGTTCGATGACAGACCTCGCCACCGGCTCCGTACAGGACCAGATCACCGCCCGCCTCACCGCGGCGCTCACGCCCACACAGCTGACCGTCGTCAACGAAAGCGGACTCCATGCCGGCCACATGGGCGACGACGGCACCGGCGAGACGCATTTCCGGGTGGAGGTGGAAACCCCGAAGTTCGAAGGCCTTAATCGCGTCGCGCGCCAGCGGCTCGTGAACCAGGCGCTCGCCGAACTGTTGAGCACGAAGATTCACGCGCTCGCCATCAAGGCCCGCGCACCCGGGGAAAGCTGATGTCCTACAAGCTCTGGTACTGGCCGTCGCTGCAGGGGCGCGGCGAGTTTGTCCGGCTCGCACTGGAAGGTGCGGAGATCGCGTATGAGGACTGCGCGCGGAAGGTCGGCGAAGAAGGTTTGCTCGCCGATCTGAACGACCGCACCGGCCGCACACCGTTCGCGCCGCCCTATCTGGAGCTCGACGGCCTGGTGATCGCGCAGGTCGCCAACATCTTGATGTATCTCGGCGAGCGGCACGGCCTCGCGCCGTCGAACATGGCGGACCGGCTGTGGCTCAACCAACTCCAGCTGACGATCGCTGACCTCGTCGCGGAGGTCCACAACGTCCATCATCCGGTCGCGATGATGGACTATTACGACGACCAGAAACCCGAGGCCGCGCGGGCAGCAAAGCAGTTCCGCGAGGAGCGCCTGCCGAAGTTCCTCGGTCATTTCGAGGATGCGGCGCAGGCGAATACCGGCGACTGGCTGATCGATCACAAATGGAGCTATGCCGATACGTCGCTGTTCCAAGTGATCGAGGGGCTGCGGTATATGTTCCCGCAGCGGATGAAGACGCTGGAACCCGACTATCCGAACCTGGTCCGCATCCACGATCAGGTCGCCGAACTCCCGGGGATCAAGGCCTATCTGAAAAGCGACCGCCGCCTCGCTTTCAACACCGACGGCATTTTCCGCGCCTATCCCGAGCTTGATGCCGAATGAGTCTTGGAAACCTTCTCACGATCGGCACTTCGCCGGCCAACACCTCCCCGGCGAAGGCCGGGGTCCAGTTGGGAGAGCGGCGTAACGATGGGCAGCCCATCGCCATATCGACCTTTCCAACTGGACCCCGGCCTTCGCCGGAAAGGTGCTGGTTGTGAGGACCCCGCGCCCGGCCGCCAGGATACTGCTGGTCGACGGCCAGGACCGCGTGCTGATGTTCCGCTTCACCCCCGCCGACCGCCCGGCACTCTGGTGCACGCCGGGCGGCGCAGTCGATCCGGGCGAGAGCTACGCCGCCGCCGCTCGCCGCGAACTCTGGGAGGAGGTCGGCCTCGACATCGACTGCGGCCCCGAAGTCGCGCGCCGCGTCGTCGACTTCCGCACCTTCGAAGGCACAGAGGTCACCGCGGACGAACGCTATTTCCGGATCGATGTCGACAACTGCGACGTGAAAGCCGGCAATCTCACCGAACAGGAGAAGCAACTGCTCGTCGGTCACCGCTGGTTTTCCCGAAACGACATCGCGGGCTTCCACGAAACGCTCTATCCAGCAGACCTGGTCGAACTCCTCGACGCCACGGAACCTGCCAAGGGATAACGCCATGCTCGATGATTTCGTCCTCCAAACCATCCTGCCGTCAACGCACGATCTCGGCGGCTTCAAGGTCCACCGCACGCTGCCGAACAAGGCGCGGACTATGGTCGGCCCGTTCCTGTTCTTCGACCAGATGGGCCCGGCGCATCTCGAGGTGGGCCAAGGCATCGACGTGCGCCCGCACCCGCACATTAACCTGTCGACGGTTACGTACCTGTTCGACGGCGCGATCGACCATCGCGATTCGCTCGGCACGCAGGCGCGGATCGAGCCCGGCGCGGTCAACCTGATGACCGCGGGTCACGGCATCGTCCATTCCGAACGCTCACCGGGCGACGAGCGGGCCGAGGGGCCGAACCTGTCGGGTATCCAGACCTGGCTGGCGATGCCCGAGGCGGTCGAGGAGATCGACCCGGCGTTCGAGCACGTCACCAAGGCGCAGCTGCCGACGATCGAGGCGCACGGCGCACGCTCGCGGATCATCATGGGGAGCCTGTGGGGCCAGACCGCGCCGACCACGACCTATTCGGGGACGATCTACGCCGACATCGCACTCGATCCGGGCGCCAGCGTGCCGATCGATGCCGCGGCGGAAGAGCGCGCGATCTATCTTGCGATGGGCGAGGCGACGCTGGAGGGCGTGAAGCTGGAGCCGCAGGTGCTGTACGTGCTCCGCCCCGGCATCTCGGCGACGCTACGGTCCGCACACGGCGGCCGGGCGATGCTCTGCGGTGGCGATGCGTTCACGACGCCGCGCCACGTCTGGTGGAACTTCGTGAGTTCCAGTCGCGACCGCATCGAACAGGCAAAGCGCGACTGGAATGCGGGCAACTTCCCGAAAGTGCCCGGCGACGAGAAGGAATGGATCGAAATCCCTGCGATCCCGAAGACGGTCAGCTATCCGTGACTCCTCCCCTCCCGCAAGCGGGAGGGGAGCAGAAGACGTAATCTCCCCTCCCGCTTGCGGGAGGGGCCGGGGGAGGGCATGATCCAAGGGCAGCGCGACGGGTAGGCCCTCCCCTAACCCCTCCCGCCAGCGGGAGGGGAATGATGTCGGACCTGCAACGCATCGCGTTATCCACCGGAATCGAACTCGACGTCGCGATCAGCGGCGCCCCCGCGAACCCGCCCGTCATCCTCCTCCACGGCTTCCCCGAATCGCACCGCACCTGGCGCGACATCGCCCCGGATCTTGCCCGCGACCATTACGTGATCGCCCCCGACCAGCGCGGCTTCGCACGCTCGTCCAAGCCGGAGGGCGTCGACAGCTACACCCCCGACAAGATCGTCGCCGACCTGATCGCGCTCGCCGACCATCTCAAGATCGACCGCTTCACGCTGATCGGCCACGACTGGGGCGGCGCGGTGTCCTGGATGGCCGCGCTGCGCCACCCCGAGCGCATCGCGAAGCTCGTCATCATCAACGCCCCCCACCCGCTCGTCTTCCAGCGC
The DNA here is from genome assembly GCF_001422045.1 of Sphingomonas sp. Leaf242. Taxonomy (GTDB): domain Bacteria; phylum Pseudomonadota; class Alphaproteobacteria; order Sphingomonadales; family Sphingomonadaceae; genus Sphingomonas. The sequence continues at coordinate 147,464 of NZ_LMLW01000008.1, forward strand.
ACCATGTTCGACGACCTCGACCAGCGCGCGGCCAGCCAGTATATCCGCGCCTTCCGCAACCCCGATCTCGAAATGCACATCGCCGCGATCGGCCTCGAAACCTTCTTCGACACCAGTTTCTCGAAACATGCCGATCTCGCCGCGATGGCCGAGGACAAGGCCGCCTATCTCGACGAATGGGGCCAGCCCGGCGCGATCACCGGCATGCTCAACTGGTACCGCGCGAGCGCGATCGTCGTTCCCGCGATGGACGAGACTCCGCTCCGCCCGGCCTTTCTCGACGCACCGTTCCCGCCGACCGCGATGCCGGTGCTGGTGATCTGGGGAATGCAGGACAGCGCGTTGCTGCCGAGCCAGCTCGATCTTACTGAGTACGTGCCGGCCCTCACGATCGAGAAGATCGACGCAGGCCATTTCGTGCCCTGGCAAAAGCCCGACGCAGTGATCGCCGCGATGCGCCGCTGGGGAATCTGACACGACCACCAGTCAGCATTGTACGTACCGCTGGCCTACGTTGAAACCACCCCGGCGAAGGCCGGGGCCCAATCGGGTAACGACCGAAATTTGGAACGGCGCTACGTTACTGCAACCTCTCCAATTGGACCCCGGCCTTCGCCGGGGTGGTTTGACGGTTAATAGGGCAGGAAACACAGGATCGGACATGCGCCACCTGTCTGAATCCTGACGACCGCATTCGGCGATCGTTCAGCGCGACGGGCGCAAAACGCTGTCCATGCCGTCGATTCGGCGTCGAACACAGGAGAGCAATCATGCGCAAGATGATCCTCGCGGCCGTCGCCGCCGCCACCCTCGTCCCAACCGTCGCCACCGCGCAGAGCTACGGCGAAGTCCGCCGCGACCAGCGCGAGGTCCGCGAAAGCCAGCGCGACCTCCAGCGCGCGCGCCGCTACGGCGACCGTCACGATGTCCGCGAAGCCCGCCAGGAACTGCGCGAAGACCGCCGCGAGGCGCGCGAGGACTGGCGCGACTATCGCCGCACGCACGGCGACCTCTACCGCCGTCCGGCCTATGCCGGCCCGCGCGGCTATCGCTATCGCCCGGTCAACGTCGGCTACCGGTTCGCGCCGGAATATTACGGTCGCAACTACTGGATCAACGACTATCAGACCTATCGCCTGTCGCGCCCGGCCTACGGCTATCAGCGCTGGGTCCGCTACGGCCGCGACGTCGTCTTGGTCGACACGCGCTCGGGACAAGTGGTTCAGGTCAACAACGGCTTCTTCTACTGAGCCGGACGTCCCCTCCGTCACCCCGGACTTGTTCCGGGGTCCACCGGTCCGCAAACTCGAAGCAATCGATGCGCGGAACGGTGGATGCCGGAACGAGGCTCTCCTGAGCTTGTCGAAGGGTCCGGCGTGACTGGGGACCTCAATCCTTCTCGTACGCGCCACGCCGCATGACGTAGTCGCGCGTCTCGTACGGGGCGGAGAGACCCTCGACCCAGGCGCCATGCGCATGCGTCAGCGCGACCAGTTCCATCGCCCGCTCCCCCGGCCAGCCGCGGACGCGCACCTCATGCCGGTGCAGGTCGCGATTCGGCTCCATCATCACCCAGCCAAGCGGTCGTTCCACCGTCGCGCACGCACCCGCCGCATCCATTGCGACCCGGATCCGCTCGCGGGAGGTCGCCGGCAGATACTGCCACACCACCGAATGCATCAGCACGCGCGTGACGCCCTCGGGCTGCGGCTCGGCCAATCGTGCCTCAACCCAGTCGGCCGCATCGCCTTCGACCAGATCGACGCCGCCGTCCCGCACCATCGCGATCGCCGCCGCGAGCCGCGCCTGTCGCTCGACCGCATCGACCCAGACATACGCCTCGAGCCGCGCTGCTGCGGCCGGATCGGCGACGTCCACCGGGTGGATATCGACGCCGCGGGTCGACCCGATCTCGACGGGCGCGTTCGGCGGCGGCGGCCCCCGCCATTCGGGACGGATCGTCACCGGCGATGTATCCGGCCCAACATTCACGCCGCCGAGATCGAACCGATAGCGATCGATCAGCAGATTCAACCCGGCACTCGATCCGATTTCCAGCACCTCGAACTGCGGACCGTATCGCTCGGCCAAAAGGAGGATCCCGGTCATCATCCCCGCGGACCGCGCCGCCTCGTTGGTCTGTGGCGGCCCATCGAGCCACGGCAGCAACGCCGCATCCTGCGCGACCAGCGCCGCCTGCAAAGCGGCCGCCACGCGTACCGGGTCGGTCTCCGCCCCGGCGAACACGGCAGAAAGCACCGGATCGACGCCCGCGCGGTGCAGCGCATGCAATCCGCCGACCAGCCGCAACGCCAGCGCATCCGCGACAGGCTCGCCCATCCAGTCGAGCACCCGCCGCCCCGTCTCGCTTTCACGATCCACTGCGGTCGCCAGCGCAGTGCAGACCCGCGCGGTAATCGGCGCGTCCATCGCGGCGCAATAGCCCGCCTGGATGTCGAACGCCGCACGGTTAGTCAGTTCATTTGCCATGTGCAGGTTGTTGCACCCGCCAAGCCCCCCCCGTAAAGCCCAGCGCGTGCCTGACTCCCAGATCATCATCGCCGTCCCCAAGGGACGCATCCTCGCCGAGGCCCTGCCGCTGCTCGCGCGCGCCGGGGTGCATCCCGAAGCTTCCTTCTCGGATGAGAACAGCCGCGCGCTCCGGTTCGCGACCAACGATCCGACGATCTCGCTGATCCGCGTGCGCGCGTTCGACGTCGCCACCTTCGTTGCGCACGGTGCTGCGCAGTTGGGCATCGTCGGGTCGGACGTGATCGCCGAGTTCGGCTATTCGGAGCTTTACGCACCGGTCGACCTGGGCATCGGGCATTGCCGGTTGTCGGTCGCCGAGCCCGCCGAGATGGCCGCGCAGGACGATCCGCGCGGCTGGAGCCACGTCCGCGTCGCGACCAAATACCCGCATGTGACCGCCGCGCATTTCGCCTCGCGGGGCGTGCAGGCGGAGTGCGTGAAGCTCAACGGTGCAATGGAACTGGCGCCGACGCTCGGCCTCGCGCCGCGCATCGTCGACCTCGTATCGTCCGGCCGCACGCTGCTGGAGAACGGCCTTGTCGAGGTCGAGACGATCATGGAAGTCACCAGCCGCCTAGTCGTCAACCGCGCCGCGATGAAGACCCGCGCACGGGTCGTCCCATTGGTCGAAGCATTCCGCCGCGCGGTCGAAGCACAGGAAATCGCAGCATGAGCGCCAACCTTCTGCTCCCCTCCCGCCTGCGGGAGGGGTCGGTGGAGGGCATGCCCGCCCCGATCGTAGCGTGCGAGGCTATGTCATCCCCTCCCCTGACCCCCCCCGCAAGCGGGAGGGGAATGTGATCCGCCTCTCCACCTCGGACGCGGACTTCGCGACTCGCTTCACTGCGCTCGTCGAGGATCGCCGCGAATCCGACGCGGGCGTCACGCAGGACGTTGCCACAATCATCGCCGCAGTCCGCCGCGACGGTGAGACCGCACTCCGCGACCTCACGCAGAAGCACGATCGCCACGACCTCGAAGCCACGGGCTGGCAAATCGACGCCGCCGACTGCAAGGCCGCGTTCGAGGCACTCGATCCGGACCTACGCACCGCGCTCGAACTCGCCGCGACTCGCATCCGCGCGTATCACGAGAAACAGCGGCCGCTCGACAGCGACTCGGTCGACTCGGCAGGCGTGAGGCTCGGCGCGCGATGGCTGCCTGTCGATGCCGCCGGGATCTACGTCCCCGGTGGACGCGCCGCCTACCCCTCGTCGCTGCTGATGAACGCGATCCCCGCCAAGGTCGCGGGCGTCGGCCGTCTCGCGATGGTCACGCCGACACCGGATGGCCAGATCAACCCGCTGGTCCTCGCCGCCGCACATCTCGCGGGCGTCGACGAAGTGTGGCGCGTCGGTGGCGCACAAGCGGTCGCGGCGCTCGCCTACGGTGCAGGCCGCATCGAACCGGTCGACGTCATCACCGGCCCCGGCAACGCCTGGGTCGCCGAGGCCAAGCGCCAGGTCTACGGCGTCGTCGGCATCGACATGGTCGCGGGCCCCTCGGAAATCGTCGTCGTCGCGGACGCGCTCAACGACCCCGAATGGACTGCAGCCGACCTGCTCAGCCAGGCCGAGCACGACGTCACCACGCAGTCGATCCTGTTCACCGACGATGCCGCGTTCGCTGACAAAGTGGCGGACGCGGTCGACCGCCAGTTGCGCGACCTCGCCACCGAAGCCGTCGCGCGCGTCGCTTGGAATACCAACGGCGCTATCGTCGTCGTCGATACGCTGGCGGACGCGATCCCGCTGGTTGATCGCCTCGCCGCCGAGCATCTCCAGCTGGCGATCCCCGACCCACAAGGCTTCTTCGACCGCATCCGCCATGCTGGCTCGGTCTTCCTCGGCCGCTACACGCCAGAGGCGATCGGCGATTACGTCGCCGGGCCGAACCACGTCCTCCCCACCGGCCGCCGTGCGCGGTTTGCGTCGGGGCTGTCCGTGCTCGACTTCATGAAGCGCACCAGCTTCCTCGCGCTCGACGAAGCGGCATTGCGCGAACTTGGGCCCGCGACCGTCGCTCTGGCCAGCGCCGAGGGCCTACCGGCGCACGCAAAATCAGTGGCGTTGCGGCTTCGCCTCAACAGCTGATTTTGTTCGCGCAGAGGCGCAGAGGCGCAGAGATGCTGCGTGCGGCGTAGCCGCTTCGATCTACTCATTGGCGGGTGATTGAAGGGCCGCTGTGCGGCTAGGTCGACACCTCTGCGCCTCTGCGCCTCTGCGCGAACCATTCTTCTTCGACCCAGCGCGCGAAACGCAAAGGGCTGACACACACGCCCCCCGCGCCTACAGGCAACCGCTTATGACTCGAACCGCCCCCCGCACCAAGGCGCGTGCCGCCGCTCGCCTCGCCGCCGTTCAGGCGACTTACCAGCACGAGATGGAGGGCACCGCGATGCCCGTCCTGCTCAACGAATTCCACCAGCACCGGCTCGGCGCGACGATCGAAGACGTCGAATATGCCGAGGCCGATGTCGACTTCTTCGACGACCTGGTGACCGGCGCCAACGCGCGCGCCGGCGAGATCGACGTGCTGATCGAGGGCAAGCTGGCCAAGGGCTGGACGCTCGCGCGGCTCGACAAGCCGATGAAGGCGATCATCCGCGTTGGCACGTACGAGCTGCTGGCGCGCAAGGACGTGCCGGTCGCCGCGGTGATCAGCGAATATGTAGACGTCGCGCATGCGTTCTACGACAAGCGCGAGTCCGGCTTCGTGAACGGGCTGCTCGACGGTATCGCCAAGGAAGTGCGGGCCTGACGAACTCCCTCTCCCCCCTGGGAGAGGGTCGGGGTGAGGGGCTGCCAAGCAGTGCGGCGCCTGGAACGGCCCCTCACCCCAGCCCTCTCCCCGGAGGGGAGAGGGAGCAGAGAGTGAATGAAGCCGAGTTTATTGCCGCTCTCCGCCGGCTTCCGCTGCACCCGGCGGCGCGTGGCCTCAACGACGATACCGCGCTGCTCGACGCAGGCCCGCTCGTCGTCACGACCGACACGCTGGTCGAAGGCATCCACTTCCTCCCGACCGACCCCGCACAGGACGTCGCCTGGAAGCTCGTCGCGACCAACCTTTCCGATCTTGCGGCAAAGGGGGCCAGACCCGAGGGGGTCCTCCTCAACTATCCGCTCAGCGACGACGCGTGGGACCGCGCGTTTCTCGAAGGGCTCGCCGAGGTCCTGACGGCGTTCGACACGAAGATCATCGGCGGCGACACCGTGACCCTTCCCCGGAACGCGGCGCGAGTCCTGACCGTCACCGCGTTCGGCAGCAATGCCGCCGCGCCCGCCCGTAGCGGCGCACGCGAAGGCGACGCGCTCTACGTCACCGGCACGATCGGCGACGCGGGCGCGGGGCTAGCCATCGCACTCGGCGCGCAAGGCCCAGCCGAACTCCTCGCCGCATACCGGCGCCCGCAGCCACGGCTCGCCGAGGGTCGCATACTTGCCCCGCAGGTCCATGCGATGATGGACGTATCCGACGGCCTACTCATAGACGCATCCCGCATGGCGTTAGCCAGCGACCTCGCCGTCAGCGTCGACCTCTCGCGCATACCCTTGTCGGCCGCCTACCGCGCCTTCTCCGGCGACAGCCTCGCCGCCGCGACCGCCGGCGACGACTACCAACTCCTTTTTGCTGCACCGCAAGATTTCGCCACCGACGCCACTCTGATCGGCGCGTTCTCAGCCGGCTCGGGGCTTACCCTTCACGACTCCGGCAAACCCGTCCCGCTCCCGCCAAGTCTAGGCTACGAGCACCGCCCCCGAGGATAACTTGCGCAATACCCCCGCACTGATAGGTTCCCTGTATCGGGACTCGGCAAAGTCGAGACCGGAGAGGACCTGACAAGAGGGATAGTGCCGTATGACGACCGTCTATTTGGCCATGATCTGCGGCGTCATCGCCGTCCTATATGGTTTCGTCACCAGTCGACAGGTGCTCGCCGCCTCCCCCGGCAACGCAAAGATGCAAGACATCGCCGCCGCCATTCAGGAAGGCGCCAAGGCCTATCTCGGCCGCCAATACACCACGATCGCGATCGTCGGCGTCATCGTCGCGGCGATCCTGCTGTTTACGCTCGGGCGTATCTCGACGGTCGGCTTCGTCATCGGCGCGGTGCTCTCGGGCGTCGCGGGCTATGTCGGCATGAACATCTCGGTCCGCGCCAACGTCCGCACCGCCGAGGCCGCGCGGACGTCGCTGCAGGCCGGCCTGACGCTGGCGTTCCGATCGGGCGCCGTGACCGGCATGCTCGTGGCGGGTCTCGGCCTGCTCGCGATCAGCGCGTTCTTCTGGTACCTCACCGGACCCGCGGGCCATGCGCCCAACGACCGGATCATCGTCGAAGCGCTCACAGCACTCGCGTTCGGCGCCTCGCTGATCTCGATCTTCGCGCGATTGGGCGGCGGCATCTTCACCAAGGCGGCGGACGTCGGCGCGGATCTGGTCGGCAAGGTCGAGGCCGGCATTCCCGAGGACGACCCCCGCAATCCCGCGGTGATCGCGGACAATGTCGGCGACAACGTCGGCGACTGCGCCGGCATGGCCGCCGATCTGTTCGAGACCTACGTCGTCACCTTGGGCGTCACGATGATCTCGATCGCGCTGCTGATCCAGGCGAGCGGCGCCGAGCTGATGCGGCTGATGACTCTCCCGCTGCTCGTCGGCGGGGTGTGCATCGTCACCTCGATCATCGGCACATACATGGTCCGGCTCGGCGGCGGCAGCATCATGGGCGCGCTCTACAAGGGCTTCTTCACCTCGACGATCCTGTCGATCCCGGCGATCTACCTTGCCACGCAGTACGTGCTCGGCGACCTCCACCGCGTCATCGGCGGCGCGGGCTTCCTCGATCCCGCCAGCGACGATCTCACCACGCAGGCCGCACCTTCGCTGACGCAGAGCTTCACCGGCATGGACCTGTTCTGGTCGATGATGATCGGGCTCGTCGTCACCGGGCTGATCGTGTGGATCACCGAATATTATACCGGCACCAACCACCGCCCGGTCCAGTCGATCGCCAAGGCATCGGAGACCGGCCACGGCACCAACGTCATCCAGGGCCTCGCGATCAGTCTCGAATCGACCGCGCTGCCGACGCTGGTGATCGTCGTCGCGGTGATCGTCGCGTATCAGCTCGCCGGGATCATCGGCATCGCCTTCGCGGCGACCGCCATGCTCGCCCAAGCCGGCATGGTGGTTGCGCTCGACGCCTACGGACCCGTCACCGACAACGCAGGCGGAATCGCCGAGATGGCCGGCCTCCCCGATGACGTCCGCCAACGGACCGATGCGCTCGACGCGGTCGGCAACACCACGAAGGCAGTCACCAAGGGCTATGCGATCGGCTCGGCCGGCCTCGCCGCGCTCGTCCTGTTCGGGGCGTACACGACCGACCTCGCGACCTACTTCCCCGACGTCACGGTCGATTTCAGCCTCAGCAACCCGTACGTCATCGTCGGTCTGCTGCTCGGCGCGCTGCTCCCGTATCTGTTCGGCGCGTTCGGCATGACCGCCGTCGGTCGCGCAGCCGGCGCCGTCGTCGAGGAAGTCCGCGAGCAGTTTCGCAACAACCCCGGCATCATGCTCGGCACCAGCCGGCCCGACTACGCACGGACGGTCGACCTCGTTACCAAGGCGGCGATCCGCGAGATGATCATCCCCTCGCTTCTCCCCGTCCTGAGCCCCCTCGCGGTGTATTTCATCATCACCACGGTCGCAGGCCAGGCTGCGGGCTTCGCCTCGCTCGGCGCGATGCTGCTGGGCGTGATCGTCTCCGGGCTGTTCGTCGCGATCTCGATGACAAGCGGCGGCGGCGCCTGGGACAACGCCAAGAAATACATCGAGGACGGCCACCACGGCGGCAAGGGGTCCGAAGCGCACAAGGCCGCGATCACCGGCGACACCGTGGGCGACCCGTACAAGGACACCGCAGGCCCCGCGGTCAACCCGATGATCAAGATCACCAACATCGTCGCGCTGCTGCTGCTTGCAGCTCTGGCCGGCGGCGGGGTGGGGTAAAGAACGGACGCCCGCGCGCCAGTGCAGGGAAGCCTCCGAAATGGAGCCTTTCCCGCGCCGTTGGATGCGTCTCGCTTGGACGAGCGTGGCTTTACCCCCTCATCCTCGGCCGATGCGGAACCGCCCTGAAAACCACCTATTCTATGGCGACAACCTCGCCGTCCTGCGCAAGGAGATCGCCGACGAAAGCGTCGACCTGATCTATCTCGACCCACCGTTCAATTCGAACGCGAACTACGGCATCCTGTTCAAGGAGCCCGACGGCAAATCCTCCAACGCGCAGATCGAGGCGTTCGAGGATACCTGGCATTGGAACGAGACCGCGGAGGACGCCTTCGACCAGGTTGCCCGCAGCGGCAATACCAAGGCGTTCGACCTGTTGAACGCGATGCGCGGGTTTCTCGGCGACAACGACATGATGGCGTATCTGGCGATGATGGCGGTCCGCCTGCTCGAACTGCACCGCGTCTTGAAGCCGACCGGCAGCCTGTATCTCCACTGCGATCCGACCGCGAGTCATTACCTGAAGCTGCTGCTAGACGCGATCTTCGGCAAGCGGCATTTCCAGAACGAGATCGTCTGGAGCTATCGCCGTTGGCCATCGGTCTCGCACCGGTTCCAGCGGATGCACGATTGCCTGCTGTTCTACACCAAGAGCGAAAGCGGCAATCTGTTCAACACGCTCACCGTGCCGCCGTCGGCAAGTTCGCTGAAACGGTGGAAGGGATCGATGCAGAAGGTCACGTTCACGGCCGAGGGCATGCGCAACCCGACCCGGGAATCGGGCACATCGCTGGGTGTCGCCATGAACGACGTCTGGGAAATACCGATCATCGCCCCCGTCTCGAAGGAACGGCTCGGCTACCCGACGCAGAAGCCGGTAGCCCTACTGGAGCGGATCATCGCTGCCTCGTCGAACGAAGGCGACGTCGTGCTCGATCCGTTCTGCGGCTGCGGCACCGCGGTGCATGCCGCGGAAAAGCTCAAGCGGCAATGGATCGGCATCGACGTCACGCATCTTGCCATCTCGCTGATCGAGAAGCGGATGAAGGATGCGTTTCCCGCCGTCACCTTCACCGTCGAAGGCACACCGAAGGACCTCGCCTCCGCCTGCAATCTCGCGCTACGCGACAAATACCAGTTCCAGTGGTGGGCGGTGTCGATGGTCGATGCGCTGCCGTTCGGCGGCAGGAAAAAGGGTGCGGACGGTGGCATCGACGGACTGATCTATTTCAACGATCACGACCCGGCATCGGGCAAGATGGTGACGCACCGCGCGATCGTATCGGTCAAGGGTGGGCTCAATCCGGACACCGCGATGGTCGAGACGCTCGCCGCGACGATCGCGCGCGAGAAGGCACCGATCGGCATCCTCATCATGAACGCCAAGCCAACGCGCGAGATGGAGCGCCGTGCCGCCGCGGTCGGCATCTACCGTGCCGGCGTCGACGAGACGTTTCCCAAACTCCAGATCCTGACGCTCGCCGATCTGTTCCAGGGCAAGCGCCCGCGCATCCCCAACGTCGACCGCGCCGCGTTCCGGCGCGCAGCACGCGAGGCCAACGCGTTTCAGCCGAGCCTGCTGTGACATTCCGCGTCCGTCGTCCTCGACCGGTGCTCTTGTTCAACGACGCTCGATGGCCGATATAGGGATCAAGCAAGCGGGTTCGGGCATCACGCCCGTATCCGCCTTCGGCCGTGCTTTCCTTTTTCGCGAACCTGCGGTAAGGGCGCTCGTCCCGAAATTCCCCCAATTCAGAGATTATATTTGGCCAAGGAAGAACTGCTCGAGATGCGCGGCCGCGTGGTGGAACTCCTCCCCAATGCGATGTTCCGGGTTCAGCTCGAAAACGACCACGAGATTCTCGGTCACACCGCCGGCAAGATGCGCAAGAACCGCATCCGCGTGCTGGTCGGCGACGAGGTGCTGTGCGAACTCACCCCGTACGATCTGACCAAGGGTCGCATCACCTACCGCTTCAAATAAGCCCGTGGGCGCCTAGGCGCCTGCCGCTTCTATAACGAGGCACCAATGCTGGTCCTGGCCTCTTCCTCGCCCCGCCGCCGCGACCTGCTCGCGCGGCTCGGCGTCGTGCCGTCGCGCGTGGAATCCCCCGACATCGACGAAAGCCCGCGCAAGGCCGAACCGCCCCGTGCCTATGCTCTTCGCCTCGCAGTCGAGAAGGCCAGCGCTGTCGCACGTGCGGAGGGCGAGATCGTCCTCGCCGGCGACACGACGATTGCGCTCGGCAGCCGCATCCTGCCCCCCGCCGACACGCTCGAAATCCAGCGCGACCTGCTCGGCAAGCTGTCGGGCCGACGCCACCATTGCCTGTCCGCGGTCTGCGTGATCGACGCGACCGGCAAGGTGCGGACGCGGATCGCCGACACGATCGTCGCGTTCAAGCCGCTCTCCCCCGCCGAGATCGACGATTATCTCGCGTGCGGCGAAGGCCTCGGCAAGGCCGGCGGCTACGCGATCCAGGGCCGCGCCGAGGCGTTCGTCCGTTTCCTGTCGGGCAGCCATTCGGGCGTCGTCGGCCTGCCCCTGTTCGAAACGCGCGCGCTGTTGAAGACCGCAGGCGTCGCGCTTGCGTGATACAGGGCCTGCATGGCTCTACGAGGCCGGTATCGGCGAAGTGCGCGGCGCTTTGGTGGACAACGACGAGATTATCGAAGCTGCGATCGAACTCGACACCGAGGCATTGAAGGTCGGCCTCGTCGCCCGTGCGCGGCTCGTCGAGCTGCTGCCGGGCCGCCGCGGTCGCGTCATGCTTGACGGCCGCGAGGCGCTGATCAACCACCTCCCCCCCGGCATCACGCAGGGCGCCAGCCTCACCGTCGAGATCGTCCGCGAAGCCCTCCCCGAAGCGGGCCGTGCGAAGCTCGCCAAGGCCGTCCCCAGCGACCTGCCGCCCTGCCCCGCCCCGACACTGTACGAGCGCCTCATGGCGACCGGACTGCCCGTCCGCAGCCCGCGCGCCCACGAACCCGATGTGCTGGAGGCGGTGGGCTGGTCCGAACTCCTCGACGAGGCTGTTAGCGGCGAGATCGTGTTCCCGCTCGGCGCGCTCCGCCTTTCGCCGACGCCGGCGATGACGCTGTTTGACGTCGACGGCGCACCGCCGCTGGATACTCTTGCAGTCGCCGCCGCGCATGCCGTGGGGCGGGCGATCCGCCGACACGGTATCGGCGGCTCGATCGGGATCGATTTCCCGACGATCGCCGGCAAGGCGCAGCGCAACGCCGTCGCCGCCGCGATCGACGAATCGCTGCCGCAACCGTTCGAGCGCACCGCCATGAACGGGTTTGGTTTCCTCCAGATCGTCCGGCCGCGTCCACGCGCGTCGATCCCCGAGATCCTCCGCGCCGATCCGGTCGGTGCAGCGATCCGCGCGGCGCTCCGCGCGCTCGAACGTACGCCGCCGACCGCCTCGCGCCGCCACACCCTGCCTGCAGCCGTCCATGCACGTCTGATGACGCGCCCGGATTGGCTCGCGGAACTCACGCGCCGTACGGGCGTCGTCCACGAACTGGAGAGTGCCCGATGACGCCCACCGCCCCCACCGTCAAATGCCCGATCTGCGACCAGCCCGCGGTTGCCGAATACAAGCCGTTCTGCTCGAGCCGCCACCGCGACCGCGACCTGCTGCAGTGGCTCGGCGAAGGCTATCGCATTCCCGGCCGATCAATTGCGCAAACGGGGCTGGACAGCGCCGAAGACCCCGACTAAACGCGCCCTTCCGATCGCAAGATCGGACGCTTCTCCGGTCCCAGACCGGACGTGCCCGGATAGCTCAGTTGGTAGAGCATGCGACTGAAAATCGCAGTGTCGGCGGTTCGACCCCGTCTCCGGGCACCATTTTCTCACCTTGTGATCAGCACTGCCGTCCTACTCTCTGAGGAACGCACAATGCTTCCCAAAACCCGTTGGTGCTGAGCGAAGTCGAAGCACCTTCGCTTGGGGCACACCCTTCGACTTCGCTCAGGGCGAACGGAGGGAGTCTCTAACGGAATTGGGGGGGTATCCCCCTGATGGCGAGCCTTTAGCGGCGGATCCGGGTGACGTGACCCATCTTCCGCCCCGGCCGTGCGGTACCCTTGCCATACAAGTGCAGGTGCGCGCTGGGCTCGGCGAGCAACTCCACCCAACGATCCGCGTCGTCGCCGATCAGGTTCTCCATCGTCGCTTCGCGCCCCGTCAGCGTCGTCGCGCCCAGTGGCAGGCCACAGATCGCTCGGATGTGGTTTTCGAACTGCGAGCATTCGGCGCCTTCGATCGTCCAGTGCCCCGAATTGTGCACGCGGGGCGCCATCTCGTTGAACACAGGACCATCGGCGCCAACGAAGAACTCGCACGCCAGTACGCCGACATAGTCGAGTTCGGCGGCGATCCGTTCGGCCAGCGCGGCGGCCTCGTAGGCCTGGGCCAGCACGGCGGCGGGTGCGGGGACAGTGGAGTGGCGGAGGATCGCGTCGCGGTGGACGTTGAGTGGTGGATCGTAGCGCGCGACGCTGCCGTCGAGACCGCGGGCGATCAGGATCGAGAACTCGTGCTCGAAGGGTACGAAGGCTTCGAGCACTGCGGGCCCGCCGATCGTGTCCCAGGCGACTTGCGCGCCGTCGGGCGTGTCGATCTTGACCTGGCCCTTGCCGTCATAACCGAAGCGGGCGGTCTTGAGGATGGCGGGCGTGCCGATCGCTTTCAGACCCGCCTGCAGGCTTTCGAGACTGTCGACTGCCGCCCAGGATGCCGGACGTCCGCCGACGCTCTCCACGAAGCGTTTTTCGCCGATCCGCTCCTGTGCGACGCGGAGCGCGCGGGGGCTCGGGTGGACGGGGACGCGGTCTGCGAGCCATTCCACGGGCTCGACTGCGATATTCTCGAACTCGTACGTGATCACGTCGCAGGCGTCGGCGAAGTCGGCGAGCACGATGCGATTATGATAGTCGGCGCGCGTCATGGTCGAGGCGGACTGCGCGGCGACGCTCTCCTGGTCGGGCGCGAGGACGTGCGTGTGATAGCCGAGCTGCGCTGCGGCGGTGGCGAGCATGCGGCCGAGCTGGCCTCCACCGAGGATGCCGATGGTCGATCCGGGGGGGAGCGGCGTCATGTCAGCATCTTTCAGGCGGGGTCGGTGGCGACGGAGTCGGTCTGTGCCGCGCGCCATGCCTTCAAGCGCTCGGCGAGCGCGTCGTCGGACGTCGCGAGGATCGCGGCCGCCAGAAGGCCGGCATTGATCGCACCGGGCTTGCCGATCGCGAGCGTGCCGACCGGGATGCCGCCAGGCATCTGAACGATCGAGAGCAGGCTATCCATGCCCTTCAGCGCCTTCGATTCGACGGGGACGCCGAGCACCGGGAGATGCGTCATCGACGCGGCCATGCCGGGGAGATGTGCCGCGCCGCCTGCACCGGCGATCACGACCTTGAGGCCGCGGTCGGCGGCGGTGGTCGCATAGTCGTAGAGGCGTTGCGGGGTGCGATGCGCGGAGACGACCTTGGTCTCGTAGGCGACGTCGAGCGCGTCGAGCGTCTCGGCGGCGTGGCGCATCGTCTCCCAATCGGAGGTGCTGCCCATGATGATGCCGACTAGAGCCACGATCGCCCCCTGATTCAAGGAGCGCCGTGCCTAGCGACGTGGGGGGGATTGGGCAATGTTGTTGGTGGGGGGAGGTGGGCCGCGCGAAATTGCACCACCCCGGCGGAGGCCGGGGTCCAATTGGGAAACGGAGCTAACCGGTGGCTGCGCTCCGTTACTGCCACCTTTACAATTGGGCCCCGGCCTTCGCCGGGGTGGTGTCGCTTCCGGGGCGGTGTCAGCGCTCGCTGAGGTAGTAGCGGTCCGTCGCGTTCAGGTCGGCGTCGAGTTCGTAGACGATCGGCTGGCCGGTCGGGATCTCCAGCCCCGTGATCTCGTCGTCGGGAATGTTGGAGAGGTGCTTGACCAGCGCGCGGAGCGAGTTGCCGTGGGCGGAGATCAGGATGCGCTGGCCGTCCTTGAGCGCGGGGGCGATCCGCTCGTCCCAATAGGGGAGGACGCGGGCGATGGTGTCCTTGAGGCTCTCGGTCTTGGGGATCGCGATGCCGTCGTAACGCCGGTCCTTGGACAGGTCGAACTCGCTGCCGTCGTCGAGCACGGGCGGCGGGACGTCGAAGCTGCGGCGCCAGATATGGACCTGTGCATCGCCGTGCTTGGCCGCGGTCTCGGCCTTGTCGAGGCCGGTTAGGCCACCGTAGTGGCGCTCGTTGAGGCGCCAGTCCTTCTCGACCGGGAGCCAGAGACGACCCATCGCCTCCAGCGCGATGTTGAGCGTCTTGATCGCCCGCGTCTGGAGGCTGACGAAGGTCTGGTCGAAGTCGAGGCCCTTGGCGGCCATCAGCTCGCCTGCGGCCTTGGCCTCGGCCTCGCCCTTGGCGGTCATGTCGACGTCCCACCAGCCGGTGAAGCGGTTCTCGAGGTTCCAGGTGGACTGGCCGTGGCGGATCAGGACTAGGGTCGGCATTCGGGCTCCTGGGATGGCGGGACTGAACGGAAGGGTTCAAAGGTTAGGATAAGGTTACACCCAGGCACGATCCGCGGCTCTTTGAACCCAGGCCGCAAAACCGTGCCAAGTCGTTGTTATCAGGTCAGATTTCGTCGATCATGCCGGCGAGCGTCTCGAGCATCGCATGCGCGAGCTGTTTCGACCGCTCGGGCGACCAGCCGAACTCGGGATCGGCATTGGCGTCGTGATCCTTGAACGGCATCTCCAACGTCATCGACACCGCACCGAAGCGCTCGGCGAGCTGGTTGGTCGACATCGACAGGTTCGCCGAGCCCGGCGCGGACTTGGGATAGCCCTTCTCGGTCTGGAAATCGGGGGTGTGCGCCGCGAGCCGCCGGCCATAGTCGTAGAATTTCTCGCCATGCGCGTCCGTCCAGGACGGGATGCCCTCGAAACCGGCGATGAAGTTCGCGGGGATTGCCTCGTCGCCGTGGATGTCCATCGCGACGTCGACGCCGGTCAGGTCCATCGCGTTGCGCACGCACAGGACTTCGGGGCTCTTCTCCGGCGTCGGCGTGTGCCATTCGCGGTTGAGGTTCACGCCCACGGCATTGGTGCGCAGATGGCCCCGGCGCGTCCCGTCCGGGTTCATGTTGGGGACGACGTTGAAAGTCGCCTTCGCCAGCAGGTCCGACGTGATCGGGTCGGCCGAATCGGTCAGCCGCTCCAGCGCGCCTTCCATCCACCATTCGGTCATCGATTCGCCGGGATGCTGGCGGCCGTAGATCCAGACCTGCTTCGGCCCCGAGCCGATCGTAAAGCAATCGATCGCCTGACCGTCGAGCGACTGGCCGAGCTCGCGGTGCGCGACGCTCGGCAGCAACGCCGTGCGCGCCACCAGCGCCTCGTGCATTTCCATCGTGTACGGCGCGAAATAGGCGAACCAGACGAGATCGGTATCGGAGGTGAAGTCAAATTCGAGCACGCCATTGTCATAGCTTGTCTCGATCATCCGCCACGCCTGCCGATCGGTGCTGGCGCGCGTCTTGTAGCCCGGCCAGCCGAACGGATAGGCCGACTTGCCCGCGTTGAGGATGCGGTAGGTCAGCGTGCGGCCGGCCGCCCCCGCCACGCGGAAATAGAACCACTGGAAGAAGTCCGATTGGAAATCGGTGACGATCTCCAGGTCGATTCGGTCTCCCTCGATGGCGACAACACGAATGTTGCCGCCATCGAAGGCTGCGTTGACGGTGACGGGGCTCATGGTCTGTACGGTCATTTCACCTGAATAGTGCGACCGGACTCACCGGGGAACCCCATGAACAAGGCGCGAGCGAGCTTCCCGGCCTGGATATCGGTCGTTGCATCGGCCTTGCGGGCATCGGCGAAGGTCTGCGCGCGGCCTTCCCAGACGGGCGACTGGTCGGCGCTGCGCTTGATCGTCACCGACAGTTCGGAGACCAGGATCGCAGTACGCCCACCGCCACCGATCGGGAAGCCGACACCGCCGCCGAGCCCGACACCGCCACCGCCACGACCGCCGCTGAAGCCTCCGCCGCCGAGACCGATGCTGAACGGCGCGGGCTTGGGCGGCCCCGCCTGCGTGGTGCGGGTGAAGCCCACGGTCGCGACCAGCAACGGCTTCGCGCCCGGTGCCGGCACACTATAGCCGGCCTTCAGCAGTTCGCCCTGTACGGCAGCCGCGTAGGTCTTGAACTCGAGGCTGGCGGGTCCGCCGCCGGTGAGCGGCTGGACCGCGATCGTCCCGCGGTCGATCGGCTCGCCGAGGTGATAGCGCAAAACCTCGGTCGGCGGCAGCGACGGGCCGGTCGCACACGCGGTGAGGGATGCGCTTGCCAGCGCCAGGACCAGGATCGAACGAACCGCCATCGGGACTTCCTTAGAATGTTGCGCTATAGTAACGCTCCGACCAGCCGAGTGGGTTCCCGGATGGTAGGAGTGTGTCCGTTGCTTGACTTGGACACACCCCGCCATTAGGCGATCCCGTCTTTCCGCACACCTAGAATTGAAAAGAAGCGAATCGATCATGAAGATCCGCAATTCCCTGAAGTCGCTCAAGGATCGTCACCGCGATAACCGCGTGATCCGTCGTCGTGGCCGTACCTACGTCATCAACAAGACCAACCGTCGCTTCAAGGCACGCCAGGGCTAAACCCCTGAAGACCGCCGTCATTTTCGACGTCGGTCGCGTTCTTTACGACTGGGATCCGAGGATCCTGTACGAGCGCCTGATCGACGACGATCGGGCGCTCGACGCGTTCCTGCGCGACGTCGTGACGATCGACTGGCACTTCCAGCACGATGCTGGCCGCGACTTCGCCGACACCTCGGCGGAGCTGGCCGCGCTGTATCCGCAGCATGCCGACCTGATCGCTGCTTGGGGGCCGCGATTCAACGAGAGCATCGGCGCGCGAATCGCCGGCATGCAGGAGATCGTCGAGGAGCTGGACGCAGCCGGCGTACCGCTGTTCGCGATCACGAACTTCAGCCACGAGTTCTGGCCACCCTTCCGCACGCGTGAAGCGCAGCTGTTCGACCGGTTCCGCGATGTCGTCGTGTCGGGCGAGGAGAAGATGGTGAAGCCGGATGCGGCGATCTATCGGCTGTCGCTCGACCGATTCGGGCTGGCGGCGGAGGAGGCTGTGTTCGTCGACGACAATGCGGCGAACGTGGCGGGCGCGCAGGCGCTGGGGATCGAATCGGTGCTGTTTACGAACGCAGCGGATTTCCGCGCGCGACTGGTCGAGCTTGGGCTCCCGATCGCCCAGCACCCGTCATCCTGACGAAAGTCAGGATCCAGAGCCATTAGTGCCAGCGTCCGTTACTCTGGATCCTGACTTTCGTCAGGATGACGGGGTAGCGCAGCTTACTGCTCTAGCGAGACCGACTGGCGCAGGTTGGCCACCGCCGTCTCCTGATCCACGACGGGCGCGTCCGGCATTGCGCCGCCCTCGAAATCGTCCGTCACCGTCACGGTCGTCCCCAGCGTCGTCACCCCGAACAGCTGTTTCGCAAAGCCGAGCGGCACGCGGATGCAGCCGTGCGACGCGGGGAAGCCCGGGTTGCGGCCCGCATGGATCGCGATGCCGTCCCAGGTCAGCCGCTGCATGAACGGCATCGACGCATCGTCGTACAGGCTCGATTTATGGACCGCGTTCTTCTGCAGGATGGGATAAGTCCCGAGCGGGGTATCCTTGCCGTCCTTGCCGCTGGAGATGGTCGTCGCCGCGATCATCGACGATCCGCGATAAACGAACGCGCGCTGCTCCAGCAGGCTGATGACGATGCTGACGGGCCCGCTCGCGCCGTTGTCCTTCCAGACGAACTGGTTCGGCGACAGTTCGGTCGCGGCCTGCTCGATCGGCATCGCGGCGAGTGCGCCGGCCGACGCCGCCAGCGCCGGACTTGCGCCCGCGAACAGCGCGAAGGCCAGCCCGATTGCCGTCACTGGCCGCATCATCCCGATCATCATCACACCCGTTCTCGAATCCCGATATCCCGCTCAACGCGCGATTCTTCGAATCGTGCCGCGAGACGAGGGAGTCGACGAACCGACCCCAAGCCGGGGTAGTCAGAGGGAACGGACCCACAACCAGTGGAAATGGTTGCAGAATATTCACTGAAAATCGGCTATACGATGGTCCAAGAAACGGGGCAATTTCGGGAAAATCGATGCACGACGAGCAAGGTCCTGTGCGCGAGCGACGCGCGCTTCTGAAGAATGGTCTGGTATTGGCGGGGGCTCTGGCGGTGCCGGGTGCCGTCTCCGCGACGACACGTCTCGGACGCCCGCTCACCGCGCGCGATCTGAAACCGATGATGCAGCCACCGCTGCCGCGCACCACGGTCGCGCTGACCTCGCCGAAGGTGGTGCGGCCCGATCTGCTGCGGCAGGCGATGGCGTCGCTGAGCCGTCACGGCAGCCGCATCCAGCATCACGACCGCATCGCGATCGCCGATTTCGCGGCGCCGTCGGGCAAGCCGCGGTTCCATTTCATCGATCTGGCCAGCGGGCGCAGCACGTCGTTGCTGGTCGCGCACGGCAGCGGTTCCGATCCGGCGCATACCGGCTATCTCGAGCGCTTCTCGAACCGCTTCGGCTCGAACGCCTCGTCCGAGGGCGCGTTCGTGACCGACGACTATTACGTCGGCAAGCATGGCCGCTCGCAGCGCCTGATCGGTCTTGATCCGACCAACGACAACGCGCTCGATCGTGCGATCGTCGTGCACTCGGCCTGGTATGCGAACAAGGATATGATCGAGACGCACGGCATGCTCGGTCGCAGCCAGGGCTGTTTCGCGGTCGGCGAACGTGACCTCGACCAGGTGTTCGCACGCCTCGGTGCCGGCCGGATGATCTACGCCGCCAAGGTCTGATACCGGGCGCCTGGTCTGATACCGGGCGTCTAGACGGCGGTCTGGACCATCCGGCTCTGCTCCATCCGATGGCGCGCACGACGCGCGCCGCCGATCAGCCCCGACCACAGCAACGCCTCCAGGCTGGCATAGCCGAGGCCGAGATGGTCGGGCCGCACGGCGAGCACATCGGCCAGCCGGATCGTCCCCGCGCGCAGCCCCACCCGACCGATATCGCCCCACCGCCGCGCGGTTTCCCAGCGGATCAGGCTGATGTCGTGCGAATCGCACCGATGCGTCGCCAGGAAGTCGGCCTGGATCACGCTCAGCGCGCTGCCCAGGATCGCGAGGGTCGCGCGATCCGCCACCGGTCGCTTGGCCATATTGTGCGACACCATCAGCCGCGCGATCGTCTCGGCACGATCGTCGAACAACCGGGCATAGCGCTCGGTCAGCGCGCGGACCGCCGACGCCTCCATGGTATCCTCGAACCGCTTCGATACGCCGCCCGGATGGACCCGGTACAGCACCAGCGGCGCATCGAGCCGGGCGATCGCGCCAAAATGGCCGATCCGCTGATACAGGTCGAAATCCTCGGCAAACAGCAGGTCGGGTCGGGTGATCGGATCGAGCCGGCGCGCGACATCGGTCCGCATCATCGTCGACGACCAGACCAGCGGGTTCTCGATACAGGTCAGCCACGCGACCAATGCCGGCGTCGTCGTCGGTGCATAGCGCGACGGCGTGACCTTCCCCTCGCACAGGATCTCGGCGGACGTTCCCAGCAGCACGGTGTCGGGATGCGCCTCGAAATAGGCGACCTGCCGCGCGAAGCGATCGGGGCGGCAGATGTCGTCATGGTCGAGCGCGGCGATGTAGCGTCCGCGGGCCTCGGCGAAACCGCGATTGCGCGTCCTTACCGGGCCACCGTTCTTCGCCATCGTCACCAGCCGCACGCGCGGATCGGGCCAAGCGCTCACCACCGCGCGCGTATCGTCGGTCGAACAATCGTCGACCACGATCAGCTCGAAATCGGTCAGGGTCTGCGCCGTGACGCTGGCCAGCGTCTCCTCGATCAGCGCGGCGCCGTTATAGGCCGCCACGACCACGCTCACCAGCGGAGCGGCATCGGCCGCAGTCACGCCGCCGCCCGGGCCCTGGACGGCAGGACCTGCTCGACGATCATCAGTCCGACATCGTTCTGCCAGAGCCAGAGCCCGTTCGCCTGCCCCGAGAAGCTCGATTCGCCGCCGAGCGGGCCCCACGGCACGAACCCTGCGGCCAGCCCGAGCCCGTAGAGCCCGGCGATTGGCGCGCCCTCCGCATCGACGATCCGGCAATGGCGATCGACCATCGGCTTGCCGTCGTCCGCCGCCAACGCGATCGCCGCGCCGTCCTGTCCGACGATCGGCATGCCGATGGGGCGATAGCCGAGCGCCGCGATCACCAGGTCCGCATCTTCGATATGCGCGCGCGCCGCCGCGTCGTCGTCGCCCGTGATCCGGTGCAGTGCGACGCGCGGATCGGGTTTGCGACCATCAATCTCCAGCATCCGCAGGACCAGATCGCGCGCTTCGAGCCGGAACCCCGCCAGCCGATAGACGAACCCCGACACCGGGCAGATATCCTCCGCCCCGAAATCGGTGAACCCCTCGGCATGCGCCGCCTCGACCGAATGATAGAAGGGGCGCAGCGGCCGGCGGTTGAGCAGCGTGATCGCGCCCGCGCCGAACGGCAGCGCGGGCTGGCTTTTCAGCAGCAGCGCGATCGTCGTCAGCGCGCTGGTCGAGCCGCCGATCACCGCGATCTTCGGATTGCGCCGTCCGGTCAGCAGGTCGGCGACCTTCTCGAACCCGCCGATCGTCAGGACGTCGTCGGACTGGAGCAGCCGCCCGGCCGCGAGTTCGATCAACGGCGCGCCGGCCACGCTCTGCGAAGCGAGCCGTTCGAGCGGCTGATGACCGCCGGTCGCGACGACGACATTGCGCGCGAGCTGTTCGAAGACATGGCCGTCGGCCAGCCGGCGAAGCTCGACGCTCCACAGGCCATCGCCGACCCGTTTCGCGCCCAGCGCCTCGTGCCCGGTCAGAACCGTGCCGCCGTGCCCGCGGACGATATCGGTGAGCCGGTCGCCGGTCGCGCGCAACAGCGGCCCGACCTCGGTCAGCGGCACGCCGAGCGCGCCCTCGTGCGCCGCGACCGCGCGGCCGGCGGGATGATCGACCAGCCGCGCGAGTTCGGGATGCACATTGTCGCGCACCGCGGTCAGGAACGTCTGCGCGGTCGAATCCGACGTGATCGCATAGCGCCCGAGCCGCCCGCCGCCGATCGCATTGCCGCGCTCGATCACCATCAGCCCGGAGGCCGCGAGATCGGGGAGCAGCCCGCGCTTGGTTGCAGAGGTCA
This sequence comes from Sphingomonas sp. Leaf242, assembly GCF_001422045.1. Taxonomy (GTDB): domain Bacteria; phylum Pseudomonadota; class Alphaproteobacteria; order Sphingomonadales; family Sphingomonadaceae; genus Sphingomonas. The sequence goes on from NZ_LMLW01000008.1 coordinate 169,282, forward strand.
GCATCGCCGTCCCCGCGGGGCCGCCACCGATCACGATCACCGAGGCGATCGCGCCGGCAGCGCCGCGCACTGAGACACGCCGGTCGCGCGGTCGGACGATCGCAGCGCAGGCGTTCGCAAGCGCTTCGCCGGCGCGTCGCGCGTCTGCAACCGACATCGCGTCGGTGATCGGCAGCGACAGCATCCGCCCGGCGATCCTGTCCGCGACCGGGGTCGGCTCGATCATCGCGGTCGCCTGGAACCAGGGCTGCTCGCCGAGATGCGGGCTGAAATAGCGGCCGCAGCCGACCCCGTCCGCCTCGATCGCCTCGACGATCGCGTCGCGGTGATGCGCGATATGCTCGGGAAGCAGCACCGGCATGAACTGCATCGAACGACGCCGGCCCGTCACCGCCTGGAACTGGAAATCGGGCAGCGTCGCGCGGTAGGTTTCGTCAAGCACCGCACGGTGGTCGGCGATCGCGTCGATCTCGGCGAGCTTGGCCTGCGCGATGATCGCGGTGATCTCGGGCAGCTTGGCGTTGATCCCCGGCAGCGTCGCGCTGCGGCTGCCCTCGAACCCGAAATTCCCCATCGACCGCAACGTCGCGATCAGGTCGACGTCGCCGCTATGGATCAGCCCGCCCTCGCCCACCGCGAATGTCTTGGTCGCGTGCATCGAATGCACGACCGCGAACGGCGCGCGCGCACCGAAGCCGAGCCCGGCCTCGTCGAGCGTCCCCAGCGACGATGCCGCATCGATCACCACCCCGACGCCGTAGCGCCGCTGGAAATGGACGTAGCGGTCGAGGTCGATCGCGTTGCCGAACGTCGCATAGGGCACCATCACGCCGATCCGCTCGCCGTGTCGCTGGAGCAACCGCTCCTCCTCGATCGCGCACGCACCCCAATCGTCGGGATCGATATCGCAGATCAGCGGCGTCAGCCCCGCCCATGCTGCTGCCTGTGCGGTCGCGGCGAAGGTGAGCGCCGGCATCAGCGCCAGCGTACCCTGCTTGGGGTTCAGCCCGCCCGTCCGCATCCCCGACGCGTGGCGGATCGCGAGCATGAGCCCCAGTGTCGCGTTGCCGACCGCAAGGCACGCGCCGTGGCCGCCGAACAGCGTGTCGGTCACGCCAGCCTCGAACGCGCGCACCTCCGGACCGTTGTTGCTGAACACGCCCGACGCCTCGACGCGGCGCAGCGCATCGAGATGGTCACTCAGCCGCGGCGGATTCGGCGCGATCAGGGGGAGGCGTTTCATCGGCGGTCCGGTCTGTTGTGCGACAGGTCTATGACCCATCGGCTCCTAAGAACCAGTTACGCGAGCAAACGCCAAGAGAGGCAACACAGTTCTTTCCTTACACCACCCCGGATCGCGTCCGGGGTGGTGCAGCAGTTTCAGCGCACCAGCGGCAGGCTGATATAGCTTTCGTCGGCACCCGCGACGGTGATCTTCTGCGTTGCCTTCACGTAATCCTTTGGTTGCGCGAAGAAGATGTTCGGGACGAACGTCTGCGGGTTGCGATCATAGAGCGGGAACCAGCTCGACTGGACCTGCACCATGATCTTGTGCCCCGGCAGGAACACATGGTTGGTGGTCGGCAGCGCGAATTTGTATTTGAGCGGCACGTTGGCGGCGATCGGCTTGGCCACCGCGAGATCCTCGCGATACCGCCCGCGGAAAATGTCCATCGCCACCGACAATTGATACCCCGCCATCGCCTTGTCGCCCGGAGTCACGTCGGGATACACGTCGATCAGCTTCACCACCCAGTCGCTGTCGGTGCCGCTGGTCGCCGCCGTCAGGTTCACTTCGGGCACGCCCGCGATCGTCGTCGGCGTGGTCAACGCGTCGGTGGTGAAGGTCAGCACGTCCGGACGGCCCGAGACGGCACGCTGGTCGTCGACCAGCCACTGTTTCCACGTCGATCCGGTCGCATAGGTCGGAACTGTCGGGCGCACGCGGTAGCTGACGGGTGTTGCCGGGTCGGAGATATAGTCCGCCGTCGCCGCCGCGCCGCCCGCAGCCTGGAAACCGAGCGCACCGCCGGGCTTGAGGTAGAGCGGCGTGCCCGCGGTTTGCGCGGTCGGCCATTTGTCGAGCCGCTGCCACTCGTTGCGTCCCGATTGGAACATCGTCACCGGCGCGACGTCCATCGCCGGCTGATCGCTCTTCAGATAATGCGCGAGAAACGGCGCGAGGACGTGCCAGCGCCACCATTTGGCGGTGTCGGCATCCCATTTAATCGCACCCAGCGCGCTGCCGTCGCGCACCTCCTGGCCGTGATACCACGGGCCCATCGACAGATAGACCATGTCGTTGGCGGTGTCCTTGGGCTCCAGCGCGCGGTAGACCGCAGGCGCGCCGTAGATATCCTCCTGATCCCACAGGCCGCCGACGATCAGCGTCGGCACCTTGAGCGGCTGGCCGGCGAGCACGGTGTCCATCGCCTGGCTCGACCAGAACGAATCATACGCCGGATGCTGCGTGATCTTGCGCCAGAAGCCGAGCTGTTCGAGCCCCTGCGCCTTGCCGATCGCCCCCGCCGAGCCACCCTTGAGGTAATAGTCGTAATCGTCGGCGGTGTCGGTGATCCAGGGCGTGCCGGCATCCTTGGTCGCTTCCTGGCCGAGGACGTACGGCATCATACCCTCGCGGAACGCGCCGTTGTGGAACCAGTCGTCGCCGCGCCAGCCATCGACCATCGGGTTCATCGGCACCGAGACCTTCAGCGCCGGATGCGGATTGATCAGCGCCATCAGCGGCAGGAAGCCGTCATAGCTGATCCCGCTGATCCCGACGCGTCCGTTCGATTCGGGGACGTGCTTCACCAGCCAGTCGATCGTGTCGTAGGTGTCGGTCGAATCGTCAGTCTTGGTCGGGTTCTGCGGCGTACCGGCGCGCGCGGGGTTCATCATGTAGATGCCCTGCGATCCGTGCATGCCGCGGACGTCCTGGATCACGCGGATGTAGCGCGCCGCGGCGATTACGTCGCCCGCCCCGTCGCCATGCTCGAGGATGCCCGCATAGGTGCCGCTGTCGACCTTGGTCTGCGCGTCCGCGTCATAGGGCGTCCGCGTCATCAGGATGCCCGCGTCCTTTGCGCCCTTGGGCACGATGATGACGGTGTGCAGCTTGACCCCGTCGCGCATCGGAATCTCGACGACCTTGCGCACATAGTCGTAGCCGACGTCGCGCGGCGCCATCTTGGCAGGGCGTTCGTCGTAATTCTGCGCGGTCGCGGGGGCGGTCGTAGCGGTGGCGAGCGCAGCCAGCGCACACGCGGTAAGCAGACGGGGCATCGATATCATGTCTTCTTCCTTCCCTCCCGGACCGAAAAAGAAAAAGGCCCGCCTCCCCGTTATGGAAAGACGAGCCTCCTCTCGTAATATTCTAAACGATCAGGCCGTCCGCGTACCGGTCAGCGGGAAGCTGCCGAACGCGCCGGCGGCGACGCTGCCCTTGAGGACGTCGTCCTCGACGGTCGCCTTGCAGTCGAGCGTCATCGGCATCGGCACGGTCATGCTCTGCTTCCAGGTGATCGTGTCGCCATCGACGTCACCCGTCACGTCCATGCCACCCATCGCACCCGACACCGCACCGGTGAAAGTGCTGCCGGCGCTGTTGACGGTCAGCGTCATCTTCTGGTCGCCCAGCGGCGATTTGACCACGCAATCCCAGCTGCCATCGACGTTTGCCATTGCACTCTCTCCTGAAGCACCACCCAGCACGCCTGGGCTCTGCAATTAATTGGCGCCGGCAACCGACGCCGCGGAGATGACCTCGACCGGCAAGCCGATGCTGTCAAGCTGCGGGCGCACCGTCTTCGCATCGCCGACCACGACCCAGATCGTCTTCTTCGGATTTAGCGACTGCTGGATCGCGGTGTTGAGTTGCGGCAGGTTAAGTCCCTGATAGCGCTGCGTGATCGTCGCGTAGTAATCGTCGGGCCGCTTGAGCAGGTCGTTCTGCTGCATCGCGCTCAACACCGCGTCGGACGTCTCGAAATTGCCCGACAGCGAACGGATCGCACCGTTGATCGCACGATCGAACTCGGCCTGCGTCATCGGCTCCTTGCCGAGGAACGCGCCGATATCGCTGCGCAGCGCGGCGATCGACGGGCCGGTCTGGTCCGCCTGCACCGGTGCCGACAGGATGTAGGGCGCGGCGTGTTCGACCTGCTGGAACCGCCCCGACACACCGTAGGACCAATGCTTGCTCTCGCGCAGATCCATGTTGACGCGACCGAGGAAGCTACCGCCGAGCGCATCGTTGGCGGTCACGATCGGCAACAGGTCCTGCGTGCCCTTGAGGCCGGTCGGGATACCGGCGAAGATCGCCGATTGCGGGCTGTCCGGCCGATCGACCAGCACGATCTTCGGCCCCGACGGCGTGACCGTCGCCGGAAAGACCTTGGCGCCAGCTGCGCCGGTCGGCCTCCACGTGCCGAACCAACCGTCGAGCGCCGCCTTCACCTCGGCGAGCGGACGATCGCTGACGACGAAGATCTTCGCCTTGTCGGGCCGCAGCCATGCGTGCTGGAACGCGATCAGGTCCGATCGGGTCAGCGCCGCGACCGCCTTCGGATCGCCGCTGCCGATCGCCTTGGCATAGGGCGACGTCGGCCCCTGGATCAGCGGCGGCATGACGCGGGCATAGATCCCGCCCGGGCTGGTCAGCTCCTGCGCGATCTGCGCGAGCTGCTGGTTCTTGACGCGCGCGACCTCGGCATCGGCGAAGGCCGGATTCCGCGCGATGTCCGCGAACAGGTCGATCGCCGGCGCGAGGTTCGCGCTCGGCACCTGCAACGACAGGAAGGTCCGATCGCTCGACGCGCCCGAACCAATATCTGCCCCCAGCCGCTCCTTGGCCTCGGCCAGCGCGACCGAATCGCGCGTCGCCGTGCCCTCGTCCATCATCGCCAGCGTCAGTTGCTGCGTGCCGAGCTTGCCCGCGACGTCCGCCGCGGTGCCCGCATCGAAGCTCAACACCGCCTGCGTCACCGGCACCGCGGTGCGCTGCGCGTAGACGACCTCGATACCGTTCGCGAGCCGGGTCCGCTCGACGGTCGGGAAGCTCAGGCCGGCGACCGTGCCGACGCCCGGCAACGGCCCCCGCGTCCCCTTCGGCGGCGCCTCGGGTGCAGGGACGACGTTGGCCTTGGGCGGCACGACCGCGTTGGCATAGGCATCGCGCGGCCCCGGCACGACGGTCAGCGAATAGGCGGGGCGCGACAGCCACTTCGACGCCGCAGCCTTTACGCTGGCCGGCGTCTCGGCCGCCAGCTGCAACAGCTGTTTCTTGTAATAGCCGGGATCGTTCGAATACAGCGCGCCCTCGGCCAGCGTCACCGCCTTGCCGCCAAATCCGCCGACTGACTCCAACCCTTCCATCGTCCGGGCCGCGGTCGTCGTCGCGACGCGGCTGACCTCGTCCGCGGTCGGACCGTTCTTCAAGAAATCCGCGAGGATCTCGTCGATCCGCTTCGACACCAGCGCAGGGTCGACGCCCTGCCGGACGATCGCCTCGATCTCGAACATGCCGAGCTGGCTGAAGCTGCTGTTGCTCGCCGAAATCCGCGTGACCAGCTTCTCCTTCTTGACCAGCGCAGTATCGAACCGGCTGCTGGCGAGGCCACCGAGCACGCCCGCCGCAACCTCCAGCGCGGTGCCGTCCTTGTCGTTCAGGCCGGGCACCACCCAGTTGCGGCTGATCATCACCGCCGCGACCCGGTCCTTGATCGTCTCGCTGACAGGGGCTGGCAAGGTCGGGATCGGTGCAGGCGGGACGATGCTCTGGGGACCCTTCGGGATGCCGCCGAAATACTTCTCGGCGAGGCGCTTGGCGGTGGCGGCATCGACGTCGCCGGCCAGCACCAGCACCGCGTTGTTCGGGCCGTAATGATCCTTGAACCAGTCCTTCACCGTCTGCAGCGACGCCGCATCGAGATCCGCCATCGAACCGATCGTGGTGTGGCCGTACGGGTGATCCGCGGGGAACAGCCCCTCGGTGGTCTTGTACTGGGTCAGGCCGTAGGGCTGGTTGTCGCCTTGGCGCTTCTCGTTCTGGACGACGCCGCGCTGCTCGTCGAGCACGCCCTGCGTGATCGCGCCGGTCAGATAGCCCATGCGGTCGGATTCGAGGAACAGCGCTCGGTCGAGCGCCGCGGTCGGCACCGTCTCGAAGTAGTTGGTGCGATCGTAATAGGTGGTGCCGTTGAAGTCGGTAGCGCCGACCTGTTTCAGCGGTTCGAAGAAGTCGCCGGGCGCGTTCTCGGAGCCGTTGAACATCAGATGCTCGAACAGATGCGCGAAGCCGGTCTTGCCCTTGGGCTCGAACTTCGATCCAACATTGTACCAGACTGAGACTGCCACCACCGGCGCCTTGCGGTCGGTATGGACGACGACGCGCAGGCCGTTCTTCAGCGTGAACTGCTGGTAAGGGATATCGACCGACTTGACGAGATCGGCGACCGGCGCCGGCTTTGCATCTGGAAGATCACGGGCTGCGGGAGCTTGTGCCCAACCTGGCGCGGCCGACAGAAGCGCTGTTGCGGCGACACCGGCAAGAACCGTCTTTTTCGAAACCATATGCGTCAGTGATCCTCGCCTTAATTGTCACCTCACCATAAGTGCCCCGCGGGTTTGAGCAACAGAAATGACAGGCCGGCGATACGTCGAAATTCGCCGCGACGGGATCGCCGCATTCTGCATAACAGAATCTACGGCCTCCGGTATGACGCCGTTCGACTTAAAGACCGCATGATAGATTTTTCATCTTACGGTCGGCACCGCTTTTCGATGATCCGAGCCATTCTTCGGCCGACCGTCCGAAATCAGGACGATTAGCACTCGATCATGCTGATCGAAACTTTATCCAACATTTGCGCATTGTAAGGATTGCCAATTTATAGATGAACATTGTAGGCGCGCCGCACAGGGGCCATTATCACTTCAAGGATATCTCGTGACCGATACACTCAATACCGTCGAACTCGCCGCCGAACTGACCGCGGCATGGCTCGCGAACCCGAACACGCGGACCGCGGCAGACGACGTTCCAGCTTTTCTGCTTGCGATGCATGCCGCTGTCGCCAAGCTCGTCGATGCGGGTGATGCAGAGCCTGAGGCCGCGCCGGTTTCGACCGCAGAGCCCGCAGTATCGGCGCGCAAGTCGCTTGCCTCGCCCGACCACATCATCTCGATGCTCGACGGCAAGAAGTACAAGACGCTGCGTCGTCACCTTTCGACCAACGGCCTGACGCCGGAACAGTATCGCGAGCGCTTCAACCTGAAGCCCGATTATCCGATGGTCGCCGCGACCTATTCGGAAGCGCGTCGCGCGATGGCGAAGTCGATCGGTCTCGGCCGCAAGGCGGGTTCGACCGTCGAGAAGGCTGCCGGTTCGGCCGCAACGACGGTTCGCAAGACCGGCAAGGCAGCACTCGATGCCGCCAAGAAGACGCTCGGTAACGAGGGCTGAAGCACGGTCGGGGGAAGCTCGTCTTCCCCCGTCTGTCGGCCGGCGGCGATGGCCGCGCGGCCACGCGGGTCGATATTTTAAACGCCGCACTCGTTTGGTCCGATAGCGGCCTGCTCTGTCGACAGGCCGCTATCGCCAGGTCACCGCATCACGCCAGGGCGCCGCGGTAGAAGTCCAGCGTCAGCATCATCGCCTGAAGGAACAGCGCGGGATCGTAGCGCGGTCCTTCGTCCCGCAGAAATGCGTGTTGTGCGTTCAACTCATGCCACGCATAGGTCGCACCGACCTCTTCGAGCCGCGCGCGGATCCGTTCGCGACCGGCAAAGGGCACATGCGGATCCTGCCGCCCCCACACGAACATTGTCTGCGCCTTCAACTCGGCCATGCGCATCAGGCTGTCATCCGAGCGCCCCGCGCCCAGCGTGCCCGAATGGATGTCGGTCGGATAGAAGCACGCCGCCGCCGACACGCGCGGATCGAGCGCGGCGCGATAGGCGAGATGCCCGCCGAGGCAGACCCCGAACGTGCCGATCCTGCCGTTGCACGCCGGATTGGCCAGCAGCGCGGCGACGCCCGCCGCCGCATCGGCGTCGAACGCGGCAACCGGCTTGGCGATCTTCAGCGCATTGCCGCGGTCGGTGCCCGCCGGATCGTAGCGCAACACCGTGCCCGCCGGCTCATACTCGTGATAGACCTCGGGCACCGCCACGACATAGCCGTTGCCGGCGATCATCGCCGCCAGCCGGCGGATCGGCGCGGTGACCTGATAGATCTCGGAATACAGAAGAATGCCGGGAAAGCGTCGATCGCCCGCGGGCCAGAACAGGTGCATCCGCATCGAACCGCCGCCGGGCATCGCGACATCCTGGATCTCATCGCCGTGCAGGATCATCCGTTCTTCCTCATATCGGTGCCGGGCAAACGCCCTGGTCGCGATCCGACCGCGCACCCGAATACCGGTCGGATGCGCCGCGTCCGTAGCCCGATACCGTTCGAACCGGCAATACAGCCGCCGATGCTCGCCATGATCCGCTAGGCCGCAAACTCGTCGGGCAGATACCGATCGGCGACGATCTCGTAGCGATCGCCGTCGACCAGCACCTGGGGGCTCAGCGCGCGACAATTATAGGTCGACGCCATCGCCGCACCATAGGCGCCGGTGCCGTGCAGCACGGCGAGATCGCCGCGACCGACGCGATCGATGTCGCGGGCTACCGCGAACACGTCGCCGCTTTCGCAGACCGGGCCGGCGATGGTCGCGACCATCCGCGCGCCATCGGGGACGACCGCCTCGAACCGGTGGAAGGCATCGTACAGCGCCGGTCGCGCGAGGTCGTTCATCGCCGCGTCGACGATGACGAAGGGCTCGTCCGCGCCCGGCTTCACCCAGATCACCCGCGTCATGAGCACGCCGGCGAGCCCGGCGACGACCCGGCCCGGCTCGAACGTCAGCTCGACGTCCCAGTCGCGCGTGACGCGTGCCACCATGGTCGCATAGTCGTCGAGCGTCGGGACGATGTCGTCGGCGCGGTAGGGGATGCCGAGACCACCGCCGAGATCGACGCGGTCGATCGCGTGCCCCCGTGCGCGCAGGTCCGTCACCAGCGCACCGATGCGGGCGTACGCGACCTCGAGCGGCGCGAGATCGCGAAGCTGGCTGCCGATGTGGAGCGCGACCCCGACCAGGTCGAGACCGTCGATGCGCGACAGCCGGTCGTAGATCGCGGGCACATCGGCGATCGCGACCCCGAACTTGTTCCCGCGCCGCCCCGTCGAGATCTTGGCATGCGTGCCGCCGTCGACATCGGGATTGACCCGGAGCACCGCTGTCGCCCGCATCCCCCGCGCAAAAGCCAACGCCCCGAGCACCTGGCCCTCCTCCTCCAGCTCGAGGTTGAACTGGCCGACGCCGACTGCGAGCGCGTCGGCAAGCTCGCGGTCGGTCTTGCCGACGCCCGAAAAGACGATGTCCGCCGCCGCGATCCCCGCGTCGAGCGCCCGCCGCATCTCGCCGCCCGAGACGATGTCGGCGCCGAAGCCGCACCCGGACAGCAATTGCAGCACCGCGCCGTTCGGGTTCGCCTTGACGGCAAACGCGACGCGCACGCGGGGGAGGATCGACAGTGCCGTTCTGAACCGGTCTGCGGCATCACGCAGTGCGGCGGCGGAATAGATGTGGACGGGCGTGCCGACCGCCTCGGCGATCGCCGGCAGCGGTACGTCCTCGGCGCACAGCACGCCGTCCCGTGGTTCGAAATAGCCCATGATGTCTCGCAGTTCGGCGGTCAGGAATACGGCGCAGCGCCGTCGTCAGGAATGCGGCGGATCGCCGCGGTCAAGCACGCGGCGGTTCGCGCCGCCGGCGCGTGCGACGCAGCCGGACGGCGTGGATCGCTTCGGCGGTATGACAATGGCCATGCCGTTCGGCGCGGAGGGCGACGACGACGCGCTTGCCGTTGATCGCCAGCGTCAGTCCGAGCAGTGCGATCGGAAACACCAGCATCGCCAGCGCCGCACCGTTCGCCACTGCCGCCACGCTGCAGGCGCCGACGGTCAGCACGACGCCGATCGCCCGCCAGAGGATATCGCGCCTGGTCATGCCGCGACACTCCGCGCGCAGGACGCCGCCCGATCGTCGATGACGACCCGCCCAGCGCCCCGCAGCGCGGCAACCGCCTGAGGCCGGCGATCGTGCGCGGCACCGCCGTGGCACAGGACGATGTCCGCGGGCAGGTCGTGCTCGGCCTGCAACGCGGTCACGATGTCCGCCACCTCGAAAGACGCGCCGATCGCAGCGTCCGCGGCGCGGTTCGCGGCAGCCCGCGCGCGACCGATCGCGCTGGCCGATCGATCAATCCCGCGCGCCTCGATCGCGGTAAAGCCGAGCATCCGCGCATGATGCGCCGCGGACAGCAGCAGCGTGCCGGCGCCGCACTCGGCATCGACGATACGGACCGCATGCCGCCCGGCGGCGCGCAATGCCGACAATGCGGCGGCGACCTGCGGCCAGCGTGGATCGTGGTGCGTCGTCTTCACCGCGGGGTGCGAGGCCGCGGCCCCCTTCACCGTCGTGATCGCGGTGCGCGACCGGACCGGCAGAGCATGAACGTTCATCGCTCTCTCGCCGTCATGCCGCACGGGGCAGCGCGCGCTCGTCGCGACCGACCGGGGCGAACGACACTAGTGGCGTGAGCGGCATCGCGGCGACCTCGACGCTCGCATGGTAGATATCCCGCTCGGCCTGCGCATAGTGCATCGCCGCGGCGTAGGAGATGAAGCGGCCTTCGAGCGTTCGCCTGCTGTCCTGGACGAGCCAGTGTCCGGCGCGATCCTGCCCGACGAAGATGACGAGCCCGGTTGGATCGGGCTCCGATATGGGTTCAGACGACATGTCGCCCTGCTGCCTTTCGTGACGCGAGCGTCGTGCCCGCCCCCAACATCTACGAGGCCCGGCATAGGGATTCGAGATCGATCCGCGCCGATCGCATAGTGCAGGCATAGTGTCCGCTCGGTCGGTCGCGGTTTCGGTTGTCCTCGCCGCATCACGCGCGCGATCGGGTGTTCGCGGCGTTCGTCGCGCACCATCGCCGGCTGGCGGAGCGCTTGACGGCGAGAGTCCGCCATCCCCCTAGCTCCCCCGCCCCGAACGCGTGGCGTTCGTCCGAAACGACCGTCGACCTGATAATCAGCGGTGTCGTCGAATGCCGTAATGCCGATTTCCAAACGGCTGGACGATCGCTACGGATTGCGGCGATGAATGCCGAAGTAAGCCCTGCTGCCAATACCTTACCGCCCCAACTGGCGTTTCTCGCCGGGGGCGGCGAGGCGGCCCGCCTGATCCTCGGTCGCGACTGGACGAGTCATCCGCTCGGACCGCCGGAAGGCTGGCCGGACATTCTGAAGTCCAATCTCAGCACGATCCTCAACTCGCCGGAATCGATGATCCTGGCGTGGGGCGAGGACGACCTGATCTTCTTCTTCAACGACGCCTATTTTCCGCTGCTGGGGCCGCGTCTCGACTGGGCCATGGGATCGCCGTTCAAAACCGTCTGGCCCGATGCCTGGGAGCAGGCCAAGCCGATCATCGACGAAGCGTTCGCGGGGCGGAGCCAGCGGTTCGTCGATCTCCCGTGGAAGCTGGATACCGATCGCGGGCGTGCCGACACCTGGTTCAGTTTCTCCTACTCGCGCATCCTGGACGCGCGAGGTGCGATCGCGGGCCTGTTCGTGTTCACCAACGAGACCACCGAGCGCGTCCTTGCCGACGCGGCGCTGAGACAGAGCGAAGAGCGGCTTCGTCTGGTGATCGAAGGGGCCAAGGATCATGTGATCTTCACCACCGACCCGGTCGGCATCATCACCACCTGGTCTGCAGGCGCCGAGGTCGTGCTCGGCTGGTCGGCCGACGAGGCGATCGGCCAGCCGTCCGCCATCATCCTGGCGAACGAGGACGACGTCAGCGGCCCGAAGCTCCCCGCCCTGGGCAGCGCCGCTCGCCAGAATTCGGCGCATGACGAACGCTGGCACGTCCGGCGCGACGGATCGCGCGTGTTCCTCACGGGATCGGTCCATCCCCTGCCCTACGACGCACAGGGAAAGCCGCGCGGCTTCATCAAGATCGCCCGCGACGAAACCGAACGACGGCGCGCGGAACAGGCGTTGCGGGACAGCGAGGCGGCGGCGCTGGTCGATGCGCAGCGGGTTCAGCTTGCGCTCGCGGCGGGCGCGATCATCGGGACTTGGGTCTGGGATCTGCCGAGCGACCGCTTCACCGTCGACGAACCCTTCGCGCGCGCGTTCGGCCTGGACCCGGCGATGGGCCGCGAGGGCCTGAGCCTCGCGCAGATCGTCGCCACCGTTCACCCCGACGATCAGGCCGGTCTGGCCGAGGCGATCAGCGACGCGATCGCCCGCGGCGGCGGGTACGCGCATCAATATCGGACGCGGCGCGCAAACGGCGAATATCACTGGCTGGAGGCGAATGGTCGCGTCGACCACGATGCGGACGGCACGCCGACCAGCTTCCCCGGGGTCCTCATCGACGTCGAGGAACGCCGCAAGGTCGCCGCGGAACGAGACCGTGCGCTGAACGAACTGCGCCGCTTGAACGAGACGTTGGAACAGCGCGTATCCGAGCGCACGGCCGATCTGATGCGCGCCGAGGAAGCGCTGCGTCAGAGCCAGAAGATGGAGGCGGTCGGCCAGTTGACCGGCGGCTTGGCGCACGACTTCAACAACCTGCTGACGGCGGTGACCGGGGGGTTGGAACTGCTCGCGCTACGCGTCGCGAAGGGCCAATACGACAAGCTCGATCGCTACGTCGCGATGGCGCAGACCGGTGCGAGCCGAGCCGCGGCGCTGACGCAGCGGCTGCTCGCCTTTTCGCGCCGGCAGACGCTGGCACCGACGCCGACCGATGCCGATCGCCTGATCGCCGGGATGGCGGAAATCATCGATCGCACGCTGGGCCCCGAGATCGAGGTGAAGATCGTCTCGACCACCGGTCTCTGGCCGGTTCTGGTTGATGCGCCGCAGCTGGAGAACGCGCTTCTCAACCTGTGCATCAATGCGCGCGACGCGATGCCGCATGGCGGGCGGTTGACGATCGCGACGCAGAACACGTGGCTCGACGCAAAGGCGGCGGCGGATCAGGAGCTCCACGAAGGCGACTATGTCGCGCTGTACGTCACCGACACCGGCACCGGGATGACGCCGGAGACCATCGAACGCGTCTTCGAGCCGTTCTTCACGACCAAGCCGATCGGCGAAGGTACCGGTCTCGGCCTCTCGATGATCTATGGCTTCGTCCGCCAGTCGGGCGGCCAGGTGCGGATCTGCTCGGAGGTCGGGCGCGGCACGATCATGTGTCTCTATCTCCCCCGCCACGATGGCGAGGCGGCGATCGCCGACCGAGCGCCCGACGAGAGCGGCGTCATCCGGGCATTGCCGGGTGAAACGGTTCTCGTCGTCGAGGACGAAACTGCGATCCGGGATCTGGTCACCGAGGTCCTGTCCGAAGCCGGTTACCGCGTCCTGCAAGCCCCGACCGGCCCCGCGGGGGTAAAGCTGCTTCGCTCCGATGAACGGATCGACCTGCTGGTCACCGACGTGGGCCTGCCGGGCGGATTGAACGGTCGCCAGGTCGCCGATGCGGGGCGCGCGGTCCGGCCCGACCTCAAGATCCTCTTCGTCACCGGCTATGCCGCCAACGCCGCCGTCGGCGCGGGCCACCTGGTCGAGGGCATGGAGGTCCTCACCAAACCGTTCAGCATCGCCGACTTCGAAAAACGAATCCGCAGCATGATCGGGACCGACTGATCGCCGCGGGGGTGGGACTGAAATGTGACGCTCGTATACTGGCGCGGGAAGAATTCACCGCCATACGGCGCGGGCTACAGTTAACTAATAGCAATCTGGTTTGTCACTGACTTTACTGTTTCCGGATGGATTAAAACCCCTCACTTTCTTATATTTCCGCGATCGCATCGTATTCATCCTTCGTAATTCCTCATCGCTTTCGGCGATGTAGCTGCACACTGTTGCAAACGAAAAAAGATGGTGAATCGGGGAGGTCGGCTGCGCAGCTTCCGCCCTCCGCGATCGTCGCGAAGAAAGCTTAAGTGTCGAGGAACGCGATCGCCCGATCGGCGAACAGTTCGTGATACTGGAAGATCCCGCCGTGCCCGGCGTCGGGGTAAAGGACGAGTTCGGCACCCGGGATGCGGCGCGCGAGATCCCGCGAATTCTCGCTGGGGACCATGATGTCGTGGTCTCCATTGGCGACGAGTACCGGGTGGCGGATGACGCCCAGATCCTGCGCGGACTGCGCTCCCCAGGCCGTGATCGCCTTTAGCTGGCGCAGGAAGACTTTCGGCGTGACGGCGGCATCGCGGTCGGCCTTGCGGGCTTTCAGACGCGCGAGGAACGCCTGCGCCGCGCGACGGCTGGGCTTGCTCGCGGTGAAGAACAGGAACATCTTCGGATCGCGGAACGTCAGCATGCCCTTGACGATCAGCGGCCAGGATACCGAGCCGACCTTATCGATGCCGGTGCCACCCGCCGGTCCGGTGCCGGTGAGGATCAGCCGGCGGGCACGCGCCGGGCGCTTCAGCACCATATCCTGCGCGACGAAGCCGCCCAGTGAAAAACCCATGAGGTCGATCGTATCGAGCCCGAGCGCGTCGATCGCCGCGAGCATGTCGTCCGCCATGGCCGAGACCGTGAGCGGTGCCTCGCCGCCCGACGCGCCGACACCGCGGTAATCGAACGCGAATACCGGCCGGCCGGCGGCCAGCGCCTCGACGATCGAAGGATCGAAATTGTCGAGGTTGGCGCCCCAATGGTTGAGCAGCACGAGGGGAACCCCGCGTCCCCCGCCAAGCTGCCGATAGGCAAAGCGGGTGCCCGCGGCCACAACCGCTCGCGTGGCGACGCTGGCCCACGCCCCCCGGGCCGATTGCGTCTTGGTCATCGTGGAGTCCTTGGTTTTTCTAGTCGGGAGCATGGGCTGGGTGCGGATCGACGTCCCGTCACGGGCGGGCCGTCACGGGCGGGCCGTCACGAGCGGGCCGTCACGAGCGGGCCGTCACGGGCGCACCGTCACGACGACCTTGCCCTTGGCGCGGCCGGAATCGACATAGTTCACCGCGTCGTTGAGGTTTTCGAACGGGACCGTGCGATCGACGACGGCCTGGATCGCCCCCTGATCGATCAGCGCGCCAAGCTTGCCCAACTGCTCGCCATCGGCGTGCATGAACAGGAACGAATAGGCGACGTCCTGGCGCTTCGCCTTGCGCCGGATCCCCGCACTCATCAGGCGCAGGACAAGCCGTATGACCGGGTTCAATCCCTGCGCCTTGGCGAATGCCGGGTCCGGCGGTCCCGATATCGAGATCAGCTTGCCGCCCGGTTTCAACACTTTGAGCGACTTTTCGAGCGTCTTCGCGTCCAGGCTGTTGAGGACGACGTCGTAGCCGGACAGCAGCTCGGAAAAGTCCTGCGTCTTGTAGTCGATGACGATATCCGCGCCGAGGCGCCTAACCAGATCGGCATTGGCGGCGCTCGCGGTCGTCGCGACGGTCGCGCCGAGATGCTTGGCGAGCTGGATCGCGATCGTGCCGACGCCACCCGAGCCCGCGTGGATCAGGATCTTCTGGCCGCGTTTCAGGCCCGCACGCTCGATCAGCACCTGCCATGCGGTCAAGCCGACGAGCGGTATGGACGCCGCCTCCGCCATGGAGAGGCCGGCGGGCTTGGTGGCCAGATCCGCTTCGTTGATCGCGATGCGCTCGGCAAAGGTGCCGATCTGCCCGTCGCGCGGACGGGCATAGACCACATCGCCGACCTTGAAGCGATGCACGCCCGCCCCGACCGCCGTGACGATGCCGGCGAGATCATGCCCGAGGACGATGGGCGGCTTGTAGGGCAGGATCGGCTTGAACGCGCCGTCGCGGATCTTGCCGTCGAGCTGGTTGATCGCGGTGGCGTGGATCTCGACCAGCACCTCGTCGGATGCGGGTACCGGATCGGGCCGTTCGACCAGGATCAGCCGTTGCCCCTTGCCGTACCGTTCGAGCTGATATGCCTTCATGCTGCGCACTCCCGGGTGGCCGCCGCGGCGGGATGATCGGTAAAGCCTTTGGCGCCGAGGCCGTAGAGCGTCAGCGGATCGATCTGCGCAAGAGGCGCTAGGTCGGTCGACACCAGACTGGCACCGGCGCGATTGCGGATCTGCGGCGCCTGGACGAAGCGATTGGCGAGCCTGACGCATGCCGGATCATAGGACGAGAAGAGGCTAGATTCCGACATGGTGCGGATCTTTCGTGTGGGGGCGTGCGAGGCGATCAGGCGGCGTAGCGCGGTGCGGGATGGATCTCCCCGAAGCCCGGTAACATCGCCCGTCGCGCAGTCTGGAACGCATCCCACAGATCGCCATCGTGCAGCGGCGGGATCGTCACGGCTTCACGCGCATCGTAGCCGGCGAGCGCCGCGTCGACCATTTCGCCTACCTCCATCATCGGCGGCAGCGATGCCTCGTCGGCACCGGCGCGGCCCCAAAGCTCGGTGCGCGTCGCCGCTGGAAGCACCGCCTGGACGTAGACGCCCTTCGGCCCCAGTTCGAGCGCCAGCCCCTGCGACAGGAACAGCACGAACGCCTTGGTCGCGCCGTAGACGGTCATGCCATATTCTGGTGCCAGCCCTACCGCCGAACCGATATTGATGATCGCGCCATCGCCGCGTGCGGCAAGCCGCGGTGCCACTGCGCTCGCGAGCCGCGCGACAGAAGTGGTGTTCAGCGCGATCAGGCGATCGACGGCCTCGGTCGGCTGATCGACGAAACTGCCCCCCAGCCCCGCGCCGGCATTGTTGATGAGGATGCCGATGCGGTCGTCGTCGCGCAGCCGCGCCTCCACGACGGCCATCTGCTCGAGGTTCGTCAGGTCGGCTGGCAGCACGTCCACCGCGACACCGGTCTCGCCGCTCAACTTCGCGGCCAGGGCATCGAGGCGGGCGGCATCGCGCGCGACCAGAACGAGGTCATGGCCGCGGCGGGCGAAACGATCGGCATAGGTCGCCCCGATGCCGGTGGAGGCGCCGGTAATGAGAATGGCTGGCTTGGTCATCGGATTGCCCTTTTCGAAACGGATCGCTATATTAATGACAGGCGTCATGAATAGCTAAATGTGATAGCCATCATGAAACGTCAACAGAGAGCCGGAGATTATTTCGATGAAGATCAGTCGCGAGCAGATGGTCGAGAACCGTTGCCGCATCCTGCAGGAGGCCAGCCGGCTGTTCCGCGATCGCGGCTTTGCGGCGGTGACGGTTGCCGATGTCATGAAGGCGGCTGGGCAGACTCATGGCGGCTTCTACGGTCACTTCGCTTCGAAGGACGACCTGATCGCCGCGACGATCGCGGATACACTGGCGGGCGAGAGCGCCGGCATGGCCGATATCGATGCGTGGACCGACGCCTATCTGTCGCCGTTGCACCGGGAGAACCCCGACCAGGGATGCCCGATGGCCAGTCTCGCCGGCTTGATGCGCCACCAGACGCCTGAGGCGCGTGCGGCCATGACGCACGGGCTGAACGCGCACATCGACCGCTTCGCACGCGGTCTGCCTGGCGACGGCGATGCCAAACGCCGCCAGGCCGCGATCGGCCGGTGGGCGGCGATGGTCGGCGCCGTCGTGCTGTCACGCGCGGTCGACGACACCGCGTTGTCGGATGAGGTGTTGCGCGAAACCCGGGCGTGGATCGCAGCGACGCAGCCCGCCGTCCATGCCGATCACGAACAGGATGCGCGCACGTGAATGTGTCGAACGATCATGCGGATTTCGATGGCCATGACCAGTTGGCGGCATTGCTGGCGACCAACCGCAATCCGCCTCTCGGTGACTATGGCCCCGCCTGCTCGCGGGGAGGCCAAAAGCGCAGACGGTCGGACACTCTGCCTTAGTCGGGGCCCGCTCGTTGGATACGATCCCCAGCCGAGTAGAAGAGAAAACTGGTACGATCTCCAACCCTTTATCCGTCGGCAGCTTGTTGCCTGCACAGCGATTTCGCCCGCCATTTTGAATGTAGCGCTTAACGAGGCGGAGGCTTCCGAGACGGACACGGGTCCGCGGCAAACTGGTGGAAACACGTTTCTGCCGAACTATTTGGAGCAAACGGGCGCCGTTGCATCGTGGAACGAATGGCCAAGCCCTTTACGATGCCGCCACGCTTCGAGTGCGTACGATACTCGCAGGCGCGGCCGGCTATTAGTCGTTGAACGCGCCTAAACCCTTCAGCGGGCTTTCGGCGCGCAGGTGGAAGCTATGGAGTACAGGGAGGCTGCCATCGGCCTGCCGTGGCGCGTCCCAATGACGGTCCGAAACATCCTGGAAATCTGCGCGCGTCACGCGAGTCGGCAAGGTCCAGGAGTTGTGCGGCATCTTCAGCCCGGCAGTATGCGAGGTCAGGACAGTGCCATAGGCAATGTTGTTACGCAGATTGCCGAGCGCAATGGGAGAGCCGTCGGCCGATATACCCAGCATGTCGTATTGGACACCGTTGGAGAAGGCGGTGTTGTTGATGAAGTCCAACGCCAGCGGGTGGTGATTGGCGTAGAATCCCGCCGCCTTGTTGTCGAAGGCGACCGAGAAGCGGACGATGTGCTTGACGGCATTCCGGGTATATCGCCCGCCATAACCGCCCGCCTTGATACCGTTGCCGTTGCCTGCCGCTAGAGGACTGCGCGTGCCGGGCAGATAGCCTTGCTGCCACGCCCAGCACTGCTCGATCGTCACCGGTGAAAAGGCGTTGATCAGGTCGAAGCCGTCGTCCGAATTGGCCCATGCGCGGTCACCACGGAAGACGTTGCCCGGGTGGCCGGCCTTGATATGGGCGCCGAAGCCGTCGGCGCTCTGCCCGGCACCGTTGGAGGTGTAGGGGTCATAATTGTGGTGCGAGTCGGTGTTCAGCACCAGGTTATAGCCCCCATCCTGAATGAAAAGTCCTGGTCCCATATTATGGTGGAGGTTGAGCCGTTCGTAGATATTGTGGCTGCCGCTGTTCCAGACGCCCCATGACTCGTGGTTCAGGTGATTGTCCGGTTGCTGCGGGACGCCAGTGACCTCCAACCCCTTCAGATGAAGCCAGCTGCCGGTGACGTCGAACCCCTTGACGCGGCAGTCGTCCTTCATCGCAGAGAAATCGAACACGGGTGTCTCGCCGGGATAGGCCCAGTAGCGGATCGGCTTTCCTTCGCCGCCGCTTTTGTCGAGTATCACGGCATTCACGGTGTCCGTGCGCGTGGCGCAGCGGTTGACGCCTGACGTGAGCACATAGCGTCCTCCACGAAAGTAGACCGTATCGCCGGCCTGCGCACTTTGCTGTGCGCGCTGGACGGTTTGCCACGGTGTTCCCGGCGAAACCCCGGAGGCCCGGTCGTTGCCATCGGGGGCAACATAGAAGACCGCCGCGTGCGCAGGGAAGGAAGCGACGAGCAGAATAGCCGGCAAAATTCTGATCACGTCACAGTCCCTTCAGCGGTCGCTGCCGACCCGTTGCAGCCTTAAAACTTTCCCTTTCGAGGCTAAGGTCATGTCGAAGCGTCGGCAAATGACAAGCCCGTCACGGAGCCTGTAGGTCTGCGCCCTCTCCCACCGGGACATTCCGACCACTCGAATGGCGGGCGAGAAGGCATTGGCGATCACGAAATCGATTGGCGATCGACGCGGCCAGTGCCGTCTAGGCAGGGATCGAGCTTGGAAAACGCGAGCGTTCTCGAAGCCCAACTAGGACGGTTCGACATTCAAGAGTTCCAAAGCGAATGACGTCTGGCTCATGATGCACCTTGTGCGGCGCGGCGCGGCGCGGCGCGATGGGGATCAGGCGATACGAGTTGAACGCGGCAGATCGTCAAATGGCTGCCTCTCGGAGCTCGTCAGACATTCGTACGAGGTCAGGCAATGTCTCAGCTTGCATCTTTCGCATGACCGTAGCGCGCCGGACCTTAACCGTAATTTCCGCGACATTCAGGGCCGTAGAAATCTCCCGGTTCGTATGGCCTTGCACGACCATATCCATGACCAGACGTTCTCCGGGAGCGAGGAGATCCGCGCGCGCGAGCACAGCCGCGACACGATTGCGTGTGCGACGGTGTTCGATATCTTCTAAAATCGCTGCGTTCACAGCATCGATCAGCATCTGATCATCGAACGGCTTCGCGAGGAAATCGACGGCTCCCGCCTTCAAGGCACGAACGGACATACGGATATCGCCGTGCCCCGTCACGAATATGATCGGCAGCCTGATGCCGCGCCGTCCGAGCTCGGTCTGCAGATCGAACCCGCCGAGTTCGGGCATCCGCACATCGAGGATCAGACAACCAGGGCGCTCTACCGGATCGTCGCGCAGGAAATCACGCGCCGACGCATAGGACACGGATTCGAATCCCACCGACGTCAGCAAGTCGTCGACGGCCGCCCGGATCGGCGCATGGTCGTCCACGATCCGAACCAGCGGGCGGACTACGGTGGGCTCGACATCATCTAGGCCAGGCGGAGCGGAAGTCAGGTCACTCTCCATTCGAACCGGGTAACAACACTCTGAACGTCGTGCCGCCACCCGGCGTGTCAAGATAGTCGAGTTGCCCGTTGTGGTCCTCCACGATCGTCTGGCTGATGGTAAGACCGAGACCGGTGCCACCTTCCTTGCTTGTCCAGAACGGCTCCCACAGGCGCTCCCTGGCCTCTTTGCCAAGTCCGCTTCCATTGTCGGCGCAGGCGATCACAATCATGCCGTCCGCCTGCAGTCTCGACGAAACCTTGATCGTTCTCGTTGCCGGATCGACCGTCTCCAAGGCCTCCAGCGCGTTGAGCAGGAGGTTGCTGACGACCTGCTGGATCTGCACCCGGTCCCCAACGATGACCGGCAGGTTCGACTTCAGATCCAGTATCAAAGTCGTCCCGCTCCGTTCCACCTCGCCCTGCGCCAACGCCGCGCACTCCGTGATCACGGCATTGATCGCGATCGGCTCACGTAATGGCGCGTGGCGGCGGGACAGGCGACGGACGCGCGCTATTACCTCGCTGGCCAGATTCGCGGCATCGACTACACGCCCCGCGGACTCATGCGCTTTGGCGATGTTCGGCGGATCGGCATCGAGCCAGCGGCGACACGCGCCGGCACTGGCCGTGACGGCCGCGAGGGGCTGGTTGACCTCGTGGGCGATCGACGTGACCAGTTCGCCCAGGTTGCTGATCCTGGACAGACGAAGGAGTTGGGCGCGCGCTTCATGATAAGCCGCCTCGGAGGCGATCATCCGCAGGCCGAGGTAGGTCGTGACGATTATCGCAGCCGTACTGATCGCCAGGTTGATCAACCCCGCTTCACGCGAGCCCGACGCGGTGAGCACCGAACTCAAGATCGTCAGCGCGACGCACGTCGCCGCCAGCAGGATCACATCTCGACGGTTCAGCAGTCGGACCGACATCAGGATCGGGACGACGTAGAAGACCGCTGCCGCGATCTCGAGATCGGTCACCGTATCGCTTACGAAGACGGTCAGGATCGTCGCGGCGATGACGGCTTTCGGCCAGGCCCGCGGTCCGGTGCGATGCGGCTGCATCACGACGGTCCCCCGGCGGTCGCGACCGGACGGGCGTGGGCGGTTCCACCGAGACCCACCACCCGTTCGTTTTCGCGAGCAATCACGGAAACCGATTCACGAATGTCGGATCGCCGCCCCTGATGATTACCGTTCTCCATGGAACGCAATTGCCACATCGGCCCCCTCCTCCCAAATCCTATCTTTACAAGTATACGCCGATACTTCGCTCGTATACTTAGCTATATATAGGATATACCATAGTATATGCTTTCTATATCGTTACAGGTACCAATAACAAATCTGACGATTATATGCTTGCAAACACCGCTTTCAGAGCATAGCGGCAAAACTTACAAAGCACATCCTGCTCTTCCTGATTTAGGATGACCATGATTTGTTGGATTAACGCCGCAACAGGTGACGTATCGAACCACGATCTACTCCCATTGCCGGCGAGGGAGACAGGCGGGCTGGTGCTCCTCTGATCACATCGACCGGCATCGGGTACGGAAGAGGCTTCCGGGAACGGTGACACCGTCCTGAAACGCTTCGTTCCGGACCCGATCAATCATGTCCGGAACGAAGGAGGTCGTCATGGCCGTCTTGAATATTCTTGGCGCCACGTGCGCCTCGAACCACTGCCGCGTGTCGGTGGTAATCCCCCCGCGGCTTCAACGTCGGCGCATCTCGGGCGGGTTGTCGCGCGCCGGGTTCAACGCCTGGCGCTTCTGGGGCGGCAAATGGCAGTGATCACCGTTAGCGCCTGCCAAGACCGAAGGTAGCCGGTCCCGCATGCGCTCCGCCATCAGCTCCGTTCCGAACACGGCATGCCCCCGCTCGGCGCGCCCCTCTCGCGACGCACCCGACAGGTGATATCATGAAGACCTTCGCGTTCCTTCCCCGCGCACTCGGCGCTGCCTGGCCTAAAGGTCGAAATGCGTCGGCGCTCAGGATAGGCGCGGGCGTCGGGCATCGTCCGAACTCCGACAACGATGCGTCGACGTCCGATGACGATCAGACGATCGCGCAGTGCTTCGCCGCTCTTGGCAGCGGCACGGACGGGCTGACCAATGCGGCTGCTCGGACACGGCTGCGGAGCGAAGGCCCCAACGAAGTCGCGCACGACCGGCCACCCCATTGGCTCGTGCAGCTCGCCACGGCCTTCAACAATCCGTTCATCTGGGTGCTCTTCGCGCTCGCGACGATCTCCTATCTATCGGACCGCACCGATCTGAAGCCTGTGATTGTCGTGTCGGTGATGGTCGGCCTGAGCGTGACGCTGCGTTTCTGGCAGGAGTTCCGCTCGAGCCGTGCGGCCGAGGCACTGAAGGCGATGGTCAGCACGACCGCAACGGTCGCGCGTCGCGATCATCCCACGTCAGCGCCACGACAACGCGAGATCCCGATGCGCGATCTGGTCGTGGGCGACATAGTCCATCTTTCGGCGGGGGACATGGTGCCCGCAGACCTGCGGCTCGTCAGGTCGCGCGACCTTTTCGTCAGCCAGGCGATCCTGACAGGGGAGTCGCTGCCGGTCGAGAAACACGACGTGCTCGACGCGGCCACGGAGCAAGTCTCGGGTTCAGACGCCAGGCATGACACGCGATCGGCGCTCGATGCGGCGAACCGCTGCTTCATGGGCACCAACGTGGTCAGTGGACAGGCGACCGCGATCGTCGTCGCGACCGGCACGCGCAGCTATTTCGGGTCGCTGGCCCGCGCGGTCGTGGGCAAGCGCCCGCCGACCGCCTTCGATCGCGGCGTCAACAGCGTCAGCTGGCTGCTCATCCGGCTCATGCTGGTCATGGTGCCCATCGTGTTCGTCATCAACGGGGTGGCGAAGGGCGACTGGCTTCAGGCTCTGTTGTTCGCGATCTCGGTCGCGGTCGGCCTGACGCCCGAGATGCTGCCGCTGATCGTCACGGCGAACCTGGCCAAGGGTGCGGTAGCGCTCGCTAAGCGCAAGGTCGTCGTGAAGCGGCTGAACGCCATCCAGAATCTCGGGGCGATGGATGTTCTGTGCACCGACAAGACCGGCACGCTGACGCAGGACCGCGTCATCCTCGAATATCATCTGTCGCTCGACGGTCAGCGGGACGAGAGCGTATTCACCTACGCGTTTCTCAACAGCCATTTCCAGAGCGGCCTCAAGAACTTGCTGGACGCCGCGGTCGTCGAGCATGGCGATGCACACGGCGATGCCGTGGCGATCATCGCAAAGCATTCCAAGATCGACGAGATCCCCTTCGATTTCGTACGGCGACGGCTGTCCGTGGTGGTCGAGGATCAGGCCGGCGCGCATCTCATGGTCTGCAAGGGGGCGGTCGAGGAGATGCTCGCCATCTGCACGACGATGCGCATCGGGCAGATCGTCACGCCGCTCTCCACCGACCATCGCCGCGAGTTACGCGCCCGCGCCGATGCGCTCAACGTCGAGGGCATGCGTGTCGTGCTGGTCGCGACGCGTACGTTCGAACAAGGACACGGCCTGTACCGGGTTGCGGATGAAAGCGGCCTGACGCTTCAGGGGATGCTCGCCTTCCTTGATCCACCCAAGGACAGCGCCGGACCTGCCATCGCCGCGCTGCGCGATCACGGCGTCGCGATCAAGATCCTGACCGGTGACAACGCGACCGTCGCGCGCAAGGTCTGCGGCGATGTCGGGCTCGATGCCGGAACGCCGGTCCTCGGCCATGAGGTAGAGGCGATGAGCGACGACCAGCTCAGGGCGGTGGTCGACGCCACTATGGTCTTCGCCAAGATCTCGCCGCTCCAGAAGGCGCGGATCGTGCGGGCGATCCAAGCCAAGGGGCACACGGTCGGCTTCCTGGGCGACGGTATCAACGATGCAGCCGCGCTGCGTGATGCGGATGTGGGAGTCTCGGTCGATACCGGCGCCGACATCGCCAAGGAATCGGCGGACATCATCCTCCTCGAAAAGAGCCTGACGGTGCTCGGCGACGGCGTGATGATGGGCCGTCAGACGTTCGGCAACATCATCAAGTACATCAAGATGACCGCATCCTCCAATTTCGGGAACGTGTTCTCGGTTCTGGTCGCAAGCGCCTTCCTGCCGTTCCTGCCGATGCTCCCGATCCAGCTGCTGATCCAGAATCTCTGCTACGACGTGTCGCAGCTTTCGATTCCGTGGGATCGGATGGACGCCGACTATCTCGCGCGGCCGCGCAAATGGTTTGCTGGCGACATCGCGCGGTTCATGGTCTGCATCGGACCGATCAGTTCGATCTTCGATATCGCGACGTTCTTCGTGATGTGGAAGGTCTTCTCGGCCAACACGATCGGCGAACAGGCGCTGTTCCAGTCCGGCTGGTTCATCGAGGGGCTGCTGTCCCAGACGCTGGTCGTCCACCTGATCCGCACGCGGAAGATTCCCTTCATCCAGAGCACGGCCGCGCTGCCGGTTCTGCTGCTGACCGGTGCGATCATGGCGGTCGGGATCGCGATCCCGTTCACTCCGCTCGGCGCCGCAGTGGGACTGGTACCGCTGCCGCTTCGCTACTTCCCGATTCTGGCCGCCACGTTGCTCGGCTACCTCGTGCTCACGCAAGGGGTGAAGCGCTGGTACATCGCCCGGTTCGAGGCATGGTTGTGACCCGGCGTGTGCAGCCCATTACCGGTATCGCGCGCCGACTTTGCGCCATCGGTCGCCGCTTTTCGAACGCCGCGACCGTCGCCCGGGCAATCGCCGCCCTGCGCGAGCCGCAGTCCTCCGCTGACGAGCGAACGCGCCGACTTCTGGTCGCCCGCCAGCTCCTCACCCGATCCGCATCGCGCGCGCCATGCCGCCGATAGCACCACGCCTCTCCGGAGTTGTTCAGATGTCTGTTTTCGTTTCCCAGCTCCCGGCGGGCGCGCTGGCGTTGCGCTCGATGCTCCTCGGCTGCCTGATCCTGACCGTGTCGGCGTGTGGCGGCGCGCAGTCGCACGAGCCTGCCCGCCAGGCGCCGATCGTCGAACGCAAGGGCGACCGGATTTTCGTGCCGGCGGGATCGCCGCTTCGCACGCGGATCGCAGTCGCCGCGGTAGGCACTTCGACCGAAGGCCGCACGCTCGACCTGCCGGCGTCAGTCGAGGCGGATCCTGCGCTTCAGTCGAAGGTCGCGCCTGCACTGACGGGCCGGATCGTGTCGCTGCGCGTCGGGCTCGGCGACCATGTCCGGGCGGGACAACCGCTTGCAACCATGGTGTCCTCCGATCTGGCGCAGGCCTATGCGGACGAGGCGCGTGCGACCGCCGCAATGGCGCTCGCGACCCGCAGCAAGGCGCGAGCAAGCGCGTTGTTCGATGCCGGTGGTGGAGCGCAAAAGGACGTGCTTCAGGCCGAGAACGACTATGCCACCGCGCAGGCCGATCTGCGGAGCGCCACCGCGAAGCTGCGGATCGTCGGCGCGCCGCTGCGCCAGCGAGGCGGTGCGCAGGTCCTGACCATCGTCGCGCCGAGCAGCGGCAGCGTCACCGATCTTGCAGCAGCACGCGGGGCGGTGTGGAACGACGCGACCCAGTCGCTGATGACGATCACCGATCTCAACCGTGTCTTCGTCACGGTCGAAGTCCCCGAGAAGGATCTCGCATCGGTTCATGTCGGCCAGCCGGCGAGCGTGCGCTTTGCCGCATATCCCGACGCGCCGGTACAGAGCCGAGTCGCCTCGGTCAGCGATGTTCTGGATCCCGAGACACGGCGCATGAAAGTGCGCCTCGCATTCCCCGACGGCGGTCGTCGATTGAAGCCCGGCATGTTCGCGACCGTCTCGTTCCAGGCAGCAGCGGTACCGGCGGTCTCCGTTCCGACCGGCGCGCTGTTCCTGAAGGACGAGGGCAGTCAGGTCTATGTCGAAGTCGCACCCTGGACCTTCGTGCCCCGTACGGTCGAGGCTGGGTACAGTCTCGGCGCGCGGACGACGATATCGAGGGGCCTGAAGGCCGGCGAGCGCGTGATCGTACGCGGCGGAGTGCTGATCAATGATTGATCGGCTCGTCGGCTTCGCGCTCGCGAAGCGTTTCATCATGGCGCTGCTGGCGATCCTGATCGCGATCTTCGGCTATTATTCCTGGTCCCAGCTCGCGGTCGAGGCCTATCCCGACATCGCCGATACCAGTTCACAGGTGATCGCCCAATCTCCCGGGCTCGCCGCGGAGGAGATGGAGCAGCAGGTCACCGTGCCGCTGGAGCGCGCGTTGAACGGCACGCCCGGCCTCGCGATGATGCGCTCCCGCACCGCCTTCGGCCTGACGCTCATCACGGTGGTCTTCAAGGACGGCGTCGAAGGCTATTGGGCGCGTCAGCGGCTGCAGGAGCGGATCGCCGCGGCCGATCTGCCCGAGGGCGTCGAGGCCGGACTCGATGATTTCACGTCGCCGATCGGCGAGGTCTATCGCTACACGCTCGAGAGCGACACGAAGTCGCTGCGCGAGCTGTCCGAGATCCAGCGCTGGACGGTCATCCCCGCGCTACGCGGCATCGATGGCATCGCCAACGTCAACAATTTCGGCGGTATCACCACGCAGTATCAGCTCGAGATCGATCCAGCTGCGCTGTCGCGCTACGGGATCGCCTTGAAGGACGTCACCGATGCGATCGGTGCCAACAACGCGAACGCGGGCGGCAGCGTCGTGAACCGCGGAGAGCTCGGCTATGTCGTGCGCGGTATCGGCCGGCTCCGGACGCTCGACGATATCGGCGCGATCACCGTCAAGACGAAGGACGGTACGCCCGTCCGTGTCGCGGATCTCGGCACTCTGAAACTCGGCAACCAGGAACGTCACGGCATCCTCGGCAAGGACTACAACAACGACTCGATCGAAGGAATCGCGCTTCTGCTGAAGGGCGCCAATGCCGGGCCGGTGCTGGATGCGCTCCACGCCAAGGTCGATCGGCTCAATGCCGCGCTGAAGGCGCAGGACGTGCGGATCGTGCCCTATATCGATCGCAGCAACCTGATCGACGCGACGATCCACAAGGTCTCGCACACCGTCTTCCTGGGAATCGGCCTCGTCGTCTTCGTGCTGATCCTGTTCCTCGGAAGTGCACGCGCCGCGCTGATCGTCGCGGTGGTGATACCGTTCGCCATGCTCGTCGCGTTCGCACTGATGTACCTGACCGGCGTGTCTGCGAACCTGCTGTCACTCGGCGCGATCGATTTCGGTATCCTCGTGGACGGCGCGATCGTGATGACCGAAGCGATCCTGCGCCGTCGCGAGGCGGACCCCGACGCGGTGCTGAGCGAACAGGACGTCCGCCAGGCCGCAGTATCCGTCGCGCGGCCGATCTTCTTCGCGACGCTCATCATCATCGCCGCGTATCTCCCGCTGTTCGCGTTCCAGCGCGTCGAGGCCAAGCTGTTCTCGCCAATGGCCTATGCGGTCGGCTATTCGCTGCTCGGCGCGCTCGTCCTGTCGCTGACCCTGGTGCCGGCGCTGGCCTATATGATGCTGCGCAAGCCCCGGCGGATCGTCCACAACCCGGTCCTCATGCGCGCCGAGACGGGCTATCGCCGGTCGCTCGCCGCGCTCATCGCGCGCCCGCGGATCGCGGTTGCGACCGTGTTGGTCGCCGCGGTTGCGGTGGTCGGGCTCGGCGCGACGGTCGGTCGGGAATATCTGCCCGAACTCGACGAAGGGTCGCTCTGGCTCCAGGTCTCGATGCCCGCGGGGATTTCCCTGGATACCGCAAAACGGATGGCGGGCGACCTGCGTGCCGAGGTGTTGAGCTTCCCCGAAGTGTCGTACATGGTCACGCAGACCGGGCGTAACGACGACGGCACGGATCCCTTCACGCCGTCGCATATCGAGTCGAGCGTCGGCCTGAAACCGTACGACACCTGGCCCGACCATGAGAGCAAGGACGAACTCGTTCGACGGATGAACGCGCGGCTATCGCGGTTGCCCGGCTATCAGATCGGTTTCAGCCAACCGATGATCGATGGCGTCAACGACAAGATCTCCGGTGCGCACAGCGCACTCGTGGTCAAGGTCTTCGGCGAGGACCTGAAGGAAGGTCGGCGGATCGCGCAGGACATCGTCAGCGTGCTGCAGTCGGTGCGCGGCTCCTACGGCGTGGCGATCGATCAGGAGCCGCCCCTGCCCCAGGTCGTCGTCAAGGTCGATCGCAGCGCCCTGGCCCGCTACGGCATCAGCATCGCCGACGTGAACGACCTGCTGGCGACCGCGGTCGGTGGACAGGGCTTCTCGCAGATCTTCGTCGGCGAGCGGGTGTACGACCTGGCGGTGCGCTTTCCGGCTGCCGCGCGGGATACGGTGGAGCATCTGGGCGACCTCGTCCTGACCACGACCAGCGGGGCGCATGTCCCGCTCTCCTCGGTCGCCACGATCGGCTATCAGGCGGGCGAAAGCACGATCACGCGCGAACTGACGCGCCGCCATCTCACCGTGAAGCTGGACTATCGCGACCGTGACCTGACCAGCTTCCTTGCCGAGGCCCAGTCCAAGATCGCCTCGCAGGTAAAATACGATCACAGCAGGTTCGAGCTGACCTTCGGTGGCCAGTTCGAGAACCAGCGGCGGGCCGAGGCGCGGTTGCGCATCATCTTCGGCATCGTCGCGGCGCTGATGCTGATCCTGCTCTATTCGCTGTTCGGCGTGTTCCGCTACGCGCTGCTGGTGCTGGGCCTCGTACCGCTCGCGGCATTGGGAGGACTGATCGCGCTGCATCTGACAGGGGTGACGCTGAATGTCGCATCGGCGGTAGGGTTCATCGCGCTGTTCGGCGTCGCGGTGCAGAACGGGATCATTATGGTGTCGAACCTGAACGCGGCGCGAAGCCGCGGGTTGGCACTGATCGACGCGGTGATCGAGGGCGCGGCCGAGCGGCTTCGCCCCGTGCTGACCACCGCGACCGTGGCAACCGTCGGGATGCTGCCGGCTGCGCTCGCCACCGGCGTCGGCAGCGACGTGCAGCGCGGGATCGGTACGGTCGTGGTCGGAGGGCTCGTCCTGACGACCTTCCTGACGCTGTTCCTGATCCCGGCGCTCTACTTCCTGATCGAGCGGCGCGTCGAGGCGAAGGCCTCCGCTGCGCCACGTCCTTCCGCCGATCCCGTGCTGGAGCCTTCGCTATGACACTCCGATCCCTCCCCCTGCCCGTCATGCTGCTGGCCACTCTCTCGGGCTGTGCCGTCGGTCCGCGCTACGTGCGGCCCGAACTGCCGCGGACGGACCGCTATACGTCTGCCCCGCTCCCCGTTCAGACGACCGCCACGGCGATCCCGATCGGCGACGCGCAACGCTTTCTGATCGGCGCGCGCCCACAGGCAAAATGGTGGACCGCATTTGGTTCGCCGGACCTCGATCGGCTCGTCGCGCAGGCCTTCGCGGCCAACCCGGACGTCGAGGCGGCCCAAGCGGCCTTGCGAGCGGCGCGGGAGACCTATCGCGCCGAACGCGGTGCGCTGTTGCCGACCGTGACGGCGGGCGCGACCGCGAACCGCCAGCGCGTGGCATCCGAGATCGCGTCGCCGCAAAGCTCCGGCGCGTCGATCTTCAATGTCTACACCGGGCAGTTGAGCGTCGGTTACACCCCCGACCTGTTCGGGGGCGTCCGACGGACGATCGAATCCGCTGCGGCGCAGCGCGATGCCCAACGCTTCACGGTGGAGGCGACCTATCTCACGCTTGCCGCCAACGTCGTGAACGCGGCGCTTCAGGAGGCGCAATTACGCGGACAGCTGGCGGTAACGCTCGATCTGGCGGACCAGCAACGCCGTCTGCGCGCGCTGATCCAGCGCCAGTTCGAACTCGGATCCATTCCGCGCGGCGACGTCGTCGCCCAGGATGCGGCACTGGCACAGACCGAGGCGTTGTTGCCCGATCTGCGTCGGCAACTCGCACAGCAGCGCAATGCGCTTGCCGTGCTGCTTGGGCGTCCACCCCGGGATCAGCCAGAGGCCATCTTCACGCTGGCGTCGTTCGCCTTGCCAACCGAGTTGCCGGTAAGCCTGCCCGCGCAGTTGCTGGAGCAGCGCCCCGATATCGGGCTCGCCGAGGCAAATATACGCGCGCTCAACGCACAATACGGCGTCGCGATCGCCGCCCGCCTGCCCAGCCTCACCCTCAGCGCGGATTCCGGCCTGGTCGGCGAAACATTCTCCGCGCTGACCGGACCCGGCGGTTTCTTCTATAACCTGACGGCGGGGCTGCTCCAGCCGATCTTCGATGGCGGCACGCTGGCGAGACGTGCTCGGGCGGCGCGTGCTTTGCGCGATCAGGCTGCCGCGCAATACAGGAGCGCGGTGCTGACGGCGTTCCAGAACGTGGCCGACACGCTCGAGGCGATCCGCGCGAACGGCGATCTTCTGGCGGCGCAGACGCGTGCCGAAACCTCCGCAGCCGGCAGCCTGACGATCGCAAAGAGCCGGGCGGCACTCGGCGACGTCGACAACACCTACCTGATCCAGGCGCAGGCGACGTATCTCCAGGCCCGGCTCGGCGTCATCCAGGCGCAGACCGGGCGGCTGAGCAATACCGTAGCGCTGTTTCAGGCGATGGGGGGCGATTGGCAACATCCCGCTGCTGGTGAATCAGTCGTCCCACGGAACCCGTGATGGTCGATTTGGATGTCCCCGCCCTGACGGTCACCTTCGCATCTCTCGCGACGGCCTTCGTACTGGGCACGCGAACCGCGGAACTTCGTATCAACGTCCTGGTCGCCTTAGGGCCGGCAGCCTTCGTCGATCTCGGCCTCCGGACGGCGGGACAGGGCTAGACCGAAGCGCTGTACCGCGTACACGTCGTGTGTCCCGTCGAGCAGGTCGCGATGGCACGCGACATTCTCTACGACGAGCGCGAGTTGCAACACTATCCGATGCGCGAGATCGAGACGATGGCCGGGGGCGAAGCCTCCGTCGAACGCGGTGCGATCCTCTTGCCGACCAGCGCGCATGTTACCGAACTGGACGTCATTGTCGCTCATCTGGGTAGGTGCGCAGGGATCATCGCTTGCCGGGTGAAAGGTTCGATCAGATCCCATCGGTTGCCGTAGAGGTCTTCGAAGAAGGCCACGGTGCCGTATGGCTCATGGCGAGGCGCCTCGACGAAGCGGATACCCTGTTCCGTGTAGGCGAAGTAGTCACGGGTGAAGTCTTCTGTTTCGAGAAACAGGAACACGCGCCCGCCGCTTTGATCGCCGATTGCCCTACGTTGCCGGTCGCCGACAGCCTTCGCTAGTAGCAGTCCGCTCGCCGCGCCATACGGTGCGACCACCACCCATCGCTTGTCATCTGTCAGCGCGGTATCTTCACGCAACTCGAAGCCAAGCTTTCCGACGAAGAAGGCGAGAGCGGTCTCGTATTCGTCGACGAGGAGGGCGGTCAGGTTCAAGCGCTGGGGCATCCAGTGAACCTGCGCCAATATCGACGTCGCGCCAACGCCCGCTCCCACCCCGCATGGTCAAACGGCAACTTGACCGAAACCGGCCGTTGACGAGTTTGCCCTCAGACGACATAGGCGCCGCAACGGCGATGGATTTCCGCCAGGCTATTCGGCCGAACCGCCCTCGCAAGGGCCGATGATTCCTACCAAGCGCCGCAAGGCAGCAAGGAGGAATCGTGCACGCGACGTTTCGTAATCTCTATAACGACCTGAATGTGGCGGCGTTTGTCCGCGATCGTCACGACCATGCCGTGTCGGTGATGCGCTGGGCGCTTATTCTGGTGCCGATGGCCGCACTCGTTGGCACGCTCTGTGCGGCATTTCTATGGAGCCTCGACGCGGTTACACGCCTGCGGTTCGCATCGCCCTGGCTGCTCTACCTGCTGCCGGTAGGCGGCTTCGTGGTAGGGCTGCTGTACCATCTGACCGGTCGTTCGGTGGAGGGCGGCAACAACCTCATCGTCGAGCAAATCCACGAACCGGGCGGCGGGGTGCCGTTGCGGATGGCACCACTCATCTTCCTTGGCACGGTAGTGACGCATCTGTTCGGCGGTTCGGCCGGACGGGAAGGCACCGCCGTCCAGTTGGGCGGCAGTCTCGCCAGCGGCGTTGATCGGGCGCTCAAGCTCGATGCGGACGGCACCCGCATCCTGCTGATGGGCGGAATCGCGGCCGGGTTCGGCGCGGTGTTCGGCACGCCGATCGCGGGCGCAGTGTTCGCGCTGGAGGTGCTGGCAATCGGACGCGTCGAATATCGCGCGCTGGTGCCGTGCCTCGTCGCGGCGCTGGTCGGTGACTGGATGTGCCTCGCATGGGGCATTCATCACGGGGTGTACCGGATCGCCACGCTGGTGCCGGTCGATGCACTGCTCGTCGCCAAAGCCGGCATCGCCGGGGTGGCGTTCGGGTTGGTCGGTCTCGTCTTCGCGGAAGCCAATCATGCGCTGGGTGGGTGGCTTAAGCGGATCGTTCCCTATGGCCCGCTGCGCCCGGTCCTTGGCGGGATCGCGGTCATCGCGCTCGTCCACCTGTTCGGCACGCGCGACTATCTCGGTCTCGGCACGCTGTCGCCGACACCTGACGGCCTCACCCTCGCCAGCTTCTTCGGCCCTGAGACGCATCCGTGGAGTTGGGCGCTCAAACTGCTGTTCACCGTCATCACGCTCAGTGCCGGCTTCAAGGGCGGCGAGGTCACTCCGCTGTTCTTCATCGGCGCGGCGCTCGGCAATGCGCTTGCCCCTATGTTCGGCGTGCCGACCGGCGTGTTCGCAGCGATCGGGTTCGTCGCGCTGTTCGCTGGGGCCGCCAATACACCGCTCGCCTGCACCTTCATGGGGATCGAGCTGTTCGGCGCTGCCTATGCGGTGCCGATCGCAGTGGCCTGCTTCGTCGCCTACTTCTGCTCGGGTCACAACGGCATCTACCTGTCGCAGCGCGTCGCCGTGCCGAAGGTGACGGCGACCGGCCTTACCCCGAATGCCACCCTGCGCGAAGTGCGGGCGCATCGTGCCGCGCGTCGCCCGCGCTCTTGATCCCCGCACCGATCGAAGGTCTGTCCATGCCCAATCGTTTCACCGTCCAGCATCGCGAAATAGGGGTGCGGCCCGAGCCGAAAGCCGCAGAAAAGCGTGGTTGTGGCGGAGGGGTTATCCAGCGAATCGCGGGATGGGGACATCAACGCCGCCTGCTCGGCTCCATGCTCATGAACAATCAATCTTCGTTGATATCGTCAGCTTTTTGCCGACGTTTGAATCCCACGTGCGGCTGATAACGACCTTCCCGCCACGATTGAACATGATCGTTGTTGTCTGAGAACCACCGGAAGGGCTTGAACCGCCTGTCACGATACCTGTCTCCACCGTTTGACCGGCCGGACAGGTCGCACCCTCAGCCGCGAGCAGGGGGCGGATTTTTTTGTATATCGCTGCCGCCTGTCGTTGACTGAGCTTACCTGGAAGATCGCCCACGGCCATTGCAGGGGCCGCAATTGAAAGTGCCAGAGCTGCGGCGAAGACGACCGCGATAGGCTTGATGGTCATGCTGTTTCCAACGCCTCGAATGACTGGTTGCCGATCATTGTCATCGAACGATGGCCCGAACGTGAACGGCTGCTTTCGAATGAGGCAGGCCGGCTAAAGTCGAATGCGGGCACAACTGGCCCACGCTCGATTGGTTCACGCAGCGGGAGGTGTCATCGGGAAATCAGGAGGGTCGATGTCGCGGACGCACATAGTCGACCCTGTGCATCCAGCAGTCTAGCTTCGGAAAAAGCAGCGCGGCGCCCTAAGGAAATCATCTTGCCCTCGGCACGCACTGGTCCGCTCGCCTCGCTCAAGGCCGATGATACGACACCTTGAGTTCCAATGTCGTAAACCCCTGACCCGCCAGCAGGCTGGAATGGACCGCGGCGCCGCAGGCGCTGTCGAGCAATGTCGCCGCATAGCCGCCATGCACCGATCCGATCGGGTTGTAGACCTTGCGCGACGGCGAACCCTCGAACACCACACGGCCACGCTCGAGTTCGACCAGAACGATATCCAGCGCCTCGTGGATCGGCAGGTGAACCTTGGCTGCCGTCAAAGCTGCAAGCTGGTCATGGCCATCAAGTTGGCGTGATCGAT
The DNA here is from genome assembly GCF_001422045.1 of Sphingomonas sp. Leaf242. Classification (GTDB taxonomy): domain Bacteria; phylum Pseudomonadota; class Alphaproteobacteria; order Sphingomonadales; family Sphingomonadaceae; genus Sphingomonas. The sequence continues at coordinate 203,871 of NZ_LMLW01000008.1, forward strand.
CAAGATGTTCATACGCGGACGCTTCCGGGAGTAATCTCAGTCATCCTGACGCGTGGATCATCTGGATCACCCGTATTAATATAAGTCGGCCGGACCGCGCCAAGAACGGAAGCCGGCGGTCGTCACGAACATGCGAAGCCCCCGGGCATCGGACAACTTGTAGCTCTTGTTTGCCGCCTTGGCCTGACGGCAGCATAATTCGGTCAGCACTTGATACCCTCAGAACGTCTTCAGCGTACCCCCAAAATACCCCAACAAGCATGCGCTTGGCTGGGAAACTATGGGACCGCGTGAGACTACCGCGCTATGAAAAGCGAGATAAATCCTAGGCTTCCGAGATGGTGTGATATGCTGTGGGACATTAAAATGGCGGAGACGGAGGGATTCGAACCCTCGGTACCAGTAAACCCGGTACGGCGGTTTAGCAAACCGCTGGTTTCAGCCACTCACCCACGTCTCCGGCTGCAGCAGATGCGGGGCTATAGCGAGGGTCGTCGCGGGGGGCAACGGCTGTCTTCGCGTCATTCGCTCTCTTCGTGTCATTCATCGCGAATTCGCCCAAATTCGACACGGCCAGGCGGTTCGTTCATTGCGCGGCAAGGCCGAGGTTGGTTACGCTGGCCGAGCGAAAGGACCGGGTCGACCGGTCCGATCGGATCGACCATGTCGGGGTCGATGGTTTCAAGGTCGATCGTTTGGTGCCCCGTTTGCGGACGCCGGTTTGGGGACAATGATCATGCGTGACTTCTGGCTCGGCTTGGGTGCCTTCGCCGCTGCGATGTGTGGAGGCACTGGCGGTGCCGCCGCGCAGGTGCGCACGATCGATCCCAATCAGGCGATCGATGGCGACCTCGCGCCGCGCGCCTATACCGCGCCGTCGCGCGCGCAGACGACCACGCAGCCGTCGCGGCCCGCCGATATCGATACGCAGGTCCAGTCCGACCCCACGCCCTCCTCGCCCCCGCCGCAGAATTCGGCGTCGCCTCCAACGGCGGACCCGGCCTCGCCGACCGCCCGCGCGGAAGCGACGACGCAGGCCGCCGACACCTATCAGCGCGATGACCTGCTGGCGGCGGGTGAAGGCGTGTTCGGCAAGGGCGCGGCCGGGCTCGGCGGCATCCTCGAGAAGATCCTCAAGGACCAGGGCCAGCCCAATGCGTACATCGCCGGGCGCGAGGCGTCGGGCGCGTTCATCCTCGGCGTGCGCTACGGCTCGGGGATCATGAGCCACAAGGTCGAGGGCCAGCAGCCGGTCTACTGGACCGGGCCGTCGGTCGGCTTTGACGTCGGCGGCGATGCGAACAAGGTCTTCGTGCTGGTCTACAACCTCTACGACACCGAGGAACTCTACAAGCGCTTCCCTGCGGTCGAGGGCCGTCTGTACCTGGTCGGAGGGTTCGCCGCGACCTATCTGCGGCGCGGCAACGTCGTCCTGATCCCGATCCGCCTCGGCGTCGGCTGGCGCGCGGGCGTCAACGTCGGCTACATGAACATCACGCACAAGAGCCGGTGGCTACCGTTTTAAGCGAAGGCGGGCAGCCGGCCACGTACGGCTGACTCCGGCAAGGCGCAGGCGGGCAGCCGGCCACGCCCGGCTGACTCCGCCAAGCCCGGCCGGCGGGCATAGCCCGTCCGACGGCATGGGCTTTGCCCATGACGCGCGCCACACGCGACACGCCCAAGCCGCTCACACCGCCCGCCAACATTCCCACGCCCGGCAAATCCAGGCGACGAGTTGACGCCCCCTCCCCACGCGCTACCCCAGGCCAATGGCAAAACCCGACCGCCTCGCCCGTCTCGACGCCCAGCGCGAGGATCTCGAAACCGAGTACCGCGACACCCTGATCGCCGCGCTGGAGAAGACCGCGTCGGGATCGCTCGGGCTGTTCGACCGCAGCGCCGACCGCCGCGTCCGCGCCGCGATCGCGCCGACGATCGACGCGCTCACCGACATGGGTGCGGACATCGACGCAATGCGCGACCGCCTGCTGCTCGAGCCGTTCGCGCTCCACCACGACTTCTTCGCGGCGCGCGGCCCGGTCAGCGCCAGCGCGGTCGGCGAGCAGAAGGAAGCGCGGTTATGGCTGGACCGACTGAAAGCTTCACCGCTCTAGCACAAACAGTGGGACGGGTATCGCGGCGACGGTTCGCTTAGTGCCACCGAGCGAATGTCGAAGCCCTCAGGGCGCGTCGTGTCCGTCACCCAGAATATCCCGGCTGTCACTGGAATGACAGGTGGAAGGACGGGACCAGCGGGACGCGCATGCTGCTAAGGGCTGGGAATCACACCTCGAATCGCCACCCGACCGTCGTCCCCGCGAGGAACGGCACCACCGCGGTCGCGCCCTCGCCGATCGACGCCGGCACCTCGACCGCATCGCGCACCAGCGTCACCGTGCCGTCGTTCAGCGGCAGCCCGTAGAACCGCGCGCCATGCTCGGACGCGAACGCTTCGAACTTGTCGATCGCACCCTCTTCCTCGAACACGCGCAGATATGCCTCGAGCGCGAACGGCGCGTTGAAGATTCCCGCGCACCCGCAGCCCGATTCCTTCGCGCCGACGACATGCGGCGCGCTGTCGGTGCCGAGGAAAAACCGCGGCGATCCCGATACCGCCGCCTTGCGGACCGCGAGGCGGTGCGTCTCGCGCTTCAGCACCGGCAGGCAATAGGCATGCGGCCTGAGCCCGCCGTCGAACAGCGCGTTGCGGTTGATCAGCAGATGCTGCGGCGTGATCGTCGCGGCGATCGGGTGCGCCGCCTCGGTGACGAAGGCCGCGGCCTCGGCGGTGGTGATATGCTCGAGCACGATCTTAAGCGCGGGATAGTCGCGCGTCAGCGGCGTCAGCACGCGCTCGACGAACACCGCCTCGCGGTCGAAGATGTCGATCGACTTGTCGGTCACCTCGCCGTGGATCAGCAGCGGCATGCCGATTCGCTGCAACGTCTCCAGCACCCCGGTCAGCGCGCGGATATCGGTGACGCCGTGCGCCGAGTTGGTCGTCGCATGCGCGGGGTACAGCTTGCACGCCGCGAACACGCCCTCCGCATAGCCGCGCTCGATCTCCGCCGGATCGGTACCGTCGGTCAGGTAACACGTCATCAGCGGGGTGAAACCGACGTCTCCGCCAAGCGCCGCCATGATCCGCTCGCGATACGCCTTCGCGGCGTCGATCGTCGTCACCGGCGGAGTAAGGTTCGGCATGATGATCGCGCGCGCGAACTGCCGCGCGGTGTGGTGCGCGACCGCGTCCAGCATCGCGCCATCGCGCAGGTGGACGTGCCAGTCGTCGGGGCGGCGGATCGTGAGGCGCTCGGTCATGCGCTCCTCCTATCGGCGCGGGCGCGTCGGCGCCATATCCCTGTGGTGATATCCCGCGGTGCGATCCAGCTTGGAAATCGCCGTCCGCGCACTAGGTGGTGGCTATGGACCAGCAATCTTCCGCAACGATGCTCGCCGACCGCAGCGTGATCCGCGTCGCCGGCGACGACGTGCGCGGCTTCCTGCAAGGCCTCGTCACCGCCGATACCGCGGCGCTCACGCCCGACACCCCCGCCTGGGCCGCGCTGCTCTCGCCGCAGGGCAAGGCGCTGTTCGACTTCATCCTCTGGGCAGACGGCGATGCGGTGCTGATCGATGCCGAGGCAGCACAGGCCGAGGCGCTCGCGAAACGCCTGTCGATGTACCGACTGCGTCGCGCGATCACGATCCAGCCCGATGACCGCAAGGTGCATTGGTCGTCAGCGGGAGAGGGCATCCCCGACCCGCGTCTCGCCGCCCTCGGCCGGCGCTGGCTCGCCCCGGCGTCAGAGCCGACGCGCGATTGGCACGCGCATCGCCTGTCGCTGGGCGTCGCCGAGGGCGTCGGCGAGCTTGGCGCAGGCGAGACCTTGTGGCTCGAATGCAACGCCCGCGAACTGAACGGCGTCAGTTTCACCAAGGGGTGTTACGTCGGGCAGGAGAACACCGCGCGAATGCATCACCGCGCCAAGGTCAACCGCCGGCTCGTCGTCGCACCGCTCACCGAAACCGGACCGCGCACCCGCGCCGCCTATCCGGAGCTCGGCCTGATGGTCGAGCACCGCCGCATCGACGCGCTCGGCGACGCGATCGTCCCGGAGTGGCTGGCCGCGGCGCTGGCGGAAACCGCATCGGACTGAAGACCGACCAACGGCGCGCGGTCACTTCGCCGACGACGGCGTGATCTCGCTGCCCTTGACCCGCCACACGCGCTTGTCCGGCGTCGCGACGAACACCGGCATATGCAGGCTGTACGAGGCGAACACATGGATCTCGGTCGGGACGGGATCGAGCAGATGATTGACCACGAACCCGACCGGCGTCGCGCCCGGCGGCAGCTTCGGCGCGGTCATCGCGAGGCAGCCGAGCGTGTAGGGGCGTGATGCCACCACTCTGCCATCGCGATCGACGAGCACGCGGTAGTGGCCGCCCATCGGAAACGTCGTCGCCTCCTTCTGTGCCGACAGCAGGTAGACCGCGATCAACCCGTCCTTTTGCGGCGGGAGCACGACGCTGTTGAACGACAACGGCGTGCAGGGCTTGTACCCGCGCGCGACGGCCGCCTGTGTCGCCACCTCGCGGGCGCGCACCAAAAGAGCCTGCGCGGATGTCAGCGCGGCCGGTCGCACGAGGACCTCCTGCGACACGACCTTCCCGCCGCGCACGTCCGCCACGAAGAACGCCTGCGCCGCAACGCCTGCCCCGCGATAATAGGTCACGTGCAACGTCCGCGGGTCGGGCTGCTCGACGACATACCCGCCGGGACCGCGCAGTTCGCTTTTCGGGATCGCGGCGGTCAACGCATCCGAACTGACCCACGCCGCCCGATCGAACGTATAGAGCAGCGATCCGAGCCTTGCCGCCTGCGCGATACGCTGAGCGTCGGACGGCCCGCGCGGAGTGGGGCCGCTGGGCGTTGGGCTGCTCGGCGTGGGCAGCGATGTTACCGAACCGGCCGATGCCGACCCGTTTTGCTGGGGCACGCCGGGTTCGCGAGGAGCGGTCGCCCCCTGGAGAATGGCGGCACCGATCGTCAGGATATGCGCGATGACCAATGTCATGTCCCCCGCGGCAAAGCGCTATGCTGGACGCTGCATCGGCGACAGGCAAGGCCACGCCAATCTCGATCAAGCCACTCTCGATCAAAGCCATCTCGATCAAAGCCATCTCGATCAAAGCCATCTCGATCAGCCTGGTCCAACCCCTGAAATGCTGAACACCTCCGGCGCGCAAAAGAAAAGGGAGGCCGGCTTGCGCCGACCTCCCCGATCTTCGTTCCGTAGCCGACCCGAGGGTCGACTGGCGAAAGTCTTACTGGCCCGAACCCGGACCGTAGGTGACTTCCACGCGACGGTTCTGCACTTCGCGAACGCCATCGGCGGTCTCGACGCGCGGACGGGTCTCGCCGAACGCTTCCGTCGAGATGACACCCTCTGGGATGGCATGCGACGAAAGGTACGCCTTGGCGGCGTCTGCACGACGCTGCGAGAGACCGACGTTGTACGATGCTGCACCCGACTTGTCGGTGAAGCCCGCGATCATGACCTGGGCATTGCCGCACGACTGGTACTGCGTGACGGCGTTGTCGAGGATCGATGCTGCCTCTGGCGTGATGTCCGACTTGTCCCATTCGAAGAACACGATGAACGGACCAGGCGAGCAGACGACCTCTGCTGGCGGCGGCGGCGCTGGCGGCGCAACCGGCTCAGGTGCCGGTGCTGGCGGCGGCGGTGCTGGCTCGGCAGGCGAACCGAAGTTGTACGTCAGGCCACCGAGGATGCTGTGCGAGCGGTAACGACCGTCGAACACGCGGTTCGACACGTCGACCAGCTTGACGTTCTCGGCATTGAAGAAGCGATACTTCAACGTTGCGTCGACGTGGTTGCTGAGCGGTGCACGGATACCGGCAAGACCCTGATACGCGAACACGGTGTCCGAGTCGTTCAGGAAGTCGCCACCGCTGGTGAGGCCGTACTTCGCCTTGACGCGAGCAACACCGACACCGCCGCCGACGAAGCCCTGGATGCCGTCGTCCGGACCGAAGTCCAGAAGGCCGTTCAGCATGAAGCTGAGCGCCGACGACGAACCACCGGCACCATCGTAGCTGCCAGCTGCGGCATTGCCGCGAACGCCAGCCTGCGTGAAGGTCGGCGTGGTCGTGGACGACGTGTAGCCGTCAACGGTTGCACGACGATAGCCGACTTCGGTTTCCAGACGGAAACCACCGAAATCGTAGCCCATGACGCCATCGACGTCATAGCCATAGTTATGATCAACCGACCCAGCGCTCTTGAGAGCACCGATGTCATAGTTGATGTCTTCAACGATCATCGCACCGCCTTCAGCGCCAACGTACCACGACTTGTCGCGGGCGAGGGCGGGAGTGGCGAGTGCGGTGGAGGCGAGTGCCAGAACGACGGCAAGCTTCCGCATACTAAATCCCCTTTCATGAGTGTCACACGGACATCGCAAACTCCCTATCCTCGGCCTTGTTTCCACGCAAGCGAACAAAAGTTCCCACTGTGGCAGGAACGACACAGTTTTCGCCGTGTTTCAGGCAGATATCATCCCGTGCCCGCGCAATGCGTCCAGGATGGCCACGATTGCGCTTCTCGCGTCGCTATCCGCGAGCGTGGCGCCGGCGAGCAGCGCAGGCGGATTCGCGATCGCCGGACGCCGTGCGCCGACCACGATCTGCCCGCCGATCGTCACGTTGGTGCCCGACATCACGCCGCTTACCCAGGTTCCCGCACTGAACCGCACGATGTGTCGGTCGCCGCCATGCCACACCATCATTCCCTCGCGCGGCACGACGAATCGCCAGCCGCCGGCCGTCCAGGCTGCGAGCGCGAACGCGTGTCCGGCCCAGTCGCCGGTCGGCGCCGCGCCGAGGATCCATGCCGCCCCCTGTTCCGGGTCGGCCGGCGGCACCGTCGCACCGACCGCAAGGACACTCGCCTGCACCGCGATATCGAGGATCGCCAATGCCTCGTTGTGTGTCGATTCTTTCTGCGCCTGCCCCGGTTGCAGCAGCGGCAGCGAAAGCCGCGATGTCGTGTCGCTCATGGTCCACTCCCCCTGTCGTTCGAATTCAGGCCGGTATCGTCAGGTGCGCCGTCAGCGATTCGCCGAAGATTCCGCGCTGGGATATCGCCAGCGAGACCGCGCCACCGGCCAGATCGGTGTCGGTCAGCGTGACGAGCGGCGCGGTCGTGTCGACGGTGCGCGTCACGCCGCCCGCGGCGATCGTCACCCGGTACGCTTCGCTTTCCTCGGCGAGCGGCGCATCCACCCCATCGATCCAGCGCCACCCGGCGCGGCTGCGACGAACCCAGCGCACCGTCGCGCCGCCGTCGCCGTCACGCGTGAAGGTGACGTGGACCGGCGACGGCGGCACGACCGAGGCGCCGCGGAGCACGCAGCGCATCTCGACCGGGCTCATGTCGCCGACGCCCGACGCCATCACCCGCACTTCGCGGCCGAGCACCGACAGCGGCAGGTCGATCGTCCGCGCGGCATCCGTCTCCAACAGCACGAACCGATCGCCCGCGACTTGCGGACTCGCCGCCTCGGTGCCCCGCCGCCCCCGCAACAGCGTCCGCAGCCGCCATCGTCCCCCGCCGAGCGGCTCGGCCCGCCCGAACTGCACCAGCTCGTCGCCGAGCAGCGCGAGATTGCTGCCCCGGTCGAGCGCGTCCGCATCGGCATCCGCCAGCATCATGGCAGGATGCGCGAGCCGCACGTCGAACGCGCCGCGCCGGTCGATCATCGTCGCCGGCCCGCCCGGCACCACCGCCTCGACCACACCGATCACGCCGGGCGCCGCGCTCGCGCCCGCCGCCGTCCAGCTGATCCCGTCGTCGATGCTGTAGAGCAACGCCGCCTGCCGCCACCCCGCGCCTGCGCCCGCCGCGACCACGGTCATCCGCGGCATCGACAACGGCGCATCGTCGAGCCCCGGTATCTCGAACGCGTGGAGGATCGTCGCGCCGACCACCGCATCGACCGCGCCGACCACCCGGCCGCTGGTCGCGGTCGCCGGGATCGACGCGATCGTCACCGGCACGAGGCCGAGCGTGGTTACCATTCCTTCGATCGCGGTGTCGGTCACCCGCCAGACGCCCGCCTCGCCCGCGATCGTCACGCAGGCACCCGGCGCGATCGCCATCGCCGCGAACCCGCTCGTCACCGTCCGCCGCACGCGCCCCGCCTCGGCCCGCGCCAGAATCGCCTCCGCCACCGTCTTGGCCGCACCCGCGTCGAGCACCGCCGGCACCTCGACCCGCTCGTCGCGCACGCCGGCGCCCGGCCGCCGCGCGCGCTGCACGCCCGTCTGGTAATCGCGCGCCGCATCATAATAGCCGAGCGTCACGGTCCGCGGCACCGTCTCGATCGCGGCGACCGCACGCGTCCGCCGCGCGCCCTTGTCGCCGACCGCGAAACCTTCGTCCGCGACACGCACGACGGCAGCCGCCGCATCGCGCATCGCCAGCCCGTCGCCGACCGGCGCGAACCACGCGCCGGTCGCCTGCCCGAGCAAGTCGAGCACGGCGCGGACGCTCCCGCCCGACGCCGCGAACCCACCGACCGACAACGCCGCAGCCCCCGACACCTCGGGCGCCAGCGACCTTGCGATCGTCGACACCAGCACCGCGCCCTGATCCGCGATCACCTCGAACGTCAGCGACGGGATCCGATTGCCGAAATCCGCCAGCTGCAACATCTCGAACACCGCATACGCCGCGCCTCTATATGCCGGTGTCGCGCCCCCTTCCGCCGACGCGATCAGCGGATCGACCGCCTGGTCCTCGCCGCCGAGATGCAGCCGGAACCCCGTCGCGGTCTTGAAATCGCCGCCCGCCCCGCGCAGCAATTTCCCCTCCGCCCAGATCCGCCCCACCCCCAGGATCGCACGCGCCGACAGCAGCACCGCGAACGACGCCGCATAGGAATAGGTCGAGGTGCTCGGCTGCCCCTTGCCGCCCCGCGACGTCGACCGGCTCTCGATCAGGTCGGTCGCCCAGATCACCGTCCCCGCCACGCGCAGCGTCCCGAACAGTTTCGGGATCTGGTTCCCGTACGACGACGTCTGCACCGCCAGCTCGACCAGCCGCGGCCCCTCGCGCCGCTTGGGCGCGAACAGCGCGTGATCGACCGATTGCCCGATCAGCGCGCCGATCGCGCCGCCGATCGGTCCGCCCACCGCGGTACCCACCGCCGTCAGGATCAAGGTCGCCATGTCATTCCCCCATCCGCCAGACACCGATCAACGGCCAGGGCGGCATTCCCGGCCGCTCCACCACGCGCCGCAACCCCGCGTCCGCATGCACGAATCCGCCCGCCGTCCTGATCCCCAGATGAAACTGCCCCGGCCCGACCGCCATCAGCAGCACGTCGCCGCTTTCCGCCGCGCCGACGATCCGCACCAGCATCCGGTCGAGCATCGCCACGTGGCCGCCGCGCAGCGCATAGCCGGTCGGCACCGCCCCCCGGAGGCCCCCCGCCTGCAACGCCAGCGCCACCAGCCCGACGCAATCGAGCCCGTCCGCCCCCCGCCCATGCAACCGGAACCGCGTCCCCACCGCGCGCAGCGCTGCCTCAGCAACGACGCTCACGCGCCCGGATACCGCGTGAGCAGGTCGATCCCCGGCAGATGCGGTTCGCCGCGAAAATTCGCCGCGTTGCCGAACCGCGCGGCACAGGTGGCGAGACTCTTGTCGCACCCCTCGACCACTTCGACTAGCGCGCCCGCCTCGACCACGAAAGTCGGTACCGCCCGGAGCGTCACCGCCGCGCCGTCGGCCGCCGCGATCGCGCTCTCCAGCCCACCGTTCGCGCCACCGAACCAGCGCACCAGCCCGCCGCCGAGCCCGGCCGTCGCAAGATCGAGCGTCACCACCGGCCCGACGCACGCCACCACGCGCGCGAACCTTCGCCGCCCCGCCATTGCCACCCGACAGCGCCGATCGCCCAGCTCCGCGCGACATTCGGGCGACGTCTCCTCGACCACCGGCCGATCCAGCGCCGCGCTGCTCCCCCGCAGTTCCGCGGTAAAGCCGGTTTCGCCCAGCTCGACCGCACCGATCAACCCGCTCCCCAGATCGGCGCGCGCCCGCGGATCGGTCCAGTCGACCGCGAACAGCGCGACGCGCGCGCCGTCCCAGCGCCCGGCGAGCAGATCGCGCTCGTCGATCGCCGCACTCCTCAGCGCCCCCGCGACATCCATCGTGTCCGCCTCCAGCCCCGCGGAGCGCTCGATCGCCGACGGTGTCATCCCCGGCGCGGCGCGGTGCACCAGCCCGTCGACCACCAGATCGCGATCATGCGCGGTCAACCCGATCGCCACCCCATCCCGCCGCTCGATCCGCCAGCACACCGCGATCGTCGCCAGCTCCGCATCCAGAAACATGAAAGTCTCCTTCCAAAGAGAACCCTCGCCCCTCCGGGGAGAGGGAGGGGCCCGCGCGCCCTTGCGCGTGGGAGGGAGAGGGGCATGAGGCTCGGAACCGGAATCCCAACCGCCCCTCACCCTCCCGTCGCCAAGCGGCTCCTCCTTCCCTCTCCCCGACCGGGAGAGGGACATTAGGCCTCGCGCACCTCGACCAACGGCACGCTCGCGGCGACTCCCGCCAGGAACGTCGCCCGCGCCACACTCAACCGATCCTCGGCAAACCGCACCGGCACATCGAAGACGAACCCGGCAGTCACCGCCACACCCACGGCAGGCGCCACATCCAGCACCACCCACCCGCCAGCCTCGACCGCGAACGCGTTCGTCCCGACCCCGTCGACGCTCACCGAAACGCTGCCCGCCACCGGCCGCGTGATCCGCCGCGCCGCGCGCTCGTACCATTTCACCAGCGCGAACCGCCGCGCGACGCCGTCGCCGGTCCCGATCGCCTGGCCGCCCGCTGCGAAGTCGAACGGATCGCGCAACCGAAACGCGCGCGCCGCCCCCATCCGCGCACGAAAGAACGCGAGCAGCACACCGATATCCGCCTCGCTCCGCAGCCCCGGCCCGACATCGTACGCGGTCCGCGCCTCCGCCCAGCTCGCATTGCGCGCCTCCCGCCCGCCCGCACTCGTCAGGATCGCGGTCGAGAATCCCGGCGCGACCTCCGCCTCACGCCCCAACTCCAACGGGAACAGCACGTCATCGAACGCATCCACAGGCTCGTCCTCCCCAGCAGTATCGAAATGCACGAACCCGTCCCGCATCACCTGCGGCAGCGCCCAGAGGAACGTCTCTGCCACCCCGCGAGCCCGCGCGACCCCAGCCGCCGCCTCGATCAGCCCCCACTGCACCGCCTGGTCCGGCCGCAACACGAACCCCGACAGATAATGCTGCCTCTCGACCGGATAGCCGAGCCGCGCGAACGCCACCGCCACACCCTCCGCGGACGATGCCGAATCCCCCGCCGTCACCCAGTCGTAATCCTCGAGCTGCAACACATCGAACGCCGGACTCGCCCATCCCACCGGCATGTTCGCGCGCTTCGCCTCCGGCGCCGCCGCATCCAGCACGGTCGGCAGATACGTCAGCAGATGCGTCACGCACCCCGGCGCCTCCGCCCGCACCGCCGCGACAAGCGCAGCGGTAGACGCCGCCAGACACACCCCGGCCGCATCCAGCGTCGTGATCCGCGCCGGCGTCTTGGGCCCCAGGATGCTCCCCATCGCGACGGGCGCAAACGCCGCCACCGCGCTCGCGTCGTACAGGCAAGGCCGCCCATCGGGCATCACCCACCACCACGGCTCGCCGACCTGGAACTTCGGCGCCAACCCCGCCGCAACCGCGATACCCAGAAAAGCCCGAGCGACCGCCTGAAGATACCCCATCGCCCCAGCATGCGCCGGCGACAGCAGCGTCGACGGCGGCTCCCACCCGGTCAGCGCGGGCGCGCCATCGGCAGCCCGCTGCTTCCAGTCGTTCCAGCAATGCGCATCGAACAGCTCGTAACTCAGCGACCAGATGACATCGAACCCAAGCGCCCCCGCGCGCCCGGCAAAATCCCGATGCCACGCTGCACAAGCCGCGTTCAAAACGCCCCCCGTCGCCGAAACGTAAAACCCGCCGCCTGCCTCCTCGAGCCGGAAATAATGGCTCATCCCGACATAATGCGTGATGCTCCCCCGATACCCGAGATGCAGCGCATTCCGCAGCAACCGCGCCGGCGTCAGGTTATAACTGTCGTCATATCCGCCCGCGATCCGAACCCCGTGCTCGGGCACGACGGCATCGCCGATCGCCAGCACCGACCCCGGCCCCTCGCAGACGAGATCGGTCCACTCGACCCACCCCTCACGCGTCCCGGCCAGCGGAACATCGACCTCGGTATAGTCCGGCGGCACCACCGACACGAACATCCGGTCGATATCCCCAGCCCACACCGGATCGCTATCCTCAGGCAGCTCATACCCGCCCACCATCGCCCCGAAATCGAGCGAAACGACCGCATCCTCCGGCGTCCCCACCGCATAATTCCACAACCGCACATATTAGGACCGAGCCGCCCCAGCAGCATCCCGCCCCTCGATCGTGAGAGTGGGCCCATTGATGGCATCCAACGCCATCACCCCGAAAGACCGCCACCGAAACCGCAGTCGACAGTCCCGAAAATCCCGCGAAGTCTCATACTTCAGCAAAGGATGATCGAAGCGGTCCACCGCCTCCCAGATCACCCCTGCGAGATCGTCCGCTTTATAAAACACCGCATCCACTCGCAGCGAAGCGGGACCGGTGGTCACAACGGAAGCCATCATCGGCCGAGGAAAATCCACCGTCCAGAACCGAGGATCGAACCGAGACACAAGCCCCTCGACCTGCACAGTCCGCCCGGAGCAAAGCCAATGCGCCATAAATTCCTCCTCTTTCCCTCGCCCCTACGGGGAGAGGGAGGGGCCCGCGCGCCCTTGCGCGTGGGAGGGAGAGGGGCGTGAGGCACGGGACGCCAATCCCAAAGCCCCTCACCCTCCCGTCGCCTACGGCTCCTCCTTCCCTCTCCCCGGCGGGGAGAGGGATTATTCGCTAGCCAAAGCCGCCTTCACCGCGCGCGCCACCTGCCGGCTCGACTGCGCCAAAACCCCAGGCGCACTCCCCCCGGCAGCATTCACGGTGATAGCCACCCTCACCTCGCGCACGCCCCCCGGCACGCCAGCCTCAACCCGACCGCTGGAAGTAGGCACGAAAACCTCCGCCCCCCGCTCCCCCACGACATAAGCCCGCCCCGGAGACACAGGCCCGCCAGTCGCCCGCCCAGGCAACCCACCAACCAGCCCCGCAAGCGCCCCACTCAACCCGCCCCCGCTAAGAACCGACTGCACCCCAGCCTTCAAAGCCGCCGAAGCAATCGCATCCAGCGCCGACAGAGCCACCCCCTTAAGCTCCTCGAACCCCAGCTTCCCCGACCGCACCGCGCGCAACAGCCCCGCCTCGACCCGCAGCGAAGCCCGCTCCGCCCCAGCGCCGAGAACACCCTCCAACTCCCCCCGCATCGCCTCCACATCACGCGAGAACCCGGTCGTATCCGCCCGCACGCTCACCAGCGCCGCATCAAGATCATCCATCAGGAAAAGCCTCCCTCAACCGCGCGATCGTCGAAGCATCGGGCGGCGCCGTCACATCGCCCACCAAAGCCCCCACCACGCCCGCCAATTCCGCTGGCGTAGCCCGCCAGAACACCTCCGGCGCCCACCCGAGCACCGCGCCAGCAAAGCCAGCCAACCGCGCCGCATTGTCGGAAAACGTCACTTCCCCGCCAGGATCTGCCGCAACAACACCCGCAATACCGGCGTCACCGCCGCCAGCCCCGCCTCGACGACAGCCTCCCCCAACCGCTCGCGCGTAACCCCCTCGGGACACTCGCGCAGACAATGCCAGAACAGCCCCACCATCTCCCCGATCCCAAGCTTCCCCTCCGCCGCGCGCTCCACCAGCGCAAACAAAGGCCCCAACTCCCCCTCGGCCGCGACCAGCGCCGCAAAGCTAGGGCGAAGCACAAGCACCTCTCCCCCAACCCGAAGAGACCCCTCCCCCCGAACCGGATTCGCCAAATCACCCATGAGAATTCTCCAAAAATCCCCTCGCCCCTCCGGGGAGAGGGAGGGGCCCGCGCGCTCTTGCGCGTGGGAGGGAGAGGGGCGTGAGGCTAAGGACCTAAATCCCAAAACCCCTCACCCTCCCGTCGCCAAGCGGCTCCTCCTTCCCTCTCCCCAAAGGGGCGAGGGAGATTAACCCACAACAACAGCTCCAGAACTCTCCAGGCTAAGCGTATAAGACCGCTCCCCATTGAAATCCCCGGCGTAATCCAACCGAGAAACCAAGAACTTACCCGTCATCGTGTCCCCCCCCTCGAACGCCAGCCGATAATCATCGAGCACCCCAGTCAGCGCGCTAGCCTTCACCCGCAACTCCGCCACCGATCCCGTAAAAACCCCAGCCCCCGAAACGGACACACTCCGAACCCCAGCCCCAGACAACAACTGCCGCCACCCGCCAGAGTCCTTCGTGGTAACAACGATAGCCTCCCCATTCACCGACATCTGCGTCGTCCGCAGCCCCGCCACGGTCGCATAGACCACCGGCACCGCCCCGTTCCCCACCTTCAGCAGGAACGCACTCCCCTTCTCCACCGCCATGTCCGTCTCCCCCAAAACCGTGCCACTCAGCTCTCGCGGTACATCCGCACCAGAAACTCCGACGTCCCCCGCCACCGATCCCCGACCCGCAGCACCCGAGACCGAACCAGCGCCAACCGAACCACCCGCCACCCCTCGCCCAGATCGGGCGGAAGCGCCTCCAACCCCTCCTCCGCCGCTGCCAGCAGAGCGCGCGCCCGAACCGGCCGCTCCCCCCCATCGAACAGCGTCAAAAGAATGCGCCCCTCGCGCCCGACCCAGGTCTTCGTGCTCCAGTCCGACAACACCGGCTCGTCGACCACCGCATACGGCAGCCCCCCACGCACCGGCGGTGCATCGAACACGCTCACGTCCAGCACCGCGTTCAACCGAGCCACGATCGCCGCCTGCAAGACCACCCGCCCACTCACGAATGCACCGCCAAACCAAGCCGCATCCGCCGGTAAGGCCGCCACAAAGCCGCCACCGCCGCCGGCGGCGCGACGTCGCTCTCCCGGTGATCGAACAGATGCGCGACCAGCATCGCCACCCCCTGCGCGATCGGCGCCGGTACCGCCTCGAAACTCAAGGCCAGCCCCGCCGAATACGCCACAGCCACCCGCCCAGCCGACCCAGCGGCAAGAACCCGAACCCACCCGACCCCATCCGCATCGATATCGACCGCATAGGCCCCGACCGCCAACACGAACGGCGCCCCCTCGCCAGGCAGCCCGGTCAGCCCGGCAATCACGGTAACCGGCGCAACCACCAACCGCCGCCACCCCGCCGCACTGGTCACCACATCCTCGAACGGCCGCACGATCACCGCCGCCCCCAGAAAAGCCTCCCCCAGCAGCAGCGCCGTCGACGCCAACCGCGCGAGCACCAAGTCCTCCCCCGTCTCCACCCGCAACAAAGCCCTAGCCGCGACGACCACCTCAGCGATCACCCCGGCAGAAATCGCCGACCCCGTCATCAGACTTCTCCTGTTTTCCCTCGCCCCTCCGGGGAGAGGGAGGGACCCGCGCGCCCTTGCGCGTGGGAGGGAGAGGGGAGTGAGGCTCGGGACGTGAATCCCAACTCCCCCTCACCCTCCCGTCGCAAGTGCTCCTCCTTCCCTCTCCCCGACGGGGAGAGGGACAGCTCAAGCCACCGAGAACTTCAGCAACTTGATAGCCTCGGAGTTCGTCACACACCCACCGACCCGCTTGGTCGCGTAGAAGTTCACGAACGGCTTGTTCGAATACGGATCGCGCAGGATCCCCGTCTCCGTCCGCTCCGCAATGATGTACCCCGCGCGGAAATTCCCGAACGCGATCGCCAGCGCATTTGCCGCGATATCCGGCATGTCCTCGGCCTCCACCACCGGATACCCCAGCAGCGTAGCCGGCACCCCAGCCGCCAGCGAAGGCGCCCAGACGAACGCGCCATCGGTGGTCTTGAACTTCCGTATCCGCGCCAAGGTCGCCGCATTCATGACAAAGCTGGCCCCCTGTCGATAAGGCCCGCGCAACGACTGAACCAGATCGATCAACCGCTCCTGCGGGTTCGCCGAAAAGTCCCCCGCGGTCCCGCTCGCCAGATACTGCAAAGTCCCGAAAGCCCGCACGCCATCCGCGGTCGCAGCAGTAGCCGAAGTCAAAAACCCCTTAGGCCGCGACACGCCCGAGCCAGACACGAAAGCCGCCCCCTCGGCCTTCGCAAACTCCATAGCGATCTCGCCCGCCAGCCACTCCTCGACATCGAACGCGGCGTCATCGAGCATCGCCTGGCTTGCCGAAGGATTGGCATACAGCTCCCCCGTAGGCGGCGCGATCTCGACGAACACCGGCGAAGCGGTCTCCGGCCGAGCCGCATTCTCCGCCGCCCAACCGGACGGCGTACCACCCGTGGTAACGAGCTTGCGATACCCCGCCGACCCCACCTTCACGACATTGGCGATCGCCCGGATCGGCGACACCGCCTTCAGCAACGTATCGATCTGAGCATCGATCTCCCGCGGCACCGCAAACCCGCCCGCGTCGCCGGTCACCCCGGTAAACGCCTTCATCTCCAGCGTAGCGCCGGTCCGAACGAACCCCGCAAACGCCGCATTCTGCGCCAAGGGGGAAGCCCCCGCCAAAACCGGCCGGTCAACAACACTCATGTCCATCTCCTCACATGAAACGAAAAAAGGCGCCCCGCAGGACGCCTCACGAAATTTCTCCCGTCATCCTGACGAAAGTCAGGACCCAGGGTACCGAACACCGTCGCTCACGGCTCTGGGTCCTGACTTTCGTCAGGATGACGGAGCACCTCAACCCGAGCCAAAGCCTGCATAGGCACCGCCACCAGACTAACCTCCACCAGTTCGACCGCCAGCAACTCCCGCCGCACCCCCTGTCGCACCGAAGTCGCCCGATACCCAACCGACAACCCAGCCACCGCCCCAGCCCGCACCAACCGAGCCAGCTCCAGATCCTCAACCACCCCCTCGACCCGCAACCCCCGCGCATCCTCCGCAACGACGGACAAGGACCCAACCGCCCCCCCACGATGCTGCCACAACAAAGGCACCACCCCAGCCCCGGAAAAAGCCCCCCGCCGCATCACGTCCCCAGCCCGATCGACAACATCGAACACCGCCGCATACCCAGCGAATGCCACCACCCCGCCCCGTTCGTCCCGAGTAGCTGTCGAGCCTGTCGAGACGGCGTATCGAGGGATCACTTCAACCACGCGGCAAACCCCAGCTTAACCGCCAGCCCCGCCAGCATCAGCGCCATCGCCAGCCTGGCGATCCACCCCACCACCGCCTTCCACACCGACCGCTTCGCATCCCGCCAAGCCGCCAGCAGCTCGCGCAACTCCGCCACGTCCTCCCGAGCCCGCTCATCACTCAAAGCCACCCGCGCCAGCGCCCGAGCCGCCCCCAATTCCCCCGCCTCCTCCACGATCGCCCGCAGCGTCACCAGGTCGACACCGCGTTCAGCCCCCTGCCGCATCAACTGCGCCAAAACCGCCCCATCCATCACGCCACCTCCTGAATCTCGAGCAACGCCCGCTTCTCAGCATCGCTAAGAAACGAAGCCGCAGAAACCATCCCCCACAGCCGCTCACGATCCTCCGCCAGCGCCGGCACCCGGTCGAGATCGACCGAGATCGCCGCCCCCTCGAACCACCCGGCCAGCCCCTGCGCGATCCCGCCCAGCACCGCGGTCGCCAGCGGCAAAATCGCCAGCCGCCACAGCGCGCGGTTCGCCTCCCGGTAATTCGCGTACGAGTTGTCCCCCGGCAGCCCGAGCAGCATCGGCGGCACCCCGAACGCCAGCGCGATCTCCCGCGCCGCCGCCGCCTTCGTGCCCACGAAATCCATATCCGCCGGCGACAAGCTCAACGCCTGCCACCTGAGCCCCCCCTCCAGCAGCATCGGCCGCCCCGCATTCCCCGCCCCCGAGAACGACGCCTCCAGTTCGCCCCGCAACCGCTCGAACTGCTCGGTCGACAGCACCGCGCCGTCCTTCGGATCGTACATCAACGCCCCCGAAGGCCGCGCCGCGTTATCCAGCAAAGCCTTGTTCCACCGCGCCGCCGCATTGTGGATCGCCACCGCCCCCGAAGCCGCCCCCAGGCACCCCAGCCCATAATGATCATCCACCGGATTGAAGCTCTTCAGGTGGATCACCTCCGGCCGCACCGGATCCGCCTGCAACCGCGAAACCCGCTCCCCCACCCGGTACCGGTAAGCAGCCGGCCACCCACTGGCATCCGGCTCCACCGTCACCCGCTCGGGTCGCAGCGCATAAAGCTCGGCTGCCCCGCCCTCGACATCGCGCAGCACCTGCACATACGCATTGCCGTGCAGCATCAGGTGCGCCGCCACCGTCTCGATCAGCGTCTGCCCCCCCGACCGCACCGTCGCCAGCGCGAGCAACGCCGGATCCGACGCAACGATCGGCGCACTCCCCAGCCCCTCCACCACCAGCTTCACCGCCCGCTGCGCGATCGGATTATCGAGATACGCCTCGCGCACCTGCGCCTCGTAACTCCGCGGCCACTCGCCAAACGCAGAGCCCCCGATCGCGCCCCCGAATCCGGCCGCCGCAGACCGAGACAACACCGGCCGCGACTCATCGCGCCCGGATTTCCACCCGAACAATTTCATGATGTTCTCCTGAAATTCCCTCGCCCCTACGGGGAGAGGGAGGGGCCCGCGCGCCCTTGCGCGTGGGAGGGAGAGGGGAGTGAGGCTCGGGACCAAAATCCCAACCACCCCTTACCCTCCCGTCGCAAGAGCTCCTCCTTCCCTCTCCCCGAAAGGAAGAGGGCAAACCTAAAGCACCCGCACAGAAACCCGCGCCCGCGGCCCCAGCATCACCTCGGTCATCGCCCAAACCAGCGCATCAGCCCGATCCGGCGACCGCCCCGGCCCCTCATAGCCCCCGCCCGCGATCAGCCCGCAAAGCTCGTCCTCCAGGTCCGGAAACGCCCCCACATGCCAAGCCCGCCCACACTCATACAAAGCCGCCACCGGCTCGGCCCGCGCCACCTTCCCCAGCGAAGCATGCACCAGCTTCACCGGCATCGCCCGATCAGCCCCGGCAAGGACGCTCCCCACCATCTTCCCCCCCTGGTTGGCCTCCGCGATCACCCGGTCCGCGCCATGCCGCGCGGCACACTCGGCCACAGCCCGAGCCCACCCCTCAGGACTGGCACCGGAAACGCTGGCGTCCTCCAGCACATACCCGAACCCATCGCCCCCCAGCGCAACCGCCACGATCCCGCAGGCATCCCCCGGCCCCCCCGACACACTGCCAGCGGGAGGATCCACCCCAACGACGACCCGCCTCACTTCAGGCGCAAAAGCCACCCGCCGAGACTCCACCAGTTCCCGCGTCCACAAGGCCCCCGCGACATCCTCGATCAGCTCGCCATCCAGCTCCTGCCGCCCCAACCGCGTCCCCGCATAGGTCGCCGTCACCGCCGCGACGAAGCTCGCCGGCAGATGCGGATTGTCGCGCGTCCGCCCGTGCGTCTCGACCAGGTCGGGCAGCGCCATCAACCGTCGCATCAGCGCGATCGGCCGCGGCGTCGTCGTCACCAGCGCGCGCGGCGTCTCGCCCAGCCGCAATCCCATCATCAGATTGTCCCAGGTCGCATCGCCGTGCCGCCATTTCGCCAGCTCGTCGCACCACGCCCAGCCATGCTCGGGCCCGCGCAGCGATTCCGGTGCTTCCGCCGAATAGGCATAGGCCTTCGCGCCGTTCGCAAAGTGCAGCTCGCCCACCGCACCGCGCCACGCCGGTTCCTCGTCGTCGTGCGCCACCGCGATCAGTCCGCTTTCGCCCTCGATCATCACCCGTCGCACGTCGTCGAGCGTCGCCCCGACCAGCGCGATCCGCGCGTCGGGGTCCGCGCGTGCGATCTGCCACACCCATTCCGCCCCCGCCCGCGTCTTGCCAAAGCCCCGCCCCGCCCGGATCAGCCAGATCCGCCAGTCGCCCTCCGGCGGATATTGCCCCGCATGCGCCCAGTGTCGCCACCGATCGCGCAACTCGTTGCGCTGGCCCAGCGTCAGCTTGCGCACGATCTCCGCGCGGTGGACGATCGGCAACCGCGCGAGCTCCGCCACCAGATCGCGATCCGGCTCCAAGTCAGGTGCCGGGTCGGGTACCGCGGCAGGCCCCGCGGCAGGCCCCGCGGCCGACACCGCCTCCGCGACCCGCGCCGCCTCCACCCAGGGACGCGGCACGCCCTTGCGCTTGCGTGACACCGGCTCGGCGTTCGCGGTGCCGCCCTCGCGAGGGTCCGTCCCGGCGACCGGACCGTCCGCGTCGTCGGGACCCGCGCACCGCTTCCCCGTCACGAGTCTTTCGCCATGCGTCGTGCCAGCGAATCCAGGAGCTTGCCCAGCGCGGCGTCGGTGTCGATCGATGTCGCCCGATGGGTCTGGTTCTTCCTGCGACCGCGCGCCTGGTCCGCGCGATGCTGGTTCAACATCGACAGGGCGAACTGGATAGCGGTCACGCTCGAAAGCTTGATCAGACCGGCGCCGGGCACCGCCTGCCCCCGTCCAAGCGGCCCCGTCGCCGCCCCGCCCCCATCACCAACACCCCCACCAACATCCCCGCTCTCGTCGTCCGCTGTCGTTCCACCGGCAACGGTCTCCCCGACGGCCCCCCCGACGGTGCCGCCGCCGACCGATTCCAGCGCGGTCGCCAGCAACAGTTCTTCCAGGCGTTCGTACCCCCGCACCAGCGCAGCCTGCCATCCCGCAGCGAACGCCGGATCGCGCGCGCGCCGGTTATACGCACCGCCGACCGACATGCCGACCGCCGCGACCGATGTCGTCACGTTACCGGTCATCGCCAACGCCCCCAGGAACCGCATCTGCATCGCCGCGCTCCATTCGTTCGCGCGCGGTTTGCGGATTTGCACGAGGCGGTTCTTGCCCCCTCTGATCTGCCGCGCCCGCGTCGTCCCCGTCTCCGTCGTCCCCGTCGAGATCGTCGCCCTGTCCTTCGCGCCTGTCATCTCGGCGCCAACGGGCTGGCTCCCAATGGCCATGGTTTCAGCAATCGTGGTTTCGGCGATCGTGGTGTCAGCGACCGCGATGTCAGCCCCACCGATTTCAGCAACGGCGGTTTCAGGAACGGCGGTTTCGGCGACCGCGGTTTCGACCGAGTGTCCGCCGATCCGGATGTGCCCTGCGACGATATCGGCCGGCGCAGGATCCTGTGTTTCCGCCAGCGCGACGGACTGCGTATGCGCCATCGGTTCTCCCTTTCCGAAACGACCGCCAGAACGCGAAAAGGCCGGCGACGATCGAGGCTCCCACCCCGCCCGTCCCGGCCTTCCTCCGCCGAGCCCTACAACCCGACCCGCAATTCTTCAGCGTTCCTGTTATGTACCAAGCGAGCGTGACGATGTCAAGCTCTTTATCCCATTTGGTTCGTCAACGGTGCGGCATCTCGCGCGAACTAGCCGCCAGTCCGGCTCGTCCATTCGATCATCTTGGTCTTGGCGACCGCGCGTTGCGCTTCCGCGCCGAGGATCCGTTCCTGCGTGGTGGTCGAGTGCAGCGATTTCACCTGCAGCATCGCCAGGATCACGACGACATCGCCGCTCGCGACGGTCAGTATGGTCTCGGCGTTCGACGGTTTGACTCCGTTGCGCGCCATCGCCGTCTCGACCGTGTAGGTGCCGGGCGACACCTCGGCCATGACGAACTGGTTCATCCGGATCTGCCCCGATGCGACCCCGCGAATGTCCACCCTCATGCCGACCATGCCGCCCATATAGCCGCGTCGCACGACATAGATCCGCGCGGTTCCCGCGGCGGGTTTCATCGCACGCGCATCCGCCAACACCTGCGGCGCGGCCTTCTTGCCGACCTTGTTCGCGGACAGCGACCAGACCAGGAACGCCACTACGCCGACGAAAAACACGACGAAGACGATCATCGCAGCGCCGCCCGACAAGGATCGAGCCCCGGTCATCCCGAACACCGCGCCGAAGACGGCGGCAATCCCGGTCAAAACAAACCACTTACTATTGTTCGGCCGCATATCGCGTTCCCCTTATACTGTTCCCTGCGCGCCCTGCGCGGGCCGCCCGTATAAAAGCGAGTTCATTAGCAAGCTATTGCGTCATGGGTGGGAGGGAGCGGAGATGAGAAAAGACACGACGACATCCGACACCGTCGAACACTATCCGAACAATGCTGAAAACCGCCGCGTCACCGCGCATGAGGGCAAATACGGCGGCTCCATCGACCCGAATATATTTCGTTTGTTTCCAATGCACTTGCAGTATCGCTATGGCCTATAGCGATACTTTCAGCACGCCGTTCCCGAGACGGCAGAGGGGCTCGATCGTGCGGTCGCGCTGCTGCCGTCTGTGCTCGGGCCCGTTTGGCATGACGGCGACGCGCAACGGCGCAGCGTGCCCGTCACCATATAAACGGACGCGTGCGACATGCCTTGCAAAATAGCAGAGTGCGCGTCCGCCCGCGCGTCAGCATACCGACGCGCAGCTGCTCGATTGTCCAACGCCCCTTACTCCCATCGACGAACGTGATCGTACCGGAGGCTTGGCACGGCGATCTGTCCAGGGTGGCATCCGCCGCGCCCTGATCGACCGTCTTGGCAGTGGCAAAGAACCGTTTCACCTGCGTCGCCGTTGGCTTGAAAGTCGCGCAGGCGACGCGTTCCCCGTCTTCCCGATACGCACGATGGCCGACGCGTTCGATCACGATACGCCGAACCGCGGGCAGACCAGTCGGACAGAGCGGCGGCATGTCCTCGGTTCCCACCGTGCAGCCGCCATGCGCAGCCAGCGCCATCAGCATCGCAATCACCACCGTGCCGTACTCGCCTCTGAGGGGGTTTTCCGCGACACCAGCGGATGCCGGAACACCTCGGTCATCTGCACGTGGAACGTCGCCGCGATCTCGCCGACCAGCCACTTCAGCGATGCGTTCTACGCCTCCGTGACCTGCACGAATTCACCAGTCTTCGCCGATACTTCGCCGACCAGTTCGATACCGATACTGTCCTTGTTTGCGGGATATCGCGCGGGGTATGCCTTCGCCGACTCCAGTCGATTTTCAGTGCTCGGAGAGAATTTGGCGTAGCGCTTCATATCGATGGCCGAACAACTATGCTCGGACAGGCACCGCGCCTTCAACTTACCGACATGGTTCGTATAATAAAGCAGGGACGCGTTCTGGTAGATCGTCCCATCCTTATCGATCAGAAAATGCATTCCGTAAGGTCGACTGGCATAGCCGGCAAAAGCCGCCTGTGCCGTTGCCCCGCCCGTCTGATGAACGATTATGCCATGGACGACGCCAAGGCGCCCCTGGCCCAAACCACCGATGATATGCGCTTTGATCCGCGCATGATTTACTCGGCCTTCCTTATCGATGCTGAGCAAGACGCGCGTTCCTCTTCGAATATTCCAACGTTAGAGTAGAGCCGCAGTCTTTTATGGCAACAGATATTCAAGAGTGGTTGCAGCCAGGCGTAGGCCCTCACCGCGTAGGCACAGGCTCCGCGCCCGAATAATCATAAAACCCGCGCTTGGTCTTCCGCCCGAACCACCCGGCCTCGACATATTTCACCAGCACCGGCGCCGGCCGGAACTTCGGATCGCCGGTCCCCTCGAACAGCACGCGCGTGATTTCCAGGCACGTATCCAGCCCGATGAAGTCCGCCAGCGTCAGCGGCCCCATCGGATGGTTCAGCCCGAGCTGGCACGCCAGATCGATGTCGCGCACGCTCGCCACGCCCTCGCCGAGCGCGAAGCACGCCTCGTTGATCATCGGCATCAGCACGCGGTTGACGATGAAGCCCGGCGCGTCGTTGGCATGCACCACCTGCTTGCCGAGCTTTTCCGCAAATGCCTCGACCGCCGCCACCGTCGCGTCCGACGTCGCGAGGCCGCGGATCAGCTCGATCGGTCGCATCACCGGGACGGGATTGAAGAAATGCACCCCCATGAACCGGGCCGGATCGGGCGCTGCCTGTGCGAGGCGTGTGATCGGGATCGACGACGTGTTCGATGCCAGGATCGCGTCCGGGCCGAGCACCTTGCCGACCTCGGCGAAGATCGCCCGCTTCACCGCCTCGCGCTCGGTCGCCGCCTCGACCACGATCGCACAGTCGCCCATGTCCCCCACGCTCGCGACCGGCTCGATCAGCGCGAGCGCCGCATCACGCGCCTCGCCCGCGATCTTCTCCTTCTCGACCAGCCGGCCAAGCGCCTTGGCGATTCCCGCCTTGCCCTTGGTCGCAGCCTCCAGCGACACGTCCGCGAGCAGCACGCGGTACCCCGCCTGTGCCGACACCTGCGCGATCCCCGCACCCATCTGCCCCGCGCCGATCACGCCTATTGTCTGCCCAGCCATATCCGTCTCCACCGTTCGTTTGTGCCGTTGTTTGCGCCGGTCCTACCGGCTTTTGCGCGCACCACCAGTCCCGATCGCCGTCTGATGGGCCGCCGATGGCACCAGCACGGGTGCGGTGCGTTGTCGGGCCACTATTGTCAGGAACATACCATCATGATCGACACCATCGCCGAACTCGACCGCGTCCGCGACGACTGCAAACGCCTCGTCACGACGCGCTCGATGCTCTCGGCGGGTGCCGCGGTGGTGCCGATTCCCGGTGCCGATCTGGTCGCCGATATCGGCCTGCTGACCAAGCTGCTGCCGCAGATCAGCAACCGCTTCGGGCTCGATCACGATCAGGTACAGAAACTCGAGCCGCATCTCGCGCAGCAGGCGCTGGTGATGGCGTCGAGCCTTGGCAACACGATGATCGGCCGGATGGTGACGAAGCGGATCGTCGCATCGTTGCTGCGCCGGATCGCGACGCGGGTCGCCGCCGGCTCGATCGCCAAGTTCGTGCCGTTCGCCGGCTCGGCGGTCGCCGCGACGATCAGTTTCGGCGCGATGAAGCTGATCGGCAACGCGCATGTCGAGGATTGCTACAAGACCGCGCGCGCGCTGCTCCCCGCCGATCAGCGCGCGGTGTCGGCGACTGTGGGCAAAGGCTGAACCATGACGGGCACCGCCGCTGGCTGATGCACCAGCGTCCACCCCGGCGGCAGGTAGTCGGTCGACATGTAATAATAGAACAGGCACGTCCCGTTCTTGGCATACGTCCCGCCCTTGACGATCCCGAGCGCGGTCGTCCCCTCGAACACCGGCGCCCCGCTATCTCCCCCCCGGCAAGTCGGCCCCTCCACCGCCACCCAGGTCGGCAGGCACGCGCCACCGCACAGATCGCCCGCGGGGGCGAAATCGACCATCGCGATCAGCGCGCAGCTATAACCGGTCCGCTCGCCGCGGTGACACACGAAGTCGCCCGCACGCGTGCTCGTCCGATAGCGCCAGGTGACGACCGGGCGCGCCAGCGTCTTGGCGGTATCGGCATAGAATAACGGCCCGAGCGCCCCCCTCGCGACGTTCACCTGCACGTCCTGATAGCCCCACCCCCATTGCCCGACATAGTCGAGCGGCCATTCGTGCCGTTCCGCATCGACATAGGTGAGCGTGTCCGGACAATGCGCCGCGGTCACCACGCCGTAGCGCGTGCCATCGGTCACGGTGAACCCGGTCGTGCACGCGTAACGCTTGCCATCCACCGTGCCGATGACGCGCGCGCCACCCCGGATCGGTTCGCTAGCTATCGCGCCAACGGTCGAGTCGGGCAAAGTCGCGGGACCGCCGATCTGCTCGGCCATCGTCGTCGCCGGCTGGTCGAGCACCTCGATCCGGACAGGCACCCCGGCCAGCGCCGCGATCCGCGCGCGCAGCGTGCCGTCGCGGTTCAGGTCGGCATCGCCCGACGAGATCGCCACGACCAGCTCGCCGGTCCGCTGGTCGACACCCATGCCGGGCGGATGCGGCAGCGACTGGCGGATCATCGCCTGATATTTGGACAGCGCAGCGAGCAGTGCCACCCGCGTCGCGCCCGCGCCGGTACGGAAGACGATCGGCACGACGATCCCGCCCGCCGCGATCATGCGATCGGGCACGGGATCGGTGCCGGTCAGTAGCACGACGATCCGATAGTCCGGCTGGTGCTCGATCGCGACTCCCGCCCAGCGATCCGCAAACGCCGTCCGTAGCGCATCGGTCGTCGCCACGCTCTCCGCCTGCGCGCGCAACCGGTGCATCGCGGTATCGAGCGGCATGCCGAACCGCTGCGCATAGACCGCCGCGTCCTGCATCGCCGCGTCGACCGGCAATTGCACGCCTGGCGCGGCGGCCTGCGTAGCCGGCGCCACGGCCTGTTCAGCCGCCGCCGGCGTCCCGATCAGCGAAAGCGCCGCGCAGGCCACCACCCGCCCTATCCAACTCCTGACCATGCGCGACGTGATTCCAGATTTCGAGCTTCGGGTGCGCGCCTAGACCGTGCGGTCTGAACCGGCGCTGTCGGTCCGCGACGGCGCGGCGCTCAGTGCCCGCGATCGTCGCGGTCGGCAGTCGGACCTTCATGCCCTGCGACCGCCACCGCAACGCCGTCCTTGCGCAGGAACCCCGCCG
Source organism: Sphingomonas sp. Leaf242 (assembly GCF_001422045.1). Taxonomy (GTDB): domain Bacteria; phylum Pseudomonadota; class Alphaproteobacteria; order Sphingomonadales; family Sphingomonadaceae; genus Sphingomonas. Next base: position 230,542 of record NZ_LMLW01000008.1, read on the forward strand.
ACAGAACATGATACAGCCGCTCCTTCGACACCGCCTGCGCGACGAAGTCGGCGATCAGCGCAGAGGCGACCAGCGGCATCATCAGCCCGCGGCTCGCGGTCGTCTCGGAGATGATGATCACCGCGGTCAGCGGCGCGCGGACCACGCCGGTGAAATACGCGACCATCCCGAGCAGCACGATCGCGCCAGGTGGATAATCGGGGAAGATGCTGCGGAGCATGTCGCCGATCCCGGCCCCGACCGACAGCGACGGCGCGAAGATCCCGCCCGGCATGCCCGAAACCGCGGTCGCCAGCGTCGTGACGAACTTCGCCGCGCCGAACCAGTGCGGCACGTCGCCGCCGGTGATGATTCCGCGCGCCGCACCGTATCCGGTCCCCCAGGTCAGCCCGCTCGCGACCCCGATGATCGCCACGACCAGCCCGAGCCCGCCGGCGAACAGCATCGGATGCGCGCGCAGCCACGCCACCGGTGCCAGCCGCGTCCGCCCGGTCGCGATCACCGACCGCGAGAACAGCGCCCCCGCCAGGCCCCCCAATATCCCCGCAACGGGCGCCGCGAGCAGCGTCTCGCGGACGTTCAGCGTCTGCCGCATCACCCCGAAATACACATAATCCCCCGACAGCCCGAGGCTGACCATCCCCGCGATCAGCACCGCGGTCATCACCAGCAGCGTCATCCGCTGTTCGTACGCGGCGGCCAGTTCCTCGATCGCGAAGGCGACCCCGGCGAGTGGCGTGTTGAACGCCGCGGCGACGCCCGCCGCGCCACCGGCAATGAACACCGACGCGCGCAACGGGATCGCCATCACGCGGTGTGCATAGCCCATGATCGACGCGGCGACCTGCACCGTCGGCCCCTCGCGCCCGGTCGAGGCGCCGACGAACAGCGTCCCGATCGTCAGCACCAGCTTGACGATGACCGTCTTGGCGGAGACCAGCCCGGTCATCGCATGATCGGGATCGCGCGTCGCCGCCATGACCTGCGGGATCCCCGATCCACGCGCCGCCGGGGCAACCCGCAGCGTGATCCACGCGATCGCCGCATACCCCACCGGCGTCATCAGCAGCGGCGCCCACCACCAGCGCGCGACGATATCGGTGAACGCCTCGCCTGCCCGATCCGCCGCCGCCGCGAACCCGAGCGCGACGATGCCGATCATGATCGCCCCGCCGAGGATCGCAACACGCCGCCGCCAGACGAGCGCACTCGGCGCATGCCGCTGCAACAGGATCCGCACGCGCGTTTTCGTCATGCGTGCCATGGCCGGGCCCTCACCGATTCCGCGCCGAACTCGGCGACCGACGTTGAGACTGACGCGGGAGCAAGCGCGGAAGCCGGGCTATCGACGGCGATCATACTGGTCATGCGGCGGCTTATGCCCGGCAGAGTCCAGCACGTCACCCTCGCGATGCGAAACGACACGCCGACCCGGCAAGTAGTAATGCTCGGCGCGACCGCAGCACGATGAGGATAACCATGTCGCTTTCGCCCAATCGCGGACATTGCAGTGGTGCCTTCACCGTTAGATGAGTGCTGTGGTTATGTGGTCCTTCGACCCATCTTGGCGTCTGTTACCCCGCTGGCTGAAAGCGCTGACGCTTATCGTCGGCCTTCCGGCATGGCTTGGCTTCGCGACCATGATCGTCACCGGCTCGATCTTCGAACATGAAACGGTGACCCTGACGCTTTTCGGCAGCTTCGCGTTTGTTGCTCTGTGCCAAACTGCTTTCATGGCTCGATCGGCATGGCGGAACGACCTGTAACGAACGTCCGCTTTCCTTCCCACTCCCACCTTTGGACGCCGTTGATCGGCCGTCCTAATTCTTGACCCGCTGCGGGAAAGGCGGCGGCAGCGCGAGATCGGCTATGTCTGCCTGCCTATGCCGTTGAAAACCGAGAGGGCTTCACTGGTTCTGGGTTTCTGGCACCCTGTTCGCCGCCGTCGGCACGCGCCTTACCGAGTAGGACTTGGCCCATCTGCCCGTACGCGCGCCTCATAAGCCGAAATCGGATGGTCGCGCTTTCGACGCAGCCTTCAGACCAGATCCTCATAAACCTGATCCGAGTTGCATGACTCGCCCGCTCGATCGTGCGGCATGCGGCTGGCCCGCCACCGCGCGCTGATGACGATCTCGTCGAAGATATGCGTGCCGCACAGGACAAGGACGCTGCCCGCGCTGGCGCCGAGGAACCCGATTGTCGCCAGCGCAAACGTCGCCGGTCCATACATCGCCGATCCATGCGCGAGGATTTCGCCGCCGCGCGACGGCAGGCACAGCGCCACCAGTTGCGCGATCGCCAGATACGCCACCGCGCACAGGATCACCCCCGCCCCGCGAAGACCAAGGTCGGTCCGCCAGTCTCGATGCCACGCTGCCATGCCACAAATCCCTTCGTGGCCCTCCAGCTATCGCGCGCGCCGTAGCATTTCGAGATCGTTTTCCGTCCTTCGCATAGTGCCGGCATAGCGGCGAGGCAGACCCTGCCGGATCACGCTCGATCCTTCCCGATCAAGCCCGCCGGATCGTGCGCCATTTTAGCCGATGCTTAACGCTCTCGTAGGCATAAGCCGGTTGTAAGGGAGTTACAGCCGTGTCGCCAAATGAGTCGGGTTTTGAAGCGGTTGCCCTGCGCGACCTCGAAGCGATGAGCGCGGACGCGCGCGATGCCCTGCCGTTCGGGGTGGTCGGCTTCGGCGCGGACACGATCGTCCAGGTCTACAACGCGACCGAAGCGCGCATGGCCGGGCTCGATCCTGCCGCGGTCCTCGGCGTACCGTTCTTCGACGCGGTCGGGCAGTGCATGAACAACTTCATGGTCGCCCAGCGGTTCGAGGACGAGCCCGAGATCGACGAGATCGTGCCCTATGTCCTGACCTTGCGGATGCGCCCGACGCGCGTGCGTCTGCGGCTGCTCGCCAGTGCCGGCACGCCGCGCCGCTACATCCTCATCGCTCGGTAAGACCGCGATCATGAGCGACACGTCCAGCGAGGAACAGCTTCTCGAATTCCTGTATGCCTGCCCGGTCGGGCTGATCGAATGCGACGCCACCGGCGAGATCGGGATGATGAACCCGCACGCGATGCAGCACCTGCTGCCGCTCGCGGGGCCGCGCGATCCCGGCAACCTGTTCGCGGCGTTCGAACAGCACGCGCCGGAGTTGCGCAGCATCGTCGCCGCCTTTGCGCCCGCGACGGGGCGGATCTGCGACGGTCACCGCATCTTCGTTGACCTCGGCGCGCGTCGGCACGCCGCGCCGGCCAAGGTGCTCGCGTGTACGCTGGTCAAGCTGGGCGCGAACCGGCTGATGGCGACGTTGGCGGATATCAGCCAGCAGGTCGTCCAGGAGGAGCGCCTGCGCCAGGCGAACACCTGGTTCGCGACGATGCTCGACGGCGTCAACGACTATGCTGCGCTGACGATCACGCCGGACGGCCGGATCGAGTCCGCCGATGCCTGCTTCACGCGCCAGACCGGGCATCCGGCCGCCGACGTGATCGGCCGCGATCTCACCGATATCCTGAATACCGATGCGCCCGGTGGCGACCTGCGGCTCGACGAGCAGCTGGTGATCGCCACGCGCGAGGGATGGCATCTGCAGGAGGGCTGGCAGCAGCGCGCCGACGGCGAGCGCTATTGGTGCCAGCGCCTCGTCGTCGCCCGGTCCGGCCCAGACGATTTGCGCCCGTCCGGTTTCTCGGTCGTGCTGCGCGACGTGCCGCGTGGTGGCGAGGCCGCCGAGGACATGCGCCGGCTGCTGACCTGCGACCATCTGACCGGCGCATCGAACCGGCGCTATTTCGGCCAGGTGATGGAGCGCGAGCTGACCCACTGGCGCGAATTGCGGCAGTCGCTGTCGCTGGTCGTGATGGATCTCGATCACTTCAAGACGGTCAACGATACCTATGGCCACCCGGTCGGCGACACGCTGCTGTGCCGCGTCGCCGACGCCTGCAAGCTGCTGCTGCCGCCGCGCGGGATTTTCGCGCGGTTGGGCGGCGAGGAGTTCGGCGTCCTCCTGCCGCGCTATGCCAAGGACCAGGCGGTGCTGCTCGCCGAACAGATGCGCACGACGATCGCTGCGCTCGAAGTCGAAACGCCGAGCGGGCCTTTGACCGTCACCGCCAGCCTGGGGTGCGCGACGCTGGACGAGGCCGACGGGTCGATCGACGCGCTCATCGCGCTCGCCGACAAGCGTCTCTACGCCGCCAAGCATGCCGGACGGAATCAGGTCTGCCATCGCCAGGCCTGCGCCGCGTGACGATGCCCCGATTGCAGGGTGGCTTGCAGCGCGGGTTGCAGCGCGCTGCGGCGCACCGCATCGCCTGTGCGGTCGTCGCCGCCGAACTGCGCCGCCTGCGCGATACCGACTCCCGGCCAATCGCGCCCGGCCACTGGCTCGACTCGACGCCGATCGACGACGCGGGGCTCGGGCTGGACTCGATGGAACAGCTCGGCGCGCTGGGGGCGCTGGCCGAGGCGTTCGAGCTCGACGACAGCGTGCTGAGCGACGATCCGCCGCGCACCGTCGGCGCGTGGGTAGACTGGATCCTGCACGCGCACACCGCGGGCGATGGCCGGATGACGGTCGTCACGTCGGGGTCGACCGGCCACCCGCGCCCCTGCGTCCATGCCGTCGCCGACCTGCTCGACGAAGCTGCATTTTTCGCAGGCCGGTTCGCAGGCCGCCGTCGGGTGGTCGCGCTGGTGCCGGCGCATCATCTGTACGGGATCGTCTGGACCGGCTTGCTTCCCGATGCGCTGGGCGTACCCGTCGTCGTACGCACGATCGGCACGCCGCTGGGCCTCGCCGCGGGGGACCTCGTCGTCGCGGTACCCGACCAGTGGCAGGCGCTGCGGCGTCTGATCCGTCGGTTTCCCGAGGATGTCGTCGGCGTCAGCTCGGGCGGACCGCTCGATGACGACGTCGCGACGGGGCTGCTGGCCGCCGGGCTGTCGCGACTGGCCGATATCTATGGCGCCTCGGAGACGGGCGGCATCGCGCTGCGCGACGCCCCCACCACGTCGACCGCGCCCGCGTACGATCTGCTGCCGCGCTGGCAGTTGCTCCCCGACGGCGAAGGCGATTGGCGGCTCGTCGACCGCACTGGCCGCCGTTTCGACCTGCCCGACCATATCGAGCGGATCGGCGAACGCACGCTGCGGCCGATCGGCCGGCGTGACGGCGCGGTCCAGGTCGCCGGCCACAATGTCTGGCCGGCGCGCATCGCACGGGTGTTGCGGTCGGTCGACGGAGTCGCCGACGCCGCGGTGCGGCTGCACGTCAACGGGCGACTGAAGGCGTTCGTGGTGCCGACCGAGCACCAGGATACCGCGCTGCTCGCGGCCCGCATCGATCAGCTGGTCACGCCTCTCCTGACCGATCCCGAACGCCCGAAGAGCTTGCGCTTCGGCCCCGCCCTGCCGCGCAACGCGATGGGAAAACTGGAAGACTGGGCATGATGCATTCACCGATCACGCCGGCCGATGCCGCGGCCGCCACCTCCGTCCCCGCCCCCGCCGTCGCACCCGTCGCCGCACTCGCCTCCTGCCAGGGATGCCGGACGGGCGCGCCGCTCAGGACCCCGATCACGATGGCGTTCCAGCCGATCGTCGATATCCGGACCGGGTCGATCTTCGCCTATGAGGCGCTGGTCCGCGGGACGGAAGGCCAGTCGGCGGGCGAAGTACTGTCCGGCATCGAGCCCGACATGATCTACAAGTTCGACCAGGCGTGCCGGGTCAAGGCGATCGAACTCGCGGGGTCGCTCTTCGCCGCCGATGGCGACGCGAAGCTGTCGATCAACTTCATGCCCAACGCCGTCTACGAGCCGAACGCCTGCATCCGCGCGTCGCTGTCGGCGGCCCGCCGCGTCGGGTTCGACCCCGGCCGGCTGATGTTCGAATTCACCGAGAACGAGCAGATGGTTGACGTCGCGCATGTCCGCCACATCATCGAGGCGTATCAGGCGCGCGGCTTCACCACCGCGATCGACGATTTCGGCGCCGGCTATGCGGGGCTCGGGCTGCTCGCCGACCTGCGCCCCGACATGCTGAAGATCGACATGGCGCTGATCCGCGGGATCGACCGCTCGGCCTCGCGCCGGACGATCGTCGCGAGCGTCGTCCGCATGGCCGAGGACCTCGGCATCCGCTGTATCGCCGAGGGGATCGAGACCGCGGCGGAATTGCAGACGCTACGGGAGATCGGCGTCCGCCTCTGCCAGGGCTATCTGCTCTCGCGGCCCACGGTGGAGGCGCTCCCGTCCCCCGCGCTCGCCGCAGTCCCGGCCGCGACGGCATAAGCGGACCTCGTGGATACCCGACACGCCCCGCGGCGTGTCTGACATATAGCAAACCGCGCGAGACATAGGCTAAGGCTCTTCGATGCATCCAGACACCTCGCCAAGCGCCTCGGATATCACGCTAATGCCAAGAGCGAGGACAGCGTCGATCGCCCCCGCGCCGGCGCTGCGGCCGGCCGAACCCTACGCGCGCGACGAACTGCTGCACGAGATCTTCGACGCCACGCGCGCGGCGCATCCCGACGCGACCGCGCTGCGGCTGATCGGCGCGGACGAGGAATACGACCGCAAGACCGAGTGGAGCTATACCGATCTGGCCACGCGCAGCCTCGCGCTCGCGCACCGGTTGCGCGCGATGGGGATCGGCCGCGGCGACCGTGTCGTGCTGTGCCTGCCGCGCGGGCTCGACCAGTATATGGCGATCCTCGGCGTGCTGCGCGCGGGCGCCGCCTATGTGCCGGTCGACTGGGGCTATCCGCAGGACCGCATCGACTTCATCGTCGAGGACAGCGAGGCCGCGCTGACGATCACCGTCGCCAGCCGCGTCGGCAACCTGAAGGGGAAAACGCTCGCACTCGATGCGGCGCTAGGCGATCTCGCGGCCGAGCCGTCCGAACTGATCGGGCGCGACGTCACGCTCAGCGATCCGCAGGACCTCGCCTACATCATCTACACCTCGGGCACGACCGGCCGCCCCAAGGGCGTGATGATCTCGCACGGCAACGCCTGCCATCTGGTCCGCTCCGAAAGCGCGATTCTCGATCTCACCCCGACCGACGTCGTGTTCGGCGGGTTCAGCCTCGCGTTCGATATGTCGGTCGAGACGATGTGGAGCGCGTTCTTCGTCGGTGCGGTCGTGCTCGTCGCGACCGAAGCGCTGGCGACCAGCGGGCCCGACGTGGCGATCGCGCTCGCCGAGGCGAACACGACGATCTGGCACGTCGTCCCCTCGCTGATCGCGCTGGTCGAGCATCCGGTGCCGACGCTGCGCCTGCTCAACATGGGCGGCGAAGCGTGCCCGGCAGACCTGCCACGCCGGCTCGCGCGTCCCGGATTGCGGTTGCTCAACACCTACGGCCCGACCGAGACGTCGGTGACCGCGACCTGGACCGAGGTGTTTCCCGGCCAGCGCATCACGATCGGCAAGCCGCTGCCCGGCTACACCGCCTGGGTGGTCGACGAGCATATGCAGCCTGTCCCGGACGGCCAGGAAGGCGAACTCGTCATCGGCGGGCCGGGCGTCGGCGTCGGCTACGTCAACCGCCCCGACCTGACCGCCGAGAAGTTCATCATGACCCCGTTCGACGGGCCTTCCGGTGCCCCCGAACGCATCTACCGCTCGGGCGACCTGGTAAAGCTCGACGCCGCTGGCGACATCGATTTCGTCGGGCGGATCGATACGCAGGTGAAGATCCGCGGCTTCCGCGTCGAACTCGCCGAGATCGAGGCGGTGATCGGTGAATGGCCCGGCGTTGCGCAGACCGTCGTCCAGCTGTTCACCGACGACGACGGCTCCGAATTCCTCGCCGCGTTCCTGATCGCGCGTCCGGCGGAGGAGATCGACATGGTCGGCCTCAAGGCCCGCGTCGCCGAGCGTCTCCCCAATTACATGCGCCCGGCGGGCTACCAATTGTTGTCGCACCTGCCGACGCTGCCCGCCTCGGGGAAGGTCGACCGCAAGGCGCTGGTCAAGCCCGAGATCACCGTGACATCGGACCGCGAGATGGTCGCGCCCGCCACGACGATGGAGGAAAGCCTGCACGGCGTCTGGGCCGAGGCGTTCGCGCCGCAGCCGGTATCGGTGCTCGACGACCTGTTCGAGGATCTCGGCGGTCATTCGCTGAAGGCCGCACGGCTCGTTTCGGCGGCGCGAAAAGTGCGCGGCCTCGAAGGGCTGTCGCTTGAGGACGTCTACGCCGCACCCACCATTCGCGCACTGGCGCTGCGGATTGGCGGCACCACGCCCGTCGCGATCCTCGACGAGAGCAGCTTCCACCATATCGCGCCGTGGAAGCGCCGGCTGTGCGTCGCCGCGCAGACGCTCGCGCTGCTGCCGATCTACACGCTGGCGGGGCTGCAGTGGTTCTCGCCCTATCTCGCCTACACGCATCTCGCCGGTAACATGCCGCGGGTCGACGCGCTTATCCTCAGTGGGCTGTTCTTCACGATCGTGCCGATCGCGTCGATGTTCCTGTCGATCGCGCTCAAGTGGCTGATCGTCGGGCGCTTCAAGGCGGGCGATTACCCGCTCTGGGGCAGCTACTATTTCCGCTGGTGGCTGGTCCGCCGGATCATCGGCGTGACCGCGACGCCGTATCTGGCGGGCACGCCGATGATCCGCGGTTATTACCGGATGATGGGCGCGAAGATCGGCGAGCGCGTCCATATCGGCACCGGGATCATCGATACCGCCGACCTGCTCCACGCCGACGACGATGCGATCATCAGCGACCAGTCGGTGCTCTCGACCAGCTCGGTCGAGCGCGGATTGCTCCGCCTCGGCACGGTAAAGCTCGGCAAGGGCGCGTTCGTCGGATCGATGGCGGTGGTCGGCCGCAACGCCGCGCTCGGCGACGATGCGATGCTCGACGACTTGTCCGCGCTGCCCGCCGAAACGACGATCCCCGCCGGCCAGCGCTGGGCAGGCTCGCCCGCCGCGCATGACGGCGATGCGCCCCGCCGCCCGGCCATCGCAGCCTCGCGCAACGCCGGGCCGGCGATCGGCCTGTTCCTGTGCGCGCTGATCCTGCCGCTGGTCGCGATCCTGCCGATCGCGCCGGGCCTGATCGCGCTGATCGAGCTCGACTGGGCGACCAGCGGCTATGCCTATGTCGCGGTCGCGCCGCTGCTCGCGGTCACCTATGTCGTGATGATGTGCGTGCTGACGGTGGCGGCCAAGCGCCTGATCCTCGGCCGCGTCGCGCCCGCGGTCTACGCGCTGAACAGCGGGTTCTACGTCCGCTACTGGTTCGTCCAGCAGATCAACGACCTCGCGCTGCGCCTGCTCCACCCGATCTTCGCGACGCTGTACGTGGTGCCGTGGTACCGCGCACTTGGCGTGAAGGTGGGCCGTCGCGCCGAAATCTCGACCGCCAGCGCAATCGTGCCGGACCTCGTCGAGATCGGCGAGGAGAGCTTCATCGCGGACTCGGTGATCTTCGGCGCCGCGCGGATCGGCCACGGCACGATCGAACTCGCGCATACCAAGATCGGCCGCCGCAGCTTCATCGGCAATTCGGCACTGCTGCCGAGCGGCACGCAGATCGGCGACGAGGTGCTCGTCGGCGTCCTCTCGAAGCCACCGAGCGATCCCGCGCTCGCCACCGAGGCTGGCAGCACCTGGTTCGGCTCGCCCGCGATCAAGCTGCCGGTACGACAGGTCAACACGATGTTCGACGAAGGCGCGCGGTTCAATCCGTCGCGCGCGCTGATTGCCACGCGTCTGTCGATCGAGGCGGTTCGAACCACCTTGTCGCTGACCGCGTTCCTGGTGTTCTTCAGCCTCCTGCTGTCGGTGGTCGGCGACCTTGATGACCTCGATAACGGCGGGCTGCTGATCGCGACGACGTTCCCCTTCCTGTACGTCGGCTTCTGCCTCGCCTGCGGGATATTCGTCCTCGCGCTCAAATGGCTCGTCGTCGGCCGCTACAAGGTCACGACCGCGCCGCTCTGGAGCACGTTCGTCTGGCGCACCGAACTCGTCACCGCGACCTACGAGAACCTCGCCGTCGCCAATTTGCTCGAACCGCTCCGCGGCACCCCGTGGATCGGCGTGTACCTACGCCTGATGGGCGCGCGGATCGGCAAGCGCTGCTACATCGACACCACCGACCTGACCGAGCACGATTTGGTCGATATCGGCGACGACGTCGCGCTCAACGACTTCGCCGGCCTGCAGACGCACCTGTTCGAGGACCGCGTGATGAAGGTCGGTGCGATCCGCGTCGGCGACCGCGCGACGATCGGCTCGCTCGCGATCGTGCTGTACGACGCGGAGATCGGCGCGGACGCACAGCTCGGCGACCTGTCGGTGGTGATGAAGGGCGAGACCTTGCCCGACGGCACGAGCTGGGACGGGAGCCCGGCGCGGATCGCCGTCGCGACGTGACGCCGATCTGGCACGACGGTCCGCTCGACGCGCTCGTCTGGGACGGTCAGTCGCCAGTCGCATGGAGTGTTGCCGAGACCGGACCGTACGCCGCTGGCCTGCAAGGCGATGCGCGCGCGATCCGGCGGGGCCTGGCCTCCGCGCTGATCCGCAAACTGGCCGACGACTCCGTCGATGTCCGCCTCACACGCAGCCCGGCTGGCGCGCCGATCATTGCCGCCCCGGAAGGCTGGTATCTCAGCCTCTCCAGCCGCGGCGCACACGCCCTGATCGGCGTTGCACGCGCGCCGATCGCGGTCGACCGCGAGGTCATCGACGACCACGCTCCGCTATGGGACATGCTGACCCCGATCGAAGCCGCCTCGCTCCGCCACCTGCCCGCTCCCGCGCAGCCCCCCGCGTGGCTCCGCCGCTGGACGATCAAGGAAGCGCACGCGAAGCTCATCGGCGAACCCCGCCGCATCCGCCCCGAGGCGATCGAAACCATCGTCACCGATCCAATCCACGCGACCGCGACGTTCGAAGGCACTTCGCGCTGCTGGAGCCGTTCCACCACCGACGCGATCGAAACCATCGCGCAGTGGAGCCAGCCATGACCAGAATCCTGACCCGCCGCTACGAGGACAAGGACCGCGCCGCCGTCCTCGCGATCTTCGACTCGAACCTCCCCGAATATTTCGGGGCGGGTGACCGCGAATGGCTCGAGGAAACACTCGACGAGCCCGACGGCCCGGCATTCGTGGTCGACGTCGACGGCGTCCCCGGCGCGTTCGGCGGCTACGAGATCTGGGAGCATTACAACAAGGCGCTACTCTTCTGGGGCATGGCCGCGCGGACGTACCATGGCTCGGGCCTCGGCAAGCTGTTGCTGTTCGAACGCCTGCTCCACGTCGCCACCAGCGCCGAGCCATCCACGCGCTACGTCACCGTCGACACCTCGCCGCAGGTCTCGCCGTTCTTCCAGCATTGCGGCTTCGAACTGACCAGCATCTGGCCCGGCGGCTACCGCTCGGGCATGGACATGCACGAACTCCGCTTCGACCTCGCAGCCGTGTCGCCCAACACCCTCCAACAAAACCGCGACAACCTCGCCCAGGACGCAAATCAACGCCTCGCCAATACCAGAGCACCGCTGTCCACACCCTAGCGCCCCACCATACACCGTGTTGCTGAGTTAGGAAGACGGTGAACTATCATCGACCCGCGGGGCGAGATGGCGGCGATGGACTGGACCACTCATGTCGGCCTCTCGCACCAACGCAAGGTAATGCCAAAAAAGCTGCATCGTTGTGTTCGACCGTACGTCGAAGCTGTCACAGGCGTTCACCTGACGAACAACGCTGCCGAGTGGAAAGCGATAGCCAGGAAGGTATCGCGAAAGTCTAGAGAACTTCGGAGAAGTGGCTCGCCTGCTCATTGGCCAGATTCCGCTAACACCTTCCTGACCGTAGTGGAAGCATGGACCGGCCTGCCTTTCTAAAAGATTAGGAAGGTTTACAGTCGTTCTGATCTTACTCTGGATCGGCGGACCCATTTAAGTTAGCCGCAATGCTTCGCTCGATTTTCTTGGGCATGACACAAGCAAAACTGAGTACATGCGTTGCCGTAGTAGCCTTAAATATATACGAACAACGCTTGTTATGCGCCGTCCATAGTCGAAGACGAACCAATTCGTCCGCCAGGCAAAACAAGCTTTTTATCGAGGCCAGTATCGTAGTAATTGCCGGTACGACTCATCGATAGTGGCGCCTCAACCACTGCTAGGCAATCGACATAGACGCCGGCCACACTGGGAACCTGCGATCCAGGTAGCAGATGAAACCGGCTGCTAGCCGCTGCCGTCGTACTCCCATCATCAGCGCCGAGAGCGGCAGTTCGGCCCGCATATGATCGCACATTGCCCAGCCGACGATCTTGCGGGCTGCAAGGTTGAGCATGCTAGCCAGACGCAGCCAGGCTTTGCCGGTTGCGATATGCGCGAGGTAGGCAAGCCATATCCGGCTCGGCGCGGTCGCGCAGATAGTGGCGATTGTCGGTCGTGCATGGTCGTAACCGGCGCCTGCCAGCGCGCGGATGCAGTGTGGGCGCGTCAGCCATTCGACTCGACGACCTTGATCCCGGCCGAGCGCTGGGCCGGCTTGATCACCTTAAGTATAGTCAGACACGGCGTCACTTCCACGTCAAATCGGCCGGAGTCTTCTGCGCCATCGGCTTCGACTTCGGGGTCATATCGGTGGCGATGATCGCGGGCAACTTGAGCGTGTCCGTCTCGTCCTTGCCATCGACTTCGCGCTCACATTGACCGAACCTGAGACGATCTCGTCCCTCGAGGCGAACGTGCCCCGCCCCCACTTACGGAGGCCGGCGAGTATCTGCCCGGTCTGGTCGTTGTCGTCGATCGACTGCTTGCCGAGGATGACAAGTTCGGGCTTTTCCTTCTAGACGATCTTGGCGACGCTGAGTGGTTTGACCTTGGTTTGCTGACGGCGAGAATCGGGCGATCAGCACCCATCGCGGCACGGTGCGGAGCATTTCCTGCGTTTTCTGCTCGCCGATCGAGACGATGCCGATCTCGGTGACGGCCCTCTCACGACTTGGGTCTCTCAGGCGGATCGCTTATTAGATCTCGCTCTCGTCGAACAGGCTCATGCTCCTCTTGACGTTTGCCAGACCAACGCCGCTCCGGCCGCCTTCACGCGGAGCTTCACGTTGTAGCCAAGCCCGCGCCTTACCGGCACCAGCGCCTTTAACAGGGTTCTTTCAGAAGCTATGTGTCCTATCGACTTACGGCATTGGTGAGATGCCGCACTCTTTTTTAAAAGCGGTTCTTTTTCAGAGTATTTGTGGGCGACTACAGCCTTAGGAAACAGTTCGAATCTCTTTGCCCACCCGACCCACGCCGACGCTCATATCGCGACGCCTCCATCGCGGCACCCTTACGAAGCGTTCAAATCCTTCAGTGGAATAGCAGTGTCGGCCAACAGACAGCGATCGATTGCCAATCCTTCCGTGACCAAGCGCTTGCCCTGCACGTAATCGCGCACCGCGTTGACGCAATCGAGGGCAATGACGCGACCTTTGCGGAGATAAATGATCGAGAAGCTGCGCGTCGTCATGTCGCCACGCACGACCAAGTCGTCACATCCCATGGAGAGACCGACAGTCTGAAGTTTAAGGTCGTATTGATTGGACCAGAACCACGGCACCGCATCATAGGGAGTGCCGTTGCCGACAATCGTCCTTGCCACTACCGTCGCCTGATCGTTAGCGTTCTGCACCGATTCAAGCCGTATCAGTAAATTGTTGGCAAAACGGTTTGCGTGCAGTGCGCAATCGCCAATTGCGAAGACGTCCGCCAGGCTCGTGCGGCATTGCGCGTCGACCGCGACGCCGTTTCCTCCTTCAGCGCCAGCCTCAATCAGCGGACCAACCGAAGGCACGATGCCGATGCCGACGATCACCATCTGTGCAGATACGACCTCTCCATTTGCCAACCGCACGCCGGATACGGTTCCGACTCCCTCGATGCGGTCGACCGCGGTGTTCAATCGAAGATCGACATCGTTCGCGCGATGTTCGTTTTCAAAGAAGCGCGATAGCGGTTCGCCCGCGACCCGCGACAAGACGCGATCCAGCGCTTCGATCACCACGACATGCTTACCGAGCTTGGTCAGTGCCGCCGCTGCCTCCAACCCGATATAGCCGCCTCCGATAACGACTGCCTGAGATACGTTCGGCAACTCGGCAATCAGCCGATCGGCATCGGCGCGGGTTCGCAGGGTATGAACGCCGGCCAGATCATGACCACTGCAACCGATCCGCCGTGCCCCGCCGCCAGCCGCCCAGATCAGAAGGCCATAGCCAAGTTTCTCGTCGCGATCCGTCTCGACGAGATGCTTGGCAGGATTAACGGACACGACTCCGCGGCCGAGCAGCATCGTCACGTCGCGCTCGTCCCAGAATGCGGGCGGACGAATCAAAAGGCGTTCGAAGGATTTCTTCCTGGAAAGATAGTCCTTCGACAACGGCGGTCGCTCGTAAGGCAGGTCCTGTTCGGCGCCGACGATTGCGATGCTGCCGCTAAACTTCGCTTGGCGGAGAGCGATCGCAGCCTGTGCGCCACCGTGCCCAGCTCCGACTATCAGCACATCGTATTTCAGCATTATTCTGTCCTATCGCAGCAGGCGGATGAAATTAGACAGACCTTCGCCGCCCTGTCCGTCCGTATTATCACCCCCCGGCCGCATTCCTGACTCGGCTGGGCACACCAGTGGCCTTCACGGCTGAACTCGAAAGCAAGGAGCAGCTTGGGGATTTAACGCCCCCCTTTGCTTACTCGCTCATCTGCGCGACCCCCGCGGCTACCGGATGCAGTTGGCGCATACTAAGCTGTACCTGTTCTAATGACGCGCCGTCTCATGACTAATGTCGTTCTCTGGCTCAAACACCAATTTTCCATTCATGACCCAATGCTCATCGACAGTTAGCCCATGCGGCTCACTTGGACCCAGAATTGAAACGATGAAAAGAATGGAAAGGACTGCCTGTTGACGATGCTCGGTAGCGCAGCGTGAAGCTTCAACACGTCCGATTCCGCGCCAGGCGCGACATGAAGTTCAAGCTGACGGACAATCCGCTAACCGGCGGTGCCAAACCGCCCAGGCATCTGCCTGCAGGGCGGGTGAAGTACGGAGGTGCGGGCGTGCCGTTCCTCGCAACGGTAGGGGACGTCAGCGCTGCAACGATCACCGTACGGGCAAGTGCGCCAACGGCCCGATCACGACCTGCAAATGAAGACCCGCGCCAAAACCAATCTGGCCAAGATCAAGGAAGCTAAGACAGACATCGTCGATGCCATTGAGAACGGCCGCTACAACGAGACATTGATGGACCGCACGCTCGCTGGAGAAAGTCTTGAAGGCGACATTGGCGGAAACTTCTGCCGACACACCGGACATTCCTCCCAACATCGCCGGAACCTACGCCAAAAAGGTCGAGAAGCTCGCCGAGGCATTGAACCGCGACGAAGCCGCGGAGACCATTCGCGGGCTCATCGAGCGTGCGACACTGACGCCCGGCGCGAAGCGCAGCGAAGTCGACGTCACGCTTTAAGGCAAATTCGCTACCATCGTCGAATGGTTGGGCGCAAGGAAAGGAAAGAGGCCAAAAACGAAGACAGCCCCGGAGCTTGCGCTACGAGGTTTGGAGTGGCGTCAAAGATGGTTGCGGGGACAGGATTTGAACCTGTGACCTTCAGGTTATGAGCCTGACGAGCTACCGGGCTGCTCCACCCCGCGACGGCACGGCTAGCGTGCGTTGGGTAGAAGACGTTTGTGAATGGGTTTTGGATATGTTGCGTGTTTACATGTTGCACGGGCTTCAATGCCTGGCGCCATTGGCGCAGTCGGGTTTCACGGCCGAGTTCGGAATGGGATCGGGTGGGACACCGACGCTATAGCCACCAGGCAATGGAGCCGGTGCGACATGCGTACGCGTCATATCTGGTTCCCTCGGGCTTCGCCTTGCGGCGAAGCCTGAGGGTTTAAAATCGATACCGTGCATGGTTTGTAGCCAGCCTCTCGGAAAAACGAGTGCTGGTGTAGTGGTATTTGTGACCAATCCCTCGACGGCGAGGGAATTGGCAATCTGGCGTCGTCTTAATCATCCGCACGCATCGTTGGCTTGGCTAACTGGGCGAACCCAGTGTTGTCATTGATGGTGTGAGACTCTCAAGCGCGAATAGAGCAATTAGTATCGGTTAGCTCCATGCGTTACCGCACTTCTACATCCGATCTATCAACGTCGTGGTCTCCGACGGCTCTATGAAATCTTATCTCGAGGGAGGCTTCCCGCTTAGATGCTTTCAGCGGTTATCCCGTCCATACATAGCTACCCAGCTGCGCTCCTGGCGGAACGACTGGTACACCAGAGGTATGTTCAACCCGGTCCTCTCGTACTAGGGTCAACTCCTCTCAAATTTCGACGCCCACGGCAGATAGGGACCAAACTGTCTCGCGACGTTCTGAACCCAGCTCACGTACCACTTTAATTGGCGAACAGCCAAACCCTTGGGACCTGCTCCAGCCCCAGGATGTGATGAGCCGACATCGAGGTGCCAAACAACCCCGTCGATATGAGCTCTTGGGGGTTATCAGCCTGTTATCCCCGGCGTACCTTTTATCCGTTGAGCGATGGCCCTTCCACGAGGGACCACCGGATCACTATGACCGACTTTCGTCTCTGCTCGACTTGTCAGTCTCGCAGTCAGGCGGGCTTATGCCATTGCACTCTAACAGACGGTTTCCGACCGTCCTGAGCCCACCATTGCGCGCCTCCGTTACTCTTTAGGAGGCGACCGCCCCAGTCAAACTACCCGCCACAGAGGGTCCCTGTTCCGGCTTACGGAACGAGGTTAGACATCAGAAACAAACAGGGTGGTATTTCACCTATGGCTCCACATCAGCTGGCGCCGATGCTTCAAAGCCTCCCACCTATGCTACACAGTTTCTTCCTAATGCCACTCTGAAGCTGCAGTAAAGGTGCACGGGGTCTTTCCGTCTAACCGCGGGTACTCCGCATCTTCACGGAGAATTCAATTTCGCTGAGCATGTCCTGGAGACAGTGGGGAAGTCGTTACGCCATTCGTGCAGGTCGGAACTTACCCGACAAGGAATTTCGCTACCTTAGGACCGTTATAGTTACGGCCGCCGTTTACCTGGGCTTCATTTCAGAGCTTGCACCCCTCCACTTAACCTTCAGGCACCGGGCAGGCGTCAGGCCCTATACGTCGTCTTGAAGCCGACTTAGCAGAGCCCTGTGTTTTTGCTAAACAGTCGCTACCCCCTGGCCTGTGCCCCCTCAAAGTGCTTGCGCATAGTGAGGGCCTCCTTCTTCCGAAGGTACGGAGGCAATTTGCCGAGTTCCTTCAGGACACTTCTCTCAAGCGCCTTGGTATACTCTACCTGACCACCTGTGTCGGTTTCGGGTACGGTCTATACGGTGGGGCTATTTCCTGGAACCATTTCGAAGCCATCCCAATCCGATAAGGGATGACAACACACATGATCCGTCACACACCACCAGGCCCACGAATATTAACGTGGTTCCCATCGACTACCCCCTTCGGGCTCGTCTTAGGGGCCGGCTCACCCTGCGCGGATTAGCCTTGCGCAGGAACCCTTGGTCTTTCGGCGAGAGGGCATCTCACCCTCTTTATCGCTACTCATGTCTGCATTCGCACTTCCGATACCTCCACGACCCATTACCAGATCGCTTCACAGGCTTACGGAACGCTCCGCTACCGCGTACCACATAAGTGGCACACCCTAAGCTTCGGCACGTATCTTGAGCCCCGTTACATCTTCGCCGCAGGACCTCTTGTTTAGACCAGTGAGCTGTTACGCTTTCTTTAAAGGATGGCTGCTTCTAAGCCAACCTCCTGGTTGTTTTGGAAGTCCCACATGCTTTCCCACTTAGATACGATTTGGGGGCCTTAGCTGTAGGTCAGGGCTGTTTCCCTTTTGACGACGGACCTTAGCACCCGCCGTCTGTCTCCCGCATATCACTCTTAGGTATTCGGAGTTTGGTTAGGTTTGGTAGATCTCGCGACCCCCTAGCCCATCCAGTGCTCTACCCCCTAAGGTGTTCGTGCGAGGCACTACCTCAATAGTTTTCGCGGAGAACCAGCTATTTCCCGGCTTGATTGGCCTTTCACCCCTAAACACAACTCATCCGGTAACTTTTCAACGTTAATCGGTTCGGACCTCCAGTGCATGTTACTGCACCTTCATCCTGGTCATGCCTAGATCGCCGGGTTTCGGGTCTAATACATCAAACTCTGGCGCCCTATTCAGACTCGCTTTCGCTGCGCCTACACCTATCGGCTTAAGCTTGCTTGATACATTAAGTCACAGACCCATTATGCAAGAGGTACGCTGTCAGGCCATAAAAGCCCTCCAACTGCTTGTAGGCAATCCGTTTCAGGTACTGTTTCACTCCCCTCATCGGGGTGCTTTTCACCTTTCCCTCACGGTACTAGTTCGCTATCGGTCACATACGAGTATTTAGGCTTGGAGGGTGGTCCCCCCATGTTCAGACAGAATTTCACGTGTTCCGCCCTACTCGAGTCCTGAATTCTCACTTTCGTATACGGGGCTGTCACCCGCTATGGCGTCACTTTCCAGAGACTTCTACTAGTTGAAATTCAGGCACTGGCCTGGTCCGCGTTCGCTCGCCACTACTAACGGAATCTCGGTTGATGTCTTTTCCTCCAGCTACTGAGATGTTTCAGTTCGCCGGGTTCGCTTCACGAAGCCTATGTATTCAGCTAAGTGATACCTAACCTAATTAACTCCATCCCAGCGTTGCCGCTAAGATCGAATTAATCGGGATAGGTGGGTTTCCCCATTCGGAAATCGTCGGGTCAAAGCTTGCTCACAGCTCACCGACGCTTATCGCAGCGTGCCACGTCCTTCATCGCCTGTATGTGCCAAGGCATCCACGAATTGCCCTTACCTCACGCTTGAGAGTCCACACCACCAACGACATCACTGGGTGCGTTCCGAAGAACGTCACCAACTCGGCAGAGCAGTGCGCGTTRGCCTTTGTCAGGTGCGGATGATTATAATCTCAGCCAGATTATTAGTTATGATGATGTCGATATCTGGAGCCTCGAACCGCCCGTCCAGATCGCCTTGCACAGAAGTGCCCTGCGAACTGCCGAAGCAATCCTCGTCTCCAAAATCGAGCACCTCACGGCATCGATTTTAAAAAACCCATTCACAATGTCAAATACGGGTCGTCTCGACCCAATCACCGTGCTCTCGCACGGCGAACCGTTTCTCTTCATCTCTAGGTTATGGCTGATGGTGCGTTGCCCGCGGGCCCGTCAGTCGCAGCTAAGCTGCGCCTTGTGGGCGCGCTTTGCGGCGCTGGCCGTTCTTGGATACGTGCGCGGCAGCTTTGCTGCCTCGTCTCGTCTCCTGCGAAATGGTGGAGCCTATCGGGATCGAACCGATGACCTGATGCTTGCAAAGCAACCGCT